>JAXDKG010000001.1:0-264829 GCA_034667225.1 Acidobacteriota bacterium
GCAAGGCGATGCTCGACGATGTCGCGGTGCTGACGAACGGGCGCGCGGTCACCGAAGACCTCGGCATCAAGCTCGAGTCGGTCACGATTGCCGACCTTGGACAGGCGAAGAAGGTCACCATCGACAAGGACAAGACGACCATCATCGAAGGCGCCGGCACGACAGCCGCCATCGAAGGGCGCGTGAAGCAGCTTCGCGCACAGGTCGAGGACGCGGATTCGGACTACGACCGCGAGAAGCTCCAGGAACGTCTCGCGAAAGTGGTGGGCGGTATTGCGGTGATCAAGGTCGGCGCCGCGACCGAGACCGAGATGAAGGAAAAGAAGGCCCGCGTCGAGGACGCCATGCACGCCACCAAGGCGGCCGTCGAGGAGGGCATCGTCCCCGGCGGCGGCGTGGCCCTGCTGCGCGCCATCAAGGCCGTCGAGGCCGTCAAGGCCGAGGGCGACGTCCAGGTGGGCGTCAACATCGTCCGCCGGGCGCTGGAGGAGCCGGCCCGCCAGATCGCGATAAACGCGGGCGAGGAGGGCTCGGTGGTCGTGCGCCAGCTCCTGACCTCCAACGGCAACAGCGGCTACAACGCGGCCACCGGCAAGTTCGAGGACTTGGTCGCGGCCGGCGTCATCGATCCGGCCAAGGTCACCAAGACCGCGCTGATCAACGCGGCTTCCATCTCGGGCCTGATGCTGACCACCGAGGCGATGGTCTGCGAGATCAAGGAGAAGGACGAGGGCAAGGGCGGCATGCCGGGCGGCGGCGGTATGGGCGGCGGCATGGGCGGGATGTACTAGAACCGCAGTCCCGTTTCGGCGGGATTTCGTGCGGCCGGTTCCCGCGAGGGGGCCGGCCGTTCGTGTTTTTGGGATAAAAAAAGAGGCCGCGCTCCGGAGAGGGCGGCCGAGCGGCAATTCTCTCTGCTATAGAGCAAGGGTCCTGCCACGGGCTCAAGTATCTGAAAACAAAGGATCGAGGCCAAAAGATCCCCCTGAAAGAGGGTCAACAGTTGACCCTTTTGGCGTGGTATTTGACCCACCTCCGGCTCAGGCATTGACCCGGGAGGTCCGGAGCAGCTAACCCCTACCCCTGCAAGATTTGAGTGGACGCGCACGCCGGAGTGCGTTACCATTTCCGTCATGTTCAAAGCAGTTTGGCTGTACTTCGGGGCTTTGCTCCTAGGAGCGGCTCTGAGTACGGCCCAGGGTGTAGTACCCCCCGCCAGCGCTGCAAGCGCCTCTGGATACCGGCTCGGCCCGAAGGACCTCATCGAGATCCGCGTCCTGGAGCTGCCGGAGATGGCGAGCCTCGAGCGCCGCGTCTCGGAGAAGGGCACGATCAACCTGCCCTTCCTCGGCGAGGTGGCCGCGGCCGGCCTGACCGATGCCGAGCTGGCGGCGCGCATCAAGACGGAGCTGGAGCGGGAGATGATGCAGCGCGCCTCGGTCGCGGTGCAGGTGCGCGAGTTCCGCGCCCGCCCGATCGCGGTGATCGGCGCGGTGCAACGGCCCGGCAACCTCGATTTCGCCGGCCGCTGGACCCTGCTGGAGGCGATCACCGCCGCCGGCGGCTTGAGCGACAGCCACGGCCGCACGGCCTACATCCTGCGCCACGCGGACAACGGCCTCTCCGATCAGATCGCGGTCGACCTGGACGACCTGTTCGTCCGCGCCGATCCGCGGATGAACATTCCAATCTTCCCGAACGACCTGATCAACATCCCGGTCACGCTGGAAGTGACGATCTACTTCCTCGGCGAGGTTGCCCAGCCGGGGGCGTTGACCTTCAAGAGCACGGAGCGCATCACGGTGCTCACCGCCGTGTCCCGCGCCGGCGGCCTGACCGACCGCGCCGCGCGCAAGATCCTGATCCGGCGCGAGGACGCGTCGGGCAAGTCGCAGGAGATCGAGGTCGACTACAAGCGCCTCGTCGCTGGCAAGGATCCGGACATCCAGCTCCGGGCCGGCGACGTAGTGGTGGTAAAGGAGTCCTTCTTTTGAACGGCCCAAACCTCTTCGACCGCGACCGCGACCGCTCCGGTACCGAGCTGCAGCCCCGGGAGCAGCAGCAGAGCGCCTCGGAATTCAACCTCGGCGAGTGGCTGCACGTCCTGCGGCGGCGCTGGATGCTGCTGGCTGCGGCCGCCGTGATCGGGCTCGGATCCGCGGCGGCCCACTACGCCATGACCCCCAACCAATACGTGGCCACGGCCGTTCTGCAGATCGAGCGCCGCAGCCTGACGCCGCTGGTCGGCAGCCAGACTCCCTGGCTGGAGGACTGGTGGAACATGGAGTACTACCCGACCCAGTACAAGCTGCTGGAGTCGCGCGGCCTGGCCGAGCGGGTGGTGCAGAACCTGCGGCTGGCCGAGGACCCGTTCTTCAACCCGGGAGGCAAGCCCCTGCACGTGAATGCCGAGGGCGCGGCACACACGGCCGAGGCCGACCTGGCCGACCTGACGGCCCTGGGCGGCCTCGCGAACCGGCTGCGCGGGGGCTTGGAGGTCGATCCGATCCGCCAGACGCAGATGGTGACGCTGACCTACCGCTCGACGAACCCCGAGTTCGCCGCCCGCGCGGTCAACGGCTTCGCGGAGGCCTTCATCGACTGGGGCATCGAAAACCGTTCCACCACGGCCGGCAACGCCTCCACCTTCCTCACTTCCCAGATCGAGACCCTGAAGAAGGAGATCGGGGACAAGGAGGCGCAGCTCCAGAACGTCAGCCGCACGAGCAACATCGTCGAGCTCGAGTCCGGCTCCAACGTCACCATGCAGCGCCTGGAGGCGCTCAACAAGAGCTACAGCGACGCCCTGCGCAACCGCATCGAGAAGGAAGCCTTCTACCGCGAGCTTCTGAGCGGGCCCAAGGAGGCCATCGCCGAGTCGCAGTCCGACGGCCTGGTGACCGACCTCAAGCGCAAGCAGCTCGAGATGGAGCGCGACTACGAGATCGGCCTCAAGACCTACAAGAAGGACTTCCCCAAGATGCTCGAGCTGGAGGCTGCCATCGGCAAGGGGCGGCAGCACCTGGCCGGCGTGGTCGAGGAGATGGTGGACAAGGCGCGCAAGACTTCCTATGCCGAGTTCCAGACCGCGCTGCGCGAGGAAAGAGGGTTGCTGGAGGAGATGCGGGGCCTCAAGTCGGAGGTCCTGGACGAGAGCTCGGCTTCCGCTGAATACCGCAACCTGACCCTGGAGGCGGACACGCGGCGCAACCTGCTCGACCAGGTGCTCAAGGCGCAGTCCGAGACCGACGTCACGGCGCGGCTCCAGGGCACCCGGGAGTCGAACGTTCGCATCGTGGACCGCGCGCTCGCCCCCGGCGGGCCGGCGGGCCCGAACCTCAAGCAGGACCTCTCCTCCGGCCTGCTGATCGGGCTGCTCGCCGGCCTCGGGCTGGTGTTGCTCCTGGAGTACATGGACCGCACGGTGAAGACCGCCGAACAGCTCGAGCGGCTGCTGGGGCTGCCCGCCCTGGCCGTCATCCCCGACATTACGGACACGGGCTCTTCTTATTACGGCGGCTACCGCTCCTACGGCTATGGCGGGGGAGCCGAGGCCGGGACCGGCGGGACCGGCGGGACCGGCGGCAAGGCTTCGCGCCGCTGGCTGGAGAAGAAGAAGTCCGACACGGCTGTCAGCCGCATCGAGCTGGTGCCCCACGAGGGGCCGCGGCTCGCGGTCTCCGAGGCCTATCGTTCGCTGCGCACCGCGCTGCTGCTGTCCTCCGCCCACGAGCTCAAGGTGGTGGCCGTGACCTCGGCGGTGGCGAGCGAGGGCAAGTCCGCGACCGCCACCAACCTCGGCGTGGTCATGGCCCAGCTCGGGCGCCGCGTCCTGATCGTCGACGCCGACCTGCGCAAGCCCCGGCTGCACGAGGTGCTGCAGGTCTCCAACCGGGCCGGGCTGGTGAGCTATCTGACCGGCAACGCAGACTTCGAGAGCATCATCTCGCGCACCTCGGTGCCGAACCTCTTCGTCATCCCCGCGGGCCCGAACCCGCCGAACCCGTCCGAGCTCCTCGCCTCCGACCGGATGCAGGAGCTGGTGCGGGTGGCGCGCTCGCGCTTCGACTTCGTGGTGATCGACACGCCGCCGATCCTGCCGGTCACCGACGCCGCCCTGGTGGGCGCGCTGGTGGACGGCGTGACGCTCTGCCTGCGGGCCGGCAAGGTGACCCGCGACGAGGCCCGCGCCTGCCGGGACCGGCTGCAGTTCGCCGGGATCAAGGTGCTCGGCGTGGTGCTCAACCGCCACTCGGCCGCGCAGGGCGGGTACTCGGGCAAGCGCTACAAGATGTACGAGACCTACGGCGTTTCCTCGGCCGGGGCGAATGAGCCGAAGGCCGGTTCTGCTGCCTGATGATCGATCTGCACTGCCACCTCCTCCCGGGCATCGACGACGGTCCGAAAACCCTGGAGGAGGCGACCGCGATGTGCCGCCAGGCCCTTGCCGACGGGTGCCGGGCCATGATCGCCACGCCGCACCAGCGGCGCGGGCGCTGGTGGAACAGCGACCGCGAGCAGATCGCTTGTCTCGTGCGGGACGTTCAGGCCACGGTGGGGCCAACGATGAAGATCCTGGTGGGCGGGGAGGTGCACGTGGACTCCGAGCTGCTCGCCGAGGTGGAGAAGCTGCCGGAGGGCGGCATCTTCACCCTGGCGGGGTCGCGATACCTGCTGATCGAGCTCGACGATCGGGGACGTGCCGGCGAGGCGATCAGCCTGGTGCACGAGCTGACGCTGGCGGGCTGGATCCCCGTGGTGGCCCACCCGGAGTTCATCCCGTGGCTGGCCGGGGACCTGGAGCTGACGGCGCGCCTGGTGGCGCTCGGCGCGTGCATGCAGCTGACCGCCATGAGCGTGACCGGCGACTTCGGCAAGGGACCGCAGGCCGACACGCACGCCCTGCTCGAAGCGGGGCTCGCGCACTTCGTGGCCAGCGATTGCCACGGCACGCAGCGCCGTCCGCCCGGGCTGCGGCGCGCGTATCAGATGATCGCCGGCCGCTGGGGCGCCGACCTGGCGAAGCGGCTGGTGTCCGACAACCCGCGAGCGGTGGTACAGAACCGGCCGCTCGCCGAAGCAGAGCGCCCCGAGGCGTCCGAAGCATGAAGAGCACCACTGTCATCCTCCTTACCCTGACTCTCCTGGCCCTCCCTGTTTCCGCAGCCTTTGCGGCGGTAGACCCGTTCTACCAGAGCCTGCTCCGCGAGGGCACCCTGGCCTTCGACCGCGGCGACTACGCCGCCTCGTCGCGCACCCTGCGGATCGCCTGCTTCGGCATGCTCGACGAGCCCAAGGCCCTGGCCGGATGCCTCTCGCGCCTCGCCCTGGCGCAGGACCGGACGGACGACGGCGAGGGCTTCCAGGACACCTTCCGCCGCCTCGCCGAGGTGGAAGAGCGCTTCCAGGCCTACACCGGCGCGGAGCTGCCGGCCGAGACCCGCGCCGCGCTGGAGCAGCGGCTGGTGGTGCGCATCCCGGTCGCCACCCTGCGCTCGATCCCGGTCTTCCGGCCCCTGGCAGATCGCAAGGAAGCTTTGTCCGCCAAGCCGGCCGATCCCAAGCCGCGGCGCGGCCAGGCGGAGACGCCGCCGGCATCCGCTCCTCCGAAGGTGGCGGCGGCGCCCGCGCCTGCCGATCCCGCGGTCGAGCCAGCCGCCGAGCCGCGGGCCATCGCGGCCACCGAGCGCGACAAAATGGCACAGGCGCGCAAGCTGCTGGGCCAGGCCAGCAAGGTCAAGGAGCTGAAACAGGCCTACGACCTCGCCCGCGAAGTCGCGGACGCGCACGCCGAATCCGTGGAGGCGCAGCACCTGGCGGCCGAGTCCGCCTACCGCCTCTCCCGCTGGGCCGACGCCGCCCGCTACTTCCGCCGCGGCGGCGAGCCCGGCGAGAACCAGCCGGAGCTGCAGTTCTACATGGCCGTGTCGCTGTTCGAGTCCGGCGACGCCGCGGGCGCGGCCGCCATTCTCAGGCGTTCGCTGCCCAATTTGCAGCGCAGCCCCTACGTGGATGAATACGCGCGCAAGATTCTCGGGTAGACTATGCTGGTAGAATTAGAAGGAGTCCGCACATGAAAGCACGTCTACTCGCCGGCATGCTGCTGGTCTGCTCCACGGTGCAGGCCCAGTCGATCTCCCTGGTCGACGTCAAGTGCATCCCCCGCAAGAGCAACGGGGTGGTGAAGGCGGCGATCATCCCCGATCCGGCCGTGGGCCAGTCGCCGCGGGTCTACTTCCGCTGGAAGGGGCAGCCGGCCTTCTACTGGTCCCCCATGGAAGTCGAGCCCAAGGGCCAGTACTGGTCCGTGCTCCCCCGGGTCGAGAACCGCAACCACGAGGTCGAGTACTACGTGGCCGTGGTCGACGCCACCGGCAAGATGCTGTCGCAGTCCGAGCCGCGCAGCGAGAAGGTCGACGACAACAACTGCCGGGCCGAGCTGAGCCAGAAGGAACAGGGGGTCGCGGAGAATCTGATCGTGGGGGAGACCACGCCCAACCAGTACCGCAAGAAGGTGATCGGTTTCGAATGCCCGGGCTTGAAGATCCGGATCGACCACCAGGGAATCCGCCGGTCGGACGAAGAATGCGGCCCCTGCGGGCTCGCCTGGCTCCCGCCCACGGCCCTCGCCACCGCTGGAATCATCGGCGTCGTCGTCACCGATGACCCCGAGCCGTCCCCTTCCAGGCCCTAGCAAGCACCATAGATACTGGCCCCGGTCTTGAATAGGACTCCGGGGCCTTTCCGGCCGCCCGTGGATTGCTTCTGCGATCCGGGCAGGTCTTCGCCCATTCACGACAATCAAGGGACTCAAAATGACACGTATCTCTACCTTTCCAACGCCTCCGTCCGACCGGGACCGCCCGGAGGGCCAGGGCCATCTGATCGCTCCCCATGGCGGGGACCTGGTGAACCTGCTGGCCGAGCCCGAGCGCGCCGCCGAGCTCAAGTCCGCCTCCCGTGACTGGCTCTCCTGGGATCTCACCCCGCGCCAGTTCTGCGACCTCGAGCTGCTCTTGAACGGCGGCTTCTCGCCGCTGACCGGCTTCATGGGCAAGGCCGACCACGACTCGGTCTGCGCGAACATGCGGCTCGCCGACGGCACCCTCTGGCCGATCCCGATCCTGCTCGACATCCCCCGCGAGCTCGCCGACAGGCTGCATGCCGGCACGAGCGTGCTGGCCCTGCGCGACCCCGAGGGCGTCATGCTGGCGGCCTTCCACGTCGAAGAGCTGTGGGACCTCGACCGTGACGCGAGCGCCTCCGCGACCTTCGGCACCCTCGACCCCAAGCACCCGGGCGTGGCCCAGCTCCAGCGCTCGAACCCGGTGGCGGTAGGCGGCCGGCTGGAAGGCATCCAGCTCCCGACCCACTACGACTTCCGCGCCCTGCGCCACACGCCGGCCGAGCTGCGCGCCGAGTTCTCCCGCCAGGGCTGGCGCCACATCGTGGCGTTCCAGACCCGCAACCCCATGCACCGGGCGCACTGCGAGCTCGCCCTGCGCGCGGCCAAGGAGTCGCAGGCCAACCTGCTGATCCATCCGACCGTCGGCATGACCAAGCCCGGCGACCTCGACCACTACACCCGGGTGCGCTGCTACCAGGCGGTGGCGAACCGCTTCCCGCAGCACACGGCCAGGCTCGCGCTGCTGCCGCTCGCCATGCGCATGGCCGGTCCGCGCGAGGCGCTGTTCCACGCCATCATCCGCAAGAACTACGGCTGCACCCACTTCATCGTCGGCCGCGACCACGCCGGTCCGGGCAACGACTCGCAGGGCAAGCCGTTCTACGGCCCGTACGACGCGCAGGAGATGCTGCGCGAGCACGAGGAAGAGCTGGGCGTGAAGATGGTGCCGTTCAAGATGGTCACCTACGTCGAGGACCTGGACACCTACCTGCCGCAGGACGAGGTGCCGGAAGGCGCGCGCACGCTCGACATCTCGGGCACGGAGCTGCGCCGGCGCCTGCAGGAGGGCCGCGAGATCCCGGCCTGGTTCACCTTCCCTGAGGTCGCCGAGGAGCTGCGCCGCACGCATCCGCCGCGGCACAAGCAGGGCTTCACGGTCTTCCTGACCGGCCTCTCGGGCTCGGGCAAGTCGACGATCGCCAACGCCCTGCTGGTCAAGTTCATGGAGACGGGCGGCCGGCCGGTGACCGTGCTCGACGGCGACATCGTGCGCAAGAACCTGTCCTCGGAGCTCAACTTCTCCAAGGAGCACCGGGACATCAACATCCGGCGCATCGGCTTCGTGGCGGCGGAGATCACCAAGAACGGCGGCATCGCGATCTGCGCGCCGATCGCCCCCTACGACGCCGTGCGCAAGGAAGTGCGGGGCATGGTGGAGCCCGGCGGCGGCTTCGTGCTCGTGCACGTGGCCACGTCGATCGAAGTCTGCGAGGAGCGCGACCGCAAGGGCCTCTACGCCAAAGCCCGCGCCGGCATCCTCAAGGAGTTCACCGGCATCTCCGACCCCTATGAAGTGCCGGAGGACGCCGACGTGGTGATCGACACGGCGAAGCTCTCCCCCGAGGAGGCGGCGCAGGAGATCCTGCTTTTCCTGGAGAAGGAAGGCTACGTCGGCGACAGCCTGGTGATGCAGTGACCGAAGAGCTCCAGCGGATCGGAGAGGCGCTGCAGGAGGCCCTGGCCGTCCTGCGGCGCTTCACCCCCGGCGACGTGGCTGCCCGGCGCAAGTCCGGGGACGATCCCACCGACCCGGTGACCGAGGCGGACATGCAGGTGGATGCGCTCCTCCGCCGCCTGCTGCCGCGGGACGGGGAAGGCTGGCTCTCCGAGGAGACCACGGACGACCTGTCGCGCCTGGACCGGCGGCGGGTCTGGGTGGTCGATCCCCTCGACGGCACGCGCGAGTTCGTGGAAGGTATCCCCGAGTGGTCGGTCTCGGTCGGCCTCGTGGTGGACGGCGAGCCAGTCGCCGGGGGCATCTGCAACCCCGCGACCGGCGAGCTGATCCTGGGAGCGAAGGGGATGGGCGTAACCCTGAACGGCCAGCCGGCGCAGGTGAGCGGCCGGGAGCGTCTGGAAGGGGCCACGGTCGTGGCGAGCCGCAGCGAGGTAAAGCGGGGGGAGTGGGCCGGCTATCGCGGCGGCGCCTTCGAGATGCGTCCCACCGGCTCCGTGGCCTACAAGCTCGGGCTGGTGGCCGCGGGTCTCGTGGACGCCACCTGGACCCTCACCCCCAAGCACGAGTGGGACGTGGCGGCCGGAGTGGCGCTGGTCCTGGCGGCCGGGGGAGTGGTATTCCCCGCAGAGCCCTTCAACCGGCCGAAGCCGAAGCTCACCCGCCTGATCGCGGCCCCGCCGCAGCTCCTGCCGCAGATCCAGGAAGAGATCGCCTGGCGCGAACGGGCGCTCGCAGCAGCCCGCTGAGTGTTCAGGAACCTCCAACGAGTGGGTAGACCCCTCAAACCACTCGTTGGAGCCATCCATCCAACAGGTAGACCCCTCAAACCACCCATTTGGGTCCGCTACCTACTCGTTTGAGCCCGCTACTTACTCGTTTCCGGCGCCTACCGGGTGGATGGAGCCCTCCAACCACTCGTTTCCGCCGGCTACCCGCTCGTTGGAGAGGGCTACCCGGTCGTTTCCGCATTTAATTGGTTTGATTCTGTTACGCAGGGATCTGGTTCTGGATGCTTGATCTTGAAAAGTAGCGGCGCTACACTACACCCATGAACGAAAGCCCCCAAGTAGACCAGGCTGTAATCGCGGCCGAAATGGGCCGTCTCATGGAGCTCCTGCGCACCATCGTCAGGATGCTCGGCTATACCAACCGGGACGTCGAGCGCCGCGCCGGTCTCAACCATGCCACTGCGGTGAGGTACTTCCGCGGCGAAGGCGAGCCGAAGCTGGAGTTCCTGCTCGCCGTCGTCTCGGCCATCGGGCTGGAGCACTGGGAGTTCTTCGACATCGCCTACCCCCAGCGCCAGGAGCCGAGCGCCCAGGGCCAGAGGCTCCGCCGGCTGCTCAATCAGCTCGTGCCGTCCTCGGTGAAACCGGCGGAGAAGCCTGCTCTCCAGGGCAAGGAGATGGAGGCGATGCTCGAAGAGATGCGGAACAGCATCCGGGCGCTGGTGGAGAAGGGGTAGAGCCCTCTGAGGGGACTCAGGCGTGCCGCCACTCTTCCCCTGAGAGCTTGAGCCCGAGCGCCGACAGCCCGTCTTCTCCCAGATCCTGGAGCACCCGGCCCTCCATCCAGCGGAGCCTCAGGGCTACCGCGCTCGACGGCTCCTCCTCAATGCCGCGAATGCCGCGCATGCCGCGAATGCCGCGGCACAGCGCGAGCGTCTTTCTCGCCTCGTCCCTCGCGCCGATTCTCAGGGCCAGCAGCAGCCGGTTGTGGAGAGCCGTCATCACCAGGACGGGGTCCTGAGCGGGCTCGATCCGCGCCAGGCCCTCCTCGCTCAGCCGCAGCGCATCGCCGTTCCGGCCCCCGAGAGCCGCGTAGATCGAATGCGTGATCCGCGCGCGGCCGGACAGGCTGCGCTCGTGCGTCTGGTCGTAAACCCCGGTCACGATCGACAGGAGCCGCGTCGCGCTGTCCAACTCCCCCATCTCGGCGTGCAGGGTGGCCCTCAGGTCGAGCAGGTGGGCCGACAGGTGCGGATCGCTGACCTCTTTTGACCTCCCGAAGGCCTCCTCGAAGGCCGCCTTCGCAGCGGGGGGCTGTCCCGCCACGCGGAATGCGTTCGCCAGCTCGCCCCAGGCGCGCGCCTGCAGGGCCACCATGTCAGCCCGGTCCAGGTCCCTGGCCCTGAGCCTCGCGGCAACGTCCCGCGCGACGCTGGCCAGGTGGAGCATCTGCCCGGGGTCATGATGGCGCGCGGCCCAGCTCCGGGCGAGCAGCGCCTCGCAGACGCCGGGACCCAGGAGGGCCAGGTCGCCCTGGCGCGTCACCGCCAGGATGCCTCCGGCGCCAAGAAGTCTCCAGGCTTTCAGGAATCGGCGGCGCTCGACCGCCGAAAGACGGGGCAGGGAACGATGGGCGTAAGAGGAAAGGTCGGTGAGGAATGTGGGCTGGTTCATGGAGACTGGATTCTTCTGTACTGGAGAAGTTTCCGGACGTCTCCTGGGGGAAGGTGTGAAAAATCAGACCATCCCGGAGAATTCGACGGCAAGGCCCGCCATGCGGTTGGCCTCCTCGGGATTCCCGGCGGACAGCGCGGCCTCCCGCGCCTCGATCGCAAGCGCCCAGGCGTGGTACTCGCCGTCGCCCAGCTTCACGACCGCCGCCCTCTGGCTCGGGGTCAGAGCCGCCAGGCGCGGGAGCTGCTCCCGCGCCTGGCGGCGGTCCTCGTCGTTGGGCTTGGGGTCCGGCGGCTGCAGGGTGAGCAGGCGCTCGTAGGTTCTGAGGAAATGGGCGCGGGCCGTCTCGGCGAACTTCTCCGCGAGGTCGTCGATCCCCTGGCCCACCCGCAGCCTCTTGCGGCGGCGCAGGTCCAGGAGCTCGAGCACCTCGTCCCCGAAGTCCGGACCGGCGCCGATGACCCGCGCCGCGCGCTCCAGCTTGTCGGGACCCGGCCTCGTCAGACCGAGCTCGATGCCCGCGTACGTGCCCGCGTCCATCTCGATCTTCTCGCAGAACTTCTCCTGGGTCAGGCCGGAGAGCGCCCGGTAGAGGCGGATCTTCAGGTTCTCGGGGTCCATGGCTTCTCCTCCACTGGCGCGGACGTCTGAAAAATCACACACTTGCCAAGTGCGGCCCGCGTGGGCCAGGATGGCCCCTTCCCTGACGCCGCACCGGAGACCCTGTCCATGCGCAGAACGATCATCTTCGTTGCTCTCGCTGCGGCCCTCGCCGCCGCCGGCCGTCCCACCCTCGTGGACCATGCCTGGTTCCTCTTCGCCTCGATGTGGGGGGAATCCTGCGCGAGCCAGCCCGGCGGGTGCATCGTCACCCCGCAGACCGACGAGGGTCTCGGCATGGACCCCAACGGCAAGCCGGGCTCATGACTCGAACTTGAGGCCCTTGTCGTACCGGGCTCGGAAGAGGAAGCCCAGGACGCGGCGGGCCAGGCCCTCGTCCGCCGCATCCGCCTCGGCCGCATCCTGGAAGAGCTGCAAAGCGGCCAGTGCCTCCCGGTGCACCTTCCTGGACGTGAAAACGTCGGCCAGCTTCGGCGTGAGCGCCTTGACCTCCGCCGTCTTCCCCTCCTTGAGCAGCAGGGCGGACAGCTCCAGCAGGGCCAGGGCCACGTCGTAGTGCATCCCCTTGTCGGCAAACTGGCGCAGCGCCAGCTCCAGGTCTGAGCGCGCGTCATTCCGGCCCATCCCGGCGGCGATCCTGCCCTTCAGCCACGTCAGCCGGGGAATCTCGTTCTCATCCCCTCGGGAGGTGACCACCTCTCGCACCTCATGCAACAACGCGAGGGCTTCCACGAAGCGGCCCGGGTGGGTGTAGGCGACGGCGAGGTTGAAGCGAAGCATGTAGGACAGGCGCGGATCGCGCTCTTTCTCCGCCAGGGGTGCGGCTTCGCGGTAGGCCTCGATCGCATGCTCGTACTCGCCCATGACCTCCTGGGTGAACCCTTTATTGACGAGCACGCGCGCCGGATGGTGGGTGATGGGCCGCGCCTCGTCCAGGAGGGCGAGGGCGGTTTCGAACTTACGCTGTGCCCGCCGCAGGGACGCCTCCAAGTCGAGCAGCCGCCCGGGGTCGAGGACGCCGTCCGGGTCGGAGCCGGCGTGCCACAGGCGCTTGGGCTCTTCGAGGGCGGCGGACGCGACTACCAGCTCGCCCTTGACGCGGAGGACGTTCGGACCGAAGGCGCCCGCGTAGCCACGGACCCGATTCAGCCATCCTTCGGGTCCCCGAACCCGCCCGGCGATCTCGACCGCGAGCCGCGCCCAGGAAGCGGCCTCTTCGAAGCTGCGCGAGGTGGCCTTGGTCGACTCCTCGGCTGCGATCTCCATCAGCGCCCAGTGCTGATACCTGCCGACCATCCGGACGACCGCGAGGCGCTCATCCGCCGTCTTGAGCTCCGCGAGGCGCTCGAACTGGCCGCGGGCGAACTGGCGGAGGGCCGCAACCTCGCCGGGGAGGGGATAACGATCCAGGGGCGGCATCTTGCGGGTGAGGGCTACGAGCTCCAGCAGGAGCTCGCGATGCCGCTCCGTGCTCTTCAGGAGGTCCATCTCCAACTCATCGGCCTCGGCGGGCGTGAGCCAGCCCGGCAGCAGGTCGAGGGCGTCGAGGGATTCGAGCCAGGCCGCGGTGGCGGCGGCATGCGCCATCCGGGAGTCGAGCGCGGCGAGCGTCTCCCGGAACTGGCCCTCCTCGATCGGCGCCTGCCTCTTCTTGCTGGAGATCAGGTTCCAGATCTTGTGGCCAGCCTTGCCGCAACGCGCCCCGATCTGCTCCTGGCTGACGTCCCGGACATCCCACAGGACCTTCAGGATCCGCTTGCGCAGCGTCGGATTGATTCGCATGGTCAAAGGTGTTGGTCCGCGGCAGGATATCTGAGTTTCCACAGAAAATCGAGGAAGGCACTCCCGGATCGCATCCAGAGATCAAAGTAATCCGCGAAAGGAGAGCCGCTGGCACAGATTTGTCGCCAATCTGGCGATTTTGGCCGCCACGGCGATCGGCCGCCATGCAGGAACATCGTCATTTGACCTCTGAAGACGTGCTCCGTTTCGTGGGGGTGGGCCTCACCCTCGCGACTCTCCGGCTCGTGATCCGCGAGCTGCTGTGGGACTGCGCCGTCTGCCAAGAGACGCTCGAGCAGATAGCGCGGAGTCATCCCGATCTCGCCTGAATTTGAACCACCACTTCCACTGCTGGAGTGGTGGTCTCATTTTGTTTCAAATTGGGTATTGACAGACCAGAAAGACATGGTCTACGATCTGTCCGTCGCAAGCAGTTAGAGATACCAGTAGCAAACAGGACTCGCGTCCGAGGCCACTATCGGTCCGGACTTATCCAAAGGAGGTAGTTATGAGTCACACAGAGCAGGTGAGTATCAACGCAGTGCAGGACGGTCCGATGCCGGACAAGGCGCACCTGAAGCCCGAGCGGGTGCAGCAGACGTTGGCGAGGATGATGGGCTGGGAGGAGCGTCCGGGCACGCCGGGTCTCCACCGGGTCCGCGGTTTCGCCAGCGGGATGGAGTCGGAGGCGTACGGCGCAATGGTGCTCAGGCTGGCGGCGCGCCGCCGGCAGCAGGTGAGCATCGATCTGTCGGGCAAGCAAGTGCACGTCACGATCCAGGGACGCCCCGGCCGCAAGGCCGGATTCACAGACGCCGTCTACGACCTGGCCTGTGCGCTGGGCTGAGCGGCAAAACGAGAAAGGAGAGAACGAGTATGGCTACCCCTACCACATCGCAGGCTGATTTCGTCACCGACTGGAGGTTCACGATCAACGGGGTGGATGCGAACCCCGTGGACCTCGCGGCGGCGCTGGACGACCGGTCGCGGCTCGAGAACGTGCTGGTGAGCGCGGAGCAGGCGAAGCAGCGTCAGAAGTACCACCAGGCTCAGTTCCAGCAGGCGACGCGAGACCTGGAGGATGCGATCGACGAGGGTCGTGCGCTGCACACGAAGATCCGGAACTTCATCCGTGCGGTTTACGGTCTGACGAGCGAGAAGCTGGTGGAGTTCAAGCTGAAGCCCCGTCGCTCAAAGAAAAAGCCGTCTCAGACGGGCCCCACCCTGCCTGAGACGGCCGCTCCCGAGACCGATGGCACGATCCAGAAGTAGCACCAGTATACCGTAAGTTTTCCCCGGGGGGTACCCGCCCCCCGCTTTTTCGCTCCCTCGTCTGCCAGGAAGCCGGACAGCCAGTCCGGCCTCGCGGCAGCCAAGCAGGAGCATCAGGGAAGGGCAAAGCCCCGGCCCGCGGGTTCATTGACAATCGATGTACTAGTGTTCACTTGGTGGGGACCCCTGGAGGCAGATCCCACCTGTGTTGCGGACACCCTTAATGGTAAGATAAACCCGCTATGGCGAGTCGGCGGAAATTGCGGCACGAGGAGAGCCCAGACGCGGAAGAGGTGCGGGAGACCGAGTACGTTCCGCAGACTCCACTCGGCCGCCGGCTGTGGCAGATCCGCCGCCGGATCGTGGAATCCGGAGAACCGCTTCTGGACTGGGAAGGCATCGAACGGGAAGTCGCTGAGCGTCGGGGCGGATCCAGAGATTGACGCTGACCTTCGTTGATGCCGGAGTGCTGATTGCTGCGGCTCGTGGGACTGATTGGATCGCCCTCCGGGCGAATCAGGCTCTTGGCGATCCCAATCGCTCCTTCGTCGCCAGCCCCTTCTTGCGCCTCGAGATCCTGCCGAAAGCAATGTTTCACAAGAGGCTCGACGAAGTCTCGTTCTATGGCGTTTTCTTTGCCGCCGTCACACACTGGGCCGAGCCGGATTCGGTGCTGCGGATAGAGCGCTGTCGCTTGCCTCCAGGTTTGGACTGTCGGCCCTCGACGCCCTCCATGTCGCAGCAGCTCTCTCCGTAGGGGCCGACGAGCTCCTCACGACGGAGAGGCCGCAGAAGCCAATTCACCGAGTTACAGAGATCCGCGTCAGGACTCTCCATCCTTGAGAGGCGCAGGAGGTTTACTCGCCTGTGAGTAACATTCCGGAGCTGACCGATGGACAGCTTGCCAGAACCTTCAGACTTGACCCTTTGTATGTAAATGGCCGGCGTGTCGCTGCGCTGGTGGGAACTGATGTGGTTTCAAGTCACATTGGGGACTCCGGCAGTTTCCATGAGAAATTGCGGCAGCACCAACTTGCTATTGGCTATGCCGAGCTACTTCAACGATGGCCTGTCAGGCCGCATCCGTTATTTGCCTTTGCCCCCAGGGCATCGGCTGTGGCCTCAGCCCTGGGCTATGTTCTGCCGGCCCGTTGGGCCGTGGACTTGACGCCCCACCCTCCCGGCCCTACGCTGATCCCATCTTGAGCGAGCACCCCGATCCGGCTCCCGGCCCTCGCGGCGATGCGCCTCCGGTGGAGGCCAGCCCGGAGGAGGTCATGCGCACCTGCCCGAACTGCGGCCGGCGGCTCGAGGAGCGCAGGTGCAAGCTTTTCTGCCCCGAACCCCGCTGCGGCTTCTATCTCTCCTGCTCCGACTACTATTGACGAATCCTCGAAGGGGGGCGTAGCTTCGTATGGTGAGCTGAACGACGAAACAACGGAGGAGGGTATCCATGGCCAGAACCAGGCAGCCATCCCAGAATTCCGAGTCGTCCCCCGCCGCGTCCCCTACACTGCCTCTGCCCCCGCCCCGCACTGCAAGCATCCCCCTGGAGCAGTTCATCGAAGCGGTTTCGGTCTCGGCCTTGCGGTCGCTGGCCAGCGCGAAGGCGTTCAACCCGCAGCCGGACCCTCCGGGCAGACCGTTCCCGCAACCGTGGATCTGGGTGGGCATCGTCGCGAGCTATGGCGATCTGCCGAACTTCGCCGGCGGGCCGAACGTTACTGGGAAAGGCGGCGGGCAATAAAGACGCAGTGTCCCAGCGCACGGCCGGAGATGGATGGCGGCCAGGTGTTCGGCATCGTGGGCGGGACCGTGGAGGAGCCGCGCGTCGGCTACCTGACCCAACCGCTGCCGGTCACCCGGGAGATCCTGGCCCTCGCGGAGCCAGCTCGATCCGGCGAGGTCTTCCGGATCGCCGCCCCCATCGTCTCGGAGACCTGCGGACCGTCGGACGCGATGGCCCATGCCGCCGATCCGGGCGCGCCGTCAAGGGCATAAAGGACCAAAGGGACCAAAGGGACGCCAAGGACGCGGACACGCTTCCCTGGGGGTCCTTTATGTCCTTTTAGTCCTTTGCTATGGTTGGTCCCTTCCCAGCACAGGAGACCAGACCATGAGCGCACGGCGAATTCTTTGGATCTTGACCTTCGGACTTCTGGCGCTCGGCGGCCAGGCCTCAGCTCAGGGGCTGGGTGACGGCAGAGGCATCGATCATGTCGCCTCGCTCGTTCGTCTTGAGAACTTCGACGCCGCGGTGGACGTCTGGACCGGGCAGCTCGGGTTCTCGGCCACCCCGGCCTTGCTTTCCCCCATCGGGGCCAAGAACAGCCTGATCTGGTTCAGCGACCAGACGTACCTGGAGGTCGCGACGTTCACGGAGCTGAACGAGTTCACGGCGCCCTTCCTGGCCTTTCTGGAGGACCACGAGGGCGCCAAGTTCTACGGCACGGATGTCGTCGACGCCGCCCAGGCGATGGCGTTCCTGACCGGGGCCGGCTATGCCAACGTCGGCCCGATTCCGGCGGCGCCGCTCACCATTGAAGCGACCGGCGAGATGGTCGGGTCCATTCCTCTCTGGAGCTCGATCATCCTCCTCGGTCCGGTCGCCCCCGACAACTCGAACTTCTTCCTGGACTACGATGAGGCCCAGGTGCAGCAGATGTTCGTCGAGTTTCCGGAGCTGGCGCCTCAGCCGCATCCCAACACGGCAGAGAGGATCGACACTCTCTGGCTGGTGGTGTCGGATCTGGACGCGGCCATCGCTTTCTACGAGGGCCTGGGCCTCGATGTCCGCTTCGAGCACAGGAAGATCCATTACCTCGGCGCCCGCGGCGCGGAGGTGCGGTACCACAACAACACCCTGGCCCTGTTGGAGCCGGATGGTCCCGGCCTGGTCGCGGACTTCGTCGCGGAGCGCGGGGAGGGGATCATGGGTGTGAGCATCGAGGTCGGCGATCTTCAAACCGCCCTTTCCCTCGTCAACGGCAACACCGGCCTTGGCCTGCAGTCCTTCAAGTACAAGGGCCGGGAGCGCTTCCTGGTTCCCGCTTCTCTGACCCACGGCTTCCTGGTCGAGATGGTCGACTAGGACGGGGCTTGTCCCCGGCTTATCCCAATCAGTTGCGAAGGCTGAATTCTACAATGTAGAATCAGCCCATGCCGCGTGAGCCTCACCTCCCCGGACTTCCTGCTGCCCTTTTCCGGTCGCTGATCCCATATGCAGAGCGTGACGAGGTGCTTGGAGATCTGGCGGCTGAGCACGCCGAGCGCGCGGCAGCCGAGGGACGGCTGGCCGCGAGGATCTGGCTCTGGCGGCAGCTCTTCGGCTCGTTGCCTGCGCTGGCCCGCCGCAGTTGGTGGCGCGGTTGGACAGGCTTCGAGCCGCGCACCGCCAATCGAATGCAACCTGGAGGATTCGTCGTGGAGAGCTGGATCGTGGATTTGCGGTATTCCGCCCGGCGGCTGGTCAGCCGCCCGACGTATTTGTTGCTTGCCGTTCTGACGCTGGCCCTGGGCGCTGGCGGAACGGCCGCGATTTTCAGTGTCGTCCGCACGCTGTTGCTCGATCCGCTCCCCGTTGCCCGCGAGTCGGAGGTCGGAGTGTTCTGGATGCCGGGGTACTGGAATGAGGCGGAGTTCCTTCATCTCCGTCCCGACTTCCCGGGATTTCGGCGGGTGGCCGCGATCCGGCCCCAGGATCTGACTCTGGAGGTCGACGGGCAGTCGATGCGGCTGGTTCACGCCACCGTCTCTTCCGCCGAGCTTTTCGAGGTGCTCGGCACGGGGGCGTTGCTCGGGCGCACGTTCCAGCCGGGAGAGGATCTTACCGGTGCCGAGCCCGTCGCGGTGTTGAGCCACGACTTGTGGCAGGAGCTCGGCGGGGATGCCTCGATCCTCGGCCGTCCACTTCGGATTGGCGGCATCCCGCGGATCGTGGTGGGCGTCATGCCGGCCGGCTTCTGGTTCCCCGACCCCGAAACCCGGGTGTGGACGACGGCGCCGCTCAGCATGGAGAACCGGGCGGGGAATTACGCCCTGGTCGGACGGGCCGCCCCGGGTGTGCGAATCGAGAGCATGGAGGGGCAGCTCGGCGCCATCGCGGCATCGCTCAAGCCGACGTTCGAATACCTGGCTGAATATGACAAGACCAAATCGCCGTCGATCACTCCTCTGCGCGAGCATCTGGTCGGGAAGGTGCGCCCGAGCCTCCTCGCGACCCTGGGGGCGATGGCGCTCATCTTGTTGATGGCGTGCGTCAATGTGGCCGCGCTGATGCTCGGCCAGGTGGCCGGCCGGAACGTGGAGCTCGCGGTGCGGGTTGCGTTGGGAGCCGGGCGGAAGCGGTTGCTGCAGCAGCTCTTCATCGAGTCCCTGCTGATCGGGGGGCTCGCGGGTATCGCGGGCGCCCTGCTCGCCGCGGGGGGATTCCGGGTGCTGGTCGGAGCGCTGCCGCTCGGGGCGCTCGCCGAGACGGCAACGCTTGATTGGACGTTGTTCTGGGTCGCCTTTGTCGTCGCAATGGTTGCCGCGGCTGCCATCGCCGTGATCCCCGGCGTCGTGCTGTGGAGAGGGAACCTCCAAGGCTCGATCGCCACGGCACGGACAGCCGGCTTGTCGGGACGCGGCGGGCGGCTCGACGGCGGATTGGTCGTCGCCCAGATCGCGCTGGCGGTGCTCCTTGCGGCCGGCGCGGGGCTGCTCATCCGAAGCGTCGCGAAGCTCCGGGCCATCGACCCCGGTGTCCAGGTGGAGAGCGTGGCAGTGATCGATGCCACGATGCCCACTCAGCTCACTTTCGACGAGCGGCGCCGGGCGACGCTCGAAGTCCTTCCGGCGCTGCAGGCGTTGCCGAATGTCCGCGCGGTAGCCGCGACGCAGAAGCTTCCGCTGCGGGGCCGCGGTGACGACTGGGGCCTCGAGATCGTGGGCCGGCCGGATCTCGAAGAGAGCACCACTTTCTTCCGCATCGTCACTCCCGATTACTTCAAGGCCCTCGGCGTGCCGATCCGCCAAGGGCGTGGGTTCCAGCCATCCGACCGCACCGGGACGGAGCGCGTGGTCGTGATCAACGAGGCGCTCGCCGCGAAGTTCTTCCAGGGCGAGGATCCGATCGGCCGCCTCATCAGCACCGGGTTCGATGATCGAGGGGAGCGGATCATCGGCGTGGTCGGGAACATCGCGGAGACGAATCTGGCCGAGTTGAACGTTCCTGCGCGGTACATGCTGTACGAACAGGTGCCGTACACCTCGCACCAGGTGGCGTACGTCATCTCGGCGGCGAGCCCCGAGGATGTTCCGCGATTGCTTCAGGCCGGCCGCAGCGTGCTGCAGCGGGAGGGTCGGCGGCTCGCGATCGAGGGCACGGTCACCATGGAGTCGGTCTTCGAAGAGGCCATCGGCGCTCCGCGGCAGATCGCCACGTTGCTTTCACTTCTCGCCGGCCTCGCCCTGCTGCTGGGAGCGGTGGGTGTCTACGGCATGATCTCCCATTTCGTCACGCGCCGGATGCGGGAGTACGGCATCCGCATCGCCCTGGGTCTTCCTCCGGCGCGGGTGGTGTCGCAGGTGATGGGGCGAGGGGTCGTCCTGGTCGTTCTGGGGAGCGCCGTCGGTATCGCGGCGGCGCTCCTGCTGACGCGTCTGCTGGCGTCGTTGCTCTACGGTGTGGGTGCGACAGACCCCCAGGCGCTCGCGGGTGCCGTGCTGGCGCTGCTGCTGGTAGGAGCGTTGGCGGCCTTGTCCCCGGCCCTTCGCGCAAGCCGGACCGATCCGGCGTCCGTTTTGAGGAACCAGTAGATATGAAATCTGAATCCCCGGTCGGGAGCTTCGAAGAGCAGGTGATGCTCGCCGTGCTGCGTACGGCTCCGGAGGCGTACGGCATGCAGGTGCGCCGCGAGCTGGAGACGGTGACCGGCCGGGACGTGTCCATCGGCTCCGTGTACATCACCCTGGACCGTCTCGAAGCCAAGGGGCTCGTGACCTCGGCACGCGCTGCCCGGGCCGAGTCGAGCTCGCGCCGAGTGTTTACCGTCACAGTGCTCGGCGCCCGGGCGTTGGCCGAAACGAAATCGATCCGTGAACGGCTGTGGGACGGGATTGACTTGAGAATGCTGCTGGAGAACGCCTAGAAGATCCGCCTCTTGCTTCATTCCCGCCCATCTGCGACAATCCCCCCTGAATTCTCGCAGCGAAGTCATTGACGTCCACGGAGTTAGCCCGAGCGAAGTGCCTATTCTCGAGCCGGAAGCAGCGCTCTACCCCCCCACTCTCTTCGAAGATCAGGAAGGGGCGTCCCCTTGGCGGGTGGCGCGGGTGCGGAGCCGCCAGGAGAAAGTCCTGGCCCGACACCTCCTGGGGAGCGGGGTGGGGTTCTACCTGCCCCTGGAGCGCAAGGAGATGCGGCGCGCCGGCCGGCGCTTCGTGTCGCACCTGCCGCTGTTCCCCGGGTACGTGTTCTTCCGGGGAGAGAAGGCGGCGGCGTTGCGGAGCCAGGTGATCGTGAGCCTGCTCGAAGTGCAGGACCAGCGGCTCCTGCATCGTGAGCTGGGAGAGCTGTGGGCGCTCCAGCAGGCAGGGCTGCCCCTGATTGCCCTGCCCTGGCTTGGACCGGGCGATGCCGTCACGATCGTGGACGGGCCGCTCAAGGGACGGACCGGGACCGTGCTGCGGGAGAAGGGTCAACTGCGGCTGGTGGTCTCGGTGACCTTCCTGCGGCAGTCAGTCGCGGCCGAGCTGCCGCGGGAGGCGCTCGCGCCTCTCGCGAAGACCGGGTAGGAAGACCGGGGTAGAAGCCCGCTGCGACAAGGCAGAGGTGTCGGTGACGATGTACACCGAAGGGGGCGAAGCCCGCCCAGGGGATAAAGAGGGGATATGACGGAATCACACTCGGCCGCCGATTTGCGCGGCCGCATCGAGGGCCGGACGGCCAAGGTCGGCATCATCGGCCTCGGCTACGTGGGCCTGCCGCTCGCGCTGGCCTTTGCCGAGCGTGGTTTCCCCGTGCTCGGGTTCGACGTGGATCCGGCCAAGGTCGAGGCGCTCGGCCGCGGGGAGTGCTACATCCGCCACCTCGACGCGGAGCGGGTGCGCGCCCAGACCAGCACGGGGCTGCTCGAAGCCACGGCTGACTTCGAGCGCCTGCCCGAGGCGGACGCGATCCTGATCTGCGTGCCCACGCCGCTCACCCGGCAGCGCGAGCCCGAGCTGCGCTACGTGCGCACCACGGCCGAGCAGATCAGCAGGCACCTGCGTCCGGGCCAGCTCGTGGTGCTCGAATCGACCACCTACCCCGGCACGACCGAGGAGCTGCTCCTTCCCCGGTTGAGCGCGCTCGGGCTGCGCTGCGGCGAGGACTTCTTCCTCGCCTTCTCGCCCGAGCGCGAGGACCCGGGCAATCCGAAGTTCTCGACCACCAACATCCCCAAGCTCGTGGGGGGTATCGACGAGGTCTCGGCCGACCTGGCGCAGGCGCTCTACAACCAGGTGGTGCCGGTCACGGTGAGGCTGTCCACCGCCCGTGCGGCCGAGGCGGCCAAGCTGCTGGAGAACGTCTTCCGTGCAGTGAACATCGCGCTGGTCAACGAGCTCAAGGTCATCTACGACCGCATGGACATCGATATCTGGGAGGTGCTGGATGCGGCGGCGACCAAGCCGTTCGGGTTCATGCGCTTCGATCCCGGACCGGGCTGGGGCGGCCACTGCATCCCTCTCGATCCGTTCTATCTCTCCTGGAAGGCGCGCGAGCACGGGATCACCACCCGGTTCATCGAGCTGGCGGGCGAGGTCAACGTGAAGATGCCGGAGTACGTGATCGACAAGCTGATCCTCGCGCTCAACGAGCGCGGCCGGGCGGTCAAGGGGAGCAAGGTGCTGGTGCTCGGCCTCTCGTACAAGCGGGACATCGACGATCCGCGCGAGAGCCCGGCCTTCGAGGTGCTGGACCGGCTGCTGCGTCTGGGCGCCGTGGTCACCTATCACGATCCGCACGTGCCGGTGGCGCCGGGGATGCGGTCATGGCCCGACCTGCCGGCGATGGAGTCGGTGGCGCTCACCGCCGAGGCGCTGGAGGCGAGCGACGCGGTGATCGTGGTGACCGATCATGCCGCGGTCGATTACGAGCTGGTGGCCCGCCATGCGCCGCTGATCGTGGACACACGCGGGGTGTATCGCGGAAAGAACGACAAAGTGGTGAAGGCTTGATTCCGGATTTCACGGGTGTTCCCGTGCTGGTGACCGGCGGCGCTGGGTTCATCGGGTCGCACTTGGCGGACGCGCTGCTTGTAAGGGGTGCCCGGGTGCGGGTGCTGGACGACCTTTCGACCGGCCGGCGTGAGAATTTGCTTGAAGCGGAATTGATCGAAGGGGACATCAGGGATGCCGGCGTCTGCCGCGCCGCGTGCGAAGGAGTCGAGTACGTCTTTCATCAAGCGGCCCTCGGCTCGGTGCCTCGGTCCGTGAGCGATCCTGCGACTTCGATTGATGTGAATGTGACAGGTACTGCGAACGTGTTCGCGGCATCGCGAGAAGCTCGGCGCGTGATCTACGCATCTTCCTCCAGTGTGTACGGAAACGGCGAGGCAGTGGTGAAACGTGAGGGCGAGGAGGGCCGGCCGCTCTCTCCTTACGCAGCATCAAAGGCGATGGGAGAGGAACTGGCGGAGGTCTTCGCCCGGTGCTACGGACAGGAACTGATCGGCTTGCGCTACTTCAACGTCTACGGCCCGCGGCAGTCGCCGGACGGTCCCTACGCAGCCGTGGTGCCGCGCTTCTTCCGCGCCTGCCTGACGGGCGAGGCTCCGGTGATTCATGGCGACGGCGAGCAGAGCCGCGACTTCACCTGGGTCGGCGATGCCGTGCTCGCGAACCTGCTGGCCGCGGGCGCTCCGGCGGAAGCCTGCGGCCGGGCCTACAACGTGGCGCGAGGCGAGGGGACGACGATCAAGGAGCTGGCGGCCCTGGTGCGCGAGCTGGTGGGCGGCGGCCTTCCGCCCCGGCACGAGCCGCCACGGCAGGGGGACGTCCGCCACTCGCAGGCCGATCCATCCGCGGCCGAGGCCCGGCTCGGCTTCCGCGCCGAGGTCGCCCTCCGCGAGGGGTTGGAGAGGACATGGCGGTAAAGGACATTCCGGTCACGGTGATCGAGCGGAGCCGCGGTTGGGTGGCGGTGCGGCTGGATGAGCTGTGGGAGCACCGCGAGCTGCTCTACTTCTTCGTCTGGCGCGACGTGAAGGTGCGCTACAAGCAGACCGCGCTCGGCGCAGCCTGGGCGGTGCTCCAACCGCTCCTGACCATGCTGATCTTCACGATCTTCTTCGGCCGGATGGCGGGCATCGGTTCGGAGGGGGTGCCGTATCCGATCTTTTCCTATGCCGGGCTGCTTCCGTGGACCTTCTTCTCCGCGGGTCTGGGGCAGGCGTCCAACAGCCTGGTGGGCTCGGCGGGCCTGCTCAAAAAGGTTTACTTCCCGCGCCTCATCGTGCCGGTCTCCGCGGTCCTGGGTGGCTTGGTGGATTTCGCCGTGGCCTTCGTGGTGCTGATCGGGATGATGTTCTGGTACGGCGTCCAGCCGAGTTGGGGAGTGCTGCTGTTGCCATTGCTGCTGCTCCTTTCGGCGGCCTCGGCCCTGGGCGCAGGACTCTTCCTCTCGGCCGTGAACGTGGAGTTCCGGGACGTGCGGTATGTGATGCCGTTCTTCATCCAGCTTCTCCTCTTTGTAACGCCGGTGATCTATCCGGCGAGCAAGGTAACCGCGAAGCTGGAAGAGATCGGCCTGCCTGGATGGCTCTACGGCTTGAACCCCATGGCCGGCGTGATCCAGGGCTTCCGGTGGTCCCTCCTGGGCTCGGGGATGAATCCCGGACCCCTTCTGGCCGCGGGCACCGCGGTCACCGGCCTCCTCCTGGTCGGCGGCCTTTTCTACTTCCGCCGTATGGAGCGGACGTTCGCGGACGTGGTATGAGCCTCCTTTTCGCGAAACCCGGCTGTCTTGTGATCGGCGAGGTGGCCCAGGCCCACGATGGCAGCCTCGGGACGGCGCACGCCTTCATCGATGCCATTGCGGCGGCGGGGGCGGATGCGGTCAAGTTCCAAACCCACATCGCCGCGGCTGAGAGCACTCAGCGGGAGCCTTGGCGAGTCCGCTTCAGTCCGCAGGACGAGAGCCGCTATGACTACTGGAAGCGGATGGAGTTCACGGAGGAGCAGTGGGCGGGACTCAAGACCCACGCGGAAGAGCGCGGGCTGCTGTTCCTCAGCTCTCCTTTTTCGGTCGAAGCCGCGGAGATGCTCGAGCGGCTGGGCATGAAGGCCTGGAAGGTCGCCTCGGGCGAGGTGAGCAATCCCATGCTCTTCGAATTTCTGATCGGTACGGGCAAGCCGGTGCTGCTCTCCACGGGCATGAGCTCTCTGGAGGAGATCGACGCGGCGGTGGCAAGGGTCCGGTCTCCGCTGGCCGTCATGCAGTGCACGACCGCCTACCCGTGCCCGCCGGAGAAGCTGGGGCTGAACATGATTCCCTTCTTCCGCGAGCGCTATGGCTGCGCAGTGGGTCTGTCCGACCACTCGGGAACCATCTATCCCGGGTTGGCTGCCGTAACCCTGGGTGCGGAGGTGCTGGAGGTGCATGTGACCCTGAGCCGCGAGGCGTTCGGGCCGGACGTGCCCGCGTCGCTGACCACGGCCGAGCTGCGGCAGCTCGTCGAGGGGGTGCGCTTCCTCGAGCGGGCGCTGCCCGTGGACAAGGACGCCATGGCCGTCGAGATGGAGCCGCTCCGCCAGATGTTCACGAAGAGCGTGGTAGCGCGGTTCGACCTGCCCGAGGGCATGGTGCTGGCTCCGGAGCACCTGGCGGTGAAGAAGCCCGGCGGCGGCATTCCGGCGGCGCGGATGGCCGAATTGATCGGTGGACGGCTGCGGCGCGCCGTAAAGGCCGACGAGGCGCTGAGGTTCGAGGACATATGAAACGCAAGGTTTGTGTAGTGGTCACGGCCCGGCCGAGCTACAGCCGGATCAAGACGGCGCTGCAAGCCATTCGGAGCCATCCGGACCTGGAGCTGCAGCTCGTGGTGGCCGCGTCGGCCCTGCTCGACCGCTATGGTACGGCAGTGCGCACGATCGAGGAAGATGGGTTCGACATCGCGGCCCGGGTCTACATGGTGCTGGAGGGCGAAAACCTTGCAACCATGGC
Organism: Acidobacteriota bacterium; assembly: GCA_034667225.1. Taxonomy (GTDB): domain Bacteria; phylum Acidobacteriota; class Thermoanaerobaculia; order Multivoradales; family UBA5704; genus DATMER01. The sequence continues at coordinate 25,911 of JAXDKG010000001.1, forward strand.
AAAGACCACCGGCCTCGGACTGCTCGAGCTGGCCACGGTCTTCGACAACCTGAAGCCGGACGTTGTGGTCACGGTCGCCGACCGGTACGAGACGCTGGCAACCGCGGTGGCAGCCTCCTACATGAACATCCCCGTGGCCCACGTCCAAGGCGGAGAGGTCACCGGCTCCATTGACGAGAAGGTGCGCCACGCCGTGACCAAGCTCGCGGACCTGCACTTCGTATCCACGGAAAAAGCCGCGGAGCGGGTCGTGCGCATGGGAGAGGAGCCGGCCAAGGTGTTCGTCACCGGCTGCCCGTCGATCGATCTCGCCGTCGAGGTAATGGAGCGGCCGGAGCTGGACTTCGATCCATTCGGAAAGTACGGCGGCGTGGGCGCGTCGGTCAATCTCACGGGCGGCTACCTGGTGGTGATGCAGCACCCCGTCACCACGGAGTACGAGCTGTCGCGCCAGCAAGCGGTCGAGACCCTGCATGCTGTGAGCGAGATCGACCTGCCGACGCTCTGGTTCTGGCCTAACGTGGATGCGGGATCGGACGGCACCTCAGGTGCGATCCGCTCCTTCCGTGAGCTGCACTCCCCAGAGAACATCCACTTTTTCAAGAACATGCAGCCCACGGATTTCCTGCGGCTTTTATACAGCTCCCGCTGCCTGGTGGGGAACTCCAGCGTGGGCATCCGCGAATGCGCCTACCTGGGAGTGCCGACGGTGAACATCGGCACGCGGCAGTCGGGGCGCGACCGCGGCTGCAACGTGCTCGACGTGGGCTACGACCGCGAGGAGATCGTCGAAGCCATTCGCAAGCACATGGGCAATGGACACTGCAAAAGTGATCCGATCTACGGCCACGGGAAAGCAGGCGAGCGCATCGCGGATCTGCTGGCGGGGCAGCCGCTTGGGATCGAGAAGAGGCTGACCTACTGATGCGGGTGCTCGGGATCGTTCCAGCGCGTGGCGGCTCCAAGGGGATCCCGGGCAAGAACGTGCGTCCGTTGGGTGGAAAACCGCTGCTCGTCCACACGGCCGAAGCGGCGCTCGCGGCCCGGCTACTATCGCGCGTGGTGCTCACGACCGACGACGAGGAGATCGCCGAGGTCGGCCGCGTCTGCGGTCTTGAGGTCCCTTTCCTGCGGCCGGCCGAGTTGGCAATGGACGACACGCCCACCCTGCCGGTGCTCCAGCATGCCGTGACCGAGTTGGAGAGGGCAGGAGACCGCTTCGACGCGGTCTGCGTGCTCCAGCCCACGAGCCCCTTCCGCCGCGCCGGAGACATCGACGGCTGCATCGAGCTGTTGGAGAAGGAAGGCCTGGACGCCGTGGTTTCCGTGCTGCCGGTCCCGCCGGAGCACAACCCGCACTGGGTCTGGTTCCGCAACGGCGACGGGCTGCTGCGGCTCGCGACCGGTGAGGATCAGCCAATCCCTCGGCGGCAGGAACTGCCACCGGCCTTCCATCGCGACGGCTCCGTCTATGTGACCCGGCGTGACGTGCTCATGGAAGGGAACAGCCTCTACGGGAAACGGCTTGGCTGTTTTCTAGCTGATTCCCGGAGCGTGAACCTGGACACTCCGGCCGATTGGGAGCGGGCAGAGAGGCTCTTCTGACATGTGCGGGATCGCGGGCATCTTCGGATCTGACACTTCGGGGCTCGAGGCTATGGTGGCATCCCTCAGCCATCGCGGCCCCGATGGCCAGGGCATTCACCGGGATGGCGACGCGGCGCTCGGCCATACGCGCCTCAGCATCATCGACCTCTCGGACTGCGGGCTGCAGCCCATGTCTGATCCTTCGGGCCGCTGGTGGATCGCCTTCAACGGCGAGATCTACAACTATCTGGAGCTGCGCTCCGCGCTGAGCTGGGACTTCCGCACGCACACCGACACGGAGGTGCTGCTCGCGGCGTACGCCACCTGGGGTCCTGCCTGCCTGGAGCGGTTGCTCGGAATGTTCGCTTTTCTGATCTGGGACAGCCAGGAGCGGCGTCTCTTCGCGGCGCGCGATCGCTTCGGCGTCAAGCCGCTCTACCTGCATGAGTCGGATGGCACCTTGCGGGTGGCGAGCGAGATCAAGGCCCTGCACGCGGCCGGAGTGCCGGCGCGGCCGGATGTCGTGGCGTGGGCATCCTATCTGTCACACGGACTCCACGATCATTCGGAGGGTACCTTCTGGGAATCGGTGCGCGCCCTGCCTGGCGGGTGCTTCCTGACCTGGCAGGGTGGAAAGACCTCCGTCTCCCGCTGGTACGACTTGGCGGGACGGATCGATCCCGAGCCGGATCGCCGGACGGACGGCGAGGTGCGGGAGGAGTACCGGGCGCTGCTGGAGGAGAGCGTGCGGCTGCGCTTCCGCTCGGACGTGCCGGTCGGTATCAACCTGAGCGGCGGCCTGGATTCCTCGACCCTGCTCGGGCTGGTGCAACAGGTCCAGGGGCCGGAGAGCGACATACAGGCGTTCACGTTCGTCACCGGTGATCCGGACTACGACGAGCTTCCCTGGGTCGAGCAGATGCTGGCCCGCACCCGCCATCCGCTGGTCGTCTGCTCCCTCTCTCCCGAGGAGGTGCCGGCTCTCGCCGAGTCGGTGGCGCGCTCCGAGGACGAGCCCTTCGGCGGCCTGCCGACGCTGGCCTATGCCCGGCTCTTCGAGCGCGCCCGCGAGGCCGGTGTGATCGTCCTCCTGGACGGCCAGGGCATGGACGAGCAGTGGGCGGGCTACGACTACTACCGGACGGTCGGGGACGGCACGGTGTCGCTCATCCAGGGGACCCAGCAGCGCTCGGTGCGGCCGGAGTGCCTGACGCCCGGGATGCACGCCCTGGCCGAGCGGCCGGAGCTGCCGACCCCGTTTCCTGACCGGCTCCGCAATCTCCAATACCGCGACATCCGCTACACCAAGATTCCCCGCGCCCTGCGCTTCAACGACCGGATCTCCATGCGTTCCTCGACCGAGCTGCGCGAGCCGTTCCTCGACCACCGTCTCGTGGAGCTGGCCCTGCGCCAACCCGACGAGCGCAAGATCCGGGACGGGCAGCAGAAGTGGATGCTCCGCTCGCTGGTCGGAGAGCTGCTGCCCAAGGGTGTGGTCGAGGCGCCCAAGCGGCCTCTCCAGACGCCACAGCGCGAATGGCTCCGCGGTCCGCTGCGCGAGTGGGCCACGGGCCAGATCGAGCGCGCTCTCGAAAGCGGCTGGCTCGACGCGGACGCGGTGCGCCGCGAGTGGCGGGCCTATTGCGCGGGCGAAGGGGACAACAGCTTCTTCGTGTGGCAATGGATCAGCCTGGGACTTCTCGCATATGACTGAGCCGGTCATTTCCGTGGAGGCGCTCTCCAAGCGCTACCGCCTGGGCACCCGCGGCCGGACCTACCGGACCTTGCGCGACAGCCTGGCCGGCCTGTGGCGGCCGCGCGCGACCGCGGAGAATCTGAAGCCCTCCGGCGACTTCTGGGCGCTCCAGGAGATTTCCTTCGAGCTCGGGCAGGGGCGGGTACTGGGGTTGATCGGGCACAACGGCGCGGGCAAGAGCACGCTCCTCAAGATCCTCTCCCGGATCACCGAGCCGACCGCGGGACGCGCCGTGCTGCATGGCCGGGTGGGGAGCCTGCTGGAGGTGGGTACCGGCTTCCACGGCGAGCTGAGCGGCCGGGAGAATATCTTTCTGAACGGTGCCATCCTGGGCATGAAGCGCTCTGAGATCGCCCGCCAGTTCGACCGCATCGTCGCTTTCGCCGAGGTCGAGCAGTTCGTCGATACGGCGGTCAAGCACTACTCGTCGGGCATGTACCTGCGCCTCGCCTTCGCGGTCGCGGCCCACCTGGAGCCCGAGATCCTGCTGGTCGACGAGGTACTGGCGGTAGGCGACGCGGCCTTTCAGAAGCGCTGCCTGGGCAAGATCGGCGAGGTCGCGGAGGAGGGGCGCACCGTGATCTTCGTGAGCCACAACCTCTCCGCGGTCGAGCGCCTCTGCGACTCGGCGCTGCTCCTGGATCATGGCCGCGTCACCTTCCAGGGCTCGACCACCGACGCCATCGAGCGCTACCTGCAGACGGGCGCCGCGGCCCAGGGCCTTCTGACCGAGGCGGCGCGGCGGCCTGGCCGCGGGAGGGTCCGCTTCACCCGCGTACGCGCCCTGTGCGATGGCCGGCCGGCGATCCATCTCACCTCGGGCTCGCGCGTCGAGCTCCTGTTCGACTACGAGGTCGCGGACGGCGCAGAGGTGGAGGGAGCCCGCATCCGCGTGGCCTGGACGAACCTGCTGGGCGATACGCTGTTCATCCTCGTCAACGACGGCAACGACGGCTCAGGCAACGGCATCTCCACGTTGCCCGGCCCTGCCGGCACGGTTCGCGCCGTGATCCCGAGGCTGCCGCTGCACCACGGCACCTATCGGCTGAGCGCCTGGATCAAGTCGGGCCGCGACCTGGAGGACCGGATCACGGACGCTCTGGAGCTAACCGTCGCGGGTGGTGATTTTTTCGGCACCGGCGTGGCCTGGCCCGCGGACTCCGGGCCGTTCCTGGTGCCGCACTCGTTCGAGATGGGAGGGGAGCGCTGATGGCGACTGTGCCGGCGTCAGTCGAGCGCATCCGCAGGCAGGGCTCCAACTCGGGCGGGTTCGAGCGCGGCGTCGAGTGGGAGCTGCTCGATCACGAGGCGCACCATCCCGGGATGCGGGCCGAGGTGCGGAGCGGCGACCTGATCGCCGGCCGCGAGCGGCGGCAGCGCCATGTCTTCGAATCGAACGCCGAGCGCATGACGGGCCGGGTCGTCGACGTGGGCTGCGACCGTGCCGCCCTCCGCTCGCTGGTCCCTGGTCGCTATGTGGGCCTAGACCTGTTCGGAGACCCTGACGTGAAGGTCGATCTCCTCTCCGGCCGGCCGCTTCCCTTGCGCGACCGCTCGGCGGACTTCGTGGTGTGCACCGATGTGCTGGAGCACCTTTACGATCCCCACTTCTACTGCGACGAGCTGTTCCGGATTTCGCGGGAGTGGGTGCTGATCGGCCTGCCCAACTGCTGGATGGCTGGGTGGCCGGCCTACCGCGCCGGCATCCCTCTTTATAAAAACTACGGCCTCTCGCCCGAGCGCCACCGCGACGCCCACCGCTGGTATTTCTGCACGGAGGAGAGCGTCGACTTCGCGCTCTACCGTGGAGCGCGGGCGGGGTTCCGCTGCGAGGTCATGACTCACTTTACAGCCGGCGGCCAGGCTGGTCTTGCCTGGCCCGGAACCGGTCCGATCGGGCGGCTGACAGGCAAGGTCAGCCATTGGGGGCACCGGCTGGCGGCCGGCCTTTTCGAGCGGCAGGGCTCGCGGATCTGGCTTAACCGGCGCGTCGAGTCCACCTGGTGGTTGCTGAGGAGAAGTTGATGAAGGTACCGCCGATAGTTCGCCGCGCCTGGCGCGGGATCAAGTACCGCGGCTATGGCCAGGGCTGGCTGAACCGCACGAGCCGCCGGCGGTTTGAGGCGCGGCGGCCCGCGCTGAGCGAGACGCAGGCGCGGGTGGCTGAAGACCTGCGGCGCGACGGCTTCGCCATGGCGGATGTCCGCGAGCTGGTGCCGGACCTCTGGCCGGAGGCGGCCGAGGCGGGCCGCTCCTTCGTCGCAGGCGAGCGCGTGCAGCGCGGGATCGAGGCCTACCAGCCGGGCGGTAGCCGCGGCAAGGACTACATCGTCAAACAGTGGGACTCACGGCCTTCCCTGCCCGCGAGCGATCCCTGGCTGCGGCTCGGCCTGGCCCCGGCGCTGCTGGACACGGTCAACTCCTACCTCGGGCTCTGGTCGAAGCTGAACTATGTGGATGCCTGGTACACCATCCCATCGCCGGTCGACCGCAAGGCGCAGGCGTCGCAGCGCTGGCACCGCGATCCCGAGGATGAGCGGCTGGTCAAGGTGTTCCTTTACCTCTCGGACGTGGGGACTGGCGCGGGTCCGCTGGAGTACGTCCGCGGCAGCCACGGGGGCGGGCGCTGGGCCGGGCTCTGGCCCAACCCCGATCCGGGGACCGCGAGCTATCCGCCCGAGGGCGAGCTGGAGTCGCGCATCCCTGCCGCGGACCGCGTCCTTGCCACGGGTCCGGCCGGCACCCTGGTCTTCTGCGACACCTACGGCTTCCATCGCGGCGGGCTCGCCACCGAGCATCCCCGCGTGCTCGCCGCCTGGGCGTATGTAACCCCGGCTTCCATCTTCGCCCGCCGTTTCGATGTCGCCAGCTCCGCCGGAACCGGTGAGGCCGCCGAGTTCGCCATCCGCTGATGGAACCTTTGCCGACGATCGTGCTGCTTATGAGCAGTGGCTGGGGCGTGCGGACGTTCCTGCAGACCGAGGTGCTCCCGGAGCTGCAGCGCCATGCCCGGGTCGTCCTCTTCTGCGCGCCGGACCTGATGGCGCCGGTGCGGGAGAGGGTCGGGGACGAGCTGCCGATCGAGCCGCTCCATCCGTTCGATCCCCTGGCCGGTGCCTACGGCCGGGCCTATCGCCGCCGCAATCACCGCTTCTTCCGGGCGAGCTCGACCGCGACCCGGCGGCTGAAGCACGCCGAGTACCGCAAGACGCTCGCCGGGCGGAAGGCGCTGTTCTTCGACCTGCTGGAGCTCGACGCCCGTCTCTTCGCCCGGCCCGATGGGCTGCCTCGGATGGAGCGGAGGGAGAGAGAGCTTCTGGTGCGGGACTATCCTCACGCCGCGGAGTACGAGCGCCGCCTGCGCGGCGCCTCCCTGGTGGTGTCGACCCTTCCGCACGGCCACGACGAGGCCCCTCCGGCGGTCCTGGCGCGGCATCTGGGGATCCCGGTGGCCGCTTGGATCAACTCGTGGGACAACCTCACCTCCAAGCCTGCCTACTTCACAGGCTACGACCACTACTTCGTCTGGTCCGATCGGGTGCGCTCGGAGCTGCTGCGCTACTACCCGGAGGCGGCCGGGGGCACGGTGGATGTCACCGGTGTGCCTCATTTCGACTGGTACCGCTGCCCATCCATGCAGATGAGCCGCGAGGAGCTCTGCGCCCTCCATGGCTTCGATCCGCGCCGGCCGATCGTGCTCTACGGCACGGCCACGCCGCACCTCGCTCCGTCGGAGCATCTGGTGGTGCAGCGGCTGGCGCGCGACCTGGCCAACCTGGCTGGTACCGAGGCGCTCGGCTCTCCCCAGCTCCTCGTGCGGCTGCATCCGGGCGAGGCCGGCGGCCGGTTCCGGGATTGGCAGCCGGGGCCTGGCGTCGCCTTTCAGAGGCCGGGGGAGCGTGGGCGGGGGAACCTCGCGGGATATTGCCCCACGCGGGAGGAGAACCGGGAGTTCGTCAGCTCCATCCTGCATGCGGATGTGATCGTGAACCTCGCCTCGACCCTGACCCTGGACGCGGCGCTCTGCGACCGGCCGGCGGTCAACGTCGCCTTCGATCTCTCGCCGGGACCGTCGTTCCAGACCGCGATCTCTCAGTACTACACCCACTATGATCACTACCGGACCGTGGTCGAGAGCGGCGCGGTGCGGCTGGCGCATTCTCCCGAGGAGCTGCTGGTCCATGTCTCCGCCTATCTGCGTGACCCGGGGCTGGAGCGCGAGGGGCGCAAGCGGCTGGTGGACCTCTGGTGCGGACCCTTCGACGGCGGCTCGGGCCGCCGGCTGGCCGGCGCGCTGCTGAGCCGGATGCCCGTCCAGGCGCTGGAGGTGCGCGGGTGAGCCTGCCGGACACGCTCCATCTGGGCTGCGGCAAGAAGAAGTACCCCGGCTCGTTCGGCGTGGACCTCGGGCAGGACACCGCCGCGGACCTGACCTGGGATCTGGACCGCAGGCCCTGGCCGCTTCCGGATGGGGCGTTTGGCAAGGTTTATCTGGTCAACGTTCTGGAGCACCTGGAGGACGTGGTGGCCACGATGGAGGAGGTGTACCGGGTCAGCCGGCCCGGCGCCGAGGTGGTGATTTTGTCGCCGTTCGCTTCCAGCCATCACCTGTGGACCGATCCCACGCATCGCCGCGCCTTCCTGTCCCGCTCCTTCCAGTACTTCTCCAGCCGGTTCGCAGATGAGCAGTTCTCGTACACCCGGGCGCGCTTCGACCTCTTGGAGGTGACCTACGAGAAGTACGAGGACTGGATGTGGGTCTACCGGCCCAAGTGGTACGACCGCATCCTGCTCGGGCTGGTGAACCGACACAAGGACGTCTTCGAGCGGCGGTTCCTTTACTGGTACCAGATCCGGAACATCTACTTCCGCCTGCAGGCCATGAAGGCGCCGTGACCACGGTGGTGTGCTCCAACGTCTCGGACCCGCGCCAGGGAGGCGGCCTGCCCTACGTGCTGGCCATTGCCGCGGCGCTTTCCGAGGTAGATCGGGTGCGGGTGCTCTTTCCCGCGGCCCTGCGCCTCGATCTGGCGCGGCAGCTCTTTCCGGTGCCGCTGGACGGGCTCAGCCTGGAGTCCGATCTCCGGCCTTCGTCGTTCCTGCGGGAGATCGCGGACTTGGCGGCATTTCACCGGCGGGTGATCGTCCAGGCGACCGAGGTGCCGCGCCTGCGGGGGCTGCGCAGCTCTTACCTGCTGTGCGAGTTCCCTTTCCAGCGCCGGTTGGGGCCGGGATCGCGGCTGCGTCTCGCGCTGTTCCGCTCGGTGGTGGCCAACTCGGCCTTCACCGCGCGCTGGATCGAGCGGCGCTGGGGCCGGCCGGCGCGGGTGCTCCACCCGCCGGTCTTCCCGATCCCGCCGCGGGAGAAGCGGCCGTGGATCGTGGCGGTGGGCCGGTTCGCTGGAGGAGGCCGTTCGAAGCGGCAGGTGGAGATGATCAAGGTCTTCAGGGCCATGGACATCGCCGGCTGGGAGCTGCATCTGGTGGGGACGGAGCAGGACCCGGAGTACGTGCGCCGCGCCACGGAGGCGGCCCGCGGGCTGCCGGTTGTCTTCCACCTGGACGCCTCTCGCCAGGAGCTGGAGGAGGTCTGCGGCGCGGCTTCCCTGTTCTGGCACTTCACGGGAGTGGGGGAGGACGCGGAGGCGGCACCGGAGCGGATGGAGCACTTCGGCATTGCCACGGCCGAGGCCATGAGCGCCGGTGCCGTGCCCGTGGTGGTGGCACGCGGGGGGCAGCCGGAGATCGTGGAGGAGGCAGGCATCCTCTGGGAGACGCTGGAGGAGTGCGTCGAGGCGACGCGCCGGCTGTGCGAGGACGGCGCGCTCCGCGCCCGGCTGGGTGATGCGGCACGGCAACGCGCCGAGAATTTCGCATTCCCCCGCTTTGCCAAGCGCGCCCGGGAGCTGTTCGCGGCATGAAGATTCTCTTTATCTCCTGGCATCACCTGGACGGCACGGCCGAGGGCCTGGCTTCCGCCCGGGTTGTCTCCGCCCTGGCGCGCCGTGGGCATGAGGTGACGCTCCTCACCCGGAAGCTCCTGGAGTCCGAGCCGTTCAACCACCTCGACCTGGACCGATGGGGGCGCCTCGGCGCTCTGCCGCATCTGCTCCGCGGCTGCTCGGTCGAGGAGAAGGGCTGGGCGCGGGCCGTGGCACGGAAGGCCGCGGAGCTGGGGCCGTTCGACGTGCTCCACAGCCGGCTCAACCCGGCGGCGAGCCATCTCGCGGCCCTGGAGATCCTGAAGACGATCAAGCTTCCCTGGTGCGCCTACTTCAGCGATCCGTGGCCCCACCACCTCTACCCGGAGCCCTACCGCTTCACAGTGGGCCCGCTGTCACGCCGCCGCCTGGAGCTGTCCCTGGATGCCATGCTGCGCCGGGCGGACAGCCTGGTCTTCCCCTCGGGCCGGCTGCGCGACTGGCTGCTCTCCGGACAGCGCGAGAAGTACCGGGGCAAGGTGTTCATCGCTCCTCACCTTGGCGAAGAGGGTGCGCCCGCTCCCGCCTCCAATGGCCACCTCCACATCCGGCACGCCGGTTTCCTGATGAAGGAGCGGCGCATCGAGCCGCTGCTCGCCGCCCTGGAGCGGCTCCGGCCCGAGGTGAGGAACGATCTGCGGGTGGAGTTCGCGGGCCGCTACGCCATCCAGCCAGAGGTTTCCGGTGTCGTATCTTTCGCGTCCTCGATGCCGCCGGATGCGGTCCGGGCCTGGATGGCGGGTGCGGACGTGGCTCTCCTCGTCGAAGCTGCTCTCGCCGAGGGGATCTTCTTCCCCTCCAAGCTGTCCGACTACCTGGCCGGCGGTCGGCCGATCCTGGCACTGAGCCCGAGCCGTGGCGTGACCGCCGACCTACTGGCCGGCGGTGGCGGATTGCTGGTGGAGCCGGAGGACGAAGCGGGGATCGCCGCCGCCCTCGAGCGGCTGCACGGCCTCTGGCGCGCGGGTCGCCTGGCCGAGCTGGCTCCCCGGCCGGAGCAGGCCGCCGCGGTGTCGGAGGGCACGGTGGTGCCGGTCTACGAACGGGCGTTCGAGGAGGCACGGCGTTGAAGGTCGTGATGGTCGTGCCCGACGGCGTGGGCATCCGCAACTTCCTCTACACCCGCTTTCTGGACCTGCTGTCCGCCGAAGCCGAGGTGGTCGCCTGGCACGTCCTGCCCGAGCATGTGCTCGCGACCCAGGAGGGCCGGCCGGTCCGCTTCGAGCCGCTCCCCTATGTGCGCGAAGGGCTGGCCGCGCGGCTGCTGCGCCAGGCGAAGATCTACTCCCAGCTCTACTGGCGCTACGAGGAGGATGCGGCGGAGGTGATGCTCCGCTTCCGGCGGCCCTCCGGCGGTCCTCTCTCGAAGGGAGTCGGCCACGCCGCCCGCCTCATCGGCCGGTCGCTGCCCAATCCCGAGGGCGCGGCCTGGCTCGACCGGTGTCATGCCGCGGCGGCCTCGGGCAACGGCGGGCTCTCCCCATTCGAAACCTTTCTGAAGCGGGAGCGGCCGGACGTGGTCTTCTGCACCCACCAGCGGGCGAGCCGCGCGGTGCCGGCGCTGCTCGCGGCGCGTCGGCTGGGCATCCCCACGGCGACCTTCATCTACTCCTGGGACAACCTGCCCAAGGGACGGATGGCGGTGCACGCGGATCATTCCCTGGTGTGGAGCGAGGGCATGAAGGCGGAACTGCTGGGCTACTACCCCGAGATGGACTCCGGGCGGGTACACGTGGTGGGAACGCCGCAGTTCGAGCCGCACCTGGACCCGTCGCTCCTCCGCGAGGATTTCCTGTCTGGGCTCGGGCTCGATCCCTCGCGGCCGGTGGTCTGCTTCTCCGGCGACGACCAGGCCACCTCGCCGCACGATCCCGTCTATCTGGAGGACCTGGCGCGGTTCTTCTCCGGGCAGATCCTCTTCCGCAGGGCACCCACCGACGTGAGCGGCCGGTATGACGAGGTGCTGGCCGAGTTCCCCGAGATCGCCGTCTGCGAGCCGGCCTGGAAGGCAGGGGAGGGGGACTGGACCCAGGTGGCACCGATGCCGGAAGACCTGGAGATTCTCGCCAACGTGGCTGCGCACTGCGATGCGGTGGTGAACCTGGGCTCGACCATGGCCCTGGACTTCGCCATTCACGGCAAGCCCTCCATCTTCGTGGCCTACGACCCTGCCGGTGCTGAATCCTGGGTGGATGAGATCTACCGCCTGCCTCACCTGCGCTGCGTCCACGAGCTGCAGCCGGTCCATTGGGCGCGGAGCCCTGGAGAGCTGGGGGAAGCCGTCCGCCACGCCCTCGCCCAGCCGGAAGAGAAAGCCGCCGCCCGGGAGTCCTGGCTGAAGAGGATCGTCGAGATGCCCCTGGACAAGGCGAGCGAGCGCTGTGCCTCGGCGCTGTTCCGGATCTCGGGTACAATGGGCTCTGGAGAGAAGCATTGATGCGCACAGCCACCAGACCCCTCTACAGCCGAGAAGAGTTCGCCCGCCGCGGCGACGAGATCTACGAGCGAGACGTCCTTCCCATCCTCAGGGAAGAGGACAAGGGGAAGATGGTTGTCATCGACATCGAGACGGGTGCTTTCGAGATGGATGTGAATGAACGGGCTGCGACGGACCGCTTGCTCGCCCGTCATCCGGATGCACAGATCTGGTTCCGGCGGGCGGGCTTCCGCTATGCCCACAGATTCGGCCCTCGCCCTTCGGTTGCTCGGTGATTTCAGGTCACGTCAACTCCAATCCGGAGGCTGTCATCTCTCTCGTCGTGCGCGGCCCGGATGGGCGGGAGCAAGGGGTCGAGGCTGTGATCGATACCGGTTTCACCGGCCAGATCACTCTTCCGGCCGAGCTCATCACCGAGTTGGGGCTTCCATTCCTCGGGCAGTCGCGGGCGGTGCTCGGTGATGGCAGCGAGATCCTTTACGACGTATTTGAAGTCAGTGTGATCTGGGATGGAGGAGCGCGCCTGGTAAACGTGGATGCGGCCGAAACCGAGCCACTCCTGGGGATGGGCCTGCTGCTCGGCCACGAGCTTGCCATCCAGGTCGTTCCCGGCGGCACCGTCCTCATTCGACCCTTGTTTCTCTCCTGACCGCAAGACGTCCTGGTGATCGAAAAGGCCCGCCGCCGTCTCTTTCGGAGCCGCGCTTTCCAGCGGCTCGGGCTCTCCGCGCCGCCCCTCCGTCAGCCTCTCTTCATGGTGGGCACGGTGCGCAGCGGCACCACTTACTTCGGCCGTTGCGTGGCGGACCATCCCCAGGTGATCAACGCCGGCTTCGAGCTATCGAAGGAGTGGCACGAGCTGGCAGGGGTGGAGATCGCCACGCCCGGCCTGCCCTGCACGCACTGCCCGCCCGCCGGTCCCGAGGCGGTCGCGGGCCGCGAGGAGCAGGTCCGCGCCGGCTTTGCCCGGCTGCACATGGTGAAGGGCGGGTGGAGCGGCACGCGCCTGTTCAACAAGAGCCCCCACCTCTGGAACAAGCTCCCCCTGGTGCGCGCCCTCTTCCCCGACGCGATCCTCCTCGTTACCAGCCGGGACCTGCGGAGCACGGTCGCGAGCACCAAGCGGCTGTGGGAGAAGATGGAGAAGGACTGGAGTATGAAGCACTACCTGCCCGAGGATACGGAGGCCTGCTGGAGCGTCCAAGGCCCCGATCCTTCCCGGCTCTTCCCGGGCGGCGACGCGGCCGTGCTCGCCGAGTACTGGCTGCGGGTCTACGAAACGATCGAGCGCGAGACCGGCGCTTTCCAGACGGCGCTCCCGGTGCGCCACCAAGCGTTCGTGGAAGACCCGCACGGCGTGCTCCGCGAGGTGGAGCGGGCGGCGGGGCTGCGGCCTGCGGACTACCCGCGTCTTGCGGAGATGCAGAGCGACCGCAACCGGCGCTGGCCGCAGATCCTGACCGCGGAGGAGCAGCGCTCGGTGGACCGGTTCCTGGAGGCGAACGGCGACCGGATCGCCCGGCTGCGGTTCGCGGAGACTGAGGTCGCCTGAGCACTGGAGCCTCCCAACCCGCGGGTTGAAAGGCTCAACCGGCGGGTTGGGAGACAAAACCCGGCGGTTGTAACGAAAAACCCGCAGGTTGATACGAAAAACCGACGGTTGGACCGTTCCACCCGCGGGTTGACCGGCTCACTCCGCTTCCAAACTCACTGCGGCCCTGGTTCTGATGCACGTCGCCTTCCTCACCCTCGAGTACCCGCCTCTCCCCACCGGGGGGATCGGGACCAGCATGCGCACGCTCGGCCGCGCCCTGGTGGCGCAGGGGCACCGGGTCACGGTGGTGGGCTGGGGGCCGAAGCTGGAGACGGAGGACGAGGGAGTGCGGGTCCGTTTCCTGGGCGATTCGGCTCTCCCGAGAATGGGGTGGCTCCTCAACCGCTTGTCCGTGCGCCGCGAGTTGATCCGGCTCGCCGAGCGGGAGCGGCTGGACCTGGTCGCCACCCACGACTGGTGCGGCCCCTCGGCGGGGCTATCCCTCCCCTGCCCGGTGGCGGTCCACCTGCACGGCAGCGCCACCTACTTCGCCCACCTGCTCGCGGAGGATGTCCGGCCGTCGATCCACGTGGCAGAGGGCGTGGCTCTGCGCGGAGCGAGCGGCCTGGCCTCGGTGAGCCGGTTCACGGCCAATACCACGCGGCGCCTGTTCGGTCTGGAGAGGCCGATCGAGGTCATCCCCAACGGGGTGGACGTGGAGCGCTTCCGCCCCGGGCGCGCCGACGAGGTCGAGCCCGGCGTCGTCCTCTACTTCGGAACGCTGGTGCGCAAGAAGGGGGTGCTCGACCTGGGGCCGGCCTTCTCCGAGATCGTCCGCCGCTACCCCGCGGCCCGCCTGCGCCTGGTGGGCCGGGACGCGCCCGACCGCCAGACCGGCTGTCCTTCCACGTGGGAGATGCTCGCCGCCTCGCTCTCCCCCGCGGCCCGCGCGCGGACCGAGTACCTGGGGGCGCGGCCCTACCTGGAGGTGCACCAGCACGTGCGCCGGGCCGCGGTCTGCGTCTTCCCCTCCTATGCCGAGGCGCTCCCTCTGGCGTGGCTGGAGGCCATGGCCTGCGGCCGGCCCGTCGCGGCCTACGACGTGGGGTGGGCCCCCGAGCTCGTCCGCTCCGGGGAGGACGGGCTGCTCGTCCCCCTGGGGAAGACCTCGTCGCTGGCCGGGGCCGTGGCGGCGGTGCTCGCCGACCCCGCGCTCGGCCGTTCGCTCGGGGAGGCCGCCCGCGCCCGTGCCGAGTCCGCTTTCTCGGCGGATGCGATCGCGCGGCGGACCGCGGAGTGGTACGGGAGACTGATCGGATGAGGAAGCTGGTGAAGCGCGGCCTTGCCGCGGTCGGTTTGCAGGTGAGCCGTGTCTCGGAGACGGTGGTCGTCCCCCGGCCTCAGCCCGGCCTCGGCCTCTTCTCCTGCCCGGGGATCGACTGGAACGAGGCCGAGGCGGACCGCTTCCTCGCAGGTCCCCTGCGCGAGCACGGGCTCGAGCCCATCCCCGGCTACGATCCGGCCAACCCGTTCTTCGGACTCGTGGATGCCGCGGTCTGCTACGCCCTCGTGCGGGAGCGGCGGCCTCCGCTGGTGGTGGAGGTGGGGAGCGGCAACAGCTCGCGGGTGATCCAGGCCGCCCTGGACCGCAACGGGGAGGGACGACTGGTCTGCATCGATCCCGAGCCGCGCCGGGACCTCGCGGGGATCTGCCACGAGCACCGGCGGATGCCCGTGCAGGAAGTTCCCCTGGAGGAGCTGCGGTCCCTGCCGTCCGGCGCCGTGCTGTTCATCGACTCCAGCCACCGCGCGGGCGTGGGGAGCGACGTCAACTTCCTCTTCCTGGAGGTGGTGCCCGCGCTGGCCCCGGGGGTGCTGGTGCACGTGCACGACATCTATCTCCCGGAGGACTATCCGGCTGATTGGAACGTGGACCGGGGGTTCCTCTATACCGAGCAGTACATTCTTCACGCGCTGCTCTGCCACAGCCGGGCGTTCGAAGTGCTCTGGCCCGGGCGCCGGATGGTGCGGGAACGGTCCGTGGAGCTGGCCGCCTGCCTGGGCCCAGGTGCCGACCTTCAACGCCACTGCAGCTTCTGGTTCCACCGCGTACGATGAGCGAACGCATGCCCAAGCACTGGTTTCTGCAGCCTTCCATGGAAGACCCCTTCTACATCTGCGGCGGCTGGCAGATCTTCAACCGCACCTGCGAGCTGGCAGGGCGGATGCGGGAGACGGAGCTGGTGACCTACCGCTACCGGGAGGCGGGCCACCGCTTCCTGGACGACGTGCCGCGGTCCGAGCTGAACGAGGGGATCGTCTGGGTCTACTGGTCGGCGCACGTGCGCGAGCTGGCCGAGCGGCTGGCTGACTGCCCGCGCGTCGTGCTCTACGGCATGAACGAGGACTACGGCCGGCACTTCGGCCAGATCACGCCGCCGCGCTGGCCGATCGTGGCGCTCAGCCGGTTCATCGCCGCCCACTACGCGGTCCGGGACCCCTGGCGGCTCATCCACCATCTCGGCCCCGTGCTCCACCCGGACGCGGCCAACCGCCGTGGGCCGCGGGACATCGACGTGCTGGTCCACGTGCGCAAGACCACGCCCTACCTGCGCAACGAGCTGATCCCCGCCCTGGAGGGACGCCTGGCGGTGCGCGTGCTCCGCGACTGGGTGCCGCAGGAGGAGATGCTGGAGCTGCTCAACCGGAGCCGGACCTACCTCTACTGGGTGCACAAGCAGATCCAGGGGATGTGGATCTACGAGGGCTTCGGCATGCAGCCTCTGGAAGCCATCGCCTGTGGCGCCACCCCGGTTGCCAATGCCTATGGCGGGCTCTCCGACTACCTGGAGGCGCCGTACAACAGCCGCAAGATCGGCGTCCATTCGCTGGAGTACGACGTGCTGCAAATCGAGCGCGCGGCCCGCGAGCATGACGGGGGAAACCCGGACGAGGAGCGGCTGCGGCAGCTCTACGGCGAGGAGCGGTTCTCCCGCGCGTTCGAGGCGGTCGAGCGCGACCTGCTCTTCTACTTCGAGCGCCGCCCGGCCGGGCCGCCGCAGGAGTTCGACATCGAGCCGCCGCTGCCGCCGCTGCGGCGCCGGCCTTACGTCTGGCTTCACCGAACGGTCCGGCGATTCTACAAGGAGATGCGGGGGATCCGCCCGCGATGAGCGACTACGCGGACCGTTACTACGACACCCTGGACGCAACCTCCCTGCGCTCGGCTCGGAAAGTAGTGCCGCGGGTGATGGACCTGATCCACCCGGCGCGGGTGGTCGATGTCGGCTGTGGCCGGGGCGGATGGCTCCGTGTCTTCCTGGAGCACGGGGTGACCGAGGTCCTGGGGGTCGACGGCGACTGGGTAGATCCCACGGGCCTGCACATCCCGCTGGAGAGTTTCCGGTCCTGGGACCTGCGGCAGCCCCTGGAGATCGCCGGCACCTTCGACCTCGCCGTCTCCCTGGAGGTCGCCGAGCACCTGCCCGAGGCGCAGGCCGACGGGTTCATCGATGCGCTGACCCGTCTGGCGCCGGTGGTCCTCTTCTCCGCGGCCATCCCGCATCAGGGTGGCGTGGGGCACGTCAACGAGCAGTGGCCGGAGTACTGGGCGGAGCGCTTCGCCCGCCATGGGTTCGTGCCGGTGGACGTCCTGCGCCGCGAGCTCTGGGACGATCCCGACGTGGCCTGGTGGTACTCCCAGAACCTGCTGCTCTTTTCCCGCGAAGCCGAAGCGTCCGGCCCCGTGCTGCGCCTGGTGCATCCGCGCCACTATCTGATCAAGATGGAGGAGCTGCGCAACCGGTCTGAGCCGGAGCGGATGTCGCTGCGCACGCTCTTCGCCCAGGCGCCGCAGGTGCTGCGTCATACCCTCAGGCGGCGCCTGAGGCGCGGGGGCTGATCCGTGTATTCGCTGCTCATCGCCACGCGCAACCGCCGCGAAGACCTGCTGCGGACCCTGGAGGTCATGGCGCCGGCCTTCCTGCCCGGGCACGAGGTGCTGGTCCTCGATGACGCTTCGGAGGACGGCACTGCCGAGGCGGTCGAGGTGGGTTTCCCGGAGGTGCGGCTCCTCCGGCACGCCTCCCGCTCGGGCTACATCGCGGCGCGCAATGAGCTCCTGGCTGCCGCCCGTGGTGAGCTGGCGATCAGCCTGGACGACGACGCGGAGATCGCGAGCCCCGGCTCTTTGGACCGGATCGCGGAGCTCTTCGAGGCTCATCCCCGGTGCGGTGTGGCCGCGCTGCGCATCTTCTGGGGCCGGTCGCTACCCTCCGAGGCTTCGGTGGAGGAGCCGCCGCGGCGGGTGCAGTCCTTCGTCGGCTGCGGGCACGTCTGGCGGCTGGAGGCGTGGCGCTCGCTGCCCCCTTATCCCAGCTGGTTCGAGATGTACGGCGAGGAGGCCTTCGCCTCCTGCGAGCTGCTGCGCCGCGGCTGGGAGGTCTGTTATCTCCCCTCGGTCCTGGTCCACCATCGGGTGGATCTCGGGGACCGGCCCGCGGCCGAGCGCGCCTGGCGCTATCGCCGCCAGCTCCGGGCCGGGCTCTTTCTCTCTTGCCTGTTCCATCCAACCCGGCTGCTGCCGCGCCACATTGCCTACGCCTTCCGGGAACAGGCGAAGCGGCTGCCGGGGAGCGACCGCCGCCTGTCTGACCTCGTCTGGACGGCGGCTGAGCTGGCCCGCCACGCCCCGCGCCTGCGCCGGGAGCGCCATGCGCTCTCCGCGGAACAATGGCGGCTGTGGCAGTCCCTGGACCCGGCGGTCGTCTACTGGACGCCGGGATGACCTCCCTCTCCCTGATCATCTGTACCTACCGCCGGCCGGCTCCGGTCCGCCGGTTGCTGGAGGCCGTGGCAGCCCAGATCCGGCGGCCCGACGAGGTGCTGGTGGTGGACGCCTCGTTGGAGACGGACACTGAAGAGGCCGTCCGGGGCTTGGGCGTGATCTACGAGCGCGTGCCGCCGGAGGAGCGCGGGCTCACTCGCCAGCGCAACTGGGGCATCGCCCGCGCCCATGGGAACCTGATCGCTTTCCTGGACGACGACACCGTGCCGGAGCCCGGCTACTTCGAGGAGATCCTGGCCTGCTTCGAGCGCCATCCCGACGCGGTGGGGGTCGGCGGCTACATCTCCAACGAGGTGGACTGGCGCCGCGGAGGAGGAAAGCCGTCCCTCTCGGTTTACCGGAATGGCGAGTGGGAGCGCCGCGAGGACTTCCGTTGGCGCCTGCGCCGGATCGCCGGCCTGGACAGCTCTTCAGAGCCGGGCCGGATGCCCGCCTCGGGCCACGGACGCCCGACCGGTTTCGTGCCCCCGGATGGCGCTGACCACCCGGTCGAGTTCTTCATGGGCGGGGCCGCGGCCTGGCGGCGGGATCTCTTGGAAAAGGTGAGCTTCTCTCCCTGGTTCCAGGGCTACGGCCTCTACGAGGACATGGACTTCTGTCTGCGCGCCAGACGGCACGGGAGCCTCTGGCTCTGCACCCGCGCCCGGCTGGCCCACCTCCACGACGTTGCCGGCCGGCCGCACCGCTTCCGCTACGGCGAGATGGTGGTGCGCAACGGCTGGCGGGTCTGGCGCCTGCGCTGGCCGTCTCCGCCCTGGGTTGACCGGAGCCGGTGGTGGGCTACGACCCTGCTCCTCGCCGTCTGCCGGTTGGGCGACGCGGTGCGAGGTCCGGAGCGGACCGCCGCCTTGACGGAAGCGCTCGGCCGCTTCTGGGGTTCCGTCACACTGCTCTGGGACCGACCCGAGGGGGACGCGTGAACCTCGTCCGTCTCCCTCTCGATGGCCAGCCCTCGGCCGCCCGCGAGCTGAACCGGCTGGCCCGGGCGCATCCGGACGCCTGGATCGCCTGGTACGACCGGCGGCTGGAGCCCTGGCTGTCCGATCCGGAGTCCTGGCCGGGACTCGCGCGGCACGACCTGGAGGTGCTCCACCTGGGCTGCTTCCAGCGCACCGACCTCATCGCCGGTTCGCTGGGGCTCGTGGACTTCGACTCGCCGTGGCTGCTCCCGGGTCCACGGGACCGGCGGTTCGCCACCTGGCTGATCTCCCCGGCCGCGGGGATCGCCAAGGCCGCTGCCGTCCGGGCAGTGGCTCCGGACCGCACCGGGAGCCTCGCCGGGTTCCTTTTCGAGCTTGGGGTACGCGGCGTCCGCCATGGGCTGAGCCCCGTTTCGGAACCGGCACTGCTGCAGGGCCCCGTATCCGAGGAGCTGTGGGACCGCACTCCTCTCTCCGATGACGACCTCGCCCGGCTGATCCGCCTCGGGTATGGCCGCAAGTGGCTCGGCTTCTGGCTGCTCGCCCGGAGGCTCTCCGAGGGGGAGCTTTCGCCCGCCACGGTGGGGGCCGCCCTCCGAAGTTGGACGGGGAAGGAGCCCCGCAGAGTGGACGAGCAGGCCCTTTCCTTTCCGGTGCTTCCGCAGGAGGATTCCGGCGAGGACGTGGATGCCCTCATCCCCACCCTGGGCCGGCCCGAGGCGCTCCAGGACGTTCTCCAGGACTTGGGGAGACAGACGGTGCCGCCGCGGCGCGTGATCGTGGTGGACCAGGGGGGCTCCACCCCGAAGCCGGAAGGGGAGCATCCTTTCGAGCTGGTCTTCCTTTCCGTGAATACACCGGGCGTCTGCACGGCGCGCAACGCCGGCCTGAGGGAGGTGCGATCCGAGTGGGTCCTGCTCCTGGACGACGACGTACGGTTCCAGCCCGGGTTGATCTCCTACCTGCTCCGGATGGCCCGGGGCTGGGGCGTGGAGGCGGTGAACGCCGCGGTGCACCTCCCGGGGGAGCGCGTCGGCTCACAGGGGCCGAGGCCCTGGCCGATGTTCGCCAGCGGCGCGTCTCTCGTCTCGGTTCGAGTGCTTGCGGAAGCCGGCGGCTTCGACGAGCGGCTCGACGGCGGCTATGGCGAGGACTATGAGCTGGGCATCCGCCTCCGGCTGGTCGGGGCAGGAGTCCTGTACGCGCCGGGCGAGCCGGTGCTGCACCTGAAGCTGCCCGCGGGCGGCTTTCGCCAGGGCAACCCGCTGCCTTGGCTAGATGATCCGATCCCACCGCGGCCATCGCCGCCCGTGCTCTACTCCCGGCGCAAGCACCACCCGCTGGCCATGCAGGACGGCTATCGCCTGTACTACACCCTGAAACGCCTGGGCGGGAAGCCCCTCCATGTCTGGCCTTTGGAACTCAGGACGATACGCCGCCAGTGGGAGCGCGCCGAGTGGTGGGCCGGCCGGATGGCGGAGAGCTCTTGAACCGGCTGTGCATCGTCAGTCACGTGGTCCACTACCGTCACGGCGGTAAGGTCCACGCCTATGCCCCTTATGCCCGGGAGATCGAGGTTTGGGCCGACCTCTTCCCCGAGGTGCGGATCGCGGCGCCCTGTGAGGACGGTCCGCCGCCCGGCGATACGGCGGCCATCGATCGGGGCAACGTAGAGATGGACCCACAACCCCGTGCAGGTGGCGACTCCCTGGGTGCCAAGCTCCGGCAGATTCTGATGCTTCCAATGATGATGGCCTCGATGGCGGGGGCCCTGCGGAAGGCCGACGCCGTCCACGTCCGCTGCCCGGGGAACCTGGGCCTTCTGGGCGTGGCGATGGCGCCGCTCTTCTCCCGCCGGCTCATCGCCAAGTACGCGGGGCAGTGGCCGGACTGGAACGGCGAGGCTCGGACGGTCCGGCTGCAGAAGGCCCTGCTGCGCTCCCGCTGGTGGCGCGGACCGGTCACGGTCTACGGCGAGTGGCCGGGCCAGCCGGCTCATGTGGTGCCGTTCTTCACGTCCGTGCTGGACCGCGGGCAGATCGAGCGCGCCCGCCGGTCGGCCTCTTCCCGCAAACCGGCGGACCCTCCCCGCGTCCTCTTCGTGGGGCGGCTCTCCCGGGCCAAGAACGTGGACGTGCTCCTGGAGGCCTTGAACGGCCTCCCCTGCACGATCGTGGGGGACGGACCCGAGCGGGCGGCCCTGGAGGCGCGTGCTCCGCAGGCCGTCTTCGCGGGCGCCGTGGACTTCGACCGGGTGCTGGGCTTCTACGAGATCCACGACATCCTGGTCCTGGCCTCGGAGACGGAGGGGTGGCCCAAGGCGATCGTGGAGGCCATGGCCTTCGGGTTGGTCTGCATCGGGTCCGACCGCGGGCTCATCCCGCAGATCCTGGGAGAGGGACGCGGTCTGGTGGTCCAGCCCCGCGACGTGGAGGGCCTCGCCGCAGCGCTTCGGCGGGCCGCGGACCCGGTCGAGGCCGAAGCCATCCGAGCCCTGGCCGCCATCTTCGGGCAGCGCTACTCGCTGGAGGATCTGCGGGAGGCGCTGCGGGAGGTGATGGCCAAATGGTGGTGAGGCCCGGCGTCCTCCACCTCGTCGACACCCTCGAGCCCGGCGGGACCGAGCGGGTGGCGGTGAACCTGGTCAACCATCTCTCCCGGGAGCGCTTCCGGCCCTTCCTCGGCACTACGCGCCGGGAGGGAGCGCTCGCCTCCGAGGTGCTGCCCGGCGTGGGCCGGCTCTCCCTGAACCGCTCCCGGACGCTCGACCTCGGGGCGCTGCGCCGGCTGGCCGCCTTCGTACGGGAGAACGAGATCTCCATCGTCCATGCCCACTCGTCGTCCCTGTTCCTCGCCGCGCTTCTGCCCGGAGTGCGGATCGTCTGGCACGACCACTTCGGCCGCTTGGCGGCGGAGCGTCCCGCGTGGCTCTGGGGTTTTCCAGCCCGCCGGGCGGCAGCCGTGGTGGCGGTCAGCGAGGACCTGGCCCGGTGGTCCCGCGAGCGCTTGAGGGTCGAAGCTGTCTACCTGCCCAACTTCATCCCCGAGGTACTCGCTGGACCGGTGCCGGACCTCCCGGGGACGCCGGGCTTGCGCGTGGTCTGCGTCGCGAACCTCCGGGCGCAGAAGGACCATCTCACCCTTCTTCGTGCCATGGCCCGTGTTGACGCGCACCTGCTCCTGGCCGGCGCGGATGTGGAGCCGGCCTACGCGGCGCGGGTGAGGGAGGAGGCGTCCGCCCTTGGAGACCGCGTTACCTTCCTGGGCTCGCGGTCCGACATCCCGGACCTCCTCCGGGGTTGCGACGTGGGCGTCCTGTCCTCTGCGTCGGAGGGGTTCCCTCTGAGCCTCCTGGAGTATGGCCGGGCGGGACTCGCGGCCGTGGCGACCCGGGTGGGGCAATGTCCTGAAGTGCTGGAAGGGGCGGGCATCTTGGTGCCGCCGGGAGATCCCGGCGCACTCGCGGACGCCCTGCTCGCCTTGCTCCGCGATCCGGCCGGGCGAAAGGAGCTGGGGGAGCGGCTCTGCCGGCGAGTCCGGGAGCGCTACTCCGCGTCCGCCGTGATGGAGCAGCTCGAGGCCGTGTACCATAAGGTTCTCGGATCAACCTGATGGACCCCCGCCCGATCCACGCCGTCGCTTCCGCGCCGCCAGCCCGCCCGGCAGGCCGTGCTTCGTCGATGAGCCTGTCGCTGCGGGACCGTTACCTCCTGCTCTTCCTGGCGCTGCACGCTCCCATGGCCATCGCGCTCCGCGCCATGGCGACCGTCCCGCGGTTTCACGCTCTCGGGGTGCTGGGCCTCGGCGTCTGGTGGGCCACGTTGGGCCGCCGCCCGGGCTGGGCGGTGGCCGCTGCCGCCTACATCGCCGGCGCCGAAATCCTCTGGCGCATGACCGGGACCGGACTGTTCTGGGAGTTCGGCAAGTACAGCGCTACTCTCATCCTGCTCCTCGTCTTCATGCGCCTTCCCGCCCGCCGGACCACCTACTGGGGGGCGCTCCTCTACATAGCCCTGCTCATCCCGTCGGCGCTGATCACTCTCCAGGAGGTAGGCCCGACGCTGGCCCGGGACGCCATCAGCTTCAACCTGTCGGGTCCGTTCTCCCTGGCCGTGGCCGCTCTCCTCTTCTCCAGCATTCAGGCGGCCGAGATCGACCTGGAGCTGGTGATATTCGCCCTGCTGGCCCCCACCCTGGGCGTGCTGGCGGTCTGCACCTACGCCACGCTGACCGCGGGCGCCATCCGCTTCTATGCCGAGTCGAACTACGTGACCAGCGGCGGCTTCGGTCCGAACCAGGTCTCGGCACTGCTCGGCATGGGCGCGCTGCTGTCGCTCCTGCTCGCGCTCCAGAGTGCGCAGGCCTGGAGGCGTGCGGCCTTCGTGGGCCTGACCCTCTGGTTCCTGGTGCAGGGCGTGCTCACCTTTTCCCGCGGCGGCGTGCTCAACGCGGTGATCTGCATGGGCTTCCTGTTGATCCACCTGGTACGGCAGCCGAAGGTGCGGGTCATGGCGCTCGCGGTCCTGGTGCTCTTCACGTTCCTGGGCGCGGCGGTGATCTTCCCGCGCCTGAACGCGTTCACCGGCGGCGCGCTGCAGGAGCGCTACTCCAGCACCTCGGGCGGGATGCGCCAGACCTTGATGGAGGAGGAGCTGGTGCTCTGGAAGGAAAACCCGGTGCTGGGGGTGGGCCCGGGCATGTCCAAGTACTATCGCGCAAGTCTCCTGGGCATGGAGGTGGCGTCCCACACGGAGTTCACGCGGCTCCTTTCGGAGCACGGGACGTTCGGATTGCTGTCTCTCCTGGTGCTCGTGGCGATCGCCGGCCTCGCCTACCTGCGGGCGCCGTCCGCGCTGGAAAAGGCCTGGGTCTCGGCCCTCTCCGGGTGGACCTTCATCGAGATGAGCCACTCGGCCATGCGGATCATGGCCATTTCGTTCCTCTTCGGCCTTGCCGTGATCCAGTGGAGGCGGCGAGACTGAACCGGCCCCGCGTCGGCCTCATCGGTCCCATGCTCGGCTCCAACCCCGGCTGGGCCGTGGGGCAGGGAGAGGTGCTGGCCGGGCTCCTGGAGCGCGAGGGCTGGAACGTGCGCACCGCATCCAGCCGGGTCAACCGCTGGCTTCGGCTGGCCGACGTGGCTTCGAGCCCGTGGCGCTGGCGCGGCAAGGTGGATGTCCTGGTCCTCATGGTGTTCAGCGGGCCGGCGTTCCGCCTGGTGGAGGCGGCGAGCAGCGCGGCCTTCCGGCTGGGCATTCCCATGATCCTCTGGCTCCACGGAGGCAACCTGGCCGACTTCGCCAGCCGGCATCCGGAGCGGGTACGGCGGGTGCTCGCCCGCGGCCGGGTTGCGGTCGCGCCTTCGAAGTTCCTGGCCGAACCTTTCGGAGCGCGGGTGATCCCCAACGTGGTGGACCTGGATCAATACCCCTACCGGTATCGGTCCCAAGTGGCCCCGCGCCTGCTCTGGATGCGCACCTTCCACGAGCTCTACCGGCCGGACCTGGCCTTGCGGGTCCTGGAACGGCTGCCGGGTGCGACCCTCACGATGGCCGGCCAGGACAAGGGGCTCCTCGCCGAGACCCGTAGGCGGGCGGAGGAGATGGGGCTCGACGTCCGTTTCCCCGGCTTCCTCGATGCCGAGGGCAAGCGCCGGGAGTTTGCCGGGCACGACGTGTTCCTGAACACCAACCGGGTGGACAACGCGCCGGTGAGCGTCCTGGAAGCCGCGGCGTTCGGGCTGCCAGTGGTGAGCACGGACGTGGGTGGCATCCCGTGCCTATTACGCGACGGCGAGGAGGCGCTGCTGGTTCCCGAGGGGGATGCCGAGGCCATGGCCGGGGCGGTGCGCCGGCTGCTGGACGAGCCCGGGCTGGCCGGACGGCTGTCGGCTGCGGGGCGCGAGGTGGCCGAGCGCAGCTCTTGGCTGCGGGTGAAGCCGCTTTGGGAGGAGCTGCTCCGGTGATCCTGGAAAGGGTCCTGCTTCCCGCGGGCGACCGGCTCGTCGGCCAGCGGATGATGGAGCGCCTCCGTTTCCTCCGCCAAGCGCAGTGGTGGGAGCCGGAGCGGCTGGAGGCCGAGCGCACGCGCTTGCTCCGCGACCTCCTCGCCGTCGCGTACCGGGAGGTCCCCTTCTATCGCTCCCTTTGGGGCGGGAGGCTTCCCACAGACCTGGGAAGCCTCCCGCCTGCCACGAAGGAGGCGCTTCGGGCCGGCTATCCCCACTCGACCACGCGGGACACGGGCCAGCGCTTCTACGAGAGCTGCTCGTCCGGCTCGACCGGCGCCAACTTCTGCGTCAGGGAAGATCCAGAGACGACAGGATGGCACCGGGCCTCGTTCCTCCTGGCCCTGGAGTGGTCGGGCTGGCGGATCGGCGAGCCCCATCTTCAGACGGGCATGACCCTGCGCCGCGGGCTCGTCAAGGGAGTCAAGGACCGCCTGCTGCGCTGCGCCTACGTCTCGGCGTTCGATCTCTCGGATACGGCCCTCGACCATGCCCTGGAGATCCTGGATCGCCGCAGCATCGCGCACCTGCGTGGCTATCCGGGGAGCCTCTACTACCTCGCCCGGCGCGCGCTCGAGACCGGCTGGAATCGGCCTCTGCGCGGCATCGTCACCTGGGGGGACACCCTCTACGCCCACTACCGGGAGACGATCGAGCGCGCCTTCGGGGCCCGGGTGCTGGACACCTATGGCATCGGCGAGGGCATGCAGGTCTCCGCGCAGTGCGAGGAGCGGGGGCTCTACCATCTTCATGCCCTGGACGTGATCGTGGAGTGCGTGGACGACGAGGGTCTGCCGGTCCCTCCCGGGCAGACCGGACACCTCCTCCTGACCCGGCTCCATCCCGGACCCATGCCGCTGATCCGTTACCGCGTTGGGGATCTGGGCGTGATGTCCGATCTTCCCTGCCCCTGCGGACGGGGCTTTGCCGCCATGGAGTCGATCCAGGGGCGGGACACGGACGTGGTCGTCACCCCGTCGGGGAACCGGCTCATCGTCCACTTCTTCACCGGCATTCTGAACCACTTCCCCGAGGTCGAGAGCTTCCAGGTGGTGCAGGAGAGCCCGGAGGCGATCCTGGTGCGCGTGGTTCCCTCGGACGGCTTTTCCAAAGAGACCGCGGGCAGGATCGTCTCGGCTCTGCGGGCGAAGGGAGCCGACCTGGAGATCGAGGTGGAGGCCGTCGAAGAGATCCCCGCCGCGGCATCGGGGAAGCGCCGGTTCGTGATCAACCGCATATGAAGGTCCTCATCCTTACCCAATACTTTCCGCCCGAGATGGGCGCTCCCCAGGCGCGGCTCTCGGAGCTGGGGGAGCGCCTGATCGATCTGGGATGGGAGGTGGAGGCGCTGACCGCGCTGCCGAACTACCCGGCCGGCCGCGTCTTTCCCGGCTATCCCCACAAGGCGATGGCGGACACCGTGGGCCGCATCCGCACGGTGCGCGTGCCGCTGCTGCCGTCCCAGAAGGGATTCGCCCGCCGGCTGGCCTGCTACTTCTCCTTCGCGGGCTCGGCCGCCTTCCATGGCCCGCGCCTCTGCACCCGGCCGGACGTGCTCTTCGTGGAGTCGCCGCCGCTGTTCATCGGTTTCGCCGCCCGCCGGCTGGCGCGGCGCTGGCGCTGCCCGTACGTGCTCAACGTGAGCGACCTCTGGCCGCAGTCGGCGATCGAGATGGGCGTCATAAAGCCCGGGTTTGCCACGCGCATGGCCGAGCGCCTGGAGCTGTCCCTCTACCGCAACGCCGCGGGCGTGACCGGCCAGTCCGAGGAGATCGTGGAGTCGGTGGCCGCGCGCTCGGGAACGCCGGTGGAGGTCATCACCAACGGCGTCGAGCCCAGCCGGTTCGGACAGGTTGATGAGGCGGCCCGCGAGTTGATCGGCCCCGAGCCTGGCCCGGTCTTCCTCTATGCCGGATTGCTGGGGCTCGCCCAGGGGCTGGACCAGATCCTCGACGTGGCCGCCCGTTTACCGCCGGAGGTCCCGGGCCGCTGCGTGCTGGTGGGGGAGGGGCCGGTGCGCCGGAGGCTTCAGGAGCGCATCGACCGGGAGGGGATCAGCCGCGTCCGCCTTGTGCCCGCCCAGCCCCGCGAGCGCATCCCCGGCCTGCTCGCCGCCGCGGACATCGCCGTGGCCTCCCTGGGGATGCGGCTGCCGGGCGCGGTGCCCAGCAAGATCTACGAGGCCATGGCCTCGGCGCGGCCGCTCCTCCTGATCGCCGAGGGCGAGGCTGCCCGCCGGGTGGAGCGCGCCGGGTGCGGCCTGACCGTGCGGCCCGGTGATCTCGAAGCCGTGCGGGAGGCTTGGACGCGGCTCGCCACTGATCCGGAGTTACGGGCGCGGCTGGGCGCGGCCGGCCGGAGGGCGGCTGAAACGGAGTACGATCGGGCGAAGATCGCTCAGAGGTTGGATGGGTTTTTGAGGAGGTGCCTGCAGCCTGGGGTTGAAACCCCAGGCTAGAAAAGTACAGCCTCCTCCGGAGGCTGGCCCGCCCCCGGAGGGGGGCGAAACCCTTCTAGCCTGGGGTTTCAACCCCAGGCGGATGATCGCTGATGACTGAAGCCGACCGCATCCTGGAAGAGCTGCGCCGCCGCGAGCGGGAGGTCCCCGCGGACTTCTACAGCCTCGACCGGCCGGCCAACCGCTTCCTGAGACAGGGCCAGGAGCGCGCCCTCCGCAAGGCCCTGGAGGAGATCGGGCCTCTCGCGGGGAAGCGGGTCCTGGAGGTGGGCTGCGGCTCCGGCAACTGGCTGGAGATGCTGGAGGGAGCCGCGAGCCTCGCCGGGATCGAGCTGGAACCCGGGCGCGCCGCCAGCGCCTCCGCGCGCTTCCCGGGCGCGGACATCCGGGCTGGCGATGCCTCGCGCCTCCCTTGGGCGAGCGGCAGCTTCGACCTCGTGCTCCAAAGCACTGTGTTCTCGTCAATCCTGGATTCGGGGATGCGGCGGGCGGTCGCGTCGGAAATGCTGCGGGTGCTCGCCCCGGGCGGCGCCATCCTCTGGTATGACTTCTTCGTGAACAACCCATCCAACCCACACGTCCGCGGCGTCCGGCGGCGCGAGATTGGGGCGCTCTTCCCCGGCTGCCGCGTCGCTCTGCGCCGGTCGACGCTCGCTCCTCCCCTCGCCCGGCGGATCGTGCCGGTCTCCTGGAAGCTGGCCGCGCTGCTGGAGTCGCTGCGGGTGCTCGATACGCACTGGTTCGGAGTGATCCGCCCATGAAGGCACTTGCCTGCGTCGTCGGCGCTCGCCCCAACTTCGTGAAGATGGCCCCCATCCTCGCCGGCCTGCGCGAGCTGGCGCCGGAGGTGCGGCCGGTCCTGGTCCATACCGGCCAGCACTACGACGAGGCCATGAGCGACCGGTTCTTCACGCAGCTTGGCCTTCCTGAGCCCGATGTCCATCTGGAGGTCGGCTCGGGGCCGCATGGCCAGCAGACCGCGCGGGTCCTGGAGCGGTACGAGACATGGCTCATGGAAGCGCGGCCTGACGCCACCCTGGTGGTGGGCGACGTCAACTCGACGCTGGCCTGCGCCCTGGCCTCGGTCAAGCTCGGCATCCCCGTGATCCATGTCGAAGCCGGACTGCGCAGCTTCGACCGCACCATGCCGGAGGAGATCAACCGTGTCCTGACCGACGCGGTGTCGGACCTCCTGCTCGTCTCCGAGCCGAGCGGCGTGGAGAACCTGCGCCGGGAGGGTCGGCCTGAATCGTCGGTCCGGCTGGTGGGCAACGTGATGATCGACGTGCTGGCCTTGCAACTCCCCGCGGCCCGCGCCCTGGGCGAGCCGGAGAGGCTCGGGCTCCCCGCGGGCGGGTTCGCGGTCTGGACGCTCCATCGCCCGTCGAACGTGGACGAGCCCGGAGCGCTGCGCAGCGCGGTCGAGGGCCTGCAGCGCACTGCCCTGCGGCTGCCGGTAGTCTTCCCGGTCCATCCGCGCACGGAGCGCAAGCTGCGGGAGATGGGGCTGGAGCCGGCGCTGGCGGAGGACCCGCGGGTGATCCTGACCGAGCCCCTCGGGTATCTCGAGTTCCTCGGCCTCTCCTCCCAGGCGCGGCTGATCGTGACCGACTCGGGCGGCCTGCAGGAGGAATCGACCGCCCTGGGCATCCCCTGCCTGACGCTGCGCGACACTACCGAGCGGCCGATCACGATCGAGGAGGGGACGAGCACGCTGGTCAACGGCAACTGGACTCTGTTCGACACCCTGGTCGGCGACGTCCTCGAGGGGCGCTACAAACAGGGGAGCTGTCCGCGTTTGTGGGACGGGCAGGCGGGGCGGCGGGTGGCGAAAGAGGTGGCGGCGTTTCTGGAGGGTTTGGGGTGAGAGGCCAGCCCCGCCTGGGGTTGAAACCCCAGGCTAGAAGAGTATCGCCCCCTCCGGGGGTGAGCTCCCGACAGGTTCAGAGACGAGGCGCAGCTTGCTGCGCCTCCAGCCCCGGAGAGGGGCTGTACTTTTCTAGCCTGGGGTTTCAACCCCAGGCGGGGGCCGGGCTTGAATTGCCTCGTCGCCGCCACCCTGGCCGCGGGGGCCGGGCTTGAATCGCCTCGTCGCCGCCACCCTGGCCGCGGGGGACCTGGCGTGAATCGCCTCGCCGCCGCCTTGGCCGGAGACCGGGACGCCCTCGCCGCCCTCGCCGCCGACCCGGCCGCCATCGAGTTGGCGCGTGTCCACCGGGTGGGTCCCGCGCTGTCGTTGCGGGCGCGGCGGCTGGGGATCGACGGCCCCGCGGCCCAGTCCTGGCATCGAGCGCTCATCGCGGTCGCGGCCCACCGTCTCCACATAGAGGACCGCCTCGACACCGTGGGCGCAGCCCTAGGAGAAGCGGGTGTGCCCTGGCTGCCTCTCAAGGGATGCGACCTGGGAGCGCGGGTGTACAGGCATCGAGAGGAGCGGCCGGTCGGGGACATCGACCTGCTCGTCCCGAGAGCGGATCTGCCCCGGGTCCAGGCTGCCCTGCGCGCCATCGGCTGGCGCGGCCTGGCCGAGGGACCCCGGGTGGAGCGCTATTTGCGCGACGAGGGCTACGCCTGGCAGGCGCAGGACTCCGCCGGTCTGCTCCTGGAGGTCCACGTCCGGCTCTGGGGGATCGTCCCGGCCGGCCTGGGAGCCGCGCTGCTCGCCGCGGCCGTGCCCGATCCCACCCTGGGCTCCTCCGGCCGCAGGCTCCCCCTCGCCCATGCCTGGCTGGTGGCCGCGGTCCACTCCTGGCTCAATCCGCCTCCCCGCCCGCTCCTCGCCTGGTGGGACCTGGAACGGATCGCGGCGGCCGAGCCGGGGATCGCCGACGATGCCGCGCTGCTCGCCGAGACCTGGGACCTCCAGCTTCCGGCCGGCCTCGCCGCGGCGCAGGTCGCGGCGCTCTGGCCCTCGGCGCCGAACCGGACGATCGCGGACCGCCTGCTCGGCGGCCTCCGTCCCCTGGAGCGTCTCGCCGCCCGCCGCGGGGAAGCCGTGGGATTGAAGTCGATCGTCCTGGCCCGGCTGCTCTCCGGCCGGGCGAGCCGCGCGGGGTGGAGGTCGCTGCCGCGGCAGGTGTGGGCCCATCCCGGGATCGTGGAGCAGGAGACGCCGGCCGGGAAGAGCTGGCCGGCGCGGCGGCTCGCCCACGTCCTGCGGGCGCTGTTGCGATAGAGGCCTGGTTCGCATCCGCGCGCGGTCCATTCGCAGCGGCGCGAGGGACGGGTGCAGCCGTTCGAGACATTTTCGCAGCAAACGGAGATCGAGTCGCAGCGGCGCGTGGGAGATCTGCTGCGAAAAAGGGTCGATTCGCAGCGTACGAAGGGAGAGTCGCAACCGCGGATAGGTGGTTTGTTGCGAAACGGGTTCGAGTCGCAACTGCGGGGAGACGATTCGCAACCGCCGGGACCCGGGCGCCGGCGGCAACTGGACGGTTCGCATCCGCCGGTGTAGCCTCTTGCCCCAATGAACGTCCCCTTCTTCCGGCCCGAGCTCTCGGAGGCCGAGATCGCCGAGGTGGTGGACACCCTCCGCTCCGGGTGGCTCACCACCGGCCCGCGCGTCAAGCGGTTCGAGGAGGATCTCGCCGCGGCGGTCGGCGCTCCGCACGCCATCGCGCTCAACTCCTGCACCGCGGCGCTCCATCTCGCCGTCGAAGCCCTCGGCCTGCGCCAGGGCCAGTCCGTCCTGGTCCCCACCATGACCTTCGCGGCGACGGCGGAGGTGGTGCGCTATGCCGGCGCCGTGCCGGTGCTCGTGGATTGCGACCCGGTCACCCTCAACATGGACCTGGATGACGCCGAGCGCAGGATCAAGGACGTTCGGGAGCCGGTGGGGATCATTCCGGTCCACGTGGGAGGGCTGATGATGGACGTCGGCGCGATCTCCGCCTTCGCCGAGCGCCACGGCCTCTGGGTGATCGAGGACGCGGCCCACGCGCTGCCCGCGGCCTGGCGCCGGCCGGACGGGAGCTGGCAGCGCTGCGGCGAGGGCACCGCGGCGATCACCTGCTTTTCCTTCTACGCCAACAAGACCGTCACCACGGGCGAGGGGGGCATGGCCACCACCGCCGATCCGGCCCTTGCCGAGCGCATGCGGATGATGTCGCTGCACGGTCTCTCCCACGACGCCTGGGGCCGCTTCAGCAAGGGGGGGAGTTGGGACTACCGGATCCTCGCGCCGGGCTTCAAGTACAACCTCACCGACGTGGCCGCGGCGCTCGGCATCCATCAGCTCGCCCGCGCCGAGGAGATGCGGCAGGACCGCGAGCGCCTCGCCCGCCGCTACCTGGAAACTCTTTCCAACACCGAAGAGCTTGAGCTGCCGCCAGTTCCGGACGGCAGGCTTCACTCCTGGCACCTTTTTCCTGTTAAACTACGGCTCGAAAAGCTAACGATTGACAGGAACAGTTTCATCGCGGAGCTGAAGGAATCGGGCGTCGGTTGCTCGGTCCACTGGCGGCCTTTGCACCTTCACCCCTACTACGCCGAGACGTTCGGCTGGAGGGCGGAAGACCTGCCGGCCGCCTCGGCGGTCTGGGAGCGCATCGTCTCCCTTCCTCTCTTCCCCGCGATGACGGATGCGGAGCATGAGCATGTTGTCGCTGTCGTCCAGGGGATTTGTGAACGCTGCCGGCGGAGAGCTTGAAGCCGGCCGGGGCTTGCCTCGCGCCGTGGAAGCCACCCTCGCCTGCCTCGGGCTGGCCATTGCCTCGCCCATCCTCCTCCTGATCGCGGCGACCTCCCCGCGGCCCGTCCTCTTCCGG
Organism: Acidobacteriota bacterium; assembly: GCA_034667225.1. Classification (GTDB taxonomy): domain Bacteria; phylum Acidobacteriota; class Thermoanaerobaculia; order Multivoradales; family UBA5704; genus DATMER01. The sequence continues at coordinate 58,203 of JAXDKG010000001.1, forward strand.
CAGCAGCGCGTCGGCCTGAACGGCCGGCCCTTCACCCTGCTCAAGCTCCGAACGATGAGAGTTGCCCCGGAAGGCAGCCAACTGACGGTCAGCGGTGACGCCCGCATCACCCCCGTGGGCCGCTGGCTGCGCCGCTTCAAGCTCGACGAGATCCCCCAGCTCTGGAACGTGGTGCGCGGCGACATGTCCCTCGTGGGACCTCGTCCCGAGGTGCCGCGCTACGTCGATGAAAGCCCTCTCTGGCGGCAGGTGCTCTCGGCCCGGCCCGGCCTCACCGATCCGGTGACGCTGCGGCTGCGCGACGAGGAGGCGCTGCTGGCGAGTGTCGAGAATGCGGAGCGTTTCTATCGCGAGCGGCTCCTTCCCTGGAAGCTGCGCGGCTACTGCGAATACCTCGAGCGCCGCTCCTGGGCCACGGACCTCGGTGTGCTCGGAGCCACGGCCCTCGCCGTCCTGCGGCTGCGCCGGCCCGCTCTCCCGGAGATCGAAGAGTGACCGGCCCGACGACGGGAGAGCTGCAGCCCGATTCTTTGGCGATACGGCGGCCGCCGCTCTGGACGCGCCTGCTCTACCGGCAGGTCCAGCTCTTCATGGACATCGTGATCCTGGTAGGCTCGTTCATCCTCGCCTACCTGCTGCGCTTCGACTTCCGCATCCCGGAGCCCGAGCTGGCCCATATGCTGGTCCAGCTCCCGCTCGTCCTGCTCCTCCAGTTCGCGGCCCTGGCGCTCGCCGGGGTCTACTCGTTCGTCTGGCGCTACGTGGGCCTGCGCGAGGTCCCGTCCTTTCTGAGAGCCGCGGCCGGCTCGGCGGCGGTCCTCCTGGTCCTGCGCTTCGGGCTCCCCGACGAGCTCCACCTCTGGCGCGTGCCGCTCTCTGTGATCCTGATCGACGCGGCTCTGGCTTTCGGCGGCGCGCTCAGCGTGCGCGTGATGCGCCGGGTCCTCTACGAGAGCTACGAGCGCGAGCGCCTCGACCGCACCGCCTCCCGCACCCTCGGCGCGCGCCGGCGCCGCAAGCCGGTCCTCCTGGTGGGCGCCGGCCGCGGCGGCGTGCTCGCCGTGCGCGAGATCCAGGCCCGCGGCGACTTCGACATCGAGGTCCTGGGCTTCGTCGACGACGATCCGCTGAAGCAGGGCACGGTCATCCACGGCGTGCGGGTGCTGGGCACCATCCGCGACCTGCCCCGGCTGGTGCGCGAGTTGGGGATCGACCACGTGGTCATCACCATCGCCGAGACCCGGCGCCAGCTCCTGCGGCGGATCGCCGAGGTCTGCCAGAAGAGCGGCGTGCGCATGCGCTCCATCCCGGGTTTCTACGAGATCCTGCAAGGCAAGGTCGAGATCAGCCGCATGCGCGACGTGGCCGTCGAGACCCTGCTCGGCCGCGATCCGGTCTACCTCGACCAGTCCGAGCTGGACCGCTTCCTGGGCGGGAGACGGGTCCTGGTCACCGGCGCCGGCGGCTCCATCGGCTCCGAGCTGGCGCGGCAGGTCGCCCGCTTCCGGCCGTCGCTCCTGCTGCTCCTCGACCGCGCCGAAGGGGCGCTCTTCGAGGTCGACCGCGAGCTGCGGCAGCTCCGCCCCGAGCTGGACATCCGGCCACTGATCGCCGACGTGGTGGACGCGCCGCGCATCCGCGCGCTGCTCAGCCAGTTCCGCCCCGAGGTGGTGCTCCACGCCGCGGCGCACAAGCACGTGCCGCTGATGGAGTCGAACGCCAGCGAGGCGATCAAGAACAACGTCTTCGGCACCCGCATCCTGGGCGAGATCTCGGGCGAGCTGGGGGTCGAGGCCTTCGTGCTGATCTCCACCGACAAGGCCGTGCACCCGAGCTCGGTCATGGGCGCCTCGAAGCGCATCGCCGAGCTGGTGATCCAGGACCTGGACCAGCGCTACGGCACCCGCTATGTGGCGGTGCGCTTCGGCAACGTCATGGGCTCGGCCGGCTCGGTGATCCCGATCTTCCGCGAGCAGATCGCCCGCGGCGGGCCGGTGACCGTCACCCATCCGGACATGATGCGCTACTTCATGACCATCCCCGAGGCGGCGCAGCTCGTCCTCGAGACCGGCGCCATGGGCGACCGGGGCGAGATCTACATCCTCGACATGGGCGAGCCCGTGCGCATCCTCGACCTGGCGCGGGACCTGATCACCCTCTCGGGCTTCCGGCCCTACGAGGACGTCGACATCGTGTTCACCGGCCTGCGCCCGGGCGAGAAGCTGTTCGAGGAGTTGGAGGTTTCGGGCGAGAACATTGCCAAGACCCGCCACCCGAAGATCTTCATCGGCCGGCTGCCGGTCTTCGCGTCGGAGCGCCTGTCCGACGGGCTCAAGCGGCTGGCCGCGCTCGGCCGGCATGGCCACGACGGCGAGATCCGCGAGTTCCTCGCCGAGTTTCTCGACGAGGCCAACCTGATGACCGGCCGGGCCGGCGCTGCGATCCTCCACTTCCCCGGCCGTTCGATCGGCCGCGGGCGGTCCTGACTGGCTCGCCTGCCGCCCTGCCGTGCACTCTGAATAAGTAGACCCATGGAAAGCTTGCGTCAGGACTTCATCTACGCCCTCCGTTTCCTGCGGAAGCACCGCGGGTTCGCCATCCTCATCGTCCTCTGCCTTGGCCTGGGGATCGGCGCCAACAGCGCCATCTTTAGCGTGGTGGACGCCGTGCTGCTGCGGCCGCTGCCCTACCCTGAGGCCGACCGGCTGACGATCCTGACGGACGTGCACCAGGGGCCGGGGGGCGAGCCGGAGGAGTACAACGTCTCGGCCTTCAGCTTTCTGGAGTGGCGCAAGCAGAGCGGCGCGTTCGAGCGGCTGGAGGCCATGAACCCGAAGAAGCTCAACCTGACCGAAGGGAAGGGCGATCCGGAGCAGGTGCCGGGCGCGGAGGTGACGGCGGGTTTCTTCGGCCTGCTCGGCGTCGAGATGGAACACGGGCGGGCGGTGCTGCTCGAGGAGGACCGGCCGGGCGCGGCGCGCTCGGCGGTGATCTCCCACGGTCTCTGGCAGCGGCGCTTCGGCGGCGATCCGCAGATCCTGGGCAAGGGACTCGTGATCGACGGCCAGAGCTACACGGTGGTGGGCGTGACCCGGCGGAGCTTCCACTTCCAGGAGGATGCCGAGCTCTGGGTACCGCTGGCGCTCGACCCCGCGAACCTGCCGCCGCAGCACCCTCTGATCGTGGCCGGCCTGCTGCGGCGGGGCATGACCCTCGACGAGGCGCAGTCGCAGATGTCGACCGTGGCGCAGCGCCTGGCCAAGGACTACCCCGGGACCAACGCCGGCTACGACGTGCGCATCACGGACCTGCGCGACAGCCGGGTCAAGGAGCGGCGGGGCGGCCTGCTGCTGCTCCTCGCCGCGGTGGGGATGCTGCTGCTCATCGCCTGCGCCAACGTGGGCAACCTGCTGCTGGTGCGGGCCTCGGAGCAGCGCAACGAGATCGCGATCCGGGCGGCGTTCGGCGCCAGCCGCGGCCGGCTCGTGCGCCAGACCCTGACCGAGAGCGTGGTGCTCGCCCTGGCCGGAGGGATCGTGGGCATCCCGCTGGCGGAGGCGATCCTCTGGGCCCTGCCGCGGCTCGCCGCCGAGTACGAAGCGCTGCTCCGCGACGTCCGCCTCGACTACCGGGTGCTCGCCTTCACGTTCGTGATCTCCCTGATCACCGGGCTCCTGCCCGGCCTGCTGCCGGCGCTCAAGACCTCGACGCCCAACCTCTACCGGCGGTTGACCGCGGGCGGCGGGCGGCGGTCGAGCGAAGGGGTCCGCGGCCGGCACCTCCAGAGCGGGCTGGTGGTCTTCGAGGTCGCCATCGCGCTGCTCCTGCTGGTCGGCGCGGGCCTGATGATCAAGAGCTTCGCCCTGATCAACCGGGTCGAGGTCGGTTTCGAGCGCGAGAACGTGCTGACGTTGCAGGTGGCGCTCCCCGAGACCGAGTACGAGGGCTCCGAGATCTCGACCTTCTGGCGCGACCTGATCGGCCGCGTCCGCACCCTGCCCGGGGTGACCGCGGCGGCGGCGACGAGCGTGCTGCCGGTGGACGAGTTCGCCGTCACCACCACGTTCACCCTGGAGAACGTGGCGAACGCCGGCCCGGCCGAAACGCAGATGGCCAACTTCCGGCGGGTCAGCCCGGACTACTTCCGCGCCCTGGGCATCCCTCTCAGGACCGGCCGCTGGTTCCGCGACGGCGACGACCTCGCGGGCGCGCCGGTGGCGGTGGTCAGCGAGGAGATGGCCCGCCGCTACTGGGGCGCCGGTGGCGCGGTCGGCAAGCGTATCCTGCGCACCGCCGAGGCGGCCAAGGAGCGCTGGCTGACGGTCGTGGGAGTCGTGGGCGACGTGCAGGACTCGGCCCTCGGCGCCGAGACCGGCGCGACCTTCTACGTGCCCATCGCCCAGGGCGCGCGGCCGGCCATGTACCTGGTGGCCAGGACCTCGGTGGAGCCGATGAGCCTGGTGCCGTCCGTGTCCCGCGAGGTGCTGGCGCTGGACAAGGACCAGCCGATCGCCGAGGTCAAGACGCTGGACGAGCGGGTCTCGGGCTCGCTTTCCAAGCGGCGCTTCACCACGTTCATGCTGACCCTGTTCGCCTCGCTGGGCATGCTGCTGGCGGTGATGGGGATCTACGCCGTGCTCTCCTACTCGGTCAGCCAGCGCCACCATGAGATCGGCATCCGTATGGCCCTGGGAGCGCAAAGCGGGGACGTGATCCGGCTGATCCTGAAGCGGGGCATGGGTCTCGCGGGTCTCGGCATGGTGCTCGGCCTCGCCGCCGCGTTCGCCTTCACCCGCGTGTTGGAAGGGCTGCTCTACGGCGTGGCGCCGACCGATCCGCTGGTCTTCTGCGCGATCGGCGCGGGGCTGATGCTGGTGGCGCTGATCGCCAGCTACCTGCCGGCGCGCCGGGCCGCGAAGTTCGATCCGCTAGTCACGCTGCGTCTGGATTAGCAGCTCCGCGAGGATCTCCTCCATCGCGAGCTGCTCGGGGAGGGGGAGCGCGCTGCGCTCCTCCTCGAGGATCTCCGCCACGCGGGCGACCGTCGGCTTTTCGAACACCTTGCGCAGGTCGAGCTGCACCGGCAGCACGTCCTGGATCAGCGTCACGACCTGGGTGGCCATGAGGGAGTTGCCGCCGAGGTCGAAGAAGCTGGCGTCGCGCGGCACCTCGCCGCTTCCCAGGACTTCGGCGAAGACGACGGCGACGAGCATTTCCGTGGGCGTGCGCGGGGCCTCTCCGGACGGCGCCGGCTCGGCCAGCGGGGCGGGGAGCGCGCGGCGGTCGACCTTGCCTCCCGGCGTCAGCGGCAGGGCCTCGATTCGCACGAAGGCGGCCGGCACCATGTACTCGGGGAGCTTTCCGCGCAGCCAGTCCCGGAGCTCGCCGGACGAGGGCTCCCGCTCCGGCTCGGGCACATACCAGGCGGCCAGCCGGCGATCGTTCGGCCGGTCCTCCCGCACCGCCACCACGGCTTGGCGTACCCCGGGATGGCGCAGCAGGACCGACTCGATCTCCTCCGGCTCGACGCGGAAGCCCCGGATCTTCACCTGGTGATCGATCCGTCCGAGGAATTGCAGGTTGCCGTCCGGCAACCGGCGGGCCAGGTCGCCCGTGCGGTAGAGCCGGGAGCCGGCGGTCTCCGAGAAGGGGTCCGGCAGGAACCGCTCCGCCGTGAGGTCCGGCCGCTTCCAATAGCCCCGGGCCACGCCTTCGCCCCCGGCGGTCAGCTCTCCGGGCACTCCGGGCGGCACGGGATGCAGATGGCCGTCGAGGATGTACACGGCGGTGTTGGCGAGCGGATGCCCCAAGGGCACGAAGCCGAGGCGGGAGTCCTCGGGCAGGCAGATCCAATCGGTGGTGTCGATGGAGATCTCGGTGGGGCCGTACTGGTTGCGCAGGACCGCCGGCACTCGCCCGAGGCAGCGCTGCTCGAGCCCCAGTGGGAGCGCCTCGCCGCCGGAGAAGACGTAGCGCAGGCTGGTGCACTCCTCCAACCCGTCCTGGGCCACGAACATCTGCAGCATCGAGGGGATGAAGTGGATCATGGTGATCCCGTGCTCCCGGATCGTCCGCACCAGGGAGGCGGGATCGCGCTGCTCGCCGGGCCGGGCGAGGACCACGCGGGCTCCAGCGATGAGCGGGCCGAAGCACTCCCAGACCGAGAAGTCGAAGCTGAACGAAGCCTTCTGGAGGATGCGGTCCTGCGGCGTCACCGGATACGCGCCCTGGGCCCAGAGGATGCGGTTCACCACGCCGCCGTGGCGCACCAGGACCCCCTTGGGGCGGCCGGTCGAGCCCGAGGTGTAGATGACGTAGGCCAGGTCGTCCGGCGTGGCCCCTCCGGCGGGGCGGTCCAGGCTCTCCCCGGCCTCTTCGTCCAGGAGGAGAACGCGCGCCGTTCCGGAAGGGACCTTCCCGGCCAGATGCCGCTGGGTCAGCAGCACGGGGACGCCGGAGTCCTCGACGAGATAGGCGAGGTGCTCCCGGGGGTACTCGGGGTCGAGGGGCACGTAGGCGCCGCCGGCCTTGAGGATGGCCAGCATGCCCACCACCATCTCCGGCGAGCGCTCGGCGCAGAGGCCGACGAGCACGCCCAGACCGGCCCCGAGCGAGCGCAGCCGGTGCGCCAGATGATTGGCGCGGAGGTCGAGCTCGCGGTAGGTCAGGCTGGTCTCTCCCGCCACGACAGTTACGGTGTCGGGGGTCCGCTCCGCTTGTTCCTCGACGAGCTGATGGAGAGTGGACCTCCGGTACCCGCGGCCGGTGTCGTTCCATTCCCCCAGAAGATGGTGGCGCTCGGCCTGCGAGAGCAGCGGCAGGTCGGAGATGCGAGCCTCCGGCGAGGCCGCGATCCCTTCCAGCAGCACCCGGAGGTGTCCGAGCCAGCGTTGGATGGTCGCGGCGTCGAAGAGGTCGGTCGCGTACTCGGCGCGCGCGCCGTCCGGGGCAATCTGGAGCCAGAGGTCGAACCTGGAGGTTCCGGTGTCGATGTCGAGGAGCCTGCCGCGCAGGGGAGGCAGGGCTTCGCGGACGGAGAAAGACACCTGGAAGAGCGGCGACCGCGAGAGATCCCTCTCCGGCTCCAGCTCCGCGACCAGGCGCTCGAAGGGGAGATCCTGGTGGGCATGGGTGGACAGCACCGTCTCGCGCACCCTGCCGAGAGCCTCGGCAAAGGTGGGCTCTCCCGACAGATCCGCGCGCAGGACCAGATTGTTGACGAAGAAGCCGACGAGATCCTCGATCTCCCGCCGGCCGCGGTTGGCAACGGGCGAGCCCACGACGACGTCCGTCTGGCCGGTGAGGCGATGGAGGAGGATCTGCCACGCGGCGAGCATTTGCATGAACGGCGTCGTGCGCCGGTCCCGGGGGAGAGCGGGCAGAGCAGCGAAGACCACGCCGCCGCGGAAGGACTGCGCGGCCGGCCGCGGCCGGTCCGTGGGCAGCTCCAGGGTAGGGAGGCCTGACAGCCGCTCCTTCCACCAGGCGAGCTGCCCGTCCAGCAGCTCGGCGGGCCAGCGGCGCTGCCAGTCCGCGTAGTCGGCATATTGGAAAGGAAGCTCCGGCAGGCTCTGTCCCCCCACCTCCCGCACCAGCAGATCGAGGGACCAGCCGTCGCAGATGATGTGGTGCAGGGTCAGGAGGAGCCTGGAGGATTCGCCCAGGCGGAGGAGGGCGATGCGCACCAGCGGCCCCCGCAGCAAATCGAAGGGCCGGCGGGCCTCTTCCAAGGAAAGGCGGTCCGCCTCCTCCTGCCGGAGCAGGGGAGGGAGGGTCCGGAGGTCCACCACGGGCAGCGGCCGGGGCCGATAGGGCTCCACGACCTGCATCGGCCTGCCCTGGACCGTGGTGAAGCGCGTGCGGAGCGTTTCATGACGCCGCGCCACCTCCGAGAAGGCGCGCTCCAGGGCCGTCTCGTCCAGCGGATTGCTCAGATCCACGGCCTGGAAGACGTTGTAGACCGCGCTGTCCGGAAGCAACCGGTCCATGACCCAGAGGCGCTCCTGGGCGAAGGACAGGGCGAGCGGCCCGCCGCGGGGGACCCTCCGGAAGGCCGGCATGGGGAGCTGGTCTCGTCCGGCCGATGCGACGAGGAGCGCCAAGCTCTCTAAAGTGGGGGCCTCGAACAGGGCACGCAGCGGGAGATCGGTCCCAAAAGCTTGGTTCACCCGAGATATCAACCGCGTCGCGAGGAGCGAGTGCCCGCCTAGCTCGAAGAAGCTGCGGCGCCGGCTCACGCCCTCGATCCCCAGCACCTCTTCCCAGATCTCCGCGAGGGCGGTCTCATCCGCGGTGGCCGGGGCCTCGCCTATATTGCCCATATTCGGAGCCGGTTCGGGATCGGGCAGGGCCCGGCGGTCCACCTTGCCGTTGGGGGTCAGCGGCAGGGCTTCGAGCGTCATGAACAGGGACGGGATCATGGGCTCGGGGAGCCGCCGGGTTAGCCACGCCCGCAGCTCCGCCGGATCGGCATCGCCCACGATGTACGCCGCGAGCCGTCCATCGCGGACCGCGGCCACGGCCCGCGACACGGCCGGGTGCGCCTCCAAGGCGGCCTCGACCTCCCCGAGCTCGACGCGGAAGCCGCGCACCTTCACCTGCTGGTCGAGGCGGCCGAGGATCTCCAGCCGCCCGTCCGGGAGCCGGCGCGCCAGGTCGCCCGTGCGGTAGAGCCGCGCACCGGGCTCGCCGAAGGGATCGGGAGCGAAGCGTTCGGCCGTCAGGTCCGGTCGTCCGCTGTAGCCGCGGGCGACGCCTGAGCCGCCGATCAGCAGCTCTCCTGTGACACCCACGGGCACCGGCTGGAGCCTCCGATCCACGAGGTGGATCGACTCGTTTGCGAGCGGCCGGCCTATGGAAACCGTTCGGTCGACCCGGTAGGCCGAGGACCAGACCGTGGTTTCGGTCGGGCCATAAAGGTTCCAGAGCGCGGAGGTCCTGTCCAGGAGGCTCCGGGCCAATTCGCGGGGCAGGGCCTCGCCTCCGCAGAAGGCCGTGAGGCCCGGAGACCCGGACCAGCCCGACTCGATCAGCATCTGCCAGGTCGACGGCGTGGCCTGGAGCACGGTCGCGCCCGAGCGCTCGATCTCCACGGCCAGGAGGGCGCCGTCCGCGGCCACCTCCCGGCTGGCCAGCACCACCCGGGCTCCCACGGTCAGGGGCAGGAGGATCTCCAGCGCGGCGATGTCGAAGGAGAGCGTCGTGACCGCGAGGAGCACGTCGTCTTCCCGCAGCCGTTCCGCCATCGAGGCCAGGAAGCTGGCCAGCGCGCGATGCGGCACCTGGACGCCCTTGGGCCGTCCGGTGGACCCCGAGGTAAAGATCGTATAGGCGAGGCTCTCCGGCAAAGCAGGGACGGCAGGCGCCTCCGTTCCGGCGTGCCGCTCGGGAGAGAGCACGAAGCGGACCCCGGAGTCCTCGATCATCCCGTCCAGCCGCTCCTGCGGAAAGGAGGGATCGAGGGGGACGTAGAGCCCGCCGGCCTTGAGGATGCCGAGCAGGCCCACGACCGTCTCGATCGAGCGCTCGGCCGGCAGGCCCACGGCCACCTCCGGACCTACGCCGAGCTCCCGCAGGAGGTGAGCCAAGCCATTGGCGCGGCCCGCCAGCTCGCGATAGGAGAGGTCCACGCCCCCGCAGGAGAGGGCGACGGCATCCGGAGAGCGCTCCACCCGGGCATCGAAGAGGAGGTGGACACACGTGTCCGGGAGCGGCGAGCGGGTGTCGTTCCACTCGCGGAGGAGCTGCCCCGTCTCCTCCGGCCCGAGGAGCGGCAGCTCGGTCACCGGCCGCTCCGGATCGGCGAGCCCGGCGTCCAGCAGGGTCTGGAGATACCTGGCCCAGCGGAGCACGCTAATACCGTCGAAGAGGTCGGTGTCGTGTTCGATCCAGCCCTCGATCCGGTCTCCGGACAGGCGCAGCGACAGGGTCAGCTCGAGCTTGGCCGTGCCGTTGCCGATCTCCTCGACCAGGAAAGGCGAGTCCCCCGCCGGCTGGAGGGCGAGCATGGCCTGGAAGAGCGGCGTGCGGCTCGGGTCCCGCTCCGGCTGGAGCTCGTCCACCAGCCTGCCGAACGGGACGTCCTGGTGCAGGAAGGCATCCAGCGCCGTGCGCCGGACGCTCTCTACCGACTCGCGGAGCCCGAGCGCGGTGCCGAAGCGGGTCCGCAGCACGACGGTGTTGACGAACAGCCCGATCAGCCCCTCGATCTCGATCCGGTCGCGGTTGGCCACGGGCACGCCGACGCGGATGTCGTCCTGGCTGCTCAGCCGGTGGAGGAGGACCTGGAAGGCTGTAAGGAGCATCATGAACGGGGTGGCGCCAGCGGCGCGGGCGAGCTGTCCAAGCCCCCGGACCGTTCCCGGAGGAAGGAGCACGGGCAGGCTGGCTCCGCGGTGCCTCTGCCGGGGCGGCCGCGGGCGGTCGAGCGGCAGCTCGAGCGGATGGAGATCCCCGGCCAGCTCGTCCAGCCACCAGCCGAGCTGCGCCTCCGGCTGCGCGCGCTCCCACAGCGCGTAGTCGGCATACTGGACCGGCAGCTCCGGGAGAGCCTCGCCGCGGAGCAGCGCCGACAGCTCCCGTGCCAGGATCTCCACTGACCAGCCATCCGCCACGGCGTGGTGGATGTTCAGGAGGAGCCGGTATTCCCGGGCGCCGAGGCGGAGGAAGAAGGTCCGCAGGAGCGGTCCACGGCCGAGGTCGAAGGGCCGGCGTGCCTCTTCGGTAGCCAGCCGCCGCGCCTCGCCGGCCGGATCCGGGAGCGCGGCGAGGTCGAGCACCGGCAGCTCGACCGGCGCGGGAGGAGCGATTTCCTGCCAGGGCTCGCTGTCTGGAAAAGAGGTACGGAGAGCCTCGTGGCGAGCCACGATCACGGAGAGGCAGGCCTGCAATTCCACCGGGCCGGTGGAGAGATGGACCAGGCCCGGCATGTTGTACGCCGGGCTGCCGGGGTCCAGAAGGTGCAGGAACCAGAGGCGTTCCTGGGCATGGGAGAGGGGAATCCGTCCCTCCCGGGAGACCCTTTTTATCGGCGGAGATGGGGAGGTGCCCGCGAGCTCCCGCAGCCTCCGGGCGAGGCCGGACAGCTTGGTCTCCTCGAACAACGCCTGCAACGGCATCTCGACGCCGAAGACCTGGCGGACCCGCGCCGCCACACGCGTGGCCAGCAGCGAATGACCGCCCAGCTCGAAGAAGTCGTCCTCGGGGAGCACCCGCTCCACCTGCAGCACCTCCGACCAGATCCCTGCCAGCAGCTCCTCGAACGGCGTGCTCGCTCGCGGCTGGGGCCGGTCGACCGATACCGTCAAGGCTGCGCGGTCCACCTTGCCCGCAGGCGTCAGTGGCAGGGCCGGGAGGAAGACGAACGAGGCCGGGATCAGGGCCTCGGGGAGGAGCCGGCGGAGATGAGGCTTGAGGTCGGAGATCGGGCCTGCCACCCAGGCGACCAGCACTGAACCCCGGAGGTCCACGGCGGCTTCCCGCACCGTCGGGTGGCGGAGGAGAGCCGCCTCGATCTCTCCGGGCTCGATGCGCACGCCCCGGACCTTGATCTGCCGGTCGAGGCGTCCGAGATACTCCAGGTTGCCGTCCGGCCGCCAGCGGACCAGGTCGCCGGTCCGGTAGAGCCTCTCTCCTCTGCCGGTGATGGGGTTGGGCACGAAGCGCTCGGCGGTCAGGTCCGGCCGTCCCCGGTAGGCCCGGGCCAGCCCCTCGCCCGCCAGCCCGAGCTCGCCCGCGACCCCGACAGGCACGAGCTGGAAGTCGCGGTCCAGCACATGGGCCCGCGTGTTGGCGATCGGCGAGCCGATGTGCGGATTCCCCTCCCCCTGGGGATCGACCCGGCCCGACGTGGCCACGATCGTGCTCTCCGTCGGACCATAGTGGTTGATCAGGGTGAACGGGATGCCCGGAGCAGGCCGCAGCCGCAGCCGGTCGCCGCCCGTGAACAGAACGCGGATGGCGAGGCCCTCGGGCAGCGGCTCGGCGAGCACCGCCTCGGCGAGCGGCGTCGGCAGGCTCAACACCGTGATCCGCTGCTCCGCAGCCCAGGCGAGGAGCGCGGGCGGCGAGAGGATGCTCTCCGGCGGCGGCACGAAGAGCGAGGCGCCCGCCGTCAGCGCTGTCCACATCTCGAAGACCGAGACGTCGACTCCGGGGCTGGCCACGAGCGCTGTCCGGTCCGAGGGTTCCAGGCCAAGGATCCGGCAGTGCCAGGCGATCAGGCTGGAGAGGCCGCGATGCCGCAGCTCCACTCCCTTGGGCCTGCCCGTCGAGCCTGAGGTGTAGATGACGTAGGCGATGGAATCGGGATCGGTCCTCACGGGAAAAGGCGTGCCCTCACCCTCCGGGATCGCCGTCAGCTCCAGGACCGCGGCCGAATCCTTCAGGATCCACCGCACCCGCTCCTCCGGGTTCGCCGGATCAATCGGCAGATAGGCGCCCCCGGCCTCCAGCACTGCCAGAGCTGCCATGACTAGCTCGGGCGAGCGCTCCAGCCTCAGGGCAACGACCGTCTCGGGTCCAACGCCCTGCGCCCGCAGGCGTCCCGCGAGGCCGTCCACCCGCCGGGCCAGCTCGCCATAGGTGAGCCGGCCGCCGTGCCACGCGACCGCGAGCGCATCCGGAGTGCGCTCCGCCCAGAGCCGGAACATCTGATGGACCGGCTCCCGCGGCACCTCGGCCTCGGTCCGGTTCCACGAGGCCAACTGCGCGATCTCCTCCGGAGTCAGGAGCGGCAGCTCGGAGATCCGGGTCTCGGGGTCCTCCGCGGCGGCTTCCAGGATTGTCGCCAGGTGCCGGAGGAGGCGCTCGGCCGTGGCCGGCTCGAACAGGTCGGCATTGAAGACCAGGGTCAGTTCGAGGCCCCGGGAGGTCTCCGCGGCCATCAGCTCCAGGTCGAATTGAGCAAAATGCCGCTCCAGGGGCAGGGACTCCAGGACCAGGGGGCCGGTCCGCACCTCGGCCCCCTCGATGCCCAGGGAGAAGGCGGCGAGGTCGCCCGTGCCCCGCAGATGGGTCCGCTGGAAGGCGAGCATCACCTGAAACACCGGCGGCCGCGCCGGGTCCCGCTCTGGCTGGAGCCGCTCGACGAGCAGGGGAAACGGATATTCCTGGTGACGGAGAGCCCCCATCGCCACGCCGCGCACCCTTTCCAGGAGCTGAGCGAAGGTGGGCGAGCCCGACAGGTCCGACCGCAGGACCACCGGGTTCACGAAGTAACCCAGAGTGTCGTCGAAACCGGGCGCCAGGCGGCCCGACATGGGCGACCCGATCAGCAGGTCGGTCTGCCCAGACAGGCGGTGGAGCAGCACATCGAGCCCGGCGACCAAGAACGGGAACGCCCGGCTTGCGGGCAGCTCCAGCCTCATCCGCCGGGTGCGCGAGCCGCCCCGGAAGGACCGCACGGCCGGGCGCGGCCGGTCCGCGGGCAGCTCGCAGACCGGCAGCTCGCCCGCCAGCCGTTCCCGCCAGTAGGTCCAGTGCCGCTCCGCCGCCCGCCCCTCCAGGCGCTCGCGCTCCCTGGCCACGAAGGCGCTGTAAGGCGCCGGCGGAGGGTCCGGGAGGCCTCCTTCGTACAGCGCCCCCAACTCGCGCACGATCAGGGCGAGCGATCCGAGGTCCGCGATCAGGTGATGGATCACCAGGAGAACGACGTCGTCCCCCCCGGTCCGCACCAGCCGCACGCGGAGCAACGGGTCCCTCTCCAGATCGAAGGGCCGTTCCGCCTCTCTCTGGAGGAGCCCGTCGCCCCAGTCCTCCTCCCGGAAGTCGAGCCTGCTCTCCGGGTGAAGGCGCTGGACCGGCCCGTCCGGCGTTTCATGGAAGCTCAGCCGCAGGGCGTCGTGCCGCTCCGTCAACTGCTCGAAAGCGCAGCGGAGGCGGTCGGAGTCGAGCCGGCCACGGACGCGGGCCGCGGCGGCGATGTTCCACGCCGCTGCCTCCGGCCGCAGCCGTTGCAGGAACCAAAGGGCCCTCTGACCGTGGGAGAGCGGAAACTCGTTTGAATCCAAGGAACGGGATGATAGCTCGTAAAAAGGATCGGGGCCTCCCTGCCGATAGCGGCACTATCAAGTCGATAGTGGTACTACCTTTGCAAGTGCGGGCAGACAACGCGGCATCTGGACCGCCGCCTCCCGCTCCCGCGGGTTCTTTCCCCTGAGGAGGCTCAAATGAACAGGCTCTTGTCGGCAGCGCTGGCCGTCCTGGGCGGCTTTGCGCTGGCGACGATCCTCCCCGCAACCGTAGTTCCCCAGCCGGAACCGCTGCACTCGCTCGTGGTCGCGCCCGCTGGTTTCATCGCGACCCCGGCACCCCGCCCACTTTCCCTGGTGCAGAGCGAGCTGAGCCCGGCTACCCTCGACGACGTCTCCGCCTTCCGGTCGGCCGCTGGATCCGCGTGGACGTTCTGGATCGACCGCCGCTCCGGCGCCGTCGCCCTGGTCGAAGGCCAGGGCATCCCCTGGGCTATGGGTCAGACGACCGCCGCCGCCCTGGAGGCGAAGGCACGCGCTCTGATCTCCGAGTATCCGGCCCTCTTCCAGGTGCCGGCCTCGCAACTCGTCCTCGACACCCGCAGCACCCGCCGCTTCGGCGACCGCGGGCAGTTCTGGAACATCGCCTTCAACCAGGTGATCAACGGCGTCCCGGTCGAGGGCTCCTTCGTCGTCTTCCGCGTCTCCCACGGCAACCTGGTGCAGTTCGGCGTCAACCGCGCCATCCCGGCCTCGGCCGGCGTCGCGGGGATCGCGCCCACGCTCACGGCGGCCCAGGCCAAGGCCAACCTGGGACAGTTCTTGGGCGGACTGCTCGCCGATGACAAGTTCCTGCAGGACGGCGTGCTCTCCTGGGTGCAGCGCGGCACGGCCGACGAGGTCGGCTACACCGGCCCGATCGGCGCCGGCTGGCAGCCGACCCTGGCCTACCGCTTCCTGTTCACCCGCGCCGACTCGCTCGCCACCTGGCTGGCGCTGGTCGACGCCCGCAACGGCCAGATCCTCCGCTTCGTCGACGACAACGACTACGTCTCGGTGCTCAAGGGCTCGGCGCTGACCGAGACCAACTGCACCGATCCCAGCAACTGCGTGCCCGGCACGGCCGCGGAGCTGCCGGTCACCCTGCCCAACGCGAAGCTCAACTTCGTGGGCGGGTCCTGCTCGGGCAATGGCTGCTACACCAACTCGGCCGGCGCCTTCAACTGGCCGGCCGGCGCGGTCTCTGCCACGACGACGCTCGCGGGCAAGTATTTCAACTTCGTTGACGTCTGCGGCCCCATCGCGGGCACCGGCCTCTCACCGGCAAACCCCGACCTGGGCACGTCGGACCCGCTGGCCAACGTGAACACCGACTGCTTCCCCGCGCACAGGGAGTCCGCGCCGAACAGCGGCCTCCTGACCGGCGGCCCCGGCGACACCCACTCGGCGCGGACCATGTACTACCACCTCAACCTGATCAACGAGAAGTCCCGGTACTACCTGCCCCACAACAATTGGCTGAAGGGCGTCGACGGCGGCGACGCGGTGCCGACCGTGGCCACCAACGTGCCTCCGGCCTGCAACGCCTTCTGGGCAGGCGGGGAGAACCTGTTCGTCTTCATGCGCCTGACGCCCGGCCTGAACTGCAACAACACGGGCGAGGTCCCGGTCGTGGGTCTGCACGAGTTCGGGCATGGCCTCGACCAGCACGACGGCACGGGCAACGCGCCCGAGAGCGCGACCGGCGAGGCCATGGGCGACACCTTCGCCCTGCTCCAGGGACAGGAGGCCTGCTTCGGTGCCGGCTTCCGCCTTCCCGATCCGACGGATCCATGGGGCAACACCGCCGGCTACGGCGACAGCCGGTCGCGGCTCTGCACCGGCGTGCGCGAGCTCGACTACACCAAGCTCTGCAACGTGGGCACCGGCGCCGACTGCGGCCCGGCGATCGATCCGGACGCTCCCAACGGCTCCCGCTCCGGCCTGAACCCGCCGGCCAACCCGGCGGACGCGGGTGCTCCGGCGCGCTGGAACCACATGATCGACACCGCGCCCGCGGGCGCGGCCGACGGTCTTTCCAACTACTACAATTGCGGCCCGCCCGAGGACGACGGCTGCGCCGGCCCGCTCAACCATGGCTGCCACTGCGAGTCGCAGATCGCCTCGCAGGCCAACTGGGACCTCGCCAAGCAGCTCATCTCGTCCGAGTTCGGCGGCAACGTCTACGCCCAGTCTCCCGGACCCGCCGAGGTCTCCGGCTGGCAGTACATGGATCGCCTCTGGTATCTGACCCGCGACATCGCGGTGTCCGGCTACTCGGCGACCGGGCCCTTCCCCGAGGGGACGACCAACGGCTGCACCGTGACCGACTGGTACTCCTCGTACCGCTTCGTCGATGACGACAACGGCAACCTGGCGGATGGCACGCCGCACGCCGACATCCTTTTCTCCTCTTTCGACCTGCATGGCATCGCCTGCGGCGCAGCCGCCGATCCCGAGAACCTGGGCTCGGGCTGCCCCGCTCCGATCGCCGCTTCGACCGTGGGCACCTGCGGCGGAGACGCCCCGGTGCAGCTCACCTGGACCCCCTCGACCGGTACGGCGACGGAATACCGGGTCCTGCGCAACACCCTGGGCTGCGGCTTCGGCTTCACCCCGGTCGGCACGGTCGGCGGCTCCCGCACCTTCTTCGAGGACAGCGAGGTCGCCCCGGGCGTGACCTATTACTACAGCATCCAGCCCGTGGGACAGAACGCCTCCTGCTACGGGCAGGTCTCCAACTGCGTGACGGTGACCCCGTCGGCCTGCGGCGCCTCGACGGTGCCTCCGCCGTCCCAGGTCACTCTCGCGAACGCCGGAGCCAACGCGATCCAGGTCAACTGGACGGCGGCCCCGGGCGCCGGCACCTACAAGATCCTGCGCAAGGCGGGCGCCTGCTCGTCCACCGCTCCCGAGCAGGCGGTGGGCGTCGCGTCCGGGACGAGCTTCGTCGACCAGGACCGCATCGTCGGCGGCGAGACCTACTCCTACCGCGTGGCCTCGTCGGCCGGCACCTGCGCCTCCTGCGCCGGGGCGGCTTCGGCCTGCCAGTCCATCACCGCCACCGGCGCCTGCAACGCCCTGCCCACCTTCGCCGGTGTGAAGAGCGTCGCGAGCTCGACTGACGGTACCTGCCGGCTGAACGTCAAGTGGGACGCCGCCACCCCGGGTTGCGGCTCGACCACGATCTCCTACGACGTCTACCGCAGCACCGATCCCGATTTCACCCCCTCGGCCGGCAACCGGATCGCCACGGGCGTCGCCGGGACCACCTATGCCGACGACCGCGTTGTGAGCGGGACCCGTTACACCTACATCGTCCGGGCCGTGGCCTCCAACGGCAACACGGAAGGCAACCTGGCGCGGCGCACCGAGGCCCCGGCCGGCCAGCTCACACCGGGCACCTTCCAGGATGACGCCGGCGACGCCCTGCCGGTCAAGCTCCGGGGCTGGGCGGTCCGCGGCTCCGGACTGAACAACGCCACCAAGCACTACGCCACCAGCGCGGCCGGCAACTACCCGGGCAACGCCTGCATGGGCCTGGAGAGCGACACGATCCGCCTGGGGGCGAACCCGGCGCTGTCCTTCCGCTCGCGCTATGACATGGAGACCGGCTGGGACGGCGGCTATGTCGAGGTGGCGACAGAGGACAGCGGCTTCACCAATTGGACCAAGCTCGGCAGCGTGAACTATCCGGCAGTGATGGGCGGACCGCTCGGCGATCCCGCCTGCGGCGGCCCCGGCTTCGCCGATGGCCAGCCGGCGTTCACGGGCACCTCGCTCCTCGACCAGTGGTCGAGCCACTCCGGGTCGCTGTCGGCCTTTGCCGGCAAGGCGGTCCGCATCCGCTTCCTCTTCAGCTCCGACGGCTCGACCGAGCAGGGCGGCTGGTTCGTGGACGACGTGAAGGTCACGGACGCCAAGCTGGGGGGTCCCTGCCGCAACTGCCACGAGGTGGACGACTCTGACCCGGCGGTGGAGCACTACTCCTTCTTCTACAAGGCGGACCCGAACGCCTCGAACGGCGGATACACCATCCGAACGGGGAGGAAGGCGCAGGATCCGCAACCCTTCGTGCGGCTCGCCTTCCAGGGCGACGCCATCACCTACCACTACGCCACGTCCAACAAGGGCGGAACGGCCGACGTCTTCATCGACGGTCAGCTCCGCGAGACCGTGTCCTACCTTGGCCCGACGCCTCAAGTGACCTTCGGCGTCTCGAAGACCTACTCCGGTCTCGGGGCCGGGCCGCACGAGATCAAGATCGTCCTCCAGTCCCTGGCGGTCTACGTGGACGGCTTCACCCTGACTGATTGCGGCCAGGCCGACGCCTCCGCGGTCCAATACACCACCACCACGACGACCAGCCAGGGCGACCTGAGCCTCGGTCCGATCGTGACGAAGCAGGTTCAGGTAGGAGCGAACGACCGGGTCGTCTCGGTGCTTGTGGAGGGGGGCAGCCAGGCCATGACGGTCCGGCTTCTCGATCCTCTCGGGCTCGTCGTGGCCACGGGGGGCTCGCTCCTCCAGGGATTCACGGATTCAGGAGTCGACGCGTCCGTGTCGAAGCCGGGAAGCTACACCGTCCAGGTGCTGAGACCTCTGGGTGTCACCAGCGGCAAGGTTGAGATCAGCATCGCCAGGACGTCAAAGGTTCCTTAGCGCGGCCGGACCCTCCTCGGGCCGCCGGGTTTCTGCCACCCGGCGGCCTCTTTTTTTCAGGCTATCCTTGGCAGGTGAAGCTGCTCGCCCCCGCCGTCCTGCTGCTCGCCGCCCTGCTTGCGCTCGCAGCGAAGCCATCTCCGCCCCCCAGCGTCATCCTCCTCACTCTTGACACGACCCGCGCCGACGCGCTGGGAGCGGGCACGCCGGTGCTCAGCGCCCTGGCGGTCCGCGGAACACGCTGGACCCAGGCGGTAACGCCCACACCGCTGACCCTCCCGGCCCACACCTCGCTCCTCACCGGCCTCGTGCCGCCCGAGCATGGGCTGCGCGACAACGGCACGGCCGTGCTCTCCAAGGACGTGCCCACCCTGGCCGCGGTTTTCTCTGCCCGCGGCTATGCGACCGCGGCATTCGTGGCCTCGCGGGTTCTCGACCGCCGCTTCGGGCTGTCTCGCGGCTTCGGGCATTACGACGATAAGGCGCCCGCCGAGCAGATCGGCGAGTACGGCTATCCCGAGCGCAATGCCCGGCAGATGACCGACGCCGTCCTCGCATGGCTGGCGAAGCGGCCGGCAGACAAGCCTTTCTTCCTCTGGGTTCACTACTACGACCCGCACGCGCCATACAACCCGCCGGGCGTGGACCCCCGGGCCGGCGATCGCCAGAGGTACGCGGGCGAGGTCGCCTACATGGACCGCGAGATCGGCCGCCTTCTGGCCAGGCTGCCAGCCGACGCTCTGATCGCCGCGGTGGGGGACCACGGCGAGGCCCTGGGCGAGCATGGGGAGCGCACCCACGGCATCTTCCTCTATCAGCCGACGATGCATGTCCCGCTGATCCTGGCCGGCCCCGGCGTGCCGCGGGGAAAGGCAATCGCGGAGACGGCCCCCACGGTCCGGCTCGCTTCGACTCTGCTGCGACTCTCGGGGGGGGCGGGAGCTCCCGCGGCCGGATTCGGCGAGCCGCTCCCGGGGCTGGGGGGGAAAGCTGCTGGCCCCGTCTACCTGGAGAGCCGCTTTCCCCTGAGCGCCTATGGCTGGAGCCCCCTGGAAGGGATGTTCGACGGCCGCTGGAAGCTGATCGTGGCTCCGCGGCCGGAGCTGTACGACCTCGGGGCCGACCCCAAGGAGACCCGGAACCTCTTAGGCGATCAGCGGGAGCAGGCACGCCGGCTCAAGGGAGCGCTCCAGACGGCGCAGCGCTCCTTCAAGACCCGCAAGGCAGAGGCGGCCGATCCCGAGCTGGCGCGCTCCCTCCAGAGCCTCGGCTATGCCTCGGGCTCCGGGTCCAGCGGCAAGGGGACGCTCGATCCCAAGGACGGCGTCCCTCTTCTCGCGGAGTTCATGGCGGCCAAGGACCTGACGCAGCAGGGGCAGGCCAAGGCTGCGGCGGTGAAGCTGACCGAGCTGGTGCGCCGCAGTCCGGGGAACATCCCGTTCCTGACCGCCCTCGCGACCGCGCAGCTCGCTGGCGGCAATCCCGGCGATGCCGACGCCGGCATTGCCACGTACCGCCGGGCGGCGCAGGAGAACCCGCGCCTCGACTTCCTGCACGAGAACCTGGCCGACGCCTACGCCAGCCTCGGCCGTGTGGAGGAGGCGCGGAAGGAGTACGAGCTGACGCTGGAGCTGAACCCCCGCTTCGCGGCGGCCTGGTGGGGCCTGGCCGATCTGGCCCAGAAGGCGGGAAATACTCCGGAGGTCCGCCGGCTGCTTACCGAAGCCATGAAGGCCGGCACGGAGAGCGTGTCCATTCTGGTGCGCCTGGCCGAAGTCGAGGCCAAGGCTGGGGATGCCGCGGCCTCGGAGAGCCACTTCCGCCAAGCGGTGGAGCTCGCGCCGGCCTGGGTGCCCGCCTGGTTGGTCTGGGGTCAGCTCGCGGAGAACCAGGGCCAGCTCGATCGCGCCCTGGAGCGTTACCTCAAAGCCGCCGGGGTCGGCCCCGGCGAGCCCGCGCCGCTCCTCGCAGCCGGCCGCGTCCTCCAGAAGAAGGGCGACCGCCAGGGAGCCCGGCAATACCTGGAGAGAGTGATCGCCATTGCGCCCGGCTCCGCGGAAGCGCGGGAGGCCCGGCGGCTGCTGGGGTAGATCACGGCGCCACCCGCCCGCGCAGGCCGCGCAGCTCCCGGTCTTCCGGCCAGCGGGCCATGCCGCGGTCCAGGACCTCGACCGTCCCGCTCACATCTCCGACCTCATAGGCCAGTCCTGCGAGAGCCTTTGCTGCGGCCGGACCCTGGGCCTCGATCTCCGGCCAGAGCTCGCCGATCTTGCGCCCCTGCAGATACTGCAGCTCCAGGTCCCCGGGCGCGACCGCGAGACCCCGGGCCGCCGCTTCGGCCGCGGCGTCTCGCCTCCCGCTCTGGAGATGGATCACCGCGAGGTAGCGATAGCCCTCCACGAAATCCTGCTTGATCTCGACGGCTTCTTCGTAGGAGGCGCGCGCTTCCTCCAACTGGCCGGTGCGGTACTGGATCTCCCCGAGCAGGGCCCGGGGCACGTGCGAATCGGGATGGTCCCGCGCCAGGTCGGACAGCTCCTTCGTGGCCGCGGTCAGGTCGCCCCGGTCGCGGGCCAGCAGGGCCTCGTCGAGCCGGTGCTTCAGATCCTCCTCGGCTTTGCCGACCCGGCTGTGCATCACCAGGGCGAGGGCGGCGAGCGCCGCCATCAGCGCGGGTGCGGCCCAGCGGTTCCGGCGTCCGAACCGGAGCACCAGCACGGAAAACCCGGGCAGCGCCGAGAAGATCAGGGGAGGGAGGGCCAGCGAGCCGACCACGGCTCCGGCCGCGACACCGGAACCGATTCCAGGCCAGATCGCCTGGAGCGCCACCGCCGCCGCCGGGATCACCGAGGCCAGCAGCACGGGCCGGTCCACCACGAACAGCTCCACCAGGGCCACGTCGAGCAGCACGATTCCCAGTGCCGCCGCAGGTAGAAGACCGTCTGAAAAGGCTACGTCCACTGCCGGGGAGCGCAGGGCCAGCCAGAGCACCAGCCCGAGCAGCAGCCAGTGCACGGGATCGAGCCCCGGGAGCCAAAGGTGCGCGGTCATATGGAGCGGGAAGAGCAGGAGCGCCAGGAACCGTGCCGGGCGGCCGGCGAGCGCGGGCGCGGTCAGGACCAGGAAGGGGAGCAGGAAGTCGGTGCCGACGAAGAACCAGTCCACCAGCCCGATCCAGGGGACGTGCAGGAGCACCTCGTTGCCCCCAGGCACGGTCCAGTGCCACCACCCCGCGGCGATCGCGGCCGTCTCCACCGCCCAACTGATCGCGCCCAGGAACAGGCATCCCCAGGCTACCTGGAGGAACAGCCGCGGCCCCTTTTTCTCCTGGCGCGCGAACCGCTCCCCCAGCCACCAAGCCAGGTAGGCGACAATCGCCCAGCCCGCCATCTCCTGGAGCGATACGCCGAAGACGCTCAGCAGCGGATCGCGGATCTGGTAGGGGAGCGACGCCCCGAGCCCCTCGCGCGTCACCCAGGCGACCGCCACTCCGCGCAGCACCCCATAGACCACCACCGACACCCAGAACGTGACCGCCCGCCGGCGCGGCAGGGATCTCCACGAGTGCCACACCAGCAGGGCGAGCACCACCAGCGACGGGAGGGCCAGGATCAGGACGCGCGGCTCCATGGGGTTGGATATGAGCGTAGCACCGCCCGGCACGAAAGCTGCAAAATCCCCGCTCGCCGTGAAGTCCGCTGCCCTGCTCATCTCCCTCGCCGTGCTCCTTGCTGCGCCGCCGCTCCTGGCCCAGTGCCAGACGCACTCCGGCCTGATCTACGCCACCTACCAGGACGCCGCGGGCCAGACCCAGGATCTGAATCTGGAGCTCCTCGTGCCCTCGTCGGCGACACCGGCGGCCCCCGTGCCGGTCGTGGTCTACATCCACGGCGGCGGATGGTTCAACGGCAGCCGTCTGCCCATCCCGACCGGGGTTTCGGACCTCTGCTCCAAGGGATACGCGGTCGCGAGCATCGATTACCGCCTGTCGGCTACGGCCATCTGGCCGGCCCAGATCCAGGACTCCAAGGGGGCGGTGCGCTGGCTGCGCGCCCACGCCGCCACCTACAACCTCGACCCGGACCGTTTCGCCGCCTGGGGCGTGTCCGCGGGTGCCCAGCTCGCCTCCATGCTGGGCGCCACCGGGGACGAGGGTACGGTCACGATCGGCAATTTCACGGCCGACCTGGAGGGTGCGACGGGGGGCAATACCGGTTTCTCCAGCCGCGTCGAGGCCGTGGTGAGCTGGTACGGCTACGGCGACATGCTCCAGATGAACTTCTACCCGAGCACCCAGAACCACGACACGAACGGCTCCCCCGAGAGCAAGCTGGTCGGCGACTGGATCCAGAAGGTACCGGAGCGCACGGCCACGGCCAGCGCCATTACCTTCGCCTCGCCGGACGATCCGCCCTTCCTGGTCATGCATGGCACGATCGACGATCTGGTCCCGTTCAACCAGAGCGAGCTGCTGGTGGACGCCCTGCGCCGCAACGGAGTCCGTGTCACCTGGGTGCCGGTCCCGAACGCCGGTCACGGCAACGTCGCCTTCAACACCACGGCGAGCTACCAGACCGTCTACGACTTCCTCAAGACCACCCTGCTCGATCTCCCGGCCGTGACCGTCAAGGTGGTGGCCGCGGACGCGTCCGCCTCCGAGGCCGGCCCGGGCACCGCGACCTTCACGGTCTCGCGCACCGGGAGCACGGCATCGCCCCTCACCGTGCGCTGGGCGCCCGGCGGCACGGCGCGGATCGGCACCGATTACAGCCTGGCAGCGCCCTGGTCGGTCGTCCTCCCCGCGGGTGCCGCCTCCGCCAGCCTGACGCTCACGCCCGTGAACGACCTGCTCGTCGAGGGGGATGAGACCGCCGTCATCAAGCTGGTCAGCCTTCCCGCCTACCGGATCGACGACACCGGCGGCTCCGCGGTCGCGGTCATCTCCGACAACGACTCGGCTTCCGGATTGCCCACGGTCACGATCGAGGCGACCGACCCCGCCGCTTCCGAGGTGGGACCGGACGGCGGCTCCTTCACGGTCTCGGTGAGCCCCTCGCCCGCCTCCGACCTCCTCGTCCGTTACGAGGTGTCCGGAACGGCCACGAACGGGGAAGACTTCGCCGCGCTCTCCGGCGAGCTGACCGTGCCGGCCGGGATCTCCTCCGTCGACCTGGACGTCACGGTGCTGAGCGACTCGCGGCTGGAGCCCTCCGAGACCGTGATCCTCTCCCTTTCGCCCGGCCGCTTCTACGAAGTAGGCCCGCCGTCCACCGCGAGCGTCCACATCCTGGAGCTCGACGACGACTCGCCCACCCCGGTCATCTCCGTCTCGGCTGCCGATCCCTACCTCTCCGAGCCCGGCGCGGACAAGGGCTCCTTCGCCATCACGCGCACGGGCTCCACGGCCTCCTCGCTGCTCATCGACCTGCTGGTGGGGGGGAGCGCCGAGGCGGGGAACGACTACTTCGGCCTGTCCTCCGCGGTCCTGTTCGGGAAGGACGTGTCGCGGATCTTCATCGTGGTCGAGGCGAAGGACGACGCCCTGACCGAGGTGCCGGAGACGGTCACCCTGGCCGTGGGGCCGGGGCCGTCTTTCCTCCTGGGTCCCTACGCCGGCAGCACGGTGACGATCGCGGACGACGAGCCCTCGCAGGGCGCCGATGGCTTCTATCCACTGACGCCCTGCCGCCTGGTGGACACCCGCGGCCCGGCCGGCCCCTGGGGCAAGCCCCGTCTTCAGGCGGGGGAGACCCGCATCTTCGAGCTGGGCGGCCGCTGCGGCATCCCGCCCGACGCCATCGCCGTATCGCTGAACGTGACCGTGGCCAGCCCCGACTCGTCTGGCTTCGTGAGCCTGTTCGAGACCGGGGCTCCGCGCCCGAACGCATTCGCGGACACCTTTGCGGCCGGCCAGACGCGGGGAAACAACGCCATCGCCAAGCTGACCGGCCTCCCCCCGAGCCTCGCCGTCTATAGCGGCACCGCCACGGGCGCGCTCGATCTGATCCTCGACGTGAACGGCTACTTCCGCTAGGTAGACTCAGAGATGATCCGCAACAGCTCGTCGATCTCGACGGGCTTGACCAGATGATGGTCGATGCCGCTCTTGCACGAGCGCTCGCGGGCCTGCTCGTCGCCGAAGCCGGAGACCGCGACGAGCAGCGGACGGCGGGCGGTGGGCTGGCTGCGGAGCCGGATGGCGACCTCGTAACCCGTGATGTCCGGGAGGTCGAGGTCGAGGAGGATGGCGTCGAAAGCCTCCTCGCTCGCCGCCGCCAGCGCCTCGCCGCCGCTGGTGGCTGCCCGCGCCTGGCAACCCCGGAGATTCAGCAGCTCGGTGAGCGCGGTGGCCGCATTGCGGTTGTCGTCGACGACCAGGATTTTCCGCTCTGCCAAAGAAATAGCCGCGGTGCTCCGGGCCGGCGCCTCCGGAGCCGCCTCACTGGCGAGCGGCAGCCGGATCGTGAACGTGCTGCCCTGGCCAAGCCCGGCGCTGCGCGCCTCCGCCGAGCCCCCGTGCAGCTCGGCAAGCTGCCTGACCAGGGTGAGCCCGATGCCGAGGCCGCCGGCCAGGGGGCCGCCATCTGCGCGCGGCACCTGCATGAACGGCTCGAAGATCCGCTCGATCATCTGGGGATCGATGCCCAGGCCGTGATCGCTCACCTCGATGACCGCCTCTTGCGCATCGCTGCGCACCTCGAGCCGGATCTCCGTTGCCGGAGCGGAATACTTGGAAGCATTGACCAGCAGGTTGGCGACCACCTGTTCGAGCCGCCGCGGATCGGCATCCACGTGCAGCGGCTCGCCGGGCAGGGAGACGATCAGGCGCTGGCCGGAGTCGGCCAGCCGGGCGGCTGCCGACGCGGTGGCAGCCTCCACCAGCCGGGCCAGCGGCACGATCTGCCGGCGCAGCTCGAGCTTGCCGCGCGCGATGCTCGAGACGTCGAGCAGGTCGTCGAGCAGGCCGGTGAGCTGCCGGACCTGGCTGCGCATCATGGTCAGAGCCCACTGCTCGCGATCGGGGGCGATGGCGGCGATACCCCCTTCGAGCAGGCGCAGGCCGCCATCGACGCCCGCCAACGGGTTGCGGAGCTCATGGCCGAGCACGGCCATGAACTGATTCTTCCGGCGCTCCTCCTCGCGCAACCGCTCCATGGTCTGCTCCAGCGCCCGCCGCGTCTCCACCTGCTCGGTGACGTCATGCGCGAAGCACATCACGCCGTCGATCTGGCCGTCGTGGCGGAGCGGTTCCCAGATGAGATCGACACAGCGCCAAGCGCCCCCCTCCTCACCCGCCGCGCCGGTGAGCGACAGCTCGAGCTCGGGACTGGCACCGCTCGCCCCTTGCTGGAACGCCCTGTCGAACGCCTCGAGAAAACCCTGGCCGCGGAGCTCTTGCAGATTCTCGCCGAGCGGCCGTCCGAGCAGCTCGCGCCCTCCCACCAGCTCGACGGCGCGAGGGTTGGCGAACACGCAGACGTGAGCCGGCCCGTGGGTGGTCAATACCGCCGCGGGGGCGCGCGCCAGCAGCTCCTGCAGCCGCCGCCGTTCGTTTTCGCTCTCTTCTCGAGCGGTGCGCTCGCGCCACAGGCGGCGTGCCGCGTCCTCGGCCTCCTTGCGGTCGGTGATATCGCGCAGCGAGGCCAGGCACGCGTTGCCCCCGTCCCACTGCAGGTCGACGACGCGCATCTCGGCCACCCGGCCACCGGACAGATCGAGCTCGGTGGTCTCACCGGACACCGCCGGGAACCCGAAGGGGGTATCGAGGAGCTCCTCGCGATCCCGGCCGAACAAGGCCTCGGCGGCGGAGTTGACGAACCGCACCGTGCCCTCGGAGTCGACGACGACGATCGCATCGCCGGTCCCCTCGATGATCCGCTCGCGCTCGGCGTCGCGCTGCGCGATCTGCGCGTTGACCTCGCGCAGCTGCGCATTGGCTTCCTGCAACTGCTGGGCGCGCAGGAAGATCTCGCCTTCCATCCTCTCCGCCCGGCGCGTCTGTTCGATGCCCTGCTGCTTCAGGCGCACGAAATCGGTGACGTCCTCGACCCGGTGGATGATGTAGGCGATCTCGGAATCAGCCGTGAGCACCGGCGAGTTCACCGGGCTCCAATGGCGCTCCTCGAACTCGCCGCCTTCCTCCTCGGGCCGGCGGATGTCGTACTTCTGCACGGCCATGACGTCCGGCTTGCGGGTCGCGAGAACCCGCTCGAGGGAAGCGCGCAGGTTGCGCGCACCGCTGGCCTCGGTGTCTTCAGGGTTATCGGGAAACACGTCGAAGAGATCGCGCCCGAGGATCTCCTCGCGCCGGGTCATCGTCGCCTTCAGGTACTCGTCGCTGGCGGCGATGATGCGCAGCTCCGGCGTGAGGACGAGATGGAGCCCGGGAGCCGACTCGAACAACGCCCGGAAATCGAGCGGCGGAGCCGCGGCTTTCCCTGGAGTCACTCGGACGCTATCGTCGATTCGGTGCACGGACTCTCATTTTTGCAGGGTCCATGCCAGATCATTCCTGGGAAAAGAGCCCCTCCAGGCGCGCCAATTCCTCGCGCGAATGCACGGGATTGCCGCTCAGGATGCCGCTCACCGTGCGGAACGGCTCGCCGAGATGCATCCCGGTGGAATCGATGGTCACCTCGCGGATCTCCTTGTCGTGCGGCGAGCCGCGCATCTTGAGCACCATCAGGCCGCGCTTCATCTCGCCGAACATCTCGACATAACGCAGCAGGATGATCGAATCGGTCAGGCTCGAAATGTGGGCTTCGGTCACCGACGTACCGCCCACCAGCGTCGGAGTGGTGTTGGTGAACAGGCCGGTGATCGACTTCTGCTTGATGAACGAGGAGAGATCGATCACCATCTGCCGGAACGCCTTCGGGGGGCCGACCCGCTCGAGCGCCGAGAGGGAATCGATGACCACTCGCTGCGGCGCGAACTCCTCGATCATCCGCTTGATGCGCAGCAGGTGATCCTGCAGCCCGCGCGCTTCCGGATACTCGCAGTGGACCCGCAGCACGCCATCCCTCTCCATGCTCTCGAAATCGACCCCCCAACCGGTGGCGTTGCGCACCAGTTGCTCGTGACTCTCCTCGTATCCGAACAGCAGGGCACGGTCTCCCAGCTCGGCTCCTCCGGCGACGAAGTGGGTCACCGTCAGCGTCTTTCCGGTACCCGTGGCGCCGGAGACCAGGATCACGGAATCCCGGAAGAAGCCGCCGCCGCACATGGTGTCGAGCTCGGGGTTGCCGGAGCTGACGCGGACGTTCGAGGACCGCTGTTCGAGGGGAATGCCGGTGAGCGGGATCACGACCACGCCGCGGTCGGCCTCGATCACGAAAGGATGCTCCCCCTTCTGATGATCCGTGCCGCGAAACTTGAGCAATTCGAGCGTGCGCCGCCGCTGCTCCTCTTCGAGCACGTTGCGCAGCACCACGACGTTGTCGGCGATGAACTCCTCGACGCCGTACCGGCCGACTGCACCGTACTCCTCGGTGCGCTCGGCGGTGAGCACCGCGGTGACGCCCATCTCCCGGGAAGCGCGGGCGATGCGGAACAGCTCGTTGCGCACCACCGATGCGTCCTGGAACTGCGAAAAGACCGCGGACAGCGAATCGATCACCAGCCGCTGCGCGCCGGTGCGCTCGACGGCACCCTTGATCCGCGCCATCACGCCGCCCAGGTCATATTCGCCGGCCTCGACGATCTCCTCCTCGGGATTGGGCGAGGCGTCCACGAAGGCCCACTTTCCCTCCCTTTCCCAGGCCGCCAGATCCCAGCCGAAGCTCGCGACGTTGCGGCGGATGTCGTCGGGGCTCTCCTCGAAGGTGACGAAGACGCCGGGCTCGCCGAACTCGGTGATGCCGCGCGCCAGGAACTGCGCAGCGAAGATGGTCTTGCCGCTTCCCGAGCTGCCGGCGATCAGTGTCGAACGATTGGCAGGCAGACCGCCATAAGTGAGGCTGTCCAGGCCGGGAATGCCGGTCAGCACCTTGGCCGGTGGGAGCACCCGCTCGTTCACGGGCTCCGTCATGGGTTCTCCTCCCCCTGCGCAAACTCGTCGCGGGGCCGCACATCGAGTCCCAGCAACACCTTGTCGCGATTGGACAGGTCTCCGATCACCCGCCGCAGAGGCGGCGGGAGCTGCTTGATCAGCGTCGGCGTAGCCAGAACCCGGTCGGTCTCGGCCAGTTGCGGATGCTCGAGGACGTCGATGATCTCGATCTCATAGCGCCCCTCGAGCTCCTCCTTGCACAAGCGCCGGAGATTGGCGATGGCGCGCTGGGCTCGCGGCGTCTGGCCGGTTACGTATAGCTTCAGCAGGTAACTTTTTTCCACGTCCACCCTTTCCTACTCAATGGTCGCGATAGAAGGTGACCAGGTGCCCCATGAGCTCGAGCAACCGCACGCGGCCTTCCGCCAAGTAGACCTTCATGCGTTGCGGCCCATGCTCGGCCTCCCTCTGTTTCATCGCGGCGGTGTGCAGATCGACAATGTCACGCGGCCCGGCGCGCAGCTCGGCCGCTATGCCGGCCAGCCGCTGCAGCCTGTCCACGAGCGGCACCGGCCGCCGCTGGAGGATCTGCTCCACGGCACGATCCAGGATCTTCCCGTATTCGAGCGCCAGCTCGGCGAAACGGTCGGGGAAGGCGGCCCGCAACGGCGCCGGGCGGCTGCTCGCTACAGCGGGCGAGGGCGGCCACTCCGCTTTGTAGCTGGCAAGCACCGTCTTCACCCGCGCCACCTCCACCGCATGGCGCAGCGAGCGCGCGGCGAGGGTGCCGTAGAGCTGCTCGGCGACCAGGTAGTCGGTGGCGCCGAGCTGCACGGCCTTGACGGCCAGCGGCTCGTCCCCGGCAGCGCAGAGCACGACGACCGGCAGGGCAGGGGCTTCCGCGCGGATCGTCACCAGCGGCCCGAGGCCGTGGTCGAGCGGCGAGATCGGCAGCAGCACGACGTCGGTGTCCCTGGCGGCGAGCCCTTCCAAGGTCTCCTCCAGGCTCGAGGCGCGCGCGAGAAGGAACCGTTCGCGCTCCGGCAGGCTTTCGAGCGCCGCCGTGAGCTGGGAAGTCACGCTCCCGTCCGCATCGACGACGAGCACGCGCAGGCGGCCGTCCGGACTCAGGGGAGCGGCCGCGGGGCGTCCGTCAGGTGTCTCCATGGGCGCGGCGTTCTTCAGAGTTGCTCCGCCAGGCGTTCCACTTCTTCGATGAACCGCGATGGCGAAAGAGGTTTGACCAGATAACCGGCGCAGCCGAGGTCCCGTGCCCTCTGGCGGTCCTCGTCGAGCGCGTGGCCGGTCACCAGCAATATCGGCACGTCGCGCGTGCGCTCGTCGAGCTTGAGGCGCCGCGTCATCTCCCAGCCGTCGATGCCGGGGATCGAAATGTCCATGACCACCACGCGAGGAAGAACACCGGCAACGATCTGCGATGCCTGCTCGCCGTCGCTCGCTTCGTGCACGCTCCAGCCGGCGTGCTCGAGAAGTGCCCGATAGGCGAGCCGGGTCTCCACATCGTCCTCGACGAGCAGGACCGGCCCCCGCACCCCGCTGTCCATACTTGTCCTCCAGCGCAGGAGTGTAACACCCGGCTTCCGGCTCCCGCCAACGAACGTTTCTCCGCGAGGGCATACCAGGGCCAGTTCGACACGGGCGCCTTCGACGGCATGGACAAGGATGAGAACCAGACCGTTTCCCGCGAAGAGTTTGCCGGCAGCTTCGCCCTGTTCGACCGCCTCGACCGCGACCACAACGGGGTCATCACCCAGCAGGAGTACGAGGACCGCGAGAACCGCGGCATGACCCGCGAGGCGCTCTTCGGCAAGATGGACGTCAACGGCAACGGCCGCCTCGAGCCCTCGGAGTGGTGGTGGAGCCGCGACGCCTTCGCCCTGGTCGACCGCGACAGCAACGGCTGGGTCACCCCCGACGAGCTCCTGCACCGCGGCGAGCCCCAACCGCAGTAGTTGCCGGGGGCGCCCCTCTCGCCCCATGGGGCAAGCCACGCGCCCCGTGGGGATTGTCGCTCGCCCTCTGGGGCAAGCCACTCGCCCCGTGAGACTTGTCGCTTGCCCTTTGGGGATCGCCCGTCGCCCCGCGGGGATCTTCACTTGTCCCCTGGGGATGGCCACTCGCACCACGGGGATAGTCACTCGCCCTCTGGGGCGCGCCTCTTGCCCCGTGGGGATTGCGGCTCGCCCCGCGGGGCAAGCCGCGCGTCTCGTGAGGCAAGCCCCTCGTCCAATGGGGCAAGTCACTCGCCCTCGGGGGAGTCCCGATCCGGTAGGCACTCTAGTCACAATCTTCTAGTTCTGGCATGTAGAGACACTACTTCGGCCGACTCCTGAACGCTTTCAGCTTGACGGCATACAATACCGGCAGAAGTAAGTTTCTGGGTTGCGACCTTCAAGCTGGATTCATCTTCCGGAGCCATGAAGGCCCGGATGTTTGTAAGGAGAAGAGTATGGCCAAGACGACGCAAGGGGATTTCCTGAATGCCTGTGACGCGCTGCTCGCCGCAGCGGTGATCAACGGCGGGGAGGCGGCAAACGAGCTCCGGGAGCAGCTCGAGACGGACGTAGCAGGCGCCAAGGATGCGCAGGCGCGGAGGAACGGGCACAAGGCCCAGGCTCAGCAGGCT
Source organism: Acidobacteriota bacterium (assembly GCA_034667225.1). Lineage (GTDB taxonomy): Bacteria > Acidobacteriota > Thermoanaerobaculia > Multivoradales > UBA5704 > DATMER01. The sequence goes on from JAXDKG010000001.1 coordinate 89,512, forward strand.
TCGCGGGATCTGGACGCCTTCCTGGCTTCCGCGAGAGTGGTTTACTCCCGCCTCCGCCACATGCTGATCGCCCTCTTTGGACTGAGGGCCGAGAAGCTGGTCGAGTTCGGGATTCAGCCCCTCCGGCCCGTGCAGAAGGCGAAGGTGAAGGAGGAGCCGCTGCCGCCGCCGCTCGAAAATGAAAAAGCCGCCTGAGAATGGCCAGTCACCGACTCAGGCGGCCAACTCCCAGACCGAATCCACGAACTAGGAGCACCGCGAGTATAGCCTGAAGTCTCTCCGGGGGGCGCGCAGGCGCCCCCTTTTACATCCCTCTCCGGAGGTTGGTACGGTCGTTGCAATTGACCGTTTCCGTCCAGCAGCCGATGCCGATGGGCCGAGCCGCTGGGGACTTCAAAACCAGTGCTTGGCCGGCCCCATGAAGGCGAGCCCCCGAGGCGCGCCCCAGGAAGATTGCGGCCATCTGGACGGGCTGAACAACAGGAGGCAGACGACGATGCGCACTCTCATGATCTCTCTCGCCGCGGTTCTACTCACCGCGACGTTCGCCATAGCCGATCCGGACCTCGAGGTCCAGTTCGTCCAGCTCGATGTTGACAGCGACGGCTTCGTGGCCCTCTCCGAGTGGAGCGGCGGCTTCGAGACCTTCGACAGCCTCGACCGGGACGGCGACGCCGTCGTCACCCGCAATGAGTTCTTCACTCAGGGGACCCGCTACAAGAGCCGAGAGGAGAACTTCCGCGATCTGGATGCCGACAAGGATGGCCGGGTGAGCGCGAGCGAGTGGAAGTGGGGCGAGCAGACGATGTCCGTCCTCGACCGGAACGGCGACGGCTTCCTCAGCCGCCAGGAGTTCCGCTGTCACGCCAAGGGCGGCCGGACCGCGCAGCAGGCCGGGGGAAAGTAGGCCCCCCTCCGAAGGAAACTACCGGGCCGACCACCTCAGACCGGCCCGCACCGATCTCTCCGGACCCGGGAACCCGATCAGCGTCTCGTATCTCTCATCCAGCAGGTTGTCCAGCCGCAGCCGCAGCTCCCACGGCTTGGCAAAGCGCCAGGCCGCTCCCACACCCAGCAGCTCGTAGCCGTCCACCGTTCGCCGCTCTTCGACCGGGATCTGCCGGTCGAAGAAGCGGGAGACCGCCTGTGCGTCCAGGTCGAGCGTGACAGTCTCGACCGGCTGCCAGTGTGTCTGGACACTGCCCGTCCACTTGGGCCGGTGCCGCAGGTCCGCTTCCGATTCGAATTCCTGCCAGGTGGCGTTGGCTCGGACGGATATCCCGTCGCGGGGCTTCCAGCCCCAGGTGCCTTCGACTCCCCGGGTCTCCACCTCGGAGCGGTTCAGGTGGAGGAAGGCGTCGAAGTCGAAGTCGACGAGGTCCTCGTAGCGGTTGTAGAAGAGGGTCAGGCAGGCGTCGGTCCGGTCGAGCCGCCATTCGACGCCCATGTCGCCGCCGAGGACGGTCTCGGGCCGGAGGTCCGGGTTGCCCCCGAGCGCGGGCGGGCTGGCCAGGGCGAAGAAGCTGGGGAGCTTCCAGGCGCGGCCGGCCGAGGCGCGGAGGCGGGTCTTCCCGATCTGCCGGGCGATCCCCAGGCGCGGGCTCCACTGCGCGGCGTTGTCCTCCGGCAGATCGATGCGGGAGCCGAGCTCGAACGTCCAGCCCCCGCGGCCGGCGATCAGCTCCGTGTAGGCCCCGGGCAGGGTGCGGGTGATGTCGTAGTCGCCCGTGATGAAGCCCGCAAGAATGCTCTCGTTCTCTCCCTGCTCGCGCTGCACGTCTACTCCGGCGCTCCAGCGGAGCGCCTCGGAGCTGCGGAGGACGGAGGCCCAGCCGAGGCGGGTGCGGGTGAAGCGGGTCTCCTCGATCGCATCCGGCACGGCGAAGAGCACGGCGGGGCTCTCGCGGTCGAGGTTGTGGCGATAGACCGAGGCATCCAGCCGGTGCCGCTCGCCGAAAGTGAGCCCGGCCGCCAGGCTCAGCTCCTCGTGGTCCGAGTGGCGGAGCTGGCCGTCGCCGTAGACCGGGCCTCCCGAGGCGTCGGGATAGTCGTCCCCTTCCCACCAGGCGCCCCGAGCCTTGAGCTGCAGATTGCCTTTCGAGAAGCTGGCGAGGCCGCCCGCCTGTTCAAAGCGCTCTTCGGCGATGCGCGCTGCCTCCTCTTCCCAGAGCGCGGTGACCGACCAACCCTTGCCGGAGACCGTGCCGTTCCCTCGCCGGAAGGAGGCATCCCCGGCGGAAACCTCGGCTTGGGCCTCCGACCCCTCACCGTCGCGGGTGAAGATCTGGACGACTCCGGCGAGGCCCGTGGAGCCGTAGAAGGAAGACAGGGGACCGCGGACGATCTCGATCCGCTCGATGCCGGCGGTGGGCAGCCCCTCCAGGTTGAACACGTCCCCGACCTGATAGGTCGAGTCGTTGAGCGGCACGCCGTCCAGCAGGACGAGGGTGAAGTTGGGCTCGCCGGCCCGGATCTGGGCCGCGCTGAACCCGCCCCGGCTGTTCGTGGTCACGCTCACCCCGGGCGCGAGGCGGAGGAGATCCCCCACGGTGCGGGCGCCCGAGGCTTCGATGGCCTCGCGGTCGATCACCGTCACCGAGCCGGTGGCGGCGGAGAGGGGGCGGGCCTGGACGGTCGCTGTCTCATAGAAGGTCTCGGCGGGCTCCTGAGCTCCGGCCACGGTAGCTAAAAATAGAAGCCCCAGGAGCGCCGCCTTCATCCCAGGATCTCCTCGGCCACGACTTCCGCGATCAGGTCGCGCTGCGCTGGAGGGAGGTGGCCGTCCGTCTCGATCCGATCGCGCAGCCGCTGGACCAGGCTGTCACGGGCCTCCGCCTTCTCCTTCTGGCGCATCTGGTCCTGGTAGACCGTCCATCCGAACTGGACGAGGCTGACCAGCATGCTGGCGAGGGCGATGGCATTGCCGGCATCGAGGCTCCGGCGCCGGGGAGCCCCTTGAAGAAGGCGTTCCGTGGCCGCCGGCAGGTCCGCGTCGATGCTTGCGAGGCGCTCCGCGGCGCGCCGGCTGATCGCGGCAGAGACTTCGTTCGAGGGCTCGATCATGATGGAATCCTATCCCTTCCTGGTTGCGTCGGGAGCCATCCTCCCTTACAGTTGTCGATCTCTACCCGAGAACCGGAGGTCGTCGTTTTGTTTAGGCTTCTGTCCGCAATGGCTTTGTCCTTGGCAATCCTTATCCCCTTGCAGGTGTCTGCCATCTCCCAGCCCCTGCCGACGCTTCTCCCCTGGGGCGACCGCGTCGTCCGGGATGGGATCGAGCTGCAGGTGGCGGTCGCTCCTCAGGGGCGTGCCTTGAAGGAGCGGGACCGGGTGACTTTCAGCTTCCAGGTCGCGGACGAAGCCGGCCGGCCCATTCCGGGGCTGCGGCCCGAGGCATGGCTGGAGCCGCTCGCTCCGGGCCAGTCGGTCGATCCGGCGGCCTGCGTGCATGAGATGGAGACGGGATCCGGCTGGAAGCTGGTCAGGACGCCGGCCCTCCTCGACCTCCACCTCCGCGAAGGGGAGCGCCCCGGCACCTACGAGGCCCTGGCACGGATGGGCAGGCCCGGCCGCTACGGCGTCGCCTTCTTCCTCGGCTCGCCCCGCCTCGTCCACTGCTTCGAGGTCGAGGTCCAGGGCTAGTTCCAGGGCTAAGCGGCGAGCCGCTGCTGCTCTTCAAGCTCCCGCGAGCGGCGGCGCGACACCGTGCCGTTCCAGTGGCAGAGCGGGCCGAGCAACGAGTAGATCATTCCCGCCAGGAACATCGGGCCGCCCGTCAGGACGATGGCGACGGACAGGCAGCCCACCCCCACGAAAATCAGGTAGTGCCGCACCCAGGCGCGGGCATCGAGCCGCTCGACCTCGTCCAGCTCCAGCTCCTTCGAGCGCGCCGCCCGCAAGTAGAGCAGGGAGAAGCAGGCGAAGACCGCGATGAAGCCGAGCCCGTAGATGAGCATCAGCGACGCCATCTCATCCCGGCTCGTGAGCATGGGCCTCTCGGCTCCCGGACCGAGGCGGAAAAAGAGGCCCGTCAGGGCGGTGGACAGGAACTTCAACGGGTAGATGTAGAAGAGCACGACGAACAGCAGGACCGAGTTGATGACGACGGTCCAGGAGTCCTGGAGGCCATAGCGGCGGAAAAAGCCGTTGTGGGCGGCCCAGATCAAGATCAGCATGGAGAAGCTGAACGCGAAGGCGACGAAGCCGTCCAGGCTCTTCACCAGCTCGGGGAAGGTCTGGGGCACTTCCAGCGAGACCACGAGCAGGGTCGCCGCAAATCCGAATACGGCATCGCTCAGGGCTTCCAGGCGTGTGACTTCCCGTCCTCGGAGGGTCATTCCATAGAACAGTGTAACGCGTGCTACGCTCGAAACGCCTATCCCATCGTGCTGCGCGGGGCGGAACACCTGCCCCCCTGCGCCAACAACCTGGAGGAGAATTCTCATGCGTCTGACCCGCTCTCTGTGTCTTCTGTTGCTCGCTCTGACCCTGGCCGTTCCGGCCTTCGCCGTGCCCGGCGCCACGGACCGCGTGCCCGGCGCCTCGCTGCTGGTCCCGTTCTTCGAGACGGGCATCAACTCGGGTACCCATCCGCACGACACGCTGCTGGTGGTGACCAACTGGCGCACGGACAACCGTATGTTCCACTACCACGTCTGGGACATCGACGGGGTCCCGACGGGGCTCAGCGGCAACATCACGCTGGGCTCGCTGGGTTCCTGGTCCGTGGCCATGCGTGACCTCCTCGGCGTCTCCTCGGCGGCGGTCCGCACCCAACTGACCGAGGGGCCGTTCTACCGCGGCTTCGTGACCATCGACGCGGTGACCTCCGCCACAGCCATGGCTCCCACCGAGGCATCTTTCCCCTTCGCCGACACCAACGTGTTCGAGGGGTTCATCTACTACACCCGGCTGTCGCAGGGTTCTGCCAATGGCATGTCGATGATCGCCCTGGAAACGGTGCCGGCGACGGCCAACAATCTGGTCCGTGGGTTCTACCAGGGGGGTGACCTCCGCGAGGAGATCGATCCCTCCGGCCGGCGCTGCGCGAAGCTGCTGGCTACCGGCGGAACCTGTGGAGTCGCGGGCATCGCTGCCCCCCTGGCACGCATGCACATGCGGGTCTTCCGTTCCGTTCCGCTCAACGGCAGCAGCCGGGCCGTTGCCTTCACCTGGGTTCCCGGCCTGGCTGGCGGTCCCTCGGTCTTTTGCGACGTCCCGGCGAACTCATGCTCCCCCAACCTCACCTACCGCCAGTATGACGAGGCCGGAAACTTCCTGGTCAACGGCACAATCCGGCTCGACCACGTGGTCAACGTCATCGAGGATGCCAGTCTGGTCGGCACCAGTGCGGGCTGGATTTCCATCTTCAGCATTCCCAACATCCTGCAGGAGATGCAGGTCTACGGGTTCTCATTCAATTCCGCCAATCCCGCGGGAAACCCGAACCTGACCTGGGACGCCATCTTCGAGGCCTACATCGCCACCGACGACGCGATCTGACCGCGGAAGGAAAAGAGGGGGTGGCGCCTTTCTTGAAGGGGGAGTCTGACGCACAGGGCTGAGGGCTTCCCCCTCCTCCCTGTGCGCAATCACATGAAGGAGACCCCCTGATGTATCGGCTCTGCTCGCTCTGCCTGCTGCTCCTCGTCCTGATACTGCCAGCCGCGCCGGCCCTGGCCGTGCCGGGCTCCACCGACCGGGTGCCCGCGGCCTCGCTGCTGGTGCCCTTCTTCGAGACCGGGATCAATTCCACCACTCATCCGCAGGACACCCTGCTGGTCGCCACCAACCGGCAAACCGGCAGCCAGATCATCCACTACCACGTCTGGGACATCGACGGGAACGCGACAGGGCTCAACGGCAACGTCACCCTGAGCGCGCATGCCTCCTGGGACGCGGCCATGCGCGACCTTCTCAATGCCGCTGATCCGGCGGTCCGCACCCAGCTCACCCAGGGGCCGTTCTATCGCGGGTTCGTCACCATCGACGCGGTGACCGCCACCACCGGGCTGGCTCCCACGGAGTCGACCTTCCCCTTCTCCGACGCCAACGTGCTCGAGGGGTTCATCTACTACACGCGGCTGTCCCAGGGGTCTGCCAACGGTCTGGCGATGGTCGCGCTGGAGGCCGTGCCCGACGCGGTCGACAGTTTTCTCCAGGGCTTCTACAGCGGGGGCGACACCCGGGAGGAGATCGATCCCGCCGGCCGGAGGTGCGCGGCACGGCTCACCAACGGAGGCGAATGCAGCGACATCGACGGGCCCCTCGCGCGCATCGACATGCGGGTCTTCCGCTCCGCCGCGCTCAGCGGCAGCAGCCGGGGTGTGGTTTTTACCTGGGTGCCGGGCCAGGCCGGGGGCCCCTCGGCCATCTGCGATGAGCCGGTGAACGCTTGCAGCCCCAACCTCGCCTTCCAGCAGTACGATCAGGCGGGCAACGCCGTTGGGAGCGGCACGATCCGGCTCGACCACGTGGTGAACGTCATCGAGGATTCCAATCTACAGGGCGACCAGTCCGGCTGGATCTCCATCGCCAACCTCCCCAACATCCGCACGGATCTCCAGGTCTACGGGTTCTCGATGAACTCCGCGAACCCTTCGGGGAACCCGAACCTGACCTGGGACGCCATCTTCGAGGCGTATATCGCCACGGACTAGCACGGACTGACACGGACCAAGGACCGAAGTCCCTGTCCGTCCGTGTGAGTCTGTGTCCGTCCGTGTTGTCCGTGTCAGCTCTTCGCCAGATCCACCTCGGCCCGGTCGCGCAGGCGCTGGGCCGCGGGGGAGAGGGGAGCGTGGGTGAGGATCTTGTTCATCCTCTCCATGGCCTTCACCGAGTCGCCCATTCCCTGGTAGAGAACGACCTCGGCGTGCAGGTTGTCGGCGAGGACGTTGAGCCGGCTGAGCACCGTGGGCACGTACTCGCCTTCGGGGAAGCGGCGCAGGTACTCGGCGCCGTTCGCCACGTCCGAGTAGCTCTTGGCGGCCGCGGCCAGGCGCTCGTTGGCCATCTTCTTGAGCTCGGCGTCGCGGTCCTGCGTGGCGAGCTGCTGCAGGGCGGCGAGCTGGTCCAGGCTGGAGGCCAGCATGCGCAGGCCGGTGCCGGCCTTCTTCCCCTCGGGGCTCTCCGGCGCGGCCTCCCAGGCTTCCAGGTAGCGCGTCACGGCCTCGGTGGGATTGCCCAGCCGGCTGTACGCGTCGCCCAGGGCGAGCGCCACCTCGGGCACCCGCGGCGAATCCGGGAAGTTGCTGAGGAAAGCCACCAGGAACGAAGTCTCGTAGACCCCGCGGTCGAGCACCTTGAGCGCCTCGGGATAGAGCTCCTTGCGCTTCAGGTCCAGATCTTTGATCTCCGTGTTCAGGTTCTCGATCAGCTCGCTCTTCGGCTCGAGCGCCGCCACCGCGGCCACCTCCTGGCGGTAGGTGCGGACCACGCCGCCGTAGTCGCGAGAGAGCAGCGGCTTCGCCAACTCCTGGTCGCGCCGGGTATGGAGCTTCTCCAGGCGCAGCGACGCGGCCACCCCGCCGGCCGGCCAGGAGGCCAGGGAGAACTGCTTGACGAAAATGGCTTCCTCCGGCGCGGGGGCGGGCCTCGCCTGGTCGAGCCAGGTCATCAGCGCCGCCTGGGTGCGCAGGCGGAAGTCGTCGGCGGATTTCCGGGATTCGATCTTCCAGGTCTCCCGGCGGGCCTCGGCGGCGCGCATCCGCTCATCCGAGAACGGATGGGTCTGCCAGTAGCCGTACTCCTTGAGCTGCGGGGCGAGGTGGTTCATCTTCTCCCAGACGCGCCGGGCGCCGTCCGGGTCGTAGCCGGCCAGGGCTGAGAGCCGCTGCCCCTCCTCGTCCGCCTCGTCCTCGTGATCCCGGCTGTAGCTGCGCAGGAGCAGCTCGCTGAGGATCAGGCTCGCCGCCGCCGCTCCCTGGATGCGGTTGGCGCTGGGATTGTCGTATCCCACGCGCGGATCGTACGGCGTGTTGAGGCGGGGCTCGCGGTCGCGGTTCGCCTCGCGGACCACGACGCCCGCGACCAGCAGGTTCCCCAGCACGCTCATCAGGGTGGCCTTGCGCTGCATGCGCTTGAAATGCTCCAGGGTGACGTGGCCGATCTCATGGCCGAGCACCGCGGCCAGCATGTCGTCGTCCAGCCCCAGGTCGAGCATCCCGCGGGTGATGAAGATCTGGCCGCCGGGAAGGGCGAAGGCGTTGGGCACCGGCATGTCGACGAGGGTGAAGGTGAAGGGGAAGCGGGTGAAGCCCGATTGTTGGGCCAGCTCGTAGCCGACCTGGTTGACCCGCGCCTGCTCCGCCGGGTCGTCGTAGAGCTCGTACTGCTCCGCCACCTGCCGCGCGACCTGCAGGCTCTTGAGGAAGAGATCGGGGTTGGAGACCGCCTGGCCGGAAGCGGGCAGCGGCAGCAAAGGGAGCGCAATCAACAGGGCGAGGGCCCCGGCGAGAAAACGGCGGATGGGGTTCTTCATCGTGAATCTCCCAAGATATGGGACGGTGCCAAGGGTAGCAACACCGGGCGATCCGTCAAAACTCCCGCCCCACCAGCTCGGTCTTGGCTGCGGTGGCCCGCTCCTGATCCAGGATCAGCGCCGGCAGCAGGATGCCCCCGGAGACGACCATGCGGATCCCCTCCTCGACGGTGACCGGGATTTCGACGATCTCCCGCGGCGGGACGAGCAGCAGGAAGCCGCCCGTGGGGTTCGGGGTCGTGGGGACGAACACCGGCACCAGCTCCATGTCGTGCGGGCTCGCGGACCAGCGGGAGGGGCCGCCCGTGACGAAGCCGATCCCATACGTGCCGATCCGGGGGTACTGGACCAGCACCACGCGCTTGAACGCGTCGGCCTGGTCGCGGGAGACCGCCTCCAGCACTCCCTTGGTGGCGCCATAGACCGACCTCGCGATCGGGATGCGCCGGATGAAGGCCTCGACGCTGTCGATCATCCGCCGGCCCAGGACTCCGGTCGAGAGCCATCCCAGGAAGAGGATGACCAGCAGCGTCAGCACGATACCGAGGCCCGGGATATGGATGCCCGGCTTCTCCAGGAAGGTCGAGAGCGTCTTGTCGATGAGCCGCGCGAAGATCCCGTCCATGAAGCGGAACAGGAGCACCAGCACGTAGACAGTGAGATAGGCGGGGGCCAGGATCAGCAGGCCGCCGAGCAGCAGGGTGCGCAGGCGCGATCGCCAGTGATGGGGCTCGTGTTTCACGGGCATAGCCTACCAGCCTCGGTGTGGTAGCGTTCCGCGCATGAGCGATCTGACCATCGAGGTGCCGACCGCGAAGACGTCCATCGAGGAGCTGCGCTCGGCGCTCGACGCCGGGCTGAAAGAGGAGTTCCCCGGCGGGATGCTCAAGTGGAAGTGGGAGGGGGACGTGATGCATCTCACCGGCCCCGGCGCCAAAGCGACGATAGCCCTGGAGGACGGCCGCCTGGTAGGGCGCGCCCACCTCGGACCGCCCGCGAGCATGATGAGGCCGGTGATCGAGAAGAAGATCACCACCGTCATGAAGAAGGCCGTGGCCTGACCCTTCCGCAAGCGCTGCTCGCCCACGCCGCCCGCCATCCCGAGGACCCCTGGCTGTTCCACCCCGAGGGCTGGCACTGGCCCTGGTGCTCCTGGAAGCACCTGGCCAATGGAGCAGCCTCCTGGGCCGGGGCGCTCTCGGCTCTCCCCCCCGGCACCCCGACCGCCTTTCTCTGGAATCCCCATCCCCCGGCCGTCGCCCTGGACCTCGCCATCCAGGCAGCCGGTCTGGTCTCGGTCCCCGTGACCGATCTCGGCCAGGCCCGGGAGAGGGGAGCCCGCGCCTGGGCCGCGCCGACCGGATCGGCCGGCCCTGAGTTTCTGGAGCACGTTTCCCTCCCCGCCTGGAATCCAACGCGGGACGCGGACTTCCCGGACCGTCTTGCTGGGGGAGTAATGGTGGAGAGGGAGGTCAGTCAGGAGGAACTGATCGTCGCGGTGGACCGTTTGGAGATCGGAGGGGAAGGAAGGGAGATCGTAGTGGTCGGCCGCGTCCCGGAGCGCTGGGCCGACCGCGTCTTCTTCTCCTGGGCCACGGTGCAGGGCGCGGCCATTCTCCTGGCTCCGGATCCGTCGAGTCTGATCGGCTCGGCCGTCTGGGCGCGGCCGACCGTGTTCCACGGCACCGCCGCCGAGCTGAAGGCTCTGCGCCGCGCCGTGGAGCAGGAAAAGCCGCCATTCTGGGACCGCAGGGCAGGGCGGTTGCCGTTCGGAAGGCTCAGGACGGTGCTCTGGAGCGGCGAAGAGCCGTCGCCGGCGGAGCGGAGCTTCTGGGAGGGGCGGGGCGTCCGGGTAGCACCCCTCACCCCCTAAGGCGCGCGAAGCGGGGAGGGCAGGGGAGGGGGTTTTTCACTGGGAGCGCCGGCGTCTCGCCGGCGACTAACTTAAAGACTCATTTGAGCCTCTCGGGGGCCTCCCCGAGCTTCTCGGGTAAATCCCTGAGTCGCTCGGGTAGATCCCTGAGTCGCTCGGGTAGACCCCTGAGTCAGGGAAGTTACTTCCCTGCGATCCGTAAGTCAGTTCCCTGCGCTGGTAAGTCACTTCCCCGCACCCGGAAGTGACTTATCGGAGGGCGGAAGTCAGTGACCGGCCGCGGGTCAGTTGCCCCCCGGGCTTCTCGGGTAGATCCCCGAGTCGCTCGGGTTCCTCCCCCGGGGAGGGGAGGATTGCTCTGGGGGGGAGGCTAGTGCTCCGTCATATTTGAATGCCGGTATGGCAATCGGGCGGGCGGCGGGCTTTCCCTGGGACCGCTGGCGTCTCGCCGGCATCCTTAAGACCTTGGGCCGAAGGCCCGGCCTTTGGTGCAGGGCAGAGACAATTGCCCGGCGTTCCGCCGATTCATCCGGACAAGCCGGCGGGACGCCAGCGCTCCCAGGGAAAGCCCCGGCATCCGCTTACCCTCCGCCCTCTGCCGCTCGACCTCCAGTGCTCCCGTTCGACCTCCAGCGCGTTCCGCCCGAGCTCCGGCGGGTTCCGCTCGACCTTCAGCGCGTTTCGCTCAGGCTCCAGCCGATGCCGCCCGACCTCCGGCGGACGCGCCCGACCCCCGCGCGAAGCCGCTCAGACCCCGGCGGCATCCGCTCGACCCCCAGCGGCTCGTGCAAGACCGTGCGCGGCACCTGCCCGACTCCCAGCGGCATACGCCCGCCCTCGGTCGCGCGTGCTGGAGCGTGCGCGGCAGCCGCAAACCCTTCGTTGGCTCGTGCTGGAGCTTGCGCGGGTGCCGCTCGACCCCGCGCGGCTGCCGCTCGAACGCAGGTATGATTTCGTCGTCCGCAAAATTCTGGCCGCCATGACCGACTTCTTCATCAGCTACACCCACGCCGACCGTCCCTGGGCCGAGTGGATCGCCTGGGTCCTGGAGGAGGCGGGGCACAAGGCCAGGATTCAGGCCTGGGATTTTCGACCGGGCGGCAACTTTGTGGTCGAGATGCAGAAGGCCACCGTCGGCTCTGAGCGCACGATCGCGGTCCTGTCGCCGGACTACCTGCGCTCCCTGTGCGCCATGGCCGAAGGCGGCGCCGCTTTCGCCGCGGATCCGGATGGATCCAAGGGGAAGCTCGTGCCGGTTCTGGTCCGCGAGGTTCCGAAGGAAGACTTGGGCCTGCTGGCTGCGATCATCCACATCAAACTAGTGGGTCTCGGAGAGTCCGCGGCTCGCGAGGAGATGGTGAAGGGGCTCGTACCCGGCCGAGCCCGGCCGGAGAGCGTTCGTTTCCCCGGAGCACATCTCTTTCCCGGCCGGGCCGCCGCGCCACCCGACCCGGAGACCGCCCGCAGTGTCCTCGGAGCCCTGCCGCTGGAAGAGGTTCCGAAGCCCGGACCGCTGCCGGTGGGCTCGCGCATGCCGCTGGCGCCCAATCCGCTCTTTGTCGGCCGTGAGGAGGATTTGAAAGCTCTGGCGCGCCAGCTCAAGGCGGGGGAGACGTCCGCGGTCGGTCAGGTCGAGATCGCCGCCGCTACCGGTCTCGGCGGGATCGGGAAGACGCAGCTTGCTTCCGAGTTTGCCCACCGCTACGGACGCTTCTTCGCCGGAGGTGTCTTCTGGATGAGCTTCGCTGATGCTGCCTCTGTTCCTGGCGAGGTCGCCGCCTGCGGTCAAAGCCTCGGTCTCCAATCGAGATTCGATGCCCTGCCTCTCAAGCAGCAGGTCCGCTTGGTGGAGGTGGCTTGGCAGAGCCCGCTCCCTCGGCTCCTCGTCTTCGACAACTGTGAGGAGGAGGCACTGCTTCACCGCTGGCGACCCAGTTCCGGGGGCGCTCGGGTTCTCATCACTAGTCGGCGATCCGAGTGGGGTCTAGCCCTCGGCGTCAAGACGGTGCCGCTCACCACCTTGCCGCGCGGCGCGAGCCTCGAGCTTCTTCGGCTCTTCCGGCCCGACGTTCCTGCAGAGGATCCCATTCTTGATGCCATTGCGGACGAGCTTGGGGATCTGCCCCTGGCCCTCCACTTGGCAGGGAGCTTTCTTAGGGCCTATCGGAACTCACCTTTTGGACAGATGATGGCCTATCTTGAGCAGCTGCGGAAGCCGACTCTGCTCGCCCATCCGTCCCTCGAAGGCCGAGGAGCCGGGGTTTTGCCTACCGCTCACGAGGCCCACGTGGGCCGCACCTTCGCCCTCAGCTTCGAACGGCTGGACCCGAAAAGAGCTGCAGATGCCTTGGCTATCAATCTCCTCGTCCGAGCGGTTTGGTTCGCTCCTGGAGAGCCGATCCCCCGATCCCTGCTCCTTCAGTCGGGCGATGTGGCTTTGGAGGATCTGACAGCAGGGCTGGACGCTGAGGATGCCTTCCACCGGCTGACCGATCTTGGGCTTTTGGAGATCAATGATCAGAATGACCCACTGATGCACCGCCTCGTCGCTGCATGGACTCGCGGCGTGGCAGGCGCCGATCAAGCCCGGATGGCCATCGAGGAAGTGATGGTCGCGGAGGCTAAGCGACTCAACGGGACCGGCAACCCGGCACTTCTCCGGGCTTTGCAGCCTCATCTCCGGGTGATGGCCGACCGAAACGGCGACCGAAAGGACGAGATGGCGGCTCGGCTCTGCGAAGAATTGGGGGTCCACCTCTGGTGGGCAGGAGACTACTCAGAAGCGCGAGCCTATCTCGAAAAAGCGGTCACACTTCACGAGGTGGTATCAGGGCTGGACCACCCAGCGACCGCGAGCAGTTTGAACAACCTGGGCCGTCTTCATCACAGTCAAGGCGACTATCCAGCGGCGCATACGGCCTACGAGCGAGGTTTAGTAATTCGGGAGAAAGTTTTAGGTCTCGAGCATCCGGATACGGCTCACAGCATGAACGATCTCGGTGCCCTCCTGTTCGATCAAGGAAACTACAGCGGCGCACAACTTTGGTACGAGCGGGCATTGGCGATTCGAGTGCAGGTACTGGGCTCGGAGCACTCGGACACTTCAATGAGCCTAAACAATCTGGGTGGCCTCCTGCGTATTCAGGGGAATCTTGCGGAGGCTCGTTCATCCTACGAGCGGGCATTGGCGATTCGGGAGAAGGTTCTGGGTCCGGAACACCCGGTCACCGCCATTAGCCTAAATAACCTCGGTCTTCTTCTTCAGAATCTGGGTGATCTTAAGGGAGCCCGTTCGCACTACGAGCGGGCGTTAACGATCCGGGAGAAGGTTCTGGGCCCCGGGCACCCGGACACCGCGAATAGCCTGAACAACCTGGCTACCCTCCTCGAAGGCCAGGGTGATCTTGCGAGAGCCTATCCGCACTACGAGAGGGCATTGGCGATTCGGGAGAAGGTTCTGGGCCCGGAACACCCGAGTACAGCAACTAGCCTGAACAACCTCGGTGCCCTTCTTCAAAGCGAAGGTAATCTTGCGGGTGCCCGTCCACACTACGAGCGGGCGTTGGCGATCCGGGAGAAGATTCTGGGTCCGGAACACCCGGACACAGCAAATAGTCTTATAAACCTAGGCTCTCTTAATGCAAGCCTGGGAAATTTTGCGAAAGCACGCTGGTGTTGGGAGCGGGCTGCACGGATTCTTAGGGCCAGTGTTGGGCCAAATCATCCGGACACAAAAGACATGCGCCAGCGCCTCAGCACGCTTCCCGGCTCCCGCCGGATCAAGGAACAGCCCTCCAAGAAGAAGTCCTGACGAAGTCGGCTCCCTTGCCGCACCGCGACGTAGATGGTATAGATCCCCTGAGAGGAGATCGTCATGGCTGACAACACCGTAGACCAGCCCCCCGCCCCCCTGCGCCCCCCGAACCGCGCCTCCGCCCTGGAGGAGATCACCGAGCGCGCCGATACCGTCTGGACCCGCGGCAACGGCAAGCCGGTGAAGGTCCAGGTCGCCGCGCGCCGGGAGCTCAAGGGCTCGCGCGGGAGGGTAGCCATCATCGACGGCTGCCGGACGCCTTTCATCAAGTCGGGCACCGACTTCATGAACATGGACGTGACGGATCTCGCGAGCATTGCCGCCGCCGAGTTGATAGCCCGCTCCGGTATCGACCCCATGGAGATCGACCTGTCGATCTTCGGGGTCGTGGTGCCCGCGCTCAATGCCCCGAACTTGGGACGGGAGGTGGTCTTCCGTACCTCGCTGCCCGTGCGGATTCCCGGCGTGACCGTCAACTTGGCCTGCGCTTCCTCCACTCGGGCGCTCACCTTCGGCGCCGCGGCAATCCTCTCGGGCGAGGCGGACGTGGTGCTGACCGGGGGCGCCGAGTCGCTTTCGAACGTGCCCATCCAATTCTCGCGCAAGGCTTCGCGCACGTTCATGGAGCTCAACAAGGCCAAGACGCTGCCGGCCAAGATGGGGGCGATCGGCAAGCTGCGTCCGGCCGACCTTGCTCCCGTGGCTCCGGCCATCGCCGAGTACACCACCGGCTTGTCCATGGGCGATTCCGCGGAGAAGATGGCCAAGGAGAACGACATCTCCCGACGGGCGCAGGATGAGATCGCGCTCATGTCTCACCAGCGCGCCGCCGCCGCCATCGCGGATGGCCGGTTTGCTGGCCAGATCGCGCCGGCCTTTCCGCCGCCGCGCTATGACAAGGCGGTCTCGGTCGACAACGGCGTGCGCGGCGACAGCTCCATGGAGGCGCTGGAGAAGCTCAAGCCCGTGTTCGACCGCCGCTATGGCACGCTCACGGCCGGCAATTCGAGCCCGCTGACCGACGGCGGCGCCGCCGTGCTGCTGATGAGCGAGGAGAAGGCCAAGGCCCTGGGCCTCACGCCGCTCGGCTACCTGCGCTCCTACGCGTTCACGGCGCTCAACCCCGGCGACCAGCTCCTGCAAGGGCCGGCCTACGCCGCCCCCGCGGCGCTCGATGCGGCCGGCGTGAAGCTCTCGGATATCGATCTCGTCGAGATGCACGAGGCCTTCGCGTCGCAGATCCTGTCGAACATGAAGGCCTTTGCCTCCAAGAAGTTCGCCAAGGAGGAGCTGGGGCGGGACGAGCCGATGGGAGTGATCGATTTCGAGCGCTACAACGTGACCGGCGGCTCGATCGCCATCGGCCATCCATTTGGCGCGACCGGCGCCCGGGTCACCACCCAGCTCCTCTACGAGCTGCGGCGGCGCAATCTGAACCTCGGCCTGGTCACGATCTGCGCGGCCGGGGGCGTCGGCTTTTCGATGGTGGTGGAGAGAGAATAAAAAAATGTGAAGGGAGGGGCGGGTGGGTCCCTCCCCCCTGGGAGGGTGGCGGTTGGGAACGGGGGGAGGCTGGGGGGTGTTGCGCGCTTGCCACGAGCTTATCGCCTTCGGAGCTCCCCCCTCCTAACCTCCCCCCAGAGCCAACCCTCCCCCTCCCCGGGGGGAGGGACCGGACCCTCCCAGGCATCCACGACTCCCGAATTCTCCATGCTTTCCGGCACCCTCGTCCTCGACCTCTCCCGTCTCCTCCCCGGTCCCCTGGCCGGCCGGATCCTGGCCGACCTCGGGGCTCGGGTGGTCAAGGTGGAGGAGCCTTCGCAAGGAGATCCCGTCCGGCAGGTGAAAGGGCTGGGTGCTCTCCTGCTCTCGGGAATCGAGAGCGTCGCCCTCGATCTCAAGGAGCCGGGCGGGCAGGAAGTCCTCGGCCGTCTCCTGGAGCGGGCTGACGTCCTCCTGGAGAGCTTCCGGCCCGGCACTCTCGCCCGCCTCGGTTTCTCTCCCGATCTCCTCCGCGAGCGGTATCCGGGTCTGGTCGTCTGCTCGGTGACCGGCTGGGGTCAGTCCGGTCCCTATGCCGCCCGCGCCGGGCACGATCTTACCTACCAGGCCGTGGCAGGCTCCCTCGCTCCGACCGCGGCGATGCCGTCGGTTCCGGTTGCGGACATGGTGGGGGCCTGGAGCGCTACTTCGGCGATTCTCGCTGCTCTTTTGGAGCGCCAGCGGACCGGCAGGGGACGGCACATCGATGCCGCGCTCCTGGATGCCGGGGTCCACGCGAACCTGGTCTCCTGGGCGATGGAGGCGGAAGGGCCGAAGGCCGTGGGGGAGAATCTGCCGCTGACCGGAGCGCTCCCGTGCTACCGCCTCTACCGCACGGCAGACGGCCGACTGCTCGCCCTCGGCGCGCTGGAGCCCCACTTCTGGAGCCGATTCTGCGACGCCGCGGGGTGCCCGGATCTCCGACGCCGGCAGTACAGCGACTCGGCGCGGGTCCGCCGCAGGGTGGAGGCCGTGGTGCGCGGCCGGACGGTCGCCGAGTGGATGGATCTCTTCGCGAAGGAGGACATCCCGGCCGAGCCGGTGCTCTCCGCGGCCGAGGCCCGGAATCATCCCCAGGTTAGGGAGCGCGGCATGCTCTCCTCCGAAGAAGGAGACCGCATCGGTTATCCCGCGCTTGTCGACGGTATCCGCCCCCGCGCCGGAGCCCACGTCCCGGCTCTGGGAGAGCACACGGATGCCTGGCTCGGCGAGCTGGGGATCTCCAGAAAGGGAAAGGGGATCGGCCGGCGCTTCAGTTGGAAGAGGTTGCTTCGGCGAGCTCTGCAACGGGGGTCTTGAAGGCTGGGATCGGGGGCAGCCGCGCCGCGATCAGGAGCGTGAGGTCGTCCCTGAGCGGCTCGTCGCCGACATGGCTGTCGAAGGCCCGCAGGATGCGCTCGTGGACGGCGTGGGGCGAGCCGCCGGCCCGGGTCAGGGCGGTGATCCGCGGGTAGCCGAAGGCCTCGCTTCCCTTTGTGTCCAGCGCCTCGGCGAGGCCGTCCGTGTAGAGCAGCAGCAAATCTCCCGGTTCCAGCACCACGGATTCCGAGCAGAGGTCCAGCGGCTCGCGCATGCCGAGGGGCAGCCCGCCGCAACCCAGCTCCTCGATTGTGCCGTCCGCCCGCCGCAGCAAAGGGAAGGGATGGCCGGCGCAGACGTACTCCATTTCCCCGGTGCCCGGATCGAGCAGGGCATAGAAGATGGTCATGAAGGTCCGGTTCGTGCCCGTTCGGCAGAGGGTGCGGTTGAGCAGCCGGATGACCCGCTCCGGGCTGGGATCCAGGTCGAGCGCGGTTTTCAAAGTGGCATTGGCGATGGCCATGACCAGCCCGGCGGCCATGCCGTGGCCGCTGGCATCCCCGACGAGCAAAGCCACACGGCCGTCCGGCAGCGGCGTGAGGTCGTAATAATCCCCGCCGACCTCGTTCGCCGTGCGGTAGGAGTGGGCGAAGTCATAGCCGGGGATGGGCGGCACGTCGTGGGGGAGCAGATCCTCCTGGAGCTCCCGCGCCACTTCCAGCTCGTCGCGGACACGGATGCGGTCCACCAGCTCCAACGCCAGCAGGTAGGCCATCATGGCGAGGCTCAAGCCGAACCAGAACGGGGAGAAGTCCACGACCCAGTTGGTGCTGCCGCGGACCGTGGTCTTTATAGGATCGCCAAACATTCCGATGAGGAAGGAGATGAGCGAGGCCGCGAAGAGGAGTCGGCGGGCCGGCGTGAGCTTGTAGGAGAGCCCGAGAAAGGTGAGCTTGGCGCGGTAGAAGAAGCGCCCGACCCTGCCCTTGGGCTCGGGCGTGTCGTCGTGCCCACGGGTGAGGACAGCATAGGCGCGTACCGCGTCCTTGTCGAACATCCGGCGCAGGTCGCGGCTGTCCAGGCCCTCGGTGTAATCGCTGAAGAACCGCTCCATGCGGTTGATCAGCTTCTGTGGACGTGGCCTGCTCATCACGGTTGATACGAAAGCGATTGACTAGAGTTTAGGCCAGAGTTTAGTGCGGGCCTCGCCGTCAGGTGCTCGATGGAGTTGGCGTAGTAAGCCAGCGCCGGACGCTCCTCGGGCCGCTCGGTGAAGAGGCCGTCCTTCTCCTCGACGAGATGCCGCTGGGTGAGCATGCGCAGGCCGGCCTCGATGGCGTAGTCCTGGTCCTTGCGCGGGATGTAGACGTGGGCGCCGGCCGCTTCCAGCTCCTCCATGAGCCGGAAGGCGCGCGCCTTGACCTCCAGCTCGGAGAGCGGCTCGCCCGCCTGGAGGAAGACGGTCGCCACCAGCGGCACGGGCAGCACGGGGATGACCTCCCCGATCCTCTCCATGAGGTCTGATCCCAGCCGTTCCAGCCAGACCGAGCGCTCTTCCTTGCTCAGCGAGCGGAAGTCGACCCCGCGCTCGGCCACCCATTGCCGCATGGAGAGCGGCGTCCCGAAGTTGACGCAGGCGTACCCGAAGCGGTGCCAGCGGCTGCGCAGCATGAGATTGAGGTTCCGCGCTACGAAACGGAGCGTGGTGCCGAGAGCAGGCTTGCGCTGCGACTCGGGCTGGACGTCGAGCAGCAGTGTGCGGTCTTCGAGCACCCGGTCGTAGTTGATCCCCACGGGGATGAAGACCAGGTCGCGCTCCCCTTGGGTATCGAAGCCGCGGAGCATGTAGTCGAGGAGCCCGAGCCTGGGCTTGCGCAGGTGGCCGTCGCGGGAGAGCCCGCCCTCGGGGTAGACCGCCTGGGTAACTCCCGAGGAGGTGGCCATGTGGATGTAGCGCTCCAGCACCCGGCGATAGAGCGGATCGCCCGAGCCCCGGCGGACGAAGTAGGCGCCGGTGGCGCGGATCAGAGTATGGAGAGGCCAGATGCGCGCCCATTCGCCCACGGCGTAGGAGAGAGCCGTGCGGTCCGCGGCCAGGTAGGCCACGAGCACGTAGTCCATGTTGCTCCGGTGGTTCATGAGGAAGACCACCGTCGAGTGGGGGGCCACGGCGGCGAGGCCGGCTTCGTCGGAGAACCCGAGCCGCACGCGGTAAAGGAGCCGGGCCACCCGGCGCGAGATCCAGGTGCCGATCCGGAAGTAGAAGTAGGCGTTGAAGGCCGGGACGATCTCCTTGGCATAGCGCTCGACGCGGGCCAGGACCACTTCCCGGGGGATCCCCTCGTCACGGCTGTGCGCCTCGGCCGCTTCCAGCACCTTGGGGTCGTACATCAGCCGGTCCACGAGAACCTGGCGCTTGGTGCGCTGGAAGGAGCGGATCTCGAGCTTGAGCCGGGCGTTGACCTCGTCGATCAGGCGATTCGCCCGCTGCCGCAGGAACCAGCGGACCCCCGGCACCAGAAGGCGATCGAGCGTCGCCCATAGGGCTAGCGCTGCGAGGAGGAGGAAGAGCCAGAGCGGGAGGGTTATGGGGTCGGTCACCTGGGTTGATGATACAGCCCGCGCCTGGGGTTGAAACCCCAGGCTAGAAAAGTACAGACCTCATCCGAGGGCTGGCTGGCGCGCTGACCGGAAACTCGCCCCCGGAGGGGGGCGATACTCTTCTAGCCTGGGGTTTCAACCCCAGGCGCCTACGTCAGCTCCAGCACCAACTCCGCCGCCGCCTCGGCCACCTGCTTCTCGAACCCCGGGCTGCTGATCCTCTCCTTCAGCCGGTCGGTCACCGGAAAAACCATGGGCATGCTCCGCCAGGCTACGAAGCGGCCGGTGCGGCGGTTGACGACCCGCTTCTGCTCGACCGCGTGCGTGGCCTCCGGCAGGGGAATGCCGGCGAGCGCTGCTTCGAGCGCCCGCATGAAGGCCTCGTCCTCCGGGCTCAGGAAGCGGAGGTATTTCCTCCCCTGACAGGCCGTGTGGTAGTAGGCGGGCACGAAGAGCAGCCCGTCGAGCCCCAGGCGGTCGCAGGCGACGACGAGCAGGGACATGACATCCGGCAGCACTCCCAGGCCGGGATGCTTCTGCCCGGGCAGCCGGGGGCGCCGGGCCGTGAAGCCGGCGCGGGGGTTCTGCATCAGCAGCCACTCGATCCGGAGGAGCGCCGCATCCTGGACGGTCGCGCGGTCGATCCGCACCCGCCCCTCGATGAGCAGCTCGGTCTTGCGCTCGTCTCCGTAGAGGCGGACCGTATCGCCGGCCGGATTGTCCAGGTCGAACTCCACCGTTGGATGCCCGTAGCCGAGGCCGCGCAGACGGTCCAGAAGGCCGGCGCGCTCCAGGGTCAGCTCCATGCCCTGGAGCGAGTAGTAGCCCAGGAGCCGGCGCGGCCGGTGCACCGCGGCCATGCCGGGGAGGATGTCGTCCGCCGTGAGCCCCCAGTCGCCTTCGGTGGGCTCGCCGGTCAGCTCGTGAGGCGCAATTTCCCGGGCGAGCTGGCGGTAGCGGAGCAGCGTAATCTCCTCCGTGGTCGGCGGCTCCAGCGCCTTGCCCTTGTTGAGCAGGGTGGAGAAGAAGCGCGCGCTGTAGCGCCAGGCGTTCAAGCCGTACCCACCACCGAGGACGATCGCCAGGGGGAGCCTCTGAGCTCCTTCCCGCACGCAGGCGACGACGAAGCGGTCGCGTTCCAGCATCCCCGCCGCCGAGATCTTCCAATTGCCGATCTGGTCGTCCGCCGCCGGATCGTTCCCAGCGACGTAGAAGACCAGCTCGGGCCGGAACGCCTTCAGAACGGGCGGGAGGTGGGCGTGGACGGCTTCCAGGTACTCAGCATCCTGGACCGGACCGGAGAGCTCTACGATCGTGGCCTCGACGATATCGGCGGCATCGGTCGAGCCGTTGGTCTGGTTGTGGATCGAAAAGGTATGGACCGTCGGGTCCGTTGCGAAGAGGGAGCGGGTGCCGTCGCCGTCGTGGAGGTCGAGGTCGATCACCAGGATCTTCCCCTGGAAGCCGGAGGCCCGAAGCTCGGCGATCGCGACCGCCACGTCGTTGAAGACGCAGAACCGCTCTCCTCGCGAGGCGAAGGCATGGTGCAGCCCGCCGCCGACATTGATCCCGATTGCGTCTGCAAGAGCGAGGCGTGCAGCGAGCAGGGTGCCGCCCACCATGAGGCGCTGGGTGTCGAGAATGCGGTCTGCCGAGTCCTCGGCGAGCTGGAAGCCGACGACGGGGGTCAGGGCGGCGGGGTTGTTCAGAGAGTCCAGGTACTCATCCGAGTGGACACGGCGGAGGTGGCGGAAGGTCGCGGGCTCGGGGCGGTGCACCGCGCGGGTGGAGAGGAGCCCGGTCGAGTCGAGGAAGGTGAGGATCCGTTCGCCGCGCCGGGAGTCGTACGTGGCCCCGGGCAGCTCGAGCTGATACCGCCGGCTGTAGACGAAACCCACCTGCAAGCGGAGGAGCAGCCGCCGCCGGCCGCGCCGCAGCCACCGCTCGATCGTCGATGGGGCGCCCACGGGGGGAGGATAGCAGGATCACCGTGGCAGCCGTGCCGCCTGGGGTTTCAACCCCAGGCGGCACGGCTGCCGTCGCCTGTTGGGCCGCTGGCCTGCCTATTTCATCCGCACCCAAGTCGCCCCCCAGCTCTCCGCATCCCCGAACGCCTCCACCCGCGGATCGCGGCCGAGGAGAGTGCGCACGGTCTGCCGCTGCACGCCGATCCCCTTGCCATGGATGATCCGCAGGTCGCGAAAGCCTCTCTCGTAGGCGGCGTCCAGGTAATCCCGGACCACGTCGGCGACCTCGGAGGGCCGGAAGCTGTGGAGGTCCAGCACGTCGGTGATGGGCAATTCCACCGGCTCCTCCCATCCGCTCTCCTCCTCCTCGTCGTCCATCGAGCCTATAATAGGGCTGTCCAGCCATGCGGAAAGCCAAGGAAGCCGCCGAGCGCGCGCTGCGGGAGAGCGAGGAACGTTTCCGCGCGGTGATCGCCGCGCTCGAAGAGGGCATCGTCCTCTACGAGGCGGACGGCTGTATCTCGAGCTGCAACGCGTCGGCCTGCCGCATCCTGGGACTGCGCGAAGACCAGCTCCTCGGCCGCACGTCGCGCAACCCGGCCTTGCGGGCCGTGCGCGAGGACGGCAGCCCGTTCGAACCCGAGAGCCATCCCGCCACCATCACGCTGCTCACCGGCCTGCCCTGCTCGCGGGTCATCATGGGCTTCGAGCGCGCCGACGGCACGCTCGTCTGGGTCTCCTGCAACTCCCGGCCGCTGCGCCGGTTCGGCGAGCCCGATCCCTACGCCGTGGCCGTCTCCTTCACCGACGTCACGCAGGCCAGGGGCTCCGTGCGCGAGATGCGCTGGCGGGCCGACCAGCAATCGGTGATCGCCGAGCTCGCCAGCCAGGCGCTGGAGGGGACTCCGATCCACGATCTCATGGAGCTGGCCGTGCGGCGCGTCTCCGACGTGCTCGACCTCGCCCGCTGCGGGATCACCGACCGCATGAAGCTCCATCTGCGGGCCGGGATCGGCTGGCCCGAACGGGACGAGTTCCCCAAGGGGGCGGACCACCCGAGCGCCTCCACGATCGTGATCCCCGGCCGCCAGCGCTCCTGGGGGTTCCTGATCGCGCATCCGCGCCCCGGCGAGAAGCTAGGGTCCGAAGAGACGCGCTTCCTCGACTCCGTGGCTACCCTGCTGGCCATGGCTGCCGAGCGCGACCGCGAGGAAGCTGCCCGCCGGCGCACCGAATCGCGCCAGGAGCGGTTGCAACATGGCCTTCGGACTTCGGCCCAGGAATGGCGGCTGACTTTCGACGCCATCATCCACCCGCTCCTGCTGATCGATCTCGACGGCCGCATCATCCGGCTCAACCGCGCTGCGCGCGACCTGTCGGGGGTCGATTACGACAAGGCGGTCTACCACCACATCACCGTCCTGGGGAACGGCCAGCCCTGGCGCACCATCCGCGAGCTGTTGCCGCAAGTCGATCCCGCCGGAATAGGTGATACCGAGGCCGACGATCCCTCCGCCCAGGCCCGCGACGACCAGGGCCGCACCTGGGACATCACCCTGAGCCCGGTCACCAGCCCCGATGACCAGAAGGGCGCCGTGGTCGTGGCCCGGGACATCTCCGACCTGGTGCGGCTGCAGGAATCGCTGCGCCGCAGCGAGACCATGTCGGCCATGGGCGCGCTGGTCGCGGGCGTGGCCCACGAGGTGCGCAATCCGCTCTTCGGGATTTCGGCCACGCTCGACGCCTTCGAGTCGCGCTTCGGCCAGCGCAAGGACTTCCGGCGCTACTTCGACGTGCTGCAAGTCGAAGTGAAGCGCCTGAGCGAGCTGATGCATCAGCTCCTCGACTACGGCAAGCCGGCGCGGCTCGAGTTCGCCGCGGTCACCCCGGACGAAGTCATGGCCATGGCCGCGACTGCCTGCGAGCCGCTGGCGAGCCGCTCCGGCGTGGACGTGGCGGTGCGGTCCGAAGGCGGGCTGCCGCAGCTCCATGTGGACCGCGGCCGGATCGCGCAGGTCTTCCAGAACCTCCTGGAAAACGCCATCCAGCACTCGGCCAAGGGCAAGAGCGTGCTCTTCCGGGCGGAAAGGGTGGAAGGAGACCGCGACGGCGTGCGCTTCGCCGTGGAAGATGCGGGCCCCGGCTTCCTGCCCAACGACCTCCACCGCGTGTTCGAGCCCTTCTTCACCCGCCGCCGTGGCGGCACGGGCCTGGGACTCTCCATCGTGCAGCGCATCGTCGAGCAGCACGGCGGCGAGGTCCTGGCCTCGAACCTCGCCGCCGGCGGTGCGGTCATGACCGTCTTCCTGCCTTTGCGCCCGCGCCGCTCCGGCGCTGCCAGCCCGCACGCCTTGACTGAAATGGTGCGCGGGTGAAACCTGGTCCGCCAGGTGGCGTATACTTGGACCAAAGCACTGGAGCTCTCCCGATGAAGCCGCGTCTTCTTGTAGTGGACGACGAGGAGTCGATCCTCTCTGCGATCCGGGATTACTTCGAGCCGCGAGGCTACGAGGTCGACTGCGCCCGCGAGCTGGAAGAGGCCGAGGCGCTCCTGTCGCACATCCGCTACGCGCTCATGATCGCCGACCTGCGGCTGACCGGAGTGCAAGGCAACGAGGGATTGGAGCTGATCCGTTTCGCGCGAGAGCGCTCGCCGTGGACGCGCACCATCGTGCTGACGGGCTACGGCTCGACCGAGATTGAGATGGAAGCCATCGGACGCGGGGTGGACGCCTTTCTGCAGAAGCCGCAGCCGCTCGCCGAGCTGGCTGCGATCGCCGCCAACCTGACCGGACAGGGTGCCTGAACCTATGCAGACCAGCCGCCTGTGGGACCTGATCCTGGAGCCGCAAGGACTGACGACGGTCTATCAACCGATCTTCGAGGCGCGCAACGGCGCCCGCAGGCTCTATGCGCTGGAAGCCCTCACCCGCGGCCCCAAGCAGACCAACATCGAGCGCTCGGACATCCTCTTCGAGTACGTCCGCCGCAAGCATCGCGAGGCCGAGGTGGACCTCCTCGCGATCGCCTCGGCGCTGCGCCAGGCGCGCGGCCTGCCCGGCAAGCCCTGCCTCTCGTTGAACGTCCACGCCGTCACCCTGGAGAGCCAGGAGAAACTCCCGCAGTGGCTGGCCGAGCTGGCTGCCGAGTACGACGTGCCGCTCGACAGCCTGATCATCGAGATCGTCGAGCACGCGCCGCCCTGGAGCGGCCCGCATTTCCTCTACAACCTCGGCCGCCTGCGCGACCTGGGTGTGCGCATCGCCCTGGACGACGTCGGCCTGGGCCAATCGAACTTCCGGATGATCGTGGACTGCCGGCCCGACCTGCTGAAGATCGACCGGCACTTCGTGGACGGCTCGCACGCCGATCCCCTGCGCCGCGCCGTGCTGGAGTCCATTTCGGACCTCGCCAGCCGGCTGGGAGCCCGCGCCGTGGCCGAAGGGATCGAGGACGAGCGCGACCTGGAGACGGTGAGCGCCGCCGGCATCACGCTCCTCCAGGGCTATCTGCTCTGCCGCCCCTGCACCACCCAGGCGCTCAAGAAGCAGGACTTCATGATCTCCCCGGAGCACTTCCGGGACCTGGGCGACGCCTTGGACGACGTCACCCAGGAGCTGCACCACCTGATCCAGCCGTCTATTTGAAGAGTTTCAAGAACACCAGGTACATCACGAAGCCGTCGTCCGGCCCCGCCACCGGCACTCCCACATCCAGGTTGACCAGGGTCTGCCAGGGTCCCATGAACGACCCGGCGAGGCCGACGCCGGCCAGCATCTCGTTGTCGAGCCCTGCGGCCTCGTCCGTGGCCCAGGCCATGTCGCCCACCGCATCGAGCCGCAGGAGCTCGCCGATCTCGAAGCCGTAGGAGAGATGCGTCGCGATCGCCTCCTCGGCGCGCACGCGGTTCGACTGGTAGCCGTGCACGCGGGTGCTGCCGAAGAACCCGAACTGATACTTGCTGAAGCGGTCGAGGTCCGATCCCGACACGTAGTCGATCTCGGCGCCGATCTTCTGGAAGCGGGGGAGATACCAGTTCTTGCTCGCCCGGGCGCCCCAGCGGGCGAACTCCTGCTGCGGCTCCTCGAAGTCCGGTGAGCCGGGGAAGCCCCAGGGATCCCACTCCGAACGCCGGCTCATGCCGCCATGGATGCTGAAGCCGTAGCCCGAGCGGGAGAACGTGCCGGACAGCTCCACCGAGTGGGTCATGTTGTCGCTCGGCAGCACGAAGCCCTCGCCGGTGTTGTCCGACTCCCCGTAGTTGAGGAAGAGGACGTCGTACTCCAGGCCGAGCTTGACGAAGTTGCCCAGCGGCCGGCCGAGCTTCAGGCCGAAGCTGCCGGTGCGCTGCTCGATCTCCTCCGCGAAGATCTCCTTGTCGTCCCGGAAGACGTTGTCGGTAAACGGGATGGCGAGGGCGAAGAGATCCGCGCCGAGGTCGAACTTGCTGCCGAAGAGGCGCGGCTCGGCCGCGTTCAGGGTGAGCAGGGCGCCGGCGAAGAACAGGTTGACCTGCTTGCCCGTGCCGCGGAAGTCGAAGTTGAAGTAGTTGATGCCCCCCAGGGGAAGCGGGAAGTCGAGCGCATCGTCGTAGAACACGCCGCCGACCAGGAAGAGCTTGCTCGTGTCGAAGCCCTCCTTGACCACGCGCTCCTCGGAGCCCTCCTCCTTGACCAGGTAGCGCAGCCCGCGA
This sequence comes from Acidobacteriota bacterium, assembly GCA_034667225.1. Classification (GTDB taxonomy): domain Bacteria; phylum Acidobacteriota; class Thermoanaerobaculia; order Multivoradales; family UBA5704; genus DATMER01. Next base: position 115,783 of record JAXDKG010000001.1, read on the forward strand.
TCCGTGTCGCGCACCATGGTCACGTCGGTCTCTGCGACCTGGGCGCGCTTCGCCGCGAAGTCGGGCGGGTTGACCCGCACCTCGGTCAGCAGGGTCTCGCGCTCCACCACGGTGGTGGCGTTGACCACGGAGAGGATCTGCTGGGCCACGACCCGCAGCGGCAGGATGTAGCTCTCGGACGACCACGGCGCGGGCAGGCCCATGGCGTTGATCGGAGTGTATTGCAGGGTCTCCTCGTTGGAGATGACCTCGCCCTCGAGGCCGATCTGGACGGCGCGCGTGCGGAGGCGCGCGTAGATCTGCTTGTCCACCCAGACCGAGCCCTGGTAGAGCTTGCCCGTCTCGCCCTCTGAGGCAGGGGCGAAATCCACCACCCAGGCATCGCGGCCGTCGATCGTGTCCGAGCCGCGGAGCCGGTAGCGGTACTGCTTCGTGAATGTGATCTGGACCGGCATGGCCGCGGCCTTCTCAGGCTGGACCAGCGGGATCTCGGGGATCGTCTTGCTGCGCCATTTCACGCCGTTGACGAATAGCGTCTCCCAAGCCCAGTCCGAGCCGGTCTTCTCGTCGAAGAAGTACGGCCCCTGGAGAGTGGCCTCGACGGTCTGCGATCCGGCCGCGGGCTGGAAGCGCAGATGGGTCGTGTTCGTGGCGGAGTAGGTGTCGAGCTTCCTGTCCTGGGCGTCCTCGAACGCCTGCAGCCGGCGGAGGATCTCCTCGACCGGCATCTGGCGCTCGGTGGCCACGCTCAGCTTCTCCTCGACCCCCTCCTCGCCGCGCTCGGCCGCGCTCGCCCGTTCCAATCCAAGGACCGCGACGCGGCCGGGGTTGTCCAGCCGCACTTCGAGCCCCTGGCCCTTCACCTCTCCCGACGGGGGACCGACCTTGTCGAACGTGTAGGGGAACCGCGAAGGCCGCCGCAGGTAGGGATCGGGGAAGCGCAGCGTCAGGTCCGAAGCGCCGGCCGGAGCGAGAGCGATGACCCGGAGGGAGAAGTCTTTGCCGCGCACGAACGTCCAGGCCTCCTCGGCGCCCGAGGGGATGGACCCTGCGTCATAAGAGATGTCGCCCGTGAACTCGCGGGCGAGCAGCGCCAGGGGAGAGACGATCCGGGCTCCCACCTCAGTCGCCCTGAACAGGGTCAGCCCGATCCCACGGACTGCGTTGCGGGCCGAGTCGGAGAGGATCTCGCCAGGAGCGGCAGGCATCGGAGCCGAGTCGAGCACGATCGGCCGTCCCGGATCGACCTCCTGGATTGCCGCGACCGCCTGCTCCAGATTGCCAGGCTTGAGCACGACAGCTTCCAGGTAGGCGGCAACGTCCTCTGCATAGAGCGCCTTCAAGAAGGCGGGATCGGCGGGGAAGGCATCCGAAGCCACGCGGGCATCGGATCGAGCGCCGGTCAGAGCGACCGCGGCCCGCTTGATGAGGAAGGCATTCTCCGAGGCGCCCTGCGCCTCCTGCCCCTCGGGCCGCCAAATGATCTGGAACCAGGCGTTGGCCGGAGCCGCGGAAGCGATGGCCGTCGCCGCCCGGAGCTCGCCTTGGAGCCGCTCGAAGTTCTGGGCCAGCGGAGCAGGGGTGCGAAAGATCAGCGACAGCCAGGGTGTGCCCCCGGCCTCCGTGATCCCTCTAGCCGCGGGAGCCGGATCGTTTCCGTCGAGAGGGACTTCCCAGGCCACAAAGAAGGGGCTGCCCTTCTCCAGCTTCGCCTGGGCGAGCAGGGACGCGAAGTCCGCCGGGTTGTTCGGGACGACCGGAGCGTCCGAAACCGGCTGCATGTCCGGAGCGGGGCCAGGATTGAGGGGCTCCGCCGCGCTGACCGGGACCGACTGGACCGGCTCGAACCGTACGCCGGCACACGGAAAGCACGGGAGGACCTCCGCTTCTATGGACAAGGGGAGAAGGAAGAGCAACAGGGTGAGAAGCTTCACGGTACGCATAGCCGCGGAAGTCTAGCAGGGTCGCAAGCCTGGCCTCGGAGGAGGACGGGATGGGCAGGAGGGTGTCACACGGAGAGGTCAGGCAAGCTCCCGTGCGGGTATACTACGCACCGCCAACGGCCAGGTTTGTGCCGGAACCCAGGAATATTATCGATGCCCACGATCACGCACTCGAGAATTCTTGAGCATTTGAAAACGCTAGCCGCTCACCTGGCCGAGCGGCGCGAAGCGCTCGTCCACGTCTGGGAGAAGGCGATCCAGGACGATCCCGAGCTGACGACGGCGGACTCCCTCTCCGTCATGCATTTCCGCGATCTCATCCCCAAGGTCCTGGAAAGCTTCGAAGAGCGGTTGAAGACAACCGGCTTCGACGAGTCCGTTCTCTCGTCGGAGGAGCGCGAACGGGTCATTGAGCACGGGGTGCACCGCTGGGAACAGGGGTTCTCCCTGCACGAGCTGGTTCGCGAATGGCAGCACCTGCAGCTCACGGTGCAGGAAGAGCTTGAGCGCTACACCGACTTGGAGCCCGCCGCCATGACCATCGCGCGGCGCCTTTGGACCGTTGCCTGCGGCGAGGGGATCGCGGAAAGCGTGGCGCAGTACTACCGCTTGCAGCAAGTCGAGGCGGAGGGCCACCTCCTCGACCTGCAACAGGCTGTGGGGCAGTTGAAGGAGCTCGACCGCCGGAGGGCGGAATCCTGGCACGAGGCGGCGCACGACTTGCGCGGCAACGTCGGCCTCGTCACCACGACCACGTCCATCCTGGCGGACCCGAAGGCGCCCGAACCCCTGCGCGCCAAGGCAGTCGCGATCCTGCAGAGCAGCGTCTCCTCTCTGCACCAGCTCCTGCAAGACCTGATGAGCCTGGCCCGTCTGGAGGCCGGACGCGAGCACCGCGTGGTCGCGCCCTTCGATGCCGCCGCCCTGTTCCGCAACCTGGGAGAGATCCTGGAGCCCCTCGCACAAAAGCGCGGCCTGTTCCTGGAGGTGGCGGGGCCGGAGCCTTTCCCCGTCGAGGGCGATGCCACCAAGGTGCACCGGATCGTGCAGAACCTGGCGCTCAACGCCTTGGGGTACACGGTTCAGGGGGGCGTAAAGCTGACCTGGACGGAATCCCAGGAGAGCGATGTCGAGCGCTGGCTCGTCCGCGTCGAGGACACGGGGCCGGGCCTCCACTTCGCACCCGGTGCGCCGATCGTGCAGGAGCTCAAGAAAGGCACGGACCTCGCCCGCGAGGTGGAGGAGGATGCCCCGCCCGGCTCTCCGATCGAGCCCGTGGCGGGATCCTCCTCTTCGCCGACTCTTCCCCAGGTCCCGGCAGCCTACCGGCCTCCGGGAGAGGGGATCGGCCTCTCGATCGTGAAGCGCCTCTGCGAGCTTCTCGAAGCGGGCCTGGAAGTTTCCACGGAAGCCGGAAAGGGAACCACCTTCCAGGTGAGCCTGCCGAGGCGCTACGACTCGTAAAGCCCCCTACTCCGCCATCAACGCCTCCCGCCCGACCGGCAACGCCGGGACAGGCATGCCCAGCTTCTCGCGCAGCTTCACCTCGATTTCTACTGCAAGGTCGGGGTTGTCCTTCAGGAACTGCTTGGAGTTCTCCCGGCCCTGGCCGAGGCGGAGGTCGCCGTACGAGTACCACGCGCCGCTCTTGACCACCAGCTTGTGCTCCACCCCGAGATCGACCAGCTCGCCCGTGTGCGAGATCCCCTCGCCGTAGTCAATGTCGAACTCGGCCTGGCGGAAGGGGGCCGCGCACTTGTTCTTCACCACCTTGACCTTGGCGCGCGAGCCGGTCACCACCTCGCCGTCCTTGAGTGCGGCGATGCGCCGGATGTCGATCCGGACCGAGGCGTAGAACTTCAGCGCCCGGCCGCCCGTCGTGGTCTCGGGATTGCCGAACATCACCCCGATCTTCTCGCGGATCTGGTTGATGAAGATCAGGCAGGTGTGCGACTTGGCCACGATCGCCGTCAGCTTGCGCAAGGCCTGGGACATCAGCCGCGCCTGCAGACCGACGTGCGAGTCACCCATCTCTCCCTCGAGCTCTGCTTTCGGAACCAGCGCCGCTACCGAGTCGACGACGATGATGTCAACCGCGTTGCTGCGCACCAGCATCTCGGCGATCTCCAGGGCCTGCTCGCCGTTGTCCGGCTGCGAGACCAGGAGGTTGTCGATGTCCACGCCGAGCTTGCGGGCGTACTCGGCGTCCAGGGCGTGCTCGGCGTCGATGAAGGCGGCGATGCCGCCGCGCTTCTGCGCCTGGCCCACCACGGAGAGGGCCAGCGTCGTCTTGCCGGAAGACTCGGGGCCGTAGACCTCGACAACGCGGCCCCGGGGGAAGCCGCCGATGCCGATCGCGGCATCCACCGAGATCGAGCCGGTGGGGATCGCCTCCATCGCCAGCGTCTCCCGCGCGCCCAGGCGCATAATGGACCCCTTGCCGAACTGCCGCTCTATTTGCGACAGCGCGCCTTCGATCGCCTTACTCCGGTCGAATTTCGGTTCAGCCATGTTCGTATTCGCTCCTTGTGCCCGGCGGACGTGCCAGGCAGTGATGTTTCGCGGGGGTCGGGTACGGCTCGCTCCGTACCCCCATGTTAGAAGACGGAAATGCGGCGGTCAATCTCGGCGTTGCGAGCAGTGTGGGCGCGGTGGGGTAGACTTGCTCCCGCCACAACATCGCAGCGTTCGGACACGTATACAGGTAGCTATAATTCGGGACATCTGTCCCCAGGAAACCCTGCATGGAACCCATTCGCGTCGAGAGCGAGCCTGAGACCGCGGCGGAACCGATCCACCGGCTGGAGAGCAACGTGGCACGGGTCATCCGCGGCAAGCGCGAGGTGATCCGGCTGTGCACCGTCTGCCTGCTCGCCCGCGGCCACATCCTCATCGAAGACGTGCCCGGCGTCGGCAAGACCACGCTGTCCCAGGCTCTGGCCCGCTCCCTCGGCCTCGCCTTCCAGCGCATCCAGTTCACCAGCGACCTGTTGCCATCCGACATCATCGGTGTTTCGATCTTCAACCAGAAGACGCAGGCGTTCGAGTTCGTCCCCGGGCCGCTGTTCGCCAATCTGGTGCTGGCGGACGAGATCAACCGGGCCACGCCCAAGACGCAGTCGGCCCTCCTCGAAGCCATGAGCGAGCGCAAGGTCTCGGTCGAGCGCAAGCGCTATGCCCTGCCCGAGCCGTTCGTGGTGCTCGCCACGCAGAACCCCCTCGAGTACCAGGGGACGTTCCCGCTCCCCGAGTCGCAGCTCGACCGCTTCCTGATGTCGATCTCGCTCGGTTACCCTCCACGCGCGGACGAGAAGGAGTTGCTGCTCTCGGGCGGCGTCGAGGACTTGCTGGAAGAGCTCAAGCCGGTCGTCACCCGGGAGAGCCTGCTGGATCTCCAGGCGCAGGTGGCGCGGATAAGGGTCGCGGACAAGCTGGCGGAGTACATCCTGTCGCTCGCCGAAGCCACGCGCCACGGTGGCGACTTCCTCCTCGGCGTCTCCACCCGCGGCGCCCAGTCGCTCTTCCGCGCGAGCCAGGCGCTCGCCCTGTGCGAGGGGCGCGCCTATGTGATCCCGGACGACGTGCAGCGCCTCGCCCCCCCGGTCCTCGGGCACCGCGTCGTGCTGAAGCGCGCCGCCGGCGACCTCAACGCCACGCGCAAGGCGATCGAACGGGTGGTGGCGGGGACCCCGGTGCCCTTGTGATCCCCAAACGCCGCCGCCCGGTGCCCGAGGGCATCCGCATCACGACAGTCGGGCTGTGGTACGTCCTGCTCTCGATCGTGGTGGCGATCGCGGCCACCAACACCGGCAACAACTCACTCTACATGGTCATGGCGATGGTGCTCGCCGTGCTGATCCTCTCCGGAGTGCTGTCGCGGGAGAACGTGCGCGGCCTGGAGATCGAGCTGCAACCTCCCGGCGAGGTGTTCGCGAGCCGGCCGTTCTCCGTGGGCTTCACGCTCAAGAGCCGCTCCCGGCTGTTCCCGCGCTGGTTCCTGCTCTTCACCCTGTCCAAGTCGGGCCAGCCCATGCTCGTTCCCTTCCTTCCCAAGCAGGGGCGGAGCGTCGGCAACCTGGAGATGATGATCCGCACGCGCGGCCATCATCCCTTCCCTCATGCCCACATCTCCAGCCTCTTCCCCTTCGGCTTCTTCCGCAAGGGCGTGCGCTACCCCGTGGACCTGGAGATCCTCGTCTTCCCCGAGATCTTCGAGGCCGCATCGGCGAGGCATCCCGAGGCTGCCCACCAGATGGGGGAGGAGGCCAGCCGCCGCGCCGGATGGGGGCACGGCCTCCATGCGCTGCGCCAGTTTCGCCAGGGGGACGATCCGCGGGGCATTCATTGGAAGCAGACGGCCCGCACCGGCAACCTCGTCTACATGGAGCGCGAGTCCGAGCAGAGCCGGCGGCTCGCGATCCTCTTCGACAATGGAGTGGGCGAGCTGGCCGACGACCAGGCCCGCGGACGCTTCGAGCGGCTGGTGAGCGAGGCGGCCACCGCGGCGCTGGACCATCTTTCCCGCGGCTATGAAGTGGAGCTGGTGACGCGCGACCGTGCCCTCCCCTTCGCGGGCGGAGCGCGGCAGCGGCTGGCCATCCTGGAGGCCCTGGCGTTGATCGAGGCGCAGCCCGCCGTCCCCGAGCCGCTCCTCTCCAGCGACCGGCGGGCGCAACAGCTTCGGGTCCACCTCGATTCCGAGCCCGCGGCCACCTTGAGGGTCGCGCAATGACCTTCGCGCGCCAGAAGCGGCTGCTTCTCGGGTTGCTCGCGCTGCTCGCGCCGATCCCGCTGCCGTTCAACGAGGTGGTGTCCTGGCCCGTGGTCGGAGCCTACCTCGTGGGCGTGCTCGTCTTTCTGCGGTGGGTGATGATGGACCGGCAGCGCTGGCTGCCCACCTGGGCGCTCAACGCCCTCGGGCTGATCTACCTGCCCCTGGCGTTTCTGGACGTGTTCGTGATCTCGCGCCGGCTGCTGACGCCGGTGCTCCATCTGATCATGTTCGCGCTGCTGGTCAAGCTCTTCTCCCTGACGCGGGAGCGCGACAAGTGGCAGGTGGCGATCGGCGTCTTCTTCCTCTTCCTGGCGAGCATGGGCACGAGCGTGCACCCCACGATCGTGCTCTACCTAATCGCGTTCCTGGTGATCTCGCTCGTCATGCTGACCCGCTTCGCGTTCCTGCACGTGCTCGCGGGCTTCGGCCGCGAAGACCCTGAGCTGGCGCGCATTCCTATGCGCGGGTTCCTGAGCGTCTGCGTCTTGCTGACGGTCGTGCTGTCCGTGCCGCTCTTCGCATTCCTGCCGCGCGTGCCGTCGCCCTACATCGTCGGCCGGGGGAGCGGCCTGGGGCAGACGATCGAGGCCTCAGGCTTTTCGGACGAGGTGACCCTCGACTCGATCGGCCAGATCCGCAACAGCCGGGACGTGGCCCTGCGCCTGTTGGAAGAAGGGACGATCGATCCGGGCCGCGACATGCGTTTCAAGGCGGCGACCTACGATCTTTTTCAGGGAGGGACCTGGCGGCGCTCGCCTTTTCGCATGGCGCTGGGCCGGGTCCGGGAGTCCGCGGGCATCTGGCTGGCCAAGGGCCGCCAGCCGGAGCGCTGGGCGCGGATCTTCCTGGCGCCGATCAATAGCCAGAGCGTGCCACTGCCGGTAGAGACGGTCGTGGTCGCACCCCAGGCGACCACTCTGGGGCTCGACGAGGGCGGCGCAGTCTCGTTCCGCTTCCAACCGCAGGAGCTGGTGGAGTTCCGGGTGGGGATGGTGGGCGAGCCGGTGATGACCGCCGCGAAGCCTTCGGGCACGCCCTACGACCCGGCGCTCGACCTCGCGGGTGTAACGCCGCCGATCGCCGCCCTGGCCGCGCGGGTGATGGGCGGCGGCACGCTACTGGAGCGGACGCAGCGCCTCGAAGCCCACCTGATCCAGGATTACGAGTACACGCAGGATTTCCGCGGCCGCTCGGCGGAGAACCCCATCGAAGACTTCCTCTTCCGCTACAAGAGCGGACAGTGCGAATACTTCGCCTCGTCGATGGTGCTGCTGCTGCGCTCGCAGGGCATCCCGGCGCGGCTGGTGACCGGCTTCCTCGGCGGCGAGTACAACCCGTTCGAGGGCTACTACATCGTGCGCGACAGCAACGCCCACGCCTGGGTGGAAGCCTATGTGAAGGGTGAGGGCTGGCGCATCTTCGACCCGACTCCTCCCGCCGGGCGCCCGGCGGCCGAGGCCACAGGCGTCTCGCTGCTGATGAGGCAGGCCTGGGACTTCGTGGCCTTCCGCTGGGACCGTTACGTGCTGACCTTCGGCATCTACGATCAGCTCCGCATCTTCAGCGGCCTGCGCGAGATGTGGCGGGATCTCGTGAGCCGCTTCCAGCAGCCCGAGGAGGCGGAGAAGAAGACGCCCGCGGGCGGGCAGCAGCCGGTCGGCGGCGAAGAGGCCGCGGCGGGCGAATCCGGCCCGCGCATGCCGGACATCCCTCTGCCGGTGGCTCTCGGGCTGACGCTCTTCGCGGCCGGGGTCTTCGCGCTCTACCTGCGTTTCAAGCCGCCGCTGACCGCGACCGCTGCCTATGCCCGCCTGCGTCGCCGTCTCGGCCGCAGAGGCGAGCCGCTCCCCGAATCGGTGCCGCCGCTCAGGGTTGGTCAGGAGATGGCTGCACGCTATCCCGCCGCGGCCAAGCCCGCGGCCCGGATCATCGCCTTCTACCTCCGCGAGAGCTTCGGGGGTCACCCGCTCGAAGACGGCGAGCGCGAAGCCTTGGAAGCCGCCATGGGCGAGGCGAAGAAGGGGATGCGGAAGGCCGGGTAGGGCGGCCAAAAGGACCAAAAGGACGTAAACGACATAAAGGACCTCAAGGACGAAGAAGCGCCACTGCCATGTCCTTTAAGTCCTTTTGGTCCTTTAAGTCCTATGGAGGTGTCTATCCTTGATAGGAGAAGAGCTGCGGTTGATCCCCGCTACCGCAGCCCGGACGGCAATCTCGGCGAAGCCAGCAGCTTCTCGAACTCCTCCCAGCGCTTCGCCGGGTTGTCGGCCGTGCCGCCGCGGCGTTCGATGTACTGCTTCACCAGATCCTGCCCATAGTTGTAATTGATCACGTAGCTCCGGTACTGATCGAAGAACTTGATCCGCTGCTCGGCCCGGGCCGGCGCGGACAGGTTGTAGTGCACCTGCCAGTCGATCGCCTGCTGCTTCGTCATCGTGCCGTTCAGATATCCCCGCGCCGCTTCGTTGCCCGCGTAGGCCAACTGCTGCGTGAGGCGCTGGATCTCGTAGTAGCGCTCGGCCGTCGAGGGATCGATCCCGGCGAGGGGAAAGAGCTTCTCTCTCTCGAAGCGCACCCGCTCGTCGCCCGGGAACGCCACCTCGATGCCGTAGTTTGCCGTGCCCTCCGCGATCAGCGACTGCGGGCTGAACAGCGCATACACCGAAAACTCCGGCCAGCCGCGGTCGCGCACCAGGTGCTTCTCGAGCAGCGCGTTGTAGACGTGGTGGCCGGGATAGCCCTCGTGACAGGCGAGGTCGATCGCGCGCTCAATGAAGATCGGCAGGTCCGTGTTGACCTGGATCAGGCTGTGGAACCCGCCCTTGTACCAGTTGTAGCCGCTCCAGGATTTATCGGTGACGTACTCGACCTCGAAGCTCTCGCCCGGCGGCAGCTCGAAGTGCTCCAGCGTGCGCCGCTTGCATTCGGAGATGGCGGCCTGGAAGACCGTGTCGAGCTTGTCGCGCGGGATGACGAAGTTTTGCCGGTAAAGATCGATACGCGCGGGGAGCGGGGTATCGGCGGGGTCTCCGGGGACGAGCCTCTCGAGCCGGTCGAGGATGCTCTGGAAGTGATCGGCGCCGTACGTGGGCGCGACCGAATCGTAGAGCGCCTGCGACTCCTCGTCGAAGGAAAGCTTCTTGCCCGACAGCATGTCGAGCCGAGCCACCATGGCCTGGAGCTGCCGGGTGAGATACTGATGCCGCAGCCGTTCCATCTCGTCTCCGGTGGCAGGCATCGCCTGCACATCCGCGACGAGCCGCTCCGCCTCGGCGCGCAAATCGGCCAGCGGGCGCTTGGCCGCCTCAGCTTGAACCTTCCATTCCGGCGGACCGTAGAAGGCATCGACATAGTCCGGATCGTGCTGGCCCACGGCGAGCACGAGCTTCACGTAAGATTCAGCGGCGCGATCCATCGAGGGAGCCCCTTGAGCCGAGGTGTGCGGCCGGCCGGCGCGCTCCGCGCAGCCGGCAGCCAGGAGAAGGAGGAAGAGCGGTGTCCACCGGATTGGCGTCATACCCGCGAGAGTACCAAAATCCGGAGCAGAGCCCGCGGGACGGGAAGTGGGTCGTTGCCGCGGTCATGCTCCTCTACGCCGCGCTTCACCTCGCCGCGATCAACTCCTACGGTTGGTTCCGCGACGAGTTCTATTACATCGCCTGCGGCGAGCACCTGGCCTTCGGCTACGTCGACCATCCGCCGCTCGTGGCCTTGATCGCTCGCGTCACCCGCGGGCTGCTCGGCGAATCGCTGATGGCGGCGCGGATTCCGTCCCTGCTCGCCGGCATGGCGGTGATCTGGCTCTGCGGCCGCATCGCCCGCGAGCTGGGCGGCGGACGCTGGGCGCAAGGCATGGCCGCGCTCTGCGCGCTCGTGGCTCCGGTCTACCTCTTCCTCTTTCATGTCCTCTCCATGAACTCCTTCGACGTCCTCTTCTGGACGCTGGGTGCCTGGGTCGTGGCGAAGATCGTGAGCGGCGGCGATCCCAAGCTCTGGCTCCTCTTCGGAGTCATCTGCGGTCTCGGGCTCCAGAACAAGCACAGCCTTCTCTTTTTTGGCTTTGGGGTGTTCGTGGGCCTGCTGCTCACGCCGGAGCGCAGGCATTTCCGCGAGCGATGGATCTGGCTGGGAGGCGCGATCGCCGTCCTGCTTTTCCTGCCCCACGTGATTTGGCAGATGGCGCACGGCTGGCCCACGGCTGAGTTCGTGCGCAATGCCACGGAGCACAAGAACGTGGCGCTCTCGCCGCTCGCGTTCTTCGTCGAGCAGATCATGCAGATGCACCCGCTCACGTTCCCGGTCTGGCTGGCCGGCCTGGTCTGGCTCTTCCGCTCCAGATACCGGGTGTTTGGTTGGGCGTACGTGGCGGCGTTCCTGGTGCTGATCACTCAGAGCTCCAAGCCCTATTACCTCGCGCCGGCCTATCCGCCGCTCTTCGCCGCGGGGGGCATCGCGATCGAACGCGCGATCGAAAGCTGGATACGCCGCCCAGCGTTGAGACTGCTGCTGCCGATCCTCCTCCTCGCGGGGGGAACGGTCCTGGTTCCGCTCACCGTGCCCATCCTGCCAGTCGCGAGCTTCATCCGCTACGCGGGCGCCCTCGGCCTCGGAATGAGCGCGGTCGAACGCCACGAGATGGGCGCGCTGCCACAGCACTTCGCGGACATGCACGGCTGGGAGGAGATGGTCGCCGAGGTGGCCCGCGTCTACCGCTCGCTGCCGCCCGAGGAGCAGGCGATTGCGGGGATCTACGGTCAGAACTACGGAGAGGCCGGAGCCGTCGATGTGTTGGGGAAGAAGTACGGCCTTCCGAAAGCCTCTTCAGGCCACAACAACTATTTCCTCTGGGGACCGCAGGGCTCGGGCGATGTCCTGATCATCATTGGCGGCGACTCGGAGGACCATCGGCAAGGGTTCAAGGACGTGAGGCAGGCGGGCGAGGTGAAATGCGGCGGCCTCTGCATGCCCTATGAGGACAACCTGCCCATCTGGATCGCCCGCGGGCTGAAGGCGCCGATCCGAGAGGTCTGGCCGGCCGTCAAGCACTACGACTAGAACTTCGTCACAGTCCGAGTGACTGATAGCATTTCATGTAGGGGCGGCTCTTGTGGCCGCCCTCCGGAAGGGCACCCACAAGAGGCATGGGCGCTAACTTATCGACAGCCTGCCCCCCAATGTAGAGACGCCCCGGGGGGCGTCTCTACATTGGGGGGCAAGATTAAGTTAGCGCGTATGCCCACAAGAGGTGCCCCTACAAAGGGATGGCCCTTTTTTCGACGTGACAGGGCACTAGCGAAGTCCTCTTCTTCAAGCTGAGCGTCAACGGAAAGGAGTCTGGAGCTCATGAACGCCATCGAGCTGCTTCAGGAGAGACTGACGGCGCAATTCCCGAGGCTCAAGGCCGCTCTCGACAAACCGAGCCGGCCTCGAGGCGACTGGTTCCTCGTTGCCAACCTGGGCGGGAAGAACCTAGCCGTCATGTGGAATCCGGAAAGAGGCTTCGCCCTCTCCTCCCGCGAAAAGATCGAGTACGGCGAGGCGCCTGATGAACAGTATCCCGACGCTGACAGCGCATTCCTCCGTGCAAGCGAACTGCTCGCGACCATTCTCTGAGACACCCTCTAGAACCGGTACGAAATCCCAAGCGACACCACCGGATACATGTCGTAGTCGACGATGTCCTCCTGCAGATCGCGCTCCTCGCGCTCGATGAGGATCTGCAGCGCTTCGCGGGCCAGCGGATCATTGAGCGGGCTGCCGGCTGGGATGATGGGGGTGAGCGTCACCTCGCCCTCGCCCTGGAAGATCACGCCGAGGTCCAGCGTCACTCCGAAACCGCTCCCCGAGCCCGGCGCGCGCCCCCAGCCCAGCCCCGCGTAGGGGACGATCGGATCGAACTCGACCTTCCCGTCGAGCGTGCCCACGAGCGCCACCGGCACGGGCACGCCGCCGATGTCGTAGACCCCGGACGCTGGCGGCAGGCTGCTCCCGGTGACCTCCGTGGCGTTGTAGACTAGCCCGCCGGTGAGGCGGAAGCCCCGGCCACCCGGATGCCAATCGAGGAAGCCGGTCACGGTGCGGAGGCTGGCCTCGCCGTCGTATTCGATGTCGCTCGCCTCGCGCCGTTCCGAATATTCATAGCCGTGGATTCCGAGCCGCCCTTCGAGCTGGCTCGTACCCCCGATTGTCAGCTCTGCTCCGACTCCGAGCGTACCGGCCGTGCCGGCAATTCCGACTTCAGCGCGGGCTCCGGCGGGAAGGGCGAGGGCGAGCAAAGCGATGATGCACAGGTGCTTGTTCATGCCCCGCGAGCCATGCAAACCAGGGGCCGCGGGCTGAGGTATCCTTGAAGCCTCACTGTTTTTCCCGGAAGGAGACCATCCCATGTCGAGACGTTTCGCCGCCGCCTTGGCCTTCGTGCTCTGCAGTCTTTTGCCGCTGGCGCCGCCTGCCGCCGCCCAATCCCAGGTGGCGGGCGGCCAGATCGAGGGAACCGTGCGGGACGAGAGCGGTGGCGTGCTTCCCGGGGCGACGGTGACCGTCCTGAACCAGGAGACCGGCGTCTCGCGCACCACCCAGACGGACGAGGCCGGCCGCTTCCGCGCGCCGCTGCTGCAAGTGGGTACCTACGAAGTGACAGCGACTCTCGACGGCTTCGCCACGACCCGGCAGCCCGGCCTCGAGCTCACCATCGGCCAGACCCTTTCCGTGGACATCACCCTTCCGATCGCGGCGCAGGCGGAGACGATCGTGGTCACCGCCGAGGCGCCGGTGATCGAGACCGAGCGCACCCACCAGGCCTCGACCGTGGGCGAGCGCGCCGTCGCCAACCTGCCGGTCAACGGCCGCAACTTCATCGACTTCGTCCTGACCACGCCCGGGGTCACCCGTGACGTGCGCCTGGGAGACATCAGCTTCGCCGGCCAGCGCGGCACGCTCAACAGCCTGATCATCGACGGCGCGGACAACAACAACACCTTCTTCGGCCAGGCCCTGGGCCGCACCGGCTCCGGCCGCGCCCCCTACCAGTTCAGCCAGGACGCGGTCCAGGAATTCCAGGTCAACCGCAACGCCTACTCGGCCGAGTACGGCCGCGCCGGCGGCGCCGTGATCAACGTGGTCACCAAGTCGGGGACCAATCAGATCCACGGTTCGCTGTTCGATTTCTACCGCGACGAGAGCCTCAACGAGAACAGCTTCGTCAACAAGACCGCGGTCCCGCAGCGCCCCAAGTCCATCTATCACTTCGACCAGTTCGGCGGTTCGCTCGGCGGACCCATCCGACGCGACAAGGCATTCTTCTTCCTCTCCTACGACGGCCAGCGCAACGAGGTGCCGAACGACATCAACCTCGACCAGAACCTGGCCGGTCTCACGCTGCCCAACGATCCCGACACGCTGGCCGGCCTGCAGAAGCTCCGGGACCGGGCGCAGAGCTGGCAGCGTGGACAAAACCAGGACGTCTTCCTCGGCAAGATCGACTGGAACCTGGGCGAGGAACACCGGGTCACCATGCGCTACAACCACCAGGACTTCACCGGCCAGAACTTCGAGAGCGGCGGCGCCACGAACGCCGAAGAGCACACGGGCAACAGCCTGGTCACGACGGACACGCTCAACGCCTCTCTCGCCTCGATCTTCGGCGCCGACCTGTACAACGAGCTGCGCGGCCAGTACGCCAAGGACGAAGAGCCCGGCGAGGCCAACAGCGACCTTCCCGAAGCCACGGTCCGCCAGGGCGGCCGCACGATCCTGACCGTCGGCCGCAACTTCTTCAGCCCGCGCGAGACCACGATCGAGCGCCAGCAGCTCGCCGACACCCTGACGTATGTGCGCGGCGCCCACACGTTCAAGGCCGGGGCAGACTTCCTCCGCGACGAGATCAAGAACTTCTTCCCGGGCAACTTCTCGGGCGCCTACACCTTCAACTCGATCGCCAGCTACAACAAGGGCATCCCCAACGGCTCGGGCGAGCGCTACGTGCAGGCGTTCCCCGGACCGGGCACGTCGGGAGCGCTCACGAATCCGGACAGCGACGAGATCGCCTTCTTCCTCCAGGACGAGTGGGACCTGCGCGACAACGTCACCCTCACCCTCGGTCTGCGCTACGACCGCCAGGACTTCGCGCAGCCCGAGGTGCGCAACCCCGACTCGCAGCTCGCGGCAGCGGGGATCGACACCAGCTTCCTCAACATCGACGACGACAACTACGCTCCCCGTCTCGGCCTCGCCTGGAGCCCCAGCGACCGGATGGTCGTGCGCGCCGGCTACGGCCTCTTCTATGGCCGCACCCCAGCGATCATGGTGGGCACGGCGCATTCGAACAACGGCATCAACGTGCAGACGGTCACCTTCACCGGCAACCAGGTCCCGACCTATCCGAACGTCTTTCCCACGCTGCCGACTGGCGTGGCGCTGCCCAAGCCGACGATCTTCGTCTTCGACCGCGGCTACGAGAACCCCGAGGTGCACCAGGCGAGCCTCGGCCTCGACTATGCGCTGACCGACGACCTCGCGCTGAGCGTCGGCTACCTCCGCGTCGACGGCCGCAAGCTGCAGCGCTCGACGGATATCAACCTGCTCGCGCCGGTCGCGACCCAGATCCCGGTCCAGGGAGGCGGGACCGTGACCGTGCAGCAGTTCCCCACGGCCCGGCCGTTCATCAACTTCGACCGCATCATCCAGTTCGAGAGCACGGCGGAGTCGGAGTACAACGGTTTCACGCTCGAGCTGCGCAAGCGCTCCCGCGGCCGGTTCCAGGGCTCCCTCGCCTACACGCTCGGCAAGGTCGAGGACACGGTGCCGGATGCCACCGCCGTGGTCCCCAACAGCGCGGACGACGCCAAGTTCCCCTCGAACCCGTTCGACTTCGAAGACGACCGGGCGCCGGGCAACAACGACCAGCGGCATCGCCTGGTGCTGAGCGGCCTCTGGGATCTCTCTTACTGGAAGGATCAGCAGGGCCTGCGCAAGGCGCTGCTGGACGGTTGGTCGCTGAGCTGGATCGCCGCTGCGCAGACCGGCCAGCCCTACTCCCGGGTCGTCACCAACGATCTCAACCGCGACACCAACACGCGCAACGACATCGTGCCCGGCAGCCGCAACGCCGAGCGCCTGCCCGACAACTACACGATCGACGCGCGCATCGCGAAGGCCATCCCGCTGACCGGGGGCTCCAAGCTGGAGCTGATCGCCGAGGCCTTCAACCTGCTGGACCGGGACAACATCATCGGCCAGCGCACGGCCTTCTACAACTACGACGTGGCCCGGAACCTCCTGATCCCGCAGGCGAACTTCGGGCAGGACATCCTCGCGGCGGACAACCGCATCGTGCAACTGGCGGCGAAGATTACGTTTTGAGGGCCCATTCTCGCGGATGAAGCCTCTATCTCGGATTTGAAGTCGGGAAAGTGGCTTTCCCGCCGTTCGCGCCGGATTTATCGCCGGGAAAGCGGCCTTCCCAAGGTTGCAGCCGGATTTATCGCCGGGAAAGCGGCTTTCCCGACTTTGACCGCCGCCCCGGCACGTCCGCTGCGAGTTTGCGCCGAACGCAGCAGGCAGGAAGCGTCCGCAGCGGATACGGCCCCAACCCTGCCGTTTGCCCCGTCGTCGCCGCATGGATGCCTCTTCGGGTGGGCGGGGGCTCCCTCTCCCGCGCAGTGGGGGAGGGCAGGGGAGGGGGCCTTTGATATCCTGAAGCAGATGCCCACAAACTCCTTCTCCTGGCTCCATCTCACGGACCTGCACTACGGCTTGAAGGGGCAGGGCCATCTCTGGCCCACTCTGCGGGAGACGTTCCTCGAAAGCCTCGGACCGCTGCACGACCGCTGCGGACTCTGGGATGCCGTGCTCTTTACGGGCGACCTCGTGCAGTCGGGGGAGTCGGCGCAGTTCGAGAGGATGCAGGCCCAGTTCCTCGATCCCCTATGGAGGAGGTTGACCGAGCTCGGATCGGGAGATGCCGTACTACTGGCCGTGCCGGGCAATCACGACCTGTATCGCCCCAACTTCCTGGAAGACAACGCGGCCATCGATACCCTGCTAGAAAAAGACGGCTTCCCCCGAATCCAAGAGAAGTTTTGGGAGCGCCCGGCGGGTCCGTATCGCGGGGTAATCCGTGATGCATTCGGAGCTTACAGCCAGTGGTGGGAGCAGGCTCTGCATCGGCCTGGTGGTGTGAAGGCCGGAATTCTGCCCGGCGATTTCTCGGTGAGTCTTGGCCGCGTCGGTGTCGTGGGGTTGAACACGACGTTCCTCCAGCTTGCCGGCGGCGACTACAAGGGGCGGCTGATCTGGGATGCCCGGCAGCTTCATGCGGTTTGCGAGGAGGGCGTGGATGTCTGGTCGAAGAAGCACGACGTTTGTCTGTTGCTCACCCACCAAGGGCCGGACTGGTTAACTCCAGAAGCTCGCAAGGAGGGTGAGGCGGAGATCGCGCCGGCTGGACGGTTCGCGGTGCACCTCTTCGGTCATATGCATGAGACTGACATCACGTATCTCCGCCGGGGAGGCAGCACCAAGGCGACTCGCCTCAGCCAGGGTTGCTCCGTCTTCGGAATGGACAAGCTTGGCGAGCCACCGACGATTCAGCGAGCCCACGGCTACGCGGCGGGGCGCATCGAATTCGGCGAAGGAGAAACCACCCTGCGTTTTTGGCCGCGGATCGCAGCGGATAAGACAGGTCCGTGGCGGTTCGTTCCAGACAATCAGAACGCCGAATTGGAGAGTGACGAAGGCACAACGCCAGAACCCCTGACCGCTCGGTCGCGAGCAGCCAAGCCGCCCATGGTCGAGACTGCCCCGACCACGCTGCCATCGGCCGCTGCCGTTCCGCACTCCACACTGCCCGCCCGTCGGCCGTTCTTTGGGCGCACAAAGGATTTGGAACTAATCGCGAAGTATCTGCTCCCGGAAGACCGCAGTTGGGGCGTCGTGCTGGATGGGCCCGGCGGCGTAGGGAAGACCGCGCTCGCGCTCGAAGCGGCGCATCGGGCGCCTGCCGAGCACTTCCCTCTCAAGCTTTGGGTCACGGCCAAGAACCGCGAGCTTCTTCCCGAGGGCGAGCATCGGTTGGCCGATCACCATGTGGACGACTACTACGAGATGCTCAACGAGCTGGGCCGGGCGCTTGGCCGCGATGACATTCCGAGAGCGGTGCCGGAGGAGCGGCCCAACCTCGTGCGGCATGCGCTGGCCGGCTACCGCGCGTTGCTCGTGTTGGACAATCTGGAGGCGTTCAGCCCGGAGGAACGCCGCCGGGTGTTCGAGCTGCTCGGTAGCCTTCCCGCGACCTGCCGCGCCATCGTCACCAGCCGCCGCCGCCCCGGAAGCTCGACGGCCGCACACAATCTTCGCTTGGACAAGCTGGAACGCGAGGCTGCCGACGAGCTGCTGGCTGAATTAGGAAGGCGCTGGGAACCCGTGGCGCGGCTCACCCAGGCCGAGCGTGATCAGCTCTATGCCGAAACCGGCGGCAATCCGTTGCTGTTGACTTGGGCCGCGGGCCAATTGGGCCGGACGACTGGCCGATGCCGCACGGTGGTCGAGGCCGTCGTGCGCTTGCAGGAGGCGCATCGCCTCCAGAAACTAGATGAAAAGAATGATCCTCTGGACTTCGTCTTCGGCGACTTGGTTGAGACCTTCACAGAGGACGAGACGGCGGTGCTCGCCGCCTTGGTCCACTTCACCCAGCCGGCACCCATCGAGTGGTTGCTGCCGTTAACCGGGCTGAGCTCGAAGGCTGCCGAAACCGCGCTGGACCGCCTGCGAGACCGCGCGTTGCTGGTGGAAGACGACAAAGCCGTCACGTGGCTGCTCCCGCCGCTGGCCGCTCGGTTTCTCCGTCGCGCCCGCCCAGAGGCGGTTGGAGTCAGCGGTGAGCGCTTAGCCGACCAGGCTTACGCGCTTACCGTGGAGAATGGATATGATGCGTTCGATCGTTTTCCTATTTTGGAGGCCGCTTGGCCGCAGATTGCCTCCGCCCTTCCGCTTCTGATCGCGGGCGACAACAGCCGCCTGCAGACGGTGTGCAGTGCATTGAGGTACTTCTTGGAGTTTTCAGGACGCTGGGATGACTTGCTCTCTCTTAGTTCCGATGCGGAGGCCAAGGCCGAGCGGGCGGAGGATTTCTTCAAAGCCGGCTGGAGAGCCAATGATGCCGCATACTGTCACTTCCTGCGCGGTCAGCCTGCCGGAGTGCTGGCTTGTGCCGATCGCGTAGCCGCCCACTGGCTAGCGGCTCGGGCGGGCGCACACGAGCGAGCCATTGCCATTGCTCTACGCGGGCATGGTCACTCGTTAGCCAAGGACTACTCAGCCGCGATCACCACATACCGAAAAGCGCTTGCGCTCGACCACAGCGTGGCGTCAACGAATCTTTATGTATCGATCAACTTAAAGAATCTTGCTGGGGCACTGCAACTGTCCGGCCAGCTCGACGAAGCGGAGATTCTGTACCGTGAGGCTCTTGAGATTGCCAAAGCCTTGTGCCATTTGCAAGGAGTCGCCGAATATACTGGTAACCTTGCCGGTTTAGTGCTGGAACGCGAACAGTGGCTGGAAGCCGAAGGCCTCGCGCGCGAAGCGCTTAAGCTATCCGAGGGCCTCGGCCGGAAAGAGCTGATCGCCTCCAATTGTCAGTGTCTGGCCAAAGCCCTAGCGCGGCAGGGGCGTGGCGCAGAGGGTCGCCGCCACGCCGAGCGTGCGGTGGCGATTTTCACCGACTTGCGCTCACCGGAGTTGACCGAGGCCCAGGCCGCGTTGACCGAGTGCCTGGGCTGATCAGCCCTCACCCCCAGCCCTTTCCCAGCCGCACATCCGGACCCCCCGGAGAGGGGAGCGTGGCTCCGGCCGACTCCTCTCCATCCGTTTCAGGACCCCCCTTCCCCTGCCCTCCCCCACTGCGCGGGAGAGGGAGCCCCAGCCCTCCCCCTCAAGACAAGGCTCTCTCTTTGCAGCGGCGAAGTATGGGAATGACTTGGGGCGGTCGCACGCCCCCCTCTCCCGGGGGGGCCGGGTGTGCGATGGGAGAGGGGCCGGGGGTGAGGGCCTCCGGATACACTAAGCTGCGGACAGGCACGAAAGGAGGCGCAATGCAGATCGGCATGATCGGGCTCGGACGCATGGGGGGCAACATGGTTCGCCGCCTGCTCCACGGGGGGCATGAGTGTGTGGTGTTCGACCGCAATCCTGCGTCGGTGGAGGAACTGGCGAAAGAGGGCGCGACCGGCTCGGCTTCGATGGAGGACTTCGTCGCCAAGCTCGCTGCTCCGAAGACGGCTTGGGCCATGGTCCCCGCGGGACCGATAACGGAAGCAGTCGTCAAAGACCTCGGCGAGCGGCTCGGCGAGGGCGGCGTGGTGATCGACGGCGGCAATTCCCATTTCAAGGACGACGTGCGCCGTGCTCGCGAGCTGCGGGCGAAAGGCATCCAGTACGTGGACGCCGGAACGAGCGGCGGCGTCTGGGGGCTGGAGCGGGGATACTGCCTGATGATCGGCGGCGACCGCGAAGTCGTCGAGCGTCTCGATCCGATCTGGAAGACGCTCGCTCCGGGACGCGGAGAGATTCCTCCGTCGCCGGGCAGGGAGAACCGCACGAGCACGGCCGAGGATGGTTATCTCCACTGCGGACCGGCTGGCGCGGGGCACTTCGTCAAGATGGTTCACAACGGGATCGAGTACGGATTGATGCAGGCGTACGCCGAGGGCTTCGACATCTTCCGCAACGCGGCTTCCAAGGAACTGCCTGAGGAGCACCGCTTCGATCTCGACCTCGCGGACATCGCCGAAGTGTGGCGGCGGGGTAGCGTGGTCACTTCCTGGCTGCTCGATCTGACCGCCATGGCGCTCGCCGAGAGCCCGGACCTCGCCGGGTACACCGGCTTCGTGCAGGACTCGGGCGAGGGACGATGGACCGTGCAGACCGCGATCGACGAGGCCGTGCCAACGCACGTGCTCGCTGCGGCGCTCTTCGATCGCTTCCGCTCGCGGCAGGAGCACACCTTCGGCGAAAAGGTGCTCTCCGCGATGCGTCACAAGTTCGGCGGCCATATCGAACGGCCGAGTGGAGGCTGAGCGATGGCGGACGAAACCGATCTCCCCGCACCCAACCAGGGCGTGCCGGCGCCTGCCTGCGCGATGGTGATCTTCGGCGCCTCGGGCGACCTCACCAAGCGCAAGCTCATCCCCGCGATCCACAATCTCGCCACGAATCACCTGCTGCCTCAGGACTTCGCCGTGATCGGAGTTTCCCGCACCGAGATGACGGACGACGACTTCCGCAACAAGATCCGCGACGAGATGAAGGAGTTCGCGACCGGCGAGCTCGAAGACCAGGTCGTCGAGTGGCTGATCCCCCGGCTGTCCTATGTGGCGGGAGATTTCCACGACGACGCCACCTTCGAAAAGCTGCGCGAGCATCTGCAAGTGGCGGACGAGACATGGAAGACGCAGGGCTGCTACCTCTTCTATCTCGCGGTTCCGCCGAGCCAGTTCTGCCAGGTCGTGCAGGAGCTCGGCGAGCGGGGGCTCGTCGAAGAGCGCGACGGCAAGTGGCGGCGCGTCGTGATCGAGAAGCCGTTCGGCCACGACCTCGAATCCGCCCGCGCGCTCAACCGCGACATCATGAAGGTGCTCGACGAGAAGCAGATCTACCGGATCGATCACTACCTCGGCAAGGAAACGGTCCAGAACATCCTCGCCTTCCGCTTCGCCAATGGCATCTTCGAGCCCATCTGGAACCGGCGCTACGTCGATCACGTGCAGATCACGGTCGCGGAGACCGTGGGAGTCGAAGCGCGCGGCGGCTATTACGAAGAGGCCGGAGCGCTGCGCGACATGGTGCAGAACCACATGTTCCAGCTCCTCGCGCTCACCGCCATGGAGCCGCCGACTTCGTTCGCTCCCGATGCGGTGCGCGATGAGCGGGTCAAGGTGCTGTGCGGGATCAAGCCGCTGGATCATGAGGACGTGCTGCGCTCCGCGGTGCGCGGCCAGTATGGCGAAGGAGAGATGGAAGGCAAGCATGTCCCCGGCTACCGGCAGGAGCCTGACGTGAAGCCGGACTCGCCGGTCGAAACCTTCGTGGCGCTCGAGCTGTTCGTCGAGAACTGGCGATGGGCCGGCGTGCCGTTCTATCTGCGCACGGGCAAGCGCCTGCCTCGCCGCGTGACCGAGATCGCGATCCAGTTCAAGAGCGCTCCATTCGTCATGTTCCGCGAGACCGAGGTCGAGCAGCTCAAGCCCAACGTGCTGGTGATCCGCATCCAGCCGGAAGAAGGGATCTCGCTGCGCTTCGAAGGCAAGGTGCCCGGGCCGACCATGCGGCTCGGCACGGTCAAGATGGACTTCCGCTACGCCGATTATTTCGGCAGCACGCCGAGCACCGGCTACGAGACGCTGCTCTATGACGTGATGACCGCGGACTCGACGCTCTTCCATCGCACCGATATGGTCGAGGTGGGCTGGAGCGTGGTGACGCCGATCCTCGACGTGTGGAAGGCGCTCACACCGCGCAACTTTCCCAACTACGCGGCCGGCACCTGGGGACCCAAGGAAGCGGACGAGCTGATCAAGGACGGTAGAAAATGGCGGAACTGAAAACGTTCGACGACCTCGACTCACTGGCGCGCGCAGCGGCCGAAGAGATCACGAAGAGTGCGGAGGAGGCCATCGCCGCGCGCGGCCGGTTCACGATCGCGCTCTCCGGCGGCAACACGCCGAAGCCCGTGTATCGCCTGCTCGCGGAAGAGATCCGGATCGATTGGGGCCGCGTGCACGTGTTCTGGGGAGACGATCGGCACGTCCCTCCCGATCACCCCGACAGCAACTTCGGAATGGCCCATGACACGCTGCTCTCGAAGGTCCCCATCCCTCAGGACAACATTCATCGCATGCGGACCGAGAAGCCGGACGCGGAGCGCGTGGCCGAGGAGTACGCGTGGACGCTGCGCAGCGCGTTCAATCTCGGCGATCTCGGCGAGGGCGAGTGGCCGCGCTTCGATCTCGTGCTGATGGGGATCGGCGCGGACGGCCACACGGCTTCGCTGTTTCCCGGCAGCGAGGCCGTGCGCGAGCGCAGCCGGCTCGTGATCGCGCCGTGGGTGAGCTCGCTCGGAACTTTTCGCATCACGCTCACGGCGCCGGTGTTCAATCATGCGGCGCTCGCGCTCTTCCTGGTGAGCGGAGAGGAGAAGGCCGAGGCACTGCGCGCAGTATTGGCGGGGGTCGAAGGGGACTTTCAGCCCGATCGGTTCCCCGCGCAAGTCGTACGCCCCGAGGAGGGGAAGCTGCTCTGGCTCGTGGATCGCGCCGCGGCGCGATGTCTTCGCGAGGTGAGTTGATCCATTCGAGAGTTACACGACGCTTTCCAGCCACGGGGCCAAAAGCCGATGCGCCGTGTGAAGGCGACGCTGGCAGGTACGGCTGAGAACGACAGGTAGCGCCCCCAGTAAAATCCCAGAACGTCGCCTCCGCGGGGCCTTGCGGCCCTCTGTACGAGAGGGCCGGCTTACTTCTTCTTGCTTGCAGTCTTCTTCGCGGTCGTCTTCTTGGCAGCCTTTTTCGGAGCGGCAGCCTTGACGGACTTCGCGGCAACGGTCTTCTTCGGAGCAGGCTTCGCAGCCGTAGCCTTCTTGGCCGGAGCCTTCTTCGCAGCCGTGGCCTTCTTGGCCGGAGCCTTCTTCGCAGCCGCAGCCTTCTTGGCCGGAGCCTTCTTGGCAGCAGCAGCTTTCTTGGCCGGGGCCTTCTTCGCAGCCGTCTTCTTGGCGCCACCGCTCTTCTTGGCAGCAGCCTTCTTGGAACCGCCGCCCATACCGCCTGAATTCTGATCAGCCATACACGATCTCCTTTCGGTTGATGTGCCCGCAGTGTTGCGTTGGGGCGTTCATGTGGAATTAGGGTACGCCTACTACATCTTGGGCGTCAAGCTCTTTTACGCCTCAAACTCTAGTGACACCTGCCCAAAACGCTGGGCAGTGCGCGCGAAGCGCGGCATGCGAGGCTCTTCACACGAATGGAAGAGTCGGTCGCGATGCAGGAAAAAGCCCGCGGAATGGGCGTTTGCGCGCATCGACTGCCAGCGCACAAAGAAGTGGGGCGGCCCGTCGGCCGCCCCACTCGCGAGCTCAAAAAATTTTCGCGGACTAGTACGCGTTGTGGCGCAGCGCGTGGCGAACGGTCATCCAGAGGATCTTGAAGTCGAGCTTCAGCGACCAGTTCTGGATGTAGTAGAGGTCGTACTGGATCCTCTTCTTGATCGAGGTGTTGCCGCGCCAGCCGTGGACCTGGGCCCAGCCGGTGATGCCGGCCTTCACACGATGGCGGAGCATGTAGCGGGGGATCTTGTGCTTGAACTCGCGGACGAACGTCGGACGCTCGGGCCGCGGGCCGATGATCGACATGTCGCCCATCAGCACATTCCAGATCTGCGGCAGCTCGTCGAACGACCAGTGGCGCAGGAACGTGCCGATGCGGGTGCGGCGCGGGTCGTCCTTGATCGCCCACACCGGGCCGCTCGTGGCCTCGGCGTTGATCCGCATGGAGCGGAACTTGACGATCATGAAAGGCTTGCCATCCAGACCCATGCGCTCCTGGCGGTAGAAGATCGGGCCGCGGTCCTCCAGCCAGATCGCCAGCGCGACGAGCGGCAGGAAGGGCACCAGCACGACCAGCGCCGCCGCGGCGATCAGCAGGTCCATGCTGCGCTTGACCATGCTGTTCCAGCCCTGGAGCGGCACCTGGGAAAGATTGATCACCGGCGTGCCGTCGACGTCTTCGAGCGTGGCCTGGAGGGTCGCGTACTGGAGGACGTCCGGAACGAGCTTCACTTCCACGCATTCGCGCGCCATCAGCTCCAGCATCTGGAGCATCTTTCTGTGCGCTTCGAGCGGCAGGGCGATGAAGACCTGATCGATGCGCGCGACCGCGAGCACCTCTTCGGCCTGGCGCAGGGTCCCGAGGACCGGCACCCCCAGCACCGAGGAGCCCACCTTGCCTGCATCGTCGTCGAGGAAGCCGACGACCTCGAAGCCGAGCTCGCGATGGGCGAGAAGCTTCTGCGTGATCTCGCGGCCAAGCAGGCCCGCGCCGACCACCAGGATGCGCTGCAGGTTGTTGTTCGACTGCCGGATGCGGAGGAGCACCGAGCGCAGGATCATGCGCGCCGTGGCCACGAACAGGAAGTCGGCCAGGGCGAACAGGCCGAGGTAGGCGCGGCTGTAGGTGAAGTAGCCGCCGTCCGGCGAGGGAGGCCGGTAGAGGAAGATCACTACCAGCAGCAGCACGGTGGCGAGCAGGACGGCCACGGCCACGGTGAGGACCTCGTCCACCCGGCTCTTGCCGCGCCGGCTTTGATAGAGGCCGTGGAAGTAGAAGACCACTGGCCAGATCGCCAGGATGAACGGGAGGAGCCGCAGGTAGGGCTCGAACTCCGGAACGCTCTTGGTGACGGGGATGACTTCGATGTGGAACCGGAGGACCCAGGCGGTGAGGAAGGCGGCGAGTGTCGCGCCGAGGTCACCAGCAAGGTAGGCGCCCGACGTCGTGCGATGTCGTTGCTGGATCAAGACAGAGCGACCCTCCGGTCGGAATGGAATCGAGATCGCAGCAAAGCTTGAATGCGGTGGGTGAACCGCGTCGACGCAAACGACTCCGCCTTGCTGCGTAAGTCCAAGAGATTGAATCCGATCCGGGCGGTTTTGTCAATCGCCTCGGCCAGATCGGCCGTGCCCCCCCAGTCGGGGTAGAGGTGGCCATGCCGGCCGTCGTCGACCACGTCCAGGATTCCCCCCTTGGCCACGGCTACCACCGGGGTGCCGCAGGCCAGGGCTTCTACGGAAGCGATCCCGAAGTCTTCGACTCCGGGCTGGAGGAAGAGCCGGGCGCCTCGATAAAGATCGCGCAGGCGCTCCCGGTCGACGGTCCCGAGCAGGCGGGTCCTGGTGCTGCCGAGATCGCGCAGGCGCTCCATTTCGGGGCCGTCCCCCACCACCACGAGCTCCAGCCCCAGCCGGTCGCAGGCGGCGATGGCCATGTCCACGCGCTTGTAGGGGGCCAGGGCCGAGACCATCAGGCAATATCCGTTCTCTGTCGATGGCCCCGGGGTGAAGAAGTCGGTGTCCACGGGCGGATGGATCACCTCGGCCTCCCGGCCGTAGTAGGTGCGGATGCGGCGTTCCACGAAGCTCGAGTTGGCCACGTATAGGTTTACGCGCGAGGCCGAGGAGACGTCCCAGGACCGCAGCCCGGAGAGGACCAGGCCGCGCGCCCGCGCCTTCAAGCCGTTCCGCTCGGGGAAGTAGACGTGCTCCTGGTCCCAGGCGTAGCGCATGGGCGTGTGGCAGTAGCAGACGTGCCAGGAATCCGGCCCGGGGATGACCCCCTTGGCCACGCAGTGGCTCGAGCTGATGATCAGATCGTACGAGGTGAGGTCGAACTCCTCGATGGCGGCCGGGAAGAGCGGCAGGTAGCGGCGGTAGTGCTCGCGCACCCGCGGCGCCTTCTGGAGGAAGCTGGTATGGATCCGATGGCTCTCCAGGGCCTTGCTGACGCTTCCCGGGAAGTGGAAGAGGGTATAGATCGGCGCCCCGGGGAAGAGGCCGGCGAGGATCTCCAGCACCTTCTCGCCGCCGCGCATGCCGGTCAGCCAGTCGTGGACCAGGGCGACCCGCATCTCGCCCGGGAAAGCGGCGACTGTCCGGGAGGCGGGGTATTTCACTTTCTCCCTCCTCATCAGTTGCTCCCCCCGGCCCGGGCCTCGTCGCGGGCGGCCGGCCGCACCGGGGCCGGAGTCGAAGCGAGCCCCCGCGACTGGATGGCCGAGATGTAGATTTCCAGCGTCTTGCGGGCCGTCTGGCTCCAGCGGAAGTCCTCGGCGCGGCGCAGGCCCAGCTTGGCCAGG
Organism: Acidobacteriota bacterium; assembly: GCA_034667225.1. Taxonomy (GTDB): domain Bacteria; phylum Acidobacteriota; class Thermoanaerobaculia; order Multivoradales; family UBA5704; genus DATMER01. The sequence continues at coordinate 142,399 of JAXDKG010000001.1, forward strand.
CTGTTGCGGTGGTCCGCGTCGGACATGCAGTGGGCGATCGCCTGCGCCATCCCCTCCACGTCGAGCGGATCGACCAGGTGGGCGTAGCCCTCGGCGATCTCCTTGAGGGCCGAGGTGTTCGAGGTGATCACGGCCACGCCCGAGGCCATGGCTTCCACCACCGGCATGCCGATGCCCTCGTAGAGGGTCGGATAGAGGAACAGCGTCGCCCCCTGGTAGAGCGCCGGCAGCGCCTCGGGCGCGACCTTGCCAAGGAGGCGGACGTGGTCTCCGACCCCCAGGTTCAACGCCCTCTGCCGGCTCTTGAACTCCGAGCCGCTGCGCTCGCCGATGCAGACCAGGGGGGCGTCGAAGGGGGCGATCTCCCGGGCGCGGGCGTAGGCCTGGATCACCGTGTCCAGGTTCTTGCGTTTGGGCGCCGTGTTGCCCACGAAGAGCACGTACGAGCGCTCGAGCCCCAGGTCGCGCCGCCACCGCTCCAACTCCTCGGGGGAGAGCTTCTTGCGGAAGACGTCCTCGACGCCGTTGTAGATCACCTCGACCTTGCGGCCGTCCACGTCGAAGTGCTTCACGAGGTCGGAGCGCGTGTGCTGGTTCACTCCGATCAGGCGGTCGGCGCGGGAGAGGCTGCGGCGGATCATCTGCTGGGCGTAGAGAAAGGCCAGCCGGCTGGGCAGGAATTCGGGGTAGAGGAGGTGGACGATGTCATGGATCGTGACCACCACCGGCGAGCCCACCCAGGCGGGGAGCACGTAGTGCGTCGAGTGATAGAGGTCGAGCTTGGAGCGCCAGAGCTGCCAGGAGAGCGCGAACAGCTCGCGCACGGAGTAGACCGGCGAGCTCTCATAGCTGGGGCGGAAGTTGTCCGGCAGGTCACGGAAGACTTCCTTGTCCTGGGGATGAGCGATCAGGACGTAGCGGTTCTCCGTGTCGAGCCGCGCCAGATGCCGCATCAGGTTGCGGATGTAGGGTCCGATCCCGAGGTCCTGGATCTTCCGGGCGTCGAGACCGATCGTGTAAGGCAAGGATACTCCGCTCCTAAACGGTGGGACAGAAGGGACCCGGCCGCGTAGTTCCAAGGTTATCTATAACTTGCGCGAGATTCTACCCCAAAGCTTCGGAAAATACCTCTTCCATTTCAGCCGCGGTGCGCTCCCAGCGGAACATCGCGGCCCGTTCGAGGCCCTTTCCGCGCAGCTCTTCCCGCCTGGCCGGGCTTTCCAGCAGGTTGCGGATTGCCATCATCAGCTCCCCGGGATCGGCCGGATCGACCTTCAGGCCGGCGTCGCCCACCACCTCGGGAAGGCTCGAAACGTTGGAGACCACCGTCGGGATTCCGCAGGCGAGCGCCTCGGCCGGAGGCAGGCCAAACCCTTCATAGAAGGAGGGATAGACGAACACGGCCGCCGCCTGGAAGAGGCGCACGAGGCGGTCCCGGTCCACGTGCCCGAAGGTCTTGACCCCCAGCGGGGCGAGCGCCTCGATCCGCCGCACGAGCTCGCGGCTTCCCCAGCCGTACGGGCCGACCAGAACCAGCGGAGGAACGCTCGGGTCTTCCAGGCGCAGGGCCTCCCAGGCGTCAAGGACGGCGCCGATGTTCTTCCGCGGCTCGATGGTGCCGGCATAGAGGAGGTAGCCGTCCCGAGCGCCGATCTCCTCCCGGGTGGCCTGGATCTCGTCGGGCGTGCCCGGCCGGAACTCGGGGTCGATGCCGCTGTAGATCACCCGGATTTTGCGCGCCACCTGGGGAAAGTGGAAGGCGATGTCGTCCGCCGTGGCGCGGGAGATGGCCACGATGCGCTCAACGCGTTCGAGCGAGGGCCGCAGGAACGGGAAGATGCTCCACTTGACCTTGAAGCGATGGCTCTCGGGCATGAGGATGGAGGTGAGGTCGTGCACCGTGGCCACGGCGGGCACCGGGCAGCGCAGGGGGATGGTCATGAGCGGCGACCAGAAGAGGTCGATGTCGCCGCGCTCCAGCCTGCGGGGGAGCTTGAGCTGCTGCCAGATCACCCCGAGAGGGGCGGGCTCGTGTTCGGACTCGATGCCGGCCGCGGCCAGCTCCTCGGCTCCTCGGGCAGGGCGATGGGCCAGCCCCCGGTAGCGCATCCCGCCCCGCGCCGCCAGCTCCAGCAGGAGGGAGCGGGTGTAGACGCCGATCCCGGTCGGGGTGGGGACCAGGGCTCGGAGGTCGACGGCGATGGTCGGCGGGGTGGTCCGGGGGGCGGGGGGCATGGGTGAGGGATTGTAACCGGCAGCCCCGCCCGATTGGGGGATTGAAGCCGGCCATCCGCCTGGGGTTGAAACCCCAGGCTAGAAGAGTACAGCCCTTCCCAGGGCTGGCCTTCGGCCCCACCCTGTCCCGGAAACTCGCCCCCGGAGGGGGTGATACCCTTCTAGCCTGGGGTTTCAACCCCAGGCGGGGGCCGGCTCTTACCTCTTTACCCACCCACCGGGCGCCCCGCCGCCCTGGTATATCGTTACCCCGCCCCCATGCGACCCCGCACCCTCGCCTTCGTCTGCCTGGCCCTCAGCCTCCTCGGGCTGGCCGCCGCGACTTTCCGGTTGCGGCTCTCGCCGGCACCGGTAGGCGATGAGACCACGCACGTTCTCATGGCCCAGAGTCTCTGGGAGGACGGCGACCTTCTCTATGGCCAGCCCGACCTGCGGCGCGCCTACCGGACCTGGAACGAAGGGCCCGCCGGGGTGACCCTCCTCACCTCGGATGGCGGCCGGACCATGCACTACGCCGAGCCGATCGCCTGGGCGCTCGCTGCCGCTCCCGCCTGGGCGCTGCTGGGGGCGGCCGGGCTGCCCCTGCTCAACATGGCGCTCTTCCTGGGCATGCTGATCGCGGCGGCCAGGCTCTTCCAGGAGCCCAATCCGCTCAGTCCGCTTTTCCTTGGCGGCTTCTTCTTCGCTTCGGCTTCGTTCGGCTACGTGTTCCGGGCCTCTCCCGAGGTCTTCCTGATGGCCTGCGTCTTCTTTGCGCTGCTCCTCTGGCGGCGGGCCCGGCAGCAGCCGGAGCCCTCGTGGAGTCTCGCGGGGGCCGGGGTGCTTCTCGCCGCGGCCTGCTTGCATCAGCCGGCTCTCGCCCTCCTTGGAGTCGCCGTGGCGGCCGATCTCCTTCTCGCCGGACGGTGGAAGGGGGCGGCTCTCCTGATCACCGCCGGCGTTCTCGCCCTCGGCCTGCTCGCCGTCGTGCAACGGAACATGACCAGCGTCTGGATCCCGGCCTATCCGCTGGAGCAGATCCAGCGCCGGTCCTTCGAGAAGGATTTCCCCCTCGAGACCACGGAGGACGTCTGGCAGGGCTATGGGAAGTACCGGTACCTGAGTACGGACGGGCTCCGTCTGCTGCCGCGCAACGTCTGGTACTTCCTCGCCGGCCGGCAGACGGGGCTGATCCCCTACTTCCCGTTCGCCCTGCTCGCGCTCGCCCTGGCGGCCCGGGACCGCTCGCGGCGATTGCTCCTCGCCGGGATCGCCGCCGTTGTCCTCCTTTGGCTGCTGCTCGATCCGCACCGTTGGCATGGCGGCAAGGAGACGCTGGGCAATGCCCGCCTCGCTGTGCTCTACCCGGCGTTGCTGTTCCTTCCGGGACGCCTCCCGGGTCGCTGGAGCTTCATCCCCTCCTATGCCGCCGCCGGATTGTGGACTTTGATCGCGGTGGCGGGCGCGATCGTCCCTCCTCCTCCCCATACCGGGGAGATCCCGACCTTCCGCGCGCTGCCGCTGGAGCTGACACTGTTCGGAGGCGGGCAGCCAGGCTATGCCCTTCGCGTCTGGCCTGGAGGCCAGGGACTGTGGTGGGTGCCGCGGGCTACCTTCTGGGTGGATGAAAACAGACTCGACGGCATCTGGGTGCGCGGCGCCTCGACCTCGGAGATCGTGTTGGTCTCGACGCATGAGCTGACTGAGATCCGCTTCCGCGCCCGCTCGCTCGCGGAAGACAACGAGTTGATCGTGGAGAGCGGCGCGGAGCGGGTGCTGGTGCGGTTCGACAGCGAGGGCAAGCGCAACGGCGCGCCGGTCTCCCTGGCCCTGGAGGAGACCGCGAGCCAGCTCGGCGTGTTCCAGAAGGGTGGGGGTAGCGAGCGGATCTATGTCTTCACCTTGACCGTGAGCGATGGCATCATCCCCGCGCGCCGCCTGCCCGGGAACCCGGACCCCCGATACCTGGGAGTCTTCCTCGACTTCAGCGGAAACGGACCATGATGGAACTCGAACCTGAACCTGATCGCGTCGAAGACGTCCTGGAGCGCCTGCGCGCCGGAGTGCGCCAGCGGCAGGCCGAGGTCGCGACGATCTCCGGCTCGGAGCTAGCGCGGCACAAGCTGGCGGAGCTCGCGGCCCGCGAGTACGTGCAGGAGCCGATCGCGGTCTCGCCCCGTCCAGTGCTGGGGCGCTGGATCGTGCTCTCGCGCAAGGCGATCTTCCATTTTTTCCTGAAGTGGTTCACGCGGCCGGTGATGGAGCAGCAGAACTCCTACAACCAGACCGTGAGCCGCTTGATCCAGGACCTGATGCAGTCCAATGAGGCGCTGGCGCAGCGGGTGCGGGAGCTGGAGACGCGGCTTCTAGAGTTGGAGAACGAGTAGATGGGCAAGCGCATCTGCATCTGCGTGAACCGGGTTCCGTTCGCCTACGGCGGCGCCGAGATGCTCGTCGAATCTCTCCGTGACGAGCTGGTGGCGAGGGATCACGAGGTCGAGGTCGTCGGCCTCCCCTTCGCCTGGGGCACGCGCACGCAGCTCCTCAAGAGCGCCATGGCTTGGCGGCTGATCGATCTCACCTCGGCCGGAGGCAAGCGGATCGACCTCGTCATCGCCACGCGCTTTCCGTCCTATCTGGTCAAGCATCCGAACAAGGTTGTCTGGCTCATCCACCAGATGCGGCAGGTCTACGATCTCCTGGGCACGACTTACAGCGATTTCAGGGAGGACGACCCGCGCGACCGTTCGGTGATCGACATGGTGCGGTCCATGGACCGGCGGACGCTCTCCGAGGCGCGCTCGATCTTCACGATCTCGGGCAACGTGGCGGCGCGTTTGAAGCGCTTCAACGACCTGCCGGCTCAGGTGCTCTATCCGCCGCCGCGGCTCGACAGCCTCTACCATCCTGGCGAGTTGGGGGATTACATCTTCTCGGTAGGCCGGCTCGACCGTCTGAAGCGTTTCGATCTCTTGGTGCGGGCGATGAAGCACACCGAGACGCCAGTCCGCTGCCGGATCGCGGGCATCGGCCCGGAGCGCGAGAGCCTGGAAGCGCTGATCGATCGTCTTGGATTGAAAGAGAAGGTCGAGCTTCTCGGCTGGGTGGAAGATCGGCAAGCGGTCGCTCTCTACATCGGCAGCCTGGCCGTCTTCTACGCGCCCTATGACGAGGATTACGGCTACGTGACCGTCGAGGGCTTCAAGTGCGCCAAGCCGGTGATCACGGCTTCTGACTCCGGCGGAGTCCTGGAGTTCGTGGAGGACGGCAAGAACGGCTTCGTCTGCCCCCCCGACGCGCCGCGGGAGATCGCGGCGAGGATCGACGCCCTCTACAGAGACCGCGAGCTCGCCCGCAAGCTGGGCGAGGCCGGGATGAAGAAGGTCGCGGGGATCGGGTGGGACGAGGTCGTGACGCGGCTGGTGGGAGAGTAGGAAGGATCTTCCCGGATTTCCTGCTCGGTCCGTAAGCTACGGACAGAATCTCAGGCCCGCGTTGCTGATCCTCGAATCGGCGGCTTTTTCTAGTAAGTTGCGGACATTTATCGTCAAGTGCGGACTCGAAGCACAGTCCGAGCCGCTTTTTCCGTAACCGTCGGCTTTTTCCCGTAAAGCGCGGACTCCAGCGGAAGCTCAGTCCCGGAGTGGCACGACGTCGAGCTCCTGCTTGAGCTTGACGATGCTTTTCTCGGGGTAGATGCCGGCGCGGAGTTGGACGCCGGGGTAGATCTGCGTGCCCCGGCCTACCACCACTCCCGGGTGGACGACGCAGTTGCAGCCGGTCAGGACGCCGTCGCCCAGGACCGCGCTCAGCTTGCGGCGTCCGCTCGAGATTGAATGGCCGTTGACCGGGATGCGGATCTCGCGGCCGTCATGGCGGAAATTCGAGAGGATCGTGCCTGCTCCCAGGTTCACGTGCGAGCCCAGGATCGAGTCGCCGATGTAGTTCAGGTGCGGAGCCTTGGCATGGGGGAGCAGGATCGCGCGCTTGATCTCCGTGCTCGCGCCGACCACGCAGCCGTCCCCGATCCACACCCCGCCACGGATGTAGGCGCCGGGGCGGATCTCCACGTCCCGTCCGATATAGACCGGGCCCTCGATGGTCGCTCCCGGGCCGATCGTTGCGCCTGGGCAGATCACGATGCGATCGCCCGACAGGTGAACGTCGGGCGAGATCCGGATGCGGATGTCGTCCGAGGGGAGCCCGGCGAGGATCTCGTCGAGGGGATCCCCCAGGAGCGCCCAGGGTGCGGACGGATCGAGCTGGTCGGCGAAGAAATCGGGAAGCTCGGCGAAGAGCGGCGGCATCGATGTCTGCATGATGATGGGCAAAGTATAGTTCGGGTCCGTGTCCGAAAAGAGCAATCGACGTGCCACGGCGCTTCCTCTCTCCTTCTATCGCCGGCCGGCTGAAGAGGTCGCCCGGGATCTCCTCGGACGCTGGCTGGTCCACGAGCTGGACGGCGAGCGCCTGGTGCTCCGGCTGGTAGAGACCGAGGCCTACCTGGGCGCGCCCGACCGCGCCAGCCATGCCTCGGGAGGCCGGCGCACGGCCCGCAATGAGAGCCTCTACCTGCCCGGGGGGCACGCCTACGTCTACTTCATCTATGGGATGCACTGGTGCCTGAACGCCGTCACCGGGGAGAAGGACACGGGCGGCGCCGTGCTGATCCGCGCCGGGGAGCCGGTCGAGGGGGAGGAGCGGATGGCGGCGAACCGGGGATGGACGAAGAAGCCCCGGCCGGGCGATCTCGCCGGAGGCCCCGGCAAGCTCTGTCGGGCGCTCGGCATCGATCGGGCGCTGGATGGCCATCTCCTGGACCGGCCGCCGCTGACGATCACCCGCGGCGAGCCGGTGGGGGAAGAGGAGATTGTTGCGGGGCCGCGGGTTGGCGTTGACTACGCGGGCGAGGCGGCGGCCTGGCCGTTGCGGTTCGCGGTGCGGGGGAACCCGCATGTTTCGCGGCCGCGGTTGTGAGGTTGCCGCCTGGGGTTGAAACCCCAGGCTAGAAGAGTGTCGCCCCCCCAGGGGCGAGCTGCGGGAAAGTTTCATGACGAGGCGCAGCTTGATGCGCCTCCAGCCTCCGGAGGAGGCTGTACTTTTCTAGCCTGGGGTTTCAACCCCAGGCGTTTGTGCCCGGGCTACTTCTTCGCCTTCCCCGCCGCCAGCTTGATGTAGTTGCTCTTCTTGAGCTTCCAGAACACCAGCAGGGCGTCGAGCTGGGGGATGGGGGTGATCTTCAGGATCGACTGGATGTCGTAGGTGCCGTTGATGCGGGTCAGCATGAAGCCTTCGTGGGGGGAGATCTTGACGCTGGTGAGCTGATCCAGGCTCACGGCCAGCGAAGGCACCGACGACAGCGTCACGCCCGCGGCCTCGATCGCCTCGCGGACCTCTCTCTCACCTTGCGACAGGGCGTCCTGAATATCGGGGTTGTCGGGCTCCAGGCTGCGGGCGGCGCGCAGGTGGCGCAGGGCCATGTCGAAGTCCAGCTCCTGCAAATACTTCTTGCCGGCTTCCAGCAGCGTCTCCCCGGTGAGCGGGCCGTTCGGCGCCTGAAAGCTCCCGGACTGATGATTCCAACGCGGCTTGATGACCTTGAGCCGGCCTTTCTGGTACTGCTCGTAGAGCACTTTGCAGACCCGGAACTCGCTGGAGTGCGTCTGCAGGCGGATCTCCTCGACCGTGCGCTCGTCGTTGACCAGGTCCAGGATCTGTTGCGTGCCCGGGTCCGTGCCCTTGAGCTCCCACTCGTAGATCTGGACCGGGATCGCGTCCTGGCTGGGGACGAGCTGGCGGATGCGCCGGAACTCGTCCACCCTCTGCACGCCTTCCATGAGGATGGCGGTGACGTCCAGCACCATGGGGACCATGGCGTTGGCGGCGGGCAGCACGTCGTCGAGGAAGCGGAACTCCCCCTCGGGCCAGGAGAAGATGTCGTAGATGCTCTCCTCGCTCTTGAGCTTGAGCATCTGGTGCAGGTCGGGTTCCTTGAGGATCTCCTTGGTCACCAGGATCTTGCCCAGGAGCATGCCGGTGGCCTCCTGGAGCTCCATGGCCTTGGCCAGAGCGGTCTCGCTGATCAGGCCATGGCTGACCAGGAAGTGGCCGAGGTACTCCTCGGGCCGCGTGGACGCCGTGGCCACGACCTGACCGTCGCGGAAGAAGACCTTCTTCTCGACCTTGTCCGTCTTGATTTCGAGCGTGCCCGTCTTGCGGCTCTGGGAGAGCCACTGGAGCAGCTCTTCGAGCTGCATGGTACGCAGATTCCCGACGATGCCCATGATGACGGCGCCGATTATAGATCGCTGTGAATAGCTGGAACCGGGTGCACCGTAGGTCGCGGCGTACGGCATGTCGGCTTCCTCATCTTCGGGCGGGAGTCGTCCCCCTCTGCCCCTGGTAGTGGCTGCTGGAGCCCGGTTCGCCATAGGCGACGTCCGGCTCGGACTCCATCGAGATGAAGATGAGCTGTGCAATCCTCCTGCCTGCTTCGAGCACGAACGGGGAGGGGCCGAGGTTCTGGAGCTCGAGGGTGATCTCGCCCTCGAATCCGGGGTCGCACCAGCCGGCCAGGGAGTGGTTGATCCAGAGCCGGCCGAGGGTGGACTTGAGCTTGAGGTCGCAGGCCACGTTCCTCGGGATGCGCACGTACTCCATGGTCGAGGCGAGCACGACCTCGCCCGGGAAGAGCTTGACGTGCGGAGCGCGGAATTCCTCGGGGTCGCGCGTCGGGCAGATCCAGTGGTCGGAGACCCGCACGTCATAGCTGGCGGAGTTGACCTGGTTCTCCTCGAAGGGAGTGACGCCGCCGTTGCGGCCCCACTCCCGGATCCACCTATCCGGCTTGATCATGCAGATGGCTCCCTAGATGAAGCGTACGGGGGTGGTCACCTGCTCGCGATGGATCGTGTCCACGAAGCGGATGATCTTGCGCGACAGCGACATGAACAGGGTCGTCGTACGCGAGCCGCCGCCGAAGAAGCGGACGCCGCGGAGCAGCTCGCCGTCGGTCACGCCGGAGGCGCTGAAGAGGATCTCCTCGCCCGGCGCGAGGTCCTCGGTTTTGTAAATCTTGTTCACGTCCTCGAAGCCGAGCTCCTTGAGGCGCGCGGCCTGCTCGTCGTTGGTCGCCTTGAGGCGCGCCTGGATCTCGCCGCCCAGGCAGCGCATGGCCGCGGCGGTGATCACCCCTTCGGGCGCGCCGCCGATCCCCATGACCGCGTGCACCCCGGTGCCGCGCACCGCGGCCGAGATGCCGGCCGAGAGGTCGCCGTCGCCGATCAGGCGGATGCGGGCCCCGGCCTGGCGGATGTCCTCGACGAGCTGCTGGTGGCGGTCGCGGTCGAGCACCACGATGGTCAGGTCCTTCACCTGGCGGCCGAAGGCGGCGGCGATGTTGCGCAGGTTCTCGGCGACCGGAGCGTCGATGTGCACGCTGCCCCGGGCGGTCGGACCCACGACGATCTTGTCCATGTAGACGTCGGGGGCATAGAGCAGGCCGCCGCGCTCGGAGGCGGCGAGGACGGCGATGGCATCGGGCGCGCCCGTGGCGCAGAGGTTGGTCCCCTCCAGCGGGTCGACGGCGATGTCCACGGCCGTGGCGCCGTCCTGGCCGCGGAGCTTTCCGACCTCCTCGCCCGTGTAGAGCAAGGGCGCCTTGTCGCGCTCGCCCTCGCCGATCACGATGCGGCCGTCCATGGGCAGGTTGTCCATCTCCTTGCGCATGGCCTCGACCGCGACCTGGTCGGAGTGGCGGCGGTCGCCGCGGCCCATGGTGCGGGCCGAGGCGATGGCCGCCTGCTCGGTGACCTGGATGAACTCCTGCTCCAGCAGGTGATCGAGCGCCATCAGCGCGCCGCTCCGACCGGAGTCTCTGCCCGCTTGGCCGGCTTCTCATTCCGTTCCGGGGGATTGTAGGAAGGAATGCCGGTGACCGCCTCGCCGATGATCAGGCCGTGGATGTCGTGCGTCCCTTCATAGGTGTAGACCGACTCGATGTTCAGCATGTGGCGGATGACCGGGTAGTCGTCCACGATGCCGTTGGCGCCGAGGATCTCGCGGGCGAGCTTGGCGCACTCGCGGGCCACCCAGACGTTGTTGCGCTTGCCCATGGAGACGTGCCAGTGCTTGAGACGGTCGGCGTCCTTGAGGCGGCCGAGCTGGATCGACAGGAGCTGCCCCTTGGAGATCTCGGTGATCATCCAGGCCAGCTTTTCCTGCACGAGCTGGTGGCTGGCGATGGGCTGGCCGCTGAACTGGATCCGCTGCTTCGAGTACTCGAGAGCGGTGTAATACGTCTCCATCGCAGACCCGATACCGCCCCAGGCGATGCCGTAGCGCGCCTGGTTGAGGCACATCAGGGCGTTCTTCAAGCCTGTGGTCTTGGGCAGGATGGCGTCTCCCGGGATGCGGCAATCGTGAAAGCCGAGCTCCGAGGTGGTGGAGGCGCGCAGGGAGAACTTGCCGTGCTGGTCCGAGGAGGTATACCCGGGGGTGCCCTTCTCGACCAGAAAGCCGCGGACACCGTCATCGGTCTTGGCCCAGACGACGGCGACGTCGGCCAGGGTGCCGTTGGTGATCCACTGCTTGGAGCCGTTGAGCACCCAATCGTTGCCGGCCTTCTTCGCGAAGGTGCGCATGCCGCCGGGGTTGGACCCGAAGTCGGGCTCGGTGAGGCCGAAGCAGCCGATGGCCTCGCCGGTGGCGAGCCGGGGGATCCACTTGTCCTTCTGCTCCTGGGACCCGAAAGCGTAGATCGGGTACATGACCAGGGAGCTCTGGACCGAGACGAAGCTGCGCAGGCCGGAATCGCCGCGCTCCAGCTCCTGCATGATCAGGCCGTAGGCGACGCCGCCCAGGCCGGGGAGACCGTACTCGGAGAGGCTCGCGCCGAACAGGTTGAGGGCGCCCATCTCGGGGACGAGCGCGAGGGGGGTGCGGCCTTCGCGGTGGTGCTCCTCGATGATCGGCTTGACCTTGTCATCGACGAACGCGCGCACGGTGTCGCGCACCATTCGCTCCTCTTCAGTGAGGAGCGTATCTACATCCAGAAAATCGACGCCTGGGAAGCGGCTCAAGGGGGGTCCTCCTTCGGGAGACTCGTCGTCGTTTGGGGCGGATTGGGTACGGCCGGGCAAACCGCGGACGAATGATACCACGATGCTATGATCCCCCCTGATGAGCTTCCCCGGAGGCAGTGCCTGGTCCATGGCGAAAGATATCGCCGATGGGTACGTCATGATCACGGAGCGCTCCTTCAAGACTTTGACCCGCTCCGACCTCGACCAGCTCGCCTTCGAGCTCGAGCGCCACCTTCGAGATTTGCGCGGCGATCAGGCCCCCCTCGACGACATACCGGCCATCCAGCTGCGCAATCGGAAGATCCAGCGGGTGAACACGGCGACGATGGTGTTGCGCAGCTACCGGGCGAAGGCCAAGACTTGAGCTGGGCCCTGACGGCTTTTCTGGCCATTGCCGTGGCCTTCTTCATGGACCGCCTGTGCGAGGCGCGCGGGCTGCTCCCTCCCGGCTTCCGGGAGCCCTGGCGCCGCACCCTGGGCTGGACCCTGGTGGCTCTGATTCTCTGGATCGGCGCCTTCGCCTCTCTGGCCAGCATCGGCCAGGACGTGCCGGAGATGGACCTGAGCCAGCTCACCACGCCGCGGCTCTTCCTCCTCCACTTCCTACTGATCCTGACGATCATCTCCTGGTTTCTGCTGGGGTTCGCGGGGCTGAGGCCGGCTCCGCCGCCTCCTCCCCTTGAAGAGCTGCCGGATCAGGAGCCGGCTCCAGCTCCGGCTCCCGTCCCCCTCTTCCGCCGGTTCCAGGAGCAATTCGGCTTCGTGGCTCCGGACGTGCCCAGGGAGATCGGCGTCGGGGTCCTGGTGGGGATCGGGTCCTGGGGGGCGGTATTGGCGGTGGCGATCCTGATGGGGCTCATCATCATGGCCCTGGGCGGGGAGGATTCCCTGCCCAAGCAGCCGCCCGCCCTGATTCCCTGGATCGTGGCGCTGCCGATCGGCGTGCGCATCCTCATCAGCCTGTCGGCGGGCGTGGTGGAGGAGACCTTCTTCCGCGGCTTCCTGCAGCCGCGGATCGGGATCTTCCTCTCCACCCTGCTCTTCGTCCTCGCCCACTTCTCGTACGGGCAGCCGCTCATGCTGGTGGGGATCGGCACCCTGTCGCTGATCTACGCCTTCCTGGTCCGCTGGCGGCAGAACATCTGGCCGGCCATCGCCGCCCACTTCCTGTTCGACGCGGTGCAGCTCCTGTTCATCATCCCGATCCTCCTGAAGTACATGGAGAAGGCCCCGACCGGGAACTGATGCTAGACTCCGCCCGAGAAGAGATGCCCCAAGAACGCCACTTTCATCTGGACGTCGGGAGCCGCTTCGAAAACATCGAGCTGGTCCAGGTCGTGCTACGCGATTCCCTGGAGCGGCTCGGCGTGGACGAGGATACGCGCCACTGGGTGGACGTGGCCGTCCGCGAGGCCGTGGCGAACGCCATCAAGCACGGCAATGCGCAGGACCCGGGCAAGCAGGTCCACGTGGATCTGTTCCGCGAGGGGGACGAGGTGGTGATCCAGGTGGAGGACGAGGGGACCGGCTTCGATCCGGCCCAGCTCCAGAACCCCCTGGCGCCCGAAAACCTGCTCAAACCGAACGGACGCGGCATCTTCTACATGAAGAGCTTCATGGACGACATACACTACGGACCCCGGCCGGGCGGCGGCACCATCGTGACCCTGCGCAAGAAGGTCGCCGGCTCGGGATCCTGACGCGGGATCTAAAGAGGAGGGGAACCATCCCATGCCGATCAACGAGAGGAAGCGAAACGACGTCACCATTCTGGACATCAAAGGGAAGATCACCATCGGCGCGGCCGAGGAGGCGTTGCGCGACGCCGTCCACCGGGTGCTCGACTCCGGATCCCAGAAGGTGCTCCTGAACCTGCAGGGGGTCACCACCATCGACTCGTCGGGCGTCGGCGAGCTGGTCAGCGGCTACACCAGCGCCACCAATCGGGGTGCCAAGATCAAGCTGGCCAACCTGCCGCCCAAGATCAACGACATCCTGACCATCACGCAGCTCATCACGGTCTTTGACGTTTACGATACCGAGGACGAAGCGGTCGCGTCCTTCGCCTGAGGCGCCTGAGTCGCGTCCACGCGGACTGGCCGGCGGGCTCGCCGAGCTCGCCGGTCGGGTGAACCGCCGGTTGCCCGAGCTGCTGGCGGCCCCCGGCGCCCGTCCGGAGGCGGTCCACCAGGCCATGCACTACGCGCTGACCGGACCCGGCAAACGGATCCGGCCGGTGCTCACGATCGTGGTCGCCGATCTCTTCGGTATCCGGTCTGCCCCTGTTCTTGATCTGGCGTGCTCCATCGAGATGGTGCATGCCTGCTCGCTGATCCTGGACGACCTGCCGTCCATGGACGACGCGAGCCTGCGCCGCGGCCGTCCCACCGTCCACCTCCAGTTCGGAGAAAACGTGGCGCTCCTGGCCGCGCTCGCCCTGCTCAACCGCGCGTATGCCCTGGTGGCGGAGAGCGCCAACCGGCTGTCGTTGGGCCGCTACACGGCCGAGGACATGGTCCACCACCTGGCCGCGGCCATCGGCAGCGACGGCTTGATCGGCGGCCAGGCGCTCGACCTGCTCTCGAAGGCCGAGGACCTGGATCTGGAGCTGCTGGAGTACATCCACAGCCACAAGACCGGCGCGCTCTTCATGGCCGCGGGCGAGCTCGGGGCCATGGCCGCGGATGCCAGGCGCAAGGACCTCGAGATCGTCGCCCGCTTCGCCAAGAACCTGGGCCTCGCCTTCCAGATCTCGGACGACCTGCTCGACGTGCTGGGCACGCCCGAGGAGACGGGCAAGGACGTGGGCCAGGACGCCGGCAAGGTCACCTTCGTGAAGCTCCTCGGCGTCGAGGGCGCCCAGGCGCTCGAGGCCGAGTTGCTCGGCTTTGCGGAGGAGTCTCTCGCGCCTCTCGGGCGCAAGGGCGAGCCGTTGCGGGAGCTGGCGCGGTTCGTGGGCAAGCGGTCGCGGTAAGCGCCAACATCTCCACCGCGGCGCAGCCCGCCTGGGGTTGAAACCCCAGGCTAGAAGGGTGTCGCCCCTACCCGGGGCGAGCTTCTTTCAGCCCCCGGATGGGGGCTGTACTTTTCTAGCCTGGGGTTTCAACCCCAGGCGGGCTGGCCGGAACCAAATTCTTTCATCCCCCTTCTAATTCAACCGAGGGAGCGCTCCCGGACACCAACTTCGCCGCAAGGCGAAGGATTCATTCACCTGTCGGTGAAAGGGAGACCTCCATGCATGAAGCCAAGTTCCTTTCGTCCCTCGGCCTGGCGGAGATGAGCGCCATCGGGGTGGCCGTGGTCTTCACCCTGGTCGTCCTGTCCATCTTGTCCCTCTCGGTGTCGGCCGAACGGCTGCTCACCTTCCGCCGGGCCCGGCGCCAGTCGCTGGAGTTCGCGCGCATCCTCGCCCAGAAACCGGAAAAGGAGCGGGAGGACTGGCTGCGCGAGGCGGTCGAAACCGCCGGCCGTTTCCCGCACAGCCATCTCGCCCGGGTGGTCTCGGCCGGCCTCATCACCTGGCAGCAGAAGAGCGCCCGCGGCTCGCTGCCGGCCGAGGCGGTCATCGAAGCGTCGGCGCGGGCGGTGGAGCGCTCCAGCATGGTGACGCTCGCCCGCTTCAAGCGCGGCATCGGCACCCTGGCCACGATCGCGACGATCTCCCCGTTTGTCGGGCTCTTCGGCACGGTGGTAGGGATCATCCACGCCTTCCGGGCCATCGCCGAGAAGGGCGGAGCCGGCGGGTTCGAGACCGTGTCCTCGGGCATCGCGGAGGCCCTTGTGACGACCGCCCTCGGCATCCTCGTCGCCATCCCGGCGGCGTGGATGTTCAACTACCTGACGGAGCGCATCGAGCGCCTGCGGGTGGAGATGGAGAGCTCGTCGGCCGAGCTGATGGAGTTCTTCCTGGAGATGGGGGATTAGGGGCGGCTAGAGGATCTCCTTCGCGGACAAGAAGACTGAAATCCGCCGTACGTCTCTCTGTGTTGCCAAAAACCGCGAGGCGCAACACAGAGAGATTTTTGGCGACGCAAAGACTTTTCTGGCAACACAGAGAGCTTTTCCGCGACGTAAGAATCCTTTGTGTTGCCAATCTGGATTTGTGGCGATGTAGAAAGTCTCAGCGTTGCGGAACGCCGCGTTTGGCAGCGTAGGTGAATTTGTCGCGGCGCAGAAGATCTCTGTGTCGCCACAAAAGTTTTTTGGCAACACAGAGACTTTCTGTGTCGCAGAAAAGCCCTTCGCGTGGATCTGAGGCCTTCCGGTCTGATACCTTGTGTCCACACAGACCCACAAGGAGCCTGAGATGAGCTCGAAGCTGCCGGTCGGCGAGATGCTCGCGCGCCTGGAGAGGAAGATCGCGCATCACAAGGAACTGGGCGAGATGCACGCGCGGCAGGAGGCGGTGCACGCGGAGCAGCGGGCGCTGCACGAGGCGGAGCACCGCAAGGCCGCGGAGCGCCACGCGGCGTTGCAAGCGGCTTCGGCGGCGGTCGGCGAGCTCATCGTGGACGTCCGGCCGGAGCCGCCGGCCACGCTGCCCAAAGAGGTGGCGAGAGGCGGCTGGCACTGGATCGCCAAGCTGATGGAGATGGTGATCGAGACCAAGGCTCCCGGCGAGGCCTTCGGCGCCACGTCGCTGATCGACGAGATCCAGGAGCGCTGGGGCCCGCAGCTCCGCTACGAGATCGACTCGCGCAGCGCCGCGGTCACGCTGCGGCGCTGGGCGGCCGAGGGCCGGCTCGAGGTCGTCCGCAAGGGCAAGGCACATCACGAGGGGCTGTACACGAAGCCCCCCGAGAGCCGCTAGCCGAGGTCCGCGATGGCGGCCTCGGCGTCGTGGATCAGGGCGGCAGCCTGCTCGGCCGTCAGCCTGCCGCTGGCGGCCAGGGCCTTCACCTCGTTGATGAACGCCTGGATCAGGTTCCTGGCCGGGCCGGGCTTGCCGGACTGAAGCTGGCGCTGGGCGTTCTCCAGCTTGGAAATCAGCGAGCGCGCCTGGCCGTGGTTGAGCACCCCGCCGGTCACGAGCTCTGCCACCTCGCCGATCAGCAGGCCGAGCTGCTCGTCCACCGGGCGGCGCTCCCAGAACACAGGCGCCGTCCGTCCCGGCACCGAGACCGTGCAGGTCCCCATGTCATAGCTGGAGCCTTGCACCACGGGATCGGTCGAGGCGGCGTGGACCGGATGGAGCACGAAGCGCGCGCAGGGCACCGCGACCTCCCGCGCCTCCTTCGAGGCATTGATGACCACCAGCACCTGCCGCACCTGATGGTCCACCTCGCCGGCGGTATCGGAGACGGTCATGGCGATCAGCCCGGGGATCTGGTCCGGACCGGTGTTGTGGAACTCGACCCGCTCCCGGATCCCCTTGCCCAGGCGCAGCCGGAACAGGGGAGAGCTCTTGCGGATCTTGAGCACCTCCCGGAAATGGAACACGGCCTTGTGGATGTCGAGCGGCGAGGGATCGAGGTCGGGGTCCGCGAGCAGCGGAGCCATGATCGGCCAGTTGGCCTGGTTGTCCTGCGCGGGCGGCAGGCCCACGCCCCAGTTGTTGTCGTTGTAGTTGAAGTCGAGCTTGTTGAACCAGTCGCCCGAGTTGTAGCTGTTGCGGTCCAGGGACTTGGAGCGCAGCAGGTCCACCCCGGCGTGGAAGAACGGGATGCCCTGGCCGAAGCCCAGCAGGCTCATCCCCAGGTTCTGCATGCGCACGCGGTCGTCCATGCTGTCCGACGGAGAGGCCTTGAGGTTGATGGCGTCGAACAGCGTGTCGTTGTCGTGCGCCTCGATGTAGTTGATCAGCTCCTGCGGGTCGGCCGTGTAGCCGGTGGGCTGGCCGTTGTAGTCGATCTCCCTGGCTTCCACCAGGTTGCCGTTGCGGTCCTCCAACTCGTAGTCGGCGATGCCGCCGGCCATGCCGACGCGGACCCAGTCCGTCTGGAGGAGGAGCCGGGCGAGCTGCTCCGCAGGCGTCCCCTGGTCTGTGGCGTTCGGGTCGTCATAGAGCCCGGTCAGGAAGCCCTGCTCCTGAATGCCGCTGAACGGGCCGCCGCCCCGCGCTCCGTCGCGCAGACGGTCGTTGAACGTGCCGACGCCGGTGCCGGCCATGTTGGCCTGGGTGGCCTGCACGCCGCGGGCATTGTTGGCGACTTCGCCGAAGTTCCAGCCTTCGCCGTAGATGTAGATCTTCTTGCCGTCGACCCCGTCGGCCGCGAGCGTCAGGGCGTCGAGGGCCGCGCGCAGCTTCAGGATGTTGCGCTTCATGTGATGGCCCATCAGGTCGAAGCGGAAGCCGTCCACCTTGTATTGCTTCGCCCAGGTCACTGCCGAGTCGACCAGGAGCTTTTCCATCATGTTGAATTCGCTGGCGGTGTTCTGGCAACAGGAGCTGGTCTCGATGTTGCCGTCGGCGTTCAGGCGGTGGTAGTAGCCGGGCACGATCCGGTCGAGCACCGCGCGGTCGTTCTGGCCCGCGGCGCTGGTGTGGTTGTAGACCACGTCCATGACCACCCGCAGGCCGATGCTGGAGAGCGACTGCATCATCTCGCGGAACTCGCGGTTGCGGGTGGTGCCGTTGGGATCGGTGGAGTAGCTGCCTTCGGGAACGGTGAAGTGCCAGGGGTCGTAGCCCCAGTTGAAGCCGTCGCGGTCGGCGACGGCCATGACCCTCGCCTGCTGCTCCTCCGAGTCGGGCGGGAAGGACGACAGGTCGCCCGCGGGAGAGAGCCAGGTCGATTTGTCCTCGTCGATCGATGTGATGTCGAAGACCGGCAGCAGATGGATGTGGGTGAGGCCCGCCCTGGCGAGCGCCGCCAGGTGGAGCATGCCGCTCGATCCCTTCAGGGTGAACGCCTTGAAGGTCCCCTTCCAGGACTGCGGCACGATCGGGTCGGAGGCGCTGAAGTCGCGCAGGTGCAGCTCGTAGAGGACGATGTCCTCGAACGCGGCGAGCGGCGGCTTGGACAGCGTGTCCCAACCGGCTGGCTTGAGCGCGGGATCGTTCAAGTCCACGATCAGGCTGCGGGCGCTGTTCCGGGTGAGCGCGACCGAGTAGGGATCGGTGACCCGGTTCGTCTCGACCTGGCCGGTGGAGCGCACGAAAACCTGGACTTCGTAGAGATATTCGCGGCCGTACCAGCTTCCTGTCGCGCTCCAGACGCCTGTCCCGGCATCGAAGGTCATGGACTGCTCGATGCCTGGGAAGACCACGACCTTGACCGAGCGCGCCGTGGGCGCCCAGACGCGCAGGGTCGTCGCTCCGGCTTGGAAAGTTAAGCCGAGCGGTCCCTCATAGGTATAGAGGTCGTCGAGCACTCCCTGGATCTGGAGGCCGGTGGCGTCCACGAGCGTGCCGTTGGCAGCTTTGGCCGAAACGGCGAGCTGGCCGCGGAGCGCCTCGGGGACCTCGTCCAGACGGTCCGCAGGGATCTTGAACGCGTCGTGGTTGGCAATGTGCGGGAACTTCTCGCGCACATCGGCAGGCAGCCCGGCCGGGTCGCGGGTCAGCGGGATGTCGATGCCGCCGGCCACCCCTTCGGCGCCGAGCACCAGGTCGCCTTCGGCGTCGTAGTGGAGCGTCACGTCCTGGGCGGCCCCCGGCTCCCAGGCGATCGTGTCCTCCGTCACCCAGTAGGCCTGGGCGCGGTTGATGTTGCCCTGGGGGGCGCCGCTGGCGTTGACGGTCAGCACGTGGGTTGCGGCATCGTACGCGAAGAAGGTCTCGGTGCAGGCGTTCGGCACAGAAAACGAAATATTGGCGCCGTCGCGGGCGCCGCCGGCCCCGTAGTTCTCGTCCCAGCTCTCGTTGATCGCTACCTTGACTTCATAGCTGCCCGGCGGGATCGACCGCGTCGAAAACGTATAGGTACCGTCGCCGTCCGGGTCCTGCAGCCAGGAGAGGAGGCAGTCGGGCTGCCAGTCGCCGGGGCAGCCGAGCTCCGACTGGAAGCTGCCCGGCGCCGTGGCGATCACCTTGGACTTGTTGTCCGCGACCCAGTGAGTCGCGTGCGAGTAGTAGAACTTGACCGCCGCGGCCTCCGGGAGAGACAGCGACAGGTTCGGGCCGTTGGGAGCCGCGTTGGCCCCGTAGTTCTCATCCCAGGAATCGTTGATCGCGGCCTTGTACTCCCAGCTTCCGGCGGGAATGCTGAACGTCCCCTGCCAGACGCCGTCCTCGAGCGCCAGGTGGGTTGCGGCGCAGTCGGGCTGCCAGTCGCCGGAGCAGCCCACCTCCTGCTGGAAGCTCCCCGGGATCGTCACGCTCGCGGGCTGGGCCGGAGCGCTGCCGGTCGAAATGGCGAGGACGTGCGTGGCCGAGTCGTAGGTGAAGACCGTCTCGGCGCAGTCCCCGGCCACCGTAAAGGAGATATTGGCCCCGTTCTGCACGCCGCCGGCGCCGTAGTTCTCGTCCCAGGCCTCGTCGATCGCGGCCTTGACCTCATAGGTGCCGGCCGGGATTGAGCTGGTGGAGAAAGAATAGATGCCGTCGCCGTCCGGGTCCTGGAGCCAGGAGCGCAGGCAATCGGGCTGCCAGTCGCCGGGGCAGCCGATCTCCGACTGGTAGCTGCCCGGCGCGGTGGCGATCACCGAGCCCTGGTTGTCCGTAATCCAGTGCGTCTCGTGCGAGTAGTAGAACTTGACCGATGTTGCCGCCGAGAGGCTCAGGGGGATGTTGCCCCCGTTGAGCGCGGCATGGAGGCCGTAGTTCTCGTCCCAACCGTCGTTGAGCGGAGCCTTGTACTCCCAGGAGCCGGCCGGGACGTCGAACGTGCCTTGCCAAACGCCGTCCTCCGCCTCGAAAGCCAGATGGGTTGCGGCGCAGGCCGGCTGCCAGTCCTCGGAGCAGCCAATCTCCGATTGAAGACTGCCGGCGACGGTCACGCTCGACGGATCGGGCGTGTGGGAAGCGAAGGCGAGGACGGGGAACGCCAGCAGAGCGGCGAGGAAGATACGCGACGATCGGTGCATGGGGAACTCCTTGAAGCTGTGTTTCAACAACGCGCATGGAGTATAGCTCGGGCGGGACTTCCGGTAGAGTAGGCGTCTTTGGAGGGAAACCGGATGGAGCGCAAGATCGACGGCTGGCACAGCCCGAGCCTGGGCAAGGACATGCCCATCGTCTCGTACGGCAACTATGGGCACCCGGTGCTCCTGTACCCCACGGCGGCGGCCGACTTCCTGGAGAATGAGCGTTTCGGCCTGATCGGAGCCGTTACGCCGCAGATCGAAGCCGGGCGGGTCCGGGTCTTTTCGATCGACAGCATCAACAACCAGTCCTGGATGGACCGCAATCTGCCCGTGGCGGAGCAGGCGCGGCGGCAGGCCCTCTACTCGCGCTACATCGAGGACGAGGTCGTGCCCTACATCCGCAGCGCCTGCCAGACTCCCGACCTGCGGATCGCCACGGCCGGCGCCAGCTTCGGGGCCTTCCACGCGGCCAACGCGATGTTCCGCCGGCCCGACCTCTTCGACGGGCTCATCGCCATGAGCGGCTTCTACGACCTGGGGCCGGACTATCTGCATGGTTCCAGCGACGACAACGCCTTCTTCAACAACCCGGCCTGGTACCTGCCGGGTCTCGGGGGGGACAACCTCCACAAGCTGCAGACCGCGTGCAAGATCCTCATCCTCACCGGCCAGGGCGCGTACGAGGCGCCGGATGCCTCCAGGTTCCTCTCCCAGGTTCTCCACAGCAAGGGGATTCCGCATTTCCTCGACGTCTGGGGCCATGACGTGGCCCACGACTGGCCGTGGTGGCTCAAGATGCTCCCGTATGCCATCGACCTGATGGGCTGGTAAAGACCGGGTGCAATTTCCCGCCGCCTGGTCTCACTGATAGGAAAGGAACCATCAATCAGGAGGACAGGCCTCAGACCGTTGCGGTCGTCGTGAGGCCCTCAGGGATGCTCTGCGCGACCTGCAGCTTCGACAGCCCGGAAGGAATGAGGTTCTGCGGCCAGTGCGGCAAGCCTCTGGTGAGCGCCTGCGATCCCTCTTCGGGCACTCACTCGGCCGAGCGCCGCCAGGTCACGGTGCTCTTCTGCGACATCGTCGAGTCGATGGCCCTGTCCGAGCGGCTCGACCCGGAAGACCTGCGCGAGATCCTGCTCGGCTACCAGAGGGCCGCCAACCAGGTGGTGGAGAGATTCGGAGGGCACACGGCGCAGCACCTGGGCGACGGACTCCTCGTCTACTTCGGATACCCCGTGGCGCACGAGGGCGATCCGCGGCGCGCGGTCCATACGGGACTGGGGATCGTCGACGCGATCCACGAGCTCAACGACAGCCTGGAGCGGGACTGGAGAGTCCGGCTCGCCGTCCGGGTCGGGATCCATACCGGCGCCGTGGTCGCCGGGGAGATCGGGTCCGGCGAGGTACGGGAGCGTCTGGCCCTCGGTCAGGTCCCGAACGTGGCCGCCCGCCTGCAGTCGCTCGCCGAGCCCGGAACGGTCGTGGTGAGCGGGACGACCTGGTCGTTCATCCAGGGGTTCTTCAACGCCCAGCCCCTGGGTCCCCAGAGCCTCAAGGGGATCGCCCGCCCGGTCGAGGTGCACCGGGTCCTGGAGGAGAGCGGGGTGCGCAACGCCTTCGAGCTCGCCATGGCGCGGGGCCTGAGCCCGATGGTAGGGAGACAGGACGAGCTCTCCGTCCTGCTCGGCGCCCTGGAGCAGGTCCGGGAGGGCCGCGGCCGGGTGGTCCAGGTCGTCGGCGAGGCGGGCCTGGGGAAGTCGCGCCTGATCCACCTGCTTCGGACACGGGCCGCGGGGGACCTCCGCTGGCTGGTCTGCCGCTGTTCCCCCTTCCTGCAGCAGAGCCCGTTCGCGCCGGTCGCCGACCTCCTCCAGGGCGCTTTCCACCTGCAGCCCGGGGAGCTGCCGGCCAGCCAGCTCCGCGGAATGGCCGAGGGGCTCGCCTCCCTGGGGCTCCCCTCGGAGGAGTCCCTGCCGCTCCTCGCGCCCCTGCTTGGCATATCCGTGGAAGAACAAGAGGGCTTCCTCGGCCTCACGGCGCAGCGGCGCAAGGAGAAGACGCTGGAAGCCCTCCGGGCCCTCCTATCCGCGCTCGCCGAGCGGGAGCCCGTGATCTTCGCGGTGGAGGACCTGCACTGGATCGACCCTTCGACGCTCGAGCTGCTCGAGTCCCTCGTCCGGAACGGGCTCCGGGACCGCATCCTCGTCCTGCTCACCTTCCGGCCGGTCTTCACTCCGCCCTGGGGCGCGGGCGGCTTCGTGGCGCAGGTGAAGCTGGACCGGCTCCAGGACCGGGAGGTGGAGGTCCTGGCGCAGGGAGTTTCCGGCGGCACCCTGCCTCGGGAAGTGCTCCGGCAGATCGTGTCGAAGACCGACGGGGTCCCGCTCTTCGTCGAAGAGCTGACCAAGATGGTCCTCGGATCGGGGCTCCTCCGGCAGGCCGAAGAGAGCTTCGAGCTCACCGGGCCGATCGCTCCCCTCGCCATTCCGGCGACGCTCCAGGATTCGCTCATGGCCCGCCTGGACCGGCTGTCCTCGATCCGCGAGGTAGTCCAGGTCGCCTCCGTGCTCGGCCGGGAGTTCACGTGGGAAATGATCCGCGCCACCTGCGCCCTGCCCGCCATGGTCCTGCAGCGGGAGCTCGAGCAGCTCGTCGACGAGGAGCTCCTGTACCAGCAGGGAACTCCCCCCGGCGCCACTTACATGTTCAAGCACGCGCTGATCCAGGACGCGGCCTACGAATCGCTCCTGAAGAGCGCCCGGCAGCAGCACCATCTGCGGATTGCGCAGATCTTCGAAGAGCGCTTCCCCGAGGTCGCCAGGAAGCGCCCCGAGCTGATCGCCCGCCACTACACCGAGGGTGCGGCCGCGGACCGCGCCGTGCCGCTCTGGCTGCACGCGGGGCGGCATGCCGTCGCTCACTCCGCCTTCCACGAGGCGATCGCTCACCTCGAGAGGGGCATCTCCCTGCTCGGCGCCCTGCCGGACGGAAACGATCGTGACCGGCTGGAGCTCTCGTTGAGGACCCTTCTCGGCTCGGCGCTGATCGCCACCCGTGGCTATACGCACTCTCCGCTCGAAGGTCTCTATGTACGGGCGCAGGAGCTCTGCAGCGTGAGCGGGGAAGATCTGCAGCTCTTCTGGGTGCTGAGGGGGCTGTGGATCTTCCGGCTCGTGCGCGTCGAGCTCGCCCAGGCGCTGGACCTCGGCCGGCGCATGATGGAGATCGCCGAGGCCCGCGAGGCTCCGCCGCTCCTGTTCGAGGCCCACCTGACCCTGGCGCTGAGCCACTTCTACCTCGGAGAGCTCGGCGATGCCCTCGCACATCTGGAGAGTGGGATCGCGCTCGACTCCCCCGATCGCGACCGGTCAGCGACCTTCGCCACGGGACAGGACGTCGCCGTCACCACCGTCTCCATGTCGGCGCTCGTGCTGTGGCAGACGGGCCGTTTCAGCCAGGCCGTCCAGCGGTCGAGCACCGCCATCGAAATGGCGCGGGCGATCGGGCATCCCTACAGCCTCGCCGACGCCCTGAGCTCGGCGACGCGCTTGCACTACCTCCTGCGCGACCCCGAGGCCGTCGAGCCGATGGCCGCCGACCTGCTGGCGCTGTCCGAAGAGAAAGGTTTTCAACACATCGCCTCCTATGGCTACGCGTATCTCGGGTGGGCTTATGTGGTCGGCGGCGATCCGGCGCGGCGCGAGGCGGGATTCGAGCACATCCATCGGGGTCTGTCGTCATTCCGGGCCTCGGGCGCTCTGCTCTCGCAATTGAAGGTGCTCTTCCTGCTCGTCGAGGCGCACCTCCACGCTGAGCAGACCGCAGAGGCAGAGCGGCTGCTGTTGGAGATCCGCCGGATTCTCAAGGGAGTGGATGACCGGTTCTTCTGGCTACCGGAGCTCTTCCGGCTGGAGGGGACGCTCGCCCTCGCCAGCCCGGAATCTTACGGCCGGCAGCAGCCGGAACACTGTTTCCGCCGGGCCCTGGTCCTCGCGCGCAGGCAGGGCTCGAAACCTTTCGCAATGCGGGCCGAGCTGGAGCTGGCCCTGCTTGAAGACGTGACCGCCGCTTGATTCGGTCGGACCCAACAAGGAACGGAGGATTCCATGCACAGTGTCATCATCGCTGGAGAGGACGGAACGCTGTACAGGTTGACCGGTGATCAGATCGAGGCCCACCCTCTGGAAGCGAGCAGCCCTCATTACCAGGCCGCCCAGGGCCTGGTTGGCGCGGGTGTCAGCCATGCCGTGCTTCCGCCTCCCGCAGGAGGGACGGAGCTCTGGGACGACCAGCCTCACCTGCTCAATCTCAAGTCATTCCGCCAGCCCGCGGGAGAGCAGGAGTAACGGCTCGCAGGAGGCCTGCCGTCTTGAGATGCGAGCTTCTGCCCACGGCTGAAGGGCCGGCGGTGAAGGCCTTCCGTTCCGGGACGCACCGCGCCGCGGCGCCCGAGGCAACGGTAGAACGGGTCGGGCGCCTGATGCCCGTCCTGGGAATCACCCGCGTCGCCAATGTGACAGGTCTGGATTCGGTCGGCATTCCGGTCGTCATGGTCTGCCGGCCGAATTCCCGCTCGCTAGCGGTCTCGCAGGGCAAGGGTCTGACCCTGACCGCGGCGCGGGCATCAGGATTGATGGAGGCGGCCGAGGGCTATCACGCCGAGAGGATCACTCTCCCCCTCAAGCTGGCCTCCTACAACGAGCTGCGCTTCACGCATGCCGTCACCGATCCCGCGGTCCTGGCGCGGCTCAGCACCAGCGCGTTTCACGGCGACCTGCGTCTCCTGTGGATCGAGGGATGGGACGCGGTCGCCGGGACTGCCGTCTGGCTGCCGTACGAGTCGGTCCATACGGATTTCACCCTGCCGCTGCCCCCCGGGAGCGGCTGCTTTCCTTTGACCGGGAACGGTCTCGCGTCCGGCAACCATCGGCTGGAAGCCATGAGCCACGCGCTGGCCGAAGTGATCGAGCGCGATGCCGACGCTCTGTGGGAGATCGCCGGTCCCGAGGCGTGGACGCGCACCCGGCTGGACCTCGGGTCCGTGGACGACCCGGCCTGTTGCGAGGTGCTCGACAGGCTCGACGGCGCGGGCGTGTCCGTGGCAGCCTGGGAGACCACCTCGGACCTCGGCGTCGCCGCCTTCCGCTGTGTCATCCTGGACCGGTCGGTGAACCCCGTCCGGCCTCTGGGGCCGAACCAGGGGACCGGCTGCCATCCGAGCCGCGGAGTGGCGCTGCTGCGCGCGCTCACCGAGGCGGTGCAGAGCCGCCTGACGGGCATCGCGGGCTCTCGCGACGACCTCCGGCGTTCCCGCTACGCGGCCCTCCAGGACCTGGACGCTCTCGAGGTCCTGCAGGCCGGGCTCGCGGCTCCGGGCCCGCGCCGGGACTTTCGCGACGCCCCGGACTGGGAGGGAAATACTTTCGAAGAGGACCTGCTCTGGATGCTCGGGCGATTGTCCGCTGCCGGGCTCCATCAGGTCCTCGCGGTCGATCTGACCCGGCCCGGGCTCGAGATCCCGGTCGTGCGGGTGGTGGTCCCCGGCCTCGAGAGCTCTCCTCACGTACCCGGTTATCTGCCAGGGCTGCGCGCCCGGACCGCGGCAGGGATCGCGTGAAGATCTTCGTCTTTGCCGGTCCCACCCTCGGCGCCGACGAGGCGCGCTCCCATCTCGACGCGGTCTACCTGCCGCCGGCCGCGCAGGGAGACGTCTATCAGGTCACCCGCGAGCACCCTTGGGCGATCGGCCTCGTCGACGGCTACTTCGACCGCGTGCCGGCCGTCTGGCACAAGGAGATCCTGTGGGCCCTCTCCCGCGGCATCCACGTCTTCGGCGCCGCGAGCATGGGAGCGCTGCGTGCCGCGGAGCTCGCCGCGTTCGGCATGGAAGGGATCGGGGCCATCTTCGAGGCCTTCCGCTCGGGAGAGCTCGAGGACGACGACGAGGTGGCGGTCGCGCACGGTTCCGCCGCACTCGGCTATCCGTCGGTTTCCGAGGCCCTCGTCAACATCCGTTTCACCCTTGCCGCGGCGGTCCGCGAGCAGGCGGTGAGCGGGGATGTCGCCGCTGCGCTCATCCGGATCGGCAAGGATCTCTTCTATCCGGAAAGAAGCCTTGCCGCGATCCTCGCGCGTGCCGCCGGCCAGGGGCTGCCCGCGGACGAACTGTCGTCCCTCGCCGCCTGGCTTCCCGGCCGCAGGGTCGACCAGAAGCGCGCCGATGCCGTCGCCATGCTGCAGCGCATCCGCGAGCGGATGGCGGCCGACCCCTCTCCGAAGCAGGTGCGCTTCCATTTCCAGCACACCGAGCCGTGGGAGGAACTGCGGCGCCAGGTCGCCCTGCGGCGTCCCCTCTCCTGGGCCGGCGACGTCTCCCGCGAGGATCTCCTCGACGAGCTGCGGCTCGACGACGAAAGATATCGGCGCGAGCGCGACAAGGTGCTGATCCGCCTGCTGGCCCTGGAGCTCGCGCGGCAGGTGGGCATGTCGGTGGACGAGAACGGGGTCTACCTGGCAGCCGAGCAGCTGCGGCGAGCGCATGGGCTCTTCGACCCGGCCGGCCTCCGGGAGTGGATCGAGAGGCAGGGCCTGACCGCCGGGGGATTCGAGCGCCTCGCCCGCGACGAGGCCCTGCTCTCCCGCATCCTGGAGAGCCTCGCGGCCGACCTCGAAGGCTCCTTCCATGACCATCTCCGCGCCTCGGGGGCCTACGGCGCGCTCGCGTCCCGGGCGCGGGAGAAGGAGGAGTCCCTCTCCTCCCGGGGGCTCGCGAACCCCTCGCTGGCCGAGACCGGGATGAGCGAAGAGGACCTCTGGCGCTGGTATTTCGAGGAGCGGCGGGGACGGCCCGTTCCCGCCGACCTCGACGCTCATGCGCGGAGCCTCGACCTTTCCGGCGTGAGCGCGTTGCGGCGGCTGGCGCTCCGCGAGCGGGAGTTCTTTCTCCATCCGCCGCCCCTCCCGCGGTAGACTGCGCGTGTGCACCCCCGCAGGTTGAAGTGGTCGCCCTGGCTGGCGGCGTGGCTGATCCTCCTTGGTGGAGCTTCCTCCGCCGAGCAGCTGCCGGTCCGTGCCTATGGCATCGCGGACGGCCTCGCCGGCGACTCGATCACCGACATCGTCCAGGACGGCCGGGGCTACCTCTGGATCGCCACGACCGATGGCGTGAGCCGTTTCGACGGCGGGCGGTTCATCACCTACGGCAGCGCGGACGGGCTGCCGCACGCCCGGGTTCATGCCCTGCTGGAAAGGCGCGACGGCACCATGTGGATCGCCACGAATGGCGGCCTCGCCAGGTTCCTCCCCGACCGGCCCACGGGTCGCCCCGCCTTCGAAAGGGTCGCTCTCGGCTCAGCCATGCCCGAGCCGGTCTTCTCCCTCTATGAGGACCGTTCCGGCCGTATCTGGGCCGGAGGCGCCGGGCGGCTCTTCGTCCTTGAAGCAGGCCGGGTCCGGGAGATCGGCCTGGAAGCCCTGCCCGCCCGGCCGAAGACCATCGACTCCTTCGCCGAGACGCCGGACGGCAGCGTGTGGATCGGCACCCAGCAGGGGCTGCTGCGCCACCTGCCCGACGGGCGGACCTCCTTCCAGCCGGTCCTGCCTCATCACGGCGACGACCGCGTGCTCGACCTGGAGGTGGATCGCAAAGGCCGGATCTGGGTCGTCCATCTCCTGCGCGTCTTCATCTTCAAGCCCGGCCCCGAGGGACTCCAACCCGGCGGCCCGAGGCCCTCGCTGGCCGAGACGGCCGCCAAGCTCGGCTGCCGGATCACGGTCGACCGGCCCGCGTCCCTGCCCCTCCGCGCCGGCGAAGTCTGCGAGATCGGCAACCCTGAGGACGACACCGGTTGGCAGAAGGCCCTCGGCTCGGGCGACCAGATGCGGCTGGTCTCGAACCGCGGCATGTTCCTGTGGGACGGGCGTCTGCGCGAGTGGACGGAGGAGAACGGCCTCATCGATTCCTCTCTCACCGCGATGGCCGAAGACCGGGATGGCAACCTCTGGCTGGGCACCGAGGGGCGCGGCGTCATGCGGGTGGCGCGCCACGGCTTCATCGGCTACACGGCCCACGAGGGGCTGGCGAACCCGCAGGTGCTCTCGATCTTCCAGGGCGGCGACGGCGCGCTCTACGTGCACTCCGGCGACACCTACCAGCGCGAGCTCTGGCTGCACCGCTTCGACGGCGCGCGCCTGACGGCCGTCCGCCCCCGGCTGCCGCCGGAGATCGGCTACCTGGGGTGGAGCGTGCACCAGAGCGCCGTGCTCGACCGGTCGGGCGGATGGTGGATCGCGACGGGGCAGGGCCTCCTGCGCTATCCCGCCGGCACGCGCTTCGAAGACCTCGGCTCGGTCCTGCCCACGGTGATCGCGGCCCGGGACGGGCTCGGCGGCAACAGCATCGAGCGGATCTTCGAGGACAGCCGGGGGGACCTCTGGATCGGCACCAACGGAGCGCGGCCGCTCACCCAGAGGGTGCGCGCCACCGGGGAGCTGCGCTCGTTCGGCCGCGAGCAAGGCCTGGCCGCCGAGAGCCTGCCCTGGGCCCTGGCGGAAGACCGGGCCGGCCATGTCTGGGTCGGTCTCGCACGGGGCGGCGTGCTGCGGCTGATCCCCCAGGGCTCCGGTCCTGCGCGCCTGGAGCGGTTCGGCCCGGAGCAGGGCCTGCCGGACGCTCCGGTCACCGACCTCCATATCGACGCCCGGGGCCGGCTCTGGATCGCCACCGAAGGGGGCGGCCTGGGCCGGCTGGACGACCCGTCCTCCCGATCCCCGCGTTTCGTCCGGCTGACCACGCTCGAAGGGATCTCCTCCAACGAAGTCCGCTGCCTGACCGAAGACCGCTGGGGCCGCATCTTCGTCGGCGGACACCGGGGGATCGACCGACTGGACCCCGAGACCGGGCGGATCGAGCACTTCACGACCCTGGACGGGCTGGCGAGCAACCTCGTGGACACGGCAGAGCGGGACCGCGAAGGGCACCTCTGGTTCGGGACCCGGCGGGGTCTATCTCAGCTCGTGCCGGTGCGCGAGCCCGTCTCCCTGGTGCAGTCGCCCTGGATCACGGGGGTCAGCATCAACGGCGTGCCGCAGCGGGTATCCGAGCTCGGCGCGCCGCGCGTCGAAGGCATCGAGATGGAAACGCGGCGAAGCCGGCTGGAGATCGAGTTCCTGGCCCTGAGCTTCGCGCCGGGGGAGAGCCTCCGCTACCAGGTCCAGATGGAAGGGTTCGACCGCGACTGGAACCAGGCGAGCGGCGCGCGGTCCGTGGTCTACGCCCACCTGCCGGCGGGCCGCTACCGCTTCCTCGTGCGCGCCGTCACCCTCGAAGACCGCGCCGCGAGCGTCGTGCCGGCCGAGGTCCTCATCGTCGTCCGTCCTCCGCTCTGGCAGCGCGCCTGGTTCCTGAGCCTCGTGGCGTTCGCGCTGGCGGGCGGCATCGTCGCGCTCTACCGCTACCGAGTCTCCCACCTGCTGGCTCTGGAGAGGATGCGCACGCGCATCGCCACCGACCTCCACGACGACCTCGGGTCGAGCCTGTCGCGCATCTCCTACCTGAGCGAGCTGGCGCGGCGTCGGACCGAGGGGGACCTGGAGGGCTCGCGCCTGGTCACCGACATTGGCGAGACCGCGCGCGAGATGATGAACTCGCTCGGCGAGAGCATCTGGGCGATCGACCCCCGCCGCGACGATCTGCGCAGCCTGGCGACGCGCATCCGCCGTTTCGCCGGCGACCTGCTCGAATCGCGCGGCATCGTCTGGAACCTGCAGGCGCCCGCGGATGCCGAAGAGGTCAAGCTCTCGCCGGTCGAACGCCGCCAGCTCTACCTGGTCTTCAAGGAGGCGCTCCACAACATAGCCCAGCACTCGGGCGCGGCCTCGGTCACCATGTCGCTCGCCGTGAAGGGCTGGCGCCTGACCGCGGTCATCCGGGACGATGGCAAAGGCTTCGACGAGCCCGCCGAAGGGGAGACCCGCCACGGGCTGGGCAGCATGACCGCGCGCGCGGCCGACCTCAAGGGACGGCTGACGATCGATTCGGCCTCGGGCCGCGGCACCGAAGTCCGGCTGGAAGTGCCGCTCACGGGCCGAAACGCATGATCATGCGCTAGGCCGCACCGCGGCGGCGTGGTACGAATGGACGCAAGACATGATTTCTAACGAAACGATACGAATCGCCATCGTCGAGGACGATCCGGCGGCGCAGGAAGCCCTTCGCCTGCTCATCGACGACACCGAGGGCTTCCGCTGCGTCGGCTCCTTCGGCAGCGCGGAGCAGGCCTTGCGCACCCTGAGGGAGCCGGCGCCCGACGTCCTTCTCCTGGACATCAGCCTGCCCGGCATGCCGGGCTCCCAGGCCGTGCGCCACTTCCACGAGCGGCACCCCGCGATGGCTATCCTGATGCTGACGCTCCACGACGACGAAGAGCGGATCTTCGAGTCGCTGTGCAACGGGGCCGCCGGCTATCTCCTCAAGAAGACGCCGCCGTCCCGGCTCCTGCACGCGATCCGCGAGGCGCGGGAGAGCGGCGCGCCGATGTCGCCGGAGATCGCGCACAAGGTCGTGCGCCTGTTCCGCGACTTCCGGCCGCCCGCGAAGCTGCAGACCGATCTCACACGGCTGGAGATCAAGCTGCTCTCGCTGCTCTCCGAGGGCTTCAGCTACCAGTCGGCGGCGGACGAGATGCGGGTGAGCATCAACACGGTGCGCAACTACATCCGCTCGATCTACGAGAAGCTGCAGGTGCACTCGAAGTCCGAGGCGGTCAGCAAAGCCCTCAAGGCCGGGCTGATCTGATCGGCCTGTCCTCAGCAGCTCTCGCAAGCAGGTAGCAGCGGCGGCTGGGGTACTCCGCTCCCTCGTAGGGTTCACGTTCGATTTCTTCCGTGACGTGGAAGTGAGCCCCGCTGAGCGCCGTGATCACTGCATCCGGAACGTGGAACTGGAAATCCAGGGAAACGGGAGCGCCATACAGGTCGTCCAGATGCACCGCGTGATCGCCAATGTGGAATGAAATCAGAGCCAGCCCGTCTTGGCGCAATACCCGGCGCACCTCCCGAAAGACTGCATCGAGCTCGGCCGGTTCGAAATGCACGATTGAATAGAACGCCACCACGCCTGCCAGGCTGGCATCCTCGAAGTCGAGGCGGCGCATGTCGCCGACGCGAAAGTCGATCCCGGGACTGAGATTGCCAGCCACCTTGATCATCTCGGCCGACAGGTCGACGCCGATGACCGAGACACCCTGCTCGCGAAGATATTTCGCAATCTGCCCGGGCCCGCAGCCGAGGTCGACGACCCAACCGTTGCCGCGCGTGGCCTCCGCAAACCGATTCAGCAGATGCCGGTCGAGCGGCTTCTGCTCCAACTCCGTAAAGAGATGGTCGGCATACGCGCTCGCCGCGGAGTCGTAGCTATCGCGGACGTTCATGCGACGGATCTCCAAGTACTTAGGCGCTTACCAAGTACGACCGCTCGTTCCGACAAACTCGCTATACCTTCAGGCGAAGGAGATTGAGGCCTGCCTCCTCGTACCAATAGCTGCGCGCCCGTTGGTGGTGCGCATGGTCGGCCACTCCAAGAGCCAGCCACACGTTGATGTCGGGCAAGTCAATCGGGTCGGCCATCCGCAACCTCTTCCTCGTCGAGGATGCGCTGGATCTCCATATTGGTCAGGGGCGGAAGAGTATGGCCTGTTGCCGCTCGCGAGACAGGAAGCTCGCTGCGCTGACGCCTGGGCGGTGCGGAGTGCGAAGGTGCTCCTCTCAATCCTTCCTCTACATAGCGGGCAATGAGCTCCTGCAACTTCAGGCCGTTGAGGGCGGCCTTGTCTTTCACTTGGCGGAGGAGCTCGTCGGGGAGATCAATGGTGGTTCTCATGGAGGCATTTTTGTGCGCTTGGCCGCGGAGGTCAAGCGGCCATCCGCGGGAAGGTCGAGAAGAACAATAGATCGGCTCCGGGCTCGGCGCCTCGCCGGGGGCTTCGATCTCCCAATCTCGCGCATGTTCATGCGTGGCGTGGCGGGATGGAACCGATTACTCTCTATTCAACGGTCGGGATGGGGAAGGCTCCTTGAAGGTTTCTTCGAGGGCATTGTTTCAAAAGAGGGACGGAGGGAGCGATTTCAATTTGAGGGCTTTGCGCGGTCCGCCGCCGCGCGCCAAAAAGGGTCTACTGGAGTTTATAGAGAGGGGAGCGCGGAAGCGGCTCCCCTTTTTCTTTGATAGTCCCAGTCTCAGATTCCACCCAGCCAGGGATAGCCCTTGTCCTCCCAGAAGCCGCCGGGGCGCTCCGCGGTGAAGGTCATCCGCGACAGGTGCTTGGTCAGCTTGTATCCCAGCTTGATCGGCGAGTAGACGCGCAGCGGCTCGCCGCGGGCGGGGCGCAGCGGGCCGTCGTTGAACCCGTAGGCCAGGATCGTCTGCGGGTGCATGGCGCTCTTCAGGTCCCAGCCGTTGAAGTACCCCGAGTCCAGCGTGTCGAACCGGATGTAGCGTGCCTCGGCCGTGGGCTCCGCCAAGGCGATCACGGTCGCGAGCGGTGCTCCGGTCCAGGTCGCGATCGCCGTCCATCCCTCCACGCAGTGGTGCTTCACCGTGTAGGTGATCCGCGGCATCGCCTGGATCATCTCCATCGTCAGGCGCTGCGGGTTGCGCACCAGGCCGCCCACTTCCAGCGCCCAGTCCGCGGGCACCACGACCCGGGCCGGAGGCTTCGTCCGCGAGTAGACCGGGAACTGCTCGTTGGGCGTCCGCTCCGAGATGGGGTACTGGGGCGCGAGCCGGCTGTTAGAGACGAACAGCTTCTCCCCGACCCAGTCGTTGAAGCGCGAGGCGGACTCCTGCCAGCCACAGGAGACGGCGAGGGAGGCCGGCCCCGCCACGAGGCCCAGGCGTAAGAGGTCGCGGCGGCTCAGGCTAGTCATGGCTGGGGAACCTCCCTCGATACTTGCCGGTGATGATGGCCCGCAGCGACGCGGGGTCCACCAGGAACACCATCAGGACGTGGATGGCCGAGAAGCCCACGAAGAGCCACACGGACCAGAAGTGCCAGTAGCGCGCGAGCTCGTAGCCGCCGAACGCCGCCACCAGCCAGGAGAGCTGCGCCGGCTTGTACATCGCGAAGCCGGTTAGGACGGACAGCACGCCGAGCAGGAAGATGAAGCTGTAGGCCCCCTTCTGGAGGGCGTTGTGCTTCCCCTGCGGCGGGTGCTCTTTGCGCAGCTTCAGGTAGTAGAGCTGCATCTGCGCGGCCTTGGGGACGTCGGAGGGGCGGAACAGGATCGACCGCCACTCGCCCGAGAAGCCGAGGTAGAGGAGATAGGCCAGGCCGGTGATCACGAACGGCCACGCCAGGGCGAAGTGCCAGTTGAGCCCGCCGGCGAGCCATCCGCCGAGCCGGACTCCCATGGGGAAGCCCATGTTGTCCCAGGGATTGGGCAGGTACGGCTCGCCCCGGATGCCGAAGTGGGGGAACGCGTTGTAGATCTGGAGACCGCTCCCGATCATGCCCAGGAGCAGCACGGCGTTGAGCCAGTGCGTGGCGCGAACCAGCCAGTGATGGCGCTTGACCCAGGGGAGGGGGCGTGGGGCTTCAGGCGTCTCGACGGGTTCCTCCGGGGCTTCGCTCATGACGGAAATACGGCGACGGGCCCCCGGCCGGATCTACTCCTGCAACTGTCTCGCTTTTGCCTGCTCGCTACACCTAGAATACGCGCCGACCGCAAGTCCGAACCTGTTTGCCTATTTCACTTGATCTGCCGTAGTTGGATGGCATTGGAGGGATTGTCTTGAGAAAACCGCTTCCCGAGCCCTGGCGAATCAAAGTCGTCGAGAAGCTCGAGCTCCTCAGCCGCGAGCAGCGCGAACGCGTGCTGGTCGAGGCTGGATACAGCCTGTTCGCCGTCCCGTCGGAGGCGATCTACATCGACCTGCTCACCGATTCGGGCACCTCGGCCATGTCGGACTGGCAGTGGGCCGGCATGATGCAGGGAGACGAGGCCTACGCCGGAGCGCGCAACTATTTTCATTTGAAAGAGGCCGTCGAGGAAGTCTTCGGCTTCCCCTACTTCCTTCCGGCCCACCAGGGGAGGGCCGCCGAGAGCCTCTTCTTCTCGTGGCTGCTGCGCGACTCGAACGACAAGGTCATCCCTAGCAACACCCACTTCGACACCGCCCGAGGCAACATCGAGTTCCACGGCGGGAAGTGTGTCGACCTGGTCGTCGACGACATCCGCGACCCCAACTCCACGCTGCCGTTCAAAGGCAACATGGACCTGGTGAAGCTGCGCCGCTTCTTCGAGGAGACGCCGCGCGAGAGGGTGCCGGTCTGCATGTTGACCATGACCAACAACGCGGGCGGCGGCCAGCCGGTCTCGGTGGCGAACGTCAAGGCCACCTCGGAGCTGTGCAAGGAGTTCGGCATCCCGCTCTACATCGACGCCTGCCGCTTCGCCGAGAACGCCTGGTTCATCAAGCAGCGCGAGGAGGGGCAGGGGCATCGCTCCGTGGCCGAGATCGTGCTCGAGATCTTCAGCTATGCCGAGGGCTTCACCATGAGTGCCAAGAAGGACGGCCTGGTGAACATCGGCGGGCTGTTCTGCACCCGCGACGCGGAGCTGCTGGAGCACCTCAAGCAGCGCATCCTGCTGGCGGAGGGCTTCCCGACCTATGGCGGCCTGGCGAGCCGGGATCTGGAAGCCATCGCCCGCGGTATCCGGGAAGTTCTGGATGAGAGCTACCTCGCCTTCCGCACGGGCCAGGTGGCCCTGTTCGGCGACATGCTGATCGAGCGCGGCGTGCCGCTCCTCCAGCCCACCGGCGGCCACGCGGTCTACCTGGATGCCGGCGCCTTCCTGCCGCAAATTCCGCCGCGGCTCATGCCCGGCCATTCGCTGATCGTGGAGCTCTACCGGCAGGGCGGCGTCCGCGGCGCCGAGATCGGCAGCCACATGCTGGGCGACATCGACGACGAGACCGGCCAGATGAACACCCTGGCCGCGATCGAGATGGTGCGCCTGGCGATCCCGCGCCGCGTCTACACGAACGATCACCTGGAGTACGTGGCCGACATCCTGGGCGAGATCGCGCAGCACAAGGATCAGCTCAAGGGCTATCGCCTCACCGACCGCGCACGCGCCATTCCCAAGAGCATGCGCCACTTCCTGGCACGTTTCGAAGAGATCCAATAGGAGGGAGACTCATGAGCACTTTACCCGACGCTTTACCTGAGAAGACGAAGGTGCTCGTCATCGGCGGCGGCCCTGCCGGCTCGATGTCGAGCACTCTCCTCGCCCGCGAAGGGTTGGAAGTCACCCTTTGCGAGCGGGAGAAGTTTCCGCGATATCACATCGGCGAGTCGATGCTCCCCGGCATCGTCCCGCTGCTCAAGTTCGTCGAGCTGTTCGATCAGATCGATTCCACCATGGTCAAGAAGTTCGGCGCCTGGTTCAAGATGAAGGCGGACCTGCCGCCGGGCATGATCCGGTGGTCGGACCTCAGCAACAACGACTACACGTGGAACGTGAACCGCGCGCAGTTCGACGAGATGCTGCTGCGCCACGCCGAGAAGTGCGGCGTGCGCGTCTTCGAGGAGACGCGCATCCTCAATCTCGAGCGCAACGGCGAGGGCTTCTCCGCCGCGACCTGGGAGCGCGCCGACGGCACGAGCGGCAGGATCGAGTTCGATTACCTGATCGATGCCTCGGGCCTCAACGGCCTCATCGCCACCAAGTACCACAAGGACCGGGTGTTCCAGGAGAACTTCGCCAACGTCGCGATCGGCGGCTATTGGGAAAACGCGAAGGAGTACGACGACGTGCGCGGCATCCGGATCGAGGGCGCTCCCCTCGCCGAGTCGTTCAACGACGGCACCGGCTGGCTGTGGAGCATCCCGATCCCCGGCAAGCTGAGCGTCGGAGTGATCATGCACGTCGACCGTTTCAAGCAGATCAAGGACGACTACGCGAGCATGGAGGAGCTGTATCTCTCCGAGATCGCCCGTTCCTGCGAGACCAAGGCCCAGATCGAGGGCGCGACCCAGGTCGGAAACGTCCGGGTCTGGCGCGATTACTCCTACGCTTCAGATCGCTTTTCCGGGCCGAACTACCGGCTCGCCGGCGACGCGGCGGCCTTCATCGACCCGCTGTTCTCGCAGGGCATCCACATGGCTCTCCTCGGGGGACTTTCGGCCGCGTCGACCTTGTGCTCCTCGATGCGGGGAGAGTGGGACGAGGCCGCGATGGGCGAGTACCACGATGCTTTCGTGCGGCGCGCGTACACCCAGTTCCTCGTGGTGCTGTCGGGCTGGTACCGGCAGATCCGCAACCAGGAGCGCGTCAACCTGCACGGCGTGACGAAGGAGAACTACCAGCTCGCCTTCGACGCCGTCACCCCGGTCGTCTCCGGCCTGGCCGACGGCATCGCGACCAACAAGGTTCCGGAAGAGATCCTCAACCGGACGATGGAGTACATGACCAACATCCAGATGGAGCTGCACCAGTACGAGACGGACGACGAGGAGGCGAAGAAAGGGATCGGGGACGTCAAGCGCCAGATCGACAACATCGGCACCGGCGCGGAGGGCGCGATCCTGGGCCGCTTCATCCGCATGGAGCGCGGAAACCTGGGCCTCTCGCAGGCTTGATCACTACGGGGCCGGCGGCTGCCCGGGGACCGGCTAGGTCCCCGCGGCCGCCGGACTCTTCTTCCGGGCTTTGTACTCCTCGCGCTGCTGCTCGATCCACGCCCAGGCCTCTCCCTCCGTATTGACGAACTCGACCAGCATCTTTTCCGAGCGGAACAGGTTCGACGCCGTGAGGATCAGCTTAGCGAAGATGCGCGCCTTCAAGGGAGCCTTGAGGATCACGGCGCCGGCAATGGCCATTTTCTTCTGGATCTCCACGGCCTCCTTGCGCGTCGACGAGGTGACGCTCTCGAGCTCGGAGATGTCGCAGATGAAGAACAGGCCGTCCACATCCTTACCGAGCTCGTAGTGCTGGCGGTTGATTTCGTGCCCGTCGTCATCGCTCAAATCCCCGACCACCCGCATGTAGATGACGTCGGGCGGGATGAAGCGGTTGATGTGCTGGCTGATCCGTCCTTCGTCCGAAGAAGCTAGCTCGGCGATCATGGGGTTCCTCCCTGGCAGAACTTCAGTGTACGCGAGTCAATGATCGATGTCGATCCGATAGAGATAACCGGGCCGGGGCGCGAACCCCGGCCCGCTTCAGGCAGGCCTCAGTTCGGGACGGGGCCGCGCCAAGCCATGTCGAGGATCTCCCGCCGCCACACTTCGCGGCCGGTCGTCAATTCCACGGCGCGGATGCGGAGCGGACGGTCGACCATCTTCTCCCCCTCGAGACGGCTCGAAGGCTGGGCGACGTGGATCAGCCGCGTGCCGGCCACCGCGAACGGGGCCATCGACGCCTCGGCGCGCAGGGTGCCGAGCACGTTGCCCTTCGCATCCGAGATCGTCCACTGGTAGGGAAGGGCCGCGGCGTCGTCCACGAGACGGCTGGCGAGCACGTAGCGGCCGTCGGCGGAAGTGTACCGGCTCTCCGCCGCTCCCGGCGCAGACAGGCTCATGGCCACCGCCGGACGCGCGATCTGTCCAGCCTTCGCGGCAGACAGGCTTCCGGCCTGGGGGTCGAAGAGAGCGGTGCCCCGCGGGCTGCCCTGACGGCTTTCCGCCGAGGCCTCCAGCACTTGGCCGAACTGCTGCTCCCGCCTCGTGGGCAGGCCCGAAAACTCCTCGGTCTCCCAGGCGATGAGAACGCCGCCCTGCGACGGCATGGCCGTGACGTGGAACGACTGCTGGAGCGTCTCGGCGACCTCGGCCCGCACGCCCTCGGGCATCTGGATGTCGGCCCTGGAGCTCAGGAGCCCGCCGCGGACGCCGAGCGCCACGATGCGCAGCTCGCCGTTGTCGCCGGGCCTGGCCTGGGCGACGAGGAGGTTGCCCGCGAGGGCGAGCGGACGCTCGCCGGCGGCGGAGTGCCAGAGCGCGGTCCCGCGCTGGAGGTCCAGGGCCTGGATCCCTCCTTGCGGGTGCATGACGTAGGCGACGGAGCGGGCGGTGTCGATCACCACGCCGTCGCGAAGGGAGACGCCTGCCTTCGGCGCCGGAGCGGCGAAAGCGGAGGCGGCGAGAAATATGGCGAGCAGCCCCCCGGCAAGGGCGGGCGCGGTGCGGGTCTTCATGATTCGTTCTCCGTAAAGTTCGTTCCGTTGCATGGCTTTCCTCCTACTCCGCCAGCAGGGTGGCGAGGCCGACGTTGCTCAGGGTCCAGGCGCCGCGGCCGAGCAGGCCCGCGACGAGCTTGTCCGACTGCGCCTCGTAGCGCAGGTCGAGGACCGGGGCCGTGGGCATGGAGCCGCCGAGCAGGTTCCAGGAGGCGTAGCCGTCGCGCGACGACGCCAGGTAGATCCCGCGGTTGGTGCCGACCGCCAGCGCGTCGCCCTGCAGGGTGTGGATGAAAGCCGCCGAGCGCAGGGTCGAAGGCTCGAAGTCGCCGATGTCGCCGGTGACGTTCGTCCAGGTCGCCCCGGCGTCCGTGGTGCGGTAGATGGCGCTCGCGTCCACGACGAAGGCATGGTTGCCGTCGTTCGGATCGATGGTGATCGCTCCGATCGGGCGCGTTCCGGGATAGGAGAGCGACTGGACCAGCGGCGCCGGCGGCGGAGCGGTCCGCACGAAGAGCTTCCTGCCCGGGAAGACAGCCGGCTGGTTGGAGCCGCCGACGTAGAGCGCGTTGGGGTTGTTCAGCGAGCCGTAGGCGACTCCCTGGAGGCCGATGCTGTTGGCGCGGACGCCCGGCGCGATGGCGCGGATCGTCTCGCCGCGGTCGAGCGACTCATAGACGCCGTTCTGGCCGCCGATGACGAGCCGGAGCTGGTTGCCGGCGCTCAGGCGCAGCGGGGTGTAGAACTGCCTCACCAGCGCGGGGCCGCCGTCGAGCACGATGAGCGGCAGGAACCGGACGCCGAGGAAAACGTTCGCGGCATTCCAGGTGCTGCGGTTCACGTTGCGCAGGAAGTTCACGCTGCTGTAGCGGACCGAGCGGCCGATCCCCGCCTGCGTCGTGTTGTCCACGTCCACATCGCCGCCGTCGCCATAGAGAAGGAAGTCCCACTCCACGTCGCCGGGCGCGAGCTGGTAGGCGAGGTCGTTGTCGTGGTTGCCGGCGAGCAGGGTGCCGGTGTTGTTGTCCAGGTCGAGGTCGTGGATCTCGGTGATCTGCAGGTTGCCGTTCATCGAGAACCAGTCGCCGGTGCCGCTGCGCGGAAGCGTGCGCCTGTACACGCCGCCGTCATCGCCCTCGAGCAGGTTGCCGGCGGCGTCGAACGCCATCTCGCGCGAATCCACGTGAGGAGCGCTGCCGCTGGCCGTGCCGCCCCCGGCCGCGCCGAGGACGTTCGAGTGCGTGAT
This sequence comes from Acidobacteriota bacterium, assembly GCA_034667225.1. Lineage (GTDB taxonomy): Bacteria > Acidobacteriota > Thermoanaerobaculia > Multivoradales > UBA5704 > DATMER01. The sequence continues at coordinate 182,093 of JAXDKG010000001.1, forward strand.
GTGGGCCCACTGGCTGCCGGCGGGCTTGCTGGCGTCGCCGCGGAAGAGGCGGCCCCAGAAGCCGGTCGAGCCGATCGAGTTGGGGAAGATGCGGGCGCCGAAGTCATCGGCCTCGTTGCGCGCCGGCTGGCGGTCGCCGCCGATGTAGACGAGGTTCGCGTTCGTCGGGTCCGCGGTGAGCGACAGGTGGAAGTCGCCCTGGCCGCCGGGATGGATGCCGATCGGCACGCCGTTCTCGATCGTCACCGGCATATCCATCTGCACCCAGGTCGCGCCGCCGTCGCCGGAGCGGAACACCGCGGCGAGCACGAAGTCGTTGACGATCGCGGCGTAGACGTTGTTGTGCCGGCCGGCCGCGAGCTCGATGTTGGTGGTGACGCCGGTCTGGAGATACGCGTCGACCGCCGGGGTGCTCACCTTGGTCCACGTCTCGCCGAGGTTGTCGCTGCGGTAGAGGCCGTTGTTGCCGCCGGCCTGATCGGCGAAGATCACGCTGGTGTACAGGCGGTTCAGGTTCACGGGGTCGCCCGCGAGGTCATGGCTGAGGCCGCCCGGCAGGCCGGTGGCCGCGCCGTTGCCCTGCGAGATCTGGGTCCACGTGTTGCCGTGGTTCTTGCTGCGGAAGATGCCCACGTAGGGGAAGTCGAAGGGCGCCGCGAAATCCACGGACACCACGATCTCCTTGCCCTTGCCACGCACGGCGATGCCCGAGAAGCTCTTGTCGAGCAGGTCGCCGTGGCCGTCGAGCTGCTTCCACTTGTTGCCGGCGTCGTTGGAGTACAGCAGGCCCGAGAGGTCGCCGTTGACGCCGTAGGCGCTGTATACGCCGGGGCCGACCACCAGCGTCTCGTGCTTGGGATCGGTGGGATCGAGCTCCATGGCGCCGACCGACTGCGACGCTTCGTCGTCGGTCAGGTGCTGCCAGGTCGGCCTCACGGCGGTGGCGTTGTAGGTCACCCACACGCCGCCGTTGACTGCGCCGATGTAGAGGATGTCGGCATTGACCGGGTGCGGCGCCAGCGCGTGGACCGCGCCGACGACTCCGCCATCCGGCGCGGCGGTTCCCGGCTGGTTGGTCAGGTCGCCGAGGACCGGGGCGGGACCCTGGGGGTCCCAGGCGCCGCCGATGGCGTTCTTGTTCTTCGCGCCCGCCGGCTGGACGGAGGCGATCATCGCGGTGGCCAGAAGCGCGACGGCCAGCAGGCGCGAGGCGGATCTCGGGGACAACGGGTTGGTTTGGAGCAAGATTTTCCTCCTGGACAGAGTCATACAAGAGTTCCTTTCAAGACCGAATCGCATGGACCTACTGGGGTTCCTGCAGTGAGGAAGTGTCACCAGAAGCTCGAAGCGGGACTCCCAAGAATAGCTCTTATGGCGAAGAATGCAAACCCTTCAGAAGGATATATACCAAAGAGGATAGATTGCCCCCAAAGTCACGCATCAACATGCGTACCGCGCCGCGATGAAAGGTTCTACTCTCTCTTCAACGGTCGGGCGGGGGAGGCTCCTCGGAGGTTTGCTCTGAGGGCTTGATATCGAGGGAGTTTTGGAGGGAACAAGAGGGGAGCCGAAGTCGGCTCCCCTCTTGTCGTTTGCAAGGTTTTCCTACTCCCGCTTGAGGTTCACGAACTCCCAGCCGAAGCGGCCCTTGATGCAGAGATGGCCGCGGGTGACGTCGTGATCGATCGGGGAGGTGACCTTGACGATCTTCTCGTCCTGGACGTGGACCGTGAGGGTGCAGCCCACGCCGCAGTAGGGGCAGATGGTGTCGGTCTCGGTCTGGCGGGGCTCGTCCCAGGTGCCTGCCTTCCGCATGTCGTGCTCGCTCTTGAACATCAGGGCGCCGGTCGGGCAGACGCCGATGCAGTTGCCGCAGTAGACGCAGGCCGAGCTGGGAAGCGGCACGTCGTACTCGGTCGAGATGCGCGCCTCGAAGCCGCGGCCCGCGACCGCGATCGCGAAGGTGTTCTGGGCGTCCTCGCCGCAGGCCTCCACGCACTTGTAGCAGAGGATGCACTTCGAGTAGTCCCGCACGTAGAGGTCGTTGTCGATCTTGACCGGCTGCTCGACGTTCGCGGCGCAGACCCCCTCGGGAGAGTGATGATGTCCGGGCCGGGCGGCGTCGCGCTCTCCCGGTCCGTTGGGCGGGGCCGGCGGTCCGAAGCGGGCGGGCTCGGCTTCATACGTCTTCATGTAGGCCAGGAGCTGCGGCGCGGTGGAGACGTCCACCGAGGAGGAGAGCAGCTCCAGCACGAGGCGGCGGCTCAGGCGCACGCGCTCGGAGTCGGTCTTCACCACCATGCCCGGCTCGGCCTTGCGCGAGCAGGCCGGGATCAGCGTACGCGCCCCTTCCAGCTCGACCACGCAGACGCGGCAGACGTTGACGGGCGTCAGATTCTCCAGGTAGCAGAGCGTGGGCGTCTCGATCCCGAGCTGCCGAGCCGCATCGAGCAGTGTGGCCCCCTCGGGCACGGCCACTTTCTCGCCGTCGATGGTCAGCTCGACCGTGTTGCGCACGCGCGGCGGCGGGATGACCGGAAGGGGTCCGCGCGGGACCGGAATCTGGGGATCGGGAGCGGGCTGCGTCATCTCTTCTCCTGCAAAATCGGAAATCTGGCGAGAGCCGACTCGATGGCGCTCGATGCGGTCTGGCCCAGGCCGCAGATGGAAGCGTCGCGCATCACCTGGCCCAGCTCCTTGAGCAGAGACAGCTCCTGCCCCACGGAGCCGAACGGCCGGTCGTTCGCGAGCCGGTGGAGGACCTCCTCCTGGCGCACGGTGCCGACCCGGCAGGGCACGCACTGGCCGCAGGACTCGTCGCGGAAGAACTGCGCGATGCGCCGGAGGACCAGCCGCAGGTCGACGGTATCGTCGAACGGCATGATCACGCCCGAGCCCAGGGACGCGCCGATGGCGCGCGTGCCCTCGAAGGTGAGCGGCACGTCGATCTGGTCGGGCGTGATGAAGGCGCCGGCCGCACCGCCGAGCAGGATGGCCTGGAGACGCCCGGTGACTCCCCCGGCCATTTCCAGCACTTCCCGCAGGGTGACTCCGAAGGGCACCTCGTAGACGCCGGGCCTCCGCACGTGGCCGGAGAGGCAGAAGAGCTTGGGGCCGGTGGAGCGCTCGGTGCCGATTGCGGCGAAGGCCTTGCCGCCCTCGAGGACGATCGGCAGCACGTTCACCAGGGTCTCGACGTTGTTGATCGCCGTCGGCTGGCCGAAGAGGCCCACCTGGGTCGGGAACGGCGGCTTGTTGCGCGGCTCGCCGCGGTAGCCTTCGAGCGAGTTGAGGAGCGCCGTCTCCTCGCCGCAGATGTAGGCCCCGGCGCCGCGCCGCAGCTCGATGTCGAAGCGGACGCCGTCGCCCAGGATGTCCGTCCCCAGGAAGCCGCGCTCGCGGCAGCGCCGGATCGCATTGTCGAGGAGGTCGGTCGCCAGCGGATACTCGCCCCGGATGTAGAGATAGCCCCTCTCGCAGCCGGTGGCGAAGCCCGCGATGATCATGGATTCGATCAGGGAGTAGGGATCGCCCTCCATGAGGACCCGGTCCTTGAACGTGCCCGGCTCGGACTCGTCGGCATTGCAGACGAGGTAGCGAGGAAGGGGAGCGGAGCGCATGCCCAGCCACTTCTGTCCGGTGGGAAAGGCGGCGCCGCCCCGGCCCACGAGCTTGGCCTCGATCACTTCGCCGATGACCCGGTCGGGGCCCATCTCAAAGGCGCGGCGCAGGGCCAGGAAGCCTCCCGCGGCGCGGTAGTCGTCCAGGCTCCAGGGATCGATCTGGCCGATCCGGCGGAGCAGGGTCAGGCCCGGCTGGCCCATCTGGGGCACCGAGGCCGCGAGGTGGACAGCAGGGACGTCAAGGACACCAGGGACAGCAAGGACGGATTCCACGGTGGCCGGGGCCAGGGAGATCTCCCGCGGAGGTTTGCCGGCGACGGTGACCAGCGCGGCGGGCGCTCGCTCGCAGTAACCCAGGCACGGGCTGCGATGCCAGGCCACGCCTGACTGTGCCACCTGGGAGCAGAGCGCTTCGGCACCGCGGAACTGGCAGCCGATGTCGTCGCAGACGTGGATCGCTACCGGTGGGTGCGGTCGCGTCTGGAACATGGCGTAGAAGTCGGCCACTCCAAAGGCATCGGCCGGGGGCACGTCCAGCGCGCGGCAGGCATGGTTCAGGGCCCCCGGGCTGATCCAGCCCACCCGGCCCTGGATCGCGTGAAGGACGGGGAGGAGGTACTGCCGCAGATCTCCCTGAGGAGACTGCGAGGAGAGACAGGCGTCGATCGCCTCTCTCTCCTCTATCGTGGGCTGGTCGTCTGTGAAATGAAGATCCATCTAGGCAGTTACCGCCTCGGCCGTCTCCGCCATGGCGGCGGGGCGTCGCACGGGCTCGATCCGGATTGCGGCGGCCTTGAACTCCGACGTGCCGGACTGCGGGTCCTGGGCATCGACGGTCAGCTCGTTGGTGGCCACCTGGTCGGGGAAGTGGAAGGTCATGAAGGCGAGGCCGGGCCGCAAGCCCTCGTCGAGGCGGACCGGCGCGAGCACCGACCCGCGCGGAGATACAACCCGCACGATCTCGCCCGGGGTAACCCCCAGGTGCAGGGCGTCGTCAGGATGGAGGTCGATGGTCTCGCCCTGGCGCATCGGCGACGAGTAGAGCCCCGTCTGCACGCCGGTGTTGTAGGAATCCAGCCGGCGTCCCGTGGTCAGGCGGATGGGGAATTCCTCGGAGAGCCCCTCGACCGGCGGGTCGTCGTCTACGCAGGCGAACGGCGCCAAGGGGCCGACGACCGGCCGCTGCCAGAGACGGCCATGGAGGTAGCTCTCCCCCGGATGCGCCTCGTCGTAGCAGGGCCACTGCAGGCCGTCCATCTCCTCCAGCCTCTGGTAGGACATGCCCGCGTGCGCCGGGCTGAGCAGGCGCAGCTCGTTCCAGATCTCCTCGGCGCTAGGGTTGCCCAGGTCGTGTCCCAGGCGGCGGGAGAGCTCGCAGAGGATTTCCATGTCGTCGCGCACGCCCCGCGGGGGAGCCAGGGCGCGGCGCACGCGCTGCACGCGGCGCTCGCTGTTCGTCACCGTGCCCTCGGACTCGCACCAGCCGGCCGCGGCGGGAAACACCACATCCGCCAGCTCGGCGGTGCCGGTCATGACCATGTCCTGCACGACCAGGATGTCCAGCCCCTTGAGCAGGCTGATGGCGCGGTGCTGGTCGGCCTCGGAGTGGGCGGGATTCTCGCCGATGACGTAGAGCGCACTCAGATCGCCATGCTCCATGGCCTCGAACATGCCGCTCAGAGTCCAGCCTTTCTTTGGCGGGATGGGCACGCCCCAGACGCGCTCGAAGTTGCCGCGCAGCTCGGCGTTCTCCACGTGCTGGAACCCGGGCAGGCGGTCGGGCAGGGCGCCCATGTCGCCGCCCCCCTGCACGTTGTTCTGTCCGCGGAGGGGATTGACGCCGGAGCCGTAGCGCCCCACGTGCCCGGTGAGCAGCGCGAGGTTGATCAGGGAGCGGACGTTGTCCACGCCATTGTGGTGCTCGGTGATGCCGAGGGTCCAGCAGATCTGGGCGCGGTCGGCGCGGGCGTAGGCATGGGCCATCTCGCGGATGACCTCCGCGGGAATGCCGGTGACCGCTTCGGCCGATGCGAGCGTGTAGGGCTCGACGTGCCGGCGGAAGTCCTCGAAGCCACTGGTGGCGTTCTCGATAAAGCTGCGGTTCTCCAGCCCTGCGGCCAGGATTTCCCGGGCTACTGCGTTGGCCAGCGCGACGTCGGAGCCCACGTGCAGAGGGAGATGCCGCACGGCCCAGCGGGCAGACGAAGTCTTACGGGGATCCACGACGAACAGACGGGCGCCGTTGTGGATGCCCTTGAGCACGTGGTGGAAGTAGATCGGATGCGTCTCCCGGGCATTGCTGCCCCAGAGAATGATGAGATCCGTCTCCTCCACCTCGCGGTAGGAGCTGGTGCCGCCACCCATTCCGAAGACCGTCGCCAGACCGACGACGCTAGGGGCGTGTCACGTCCGGTTGCAGCTGTCGATGTTGTTGCTGCCGATCACCGTCCGAGCGAACTTCTGGGCGAGATAGTTCATCTCGTTGGTGGTCTTGGAGCAACTGAACAACCCGAACGTCTGCGGACCCTTTTTCGCCACGGCGGACCGGAACCCCTCCGCCGCCCGGTCGAGAGCCTCGTCCCAGGTCGCGGGACGCAGGATTCCCCCCTTGGAATCGCGGACGAGCGGGGTATCGAGTCGCTGGGTATTGGCAGTCTTGGCGTGGTTATTGGCGCGATTGCGCTTGGCCATAAGTCCTCCCAGTGTCGGAGTATACAATCACGGCTCATGCACCCCATCACTCGCCGACGCTTCTTCGACCTGACCGCGAAAGCCACCCTGGGTCTCGGGGCCGCCCGCGTCCTGGGCCCGTTCAACGCCCTGGCGGACGAAACGGCGCCGGGAGTCCGGGAAATCGACGCCTTCGTCAATCGGCACATCCGGGAGATGGGCGCCCCTGGCCTGACCCTGGGGCTCGCGGACCGCAACGGCGTGATCGCCGTCCGGACCTACGGCTATACCGATATCAAGACAGGCAGGCCGGTCGCGCCCGACGACCTCTTCGAGATCGGGTCGATCACCAAATCCTTCACCGCCCTCTCCCTGCTGCAACTGCGGGAGCAGGGCAAGCTCGACCTGAACCGTCCCATCCGCGAGTACCTGCCCTGGCTGCGGATCGAGAGCGCCTACGCCCCGATCACGGCCCATCACCTGCTGACTCACACGTCGGGGCTGCCCAACCCGCTGAGCCTGCCTTCGACTCCGCTGTGGACCGCGCACGCACCCGGCGAGCACTTCCACTACTGCAACCTGGGCTACGAGATCCTGGGGCTGCTGCTCATCTCGCTCGACGGCCGGCCCCTGCGCGACATCTTCCGCGCCCGGATCTTCGAGCCGCTCGGGATGACGGCGAGCGAAGGGGTGATCTCCCACGACATCCGCCTGCGCCTGGCCCTGAGCTACTGGCCGGTCTTCGACGACCGGCCGTTCCAGCGCCACGGGCCGATCACCGAGGCACCGAACATCGCCATGGATAACGCCGCGGGCTGCATCGCCTCGACGCCCCGCGACATGGCCCTGTACATGAAGATGCTGCTCAACCAGGGCCGGCCGCTGATCTCCAAGGAGACCTTCGCGCTCTTCACGAAGCCCGCGATCCCCGCGCCCGGCTTCGGCAAGGATGCGGGCTACGGTTACGGGATCGCAATCCAGCCGGTGGAGGGGAGGACAATTCTGCGGCACACGGGCGGCATGGTCTCCTTCAGCTCGGCCATGCACGTGGACCTCGACTCAGGGGTAGGAGCTTTCGCCTCGGTCAACGCCTCGCTCGCGGGCTACCGGCCGAACGCCGTTGCCGGCTATGCGCTCGCTGCGCTCCGGACGGTTCCGATCCCTCCGGCCCCGGAGTTCGATGACCCCTACAAAGTGCCCAACGCGGCCGATTACGCGGGCACCTACACCGCGCCCAATGGCAAGCAGCTCCGGATCGCCGCGACGGGCGACCTGCTGGAGCTGGTCCACAAGGGGGAGCGCCTGCCTCTGGAGCGGATCGCGCCCGACAACTTCTGGGCGCCGGACCCCGTCTTCGCCCTCTACCCCCTGACCTTCGAGCGCGACGGAGACAAGGTGGTGGAGGTGAGCTACGGCGGCGACTGGTACGCGGGGGAGCGCTACAAGGGGCCGCGCACCTTCGAGGTCCCGCCCGAGTACCGGGCCTACGCCGGCCACTACCGCAACGAGGATCCCTGGATGGGGAGCGCGCGCGTGATCCTGAGGAAAGGCCGCCTCTGGCTCGGAGGCGCGCCGCTCATGCCGCTCGGAGGCGGGCTCTTCCGCATCGGAGAGGAAGAGCACGAGCCCGACCGCATGCGCTTCGAAGAGGTCTTCGACGGCCGGGCGCTCCGCGCCTACATTTCGGGGACCGAATTCCGGCGGGTAGAGATCTGACTCGTTCGGAGCGGCTGCGAAGCTTTCGGAGCCGCTCCGAAACTTTCAGAACGACTTTCTGGCGCTCGGAACGACTGCGAAGCTTTCGGAACGACTGCCAGATCCTCAGAGCGGCTCGGGAAGGCTCGCAGCCGCTCGGAAGATTTCAGAGCGGCTCCAGGATCTTCGAAACGGCTGCGGAATTCTGGGAAAGGTTCGGAAAGGCTCGCAGCCGTTCCCTGGCGTTCGGAGCGGCTGCGAAGTTTTCGGAACGGTCGCGGAGATCTCGGAGCCTTTCCGGACGTTTCGGAACGGCTGCGGGAAGGAAAGGGCGGGGGCGCTGCGGCAGCAACGCCCCCGGAAGACAGGCTACTTGGCAGAGTCAGGAGCAGAGGCAGGGGAGATGTCGGGCGCCGTGGAATCCTGGGCGCTCTTCCTCTTGATGCCGCGGAAAGGCGGCACCCCGAATTCGACCAGCTTCTCGTTGCGCTTCCCGTAGTGGGCCTTCACGCCTTCCTTCAGGTATCTCATCTCCGCGTCGCCCTCTTCGAGCACCTGCTGAAGCTCCTTCCAGACCGCCTGCTTGGCAGCCTTCATCGCCGCATACTGCACGTACAGGCTGCGGGCGCGTTGCGACCTCTCCCGCAGCTTGGGCACGCTGACCTCCAGGTGCCCCACCTGCTGATTGTTGGCGGTCACCGCCGTGGCCATCTGGTCCCACCCGTTCACCGCGTTCATGTACAGCCGCTCTTCAGCCATCGCGAACCTCCTTCCCCTCCCGGGGAGGATTGCCCGGCACCGGAATTGGCTCGGGTCAACGCCTTTGTAATGTGCATACAATAGGCAGGTATTTCGCGTTTGTCAACCGAGTTAGTGAGGCAGAGATACCTCCAACCAAGCTTTCCAAGTACGGTATCCGCATCATAGGGCGGCTGGCCTCCGGGGCTCGTGACCGGTCAATCGAACATGGCGAGGAACTGGGCCGGCTGGACGATGGGTATCCCTTGGAACGGATGGAGCACCAACAGATCCTCATCTCCGGAAACGAGCGCGTCGGCCTGTCCCTCCACCGCTACGTCGAGGAACTTGTCGTCCTTGGGATCTCGGCAAGCCATCCATCTGCGGCGAGGTTCCACGGCCTCGCCACGCAGCAAGATGAGATCGAAGACGGCCTGGGGATCTCGGCCCTGGAGCGGAAAGCGCCGGCGCAAGCGGGGTCTCGCGAGGACGTCGATCATCTCTTCCAGAGTAGCTTCCGAATAGAGGAACTTGTAGCGTTTCTCTGCGAGAAGGTCGAGAACAGGGCCGACCGTGCCCAGAGGTTTGAGCACCGCTCGCACCACGATCGAGGTGTCGACGACGGCTCGGATCAAGCTTTCAGTTCCGCCCGCGCCGCCTCCACCTCTGCCTCTACCTCCTCCTCGCTGAGTCCCGCGCTAGCCTCGGCCATCCGCGCACGGAGGTGGCCGAAGCGCCGCAGGACTTCGCCTTCCTGATGCTCTTGATAACGCAGAAACTCCTCGTAAGGAACCAGGGCCGCCCGTGGCTGGCTTCCCCGGATCAAGATGTACGGCACGTGCTTGTCAGCTACTTCGTCGAGCACCGCTTTGAGGCGTCGCTGAAGATCGGTGACACCGATGATCTTCTGCATGGGACCAACTCCTGATGAGAAAACATGTAGCCGGCTTCATGGCCAGCTTCATATTCTGGATCATAGCGTGGACATCTGGGACCGGGCAACCTTCCTGAGGTCACTCCATGCATTACCGTGGTAATCTCTCGACATGGCCATCGCACACTCAAAGCTGACTGCACAGGGGCAGATTTCCGTGCCCGGCGAGATCCGGCGGAGGCTCGGCATCGGTCCGGGTTCCGTCTTGGAGTGGGACCAGGAGGGCGAGAGGATCGTGGTCCGGCGGGCAGGCCGCTACACCTCCGAGGATCTTCATCGGGAGCTGTTCGAAGAGGCGCCGGCGCCGCGTACGCTCGAAGAGCTCAAGGAGGGGGTCAAGCAGCACGTGAAGGCCCGGCATGCGCGCCGTTGATACCAACGTTCTCGTCCGGCTCGCAACTCGCGACGACACTCAGCAGACCGAGGCCGCGGAAGCCTTCATCGCCGCCGGAGCCTGGGTTCCGCAACTCGTCCTCGTCGAGGCGATGTGGGTTTTGTCGGCTGTGTATGACCTCAGCCCGGAAAAGATCGCGACCGCCGTTGGAATGCTTCTCCATCACCGGGACCTCACGGTCCAGGATGCCGACGTGGTCAAGGCTGCTCTCGAACAATTCCGGCAACGGCCGGCCTTGGGCTTCTCCGACTGTTTGATCCTGGAGGTGGCACGCAAAGCGGGCCATCTGCCTCTGGGAACCTTCGACCGCGATCTTGGCAAGCTCGAAGGGGCTCAGAGGCTTTGAGCCCGGAGTCGTCCCTGCTGTTCTACGCCGCGGCTTCCTCTGGAGGCTTGCCCAGGTCGCGCAGCCAGCGGTAGTGCGAGCCAATGGCTTGGGTCATCGTGGAATGGACGCGGTAGCGGACCCCGTGCTCCCGGCAGACCTGCTCGACGATGTCGGAGATCGCCGGCAGGTGGATGTGGCTGATCCGTGGGAAGAGATGGTGCTCGATCTGGTGGTTGAGCCCGCCCACGTACCAGGTCAGCAGGCGATTGTTCCGAGCGAAGTTCGACGTCGTCTCCACCTGGTGCACCGCCCATTCCTTGCCGGCCGCGGCCCCGGTCTGCTCCTGGGAGTAGGACTCCGTCTGGTCGGTGGTGTGCGCGAGCTGGAAGACCACGCTTAAGGAGAGGCCCTGGACCGCGGAGACGATCCCGTAGAAGAGCAGCACCTGCCAGAGAGGAAAGAGGAGCGCCGGGAGGACGAGGGCCCACGAGAAGAATGCGATCTTGCCGCCGATGAAGATGGCGAGGTCGATTCCCCGGGGACGGGCGAACTTGCTGTCCCCGACGCGGCCCCGGGCAATGGCCACGAAGTCGTCCCAGAGCTGCCACTTGGGGCCGACGAAGCTGTAGAGCGGCCACATGTAGAGGTGCTGCAGCCGGTGGAAGCGGTGATGGGGCTGGTGGGGCGACAGGCGGCAGAGCGCGCCGAGGTCGATGTCGTCATCCAGGCCCTCCACGTTCGGGTAGCTGTGATGGAGGACGTTGTGCTTGAAGCGCCAGACATAGGAGCTGCCGCCGAGGAGGTCGAACACCGCTCCCATGGCGCGGTTCATTCCTTTGGAGCGCGAGCTCGCGCCGTGGTTGCCGTCATGGCCGACGTTGAAGCCGAGGGCCGAGATCGCCAGCCCCAGCGAGATCGCCAGGGGCACGCTCTGCCACCAATGCTCCGAGACCAGCATGCCCGCGTAGGAACCGACGAACCAGAGGATGAGCACGATCGTCTTGAGATACAGGCGCAGCGCGCCATAGCGGGTTCTGCCAAGCGCGGCGAGGCGTTCCTCGACCCGGGTCTGAAGCTCCTGCTGGAAGGAACGCTCACGCTGAAACTTGAGTCTAGGCTCCAATCTGCCTCCTGTTTCCGCCGAAAAGTCTGGCGAAGTCTACCAGAGGGAAGCAAAAGACGAGGCAAAAAAATCCCGCCGGGGGGCCGGCGGGGCTTGGGAGGCTCTTATCTGGAACGTGAGCCGGTGCGGCTCACGGCTTGGGGGGAATACTGATGCTGCTCAGGCCACCATTTCGAGACGGGTGGTGACCGGTACGCCGTTGCGGATGTTGTCGAGCATCGGGGAGGTGCGCTCGGCCGTGCGGAGAATGTCCTCGATGACCGCCCGGTCCGCGTCGCTTTTGACCTTCACGGTGTACTGGATGCCGGTGTAGCCTGGACGGATGTCGGGATCGAGCCCGAAGTAGCCCCGGAGGTCCAGATCGCCGCCGACCTCGATCTCGAAGTCGTCGAGATGGACGCCGCGCTTCGCCGCCTGGGTCGCGATGCCGATGGAGACGCAGCTCGTAAGGGCTGCGAGGAGGAGCTCAACGGGGTCCGCGGCGCTGTCGGTGCCGCCGAGGCCCTCGGGTTCGTCGGCCGTGATGCTGCGGCCGCGCGCCGTGGTCTCGGTGACCGCGCCACCCTTCCAGGAGGTCTTCGCCGTGAAGCGGAAGAAGCCCTGGCTCGGATCGTCCTGCACCTGCTGCACGAAGCCGTCGTAGTTCGCCATATTCATTAGGGTGCAGGCGCAGCCCGTTTCCATCGTCTGACTCATTGCCGTATCTCCTTGAAGCCGTTGATTTTATTTGTTGTCAGGCGCTCTCGTCGCCGTTACTTGGAGATACGCGGAGGGAGGGGGAAGCCCGCCACGCGTTAGCGAGCGGAGTACTAGACCGAGCCGCGCTCGACAACCCATTCCGTCGGCTGGCGGGTGACCTCGCCGATCAGGTCGTAGTCGTGGTCGTAGTGGAGCAGGATCAAGTCTGAGGCCTCGGCGGCGGCGGCAATGATGAGGTCGGGAATGGGAACGCGATGCCGGCCGGTGCGAGCCAACTCGCTCTGGATGTCGATGGCCCGCTGGAGGATCGTCTCGTTAATCGGGACGGAGTGATAGGCCAGCGACCTGCGTTGCCGGATGCGTTCATGGTCCTGGTAGTTGCGGGCGCTGTACAGGACTTCCAGGTCGATGATCGCGCAGGTCGCAGCCTCTCCCGCTTCGATGATGGGTGCGAGCCGGTTGCGGACCGGCTCGAGGGGCATTCGCGCCAGGGCGCTTTTGTCAATGAGATAGCGGGCCCTCACGAGCGCCAGGCTCCGGACATGACCTTCTCATCCGACAGGTCCATGCCGCGCATGGTGGAGAGGGCCTCGACCTCTTCGCGCCGGGCCTCTGCCCTGAGGACCTCGCGAAAGGCCTGCTCGATGGTTTCCTTGAGGGTCGCCGTCGAAAGCACGCGCTGGACGGCGGTCAGCAGATCCTCATTGATTTCCACGCTGGTTTTTCGCACGCTCATATCCTAGCCTCCGCCTTCAGGATATCATTCCAGCTCTCGGTTGGATATCCCGTCTTCTACGACAGCAGCAGCTCCAGATCCTCGCGGCTCAAGGCGGCGAGCAGGCTCTTGTCGGCCTGGATGATGGCGTCGGCGAGCTCGCGCTTGCTCTTCTGGAGCTCCAGGATCTTCTCCTCGACCGTGTCGCGGGCGACGATCCGGCTGGCGAAGACCGGCCGGGTCTGGCCGATGCGGTGGGCGCGGTCGATGGCCTGGGCTTCGACCGCCGGGTTCCACCACGGATCGAGCAGGTAGACGTAGTCGGCGGCGGTCAGGTTGAGCCCCAGCCCTCCGGCCTTGAGGCTGATCAGGAAGAGCGGGAAGGCCGGATTGGACTGGAATTGCTCCACCTTTTCCTGCCGGTCGCGGGTCTTGCCATCCAGATAGAGGTAGGGGATCCCCTTGCGGTCGAGCTGCCGCCGAAGGAGACCGAGAAAGCTGGTGAACTGGGAGAAGACCAGCGCCTTGTGGCCCTCGGCGAGGATCTCCTGGAGCTGCGGCAGGAGGAGGTCGAGCTTGGCGCAGGGCTCGTCCGCCCGCGTGGGATCGAGCAGGCCGGGATGGCAGGCGGCCTGCCGGAGACGGAGCAGGGCTTCCAGAACCAGGATCTTGGATCTCCCCATGGTCCCGAGCGAGCTTCGGTAGTGGTCTCGCAGCTCGTTGTAGAGCCGGCGCTGGTCCGGCGGCAGCTCGCAGAGGAGGGTCTGCTCCATCCGGGCAGGCAGCTCGGGGGCGACCTGCTCTTTCGTACGGCGCAGGAGGAAGGGGCGCAGGGCGCGGGCGAGAAGGCTCCGGGTTTCGGAGCCGGGGTTCCGCAGCTCTTCGGAGTGGGCGCGGAAGAGCGAGGAGGCCCCCAGGAACCCGGGATTCAGGAACTCGAGCAGGCTCCAGAGCTCGCCGAGGTGGTTCTCCACCGGCGTCCCGGTCAAAGCCAGGCGATGACGGCCGCGGAGGAGACGGGCGGCCTTGGCGGTCTGGCTGTCCGCGTTCTTGATCGCCTGCGCCTCGTCCAGGATCACGTAGTCGAACTCGGCCTGCCGCAGCGGCCCGATGTCCTTGCGGAGAGTGCCGTAGGTGGTGAGCACCACGTCCCAGCCCGCGAACGGATCGCCCTTCCGGGTGCGGCCGATGCCGGTGTGATCGAGGACGCGCAGCTTCGGCGTGAAGCGCTGTGCCTCCGCCAGCCAGTTGAAGATCAGCGACTTCGGCACCACGACAAGAGAGGAAAGCTCGCCGCCGCGCCGGGACTCCAGAAGGGCGAGCACCTGGACGGTCTTGCCCAGGCCCATGTCGTCGGCCAGGCAGCCGCCGAAGCCGAAGTCGCGCAGGAAGTGGAGCCATCCCAGACCGGCTTGCTGATAGCCGCGGAGCTCTCCCCGGAAGCCCCGCGGCGCCTTGGCTGGCCCGATACCCTCGAAGCTGCGCAAGCGTTTGCGGGCGCGGTCGAAGGCTTCGTCGCAGGTGGCAGCGGGCTCGCTCTCGATCCACGCGTCCAGAAGGGCCACCTGCGTGGCCTTGAATTTGAGATGGTCGCCTTCCGCCTGGCCCAGCGCGGCGACCGGCCTGAGCCTCTGGAGCCACTCTTCGGGAATCAGCCCGATGCTGCCGTCGCCGAGGGTCACGAATCCATCGCCCTTGCGCAGGGCGGCGAGCAGCTCGGGGAGCCCGACGCTCTCCCCTTCGAACTCCGCCTGCCCGCGCATCTCGAACCAGTCGATGCCGGAGGCGACCGAGACCTGGAAGGCGCCCGGGGAGCGGTAGAGCTTCCCCTCGGCGTCGATCGTCCAGCCCTCGGCGAGGAGAGCGCGGACGGCCGGCGGCACCCGGGCAGGGGAGACGCTCAGCGCAAGCTGCCCGGGAGCTGACTGGGAGAGACGGAATCCCAGGTGCCGCAATCGATCGAGAGAATTCCGCTCCGTCTCCGGATCGCGGAGGAGGAAGCGCCGCTCTCCCCGCTGATAGAGGCCGGGATCGCCGGCGAGGGCCGCCACTTCACGGTCGCCGTATTGGAAAGACAGATCCGCGGTCAGCCAGTCCCTGGAAGAGCCCCGGGACCTCAGGCGGAGGCGGGGCCTGGGGGCCACGCGCACCATCTCGAAACGCAGCGACTCGGGCAGGTCGAGCCGGGGGAGAGTGGGGGAGGATAGGAGCTTCTCGAGCAGATCTTCCGTCTCCCCGGCTGGCACCCGCAGTCTCCAGCCGGCGCGGGCCAGCAGAGGAATCCAGGCGAAGCCCGCGAGGTCGAGGCGCGAGACCTGGCCGACCTGGAAGAGGTGGCCGGAGGAGAGCAGGAGAGAAGGCTCGGAGAAGGCCAGGCGCTCCTCGCCGCGGCGCAGCGACCCGGTCAGGGAACAGCTCCCATCCTCCTCTTCCCGGACATCGAGCCAGATCTCCCAGGCGGGACCATCGTCCCAGGTCAGGAGCTCGGAAGTCTCGGTGCCGCGGGTGCGCCGCAACCGGAAGCGCCCCGTCCGGCAGAGGGAAGGGAGGAGCAGGGACGCCGCCGGACCGGCAAGCTCGATGTGGCTGGGGACCTCGGCTCCCCGGTAGGAGTAGGCCCCCCATCCTCCGGGCGGGACGGGCCCCGCGACGATGGCGAGGATCTCCCGGTCCGCGGGTTCCGCCAGGTTGGAGATCTCCGTCCTTGGCATCCGCAGGAGCTGGAGCGCTCCCAGGCTGCCGTCGGGCTTTCTCCGTCCGGTCATGACGTCCAGGACGAGCCGCTGGCTCTTCCATGAAGCTGGAGCGTCGATCACGTACAGGATCTCGTCGGCGAGGTCAGAAGCGGAAACCACCTCCGGTGGAGGCAGACGGTTGAGGACGTCGCGCCAGGTCGGGACGGTAGCGCCCTCGGCGACCAGCCGGAGCGGCACGCCCTCCCCGTCTCCCGCGAGGGCGCCGAGCTCGTCGACCGCGAGGAGCGCCGCCCACACGTGCTTGCAGATCTCCCTACGGTCGGTGAAGTAGGGGCACGAGCAGGAGCCCCGGAGCTGCTTCGCCTCGCGGGCCAGACGGACATGGTAGGGCTCGGAGCCGAGAACGGTCGCCTCGGCCTCGTCGGGGCCGGAGGAGAGCACCGTCACCGCCTTGCGCCGGAAGTAGTCGAGCCCCCGCTTTCGGATGTGGGACGGCACGGACCAGGCGACGAAAGAGGCGAGTGCCGTCATCGGCCGGAAGGCTATCAGTGTCCGCCTCTCCGCCCCTCTGATATGCTGCCGCGGCTCGGGCCGTCCCGGGCTCCGTTCGAATCCGTTCCCCCAGGAACTTTTTCCGGAGGAGATCGTCTTGAAGATCCATGAGTATCAGGCCAAGGAGATCCTGCGCCGCTATGGGGTAGCCACCCCGCGCGGCAAGGTGACCGAGGACCCGGAGGAGGCCGCGCGCATCTGCGAAGAGTTGGGCGAGCGCTGCGTCGTCAAGGCCCAGATCCATGCCGGTGGCCGCGGCAAGGGCGGCGGCGTCAAGCTCGCCAAGTCTCCCGAGGAGGCCCGCGAGCATGCCTCGAAGATCCTCGGCATGCAGCTCGTCACCCATCAGACCGGGCCCGAAGGGCAGCTCGTGCGCAAGGTCCTCATCGAAGAGACCGCCGACATCGCCCGCGAGCTCTACCTGTCCATCACCCTCGACCGCGCCAAGGGCAAGCACGTGATCATGGCTTCCGAGGCCGGCGGCATGGACATCGAGGAGGTCGCGGCCAAGGATCCCAAGGCCATCTACCGCGCCTGGATCGACCACAACCTGGGCAGCATTCCGTTCCAGGCCCGCGCCGTGGCCCGCCACCTGGGCCTCAAGGGCGACACGGCCAACAAGGCCGCCAAGCTGGTCGGCGCCCTGGTCCGCGCCTACCTGGAGACCGACGCCTCCCTCGCCGAGATCAATCCGCTCATGGTGACCGGCGGCGGGGATGTCATGGCCCTGGACGCCAAGATCAGCTTCGACGACAATGCGCTCTTCCGCCACAAGGACATCGTGGAGATGCGCGACCTCGCCGAGGAGAATCCCATGGAGGTCGAGGCCTCCAAGTTCAACCTGAACTACATCAAGCTCGACGGCAACATCGCCTGCATGGTCAACGGCGCCGGGCTCGCCATGGCCACGATGGACATCATCAAGCTCTACGGCGGCGATCCGGCCAACTTCCTGGACGTGGGCGGCGGCGCCAGCCAGGAGGCGGTCAAGAACGCCTTCCGCCTGCTGATCTCCGATCCCTCGGTCAAGGCCGTGATGATCAACATCTTCGGCGGTATTGCCAGGACGGACCGCATCGCCCGCGGCGTGGTCGGCGCGATCGAGGAGCTGGGAGACATCAAGGTGCCGGTGGTGGTCCGCCTGGAGGGGACCAACGTCGAGGAGGGCCGGCGCATCCTGCGCGAAGCCCCGTTCCAGTTCATCGTGGCCGAGCACATGGCCGACGCGGCCGAAAAAGCGGTAGCCGCAGCCAAGGGAGGTGCGTGATGGCCATCTGGGTCGACAACGACACGCGCCTGCTCGTGCAGGGCATCACCGGCAAGGAGGGCACGTTCCACGCTCTCACCTGCCGCGAGTACGGCACTCAAGTCGTGGCCGGCGTCACCCCCGGCAAGGGCGGCGAGACGGTCGAGGGCATCCCGGTGTTCGATTCGGTCGAGGAGGCCCGCGAGGCCACGGGCGCCAACGCGTCCATGATCTTCGTGCCGCCCCCGTTCGCCGCCGACGCCATCATGGAGGCTGCCGCGGCCGAAATCGAGCTCGTGGTCTGCATCACCGAAGGTATTCCGGTGGCGGACATGCTCAAGGCCAAGGCCTTTTTGCGTGACCATCCGACGCGCCTGATCGGCCCCAACTGCCCGGGCGTCATCTCGCCGGGCATGGCCAAAATCGGCATCATGCCTGGGCACATCCACAAGCAGGGCTCGATCGGCGTGGTCAGCCGTTCGGGAACCCTGACCTACGAGGCCGTCTGGCAGCTCACGAACCTGGACCTCGGCCAGTCGACCTGCGTGGGCATCGGCGGCGATCCGATCAACGGCACCAACTTCATCGACGTGCTGGAGCAGTTCGCGGCCGACCCCGGCACCGAAGGGGTGATCATGATCGGCGAGATCGGCGGCAGCGCCGAAGAGGAAGCCGCCGAGTGGGTCAAGGCCAACATGAAGAAGCCGGTCGTCGGCTTCATCGCGGGCCGCACCGCTCCTCCGGGACGGCGCATGGGCCACGCCGGCGCCATCGTGGCCGGCGGCAAGGGCACCGCGGCGGAGAAGATGGAGGCCATGAAGGCCGCCGGCATCCACGTGGTCGAGTCTCCCGCCAAGCTGGGGGAGACGATGGTCCAGGCGCTCGGGAGATGATCGAGCGGATCGCCGGACAGGGCTGGCTCGCGCTCCTCGGAGGGGGAGAGTTCAGCTACGGCGAAACGTTCGACGCCGACGAGATCTGGCTGGCGAAGACCGCGCCCGGCCCCATCGGCTTCATCCCGGCCGCAAGCGGATCGAACGATTACGCCCGGCACTTCGGCGAGTATGTGGCCGACGAGCTGGAGCGTGAGATGGAGATCATCCCCATCTACCGCAGCCGGGATTCCCGGCGCGGCCGCAATGCCGAGAGGATCGCGGCGGTACCGGCGGTCTATCTCGGCGGCGGCGTCGCGGATCATCTCCTCGACGCCCTGGCGGGATCGCCGGCCGCCGAGGCCCTCACGAAGAAGATCCAGACCGGCGGCATGGTCGTGGCCATCGCCGCCGCGGCCCAGGCCGCCGGACAGATCGCCCGCAGCATCGCACCGGGGCAGACGATCCCCGGCTTCGGCTGGCTCCCCGGTGGGGTGATCGAGCCGAACTTCGATCCCGGCCATGACCGGCGCCTGCGCAAGCTCCTGGAGCTGCCCGGGATCCGCTGGGGTCTGGGCATCCCTGCCGAGTCCGCCGTGCTGCTCGGACCCGACGGCCAGATGGAGATAGTTGGATCGGCCTTCTACGTCGAAGGCCCGACCGGAGAGATGGAGGTCCTGGAAGGGCCTTCGGGTGAGTAACTTTTTCACGCGATAACAGACGATTTTGGAGAGAATACGTATGCCTATGACGCTAGCTATCATCAAGCCCGACGCCGTAGAGGCGGGAAACGCGGGCAAGGTTCTTGCAAAGTTGCAGGAAGACGGCTTCACGATTCGCGGTATCAAGATGTTGCGTCTGACAGAGACGCAGGCCCAAGCGTTCTACGAAGTCCACAAGGAGCGGCCGTTCTACGGCAGCCTGGTGGAGTTCATGACGAGCGGACCGGTGATGCCGGTGGCTCTGGAGAGGGATGACGCAGTGGCTCACTTGCGGGAAGTCATGGGAGCGACGGACGTGGCCAAGGCGGCCCCGGGGACGGTTCGGGCGCTGTTCGGCACGTCGATCGAGCGCAACGCGATCCATGGCAGCGACTCGGCCGAGAACGCCGCCATCGAGCTCTCCTTCTTCTTCTCGCGGACCGAGCTGCTGGCGGCCCGGTAGGTATTCGCCATGGTCTACCGGTATCCCGAGGCAGCTCCCCAGAGCCAGATCGCCGAAGAGCGGCGAGGGCGCACGGTCGGGCGGTTCTGTCATACTTGCGGCAGCATCTACCCCTTGCATCGGTCGACCCACGGCGGGAAGCCGATGTACGGCAAGGACCACGTCTCCTCCACGTGCGCTCACGAGGGGGAGGTCTTCGATCCGGCGGAGCCCTGGTGGGAGCCGGCGGTCGAGGTCCTGCCCCTCGCGGCCGAGCATCAGGCCGATGGGCAGGAGAAGGTGGTGGGCTCGCCGGCCAAGGGGACCGCGCCTTGATGACGAGCGGCGATTGGAGACAAGCGCGGAGGCAAGCGGACCATCATGAACGTTCTTTCCCATTCCCGTGCTGCGTCGGTGCCTTCCGGCGCAGCCGCCCTCTACCGGTCCCTGATCGCCTGGTACGTACGGATGCGGGGCGGCATTTTCATGATGTGGGTCGCCGCCGGTGTGCTGGCAGGCCTGGTGCGGGCGGGGAACCCGTTCGTCGCCTGGATCGCCGGGGTGCTCTTCGGCTGGCCGGGTGTGCTGGGCGCGTCCGTGGGGCAGCTCGTCGGGGCCTGGGCCGTCCAGGGTAGCTTCCTGGCGGGCCTCGGTCTCGCCGTCTCGGTGGCGCTCTCCGGGTCCGTCGCCTTCCTCGTCTTCTGCCATGTCCCTGGGATCGGCCGCGGTCTCCCCACCCTGCGCTCCTACATCTGGTTCCTGCTCGGCGCCATGCTCGGCGGCCTGCTCACCTCGTTCGGCGTCTCGGTCGTGCTCGGCGGCTTCCCCGGACCCCGCTTCTGGAATGGCGCGGCCGAGGGGCTGATCGCCGTGCTCCTCCTTGGCCCGCCGATGCTCCTGGGCGCGGACCGGTACCTGCGCCGCTGGATGGAACCGATCCCGGGCGAGAAGCCGGCCCGGCGTCCGCGCCTTCTCGCTGCCGTGCCCGCGGCAGTCCTGACGGGGCTGGATACGGGAGGGCAGGAGACGGTCGCGGTCTCCATGCGCTCGCAAACGGGGGGCCGGCGGGTCCTCCTGGTGGGCGCCGCCCTGGTGCTTGGCCTCACCCTCGCGGCCGTACCGCTCTCGGTGCTCCTGCCCCGGGGCGGGAGCTGGGCCGTCCTCCTCTACGTCATCCCGATCCTCTGGTTCGGGAACCAGTATGGCTTGCGGGGCGGCGTCCTGGCAGCCTCCGCCAGCGGCCTCCTCTATCTCTTCGGAGCGTCCTGGATCGATGCCGCCGGCTTCGGAGACGGGATCGATGTCTGGTCGCGCTGCGCGGACTTGGTGATCCTGTCGCTGGTCGGCGCCTTCGTTGGCCGCTCGCGGGAGCACGAGGTACGGATGCGCGACGAGTTGGCCGACTCGAACCGGCTGCTCCGCCGCGATCTGCTGCGCGTTGCCCAGGCGCTGACGCAGGCGGTCGAGGCCAAGGACTCCTATACCGAGGGCCATCTCCGGCGGGTCAGCGAGTACGCGGTGGCGGTGGGGAGCCGGCTGGGGCTGCGCGGCAAGGACCTGGAGATGATCCACTACGCCAGCATGCTCCACGACATCGGCAAGATCGGGATCCCCGAGGAGATCCTGCGCAAGCGCGGCCCCCTCAACGAGGTGGAGGCCGAGATCATGCGCCGCCACGCGGACATCGGGGCCCGCCTGCTGGAGAAGCTCGACCTTCTCCGCGATGCCGCGCCGATCGTCCGCGCTCATCAGGAGCGCTTCGACGGCGCCATGGACGAGACCCGCTACCCTGGCTATCCCATGGGGCTCCGGGGCGATGACATCCCTCTCGGCGCGCGCATCATCGCCGTGGTGGATGCCTTCGACGCCATGACCACCACCCGCCCCTACCGGGCGGCCCTGCCGGCAGACAGTGCAATTGCCGAGCTCCGCCGGCAGAGCGGCAGGCAGTTCGATCCCCGGGTGGTGGACGCCTTCCTCGAAGAGCTGGCCGAACGCCCGTGGGTGCGCGAAGAATCCTGGCATTGAGCGGCTGGCCGGATCTCGACTCTCACATCCACCAGGTTCGCGGCTGCCGCATCTGCCCCCGGGTGGAGCCGCCCCCGGTGATCGCGCGGCCGGAGATCTGGCCGCGGATGCTCCTGGTCGGCCAGGCGCCCGGCCCAAAGGAGCGCGACATCGGCAAGCCCTTCGCGTTCACGGCCGGCACCCGCCTCTTCGCCTGGTTCGCCTCGCTGGGAGTTTCCGAGGAGGAGTTCCGCCGCCGCGTGCTCATCGCGGCGGTGATCCGCTGCTTTCCCGGGCGCGCGCCGCAGGGAGGCGACCGTCCGCCCGCGCCCGACGAGATCGCCAACTGCGCTCCCTGGATGGAAGAGGAGATCCGGCTGATCCAGCCGCTGACCGTGATCGCCATCGGCCAGCACGCCATCACCAAGTTCATCCCCGAGCCCGGGCCGCTCTCGGACCGGGTCGGCCAGGTGTTCCCCGGCTCGCGAGGGGATGTGCGCTTCGAAGTGGTGCCGCTGCCTCACCCGTCAGGGCGGAGCACCTGGCTGGTCAAGGCGGAGAATCAGGCGCGGCTCGAGCGGGCGCTGGAGTTGTTGAGTCAGACGCAGGGGTGGAGGGAGACCTTCGGGTAAGATAGGACCATGGACCAGTCCAAGGCTGAGCAGGCCGTCCTCGCCCGCTACAAAGAGAGATCTGACCGCGCCGGAGGCGTCCAGGCGGGTTTCGGCATGCGCGCCAAGGCGGTCCGCTATCTCGCGCCCGAAGCCGTGGCCGATATCGACCGGGCGCTCCAGAGCATGGTTGAGAAGGGCTGGCTCAAGCCTAACGCTGCCGGGACGTGGTACTTCCTGACTGAGGCCGGGGCGGAGCAGGTAAAGACGGTGAAATAGCTTCTCGGGGAAGCCCCCGAGCCACTAAATCCTTTCCCCGAGTTGCTCGGGGCTGTCCCCGAGTCCGCTCGCGGAGGAGGGGCCCACCCCTACATTACTGCCTGCGATTCCCCTCCAACCCCGCGGGCCGGAGCGCCCTCTCCACCCATCCCAGCAAACCATCCACCAGCAGCGCGAGGATCGCGGCCGGAATCGCTCCCGAGAGGATCATCGGCGCGTTGGCGAGCTGCAGGCCGGTGACGATCGGCTCGCCCAGGCCTCCGGCTCCGATGAACGCGGCGAGGGTGGCGGTGCCAACAGTGAGCACGGCCGCGGTCCGGATTCCCGCCATCAGGACGGGGGCGGCGAGGGGGAGCCGGATCTCGCGCAGGATCTGCCCCGGCGTCATTCCCAGGGCCGTCGCGGCTTCGACGGCGCGCGGGTCGGCATCGCGGACTCCCGAGTAGGTGTTCCTGACGATGGGGAAGAGGGAGTAGATCCAGAGCGCCACCACGGCCGGGACCGTCCCCACTCCAAGGAAAGGGATGAAGAAGGCCAGGAGAGCGAGGGAGGGGATGGTCTGGGTCATCCCGAGGAGGCGGATGGTCGTCTCCGCTCCGCCCCGGTGGCGCTCGAGCCAGAGCCCCAGGGGGACGGCCACGACGATTCCGGCCAGGAGCGCCAGCGCCGAGAGGCTGATGTGCTCCAGCGTCCTTCTCAAGAGCGCGCTCCGCTCGTCCCAGAGATAGTGGGTGAGAGTGGGAGAGGATGCTGCCCTTGTCTCCATCTCCTGACCCTTGATCAAGCCCATGGAGCGCAGGGCATCCCTCGCCACGACGGCTTCCTCTTCTTTCCCTTCCTGGAGACGGAGGTTGAAGGAGCGCATCGTCTGCTCGTCGAAAGCGCCGGCCAGCAGACCCAGGGTGGAGCCCACCTCGGGATGCTCCCGGAGCGTCTCGCCTCGCACCAGGGCGGCTGCCTCGTAGGGCGGAAAGAAGCCGCGGTCGTCCTCCAGCACGACCAGCCTGTGGGTGATCAGCAGAGCGTCGGTCGTGTAGACGTCGATGGCATCCACATCCCGCGCTCCAGCCGCCTGGTACTTGAGGGCGTGCTGGAGAGGCTGGATCGAGACGAATTCGAGCCCATAGACCCGCTGCAAACCGAGGAGACCGTCCTCGCGCCCCACGAATTCGTGGCCGAAGCCGCCGCGCAGCCGCTTCGAGATCCGGGCGAGGTCGGAGATCGTCTTCAAATGCTCGCGCTCGGCAAGCTCCCTGGGCACTGCAACCTCGAAGGAGTTCTCGAAGCCGAGGGGGGCGAGCCACCAGAGATTCCAGCGGTTTAGGAACTCGGAGCGCACCCGGTTCAGAGTCTGAGCCGGCCCTCCCTCCGCCGGCTCGTTCAGGATCGAGACGAGCCCGGTGCCCGTGTACTCCGGGTAGACGTCGATCGCGCCGGTCTTCAGGGCCTCGAAGCAGACCTGCGTCCCCGCGAGCCCGAGCCGGCGCTCCACTTGGAGATCGGTCCGGCTCTCCAGGAGTTGGGCGAAGATCTCACCCAGGAGCCGGCTCTCCTCGAAGTTCTTCGAGCCGACCACGATGCGATCGGCGGCGAGGGAGGGGGCTGCGAGGAGGAGGGTGAGAAAGAAGGCTTTATGCATCCAGCAGCGCCCTCACATAAGGGTCCGCCGGCCGCTCCGCCAGCTCCTCGGGCGCTCCGATCTGCAGGATGCGCCCGCCCCGCATCACCGCGATCCGATTCGCCAGCCGGAAAGCCTCTGCAAGATCGTGGGTCACCAGGACCAGCGTCTTCCCGAGGGTCTTCTTCAGCTCCAGGAACTGCCGGTGAAGCTCCAGGCGGGTGAGGGCATCGAGGGCTCCGAAGGGCTCGTCGAGGAGGACGACGGGCGGATCGGCGGCCAGGGCGCGGGCGAGGGCGACGCGCTGGCGCTGTCCTCCGGAAAGCTCGGCAGGGTAGCGGGGAGCGTGGACGTCCGGAGAGAGCCCGACGAGCTCCAGCATCTCGCGGACCCGCGCCTTGCGGCGATCCGCGTCCCAGCCCAGGAGCCGGGGGACCAGGTCGACGTTGCGCTCCACCCGCCAGTGGGGGATGAGCCCGCCATCCTGGGCGACGTAGCCGATCCCCCTCCGCAGGGCGATGGGGTCGAGCTCGGACACGGGCCGGCCATCCACCCGGACCTCCCCCTCGGACGGATCGACCATGCGGTTGAACAGGCGGAGAAGAGTGGTTTTGCCGCTGCCGCTCTCCCCGACCAGGGCCAGCGTCTCCCCTGGGGGAACCTCCAGGCTGACCCCGGCGAGCGCGGCTGTGCCGTCGGAGTAGGTTTTGACGACGCCTTTGGCTTCCAGGGCGGACACCGGGGTAGTCTAGTGCTGAAGGAGGATGTCCTTTGCCTCGCGAGCGCCTGAAGTTTCCCGGATCGCAGGATTACGAGCTAGCCGGCTGGCTGGAAACCCCGGACGCAGCCGATGTCTCCCTCGGGGCCTACGCGATCTTCTGCCACTGTTTCACCTGCTCCAAGGACATCAAGGCCGCCGGCCGGATCAGCCGTGCCCTGGCCGAGCGGGGGATCGCGGTGCTCCGGTTCGACTTCACCGGCATTGGCGAGAGCGAGGGAGACTTCGCCGAGACCAACTTCTCGTCCAACCTGGACGATCTCGTCGCGGCAGCGGACTTCCTGCGGCGCGAGCGCGAGGCGCCCCGCCTCCTGATCGGGCACAGCCTGGGTGGAGCCGCGGTCCTCGTCGCGGCGGCGCGCATCCCGGAGATCGCCGCCGTCGCCACGATCGCCGCTCCGAGCGACACCGAGCACCTGCGCAACACCCTGGTCCGCCTCTCCCCCGAGCTCGAAGCCCGGGGAGAAGCCGAGGTCGACCTCGGAGGAGGACGGCCCTTCCGCATCCGGCGGCAGCTCCTCGACGACTTGGCCGCGGATCACCTTCAGCGGACCCTCGCCGACCTGCACAAGCCGCTGCTCCTCTTCCACTCCCCCGTGGACCGCACCCTCGGGATCGAGAACGCCGAGCGTCTCTTCCTGGCCGCGAGGCACCCCAAGAGCTTCGTCTCTCTGGACAAGGCCGACCATCTCCTCTCGGACGAGCGCGACGCCCGCCATGCCGGCGAAGTCCTGGCCGCCTGGGCTATGCGCTACCTGTCCTGAGATTCAGGACAACCCCTGTCCTCGGGAGTAGACGCCCCCCGGTGCTCTGGGGCCGTCTCTCTCTGGTCCTTTTCCCCTAACCTCAGTGTAATCAATGGTATCTCTCCAGGGCGGAGGGCTGGCACGCTTCGTGGAATCAGGAGAAAAACAAGGGTCGCGTGGAAGGTCGGCAGGCAGTGACAACGAGCGGCCCTGGATTGACAAGCGAACGAACCGAACTCCTCTCCCTCCGGTGCCGGGGCGGGTTTCCCAGCCCTCCGCCCGCCTCGGCCCCTCTTTTTTTTCCGTGACTCCCTCTCGTCGGTATAATCACCCTGTGAGCGCAGATACCGGGGTGGAACCTCGGATCGTCCCCCGATCCGAGCATCCAATTTCCCGAAGAGACATATCCGCCAACGCCGTCAAGGTCCTTTACCGGCTGCACAACGCCGGCTACATGGCTGGCTTGGTTGGGGGGAGCGTCAGGGACCTGATGCTCAGTCGACAGCCGAAGGACTACGACATCGGCACGGACGCGAAACCGAACGAGATCCGCCGGTTGTTCAGCAACTCGCGGATCATCGGGCGGCGCTTCCGTCTGGTCCACGTGTATTTCCACGACGGCGAGATCGTCGAGGTCTCGACGTTCCGGCGCGATCCCGATCCCGACGAGCAGCGCGGCGAGCCCGGCGAGCTCCTGATCACCAGCGACAATGCCTACGGCACGCCGGAGCAGGATGCCTTCCGCCGCGACTTCACGATCAACGCGCTGTTCTACAACATCGGCGACTTCTCGGTCATCGACTACGTCGGCGGCATCGAGGACCTCGACCGCAAGCTCGTTCATGTCATCGGCGATCCGGACAAGCGCTTCCGGGAAGACCCGGTGCGCATGCTCCGCGCCTGCGAGTTCGCGGGCCGGCTCGGGTTCGGGATCGAGACCAAGACGCAGGAGGCGATCCACCGCCACCGGAAAGAGCTGGACAAGGCCTCGCCCGCCCGCGTCACCGAGGAGATCGCCCAGCTCCTGCGCTGCGGCCACGCGGGCGCCGCCATGCAGTGGATGCTCGATCTCGGGCTCCTCGAAGTCCTGCTCCCCGAGGCGTATGCAATGGTCGCGGCCAGCGAGCGCGGGCTCGGCAACTTCGGCCAGATCCTGCCGGTCGTGGACCGCATGGTCCGCGCCGGACGCCAGCTCTCGGACATCGGGCTCCTCGCGGCCCTGCTCCTGCCCAAAGTGATCGTGCGGCGCTACGACATCGAGGCCCTGGACCAGAGGCCGATGAGCCGCTCCGCGATCGAGACGATGATCCAGGAAGAGGTCACGCCCTTCCTCTCCCGCTTCACGGTCTCCAACCTCAAATCGCAGCAGATCGTCCAGGCCCTCGTCGGCTTCCAGCGCCTCTGCGAGCCCAAGTGGAGCCTCCCCGAGCGGGTGCGCTTCACGCGCAAGCCCTACTTCGACGATGCCCGCCTGCTCTTCGAGATCCTCGTGGAAGCTACCGGCGGGGGCGAAGAGGCGCTGGAAGAGTGGGACGCCGCGGCCCGCCGCCGACCCCCTCTCAAGGCCGGAGCGGAAGGAGAGGCGGCGGCGGCCCGACCCCGTCCCCGCCGGCGTCGCAGGCGCCGCGCGCCGGCATAAAACCAACTTGTGACGGGTTTCACAAAGTAGGCCCCGGATGGCATAGGATAAGCCCGCGTCGCGATGCGGCATCCAAGAGGGGAAAGCATGTCCTGGTTCGCGGATCTCACTCGATCGGCAGTCGGCAAGAAGGGGGTGATGGCCGTCACGGGCATCATCCTCTTCGGCTTCGTCTTCGTGCACATGGTGGGCAACCTGAAGGTCTACCTGGGCGCGGACCACATGGCGGAGTACGGCGAGTTCCTCCGGCACATCGGCGGTCCGGCCGTTCCAGCCTACTTCCTGCTCTGGGTCGCGCGGCTCGTCCTGCTCGCCAGCGTCGGGCTGCACATCTGGGCAGCCTGGTCGCTGACGCAGATGGCCAAGGCCGCCCGGCCCTCGCGCTACGAGCACAAGGAAAAGAACCACACCACCTACGCCTCGCGGACCATGCGCTGGGGCGGGGTGATCGTCCTTCTCTTCATCATCTACCACCTCCTCGACTTCACCACGGGCGACTTGAACCCGAGCTTCCAGCCGGGGCGGCCCTACGAGAACCTCGTGGCCAGCTTCAGCCTCTGGTATGTGTCGCTGTTCTACATCGTGGCCAACATCGCGCTGGGGATGCACCTGTACCACGGCATCTGGAGCATCTTTCAGTCGCTGGGCTGGAGCCATCCGCGGTTCAATCCCTGGCGGAGCTGGTTCGCCCATGGCTTCGCCTGGCTGATCACCCTCGGCAACATCTCATTCCCTCTGGCCGTGATGACCGGCCTGGTGCGCTAGGAGACTCCTGCCATGATCGGCTCCCTCGACTCCAAGATCCCTGCCGGTCCCCTGGAGACCAAGTGGCTGGAGCACCGCAACCACCTCAAGCTTGTCAACCCGAACAACAAGCGCAAGTTCACCATCCTGGTGGTGGGCTCGGGCTTGGCCGGCGCTGCCGCCGCGGCCAGCTTCGGCGAGCTCGGCTACAACGTTAAGTGTTTCTGCTTCCAGGATTCGCCGCGCCGCGCCCATTCGATCGCGGCCCAGGGCGGCATCAACGCCGCCAAGAACTACCACAACGACGGCGACAGCGTGTTCCGGCTGTTCTACGACACGGTCAAGGGCGGCGACTTCCGCGCCCGTGAAGCCAACGTCCACCGCCTCGCCGAGCTGTCTCTCAGCATCATCGATCAATGTGTGGCGCAGGGCGTGCCCTTCGCCCGCGAGTATGGCGGCCTGCTCGACAACCGCTCCTTCGGCGGCGCCCAGGTGGCACGGACGTTCTACGCCCGCGGCCAGACGGGACAGCAGCTCCTCCTCGGCGCCTACCAGGCCCTCGAGCGCCAGATCGGCGCCGGCATGGTCAAGATGTACCCGCGCACCGAGATGCTCGACCTGGTCGTGGACAACGGCAGTGCGGTCGGCATCATCACGCGTGACCTGGTCACGGGGAAGATCGACCGCCACGCCGGCCACGCCGTGGTCCTGGCGACCGGCGGCTACAGCAACGTCTACTACCTGTCGACCAACGCCAAGGGCTCCAACGTGACGGCGGCCTGGCGTGCCCACCGCCGCGGCGCGCTCTTCGCGAACCCCTGCTTCACGCAGATCCACCCGACCTGCATCCCGGCTTCGGGCGACTACCAGTCCAAGCTCACGCTGATGAGCGAATCGCTCCGCAACGACGGGCGCATCTGGGTGCCGAAAGACCCGAAGGACACCCGCTCGCCGGATCAGGTCCCCGAAGCCGAGCGCGACTACTTCCTGGAGCGCAAGTACCCGGCCTTCGGCAACCTGGTCCCCCGCGACGTGGCGGCCCGCAATGCCAAGGCCGTGGTCGACGAAGAGCGCGGCGTCGGGCCGCAGAAGAACGGCGTCTACCTCGACTTCTCCGCCTCGATCCAGCGCCTCGGCCGCCGGACCATCGAGGAGAGGTACGGCAACCTCTTCGAGATGTACAACAAGATTACGGGCGAAGACCCGTACACCGTGCCGATGCGGATCTACCCTGCGCCGCACTACACCATGGGCGGGCTCTGGGTGGACTACGACCTGATGAGCAACATCCCGGGTCTGTTCGTGCTCGGCGAGGCCAATTTCTCGGACCACGGCGCCAACCGTCTCGGCGCGAGCGCGCTGATGCAGGGGCTGGCGGACGGCTACTTCGTCATCCCGTACACGATCGGCGACTACCTGGCCCCCTTCCTGAACCAGGCCGTGAGCACGGAGACGGACGCCTTCCGCGCCACCGAGGCCGAAGTCCAGGACCGCATCGACAAGATGCTGTCCGTCAACGGCCAGCGGACGGCGGACAGCTTCCATCGCCAGCTCGGCCGGATCGTCTGGGACTACTGCGGTATTGCCCGGACGGCCGACGGCCTCAAGAAGGCGCTCCAGCTCATCCCCGAGCTGCGCCAGGAGTTCTGGAGCAACCTCAAGCTCGTGGGCGCTCCGGGCGGGGTGAACCAGGAGCTGGAGAAGGCCGGCCGGGTCTCGGACTACTTCGAGCTGGCCGAGCTGATGTGCCTGGACGCGCTCGACCGCGAAGAGTCGTGCGGCGGCCATCTGCGCGAGGAGTACCAGACGCCGGACGGCGAGGCGCTGCGCGACGACGACAAGTACATGTACGTGGCGGCTTGGGAGTGGAACGGAGCCGGACAGGGTGCGACCCTGCACAAGGAGCCGCTGGCGTTCGAAGCCGTGAAGCCGTCTCAGAGGAGCTACAAGTAATGGATCTCACGCTCTACATCTGGCGTCAGCCCGGTCCCGCGGCCGCGGGCAAGATGGTCAAGTACGAGGTCAAGGACGTCAACGAGCACAGCTCCTTCCTGGAGATGCTGGACGTCCTCAACGAGCAGCTCGTGACCCGCGGGGAAGAGCCGGTGGCGTTCGACCATGACTGCCGGGAGGGCATCTGCGGCTCCTGCGGCTTCATGATCAACGGCGACGCGCACGGTCCGCAGCCGGCGACGACGGTCTGCCAGCTCCACATGCGCCACTTCAAGACCGGCGACGTGCTCCACCTGGAGCCCTGGCGCGCCAAGGCGTTCCCGGTGGTGAAGGACCTGATGGTGAACCGCAGCGCCTTCGACCGCATCGTCCAGGCCGGAGGCTTCATCTCGGTCTCGACGGGCAGCGCGCCCGAGGCGAACCTGACGCCGATCCCCAAGCCCGTCTCGGACCGCTCCTTCGACGCCGCCCAGTGCATCGGCTGCGGCGCCTGCGTGGCCCAGTGTCCGAACGGCGCCGCGCAGCTCTTCACCTCGGCCAAGGTCTCGCACCTGAACCTGCTGCCCCAGGGCCAGCCCGAGAAGTACGACCGCGCTCTCGCCATGGTGGAAGCCATGGAGCAGGAGGGCTTCGGCTACTGCTCCAACTTCGCCGAATGCGAGGCCGTCTGTCCCAAGGAGATCTCCATCGACTTCATCGCCCGCATGAACAAGGACTACCTCAAGGCGAAGTCCAAGGGCATGATGAAGGTGCCGATGGAGTCTTAGGGGGCTCAGGCCCCTTTTCGGCCAAACTTCGGTTAAACTCCCTCCGCCGCATAAAGATCGATTACCGTCCGCCGCTCGCCAGAGTCGGCTGGAGTCTCGCCCTCGGAGGGGAACCACCATGCGCCGTCCGCTTATCCTTTTGGCCGCGCTCGCTCTCTGGCTGCCGGCTGTGCAGCCCGCCATGGCAGTCTCGACCACGATTGTCCTCAGCCAAACCTATGGCGGCGCCGGCTGCGGCACGGTCGGTTGCTCGACATATAAGAATGATTACATAGAGCTATTCAACCGCAGCGCCGCGCCTGTCAGTGTGAATGGGTGGTCGGTGCAGTACGCGGCTGCAACGGGCACTGCGTGGCAGGTGACCAATCTGCCCAATGTCTCGATCCCGGCGGGCGGCTACCTCCTCGTGGCGGAGGCCGTGGGTGCCAACGGCGTGAACAACCTGCCGACGCCGGATGCCACCGGAACCATCGCCATGAGCGCTACAGCCGGGAAAATCGCGCTGGTGAATTCTACCGTCGCGTTGTCGGGCGCTTGCCCGGCGGGGGCGACCATCGTCGACCTCATCGGCTACGGGACGACCGCCAATTGCAACGAGGGGGGGGCAAATGCGCCGGTTCCCAGCACGACGACGGCCGATCTGCGGGCAGCGGCCGGCTGTACCGACACGGACAGCAACTCGACAGACTTCACCGCGGCGGCACCCAATCCACGGAACAGCGGCACCGCGCTGAATCCGTGCGGCGTGGCGCTGCCCAACCTCACGATCAACGACGTCTCTCTGAACGAGGGGAACGCCGGCACGACCAGCTTCACCTTTACGGTGAGCCTCTCCGCCCCGGCCGGCCCCGGCGGTGTGACGTTCGACATCGCGACCGCGGACGGCACGGCGACGCAGCCGGGCGACTACACGCAGAAGGCGCTCACCGGCCAGACCATCCCGGCCGGCAGCTCGACCTACTCCTTCACCGTCCTGGTCAACGGCGACACCACCCCCGAGACGAACGAGACCTTCCTCGTCAATGTCACCAACATCACCGGCGCCAACGTCACCGACGGCCAGGGGCAGGGCACGATCCAGAACGACGATGCGGCGCCCAACCTGACGATCAACGACGTCTCCTTGAACGAAGGCAACGCCGGCACCACGACTTTCACCTTCAC
Organism: Acidobacteriota bacterium; assembly: GCA_034667225.1. Classification (GTDB taxonomy): domain Bacteria; phylum Acidobacteriota; class Thermoanaerobaculia; order Multivoradales; family UBA5704; genus DATMER01. Next base: position 213,827 of record JAXDKG010000001.1, read on the forward strand.
GGTGAGCCTGTCGGCTCCGGCGCCGGCTGGCGGCGTGACGTTCGACATCGCGACGGCCAACAGCTCGGCGGTCGCGCCGGGCGATTACACGACCAAGACGCTGACCGGCCAGACGATCCCGGCCGGGAGCTCGACCTATACCTTCGACGTGCTGGTCAACGGCGACATCACCCCCGAGACGAACGAGACCTTCTTCGTCAACGTCACCAACGTCACCAACGCCATCACGGTGGACGGCCAGGGGCTGGGCACCATCCAGAATGATGATCTCGCGAAGATCCACGACGTCCAGGGGAACGGCGCGGCGACCCCGATTCCGGGCGCCACGGTCACGGTCGAGGGCGTCGTCGTCGGCAACTTCCAGGGCGCCGGCAAGCTGCAAGGCTTCTTCCTCCAGGAGGAGGACGCCGATGCCGACGCCGATCCGAGCACCTCGGAAGGCATCTTCATCTTCTGCAACAGTTGCCCGACGGCAGTCGCCGAGGGGCAGCGGGTGCGGGCCACCGGGGCCGTCTCGGAGTTCAACGGCATGACCGAGATCACGGCGAGCACCGTGGGCTCGGTCGTCATCACCAATGCCGGCAACAACCTCGCCCAGGTTACCCCCGCGGCGATCGACCTGCCGATCGCCGGCGACGTCAACGCGTTCTACGAGACGCGCGAAGGGATGCTCGTCACCTTCGTCGACACGCTCACCGTCTCGGAGTACTTCGAGATGGCGCGTTTCGGCCATCTCGAGCTGTTCGAAGGCGGCCGGCCGCGGCAGTTCACCGAGATGTCGCCCCCGAGCGTGGCTGGCCTCGCCGCCCACCTCGACAACCTCGACCGGCGCCGGGTCATCCTTGACGACGACAACAACAGCCAGAACGCGTCGCTGACGCCGTTCCAGGCCGATGGCAGCCAGTTCGTGTTCCACCCGCGGGCCAACGGTGGATTCTCGGTCGGCACCCAGGGCATCGACTTCTTCCGGGGCGGCGACCTGGTCAACGGCCTGACGGGCGTCCTGCACTGGTCCTTCCCGGGTACCGGTGCCGATACCTGGCGCATCCGTCCCGTCGCCGCGACCCCGGCGACGTTCACCGTCGCCAATCCTCGGCCGGCGACGCCGCCCGCGGTGGGGGGCGCGATCCGGGCCGTTGGCATGAACCTCCTCAACTACTTCACCACCATCGACACGACCCCGAGCAATAACACGGGTCCCTGCAGTCCGTCAGGGACCCTGGACTGCCGCGGCGCCGACAGCGTCGCCGAGCTCAACCGCCAGCGCGAGCGGGCCGCGATCGTGATCTGCACGCTGAACGCCGACGTCTATGGCTTCGCGGAGCTGGAAAACACCACGGCGAGCGCCTCCATCACCGACCTGCTGGGGGCCGTCAATGCGCTCTGCGGCGGGGCGCATCCGTATGCCTTCGCAAATACCGGCGGCACGCTCGGCACCGACGCCATCCGGGTGCAGCAGATCTACCGCACGGGCATCGTGTCGCCGGTCGGCTCGCCCCTCTCCGACCTCGACCCCATCCACAGCCGGCCGCCGACGGCCCAGACCTATGACGTCGTCGACGCGGCAAACCCGGCCTTCGGCCAGCGCTTCACGGTGGTCATCAACCACTTCAAGTCGAAGGGCTCGAGCGCCGGTCTGCCTGGCGACGGCGACGCCGGAGATGGCGCCGGTTTCTCCAATGCCACACGGACAGCGCAGGCCAGCCGCCTTCTCACCTGGATCAACGGCACCGTGATCCCCGCTGCGGGCGACCCGGACGTGCTGCTCCTCGGCGACTTCAACGCCTACGCCAAGGAGGACCCGATCAATACCCTGGTCGGCGGCGGTTATACGGATCTCGAGGTCCTCTTCCAGGGGGCGAACGCCTACTCCTATCTCTTCGACGGCCAGTTGGGCCACCTCGACTACGGCTTCGCCAGCTCCTCACTGCTGCCACAGGTCGCCGACGCCGACGCCTGGCACATCAACGCCGATGAGTCGGACCTCTTCGACTACAACGACGAGGTCAAGGACACCGGCGAGGCGGCCTTCGAAGAGAAGCCCGACGGCTCCGCCCTGGTTCCGCCGCGCGTCCTCTTCCAGCCGGCCTCGCCCTACCGGGCCTCCGACCATGACCCCGTGCTCGTCGGCCTGTTCCAGGTCGCCGACGTGTCGTTGACCAAGACGGATAGTCCCGACCCGGTGATCGCCGGCATGAACCTGACCTACACGATCACCGTCACCAACGACGGGCCGGACGCCGCCAGCACGGTGAGCTGGAGCGACACGCTGCCGGCGGGGACGACCTTCGTCTCGCTGCCTGCGGTGACAGGCTGGTCGTGCATGAATGTGGCGGGCACCGTCTCCTGCTCGAACCCGAGCCTTGCCGTGGGCAATGCCGTCTTCATGCTGACTGTGGCGGTCGATCCCGGCGTGGCTGCCGGCACGGTGCTCTCCAACACCGTCGCAGTCACCTCCACTACGGGCGACCCGGATTCAGCCGACCACTCGGCCACCGCGACGACCACGGTCGCCACTTCGGCCGACCTGTCCGTCACCAAGGTGGACTCGCCCGATCCTGTGAACGCGGGGGAGAACCTCACCTACACCATCACGGTAACCAACGACGGTCCGAGCAACGCGGCCTCTGTGAGCCTCTCCGACACACTCCCGGCGGGGACGACCTTCGTCTCGCTGCCTGCGGTGACAGGCTGGTCGTGCATGAATGTGGCGGGCACCGTCTCCTGCTCGAACCCGAGCCTTGCCGTGGGCAATGCCGTCTTCACGCTGACGGTGGCGGTCGATCCCGGCGTGGCTGCCGGCACGGTGCTCTCCAACACCGTCGAAATCACTTCCGCCACGGGCGACCCGGATTCGGCCGACCACTCGGCCACCGCGACGACCACGGTCGCCGCTTCGGCCGACCTGTCCGTCACCAAGGTGGACTCGCCCGATCCTGTGGACGCGGGGGAGAACCTCACCTACACCATCACGGTAACCAACGACGGTCCGAGCAACGCGGCCTCTGTGAGCCTCTCCGACACACTCCCGGCGGAGACGACCTTCGTCTCGCTCTCCTCGCCCGGCGGCTGGTCGTGCAACAGTCTGACGGTGGGTCTGGGCGGCACGCTCTCCTGCTCGATCGCCAACCTTCCTCCGGGAGACTCGGAGTTCACTCTGACCGTGCTCGTCGCGCTTTCCACCCCGGACGGCACGGTCATCTCCAACGAGGCGACGGTCTCCACGTCGACCTCCGACCCCGATTCGGACGATCACAGCGCCACGGCCACGACCACGGTCAACGCCTCCGGCCTCGGCAGCCTCTTCATGGTCGCTCCCTGCCGGGCCGTGGATACGCGCTCGGGCTCGCCGCTCCAGGACGGAGTGCCGGAGACGTTCGCGCTGAAGGGCTTGTGCGGCATCCCGGCGACCGCGACGAGCGTGGTGCTCAATGTCACGGCGATTACGCCCTCGGGTGCCGGCGATCTGACCCTCTACGCCAGCGATGCCACTCCGCCAGCGTTCTTCACGATGCCTTTCAAAGCCGGGATCACCAGGTCGCTGTTCGCCATCGTCTCGCTCTCGAGCGACGCCGCGGGTGAGGTGACGGTGGCTCCCTCGGTGGCCGGCAGCGGGACGGTCCACGTCCTGCTGGATGTGATGGGATACTTCAAGTAGGGCTTCAGTCCCGCGAGGTTCGAGAACGCCCGGTGGAGACGCCGGGCGTTTTTTGTTTGATGGCAGGCTTGAATCAGAGAGCCGAAATGGCTATTCTAGCCAAATGAAGAAAGCCACCCTGACCGAAACCAAGAACAACCTGAGCGCGCTGGTGGATCAGGTGCAGCATGGGGAGACGATCCTCATTCTCGACCGGGGTCGCCCAGTCGCCCGGCTGGAGTCGGTGGTGGGTGCCGAGGACGATCCTGAGGGGAGGCTTGCCCGGCTGGAGCGGCAGGGACTTTTGCGCCGGGCTTCGGCTCCGTCCCCGCGTGAGGTTCTGCTTGCAAAGCTGCCAAAGCCGTCCGGAGGGGCCAGTGCCCTCGCGGCCCTCCTTGCCGAGCGGAGGGAGGACAACCGGTGAAGTTCTGGGATTCCTCGGCTTTGGTGCCTCTGCTGGTGGAAGAGGAAACTACGGTGCCGCTTCGCGATCTCTATCTTAGTGAACCGGGGACGATCACCTGGTGGAGTACGCCTGTCGAGTGCGCCTCGTCCATCGCCCGTCTCGAACGGGAGGATCGTCTCACGCCCCACGAGGCCACCGAGATCCTCGATCACCTGGATGCGCTCGCACGGCACTGGCACCGCATCGAGCCGGTAGATGCGGTGCTGGAGACCGCCCGGCGTCTCCTGAGGGTCCATCCTCTTCGTGCAGCCGATGCCCTGCAACTGGCCGCCGCCTTCCTCGCCTCTGAGGGACGTCCCTCGACCCTCGAGTTCGTCTGCCTCGACGACCGGCTGGCGATTGCAGCTCAGCGAGAGGGATTCCCTGTGCGCGACCGTTCCCGTCTCTGATCCTGCCAGGCACTTGTGGAACTGCTCGGCAGCCGGGCGTTCCGTACTCAGGGCCGCTGAGGGAGATGCCGGGCCATGGCTTGGCGACCGCCCTCGATGAGCGCGCTCAGCCGTGCCTCGTCCATATCGAACTCGGTCGTGCCGTAACCCAGGGCTGGGACGCGGCAGATCTCTCTCTCGTGCAGCCGGATTTGAGCATTGTCCTGGGCCCCGGTCATCGTGTCGACTAGGCGGGAGACGCGCTGCACCGTACGGATCTGGTCCTTCAACTCTGGAGGAGCCTGATTGGCGGCGTCCGGTACTGGCAGCTTCTCATCGATGAGGAGTCCCAGGTTGCCTGCTCCCTGAGGATCCGTATTGCCCATCACCTGCTGGATGAAAGGATCATTCGCTGTCGCGATGAGCCGGATGGGGAAGTTAGAGAGAACTCCGCCATCGACGATGATGTGCTCGGCCATGGGCCTGCCGAGGTAGGTCCCCCACTCCTTCTTCCAGACGACCTCCCGCCAGACGAAAGGGATGCTCATGGACATACGGACAGCCCATTCGACAGGACAATCGGGGGCCGTGCGGTGATTGAGGATCAGCATCTCCATACCTGAGGTGTCCGAGACCACGAGCGAAAGATCCTGCTCCGTCTGACGCGCGAAGTCCGCGAAGTTCGTGCCTGGCTGAATCCCCTTGGCCGCCAGCTTCTCCCGGATCCATTCTAGGAACTTGTTGCCCGAGAAGAACCCGCCGCACTCGACTAGCGAGAAGAGCTGGCGGTAGTGCGCGAGCTCGATGAGGGCATTCAGCAGCTTCCGCTTGATGAAGGAGGAGCCTGGCAGACGCAGGCCTGCCTTATTCAGCAGCTCCATTGTGAGGCTGTTCTCCCTCTGTGCCTGCGTGAAGTCCTCCGCCAAAGGCGCATCCATGAAGGAGGAGAACCGCGGCTTCTTGTTCGGAAACCTTTCCGTGGCTGCAGCCAGCAACTCGCGAGGGGAGTAGCCGGCGGCGATGAGCGTCGCCGTGATCGCTCCGGCCGACGTGCCGATGAGCCTTCGATGGGTATGTCCCGCCTGCTGGAAGGCTTCGAGTGCCCCCACGAACCCGGAACCCTTCGCCCCTCCACCTTCGAAGACGATGTCGAACAGAGCCATGACTGTCTCCTTAGCGCAAAGAGTCGTTACGCCTTTGAGCCGACGGATAGATTTCCATCCTCTCAGGAGACGGACAGAAGCGAGAATTTTTATAAAATATGAGGATCAGGCAACCGCGCTGCTGAGGCCGACCTCAGGGAAGAAATCGTCCGCGCTTATGGCTCGAGCTCTCGCACCGCTCTCACGAGCCCCGCCATCATGCCCGGCTCGCTCCCCGAGTGGCCGGCGGCCTCGATGATCCAGAGCTTGGACTTGGGGAGCGCCCTATGGAGGAGGTGCGCCGTGCGCGGCGGGCAGATCACGTCATACTGCCTGTTCACAATGATCGTGGGATGTCCTTGAGCTTCTCGGCGTCGCGCAAGAGCTGTCCTTCCTTCAGGAAGCAGTCCTTCGCCATGTAGCGGTTCTCGATGCGCGAGAAGGCGGTGGGGTCCAACCTGCCGGATCTCGGCGAAGGGGCGGCTGCGGCCCGCGCTCCGCTGGTCGTGGAGCACGATGCGGAACTTCTTCGGGTCATAGTAGCGGCGCTGGGCCGGCGAGGTGCTGCCGCCGGGGCCACCATGCAGGAAGAAGATCGGCTTGCCCTGCGGATTGCCCGACTGCTCGTAGTAGATCTCGTGGAGGTCGCTAACCTTGAGTATCCGGAGTCGTAAGGCTGGACCTCCGGGAAGCTCGTCCTGCGCGCAGGCGACACCGGCAGCGAGCAGACTGAGCAAGATGGAAATGATCGCGAGGCGACGGACGCTCATCGGGTCCTCCTGATGGTCCTGGCAGCGGCGGAGCGATAGCATGGGGAGCGAAATGGCTGAGCAGCCCTTACCCAACGTCTACATCGTCGCGGGACCGAACGGTGCCGGCAAGAGTACGTTCGCGCGGCTCTTCCTTCCGGAGTACGCGGACTGCCGGGAGTTTGTCAACGCCGACCTGATCGCCGCGGGCCTCTCTCCATTCAATCCCGAGGGCCGGGCGATCCAAGCGGGCCGGCTTATGCTGGAGCGGGTCGAGGCGCTGGCGGGCGCCCGGGTCGATTTCGGGTTCGAAACGACGCTGGCGGGGCGCGGCTACACCTCTCTGCTAAAAAGATTGAAGGACTCGGGCTACAGGATCCACGTGTTCTTTCTCTGGCTGCCTTCGGTCGAGATGGCTCTGGCGAGAGTCCGGGACCGGGTCCTTGCAGGGGGGCACTCTGTGCCCGAAGAGGTGGTGAGACGACGTTTCTCCCGAGGGCTTACGAACCTCTTCAAGCTGTACGCCCCGCTCCTCGATACGTGGTTGGTATTCGAGAACGCAGAGGAGTTGCCGAATCTGGTTGCCTTCTGCATGGGAACGGATCGGATCATCCTGAATGCAGAGGTATTCGGTAAGATTGAGCGGGAGGCGATGAAGTGAGCGAGCACGATCCGATAGAGCTACCACCCCTTGTCGCCAAAGCGGAGCGGGCCATGAAGGAAGCGGTCGCGGCTGCGATCGCCGAGCACTGGCGCGCTGGACGGCCGGTCCATGTCTGGAAGAATGGGCGCGTGGTCGCTCTCTATGCTGATGGGCGCCAGGTGCCTCAAGACGAGCCGCAGACCCAATAGGCCGCCACCGGCGCCCCTCCCTGCCAGGCCGGAATCCTCTTCCACGCGTTCAGAATGGCTCCGAACGCGGTCGAAATCGTTTTGGACGCGTTCAAAGTCATTCCGAACGCGTCCGAAACGATTCTGCACGCGATCTGAATCGTTTGGAACGCGTCCCAAGTCATTTCGATCGCGTCCAAAATGATTTTCACCGCGTTCAAAGTCATTCTGATCGCGTGCGAAATCATTCTGCACGCGTGTAAAGTCATTTCGCACGCGTGCAAAGTCATTCTGACCGCGTTCAAAGTCATTTCGCACGGGTCCAAAGTCATTCTGCACGCGTTCGAAATGACTTTGGACGCGTTCGGACTCATTCTGATCGCGTCCGAAGCCATTCCCTAGGGCTTTGAGGCGACGTTTCCCTCGAAGAGGTAGCTGCGGTACAGGCCGTCGGTATAAGCCTGCTCGCCGTGACAGCCCTGGCAGGTCGAGAGGGCGCCCCTGGCTCTCAGCGTCAGCGGCTTGCCCTCGAAGAGGAGGTACTCCCAGTCCCGGCCCTCCGGATTGGAGCCGGGCTCGCGCTTGACCATGAAGGCGACGGCCGCCGGCTCGGAGGAGCCCTCGGCCAGCTTGACCTTGGCCACGACGGAGCCCTCGGGATAGCTCTCCACGCGGGAGTCGCGCATGAGTGGGGCGGCGTGAGAGCTGGCGAAGACCCGGATGTACCGGTCCTTTCCCTGGGCCTCGACCGCCCCGGGATGGGGGAGCTCCCAGCCGGGGGGCGCCGGCGCCATACAGAGACTCCAGGTCTTGGGCAGGACCTTGTGCGGACCGTTCGTGACTTCCTGCCAGGACGAGTAGTCCCGAAGCTCCTTGAAGTCGGCGAGGCGTGGATGAGGGTCCGCCCAGAGGACAGCACACACGGCGAGGGAAGCGGCGGCTGCGAGCCTTGTCTTCATGTTGAAGAGTCTACGCTCACCGCCGCCCGCCCGCCATCCGCTCCGCCTCGGGCAGCCGCCTCAGCCGGAGCATGCTCACGATGCCGAAGACGGGACCCAGGGCGAGGATCATGAAGGCGCGGTCCCAGCCGATCCGGTCCACCAGGGGAGGGATCATCCGGATCGTGAACAGGGTCAGGAGGAAGCCCAGGCTCGTCTGGAGGGTGAGAGCCGTGCCCATGTAGAGCGGATCGGCCAGCTCGCTGATCGCGGCGCTGAACTGGGCGCTGTCCGCCACCACCGCGAAGCCCCAGACCAGACAGAGGAGGGTGAGCGGCAGGGGACGGTCGAAGAGGAGCCCGGCGCCGAGCGCGCAGGCTCCGGAAATGGCCAGGCTCCAGACCGTGATCCGCGTGCGCCCCCACCGGTCGGCAAGGAGGCCGGCGAGCACGCTGCCGGCAGCCCCGACGGCCAGCACCCCGAAGCCGGCCAGCCGGGCGGACTCCGGCCTCCAGCCCGCGCGCTCGTAGCTCGCCAGCAGAAACAGCGGCACCCAGGCCCACATGGCGTAGAGCTCCCACATGTGACCGAGATAGCCGAAGTTGGCCAGCCGGGTCGGCTTGTCCGCGAAGGCACGCCCGGCGAAGCGCCAGTCGAAGGGCGGCGCCTTGCCCAGGAACGGGCCGGGCCGGGTCGCCACGGCCGCGATCCACCCCGCGGCCAGGCAGAGGACGGAGGTGGTCAGCAGCACGCCGCGCCAGGGCGGCATCCCCCGGCTTCCAAGCGCGTTGAGCAGGTGGGGCATCCCCGATCCCAGGGTGATGGCGCCCACGAGCAGCCCGATCCCGAGCCCCCGGTCCTCCTTGCACCAGGAGGCCACCAGCTTCATCCCCGGAGGATAGACGCCCGCCAGGGCAACTCCCGTAAGAAAGCGGAGGGCGAGGGCGGCGTCCGGTCCTGCATCCAGGAGAGGGATGGCGGCATTGGCGGCGGCGGCCAGCACGGCACTGCCCGCAATCAGGCGCTGGGGAGGGAAGCGGTCGGCCAGGTTGAGGAGGGCGCTCAGCAGCGCTCCGGCCACGAATCCGACCTGGACGCTCATGGTCAGCCACGATTGCTGGGCGCCGGTGAGGTCCCACTCAGACGTGAGCTGCGGCACGACCGCGGAGGCGGAGAACCAGACCGACATAGCCAATAGCTCCGCCAGGGCCAGGAGGCCGACGTTGCGCCACTTGCTGGAAGTCATCATGGGGTGGTCACCCGGATCGAGAGCGTCTCCCCGATCCGGGGGGGGCGGATGCGGCGCGTGCGGGTGCCGTCGAACGCCAGCAGGTGGACCCGCTCGTCGTCCAGGTTGCGCGGGAAGCGGACGAGGAGCCCCATGGGGACGCCGTTGCGCGCCTGGTCCACCACCACCGTGAAGCCCTCGCGGGCGAAGTCCTCTCCCGCCCTGATGGCCGGATCGCGCCGCACCAGCGCTGCGAGGCCCTGCGCGAAGTAGCCGGACAGGAACCCCTCCGGAGCGCGCAGGCGCACGGTGTTGGAATCGAGCCGGGTCATGTCGAAGCTCACGCTCTGGAAGGAGACGGGGAAGTAGTTCCCGACCCAGCGGCCGGTGAAGCGGTAGTCCTCATAGGGGAGGAAGAGGCCGGTCCAGGAGCCCGGTGTGTTGATCAGGTAGACCTCGGACACTTCGCGGTCCTGCGGCCACTCGATCGACCGCCAGAGCGCCAGCCGGTTCTCCGGCCGGGAGGCGCGGACGAAATCCCGCAGCAGGTAGTTCCCGAGCAGCGGAGCGCCGATCCCATGCATCAGCAACAGCACCCCCAAGGCGCCGCGTCTTGCAGCGCTCCGGAGCCCAGGAGGCTTGTTGCGCAGCCGGCGCAACGTATCCGTGACGCCGAGCGCCAGCATGAGAGATACCGCGGCCGATGGCAGCATCAGTTTGTAGCTGAACGGCGGCACCATGCAGAGGAACAGCATCGATCCGAGGGACGCGGCGGCGGCGAAGCGCATCTCCGGGCGCCAGCGCAGGGAGGGGAGGAGGACCGCGACCACGATGACGAGCAGGGCCAGCCCGAGGGCCATGACGAGGGGCGAGTTGGCCTGGAAGATCTCCCCGGGGAGCACGGTCAGCGCGCCGATCAGATAGCCGGGGAGGCGCTGGGTGAGGGCTGCCCGCAGGAAGTCCAGCGGCCGGTCAATGGGGTTCAGATACCAGCTCGAGCTGTAGGCCCCGTAGCCGGCCGACACATAGAAGATGAGGTACCCGGCGGCGAGCACGAAGAACGGGGAGGCGCAGGCGATCCGCAGGCGAGGCGGATCGTGGGAGAGGAAGACCTCGTAGGCCGCGATCCACACCAGGGTGAGCAGGGCCATCTCTCCCGAGGCCAGCCCCAGCGCCAGAGCGATCACGGCGAGCACGAGATTGCGCAGGCCTCCGCGATGGCGGAAGCGGTCGTAGAGCAGGATGCAGACGAGCGAGAAGAGGGCGTCGAGGAGCCCGTGCCGCCCGTTGATCCAGACCACGTTGTTCTGATGGGTGTCGCTGAGGACGAAGAACAGCCCTGCCAGGAGCAGGGCCGGGCGGGCGCCCGGCGCCGGCAGCAACCGCCGGTGAAACTCCAAAGCGGCGGCGGCGAGCAGCAGCCAGAGCGCCAGATTGGTGACGTGGTAGCCGAAGGGGTCCGACCCTCCGAGGCGGTGGTTGGCCAGCAGGGTCCAGGCGGTCAGGGGCCGGAACCAGCGGACGGAGAGGTCGAGATCGGCGAACCAGGTGAGCAGGTACGGGGAGCCGATCCGCAGATAGCTCCGGCCGGGCAGGCCCGTGTTCCAGGACCAGAGATCGAGGCAGAGCTCGAGCGTGCTCTCGCCGTCCTGCCCGCGCGCGTGGGCGTCGAGGAGGGCCTGGTGCCAGAGGTCGTCGAAATAGAAGCCGCCGGAGAGGCTGGGGAGGAGGAGCAGGAGCCCGAGGCTCAGGCAGACCGCCACCCGATGGCGGAGCACGGCATCGTAGAGTCTGCGCAGGAAAGTCGCCATCGCCCGGGAACGGTCCCTGTGGCGGACTATATATCGCGACTCTTTGGGTCGACTCTTTCTTGACCCCTTCGTGGAAGGGGGGATAACATTGATCCGCGCTTCTCTCCGTCTTTGACGCACCTCTCAAGGAGGTCCCGAGATGTCCAATCTGTGGCGATCCTGCATCGTCGGCGTTACCCTGCTCCTCGCTTCATCCGCTCTTTATGCGCAGTCCCAGGCCACGACCGGCGTGATCGAAGGCACGGTCCAGGATGAGGACGGCGGCGTCCTTCCGGGAGCGACGGTCGCGCTGCGCAATACCGCGACCAACTACGAGCAGGTGGTGACCACGGGCCCCGAGGGCCGCTTCCGCGGAGTCCTGCTGCCGCTCGGCCCCTACCGGATCACGGCGAGCCTGGATGGGTTCTCCACCCTGATCCGCGAAGGGATCGACCTCGCGGTCGGCCAGACGATCAACCTGCCCCTGGAGCTGAAGCGGGGGGTCGAGGACGAGATCACGGTCACCGGCGAGGCGCCGGTGATCGAGACCAGCCGCACCGAGGGGGCAGTCCGCATCGACAACCAGGCCATCGAGAACCTGCCCAACAACGGCCGCAACTTCCTCGACTACACCAAGCTCACGCCAGGCGTCACCATCGTGCAGGGACCCGACGGCGACGAGCTGTCGATCAACGGCCAGAAGGGCATTGCCAACAACATCTCGGTGGACGGCGCCGACTTCAACAACCCCTTCTTCGGCGAGCAGCGCGGCGGCCAGCGGCCCCCCTTCACCTTCAACCTCGAGGCGGTGCAGGAGGTGGTGGTGGTCGCCGACGGCGCCCCGGCCGAGTTCGGCCGCTCCTCGGGCGGCTTCGTCAACGTCATCACCAAGTCCGGAACCAATGCGATCAAAGGCAGCGGCCACGTCTTCTACATCGATGACAGCCTGTCGTCGACACCGAAGAACCCCGACGGCAGCAGCGCCGAGGAAGGCGACTTCGACCGCGCGCAGGGTGGCTTCACCCTCGGCGGCCCGCTGGTCGAGGACAAGGTCTTCTACTTCATCGCCGCCGACGCGCAGCGCGCCACCCGCACCAAGCAGACCAATCCGAACCGCATGGACCCGCGGCTGGTGAGCTTCCTTGCCTCCATCGGCCTGCCCGACGAGAACGGGCCGATCGAGCGTACCGATGACGCCGAGGTGGCGCTGGCGAAGATCGACTGGCAGGCCGCCGCCAACCATCTCGTCACCTTCCGTTACAGCTACACCAACTCCGAACAGGTGAACGGCACCTTCGACGTCGATCAGTGGGGCCGCTCGGCCAACGGCATCGAGCAGGACTACTCCCACGGCGCCACCGCCACCGTGATTTCCACGCTGTCGAGCAACCTGCTCAACGAGGTGCGCGCCCAGTACGCCAAGGAGTGGCGGCCGCGACCCTACGAGGGGCCGAACATTCCCGGCCAGGACCGGCCCTTCCCGGACACCGCCATCCTCTTCAACGACGACTTCACTCCCAACGGCGCCCGCTGGGGGATGCCGTTCTTCCTCCCCGTAGAGTACGACGACGACCGCAAGCAGCTGACCGAGAACCTCTCCTACCTGCGCAGCAACCACTCCTTCAAGGCCGGGGTCGAGTACAACGAGGTCGCCTCGTCGCAGACCTTCGTCGGCTTCGCCAACGGCCGCTTCGTGTTCCTGACCACCAGCGACTTCATCAACTACGTCAACAGCAACGGCGCGTCCGGCACAGTCCTGCTCTACCTGCAGCAGGCGGGCGTCGGCGACACCTCGGCCGAGGAGGCCGGGACGCAGACCATCCGCCAGCGCGAGCCGGCCGTCTACGTGCAAGACTCCTGGAAGCCGCGTTCGAACCTGACCATCGATTACGGCCTGCGCTGGGAGGCGCTCGACAATCCCGACGTCCGCACGCCGCCGAGCGAGGTCTTCTTCGCTCCCTTCATCGGGCAGACCCGCAACGGCCAGGAATTCCCCTCCGACGGCGAGATCCCCGACGACTACGAGATGTGGCAGCCGCGCCTGGGAATCTCGTGGGCGCCCGGGGAGGCCGGCAAGTCCGTCGTCCGCGCCACGGCGGGCATCTACAACGCCCGTCTCCCCGCCCTCAACCTCGCCTCCACGCGGTCGACCAACGGCAGCCTCGGCCAGACCCTCTTCCGCAGCAGCGCCCTGATCCCCGTCCTGGGACCGCCGCCGTCCTATACGCAGCTCCTCCAGGGTGGCGCCGTGTTCTTCCCCGACGTCTTCGTCTACGACAAGGACTGGCAGACCCCGCGGACCATCGCGACCAGCCTCTCTTACGAGCGTGAGGTGATGCCGGACGTGGCCTTGCTCGTCAAGCTCAACTACGCGAAGACCGACCACGTCACCCGTTTCACCAACCGCAACGATCCCCTCCTCGGCAGCCCCTGGAGCAGCGGCTTGCCGCCGGGCGGCATCAACGGCCTCACCACGCTCACCACGGTCGAGTCGACGGCGAAAAGCCGCTATCGCGCCATCACGGTTGGCGCCGACAAGCGGCTGACCGGCAACTACGCCTACCAGCTCTATTACACGTACTCGAAGGACAAGTCGGACGACGACAACGAGCGGGACCCGTTCACCTTCCGTTATGCCGACGTCACCCAGCTCGACCGCGAGTTCAGCTACTCCGACCGGGACCAGCGGCATCGCGTGAATGCCTGGGCGTTCTTCCGGCTGCCCGCCGGCCTCGACCTCAACCTGCGCTACGCCTATCGCTCGGCGCAGCCGAAGTCGATCAAGGCCGACGGCACCGACGCCGCGACGCCCCAGGACCGCTGCTCGGCGCGGACCGAAAGCGGCGCCTGCGCGCCCGGTTCGTTCGTGACGCGCCGCAACCTGGGACGGAAGGACAACGAGTTCAACTCGCTCGACCTCAGACTGTCGCGGGAATTCTCCCTCGGCAACATGACGCTGGAGCCTGTCCTCGAGGTCTTCAACGTCTTCGACGCGGAGAACTTCCTGCGCCCGCAGGTCACCGAGCTCGCCTTCAACTTCGACGGCACGGTGCGCAGCGGCGCCGGCGACCCGCGGCAGGTGCAGTTGGGGGTGCGGTTGCTGTTCTAGGAGTAAAGCGGATCTCAGGACTGCTGGCGGCCCCGGGAAGACTTCTGGGGCCGTTTCTTTGCTGCGGTCTTGCGCATGGGGATGAGGGTGATCAGAGAGCGGAGAGTGTTGTTGACGGACTCTGAATCGGGGAAGTATTCGCGTACGTCCGGCTCCAGGACGACGGCACCTTCCGGTTGTACGTCTTTCACGACAGTCGTCCCATCCGCCTTGTGGATGGTGATGGTGTACCCCTCCTGCATCGCCTTGTAGTGCTTGCCCCGGACTCCGCCCGTGAAGTCGTACTCGTCTCGCATCTCGTCGTCTTGCGGCTGCACTTTTTTAGCGTCGAGCTCTTTCATAGCGCCTTTGTTCCGCGGCAGTTGCTCTACGGCAACTGATGATTCTGATCTTCGTCCCGCGCTCAGTGTACACCACGACGAGTACGCCGCTCTTCTCGGAGAGACCTATGTCGACGTACCTGTGTTCGTCAGTAGAGTGATCGGGGTCGAAGTTGGTAATTGAGAGAGGATCGAGGAAGACCTCGATGGCCCCCTCGAAGCTGAGGGCATGCTTCCTGAGGTTCTCGTCGGCCTTGACTTCATCCCATTCGAACCTCGATCTCACCTGAACACCCGGAACCATCGCTCGAAAAGCTTCTTCACTCCCGGAGTCAGCTTGGTGCGGCGCCACTGGTCGGCGGCCTTCTTGATGACTTCGCCCTGGGTGGGGTAGGGGTGGATGACGCTCGCGATCTTGCCGAGCCCAATACCGTGCGTGATGGCTAGGCAGAGCTCGCCGATCATGTCTCCGGCGTGGTCGGCGACCAGGGTGGCGCCGAGGATGCGGTCCTTGCCCTTCTCCAGATGCACCCGGAGGAAGCCCTCTTCGGCGCCGTCCAGAATGGCGCGGTCTACTGACGAGAGGGGTACGGTCAGGGTGTCGACCTCGAGGCCTCGCTCCTTTGCGTCCTTCTCATAGAGGCCCACGTGGGCGATCTCAGGGGTGGTGTAGGTGCACCAGGGGATCGTCAGGGCACTCGCCTTCGAGCGTCCGAAGAAGAGGGCGTTCTGGATCACGATCCTCGCCTGGGCATCTGCGAGATGGGTGAAGTGGAAGCGGGAGGCCACGTCTCCGCAGGCGAAGACGTTCTTGTTGCTGGTGCGGAGATTGTCGTCCACCTCGACCCCACGCTTCGTGTACTTGACCCCGGCGGCTTCGAGCCCCAGGCCTTCGACGTTCGCCGCGCGGCCGGCCGCCACCAGGACCTTGTCGGCGGGGATCTCGCGGTTGCCGTCGATAACCACCACGCCCGGCCGCGCCTGGAGGATCTTCGTGTGGAATTCGAACCGGACGCCGTCCCTCTGCATGGCCTGCTGAACCACCTCGGCGGCGTCGGCATCTTCCCGGATCAGGACGTGGCCGTCCTTGCTGAGCAGGGTGACCTGACTGCCGAAGCGGGCGAAGGTCTGGGCCAACTCGCATCCGATCGGGCCGCCGCCGATGATGACCAGCCGCTCGGGCAGCTCGGTCAGGTTGAAGATCGTCTCGTTCGTCAGGTAGCCGGCCTCGGCGAGGCCCGGGATCGGAGGCACGGCGGCGCGTGCGCCGGTCGCGATCACGGCCCGGCGGAAGCGGAGGCGCTTGCCTCCGACCTCGATCGCGTCCGGCCCGACGAACTTGCCCTCCCCGAGGAAGACGTCGATTCCCAGGCCGCGGAAGCGCGCTGCGCTGTCGTGGACGCTGATCCCGGCCCGGAGGCGGCGCATCCTTTCCATGGCCGCCCCGAAATCTCCAGGGCCGTTGGTCGCCGGTCCGCCGAAGCGCTCGGCCGCTTGGCGGGCCTCCTGCCAGGCGCGGGAGGCGCGGATGATGCCCTTGGACGGGACGCAGCCGACGTTCAGGCAGTCTCCGCCCATCAGGTGGCGCTCGATGATGGCCACCCGGGCACCGAGGCCGGCAGCCCCGGCCGCCGAAACCAGCCCGGCCGTGCCCGCTCCGATCACGACCATGTGGTAGCGCTCCGCGGGCTCGGGATTGACCCAGTCCGGCGGATGGACGTTCGCGATCAGGCGCAGGTTGTGCTCGTCCAGCGGCTCGATCATTCGATCTCCTGGCGCAGCGCCCGGCCGGCCAGCCGGGTCACGAAGGTGGTGACCACGATCGTGGCGACGAGGCCGACGCCGAGCAGGACCCGGTTGCCGACTCCTCCCGCCAAATCGCCAACCGCCGCGCCGGAATAGACGTAGAGCAGCGTTCCCGGGAGCATGGCCACCGATGCAGCCAGGTAGTGGAGAAAGCGGACCCGCGTTAGTCCCAGGGCGTAGTTGAGCAGGTTGAACGGCAGGACCGGCGACAGGCGGAGCAGGGCGACGATCTTGAAGCCCTCACGGCCGACCGCCCGGTCGATGGCGGCAAACCGAGGATTGCCGGCGATCCGGCGCTCGATCGATTTGCGAGCCCCATAGCGGGCGAGCAGGAAGGCAGCCGAAGCACCGAGCGTCGCCCCCACGAGGGTGTAGATCGTTCCTTCCACTACCCCGAAGATGGTTCCCGCGGCGACGGTGAGCGCCGATCCCGGGATGAACGCCACGGTGGCGACAGCGTAGCCGAGGATGAAGACCACGGGCGCCAAGGCTCCGAGCCCTTCAACCCAGGCCCGGAACTGCGGAATGTAAACCCCGAGCTGCCGGCCCCCCAGGATGAGGAGGATGGCGGCAATCAAGCCGATGACGATGTAGAGGACGAGCTTCCCCCGGGAGGAGCTCTTCGGGGGATCGGCAGTGGCGGTGGTGTTCAAGGCGCGCTCCTCTCAGGGACAGGCGGCGTTCTTGAACACTACGTCGGAGCCCGCCACCTCGGATGGGCCGGGCCCGGAAAGGACCTGAAGGACATCAAGGACACCAAAGACTCCAAAGACAGGTCCGGGCTTTGTCCTTGATGTCCCTGGTGTCCCTGGCGTCCTTTCCGGCTTTCTAGGCCGTGGCCCAGACGGCGGCGGCCACCAGCATGCCACTCATGCCGACGAACATGGTCCCTACCGCGGCCAGGTTCCCCCACCAGGTCCCTTCCTTGGCGGTCTTGCCGAGGAGCATCAGACCGCCGCAGCAGACGACGAGATGGACGAACATCAAGGCCATGGCGAGACTGGGCAGCGCGATGGTCGCGCCGGCAAGGACGATACCGACGACGAGCGCTCCGATCGCGTAGAGGTCCCAGCGGGTCGGGCGCGGTAGATCCGGCAGTTTGAGCGATGGCAGCTTCAAGGCTTCCATGCCTCCTCCGTTGAATTCGTGAGCCGGGCGGATGGTAACACAGGAGGATTCAGTCTTATTGATGTTCCGGCCGTAGCAGATCCAGCACCGTCTTGACCGGCGCGAACGTCTCGTCCGGCACCTCCACGAAGACCGTGTTCCAGCCCGCCATGGCCCCGTTCCAGAGGCCGGGGCGCTCCAGCGCCTTGAGCGGACGCCCTTCGTGCGACTTGCTGGAGATGAAGACGGTCGTGGGGTCCACGAATCGATGGAGGTCGTACGGCGCGCCGTGGCGGTCGCGCAGGGCGCAGACGATGTCCACCGGGTTGAAATGGGTGCCCCCGGCCAGCATCTCCTGCCGTGTCTTGGGATCGATCTGCGAGCTTTCGACGATCTGGAGTGAGAGCTGCCCCCGCTCATCCTCGATCCAGAACGGCCCTCCGCCGGGCTCCCCCTGGTTGCGGACCACGCCGCAGACCCGCAGCGGACGGTTCAGGGCCTCGATCACGAACTGCCGCCGGGCTTCTCCCTCCAATCCAGCGGGGATCGGCCGCGAAAGCTCCTCTTCCACCAGCTTGGACGCCTCTTCCAGAGCGGCCGGGTCCGCCTCCAGCCGTTCCTGGAGCCGGAAGATCCGCTCCTGGAGGGCAAGGAGGTAGCCGGAGAGCGCTTTCTTCCAGCCATTCACCAAAGGCTTGCGGCCGTCCGGCACGACGTTGTCGATGTTCTTGAGCAGGACGATGTCCCAGCCGAGGCCTGCCAGGTTGTCCAGGAGCGCGCCGTGGCCGCCGGGCCGGAAGAGGAGCGTGCCGTCGTCCTGCCGGAACGGACGGTTCTCGGGGTCGACCGCAATCGTGTCGGTCGAGCGCTGCTGGTGGGAGAAGCTGACGTCGAAGCGGCAGTTGTACCGGGCTTCATAGCGTCCCCGGACCTCTTCCAGCAACGCCTCGAACCGTTCCCGGCGCTGCGGGGAGACCGTGAAGTGCAGGCGGCAGTTACCTTCCTCATCGCGGGTCACGTCTGCCGCTTCCACCAAGTGCTCCTCGAATGGGGTGCGCGGCCCGTCTGGATACCGGTGGAACTTGAGCAGTCCCTTGGGCAGCTCGGCGTAGTTCAGGCCTTTCTCGGTGAGGAGGTACTCCAGAATCGTGCGCCGGTCCGCCGTCTGGACGCTGGACAGATCCTCATAGAAGGCGAAGTGGGGGAGACTGTCCAGGAAAATTCGGACCTCGGGGGGCGGCTCCCCTTGGGCGCCGTCGTTCAGGTCCGCGAGCAGCTCCTTGAACATCCGCGTGGCGGCGCCGGAGGCTGGGACGAGCTTGGCGATCCGGCCGCGGCGGACGGCCTCCTCGAAGCGGGCCAGGAGCCAGGGCTCGGCCGCCTTGGAGATCCTGCGGATGCCGTCGCCCACTCGGCAGGCGCGCAGCACGCGGGTGAACGGGGGCGGATTGCGGAACAGCTCGATCTGCCGGAGGGCCTCCGCCGGGGCGATGCCCAACTCGGCCATCTGCCTCAGGTCGGCGGGTGAAAAGCTCGAGTCGGGCACGGAAGAGACCGGGAGCTCCTCAAGCAGGATCTTGTCCATGGCCACTTAGTAGAAGCAAGATCGCTTCCAATCCGGGAGCGTCGCGGTCCTTGGGGCTCAGGAGCGGCCCGGTGTCCAGCGGCAGTGGCCAGTCGATTCCGATCGCCGGATCGTTCCAGAGGATTCCGATCTCGTCGTCCTGGCGGTAGAGCTCGGTGCACTTGTACTGCACGTGCGCGGTCTCGCTGAGCACGCAGAAGCCATGGGCGAAGCCGGGCGGGATCCAGAGCTGCCGGTGGTTCTCGCCCGAGAGCCGCTCGCCTACCCACTTGCCGAGGGTGGGGGAATCGGGCCGGATGTCGACCGCCACGTCGAAGATTTCGCCCTGGACCGCCCGCACGAGCTTGCCTTGGGGGTGACGGAGCTGGGCGTGCAGACCACGCAGGGTCCCGTGGATCGAGTAGGAGTGGTTGTCCTGGACGAAGAGGTCGGGGATGCCCCCGGCAGCGAACTTCTCCAGATGGTACGTCTCCATGAAGAAGCCCCGGTCATCCGAGAAAACCCTGGGCTCGACGAGGATCACCCCTTCGAGTGCGGTGGGCAGGAACTTCATGGTCAGGTCTTGAGTAGTCCGAGGCGCTCGCGGCTGTACTTGCCGGACTGGACGGCTTCGCACCAGCCGCGGTTCTGCAGATACCAGCGGACGGTGGCTCTCAGGCCGGACTCGAAGCTCTGCCGGGGTTCCCAGCCGAGCTCCGTCCGGGCCTTCTCGTCGTCGATGGCATAGCGCCGGTCATGGCCGGGCCGGTCCGCGACGAAGGTCTTCAGCTCCTTGTAGGAGTGAGCCGCCGGGCGCTCTGCTTCGAGGATCTCGCAGAGGGCGTCCACGATCTGGAGGTTGGTCCGCTCGCTGCGGCCTCCCAGGTTGTACTTCTCGCCGGGCCGGCCCTTCTGGAGCGCCGCGAGGACTCCGCGGCAGTGGTCGTCGACATAGATCCAGTCCCGCACGTTGCCTCCGTCGCCGTAGATGGGGAGGTTCTTCCCATCGAGCGCGTTCAGGATCATGAGCGGGATCAGCTTCTCGGGGAACTGGTACGGGCCGTAATTGTTCGAGCAGTTCGTGATCAGGGCCGGCAGGCCGTAGGTCTCGTGATAGGCGCGGACCAGGTGGTCGGCGCTGGCCTTGGAGGCTGCGTAGGGGGAGTTGGGCGCGTACGGGGTGGTTTCCGAGAATGCGCCGGTCGGTCCCAGGCTGCCGTAGACCTCGTCGGTCGAGACGTGGAGGAAGCGAAAGCTGTCCGTCACATTTCTGCGGGCTGCTTCGAGGAGCTCGAACGCTCCCACGATGTTGGTTTCGATGAAGGCGCTGGCGTCCTCGATGGAGCGGTCGACGTGGCTCTCGGCCGCGAAGTTCACGACCGCGTCGGGCCTGTGCTCGGCGAAGACGCGGCGGACTTCGACGCGGTCCGCGATGTCTCCCTGGACGAAGGTCAGGCGGGGATCGCCGAGGACGTCGGCCAGGTTCTCCAGGCTCCCGGCATAGGTGAGCTTGTCGAGGATGACGATACGCGCCCGGGTCTCGGCCAGGGCGAGGCGGACGAAATTGCAGCCGATGAAACCGGCACCGCCGGTGACGAGGAGGGTTTCCATGCGGGGCGGAAGTATAGCCGCTTTTGCAGAACGATCCCTTGCCTACAATCGGGTCTACAATCGCGCCCCATGACATCGCTCCAAGCCGTCGTCCTCGCGATCGTCCAGGCCGTAACCGAGTTCCTGCCCATCAGCTCGTCGGGCCATCTGATCCTGGTCCCGCGCTTCCTCGGTTGGCCTGATCAGGGGCTGGCCTTCGACGTCGCCACCCATGCGGGGACGCTTCTGGCCGTCCTCGTCTACTTTCGCAACGACGTGATCGACCTGATCCAGGGTTTCCTGACCGGCAAGCCCCGCTCGATGCACGTGGACTTCGCCCCCCGGCCGCTGGCCTGGCAGATCATCCTCGCCACGATTCCTGCCGGCGTGGCCGGGCTGCTCTTCAAGGACTGGATTGCCGGCGAGGCGCGCAACCCGATCCTGATCGCCTGCACGGCCATCTTTTACGGCCTGCTCCTCGGCTGGGCCGACAAGCGGGGCGAAAAGTACCGCGAGATCGGCAGCATGACGGTGGGGATCGCCCTGATCATCGGCGTCGCCCAGGCGCTGGCCCTGGTGCCCGGAACTTCGCGGTCCGGCATCACCATGACGGCGGCTCTGCTCATCGGTTTCACCCGGCCGGCGGCGGCGCGCTTCTCGTTCCTGCTCAGCATTCCCATCACGGCGGCGGCCTGCGCTCTGGACTTCGTGGACGTTTTTCAGGGGGCGGTGGATCCGGGGCAATACGGTTTGATGGCACTGGGCGCGGCGGTTTCGGCGGTGGCCGGCTACGCCGTGATCGCCGGGCTCCTCGCATGGCTGAGGCGCCAGCCGCTGACGGTCTTCGTGGTCTACCGCGTGATCCTCGGGCTGGTCATCCTGGCTACGTTCGGATTAGGACTGTGACAGCCCAAAAGACAGGCCCGAAAGATATTGACAACAGTCAATAGGAGCCGTACACTCTCGAATTGCGGGGAGGCAAAACCTCCTCTCATCCCTCCAAAAAGGAGCGCCGGCCGCGCTCCTTCTTTTTTGATCCCATCCTCCCTCTCCCTCACCTGCGTGAGGGAGAGGGGGCCAGGGAGTGAGAGTTCCGAGCTACCCGCCCAGTACCGCCTTCTTGAAGTCCTCGCCCGGGCCGGGATCCTTGCCGATCCAGGTGCTGAGGATGGCATCGGCGGTGGGTTTGCCGGGGAGGGTGCCCTTGACCTTGCCGGCGACCTCGACCTGCGTCCCCGTGCCGGGCACGTAGGTCATCACCAGCTTCTGCCCTTCGCCCACGCCGTCCATCCAGCCGCAGAGGGTGGTGAAGTTCTTCTTGACCTCGGCCGAGGCGTTGGGGGTGTTGTCCGTCAGGCCCTCATTCCAGGCTTCGCACATCTGGTCCTTGCTCACGTCGTAGATGAAGTGGAGCACCATGCGGCGCGGGGCGTCGGCGCCCAGGACCTTGGCGGCGGCCTTCTCCTTCTGGGCCAGGTAGAGACCGCCCACATAGACCTTGATGACGAACTTCTTGCGCAGGCCCATGCCGTTGAGGACCAGGGGCTTGCCGTCGACGTCGACCTTGTCGGGCAGGGTGACGCCGGCGAGCGTGCCGGCCGCGGCGGGCAGCGCAAGGAACAGGGCGAGGATTGGGGCGAATACTGCGGGAGTCAGGATTCTCATCGGGTTTTGCCTCCGGGTAAGATCGCGGCAAGTCTACTAGAATCGGCCTCAAAATGGAGACCGATGCCCAACTCGTGGCGCGCGCCCTGGCAGGGTCGCAGGACGCCTTCCGCGAGCTGGTGCTGCGCTTCGAGCGGCCGGTCTACAGCCTGATCGTGCGCATGGTGCAGGATCAGGCCACGGCCGAGGACCTCGCCCAGGAGGCGTTCGTCAAGGCTTACCGGAGCCTCCACACCTACGACGCCTCGCGCAAGCTGTCGAGCTGGCTCTTCAAAATTGCCCACAACACGACCATCGACCATCTGCGGCGGCATGTTCCTGATACCGTCTCCCTGGAGGCTCCCCAGGACGAGGAGGGGCGGGGCGGGCTCGCAGCGATCCTGTCCGACGCCTCTGTCGAGGACCCCGCCGCCGCCGCCGAGCGCCGGGACATGGCAAGATCCCTGGAACGGGCGATTTCCCGTCTCCGGCCCGAGTATCGGGAGGCGGTTGTCCTCTTCTACCTCGAAGGGGCCACCTACCAGGAGATCTGCGACGTCACGAGTCTGCCCCTGGGCACGGTCAAGACCAATCTGCACCGTGCCCGCAAGGAGCTGGCCGCGGAGATGTCGGCGCTCGGCTGGGGGACTGAAACCGGATCCCCGGCGGGCTCGTAGGGCTGGGCGCGGAGAAGACGAATGGCTATGAGACGACCGGAACCCCACGATCCCATGACCCGCTGGCTCCAAGCCGAGCGGGAAGCGGACGACGCCGTGGCGGAAGCTGCTCTCCTCGAGATGTTCGAGAGCCTGCCCCGTCTGGCGCCCTCCGCAGGGTTCGCGGACCGCGTGCTCCTGCAGATCGCCCAGCCGGTAGTAGTACCTGTGCGGCAGAACTGGCTCGCCTGGCTGTTCCAGTCGCCCGGGTTCCGCCTGGCCCTCACGTCGGGTGTGCTCGCGGCCTGCATCTCGATGTTCTGGCTGCCACGGCTCCTGATGACCCTGATCGGGATGGCGACCATGAACGACGTGGTGGAGCTCGGGGTGACTTCCCTGGTCGATTTCAGCCACTGGCTGGGTCTCGCATCGCGCGTAGGGGAGTGGTTCCTCACCGTGCTCGGGGCCTTGGCGGTCTCCCTGACGAGCCCTGGCGCGCTCAAGGTCACGGCCGGGTGCCTGGCGGTCTCGGGGATCTCTTTCGTCTTCCTCCGCGAGCTGATGACCCGTGACAGGAGCTTGAGATATGTCGATCCCATTCGTTGACCAATATCGCCGATATCGCCGATACGGCTGCCGGCTGGCAGCCGCGGCGCTGATCTTCGTCGCCCTCGGCCTTCCCTTCGTCTCCGGAGCCCTTGCCCAGGAGACTCCTGCGCTCCAGGGGCAGGAGCTGCGCCGCCAGATCGAGAGCCGTTACCAGGTGCTCCCCATCCGCGGTGGCGTCGTGCTCACGCCCCGGCAAGCGCGCCGTGGAGTGCGTGCGATCGAGGTGAGCGGCGACGCCGTCGCCATCAACGGCGAGCGTGTGAACACGCAGATCGCCCGCGACTGGCTGGGGGAGGACGCCCGCTTGATCCTCCCCCTTCTGGACCTCGGCCCGGCGGCGCGCCGGGAGCTGTTCGGCATGACGGCTGAGGCGGCGCCCCCCGCCACTCCGACTCCGGAACCGGCGGCGACGCCGGAGCTATCGGAGACGCCGGACTCTGAGGAGAGCCCCGAAGAGATCGAGGTGGAGACGCCCTCCAGCCCGGAGGTGCCTGAGCTGCCTGAGGCGCCTGAGCCCGTGATCCATTCCGGCAGCCGGGTGAAGTTCGGCGGCAACATCCTGGTCGAGAAGGAAGAGCTGGCTGAGGAGGCCGTTGCGATCGGCGGCTCCGTACGGGTGGACGGCGAGGTGAGCCGGGACGTGGTCGCGATCGGCGGCCCGGTCCGGGTCAACGGCCACGTCGGCGGCGACGTGGTCTCGGTCGGCAGCAGTGTCTATCTCGGACCGAACGCGGTCGTCGAAGGGGATGTCAGCAGCACCGGCGGCACCATCGAGCGCTCTCAGGGCTCCCAGATCCACGGCTCCACCTCCGAGGTCGATCCTCCCTGGGGTGGTCCGTGGAGGAGAGACGGTTGGGATTTCGATCCCAACTTCGGGCCCTTCTCCCTCTTCGGCGCCTCCATGGAAGCCTTCGGCAGCATCCTGGGGATGGTGACCCTCGCCCTGCTGACCTGCCTCACCCTGCTGATCGCCCGGGGTCCCCTGGAGCAGGTGGACCGGCGATTGAGGGCCGAACCGGTGAAGTCCGCGCTGGTCGGACTGGCCGGCTTCCTCGCCTCCGTGCCGCTGATCGTCGTGGTGCTGGGGATCCTGTTCCTGATCTCGCTCGTGCTCGTGATCCTGCTCGTCGGCTGCCTGCTCCTGGTGCTCTTCCCGTTCTTCGCCATGGCCCTGGTGTTGGCCCTGGTGCTGGCCCTGGTGCTCGGCTATTCCGCGGCGGCCTACCGGGTCGGCCGCTGGCTGGAGGGGCGTTACGGCCGGAACTTTGGCGGACCTTACACGGCGGCGCTGGTGGGAGTGCTGGTGATCCAGGTCTGGTCGGTGATCGGCCACCTCCTGGCCTGGGGGCCGGGCGTGCTCAACGTCTTCGCGACCATGTTCGGGCTGTTCGGAGGAGCCGTGCAGCTCGCGGCCTGGGTGGTCGGCTTCGGCGCCGTCCTCCTGGCCCGCTTCGGGGCTCCGACGGGATACGTGCCGCCGACGGTGATCCCGGCGACGATCCCCCCTCCCCCTCCCCCTCCGCCCCCGGCGAGCTACGGCGGCGAGCTGCCCTTGAGTGAGCAGCCCTGGGAAGAGCCGCCGCCGGAGCGGTAATTGCATCCCAGTGGTACGCCCCCTCTCCCCCGGCACGGGGGAGAGGGCTGGGGAGAGGGGGGATGGGATCAATCATGGCGATCCAGGAGATTCGGATCACAAGCCTGGGGGAGCTGATCGATCAGGTGACCCCGACCGAGCCGGACCCCAAGACCGGCCGGCATCGCGACACCGGCGTCTACCGGGGGGCCTCCGATGCCTGCCGGCCCCTTCTGACGAGCCTCGACCGGCTGGGCGGCGTCGATCCTCCGCATTGCAAGGCGGGGCTGGAGGAACACATCCTCCGCAACTTCATCCGCTACTCGCGCCCCTACTTCCAGACGCCGCCGGTCAACGAGTGGGAGCTGCTGGTCGCGGCCCAGCACCACGGCCTCCCCACCCGGCTCCTGGACTGGACCTACTCGCCCCTGGTCGCCGCGCACTTCGCCACGCTGGACCGCCACATCCACGTCGATCGGGCGATGTGGCGGCTCGACTGGAAGAAGGTCCACCGGGAGTTCGGCTTCCCGGAGCTGGCGCTGCTCATCCAGGACCTGGACGAGCTCTTCGTCAAGGGCGGGCGCTTCAGCCCCTGGAGCCTCTTCAGCCGGAGCGAGAAGGAGAAGCCCTTCGCCTGCATGATCGAACCCCCCTCGCTGGACGCCCGGATCGTGGCGCAGGCGGCGGTGTTCACTCTGTGTTCGGACAAGGCCCGGCCCTTCGACGAGTTCCTCGAGACGCATGGCCTCGGCGATGCTCTGACCCGGTTCCTGATCCCGGCGGACAAGGTCGCCCGCGTCCGCGACCAGCTCGATCTGGCGAGCGTGGACGAGCGGCGGCTGTTCCCGGACCTGGACGGCGTCGCCGCCCAAATGCTCCGGTATTACTCCTGAGCGACTCGGGGCTCTCCCTGAGCGACTCGAGGTTTTCCCTGAGTGACTCGGGGCTTTCCCTGAGTGACTCGGGGCTCTCCCTGAGCGACTCGGGGCTTTCCCCGAGTGACTCTACGGAAAGCGGAAGAGATGCAGGAGATGGCTCCGGCCGCTCGGCTGCTCGACGTAGAGGCTCAGCTCGCGCCCCTCGGGGAGCGGGAAGACCTCTCCGGGGATGAAAACCTGGCCGCCGGGCTCCAGCGCGGTGAGCGGGCGGCTCAGGAACTCGGCCACAAAACCCCAAAGGATGCTTTCGCCCATGTACTCCAGCGCTCCGTCGAGCAGCTCGCGGTAGACCTCCAGGACAAAGCTGTCTTCCTCGGCCTTGATGGCCAGGATGTCCCCCGGCCGGAGCTCCGCGGTTTCGCAGACTTCGGAGGGTAGGGTGAGGACCCCTTCGCGCTCGATCGTGAGGCGGCTAGACCTCATGGAGCATGATCCCTTCCGGGTGGGAAGGATCGGACTGGATGCGCACCACCTCCCACCGGCGGGGAGGGGGGAGGCGGTCGCTTTCTTCGCTGCGGTCCTCCCAGACCGCGAACCAGCGGCCCCAGGCATGGAAGAGGACTGGCTCGGAGTGCTCCGGGAGCTGGAGCTGGCGCACGGCGTCATAGAGCGCTCGGCGCAGGGCTTCGGAGTAGGGGGCGCGGTCGAGGTCGGGGATCAGGTCGCTCATCGAGCGGCAGTCTTCCCGAAGCGCCGGGCCGGCGTCGAGGCCGCCCCCCTTCACCAGGCGTTTGTCATCCCAATGCCGAAGCTTGGTCTTCCCGAGGGAAACAGGAACCTAGCCGTCCGGATCTATGAAGCCCCCCTCATCCGCCGTGCTGCCGCTCGGGTCGAGGCTGCCCCCCTCGTTCGGCCGCGGCTGGCCGTCCGGGTCGAGCGAGCCTCCTTCTTCCTCCCACAGGGCTTTCACAAAGGTCCACAGGGTGGGCAGGAACCTGCCCCTCGCCGCTTCTTCCCGCGGCTCCGGCCTGCGCGGGCCGGCCCAGGAGAGCGCGGGCGCCAGGGTCAGGAGGAGAAACAGCATTGAAATCAAATGGCGGATCCGAGGCATGAAGGCATCCCCTTCCGGGACAGCGTCAACCCCGGCCGTCACGGTCGGGCGAGCCGTCCCTGCGCGAGGAAGTGTCGCGCATTTGATCCCTGGAGGCGAAACAATCGTTTCCGCCGGGGAATCGATTGGCGCCGGGATGGGTCCCCGGCTCCCTCGCGACCCAGGCGCGCACCCCCGCTCTTGTAGAAAAAGTTCATTCTGTACGAAACTGTGAGGCCGCTGACCTGAATTGGAGGAGAGATGAGAGAGGATGCGTCGGACCTGGGAAAGGCCCTTGGAAGGAGGCTGGCCATTTTGAGGGAATCGCAGGGTCTGAGCCAGTCCAAGCTGGCCCGAAAAGCGCACGTCAGCCGCAGCTCCGTCTCGCTCTATGAGGCGGGGAAGAAGATCCCGGACCTTGCGACCCTGTTCCGCCTCCTGGATGCCCTCGAATACGGTCTGGCCGCCCTGGACAGGGTCGACGAACTCTGTGTCGCGCTGCGGCTCACTCCCCGCTGCCGGCCCTCGCTTGGGATCGCTGATCCGTTGCGTGCGCAGGTCGCGAGCTTGGCGGCGGAGGCCGGCAGCGCCCTGAGCCGTCTGACGGACGCGGTTGTCCTCCTGGCCAGCCTGGAGCCGATGTCGGAGCGGGTGCTCGCTTCAGCCTCCGCAGAAGGCCATCCGCTCCCTGACGATCGGGCAAGGGCGGTGGCGCTCTGGGAGAGGATCAAGAAGTACCCGCACGAGGGCCGTAGCGCCATCATCGCCGAACTTCCCGACTTCCACGCGTGGGCGTTCTCGGAGCTGCTCGCCCATGAGTCGGCAGCCGCAGCATCGGACAGTGCCGCCACAGCCCTCGACCTCGCTCGGGAGGCCTTGCAGGTGACGGAGCTGATACCGGGGGGCAAAGCGCGGCGGTCCAGGTCCCGGGGCTACGCGCTGGGATTTCTCGGAAACGCTCAGCGAGTGCAGGGCGACCTCGATGCAGCCATGCATTCCTTCACGCTCTCTGACGAAGAGTGGAAGGCTGGTGAGGGTTGCGCGGGAGATCTGCTCGACGAGGCTCGGCTTCTGCACCTCAGGTCGTCCCTGCTTAGAGCTCAGCGGAACTTGCCAGGGTCGTTGAGTCTGCTCGAGCGGGCAGAAGACATTGGCGGACCGGAGATGAAGGGCCGGCTCCTGATCAAGAAGGCCAAGGTTCTTGAGGAGCAGGATCATCTTGATACCGCGATCGCCACTCTCGAAGAGGCGGAGCCACATGTCGACCCGGAGCGTGAGCCTCGACTATGGCTCTGCGTCCGCCACAACCGGCTGTGGTGCCTCACTACGGCTGGGAGGCACGCCGAAGCCGAGGAGCTTTTGCCAGAGGTGAGGCTCCTATCCCGCAAGCTTGGCAAGGAGCTGGACCACGTCCGCCTGCGCTGGGCCGAGGGCCGGATCGCCGCAGGCCTCGGCCGAATCCAGCAGGGTATCGACCTCCTGACCCAAGTCCGGGCGGAATTCGTCTCGCGGACGATCTGGTTCGACGCAGCCCTGGTAACTCTGGAGCTGGCGGTTGTCTTCCTCGGTCAGGGCCGGACCGACATGGTCAAGACGCTGGCCATCCACATGGCGCCGATCTTCCAGTCCAACGGCGTGCACCGGGAAGCCCTGGCGGCGTTGACCCTGTTCCGCAAGGCCGCGGAACAGGAGAAGGCCACCCTCGACCTGGCGGAGAGGCTCGTCGCCTTCCTCCGGAAGGCCCAGCACG
Organism: Acidobacteriota bacterium; assembly: GCA_034667225.1. Lineage (GTDB taxonomy): Bacteria > Acidobacteriota > Thermoanaerobaculia > Multivoradales > UBA5704 > DATMER01. The sequence goes on from JAXDKG010000001.1 coordinate 242,672, forward strand.
CCCCGGAGCTGAAGTTCCAGTCAGGCCGTAGCTGATTTCGGGAGGCTTTCCTCGGCGTCGAGGATCGAGCGGATCGTCTGGGTGAGGGTCTGGGCGGCGAACGGCTTCTGGAGGATGGTCTCCTCGGCCGAGAGCGACTCGTCGTTGTAGCCGGACATGAAGAGGACCCGCGTCTGCGGCCGCTCGGCGACCAGGCGGGTGGCGAGCTCCGGCCCCTTCATCTGCGGCATGGTGACGTCGGTCAGGAGCAGGTGGATCGCGCCGCGGAACATCCGCGCCATGGCCAGCGCCTCGTCGCCGGATTCCGCCTGGATCACCCGGTAGCCCTTGCCCACGAGAATCTGATGGAGAACCCGCCGCACCTCGCCCTCGTCTTCTACCAGGAGGATCGTCTCCGAGCCGCTGTCGTCCAGGCCCGGGACGGCCGCGACCAACACCGTGCCCGCCTCCTGGGTCAAGGGGAGGTAGATCGAGAACACCGCGCCAGCTCCCGGAGAGCTGTCCACGAAGATGTGGCCGCCGCTCTGCTTGACGATGCCGTAGGCCATCGAGAGGCCGAGCCCGGTCCCCTCCCCCTTGGTGCTGAAGAAGGGCTCGAACACGCGCGCCTGGGTCTCCGCGTCCATGCCGATGCCCGTATCCGCGACCGACAGCAGCAGCCAGGCGCCTGGCGGCACATCGGCGTGGGGAGCGGGATTCCCCAGTGCGGCCCTCACCGCCGAGGTCCGGATCGTCAGCTTGCCGCCCGTGGGCATGGCGTGGCGGGCGTTGACCGCGAGGTTCACCACCACCTGCTCGATCTGGCCGGGATCGACCTTGACGCGGCCGAGGTCGGAGCCCAGCTCGGACACCAGTTGGATGTCCTCGCCGAGGAGCCGCTGCAGCATCTTCCCCAGGCCGGTGATGACCGGGTTCAGCTCCAGCACCCGGGTCTCCATGGGCTGGCGGCGCGCGAAGGCGAGGAGCTGCTTGGTCAGGGCCGCGGCCTTCTGCCCGGCCTCCTTGACCCCGCTGAGATTGCGGACCAGGAATGGGTCGGAGCGGTAGCGGTCGAGCATCAGGTCGTTGTAGCCGAAGATGGCGAGCAGGCAGTTGTTGAAGTCGTGGGCGACGCCGGCGGAGAGGCGACCGATCGCCTCCATCTTCTGCGACAGCAGGAGCTGCCGCTGCAGCATCTTGTTCTCGGCTTCGTTGCGCTTGCGCTGGGCGATGTCGCGGATGGCGACCACGGTCACGTCCTCGCCCTGGAAGACGTACTTCTTGCCGGCCACCTCGATGTCCACGACCGAGCCGTCGCGCTGGAAGCCGTGCCCCTCGCGCGGCACGTCGTCGAGGCCGGTCTCCGGCACGGAGACAAGGTCGGAAAGCTCGCGGCCGATCAGCTCCCCGGGCGCATAGCCGAAGATGGCGAGCAGGGCGTGGTTGACCTCCAGGACCGTGCCGTTGCGCACGATCGCGATCCCTTCGAGGGTGGCTTCGAAGAGAGTGCGGAAGCGCTCCTCGCTGCGCCGGATCTCCTCCTCCGCGGCCTTGCGCTGGGCGATCTCCTGCTGTGCCCGCTCGTACAGCCGGATGTTCTCGACCATGGGCGCGATCTGGTTGGCCACGGTGGTGAGGAGGTGGACCTCCGCGGCTGGGTAGTGGTCGTCCGGATCGCGCCGGCCGAGGAGCCAGATACCGATCGTTTCTCCCTGCAGGGAGAGCGGCGTGACCAGCCGTACCCAGTCAAAGCGGGACGAGGCGAGGTCCTGCGGGTGGAGGTAGCGGCCGCTCTGCTCGAGCAGGGCATGCAACTCGTCCACCGTCAGCGGATCGCCTGGCGGCACCCCCTGCTCATAGATCGTCTCCAGCCCGTCCTCCGGCGGCCTTTCGAGCAGATGGAGGGCGGACTGGCGGATCAGCAGCGAGGGGAGGATCTCCTGGACGAGGACTTCGGCCAGGGCCGACCGGTCGAAGGCCGTGGGGATGCGCTCGGAGACGAGATCGATCACCTCGTCGGGCGAGTGCCGGATGCCGAAGATGTGGCGGTCCACCAGAGCCTGGAATCGCCCGTGAAGGAGAAAGGCCAGGGAGATGAAGACCAGCGACGTGGCGAGCACCGAAATGATGTACGAGACTCGGATGGGCGCCCAGCGGCTGCTGACCAGGAAGAGCGTCACGACGTAGGTGGTCAGAGCGAGGACTGAAAAACTGTACAACCCGACCAGGCGGTTGGCCCGGAACTCCAGCGCGCCGACGTGGTGCTTGTAGATGGCGTAGATGTAGCTCATCGGCAGGATGGGAACCGAGAGCACCGAGATGGTGAGCAGCCACGGAGCGAGTGCGCGCAGATCCTCGAACAGGTCCGACAGCCGGACCATCCAGAACGGCATGACGACGAAGATCAGGAAGAACGGCCCGAGGCCCAGCACGATGCCGTAGAGCATGAGCCGGTTGGCGATCTTGTCCGCCGGCTCCAGGGGGAGGAACAGGCGGAGGCCCAGGAGCACGAACGGAGCCAGGAGGCTGCCGACCGTGGTCCAGATAAAGGCGTAGCGGAAAGGACCGAGCAGGATCAGGGCATCCAGCAGGGTCACCACCAGCGCCAGCGAGTAGAGAGGGGCCAGGAACCAGAACCGCCAGCGCGCGCTCATCAGCGAGCTCGGCAGGATCAGGTGCAGGTGGAGGGCCAGCGGGAAGATGATCCAGAGGACGAGGTGGAAAACCACGGCGGAGTGGCCCAGGCGCAGCGGGGAGGCGAGGCCGGAGGCGAACCAGACGGCCGTGACGTAGCTGAACAGAACCAGCACCAGACAGCGTTCGTCGCGCGGCCGCAGGAACAGGGCGGCCACCGTACCCATCAGCCAGAAGGCGATCGGGAAGATCGCCGCCGGCGGGATCTCCGGCAGCTTTCCCGACTCCTGCCGGATGCGGATCGTCAGCATCATTTCCCGGCCCTTGCGCAGGAGGCGCACGGGTGCGTCCCCATGGCCGCCGAAGGGCTCGACCACCGACAGGGTGCGATCCGCGAGGTACATCTCGTGCGTGATCGGCCCGATGGTCAGCAACTGGTCGTCGACCTTCAGGCAGTGCTCCGGCTCCGGGCAGGGGAGCACGGAGAGGACCTTCCAGTCCGAGTTCAGACTGAAATCCATCGGCTGCGTGACGTGCAGGTATGGGTAATACAGGCAGGGGACGAGGATGAGCAGAGACAGGACGACCCAGGGCAGGTCGCTCTTCTTCAGCGAGAAAGGGCTTGGCCTCTCCATTGGGATTGCGAGTGCGCGCCCGGTCTTCGGACTTTCTCTACAGCCCTGGTTGATAGGAGAACGACCTGGTGCGTTGCGGCACAGTATAGCAGGGCGCAGAGCGTCCGCGGGTCTGGCGAAGAGGCGGCCTCTGCACCCGCGGACGCGGCGTGTCCCACGTCGGGTTCTAGGCCGGCAGCCCTGACGTTTCTTCCCAGACAGCCCAACCCGGCGCTGTGCCTTCGTTGGAGCCGGCCTCCGCTTTCCAGATGGTGAGGCTCGCGCTGCCCTTCAGCTTGCGCAGTGCCTCGATGAACCTGCCCTCTTCCTTCCCGGACATCAGCTTCGAATGGAAATCATGGATCGACATCGCAACCTCCTAGGGGAGATCCCCTCCGTGCGTTGAACGGCCGACAACGGTGAGCGTCGATTTTAAGGGGACGAGCGAAAGGGTGGCGCGCGGGCGTGCAGCAGCAGGCTTGGACTTGGGGGAGGAGCGGGTGGGGCGGGCGAGTCGTCCTGGCAGGGGGATCGGGACCAGGGGGGCTGCGATGCGCAGGCAGGCCACTCCGGCTGCGAGCTGCCGGATGGACGTTGCGCCGCAATGGGCCTCGGGTCCATGTCATCCTCATCCCTATGCCAGCAAGGCCGGCTCCTCCACACCCACCGTCTCCAGCATCTTGTGCAGCGGCCGCAGATGCGCGGCGAAGATCTGTTCCACCGGCGCGGCGTCGCGCAGCGGAATGCCGGCGAGCAACCTGCGAGCCTCCTCCGAAATCTCAACCATCTTGAACACGCAGTAGCTGACGGCGCCGCTGCGCAGCAGGATCTTCTGGGCCTCGGCCAGAGCCTCCGGATCCTCCGGACGGGCCGAAAGCTCCAGGAAACGCTGCCTCGCTGGATGATCCGCCGTCATAGCGTACAGGATTGGGAGGTTGTTTGGCCGGCGTCCCCAGTCAGCCTTGGCCGGGGTCTCCAAGGCGTCCGCAAGGTCGTCGCTGACCTGAACGAACCGGCCCAGCTCGCCGCCGAACGCCTCCAACTCGTCGGCCAGAGGCTCCGGCGCTCCGCCGAGCAGGGCGCCCATGCGGAATGCGGCACCGAACAGCGGCGGCGTCTTCGTGCCCACCGTGCGCCAGTACTCCTCCTCGCTGCGCAGCTCCAGGGAATCCATGTCCTGGCCGAAGGCGGTGCTGATGGACATCCTGGCGAAGCTCGCGTGCAGGGCGGCGCGGGTCCTGGGATGGACCCCGGCATCGTCCAGCACCAGATGACCGGCAGCCTGGAACGCAAGGCCGAGATTGGCGGCCCGGCCGGCTCCCAGGCGGTGGTAGTCCCCCTTGGGATCGTCGTCGAGCATGTCGTCGACCAGATGAATGCTGATCAGAGAACAGAACACGGCAGCGGCCCCGGGCAGGGCGGCCTCGGGTTCGCCGCCGACCGCGGCACAGGCTGCGGCAGGGTAGTCCCACACCGAGAGCGATTCCCGATGACCTACCCTCTCCATGAGCTGGAGCATCTGCGGCCAGGCCGCGACCTCAGCGACAGCACGGACCCGCTGCTTGATCGCTTCGAAGCTCGCTCCAGCATTCCCTGTCGCTGCGGCCACGTTCTATCCCTCCGGAGGATGAAGAGGGACCCGGGATTCAGGCGGCCCGGGCCCCTCGGTTACTTACTATTGACAGCTCTGCATACTGATACGCAAAATCCTTGCCTGTGGATCAGGCCTGCACCGCGATGGACTGCGCCGCATCCTGCCAGTAGGCCCATTCATTGGCCGGCTCCCCCTCGAACATCGACTTCGGATCGTCGAGGAGGCTCAGGCGGCGGAGTGACTCCACCAGGGCATTGTTCTCGGTCGCGGACACGAACTTCTGATAGAAATCGACAATCGACATTGGCGTAACTCTCCCTCGTTTGGGGGCATGGCGCCCCCGGATGAAATGGGTACAACAGGGGTAAGGACGAAATTACTGCGCTTGAACGCCGCGGCGCGTCAAGGGGGGTATCGATCCACGGTTACTCCCTCCAAAAAGGACAAAAGAAAAACAAGCGACGGGGAGCTTGGGTTGCATCGCCCGCCAGCCTAGAAGTGTGGCGGCGGACGAAAAGCGGGACAGGAAAAAAATACGGGACGTTCGTTCGGCGATTCGGTCGGCTCAGGCCGACGCGGCGGTGCCGAGCTGAGCGGCGGCGGGGCGGGCCGCATGGAGCAGGCCTACCTGCAGCGCCTGGGCGAGATCGCGGCCGGGCAGCGGCTTCAGGAAGAAGTAGCCCTGGGCATAGTCGATGCCGAGCCGGCGCAGCACCTGCGCGTCGTCGGCGGTCTCGACCGCCTCCATGATGGTAGCGGTGCCGGCGCGAAAGGCCATCTCGGCCGTGCTCTGGACGATGTTCTGCTTGAACGAGTCCTGCGCCAGGCCGCGGCAGAAGGTGCCGGAGATCTTGAGGAAGTCGGGGCGCAGGTCCTGGAAGAGATTGAGGTTGGAGGACCCTTCGCCGAAATCGTCGAGCGCGATCCGGAAGCCGCAGTCGCGCAGCCGTTGCAGGGTCGAGGCAAAGGCGCGCGGGTTGACGATCGTCTGCTGCTCGGTCAGCTCCAGCACGATGCTGCGCTCCTCCAAGCCGGACTGGTGCACCTCGTCACAGAGGCGCGCCGTGAAATCCGGATTGGTCAGGGAGCGCGGCTGGACGTTCAGGAAGCTCGTCACAGGACTGGTGAGCTGGATGACCTCGGCCATCGCGGCCCGGATGCAGATCATGTCCGCCTCGAACAGCAGCTCCTTGCGCGCCGCGTAGGCGAGGAGGAACGACGGGCTGCCCAGCACCGAGTTCGCAGGCCCCCGGGCCAGGCCCTCGACGCCGAAGACTTCGAAGGGCGCGGCGCCGTCCCGCACCTTGACGATCGGCTGCAGAACGGAGCGGATCGTCTTGCGCTCGAGGAACTCTTCCAGCAGTTCCACCTGCTGAACTTCCCCCATATCGCCCGGCTCGGTGGAGACCAGGTTGTCGCGGCGCTCGATGAGCATGGTGCGGAGGTGGCTGAGCCCCTCGGGCTTCTCCAGCACGGCGGTGACGCCCAGCATGCCGCAGAGGGAGCGCACGTTCTCGTCCACGTAGCCGCTCAGCACGTAGACCGCCGTATCCGGGAAGTTGGTGGTGACGAAGCGGATCAGGCGCATCCCCTCCAGCCCGCCGAGCTGCGATACGGAGAGGTCGGTCACGACCACGTCGAAGCGGAAGGAGCTGAGGAGCGCCAGCGCCGCTTCGATCTCCAGGCAGGTCGTCAGGTGGATGCCGGGCCGGCGCAGGCACGCCGCCAGCATGTCCACTACCATCGACTCGTCGTCGAGAATTAGAACTCGGAGCACTGTTCCCCTAGTATAGGCGTCCAACTCGCGTCCGGCAATCCGCTCAGCCCGCCAATCTCTCCGCCAACCGCGTGAAGCGTGTCTTCACCCGCCGGTTGTTCACCGCCGCCGCCAGCGCCCGCGGCTCGCCCACCAGGATCGCCAGCTTCTTTGCCCGGGTGAGAGCAGTGTAGAGAAGGTTGCGCTGCAGCATCAGGTAGTGCTGCGTGTGCAGGGGCACGATCACGCACGGGTACTCGCTCCCCTGGGACTTGTGGATCGTGCAGGCGTAGGCGAGCGTCAGCTCGTCGAGCATCGAGGGCTCGTAGACCACCTCGCGGCCGTCGATCGTCACCCGCAGGAGCTGGTCCAGCTCGTCGATCCCGGTGACTCTTCCGATGTCGCCGTTGAACACGTCCAGATCGTAGTTGTTCCGCACCTGCATCACCTTGTCCCCGACCCGGAAGCTGCGGCCGCCGCGGGTGATTTCCTCCCCTTGGGGATTGAGGAGATCGCGCAGCGTCTCGTTGAGCCGCTCGGTCCCCAGCGGGCCGCGGTTGCGCGGCGTGAGGACCTGGATCTGATCCACGGGATCGAGGCCGAAACGGCCGGGGACGCGCCGCCCCACCAGCTCGGCGATGGTCTCCACGATCTCCTCGGGATCGCGGCGCGCGAGGAAGAAGAAGTCGCCGTCCACCGCCTCCGTGTCCGGCATCTTCCCCTCGTTGATGCGGTGGGCGTTGACCACGATCAGGCTGCGCGCCGCTTGTCTGAAGATCTCGGTCAGGCGGACCACCTCCACGGCATCGGAGCGGATCAGGTCGGCGAGCACCCGGCCGGGCCCGACCGAGGGGAGCTGGTCCACGTCCCCCACCAGCACCAGCCGGCCCGGGTCGGGCATGGCGCGGAGCAGGTGGAAGGCGAGGACCGCGTCCAGCATCGAGGCCTCGTCCACGATGAGGAGGTCGCAGCCCAGAGGATGATCCCGGTTCCTCACGAAGGTCCGGGTCTTGGGATCGAACTCCAGGAGCCGGTGGATCGTGCACGCCTCGCCGCCGGTGGCCTCGGCCAGCCGCTTGGCCGCCCGGCCCGTGGGCGCCGCCAGAAGGATGCGCTGCCCCTTCTTCTCCAGGATCTTGACCAGCCCGCGCACCAGCGTGGTCTTGCCCGTGCCGGGGCCGCCCGTGATCACCAGCACCTTGCGCGTCAAGCCCGAGCGCACCGCCTGCCGTTGTTGACGCGCGAGTTCCACCTTCTCGGTCTTCTCGAACCAGTCGAGCGCCCGTTCCACGTCGATCTCGAACGGGAGGGAGGGCTGGATCAGGAGATCGCGGATGCGCGTGGCGATGCCGTTTTCAGCTACGTGCAGGGCCTTGGGGTAGACCGAGGCCTCGTCCGCCTCGTCCGGGGCGGCGGCGGCGGGCTCCACGACGACCTGGCCGTTCTCGGAGAGGCTGCCGATCGCCTTGTCGACCAGATGGGCCGGCGCGGCGAGGAGAGCGGCGGCCTCCTGGGCCAGGGTGCGGCGGGGGAGGAAGAGATGGCCGCGGTCGCCCGCCTCGGAGAGGAGGTGGAGCACGCCGGCCTCGAGGCGCTGCGGCGCCGCCGGGTCAATCCCCAAGGCCATGGCGATGCGGTCGGCACTCTTGAAGCCGATGCCGTGGATGTCGAGGGCGAGGCGATAGGGGTTCTCGCGCACCAGCTTCACGGCGGACTGGCCGTAGGTCTTGTAGATGCGGATGGCGTACTGGGTGGAGACGCCGTAGGACTGGAGGAAGACCATGACCTCCTTGATGTCCCGCTGCTCGATCCAGGCGCTCTGAATGGCCGAGCTGCGGCCCGCGCCGATCCCCTCGACCTCGCGCAGCCGCTCGGGGTGGTTCTCGATGACGTCGAGCGTCTCCTTGCCGAACGCCTTGACGAGGCGCGAGGCCATGACCTTGCCGATGCCGCGGATCAGGCCGGAGCCCAGGTACTTCTCGATCCCGCCGACGGTCGAGGGTGCGACCGTGGCATAGGAAGAGACCTTGAACTGCCGCCCGTACTTGGGATCGTCGATCCACTCGCCCGCGAGGCGCAGGTTCTCGCCCGGCTGGATACCGAGGAGGTTGCCGACCGCGGTGACGTGGTCCTGCTTGCCGGGGACGGCCAGGCGCACCACGCTCCAGGCGTTCTCCTCGTTGGCGAAGACCACGCGCTCCAGCACCCCTTCGAGAGTGGCGGGCGGCGCGGTCCGGGGTTCGAGGGGGAGAGTCATGCTCGGGTGGGCAGTTTACGACGGGTTGTGCCAGAATGACGCCCGCATGGCCGACAAACCTCTGGTACTGGTGATCGACGACGAGACCGGGTCCCGCGAGTCCATGGCGATCGCCATCGAAAAGGCGGGATGCGAGGTCCGCACCTTCGACGACGCGCGCAAGGCCCTGGAGTATCTGGAAGAGGCCGGCAACGCGCGCGCCGCAGTGTGCGACCTGCGCATGCCCGGCATGGACGGCGTCGCCTTCCTCAAAGAAGTCCGCGAGCGCCAGTACGACCTCGGGGTGGTGCTCGTCACCGCTTACGGCTCGATCGAGTCCGCGGTCGAGGCCATGCGCGTCGGCGCCGACGACTACCTTACCAAGCCGGTCGACCTCTACGAGCTGCGTCAGCGGGTGATGAACCTGATCGAGAAGCAGCAGCTCAAGGAGGAGGTCGTCAACCTGCGCGAGATGCTCGACAAGCGCTACGGCTTCGAGAGCATCATCGGCCGCTCGGCTCCCATGGACAAGCTGTTCGAGCAGATGAAGCTCGTGGCGCCCACGCGCTCGAGCGTGCTCATCATCGGCGAGAGCGGCACGGGCAAGGAGCTGGTGGCCAACGCCGTCCACCGCGCCAGCCCGCGCCGCAACGAGCGCTTCCTGGCCATCAACTGCGGCGCCATCCCGAGCGACATCCTGGAGAGCGAGCTGTTCGGCCACGAGCGCGGCGCGTTCACCGGCGCCGTCTCGCGCAAGATCGGCAAGTTCGAGATCGCCCACCGCGGCACGCTCTTCCTCGACGAGATCAGCGAGCTCTACCCCGAGCTGCAGGTCAAGCTCCTGCGCGTCCTCGAAGAGCGCCAGGTCATGCGCGTCGGCGGCAGCGATCTGATCGACGTCGACTTCCGGCTGATCGCGGCCACCAACCGCGACCTGGAAAAGGAAGTCTCCGACGGCCGCTTCCGCGAGGACCTCTACTACCGGCTCAAGGTGGTGACGCTGCGCATCCCGCCGCTGCGCGAGCGGGTGAGCGACATCCAGCCGCTCGCCGAGCACTTCCTGGGGCTGTTCTGCCAGGAGCACGGCAAGGCGCCGAAGCGACTGAGCAACGAGACCCTGGAGATGCTCGCGCGCTATCCCTGGCCGGGCAATGTCCGCCAGCTGCGCAACGTCATGGAGTCGGTCGTGGTCTTCCATCAGTCGGAAGACGTCCAGCCCTCCGACCTGCCGATCGAGGTGCGCGACTCGGTCACGGTCTCCACCGCGGGCGGCCCGGTGCAGTCGGTCGTCAGCGGGACGCGCACCATGGCGGACATCGAGCGCCAGGCCATCCTGGAGACGCTCAACCGTACCGGCGGCCACCGCGCCAAGGCCGCCGACCTGTTGGGGATCGGCCTGCGCACGCTCCAGCGCAAGCTCAGGGAGTACAAGGAAGAGGGCTTTTTCCAGGACTGAAGGACTGAGGAGACGAACGAGATGGAACTACCGGCTGAGGTGTTGATCCACAACGAGCTGCTCGGCATCAAGGGCGGCAAGGGGACGCTTCTCATGGTGACGCCGGACGGCTACTACGAGGTCAACTGCACCTTCGGCGAGCGCGTCCACCGCACGCTCTTCCCCATCCAGGGCACCGTCCTGATCCAGCGCCAGCCCGAGGAGCTCACCCGCGTGGACCTGGAGATCGAGCGCTAAATGGCCGCTCGGCTGTCGGTCAACATCGATCACGTCGCCACCCTCCGCCAGGCCCGACGCGCCACCTATCCCGATCCGGTCGAAGCGGCGCGCATCGCCGAGGACGCGGGCGCGTCCGGCATCACCGTTCACCTGCGCGTGGACCGCCGTCACATCCAGGACCGCGACGTCGAGCGGCTGCGCGAGACCGTGCGCGGCAAGCTGAACCTGGAGATGTCGACGGCCGAGGAGATGCTTCAGCTCGCGCTGCGTGTCCGGCCCGACCAGGTGACTCTGGTGCCCGAGACGCCACAGGAGGTCACGACGGAAGGCGGGCTCGACGTCGTCCGCCACGGCGAGAGGATCGCCGAGGCCGCCGGGCAGCTCAAGGAGGCGGGCATCGAGGTCTCCCTGTTCGTGGATCCTGATCTGGAGCAGATCCGAGCCATCCGAGGAGTCTCCGGCTTCGAGATCAACACGGACGCCTACACCCGCGCGCGGGACCAGGCAGGGGCGATGGTGCAACTGGACAAGGTGGCCCGTGCCGCGACGCTGGGCCGAGGCCAGGGCCTTCATCTCTACGCCGGCCACGGCCTGCGAACGGACAACGTCGGCCCGGTCGCGTCTCTACCCGGTATGGAGGAGCTCAACATCGGTCACTTCCTCGTCTCCCGCGCCGTTCTGGTGGGGCTCGACGGGGCGGTGCGAGAGATGTTGGAGGCGATGGGCGCTCCAACGACTGGGTAGGCGTCGCAAACGAGTGGGTAGGCGGTTCAAACGAGCCGTTTGAGGCGTCTACCCGCTCGTTGGAGGATCCAACCCAGTGGTTTCCGGACTGCGCTCAGTCATTTCCGGACTCTACCCAGTCGATGCCGGCCCATACCCACTGGGTAGCTGGTCCAAACGAGTGGTTTGAGGGAGCTACCCACTCGTTGCGAGCTCAAACGAGTGGTTGGAGGGGTCTACCCGCTCGTTGGTGCAGCATGTAGCCATCGTCTACCGCGGGAAGGACAAGGACAGTCATCCGATATAAGGGGAGCCCGGCCTGACAGGCCGGCAGAGCCCAGCCCAGGGCTGAGGCCGCAGGCCGATGCCCTGGGAAAAACACCCACACATCCCTGCGGCCTGAAGGGTCGCGAGAGCTGGGCGGCTCCGAACTCACAAGCAAAGCTCTCGCGGCCCTTCAGGCCGCAAAGCCTTATCGCTATTCACCCAGGGCATCGGCCTGCGGCCTCAGCCCTGGGCTCCGCTCTGCCGGCCCGTTGGGCCGGGAAAGCCATCCGCCGAGCTATCTCCCCAACTCGCCCTGGATCACGCCGATCAGCTCGGCGGCCATGGCTTCGATGGTGGGCTGGTCGAGGCCTTCGATCATGACGCGGGCGAGCGGCTCGGTGCCGCTATAGCGCAGGACGAGGCGGCCGTCCGCTCCCAGGCGGTCCTCCACGGAGCGGGCGGCGGCGGCCGGAAAACGAAAGACCCGCTGAGTCTGAAGGGCCGGGGGCCGGCTGTCTGTCAAGCGGTGTAGTACCATGGAGTCCCATAGAAGGTAAGCGAAAGGAGAGAGGTGGTATGAAGAAGAGGACGACGAGAAAGCTCGCGCTTCACAGAGAAACACTCCGTAATCTCGAGCAGCAGAGCTTGTCGAAGGTCGCGGGCCGCCTGATCCCCAGCGAGAACCCTCAGAACCCTTGCAACTGGACAGAGGGTGGGACCTGCGGAGAATGGACCTGCCTCGGGTGCTGGACCGACGAGACGGCGTGTTAGAGGCAAGGCCCGCACGCTGACCGGCCTCGTGGCGCGCTCAACCCGAATGGTTGGGCGCGCCGGCAGGGTGCCGGCTACCCCAGCTCCCCCTGGATCACGCCGATCAGCTCGGCGGCCATGGCTTCGATGGTGGGCTGGTCGGGGCCTTCGATCATGACGCGGGCGAGCGGCTCGGTGCCGCTGTAGCGCAGGACGAGGCGGCCATCGGCTCCCAGGCGGTCCTCCACGGAGCGGGCGGCGGCGGCCACGCTCGGAATGGTGGCAAAATCGGGCTTGCGGACGACGCGCACGTTCTTCAGCACCTGCGGGTAGCGGCGGAAGCCGGCGAGCAGCTCCGAGAGCGGACGAGCCCCCTGATGGACGATCCCGGCGATCTGGAGCGCGGTGAGGAGACCGTCCCCCGTGCTCGCGAGCCGGCGCTCGACGATGTGGCCCGACTGCTCGCCGCCCAGCAGAATCCCTTCCTTCTTCATGGCCTCCACGACGTAGCGGTCCCCGACGGCGCAGCGGACGATGCCGATCCCCTCGCGGTCGAGCGCCCGTTCCAGGCCCAGGTTGCTCATGGTCGTGGCGACGATCTTCGGCGGGTCCAGCAGGCCCCGGTCGCGCAGGGCGAGAGCCCAGAGGTAGAGGATGGCATCGCCGTCCCGCACCTCGCCGCGCTCGTCAGCCAGGATGCAACGGTCGGCGTCGCCGTCGAAGGCGGCCCCGAGGTGCGCGCCTTCGGCCACGACCCGGGCGGCCATCTCGCCGGGCGCGGTCGAGCCGCAGCCCTCGTTCACGTTACGGCCGTCCGGCTCGGCGTGCAGGAGCGTCACCCGGGCGCCGAGGCGCTCGAAGATCTCCCCCGCGTAGACCGAGGCCGCGCCGTTGCCGGTATCGAGCACGATCTTGAGCCCGTCGAGCGGCTCCTCGATCGTCGAGGCGAGGTGGTCGAGATACCTCTTCCTCAGAGGCTCCTCGGTGACAAGCCCGAAAGGAGCCGGTTCCATCGCGGTCCAGGAGATCAGGCGGCGCTCCAGCGCGTGCTCGGCCTCGTCGCTCCACTTGGAGCCGCTCGGGTCGAGGAGCTTGATGCCGTTGTCCGGCCAGGGGTTGTGGCTCGCGGAGACCACCACGCCGGCGGCGGCGCCGAGCGGCTTGGCCAGCCAGGCCACGCCGGGAGTGGGGATTACCCCGGCATAGCGCACGCGCACGCCGCCCGCGTCGAGCCCCTGGGCGAGCCAGCCGCAGATCTCGGGAGTGCTCTCGCGGGTGTCGCCGCCGAGGACCACCTCGGGCGGGCTGCCGTTCGCCCGCTCCTGCAGGGTGGCGGCGAGCTCCACGGCGAGCGCGGTCACGGTCGGGCGGTCGAGGGGGAACTCTCCAAAGTGGCCGCGGATGCCGTCCGTGCCGAAGAGGCGAGGGGGTTTCACGTCAGGGTCTCTCCGTCTGCGCCGGCCGGGCGCCGTTGCGGGTCTGAGGTTCGGGTTTGGGGGGTTGGATCGGGACCCTTACGGAGACCCTGGAAGGCTGCAAGATCTGGAGCAGGGAGTCGGGCGGTACTACCGCCACCTCGACCTCGAACGTGGCGCTCCGCCCGGCGACGTTCACGGGCCGGGTGTGGAGCACCTGGGTGCTGGTGACCAGCGACTCCGGGCCGGTAACCAGCACCAGATTCGGGAAGACCTCGGGCTCCCCGACCGTGGCGCCGGGCGCAGCTTCTCCCTCCAGGATCGGCTCCACCCGGATGCGCCCGGCGGCCTCCCTCTCCACCTCGACGGTGATCACGTTGGGCTCGATCGAGACCACCTCCAGGCCCTCGGGCACCAGGACGTTCTTGGGCTCGAGGTTGAGGGTGACAGGCCCCTCCTGCCGGCTGAGCTCCACCTGCACGTCCACCTGGTCCGGGTCGAGCCCGCGGACGCGCTTGCTGCTGCCGCGCACCCGCACGTTCACGTTCTGCTCCCGGTCGAGCACCATGAAGCCCTTCGGCCAGGTGTAGCTGACGCTCGCTTCGACCACGCGCTCGTTCAGGGCCTCGCGGTCCTCGAAGGAGCTGTTGAACCAGAGGCCGAGGGCGATCCCCAGCGCCAGCAGGCGCAGCCCCCAGGTGCGCAGGCCGTCGCTCACGCGGTTGCCGCCGACTGCGGGTAGAGGTCGGTGATCAGATACTGGTAGAGCATGTTGCGCAGGCTCTTGCCGTCGAGGTCGCGGATCAGCTCGCCGTCGAAGGCCACCGAGATGATGCCGCTCTCTTCCGAGACCACCACGGCGACCGCGTCGGTCTCCTCGGTGATGCCGAGGGCGGCACGGTGGCGGGTGCCGAACTCCTTGGACAGCTCGGGGTTGCTGGTGAGCGGCAGGAAGCAGGCGGCGGCGGCGATCCGGTCATCCTGGACGATCACCGCGCCGTCGTGGAGCGGCGTATCCGGCGTGAAGATGTTGATGATCAGGTCGTAGGAGATCGCGGCGTCGAGCTCGATCCCGTTCTCGACGTAGTTGCGCAGCCCCTGCAGGCGCTCGATGACGATCAGCGCGCCGACTCCCTGGGACGACAACGTCGTGGCGGCGAGGACGATGTCCCCGAACGACGAGACCACCTTCTGCTGCTTGGTCAGCCCCCAGAGCGGGTTGCGCCCGAAGTTGGCGAGCGCCCTGCGGATCTCCTGCTGGAAGAGCACGATGATCGCGAACGGGAGCACGATCAGGAGGTTTTCCAGGATGTCCTGGAGCGTCGGCAGCTCCGCGAGCTGGGCCATGAAGTAGATCAGGCCCACGAACACGATGCCGCCGAGCATCTGCACCGCCCGCGTGCCCCGGATCAGGAGCAGCAGGTTGTAGATCACCACCGCGACGAAGAAGATGTCGAGGGCGTCGCGCCATGTGAGGAGTCCCAGGAAGCGCTCTACGGTCATGAAGCGAGGGCCTCCAGGACATCGAGGAGCTGAACCGTCTCGGCAACGTCGTGGACCCGCACGATCGCCGCGGGTACCGGCGACAGGGCAGCCCACGCCACAGCGGCTAGGCTTCCGCCGAGCCTCTGTGACGGATCTCCCTTGGCGATGAAGCTCTTGCGGCTCGCGCCCAGGAGGAGCGGACGGCCGAGGACGGACAGCTCGTCCAGGCGGGCGATCAGGGCCAGGTTCTGCTCCCGGGTCTTGCCGAAGCCGATGCCGGGATCGAGCACGACCTGCGACTCGTCGATGCCCGTCGAGCGGGCGCGGGCCAGCGCGTCGGACAGCTCGGTGCGCACCTCCCGCAGGACGTCCTCGAAGTGGATGCCCCGCTGCATGCTGGAGATCTCGCCGCGGCTGTGCATGAGGACGACTGGGCAGCCGGCCTCGGCGACGGCGAAGGCGAGGCGCGGATCGGCCAGGGCGCTCACGTCGTTGATCAGGTCGGCGCCGGCCCTGAGCGCGCGCTCGGCCACCTCGCCCTTGCGCGTGTCCACGGAGATCGGCGCATCGGTGGCGCGGCGCACCGCTTCCAGGACGGGGAGGAGTCGGGCGATCTCCTCTGCGGCCGGGACTTCGGCAGCCCCGGCGCCGTAGACCCCGCCGCCGGGCCGGGTCGACTCGGCCCCGAGGTCCAGCAGGTCGGCGCCCTCTGCGAGCATGCGCAGAGCGCGCTCGGCTGCTCGCGGCGGATCGTTCCACAGTCCGCCGTCGCTGAAGGAGTCGAGGGTGAGGTTCAGGATGCCCATGACCCGCGGGCGTCCTCCCAGGGTTAGGAAACGGCCATGGGGGAACCGGAGGGTCCAGGTGGGGCGGTTCGTGAGGTGAGCGGTCTCCATGCGCCGGCGGGCCGTGGGGCCGCTCCCTAGTCTATCAATGAAAAAGGACCCAAAGGACGAAAGTCCTCCGGGTCCTTTGGGTCCTTTGCTGCTTCTAGGTGGCCGGCACCGGCGTGCGCGGCTGCATCACGTTCTCGGGCACCTCGTGGCCGCCGATGACCAACCCCTCGCCCGGGGGCACGTCGCGGGTCGGAGCCGGGCCGTGGCCGGTCATCTCCCGGATGATGCCGTAGACCTCCTCGCCGTCCAGCGACTCGCGCTCGAGCAGGTCGCGGGCGATGCGGTCGAGGACGTCGCGGTTCTCGCTGAGGATCGCGGTGGCGCGCTCGTAGGCGGCCGAGACGATCTTGATGACCTCGCGGTCGATGCGGATCGCCGTGTCCTGGCTGTAGTCGGCGCGCTGGGCGAACTCGCGGCCGAGGAAGACAGGCTCGTCCTTGCCGCCGTAGGAGAGGGGACCGAGGTCCGACATGCCCCACTCGCAGACCATGCGGCGGGCCATGTCCGTGGCGCGCTCGATGTCGTTGCCCGCGCCGGTGGTGATGTCGTCCTGGGTGATCTCCTCGGCCACGCGGCCGCCCATGAGGATGGAGATCTGCGCCTCCACGTACTGCTTCTTGTACGTGTACTTGTCCTCGGTGGGGAGCTGCATGGTCAGGCCGAGGGCGCGGCCGCGCGGGATGATCGTGACCTTGTGCAGCGGGTCAGCGCCCGGCGTGAAGACCGCGACCAGCGCGTGCCCCGCCTCGTGGTAGGCGGTGATGCGCCTCTCGTCGTCGGTCAGCATCATGGTCTTCCTCTCGACGCCCATCAGGACCTTGTCCTTGGCGTACTCGAAGTCCTCCATGTCGACCTTCTTCTTGTTGCGCCGGGCGGCGATCAGGGCCGCCTCGTTGACCAGGTTCGACAGGTCGGCGCCGGCAAAACCGGGAGTGCCGCGGGCGATGCGCGAGAGGTCCACGTTCTCGGACAGCGGGATGTTGCGCGTGTGGACCTTGAGGATGCCCGTGCGGCCGTGGATGTCCGGCCGGTCCACGACCACGCGGCGGTCAAAGCGGCCGGGCCGGAGCAGGGCCGGATCGAGCACGTCGGGCCGGTTCGTGGCGGCGATCAGGATGACGCCCTCGTTGGACTCGAAGCCGTCCATCTCCACCAGGAGCTGGTTCAGGGTCTGCTCGCGCTCGTCGTGACCGCCGCCCAGGCCGGCGCCGCGATGGCGGCCGACGGCGTCGATCTCGTCGATGAAGATGATGCACGGGGCGTTCTTCTTGCCCTGCTCGAACAGGTCGCGGACGCGCGAGGCGCCGACGCCCACGAACATCTCGACGAAGTCCGAGCCGGAGATCGTGAAGAAGGGGACGTTGGCCTCGCCGGCGATGGCGCGGGCGAGGAGCGTCTTGCCGGTTCCCGGGGGACCCATGAGGAGCACGCCCTTGGGGATGCGGCCGCCCAGCTTCTGGAACTTCTGCGGCTCCTTGAGGAACTCGACGATCTCCTGCAGCTCCTCCTTGGCCTCCTCGACGCCGGCCACGTCCTTGAACGTGACCTTCTTGCCGGAGGTGTTGAGGAGCTTCGCCTTGCTCTTGCCGAACGAGAGCGCCTTGTTGCCCCCGGTCTGCATCTGGCGCATGAACAGGATCCAGAGGACCACGATGAGCAGGATGGGAGCCCAGGTGAAGAGGATCGCGATGAGCGGGTTCTCGCGCGGCTCCTCGGCCTTGATCTCGACGTTCGAGGCGCGCAGGTCCTTGACCAGGTCCGGGTACTCGGGCGGGAGCTGGGTGGTGAATTCCTCGCCCTGGTTGTACTCGGCGCCGCCGCGGAACTTGCCGGTCAGTTGCTGGCCCCGGATGGTGACCTCGGTCACCTTCTTCTTCTGGACCTCTTCGAGAAACTGGGAGAAGGACAGCTCATGGCGGTTGGCCTTCCCGCCCTGGAATGTCTGCCAGAGCAGGATCACCACCACGAAGATGGCCATCCACAGAAATAGAGTCTTGACGGTAGAGTTCAATGCTTGCTACCTCACGCAGGCAGAAAGGACGGAAAGTCCCTTCACTGTGTCAACCGCTTGACCGGCCAGGGGATTCCCGGTGCCGGACGTCATGAAGCCCCCTTTACGCGCGCCACATAAGGGAGGTTGCCGTAGAGGCCGTCGTGCTTGAGGCCGTAGCCCACGAGCAGCCCCTGGCGGCCGGTCTGGAACGCGGCATAGCCGACCTGGAAGTCGGTCTTGCGCTCGTCCGGGATGTCGATCAGCGCGGCGAAGCGGACGTCGCGAGCGCCGTGATCCCGGAGCTGCTGCTCCAGGTAGGGCTCGGTGACGCCCGAGGTGACGACGTCCTTGAGGACCAGGACGTTCTGGCCGGCGAGGTCGAGAGGGAGGGGATAGCGGATCTCGGTCACGCCGGCCTCCGCGCTCTCTCCCTCGAACCCCACCTGGATGAACTCGAAGCGGACCGGCTGCTCGATGGCGCGGACGAGGTCGGCGAGGAAGATGACCGATCCGCCCAGCAGGGCGATCAGCAGCGTGTCCTCTTCCATCTCTTCCCCGATCCGCCGGCCCAGCTCCTGCACATGGGTACGCACGGTGTCGGCGTCGAACAGCGGTTCTATGTTGTCGGGATAGCTCATGTCATGGTCTCGATGATCTCCGCGAACCAGGAAGTCGGTTCTCCGGAGATCCGGTAGCGCTGGTCGATCGTCACGCCCGGGACCCAGGCGATGCGCTCTCCCACGCAGATCAGGGGCAACCGGTCCCGATCCCGCCGCGGCACCCGGCGGTCGATCAGCAGCTCCTTGAGCTTCCGGCTGCCGCCCGCCCCCAGGGGATGAATGCGGTCCCCCGGCCGGCGGTTGCGTACCGTCACGTGGTCCCCATCGGCCAGCGGCAGCGCGAGGGCCGCGCAACGGGAGGAGCCCGAGAGCATCCAGGGCTCCACGGGGCGACGGGAAAGACCGACCCGTACGGCGATCTCCGGGATCTCCACCTCGCCCGGAATTCCGAGAGTATATGAGAAGTCCGCCACCCGCTCCTCCTCCGCAGGCTTGAGGCGCAGGAGAAGGAGCTCGCCGGAGGTCTCCCAGCGCCAGCCGCCGCCGCAGTCGCAGGCCGCATGGCCCTGGCGGAGCTGGCGCATCAGTTCGGTCCGGGCGGGGCTCCCGGCAGGCCAGGGAGCCCCGGCGCGGCGGTGGAGCCAAGCCAGGGCGAAGGGGAGGATCTCGGCCGGAAGCCGCTCCAGGGCTGCGCGTTCGACCGTGATGCCGTCCTCTTTCTCCTGTACGTTCAGGAGCCCGGAAACTTTCCTCTCGAGTGAGGTGGAGGCGGAGCGAGCCTTGGCGGCGATCCTGGGGAGGATGTCATCCGCTTCGAGCCGGGGCAGGAGGAGGTGCCGGATCCTGCTCCGCGGCATTCTCAGATCCTGGTTGGTAGGGTCCTGGACCGGCTCCAGGTCTCCGAGGGAGGCCAGCAGGTCCCGGCGGGATACGCCAAGCAGGGGGCGGACCACTGCGCCGTGCACAGGGCGGATGCCGCCGAGCCCTTCCAGGCCGCTGCCGAACATCAGGCGGAGGAGCACGGTTTCGGCCTGATCGTCCCGGTGGTGGGCGGTGGCGATCCAGCGGGCGCCGGTCCGGATACGGACCTCCTCCAGGAACTCGTAGCGCACCCGCCGGGCAGCGGCCTCGAGGCTCTCTCCACGGTGCCGAGCTTCCCGGCGCTCGGTCACGAAGGGTACCCCGATCTGACCTGCCAGGCGCGCCGCTGCCTGGGCCCGCTCCGCGGAGCCTGGGTCCATGGCATGATCGAGGTGCGCTGCGGTGACAGGATAGCCGAGTTGGGCGAGTCCGAGGAGCAGGGCGGTGGAGTCGGGACCGCCGGAGAAGGCGGCGATCAGGCCGTCCCCGGGACCGAGGGGGGCCTGGTCGCGGAAGAATGTCTCCAGTGCCTGGGTCGTGGTGGCGGTGAGGGGACTTGAACCCATGACCTAGCGATTATGAGTCGCTCGCTCTAACCAGCTGAGCTACACCGCCGATGGAGATGAAAAAAGAAAAACCGCGGAAGGCACCCCGTCGCCGGGACCGCCCGCAAGGGGGCGGATTGTACCTCTACCGCGGTGGATTGCAAAGCAGGAAGCGGCCCGGAGCGCCCATCCCTCGCGGGGCTCCGGACGCAGGTGGCGAGCCCGGCCGGCTCAGCGCATGACTTCCTGGCAACTCCGGAATTGGCCGAAGAACTCCTGCATCGAGGTCGAGAGGGCGTTGTCGTTCAGCCGGTAGATCACGTTCTGGCCCTGACGCTGATCGACGACGAGGTCGGCCTCTTTGAGGACGGACAGGTGACGCGAGATCGTGGGCTGGGAGAGGTTGAAGTTGCCGACGATCTCACCGACCGTGCGCTGCCGTCCCTCGAGCAGCCGCAGGATCTCCTGACGGGTGCCGTCCGACAGCGCCTTGAATACCTTGGTCAGGTGGCGCTCCTCCCTCCTGAACATGTGCGTGCTGCGGTCGATGTTGGCCATGGCTTTCGTCTCTCCTCCTAAGGGGTATCTTGGATTTCCTGGAATCAGCCCCCGGTTGTTGGAATCATTCTAAATGGAAGATACTTGAGGAAGACTTGCTAGTGAGCGTTTGGGGATACATCTCTGTGCGCATTTCGTGAGCATGGACTTGCAAACTTCTCTATAACCAAAATTTACGACCGCTCCCATCTACCTTGGAGTGGCGTTCAGATGCCTTGTCTTTCAGGGGAAAACCGGGAAAAGAGAGGAAAGAGGGCGGCCGGGGAGGCCGCCCTGCCCACTTTGTGGTCAGCCTTTCGCTTTGCGGAAGCGGTCGTTCACGGCCTGCCAGTTGATGGTGTTCCACCAGGCGCCGAGGTAGTCGGGGCGCTTGTTCTGGTACTTCAGGTAGTAGGCGTGCTCCCAGACGTCCACGCCCAGGATCGGGGTCTTGCCTTCCATCAGCGGGCTGTCCTGGTTGGGACGGGCGATGACGTCGAGTTTGCCGTTGTCCGCCACCAGCCAGCCCCAGCC
Organism: Acidobacteriota bacterium; assembly: GCA_034667225.1. Classification (GTDB taxonomy): domain Bacteria; phylum Acidobacteriota; class Thermoanaerobaculia; order Multivoradales; family UBA5704; genus DATMER01. The sequence goes on from JAXDKG010000001.1 coordinate 263,726, forward strand.
GGAGCCGAACTGGTTGGTGGCCGCGTTGGTCAGCTTCTCCTTGAACGCCTGGAAGCCGCCGAGGTCGCGGGTGATTGCCTCGCCCACGTCTCCGGAGGGCTCGCCGCCGCCGTTCGGGCCCATGACCTCCCAGAACAGGGTGTGGTTGGCATGGCCGCCGCCATGGTTCTTGACCGCGGTGCGGATCGACTCGGGCACCTCGTTGATGCCGCGCAGCAGGTCCTCGAGCTTCTTGTCGCCCAGTCCCTGCTCCTTGTCGAGGGCTTCGTTCAATTTGGTGACGTAGGTGGCGTGGTGCTTGTCATGGTGGATCTGCATCGTCTGCGCGTCGATATGGGGCTCCAGCGCATCGAAGGCATAGGGCAATGGGGGCAGTTCGTGCTTGGGCATCGTGCATCTCCTTGCGGTGGGGAAAGGTGGGTCTCACTCGCGCTCCCGCTCTCAAGGGGAGATTCTTTCACGGAGACCAGAAACACGAAAGCCCCCGGACGGGGGCTTCCTGAGGACGCCGGGGCGGGAAGGCTGCCTAGCGCAGCTTCTCCTCGACGAACTCCACGTGCTTGCGCACCTTGGGGTCGTACTTCTTCAGCCGGAGCTTCTCGGTGGAGAGCTTCTTGTTCTTGTCCGTGGTGTAGAAGTAGCCGGTGCCGGCCGTGGATACCAGTTTGATCTTGTCGCGCATTTGCGTTTTTCCCTATTCGATTTGGCGGGGCCGACGGGGCTCGAACCCGCGACCTCCGGCGTGACAGGTCGGGGGTCTAACCGACTGAAGGCAGACACGTGACGCCAGAGCTGTCCGGAGTGCCGTCCATGATCATGCGGTGCGGTCCGCTCTTTTCAGCCGATGCTGCAGCGCTAGCCGAGATCCTCTCCGGTCGGCCGTGCAGCAGACGGAGATGCAGACGGCGGCGGTGCTGGAGGCGGTCGCGACCCCCGCCAAGTCTTGATTGCGGGCTAAGAAATTTCCGTCAGCAGCCGCTCCGCGACCTCCCGGCGGTGGGGGCTGAGATTCTTGTGATCGACGGCGCGGCGCAGGTGGGTCGATGCCTCGTCGAGGGCCGGCCCATCCGATCGGCGTGGGAGGGCCTTTAGTACGGCCCGGCC
>JAXDKG010000002.1:0-43571 GCA_034667225.1 Acidobacteriota bacterium
TCCGGTGGCTGTGGCGAGGGGGAAACACCCGTTCCCATTCCGAACACGGCAGTTAAGCCCCTCTGCGCCGATGGTACTGCACGCGTTGGTGTGTGGGAGAGTAGGTCGCTGCCGGGAGATTATTTTCTTTAAGGCCCATGTGAAAGCATGGGCCTTTCGTTCGTTCTGCCTTGTGCGAGAATGGCAGGGTGATCGGACAGACGGTTTCGCACTACAAGATCCTCGACAGGATCGGAAGCGGCGGCATGGGCGTCGTCTACCGTGCCGAGGACCTCCGCCTGGGCCGTGCCGTCGCCCTCAAGTTCCTCCACCCTTCCGCCAGCGCCGACGCCACCGCGCGCGAGCGCTTCCTGCGCGAAGCCCATTGCGTGGCGCGGCTCGATCATCCGAACGTCTGCACCCTCTACGAAACCGATACCACCGAAGATGGCCAGATGTTCATCGCCATGGCCTACTACGAGGGCGAGACGCTGACCCAGCGGCTCAAGAAGGGCCCCCTCGGCGTCAGCGAGGCGATCGAGATCACCCTGCAAGTCCTCGCCGGCCTCGGCTATGCGCACGACGAGCGCCTCTACCATCGCGACATCAAGCCGTCCAACCTGATGATCACGCGGCGCGGCGAGGTCAAGATCCTCGACTTCGGCATCGCCCGGCCCGCCGAGGATACTGCCATCACCCAGGTCGGCTCGGTGGTCGGCACCGCCCCCTACATGTCGCCCGAGCAGTTGATGGGGTACGAGGCGGATCACCGGAGCGACCTCTGGTCCGTCGGGGTCCTCCTCACCGAGATGGTGACCGGAGAGCGACCCTTCCGGGGCGACGACAGCCTGGTCCGGCGGGCCATTCTCTCCAACAACCCGGAGCCGATCACCAGCATCCCCACCGGCGATCTGCAGCTCCTGCACCCGGTCCTCTCGCGGGCGCTGACCAAGGAGCCCGACCAGCGTTACCAGAGCGCGCGGGAGATGCACGACCATCTGCGCCGCATACAGGAGCGGCTCGCTGCGACGATGGCTGGACCCGCCTCCCGGCCCACCAAGCAGGAACTGCCGCCTTCGATCGCCGTCCTGCCGCTCGCCGACCTCAGCTCCGAGCGCGACCAGGAGTACTTCTGCGCCGGGCTGAGCGAGGAACTGATCAGCTCGCTGACGCGGCTGCAGGGGCTTCGCGTGGCCTCGCGCACCTCCGCCTTCCAGTACAAGGACCGGGCGGTGGACGTGCGCAAGATCGGCTCCGAGCTCAACGTGCGCACGGTCCTGGAGGGCAGCGTCCGCAAGTCCGGGAACCGCCTCCGGATCACGGTGCAGCTCACCGACGTCCAGGCCGGCTATAGCCTCTGGTCGGCCCGCTACGACCGGGACATGGCAGACATCTTCGCGATCCAGGAAGAGATCGCGGAAAACATTGCGGACACGCTGCGCAAGACGTTCGACATCCCGCTCGAGGGGGCCGCGATCCAGCGCCAGACCGCCAACCTGGAGGCCTACCACGCCTACCTCCGGGGCCGGTACTTCTGGAACAAGCGGACCGAAGAGGACCTGCGCAAGGGGATCCGGCTGTTCCAGGAGGCGATCGAGAAGGACTCCCGCTTCGCCCTCGCCTACGCGGGGCTCGCGGATTCCTATGTGCTCCTCGGCATCTATGGTGCGGCCCCGCCGGGAGAGGTCATGCCCGATGCGCGCGAGGCCGCGGTCCGGGCGCTCGAGCTCGACAAGACGTTGGCCGAGGCTCATACCTCCCTGGCCTGCGTGGCCGCCGTCTACGATTGGGACTGGCCCGCCGCGGAGGAGAGCTTCCAGCGCGCCATCCGCCTGGCGCCCGGCTATGCGACGGCGCGCCAGTGGTATGCAATCAATTATCTCACCCCCCGGATGCGCTTCGAGGAGGCGGCCGCGGAGCTGCAGACGGCCCTTGAGCTGGACCCGTTGTCGCTGCCGGTCAGCACCAGCCTGGCAATTCAGCTCTTCTACGCCCGGGAGTACACCGCCGCGGCGGAGCAGTGCCGCCGGGTCCTGGAGATCGACCCCGACTTCCCTCTGGCGCGCTTCTTCCTGGGGCTTTGCCACGCCGAGGAGGGACGGCCGCAGGAATCGGTGCAGGAGCTGAGGGCGGCGGTCCGCGGCCGCCGTGCCGAGATGGTGGCGGGGCTCGGTTATACCTATGGCCGCTACGGAGCGAAGCAGGAGGCCCGGACCATCCTGGAAGAGCTGGTGGAGAGCTCGCGGCACCGCTACGTCTCCCCGGCCCTGATCGCGCAGGTGCAGGTCGGTCTCGGAGACCTGGAGGCCGCCCTAGAGTGGCTCGGCCGGGCCTTCGAAGTGCATGCCACCGAGCTGGCCTGGCTGCGGGTGCGACCGTACTTCGAGCGGCTGCACGGCGAGCCCGCCTTCGACGAGCTGCTCGGCCGGCTGGGGCTCCCGGCGTGAGACGCGGCTTCCTTCTGTCCATTCTGGTCCTGGCGCTCGGGGGCTGTGGCAAGGAGCCGCCGCCGAAGCCGCATCCGATTCTGGTCGTGGGTATCGACGGAGGGGAGTGGAAGGTCGTGAATCGGCTCTGGGCCGAGGGGCGCCTCCCGAACCTCCGGAGCTTGGCCGACCGCGGAACCACGGCCACCCTGCGCACCGCCTACAACTCGTCCCCGGTGATCTGGACCACGATCGCGACCGGGGTCACCCCCCGCGAGCACGGGATCACGGACTTCGTGGTGCCGACTCCGAAGGGAGACGTCCCCATCTCCTCGGACGTCCGCAAGGTGCCGGCGATCTGGAACATGCTCACTCAGTCCGGGCGGCGCGTTGCCGTGCTCGGATGGTGGGGGTCCTGGCCGGCGGAGGAGATCAACGGCGTGGTGGTGACCGACCGGGCGCTGCTCGACCTCGATCGCCGGGTCTCGCCGCCTTCCTATCTGCCGACCTTCCTCCAAGAGGTCCGCCGGGCGCGGGAGGAGCCGAGCCTGTTCGGGGCTGACAACGAGCCGGAGATGCGGGACCGGGCGATCGCGTGGGCGGCCGTGACGCTCGCCGGCCAGGGCTTCGACCTGCTCCTGGTCTACTTCCGCAGCCCGGACATCATCAGCCACAACTATTGGAAGTCGTACGAGCCCGAGGCGTTCGAGGGGGCTGATCCTGCCTCCGTGGATCGCGACCGCGTCCCGCGCTCGTACGAGGCGGTCGATCAGGCGCTCGGGCGACTCCTGAAGGCCGGTCCCAAGGACCTGAACGTGCTGGTGATCTCGGACCATGGTTTCCACGCCGCCCGGCCCGAGGAGGTCAAGGTCCTGCTCGACATGGATGCCGTTCTGAAGCGGCTCGGCTACCAGGACCGGATCCGCACCTACGGCACCCCCTCTTTCCGGCAGGTGAAGCTGCTGCGCTTCGCGAAGGTGCCCCTCGCCGAGCGCGAGGAGCTGCGCCGGCGCCTCGCGGACGACCTGGCGGCCGTGACCTACGAGTCGGGCGCTCCCGTTTTCGTGGTGCGGGAGGCGCGCCCCCGCGAGATGCGGGAGGGGGCCGACTTCGCGGTGGTCGTCGAGATGGAGGGCGCCACGCAGGCCCTTCGCATCCGGGGGAAGCGGTTCGAGGGCGCCATCGAGAGCCTCAGCCGGATCTCCGGGACCCACACCCGCAATACCAATGGGATCTTCCTCGCCGCGGGTCCGGATGTCGATCCGGAGGCCAGGCTGGAGGGAATCCGGGTCCACGACATCACGCCAACCCTGCTCTACGGCCTCGGCCTGCCGGTGGCGGAGAGCTTCGCGGGCAAGCCCCGCATCGATCTCTTCACGGAGGAGTTCCGCGAGGCCCATCCCGTGCGCACGATCCGGTCGTGGGGGAAGCGGAAGAGCGCGGGAGCCCGGACCTCGAAGGAGGACGAGAAGCTCCTCGAAGAGCTCCGGGCTCTCGGCTACATCAAGTAGCTAATCCTTCCAGATCGTTTTCCACCAGGGCTCGTCCTCCTCGGCGGGCCCTGACGCCTTGAGGTTCATCCGGCCGCGAATCTTCTGGATGTCCCAGCCGGTGAGCGACGCGAGGGTCTGGGCGTCCCGCTCCATGCGCTTCGGCAGCTCCCGGCGGTAGGCCTGCGCCGCCTCGCAGCGGTCGTCACCCTTCCAGGGGTGGCGCAGGATGTAGCGTCCCTGGAAGTTCTCGCGGTCGCCGGTCTCCTGGAAGACCAGGTCCTCCGGGAAGTGCTCGGCGTCATAGCGCACGTGGAGCCGGGTGAGGAAGACGTTCTGCGGCTGAGGCTGAACATCGGGCCTGACCATTCGGCCCGTGGGTCCTTCGAGCCAGAAGACACCGAGCTGGCGCAGCTCCTGGAGGGAGAGCGGGTCGGCGGCGCAGGGATCGCACCAGCCCATGTCCCAGGCATACTCCAGGAAGAGCGCCCGCCGGTCCTCCTTCTTCACCTGCTGCGTGAACAGGTCACGGTAGAAGTTGGAGAAGTCGTCCTTGACGAAGAGCGGCACCTCCGCATCCGAGGCCAGGCGCACCGTGCGGTAGTTGGTCGTCTCGACGCGGCCCTTGCGGGTGAGAGCGAAGATGAACAGTTCCTGCGTACCGGCGGCGTTGACCATCCCCAGCCGGATCGGCAGCATGAACTTGGGCGACTCATAGGCCACCTGGATCGGCCTCAGGTAGGAGAAGCCGAGCTTCGACTGCTCCTTGAGGTTGACCTTGGCCACGAAGAACTTCATGTCCTGCTTGATGTAGGTGCCGAGCACCCGCGACGCCCCCTGGGGGATGCGGTAGCCGCTCTCGCGCAGCCAGGTTTCCAGCCCGTCGCTCTGGGTGGCCGAGAGGATGACGATGTCGTACTCGCCCACGGTATACGCGGCTTCGACCTTCACCCCCAAGCTGCGGTCGCGAGCCGCGGACTCGTTGGCTGCCGCCCCCGCGGCCGTCGACTGCGGGGCCGCCATCCGCCGGTCCAGCATCTGGCAGGGGTTCTCGTCGTAATACTCGACCAGGCGCGGCGCGGAGTAGGCGTCGAGGTGATCGAGCAGTGCCGGCTCGGCCACGTGAATCTGCTCCCGCTGCAGCACCGTGGGGACGGGGATCACGACCGCGAACTCCTTCGGGTCCCCCTTGAAGTCATTGGCCATGGTGAGGACCGTGCGGTCGTCGTCGCGCACCAGGACCACCTTGGAGGCCTGGTTGAAGATCTTGGTGTCCGCCCGGGCCACGTAGAAGCCGCAGAAGGCGAGGGCATGCGGAGCAACGGCAAAGAGGGCCGCGGCACCGAGGAGCAGGATCGGGAGGCGTTTCACGCGAATCTCCTTTCGAGGACCGGGGCGGGCTTCCAGGAGTACTGCCGGCCCGGCAACAGGCTGTCGATCAGCGGCACGATGGGGGAGAGGAAGAAGAGCGACAGGATCAGCCCGTTCGGCCGGTAGAGGACGAAATGGACGTATCCGGCGCCCAGGGCGACCAGCAGCGCGAAGAGGAGCCGGCCCGCCCGCGAGTCGGGCGTGGTCTTCGGGTCCGAGATCATGAAGAAGGTGAAGATCAGGAACGCCCCGCTCGCGAGCTGGTGGAACGGGATCGCCAGGGGCTGGCCCAGCCAGAGGGCCCGCCCGAACACGATCCCCAGGTAGGAGGCGAGGAAGGCGTAGGTCACATCGCTTCGGGCCGCGCGGTTGACCACCAGCCCGCCCAGGCAGGCGACCAGGAACCCGAACAGCGCCGCGCTCCCCCATTGGCCCGGCGAGACCCAGATCTTGCCGTCCGTGGCCAGCATCAGGGCGACGATGCCGAAGTTGGTTGGGTTGAAGAGGTGCTTGCCCCGCCAGCGGATCACGAACTTGCCCGCGATGGTGACCAGGGCCGCCACGATCCCCAGGGCAAGCGAGCCGGTGCGCAACAGCAGGCAGAGGGAGAGGCCCGAGATCAGGGCGCTCTTCGGATCGAAGGCAGGCAGCTTACAGATCCGGGTGCAGGCGTACTGCGTGAGGAGCGCCGTGGCAAGCATGGCGGCGGCCAGGGGCGGGCGCACCTCCAGGTCCAGGCGGACCACCCCATAGACCAGCAGTGAGGCGAGCACGAGGATCTGGTACAGGCGCGGGTCGAAGTCGGGGTGCCTCATCGGTATCTCATCCGGAAAGCTTCCTCCAACTCCTCAGACACGTCAAACCGCCGGAAGGAAACCAACGCCCGAGCCGGCAGGATCGTAGAAAGGATGCGTTGTACTTAAGGAGGTTTCATGCGGAATCCGAGTCTTGTCGTTGGAGCGCTTCTAGCCCTGGTCCCGTCCGTTTCCCTTGCCACCGATCCGCGCCCGGTCGGCGCCGAGTTCGTTCTAGGGGGGTGCACCACCTGCCGCGAGAAGGCCCCGGCCGTGGCAGGGACGCCCTCCGGCGCCTTTGCCGCGGTCTGGGAGGGGGAGACCGCGACCGACCCGCGCAGCCTTCTGGCCCGCTTCTACACTACCCAGGGCAAGCCTCGGGGTGCCGAGCGCCTGGTGAGTAGGACCCTGGCGGCCGACCCGTACGACCCGGCCGTGGCGGCCACTCCGAACGGCTATGTCGTCGCATGGTCCGAAGTCGAGCAGGGGAAGAGCGACATCCTCGTGCAGCGCTTCAAGTCCACGGGCGCGGCCCTTGGGGCAGCCATCCGCGTCAGCGTCGAGGTCGGCTCGGCTTCCGGGTCCGGCATGGACTACGGTCCCGCCGTAGCCACGGCGGCGAACGGCGGCTTCGTCTTGGCCTGGGTGCGCTTCACCCCTCCCGGCGATCCCGCCATCATGGTCCGCCGCTATGATGCCTCGGGCAAGCCGCTCACCGGGCAGGTCCAGATCAGCTCGGGGCTGGTGAAGGGGACGGCGCCCGACGTCTGCGTCCTGAGCGGCGGCGCCGCCGTGGTCGTCTGGACCTCGATCGACGCGCAGCGGCCGTTCGAGCCGAGCCTGGAGGGAGTCTCGCTCCGGCGGCTCTCCCCGGCCGGGCCTCCGGCAGGTACGGCCGAGCAGGTGGTGGTGCCGCCGGATGCGGAGGCGGCGAGCGCGGCGGTCTCCTGCGGCAAGGGCAACACGTTCGTCGTAGCCTACGAGCTCGACCGGCCCGACGCCACCGACCGTTCGGACATCTTCGCCCAGCGCTTCACCCGCCTTGGCGTTCCGGCGGCGGGGCCGGCGCTGCGGGTGAACACGAGCCTCGCCGGCCAGCAGAAGACCCCGAAGGTCTCGCACGATGCCGCGGGCAACTTCGTCGTCGTCTGGACGTCCCAGCAGGAGAACGACTTCGGGCTGATCGCACGCCGGATCGGCGCGGCCGGCACGCCGCTCAGCGGAGAGGTCGTGGTCGAGCTGTCCGACTCGCTGTCCCACCGGCCGTCGTCGCCGGACGTGGCCCATGCCGGCAAGACCGGCGGGTTCGTCGTGACCTGGCAGCAGGGGATCGGCGCGGCGTTGGGACGGCGCTACATTCCTTAGAGCGTGCGCGCGGCCACCACCGCCGTGATTCCGGCCGCTCCCGCCCGCCGCAGGGCGGCGGCAGCCATGTCCAGAGTGGCGCCGGTCGTGGCCACGTCGTCGACGAGCAGGAGACGGAGGCCGCGGACTCTCCCCGGACGCGGGACGCGGAAGACCTGTCGGAGATTGGCGAGCCGGGCGGCCTTCCCCAAGGAAGTCTGGGGCGGCGTTCGGCGGGTGCGGCGGAGGGCCGGGACCAGCGGCAGACCGAGCCGTGCGGCCAGGGGGCTGGCGATCCGCTCCGCCTGGTTGTACCCGCGGGCGAGCCGGCGTTGCCAATGGAGCGGCACGGGGATGATCCCATCGAATCCATCGAGATCCTCTCCCAAACCGTCCGCCAAGGCCCGGGCGAGGTGGCGGCCCAGGTAGTCCAGCCGGCGGAACTTGAGTCCCTGGACCACGGCGTCGAGGGGCGGCCGGTAGGTCCAGAGCGCGAGCAGGCGGTCGAAGGCGGGCGGCCGTTCGCGGCAGGCGCCGCAGCGGTATCCAGCCGGCGGCTCGAAGGCGTCGAGCGGCCCGGCACAGACAGCGCAGGCGCAACGTCCAAGAGGAGCCAGCTTGCCGCGGCAGGGAGCGCAGAGGCCCAGGGGTGCGGAGGAGAAGAGGGGCTCGCCGCAGCCCAGGCAGGAGACGGGCAGCAGGAGGTGCAGCAGGCTGCGTGCGACGCCGCGGGGGCCGGGTCCGTATAAGGGATCGGAAGGCACGGTTATACTCGCCGGGCCCGGAGTCCGCTTGGCGGACCGGTCACCAGAGAGGAGGAGGGAACTTGACTCAGCATCGTCTCCTGCGGCTCGCTTTGCTCGCCGCGCTGTTCCTGCTCCCCGGCGCGGCCCGCGCCCAGGAGCTGTATACGTTCACCGCCAGCCTGTTGGGCGGCATCGGAGGCTCGCTCGACGCCGATCCCGGTGACGGCCTCGACAATACCGGCTTCCAGCTCAATCTGACTATGGTCACCGAGCCGCGCACCCACGTGGGCTTCCGCCTGGGCCAGCTCTCGCTCGACAGCGAGGACAGCTTCGGATCGCTGTCCGAAGCCGAGCTTTCCTACGTCACCGTCGCCGGTGAGTACCGTTTCCCGCAGAGCTACTACGAGTCTGGACTCTACATCGGCCTGGGCGGCTACCGCCTGGACGGGAGCCGCGGCGGCAGCGATGAGCAGGACACTGCAATCGGGCTCAATCTGGGTGTGACCGGCGAGTTCGAGGTCACGCAGTGGCTGGGCGTCCTGATCGAGCTGTCGGGGCACTACGCTGACCTGGACGAGGCCCAGTTCTTCGCCCTGGGTCACGCCGGCATCGCCATCCACTTCTGAGCAGGGCTCACGATCCGGCCGGCCCGGGCGCGCCCTCCGATTCCTTGAGCCGGCTGGCGATGAGCTCGCGCAGCTCGGGGTCGTCCCAGTCGGTCTGGCCCACGAACTTCTTGACCACCTGGCCGCGGACGACCAGGTAGGTCTCCGGCAGCTTGTCGGTGCCGTAGCGCTTGGCCACGTCCCAGTTCGGGTCGTAAAGGGCCATGCTCCCCCAGTTGCCGAGGAAGACCTCGGCCTTCTGGGTCTCGTCGGCGACCGCGACCATCACGATCTCGAAGTCGTCGTGACTGGAGAAGTCCCGGGCCAGCCGCTTCAGCGAGGGGATCTCCTCGCGGCAGGGCGGGCACCAGGTGGCCCAGAAGTGGACGAGGCTCACCTGCTCCAGCTTGGGTCCGAGGGTTGTCGCCCTTCCTTCGGCATCGAACAGGAAACCTCCGGGCTCCTTGAACGTACCGCTTCCCTTGGGCCAGAAGAGGGCGGCGAGGGCGCAGGCCACCAGGACGGCAACCGCGATGCGGGCCTGCTTTCCCAGGGGGACCGAATCTTTCGGGGCGGCGGCCGGAGGGGCCTCCGTCGCCGGGACGGGATTCGTTGAGGAATGCATGGGTAAGCTCCCGTGTTGTCCGGTTCGGGGTCAAGTTTTGACCCGAACTCCGCGTTTCTCTAGAATACCTCACCGGACCCGAAAAACCTTGTCCAGCCAGGTCACGAGAGTCGATCAGCAGCCTCGCGGCTGCACGGAGGAGGTCTCACCCACCTGAACGCCATGCAGGACCCCGGCCTCGACCTCTCTCAATTGGATCGCCTGCTCGGGGACGTTCTGCTCGAGGGCGAGATCGCGCGCACTTCGCGGACCGCCGTCTACCGCGTGCGCACCGGCGCGGCCGACGGCCGTCCTCTGGCGCTCAAGGTCGCGCTCCAGTCGAGCGATCCCGAGGACCTCGCGCGCTTCCGCCACGAGGTCCGCCTGCTCTCCGAGGCCCGCCACCCGAACGTCGTCGAAGTCTACGACTTCGGTGTCCTCCCCGGGGACTTCCCTTTCCTGACCATGGAGCTCCTTGCCGGTGGAGTCGCCGAGCGGCTGCGCGGTCATGGCTGGCGTGGCTGGGATGCCATCTTCGATGTGGCTATCCAGGCCGCGGCCGGTCTCGCCCACATCCATCGCCAGGGCGTGGTCCACATGGACCTCAAGCCCGCTAATCTCGGTTTAACCGAGGACTTCCGTCTCAAGATCCTGGACTTCGGGCTGGCCCACGAGGCCCGCGGTCCGCTCGACCGGCGCATCCGCGGCACCCTCGCCTATACCGCGCCCGAGGTCCTGCTTCAGGACGACTACGACCATCGCGCGGACCTCTACTCGCTCGGCATGACGCTCTTCGAGCTCGCGACTGGCGTCCTCCCCTCGCAGGTCGGGGACGAGATGGACGCTGTCCGCTTCCACCTGGAGGGGGAGGTGCCCGACCCGCTCCAGGTCCGGCCCGACATGCCGCCGGAGCTGGCGCGCATCCTTCAGCGCCTGCTCCAGCGCGACCCGGCGGACCGCTACGCCTCGGCGGGCCGGCTCCTCGCGGATCTCGGGCAGGCGGCGGGGCGGCCCCTGGACACCACGGCCGCGGCAGCTCTCTCCTTTTCGGAGGGAAAGGTCCTCGCCAGCCGGCTCGTCGGCCGCGACGAGGTGCTCGGCCGGCTGCGGAGCAACCTGGCCGAGGCCGCGGAGGGGCGGGGCGGCGCCGTCCTGATCGAGGGCAGGGAGGGGGTGGGCAAGAGCCGTCTCCTCCGCGAGTTCCGGCTCTTCGCCTCGATCGAGGGGGCGCGGATCGCCCGCAGCTCCCCGAGCGAAGGCATGGCCGAGCATGCGCAGCCGCTCGCGCCGTTCCTGGATGCCCTGGAGAGCCTGGGGATCGAGGTCCGGACACCCGGCGCGGACGCGCGGCCCGGGGAGACCGACCGGCGCGAGCGCTTCCGGCTGTACCAGGAGATCTCCCGCGGTCTCACTGAGGCCGCCGGCTCCGGCCGGCCGATCATCCTGCTGCTTGACGACCTCCACCTGGCCGGGAAGGAGAGCGAGGAGCTGCTCACCTATCTCGGGGAGGATCTCAGGACCTCGCGGGTGCTCGTGGTCGCGGCCCGGCGTTCAGAGGACCCCGTCCCCAGGGAAGCGGACGGCTCGATGCAGCACATCGCGCTGCTCCCCCTCGACCGCGCCGCGACCGCCCAGCTCGTCGACGCCTCGCTGGGGACGAAGAGCCTCCCGGCGAGCTTCTACGGCTGGATCTACGACAACACCCAAGGCTCGCCCGCCGAGGCGCAACAGATCCTGCGGCAGCTCGTCGACGATCAGGTGCTCCAGTACCGGGACGGCGACTGGAAGCCCTCCATCCCGGCCCTGTCGCGCTGGGCGAGCTCGCCCGAGGGGCGGGATGCCCAGGGCTGGCGGAGGTTCACGGCGCTGCCGGCGCCCGAGCGGGAGGTCCTGGAGGCGGCGGCGGTCGTGGCCGAGCCCTTCCCTCTGGCCCTGCTCGCCGCGCTCCTCGACGAGGATCCCCAGGCGGTCTACGAGCGGCTCGACGCGCTGGTGGCGCAGGGCTACCTCGAGCGGCTCCGGGAGACCGGCGGCGTCCGCTATCAGATCGCCCGGCAGCCGTTCCGCCAGACGCTCTACTCGACCCTCGACCCGGAGCGGCGGGTCCTGCTCCACCGGAGCCTGGCCGGACTGCTGGAAGCGCGGCTGCGCCAGGGGGAGACGGGGCTGGTCACGGCCGTGGCCGAGCACTTCTGGCGGGGCGGCGAGCGCTCCCGGAGTCTGCCGTACCTGACCTGGGCTGCCGAGGAGGCCACGACCGTCTATGCCTACGCCCAGGCGGCCGGGCTCTACGGCCGCGCCGCGGAGGCCTCTGCTGAAGCGGGCGACGCGGAGATGGGGACGCAGGCGCTCGCCGCCCAGGCCGAGGCGCTCACCTCGGCCGGCGCCTTCTCCCGCGCCGTCAAGGTCTACCAGGAGCTGCTCCGGAAGCCGGGCCTCGACCGTGCGCTCGCCGCCCGCCTGCAACTGCGCAAGGGCCGCCTCCATACCCGGGTGGGAGAGCACGAGGCCGCCCTCGCCACCCATGAGGAGGGGCTGCGCCAGCTCTCCGGCCTGCGCCAGTCCGACCTGGAGATCGACCTGCTTCACGGCAAGTCTCTGGCCCTGCGCGACCTGGGGGATTGGGAAGGAGGGTTCAACGCGGCGCGCTCGGCCCTGGCGCAGGCGGGCCGCGAGGACCTCGACCGCCAGCGGGCCAACCTGCTCAACACGCTGGGCAATCTTTATGCCGCGCGGGGGGACTTCCGCCGCGCCGAGCGGCTGATCCGCCGCGGGCTTCGGGCTGCCGAGCAGGCCGGGGACGAGGTCCAGTCGCTGCGGCTGCGCAACAACCTGGGCAACGTCCTCTGGAAGACCGGCCGCTTCGACCAGGCGCGGGACCTCTACAGCCGCAACCTGGCCTTCTACGAACGCACCAACGATGTCTGGGGCCAGCTCTTCGCCCTCAACAATCTCGGCATCCTGGAGTGCAGCCGGGGCAACTGGATGGCGGCGCGCGAGCCACTGACCCGCAGCATCGAAGTGACGCGGCGCCTAGGCGCCCGCGAGACCGAGGCGGCGCAGCGCCTGAACCTGGGCGAGGCCGAGGAGATCCTCGGCCACTGGCCGCGAGCCCAGCGCCACCTGGAACGGGCACTCAAGCTTTTGGAAGACACCACGCCCGATCACCCCGATCGCCTCGCCGTCCTGGCCCAGCTCGCCTCGCTCGATCGCAAGCGCGGACGCAGCGCCGAGGCCGAGCGGCGGGCGCACGAGGCCCTCGCTGGAGCCGAGGTGGCGGGCGATCCCGATCTTCTGGCGCACTGCCATCTCCAGATCGGGCTCATCGAGAAGGACCGGGACAACCTGGAGGCCTCCGGCTCCCATCTCAAGCGGGCTCTGGAGCTGGCCGAGGAGGCTGGCATCCGGCAGATGCTCGCCCGGGTCCACATCTCTCTGGCCGACCGCGCCCTGCGCGACAGCGATCTCGAGGGGGCCGACCGCCATGCCGCGGCGGCTCGGCGGCGGGTGGAGGAGACCGGCGACCGCTTCTCCGAGGCCAAGCTTCTGGTCGTCGAGGCGCGCATCGCCAGCGCCCGCGACGACGCCGACGGCGCCGAGCAATTGTTTTCCCAAGGGGTCCGTCTCCTGGAAGAGCTGGAGACCCCCTACGAGCACGCCCGCAGCCTGTACGAATGGGGGCTGCGGACCTGGAACGTGGACACGGCCCTGCGGCGATTGCGCCGGGCCCTCTCCGGCTTCGAGCGCCTGGGAGCGGAGACCGAGTCGCGGCGGGCGTCCGGAGCCCTGGAGCGCATCCGCGAGCACCAGCGTTTCTCCAGCGGTCGCGGCGCCAGCTCCGTGCTCTACGAGGTGGGCAAGGTCATCAATTCCACCCTGGATCTCCAGGAGGTGCTCTCCCGCACCATGGACCTGGTCCTGGAGCGGCTCGGGGCCGAGCGGGGGATGATCGTCCTCTCCGACCGCCTGACCAAGGAGCTGGAGGTCGCCGTGGCGCGCAACCTGGGCAGGGAGGACGCCCAGGAAGGACAGAAGCTCTCGGAGAGCGTGGTCCGCCGGGTGATCGAGACGCGGGAGCCGGTGTTGGCGGTGGATGCTCTCACCGACGGCCGCTTCGCCGGCTCCGAGTCGATCGTGGCCCGGCACATCGTCTCGATCCTCTGCGTGCCCCTGGCGATCCGCGACCGCCTGGCCGGCGCGATCTACGTCGACCACCGGGAGGCGCGCCACCTGTTCGGCCAGGCCGACCTGGAATTCCTGCTCGGTTTCGCCGACCAGGCGGCCATCGCGATCGAGAATGCCCGGCTGTTCAGCGAGATCGAAGCCTCCCGGCAGCGGCTCAAGCTGGAGAACGAGTCGCTGCGCAACGAGATCCTCTCCACGCACAACCTGGGCTCGATGATCGGCAAGAGCCGGCCGATCGTCGAGCTCAAGCAGATGATCGAGAAGGTCGCGCAGAGCAACTCGACCGTGCTGATCCGCGGCGAAAGCGGCACGGGCAAGGGGCTTGTGGCGCGCATCCTCCACTCGATCTCGCCGCGCCGGCAGGCGCCCTTCATTCACTTCAACTGCGCCGCCCTGCCCGAAACGCTGGTCGAGAGCGAGCTCTTCGGCCACGAGAAGGGGGCGTTCACCGGCGCCTCGGGGCAGAAGCCGGGGCGCTTCGAGCTGGCCAGCCACGGCACGATCTTCCTCGACGAGATCGGCAAGGTCTCGATGTCCGTGCAGTCGAAGCTCCTGCGGGTCGTGGAGGAGAAGGAGTTCGAGCGCGTCGGCGGCACCCGGACGCTCCAGGCCGACGTGCGGGTGATCGCCGCCACGAACCTGGAGATCGAGGAGGCCATCCAGCGCAACGAGTTCCGGGAGGACCTCTACTACCGCCTGAACATCCTGCCGATCGTGCTGCCCGCGCTGCGCCAGCGCAAGGAGGACATCCCCTATCTGGTGCAGCACTTCCTGGCCAAAGTGAGCCGCGACCAGGGGCGGCCGTTCAAGGAGCTGGACCCGGCGGTGCTGGAGGTCTTCTACGGCTACGACTGGCCGGGCAACGTGCGCGAGCTGGAGGCGGCGGTGCATCGCGCCTTCGTGCTCTCGAGCACTGACGTGCTGACCACCGACGACTTCGGCTGGATCGCCCTCCAGGTGAAGGGGAGGGCGGTGGCGCAGCCGCCGGACGCGCCCGGCCTCTCGGCCACGGTGCGGCTCTCCGAGGGCGGCTACGAGGAGGCGCTGGAGCGCTACGACCGCCAGCTCATCGGCGCCGGCCTGGCGCAGACGAACGGCCGCATCCGGGAGACGGCCCGCCTCCTCGGCATCGCCCGCAATACCTTGCGCGCCAAGATGAAGCGCTACGGGATGTCCGGGCTCGGCGAAGACGACTGAGATCGTAGACGAAGGCGAAAAGCCGGAGAAAAACCGCTCCTGTCGTAAACCACGGCTTCATCCCGTAAGAAGAAGACAGAATCCCTTGCGCGAGCGGCTCGGGCGCGGGAACAGCCGCTCGGGCCGTAATCGAAGGCCAAGCGTCGTAAGATACGGACTTGCGCGGCGCGTTTGACACCCCAACCCTCTCTCGCTACACTATGCCGCCTTGTGAGGCCTGGGGCCGTAGCTCAGTTGGGAGAGCGCTTGAATGGCATTCAAGAGGTCAAGGGTTCGATTCCCTTCGGCTCCACCAGTTCCCCTCCTTCCCTGATCCCATCCATTGATCCCGTCCATCGGCGAAGGTCAAAGCCTTCCCGGGCTTGAGCCCTTGGGGATTTGTGGCTAAACTCCCCCTGGACTGCCCCTATCAACTGTGTCCGGGAGAGAGCCTTGCAGCCACGGAAAGTGCTCGTCGTCGACGACTCGAAGCTCATGCACAAGATGTATGAGGTGATGCTCCGCCAGTACCCTCTGGTCTATGCTTCCGATGGACGCCAGGCGCTCGACCGGCTCCAGGAACACCCGGACATCGACCTCGTGCTGCTCGACATCAACATGCCCAACATGAACGGGCTGGAGTTCCTTGCCGAGCTGCGCTCCGACGCCGCCCGCGCCGAACTGCCGGTGATCATCATCAGCACCGAGGGACGCGAGGAGGACACGGCGCGGGGGATCGAGGCGGGAGCCACCGCTTACATCAAGAAGCCGTTCCACAGCGAGGAGATCCTGGAAGTCATCAGCCGGTTGGAGAAGAAGGGCGCAGCTTGAACGAGCGCAGCAGCATGACCGAGAGCGGGCGGCTGAGCTCCGCTGGCGTCCCCGGCCGGGATCTTCTGGGGGAGCTGCGCTCGACGCTGGAGAAGGCCAACGAGCTCCTGCGCGTCGTCGAGGCGAGCCAGCAGGGCGCCGCGGTGCGCGAGGCCAGCTCCGCCGAGGAACGGATCGCCGAGCTGGAGCGCCGCCTGTCCACGGCCGAGTCCGACGTCAAGGAGCTGGCCTCCCGCCTGGTCGACTCCGAGCACCAGGGCGGCCGGCTGATGAACCTCTACGTGGCCACCTACCAGCTCCACGCCACCCTGGAGCCCGCCGAGGTCCAGGCCACCATCGCCGAGATCGCCATCAACCTGCTGGGCGCCGAGCAGTTCGCCCTGCTCCTGCGCCGGGACGACGTGCCCGGCGAGGAGGACCCCGGCTACGAGATCGCGCTCATCGAGGGCATGTACGACGAGGCGGAGAACCCGTACACGGGCGACAGCTATGCCGGCGGCGATCCCATGGTGGACATGACGCTGCGCGACGGCGTGCTCCGCCTGGGGCCGACCGCCGAGTCGCAGGCCCTGGCCGCCGTGCCGCTGCGGGTCCAGAACGAGATCGTGGGCGCGCTCGTCCTGCTCAAGCTGCTCGACCACAAGCCGATCCTGCGGGCGGAGGACCGCGACCTGCTCGACCTGCTCTCCGCCCATGCCGCCTCGGCCATGTTCGCCGCCCGCCTGTTCGCCACCAAGGACCGCAAGCTCCGCACACTGGAGAGTCTCGTCAAGCTCGCTCGGGGTGAGTGAGCGGAGACGCCGCCCATGGGGATCTCCGGCAGTCTCAAGGACGTTTCCGTCGCCGATGTGATGCAGTTCATCCATCTCGGCCGGCGGACGGGCACGCTGTTGCTCTCCCAGGGCACCAAGCGCGCCATGATCGGCTTCCACATGGGCCGGCTGGTCAGCGCCCAGGCGCCCCGCACTCCCAAGCTCGGCGATCTCCTCATCACCTCGGGGATGATCGACCGCGGCATCCTGGAGAGGGCCATCGACTCGCAGCAGACCGAGCCGGAGCGCCGCTCCCTCGGGCAGATCCTGGTCGGCTCCGGGTCGATCGACCCCGAGGGGCTGCGCCAGGTCATCGCCCAGCAGATCGAGCAGGCGGTCTCCGAGGTCATGGTCTGGGACACGGGCAACTTCGAGTTCGCCATCGACGACCTGCGGCCGATCGACGACATCGCCCTCTACCCGAGCGACGTCCTCCCCGACGCGGACATCAACACCCAGATGGTGCTGCTCGAAGCCGCGCGCATCTTCGACGAGCGCAACCGCGACCGGGCCGAGGGCCGCGACGACGGCCACCATTCGAGTGGCGCAGGCAGCGGCGGGTATCCGGCCGGGGATGCCACGAATCCCACGATGATCATGGAGTCGGCGCCTCATTCGTCCCGCGGCGGCCTGATGGTCGCCGACATGGAAGAGCTGGGGATGCGCGAGGCCCCCAAGCACGCGGCCGAGCAGCTCAAGGTGCACCTCGTCTCGACCGACCACAACTTCGCGGCGAGGCTCGGGGAGGCGCTGCACAACGAGGTGGCCGGCGTCGAGGTGACGTCTCTCGCACAGGCCGGTACCACGAACCCGGGCGAGCCGCAGCCGATCATCCTGCTCGACCTGCGCGCGGGCGGCGGCGTGACCCTGGAGCAGGCCGCATCCGTGCGCCGGGCCCGGCCCAAGGTCTCCCTGATCGCCCTGGTGGACCCCGGTTCCTCGTTCGTGAAGGCCTACGAGGCCGGCGTGCTGGCGGCGATGCCGCCGGACCTGGAAGCGGTCGTGGCCTGCGTCGAGAACGTGATCGACACGCGGCGCGACCTGATCCGCGGCGGCCGCGCCGAGGATTCGCGCTCGGGCGTGGCACGGCTGCGGCGGGTGTTCGGCGACCTGCGCTCGGGGCTGATCTCCGCCACGGTCGCGCTCAACCTGATGCACATCGTCTCGGAGTCGGTGGAGCGCGCCATTCTCTTCCTGGTCAAGCGCGATCATCTGGTGGCGCTGGGCGCTTTCGGGGTCGACGCCCGCGGCAAGCCGCTGGCCGAGTCCACCCGCGGGCTGAAGCTGCCGATGGAGGGTGAGAGCGTCCTCACCCACAGCCTGGAGACGGGCGAGGTCCAGTCGGTCGATTTCGACCAGGCCGGACTCCTCGACGCCTTTCGCCAGATGGTGGGCCGTCCGCGCACGGGCCAGGTGGTGGTCTTCCCGGTGCTGGGAGCGCAGCGGGTGATCTCGGTGATCTACACGGACAACGGCGACCGGGACACCCCTATCGAGGACATCGACATCCTCGAGCTCGCTACCGCCCAAGTGGGCATGGCCTTCGAGAACGAGCTGCTACGGCGGCAGATCTCGCAGGGAAGAGATTAGCCTCTCCTACTGGCTCATCCCCGCAATCGGGTTGTAAGCCTGGGCCTTGTAGCCGGCCGGGGGATCGTAGTGGCCGGCGGGGGGGGCCTTGGTCTCGACCGAGACCAGCTCCTCGCGGGTGCTGAACTTGGCTCCGAGAGCATCGACCTGGGACTCGGTCAGCACCGGGAAGCCGTCGATCTTCTCCAACTGCTTCACCCACTCCCCGGACCCGGGCTGCAGCGAGGCCATGGTGCCGGCCATCTTGTTGAACCCCGCGAAACCCTCGATCTCCTTGCTCACCCACATCGTCGTGGTGATCTTCATCCCCATGGCGCTCTGGACCGTCACGTCGTAGCGCCGGGCGTTCCACTGTCCGACCTTCTTCGTCTCGTCGCTCGGGGCGACCTGCACGCTGACCTTCATGCCCGCGGCGATCTGGTCGGCCATGGCCTCGCTTCCCTTGGGCATCATCTTGCGCAGGTCGATCGGCAGGGCGACCTCGCTGTAGGTCTTGTCCTCGTGGTCCAGGAGGTAGAGCCGGTTCTTGTCCAGGCGGAAGATCATGGTCTGATCGCCGTCGTCGCGCCGCAGGCGGTCGCCGGCAGTCCAGACCTTGACCGTGCCGTCCTTGGCGGGCTGGCTCTGGCTCCCCATCTTGATGGCATCGGTGTGGCTCTTCATGGTGTAGAGCGTATCGGCTCCGGCCGCCAGGGGGAGGGCCAGGACAGGCAGACTGAGCAGGGCAAACAGGGCGCGTCGGAACATGGTACGTCTCTCCTTCAAGGGAACGGAGGAGGTAGCTTAGCCGCCGCCCGGGGGCTTGGCAAGGCGGACATAGAGAAGCTTCTCGACCTCCGCGATCACCTCGCCCTGCTCGTCGCGGACCTCGACCGTGAACACCGGCTCGATCTTCTCCCCGCGGTCCGCGGCGGCCCGGATCTCTTCGACCCTCTCCTGCGGGATGTGAAAGGTGGCCCGGACCGTCCCTTTGCCCGGGCGGCGGAAGCGGATCGTCGCCGCCTTGTCCCAGACCACGTAGCCGCGGCCCAGAGCCTGGATCAGGATCAGCATGAAGAAGGGATCGCACATGGAGTAGAGCGAGCCGCCGAAGTGGGTGTTCACGTAGTTCCGGTTCCACCGCCGGAGCTTCATCCGCACGTCGAACGTACGCAGGTCCGCGGAGGGCCGCACCCGGATCCCGGCGCCGAGATACGGCGGCCAGAGGCTGAGCATGCGCAGGAGCACGCTCGTTCTACGCTGCTGGGCCATGGGCCGGGAGTCTATCCGAGGTGGCGCTTCGCCTGGGGTTGAAACCCCAGGCTAGAAGAGTGTCGCCCTCTCCGAGGGCGAGTTGCCGGCTTCTGCGTAAGCCAGCCCCGGGAGGGGCTGTACCCTTCTAGCCTGGGGTTTCAACCCCAGGCGGGCTGTCCATGCCGCCGGAATTGCCCCGCGCATCCGCCAGGTCGATCTCCGCCAGGTAAGCCTCCTCGAGATTGGGCTCGATCTCCTCGCCGGCGAGGGGATCTCCGGGCCGGGCGACGGCGCGCACACGGATGCCATCCAGGGTGCGCACCCGGGTGGTGATGCGGTAGCGGCGGCCGAACTCGGCGAGGTCGTCGTCGCCGAGCAGGGCACGGAAGACCCGGCCCCGGGCGCGGGCGGTCAGCTCTTCGGGAGTGCCGTCGAAGCGCAGCCGGCCGCGGTGGAGGAGGAGGATGCGCGAGGCCGCGGCCTCGACGTCGCTGGCAATGTGGGTGGAGAAGAGGACGACGCGCTCGGCTGCCTGCTCCAGGAGGATCTGGCGGAAGCGGGTGCGGGATTCCACGTCGAGGCCCGTGGTGGGCTCGTCTACGATCAGGATCGGCGGCGAGCCGAGCAGGGCGCGGGCGATCCCCACCCTCTGGCGCATGCCGCCGGAGAAGTCCCGCACCTTGCGCCGGGCGTGCTCGGTGAGGCTGACCGCGTCCAGCAGGCGCTCGATCTCCTGCCGCCGCTCCCGCGCGGGCATCCCTCTCTCGTTCGCCCAGTGGTCGAGGAACTGCTCGGCGGTCAACTCCGGGTAGGCGTTGAACTCCTGCGGCAGGAAGCCGATCTGCCGGCGGTACTCGGAGAGGTTCTCGGGAGTCACGGCCACGCCGCGGAAGCGGACCTCCCCACGGCTCGGATCGAGCAGCCCGGTCAGGATGCGCAGCAGGGTCGTCTTGCCCGCGCCGTTCGGGCCGAGGAGGCCGACGATCCCCGGCGTCAGCTCGAAGCGAACGCCAGAAAGCGCGGTGACCTTCCCTCCGTAGACCTTGGTCAGGGTGTGCGCCTCCAGGACGGGGGCTCCCGCGGCGGTCCCATCAGCCCATTGGGGAGGCCGCTGACGGCGCCGGACTTCCTCGGGCTTGCGCAGCCGCTCCGCCGCGCCGCGGGCCAGGAGGAGCAGGGCCGGCGAGAGCAGCACGGAGGCAAGCAGGGCGGTCCCCCCTGCAACCGCCGCGGCTCTCAGGGGAGTCACCCAGCGGAGCAGCAGGGGATCGAGGCCCAGAGTCGGAGCGATGAGCCCGATTGCCAGGGCCGGGACAGCACCGAGAAGCCAGGGAGTTTCCTGGCGGAGGGACCGATAGAGGCGCGAGGGCCGGGTGGCAGAGGAGGCGAGCGTCCCCTCGACGACCGCGGGCAGGGCAAGGGCGAGGGCGGCGGCGAGCGCGAAGACGGTCAGCTCGTCCGCCTGGCCGAGGCCGGAGCGGATCAGGGGCGTGGCCGCCAGGAGCCCGAGGCCGAGGGGAGCGAGCGCCACCAGGCCGCGGAGGAACCCACCGAGCCGGCACGCCGCCACCGCGAAGAGAAGCAGGGGGACCGCCGCGCCGAGCCCGATCAGCCGGACGCGCTCGCTCTGCCAGAGGCCGGGGGCCAGGGAGGGGCGCTCCAGGTCGCTGCCCGTGGGAAGGGCGAGCTGGCCCAGGCTGCGGTCGACATTCAGGCGCATGGCGAGGCGGGCTTCTTCTCCGAAGAGATGGATACGCAGGTCGATCGGCATCACGAAGCGGCCGGATTGCCGGGCGATCCGGGCCTGCACGACCTCTTCCCGCACCGCGAGGGACGAGACCGGGAGGAAGGGCTGGCCCTCCCACATCATCGGGCGCTGGAGGAGCGCGGCCATCTGCGGCACCGCGTCCGGATCGGTGGGAACGCCGGCCGGAGCCACGAGCAGCACGCGCTCGGCCCCTTCGGTGTCCTCCGGCCTGGAGGGCAGCCGCAGCTCGCCAAGCGGCGAGCTGGCCCGGCGGAGGTGCCCGGCGAAGGCCGCGGAGCGTTCCGAAGACCCCCCCGGCAGCGGCCGGAGCGCCAGGCGGACCGTCCGGACGTCGTGGCGGATGATCCAGTGGTTGCGGACCTTGAGGCCCGTCAGGCGGTTGAGGATGCGGTCGTAGGCGTCGAGGAGGGTCGGGAGGTCGGCGCTGCGCAGGATGGCGCGGTAGGTGGTGCCCTCCTCGTCGGTCTCGGCGCGGTCTTCCAGGCGGCGCACGGTGCGTTCGCCTTCACCTCCACCCCGAGTCTCGATGATCAGGGAGCCGCCGGTCGCGAGGCCGTAGCGGAGCCGGGTGACGAGCCGGGCGAGGCGGTCGGGTCGGCGGTCCCTGCGCCGCACATCCGCCGTGACGGTGCCTTCCGCTCGCTCGGTGAGGCTCCAGAAGCTCTCGACCTCCGGCGACTTCGCGAGGCGCTCCTCGATCGTCCGGACGCGTTGCTCGGTCTCTTCCAGGGTGGTCCCCTCGGGCAGGCGAAGGTGCACGACCAGGCTGCCGCTGTCCGGAGCGAGGTCCGCGGGCTTCGGGAGGAGGGAAGGGCCGAAGAGAGCGGCGGCCACGTAGGCCAGGGTGGCGGCGAAGAGGACGATGGTGCCGGGATCGCGGAGGCCCTTTCCGATCAGCCCTGGGAAGGGCTGTACCCGTCTAGCCTGGGGTTTCAACCCCAGGCGGAACGGGGAGCGGCGCCCCGCCTGGGGTTGAAACCCCAGGCTAGACGGGTGTCGCTCCTCCCGGAGCGAGGGCACCAATGCCGCCGCCACCACCGCTCCCACGACCGCCAGCAGGAACGCCCCCGCCGGCTCGGAGAGCAGCGGTCCCAGCTCGTGGCTGGCGAGGGCGACCGTAACCGGCACCGTGACCGCCGCGGCGATGGCGGTGAAGGCCATGGCCCGGAAGCTTGCTTTCCCGGCCAGACGCAGCAGGGCCGCGGGCAGCACCGCCGAGGCTCCGATCGCGAGAGCAACCAGGCTCGTGACGTTGAGGCCAATCCCGGCCAGCCAGAAAGCGTTCGCGGCGGTGGCCACGGCGGCGGGAAGGGCCAGGCCCAGGGCGAGGGCCCCCCAGCGTCCGGCAAGCCGGGCTCCGGTCATCGCGGCGACGACTGAGGCGAGCAGCAGGGCCAGGGCGAGGCGGTCCACCAGCTCGCGCAGCGGCTCGGCCTCGCTCCAGTTGAGGGTCGCGCCGGGGATCGATTCCAGGCGCTGCTTCAGCCGGCTCTCCACGGCCAGGGACGAGGCGCCGTGGGCGCGCCAGACGAAGAGGGCGCGGGCGGGCTTCCCCTGGTAGCGCACCCGTTCCAGAGGCTCCTGCCAGCGCGAGTGGATCGGGGCCAGCGATCCGAGCGGCACCGCCCCGACAGTCACACGGTCCAGACTCTGGGGAGGGACCACGAGCGGCCATTGCCGGTCCCCGTGGCGGACCTGGCCCAGATTCGGCGCCCGCAACGATCTCTCGACCTGGGTGAAAACCGCGTCCGCCTCGTCCCAGGAATCGAAAGCCGCGCGCCGCGTCTCCACCCGGACCTCCTCCTTCCGAGTGCCGTACACCTGCACGGCCTGGATTCCCGGGACGGAGCGCAGGGCTTCGGCCGCGGCCTCTGGATGAAGTGCCCGCCGGTCGCTGGAACCGGAGAGCCAGACGATCGCGAAGAGCTCGCCCCTGGCCTCCGTGGCCGGGGTGATCCAGAGGCCGCCTCGGGTCTGGAGCCGGCGCCGGAGGTCGGCCAGCTCCGACTCCAGCCGGGCTGCTTTCCGTTCCGGATCGGTCCCGGGAGCGAAGCGCACGGTCAGGCGGGCGCCGTTGGTCCGCACCTCGCCTCCCACCTCCTCGACCCGGCCGAGCGAGCGGATGGCGCCTTCGATTTCCTCGACCCACTCGCGGGTCACGGCGCCGGGATCGGTAGCATCGGCGAGGTTCAGGATGACGGCCAGCTCCGGGAAGCTCTGCCGCGGCAGATAGTCGAGCGGCAGCCGCACCAGGGCCACGGCCCCGAGGACGAGGAGCGCCAGGGTCACCACGAACCGGGAGATCATGCCTTGATCCTTCGGTACAGCACCGGCACCAGGACCAGCGAGGCGAAGGTGGAGGTCACCATGCCCCCGATCACCGTGATCGCCAGGGCCCTCTGCAGCTCCACTCCGTCGCCGGGGAGGAGGGCCAGGGGGAGCATGCCCGCGATCGTCGTCGCCGTGGTCATCAGGATCGGGCGGTAGCGCTCCCGGGCCGCGGCCCGGATGGCATCATCCACGTCGGCGATACTCTCCCCCCGCCCGGCGCGCTCGTGGATGCGATGCACCAGGACGATCGCGTTGTTCACCACGACCCCGGCGAGCAGGATGAGGCCCAGGAAGGAGAGGACGTTGAGCGTCTGGCCGGTGATCGCGAGCAGGCCGAGCGCGCCGCCGAGGGCGACCGGCACCGTGGCCATGATGACCAGCGGCAGACGGAACGACTCGTAGAGAGCCGCCACGGTCAGGAAGACCAGGAGCAGGGAGAGCGCCAGGGCGAGGCGGAGCTGCGAGAAGGCCCGGCTCAGCTCCAGCGCCTGCCCCTGGAGCATCACCGGCAGCCCGGACAGGAGCGCCTCCGGGTCCCTCGCCTCCCCTTCGAAGACGAGCCTCTCGGCAGGCCGGCCATCCAGCCGCTCCAGCACCGCCGGCCGCATCCCGGGATCGAGCCGGGCGAGCGCCCGCAAGGGGACGATTTGTGGCACGCCGACAGGGAGAAGGTCCGGGTCCTGGTCCGAGGACCGCACCATCACCTCGGGCTCGACCCCGTCCATCCGGATGCGGCCGGCCGTCTGTTCGCCGAGCCCTTGCCTCACCTGCTCCTCGATCAGGCCGCGGTCGGCACCCAGGGCGGCCAGGCGGGTGGCATCCCAGGTGAGGAGAAGCGCCGGCTGCGGACGGTTGCGGCGGGCCGCGACCTCTCGCAGCCCAGTGTCCGCCAGCCGCTCTCGGACCTTGCCGGCCAGATCGGCGGCGTGCTCCGGGGTCGATCCGGTCGCCACGATCTCCAGGCGCCGGCCCGCCCGCTCGATCGGCTCCACGAAAGCGCTGGTGCGGGGCTCCACCCAAGTCTCGACATCCGGCAGCCGGGAGAGCGCCGTGGTCAGGTCTTTTTGGGCGCGGGCCGCCTCTCCAGCATCGGCGAAGGAGAGGATCACCCTGCCGGTCTCCTCTTCGCGGCCGGGGAGCTGGACGGCCATGACCGAACCGGCGGATACGTGCCCCACCACCCGCTCACCCAGGATCCGGGCCGCTTCCGGCGACAGGTCGGGCGCCAGCCGGTAGCGCACCATCAGCTCTTTCGAGGCGGCATCCGGCACCAGCTCGCTGGGGAGGACGGCCAGGGCGAGAACGGCCACCAGGGTCGTGGCGATTCCGGCTAGCACGGTCAGCCGGGGATGGGCGAGGGCGGCGTCGAGAAGCCCCAGGTAGGCCCGGCGGCCGGGACTGCGTCCGACATCCTTGCTAACCGGGGCGTTGCCGCTCATGACGGGGGTCAGCGTCAGGGAGAACAGGAGCGACGCCGCCTGGGAGACCACGATCGCGAAGGCCTGGACGCCGAAGAAGGCGCGGGCCAGCCCCTGCAAATAGATCAGGGGGAGGAAGACGACGGCGGAGGTCAGGAAGCTCGCGATCACCGGCAGGGCAATCTCCCTGGTGCCGGTGATGGCGGGCTCCGGCGCCCCGGCGGCCCGGGCCGTCTCGATCGACTCCAGGACCACGATCGCGCTGTCCACCAGCATGCCGGCCGCGAGGGCGAGGCCGGCCAGGGAGACCACGTCCAGCGAGGCGCCCGCGAGGTGGAAGCCGGCGAAGGAAGTCAGCAGCGAGGCCGGCACTACGACCATCATCGCCAGGGTCGGACGCCAGCGGCCGAGCAGCACCCGCAGCACGGCCGCGCCGAGTGCCATGCCGATCAGGGCCGCGAGCGCTAGCTCCTTCAGGGCCGCGACCACCTCGCCGCTGCGGTCCGAGACCACCTTCGGCCGCGGACCGGAGCGCGTGCGCTCCGCCAGCTCGCCGATCCGCTCCCGCACGCTTCGGGCGAGGGCCACGGCGTTCGCCTCCGGCGCGCGGAAGACCCGCACCAGCACCCCCTCCTCGCCGTTCAGGCGGAAGAAGGTGCCGTCTTCGACTTCCTCCAGCCCCACCTGGGCCACGTCACCAAGGAACGACTCCTTGATTCGGACGGCTCGGAGCGCGTCCAGGTTCTCGACCTCCTCCCGCACCAGCACGGGGCGCACGACCGATCCGGCCTTGGCGCGCCCCGCGGGCAGGGCGGCGCCCATGGGACGCAGGCGCTCGACGAGGTCCGCCGGGGTGAGCCCGCGGGCAGCCAGGGCCGCGGCCCGTGGACGGACCACGGCATGAAGAGGGGTCAGGCCGACCGTCTCGATGCGGCCGGCGCCGTCGAGCCGCGCCAGCTCGGGCACCAGGAGCTTGCGGGCGAAAGACGTGCGCGCCGCGCCGGAGGCCCCGCCGAGCACCGCCACCTCCACGATCGGCTCCGCGTCCCCGGTCGCCAGCTCGATCGACATCGAGGCGGAGGCCGGATCGTCCAGATCGGCGAGCAGGCGCTCGGCCTCGATGCGCAGGCGGTCGGCGTCGGTCTGCCACTCGCTCTCCACCCGGGCGCGGAGCATGCCGTCGCCGGTCCAGGTGCGGACCGAGGTCACGCCGGCCAGGGCCGCGAGGCGGCGCTCGACCGGACGGGTGAGCTGGTCGAGAACCTCCTCGCGGGCCCGGCCCTCCGCGGGGATGGAGATCTCCAGGCGCGGTCTTTCCAGTTGGGGCAGCAGCGAGATCGGCAGCCGCAGCAGGGAGAAAGTCCCCAGGACCACCAGGGTGACCGCGCCGATCAGCGTCGAGACGGGCCTCTCGATGGCTTGGTGGAGAAAACCCTGGCGGATCATTTCTTGACGTCCTTGACTTCCACCACCCGGTCGCCGTCCTCCAACAGCGAGGCGCCGCTCACGACCAGCCGCTCGCCCGGATCGAGCCCGCGCACGACCTCGATCCGTCCGCCGCCGCGCGCTCCGGTCACTACGGCGCGGCGGCGGGCCGTGAACCCCATCTTCCGGTCGATGACGAACACCGCGCTGCCGTCTTCGGACACCACCAGGCAATCCTCGGGCACGGTGAGCGCCTGTGGACGGAGGTCCAGCTCCACGCGCAGCTCGACCCCCTCGCCCGGAGCCGGGAGCCCCTCGGGGTTCGTGACCTCCACGATCAGCGGCACGGTGCCGCCGGCCTCCACCATCGGGCTGACCTCGCGGATCACCCCCTCTCCGCTCGACTCGCCGCTCTGAAGGCCGGAAGTGACAAAGCGCACCTTGAGGCCGGGATGGAGCCGTCCGCGGTCGGCCGCCGCGGCCCGGCCTTCGACTTTGAGCGAGCCGCCAGCGGCCACCCGGACCAGGGGGGTGCCCGGCGTCACCTCGGAGTCGGGCGGGATGCGATGGTCCACGATCAGGCTCCCGCTCACGGGCGAGCGCAGAGAGAGGAGGCCGGCGCGGCCCTGGGCGGCCTGCAGCCGGCTGCGGGCAAGGTCGGCTTCCGCCTTGAAGGAGGCCAGGATGGCCGCGGCCTCGACGCCCGCGTCGAAGGCGCGCTGGTGGCGCGCCAGCTCCGACGAGGTCAGCTCCACGCGCAGCCGCGCCTCGGCCAGCTCGGCCGCGGAATCGTGGCTGGAGATCCGGGCGAGGATTTCTCCTTCCCGGACGGTGGCGCCGGTCGTCAGCCCGCCGGCGAAGCGGCCGGGGTAATCGAGCCGGCCCGCCATCGGGATCGCCACCTCGGCCAGGCCCGCGGGCTGAACCACGCCGAGCAGCGCGAGCGTGGGCTGGAACGGCTCCCACTTGACGGCCTCCAGGCGCACGGGAGCAGCCGGCAACTCCTCCGGCACGTCGGCGGGCGCCGGGGAGCAGGCGGAGAGGGCGAGGAGCAGGAGCGAGAGGATGGCAAGGAGTCTCATACCGTTCTCCATCACGAGATCATCGACTCCGGCCGCCGTAGCCGGCGCCGGGCATAGAAGTAGAGGAGGAGCGTGGCCGCACCCAGTACCGCCACGCTGGCGATCCAGTCGACCAGGTCCTCCTCGCGCGGGAAGAGCCCCTGGTTGATCCCGAAGTGCCGGTCGGGCACCGGGTTGTGGAAGAACCACCGCTGCAGGGCGATCGTGGTCGCGATCGAGGCGAGCCAGACGCCGCCCGCCGTCTTCAGGCGCACCGCCCAGAACAGCGCCAGCGCGCCGAGGAAGACGCTCACCACCGTCACCTGCATCAGACAGGAGAGGATCGGGAACGAGCGGCCCTCCTTGAGCCAGGTGAGGAGGATCAGGATCCAACCCTGGAGGGCCATGAGAGCGCTCACCGCGCCCGCCCGCCGCAGGAAATAGCTCTCCACGGCCGGGGCCGAGAGGGCGAGGTCGAGGCAGCCGGCGCGGCGCTCCACCTCCACCAGACCGGCGAGGGCCGGCAGGCCCAGGATCAGCAGCGGGACGAGGACCACCTGCCGGTACACCGCCGCGGGCTCGTCCCCGGTATCCAGCATCATGGCGACGACGGTCCAGAGGATCACCACCACGTCGGCGACCGCGAACAGGGCCAGGCGCTTGCCCAGGAGGAGATCCAGCGTCCGCTTCATGGCGCTGATCCATGGGAGGGCGATCACCGGCGCTCCCCCTCGAACCAGACCCGGTCGCGCGGCGCGCCGCCGCGGGCCAGGCGATGGCACTCCTTGTCCGGGTCGAGGAACACCCCCTGCGGCCGGTGGCGGGTGGTGAGCGCGAAGGCCGCCGATTCGCCCGTGCCGGCCTTCAGGAGGGTCGACTCCGGCCCGAGCTCGGTGGTGAGCACCACCTTGCAGAGCGCCTCGCCCTTGCCCTGGTTCACCATCCGACCCGTTACCCCCCAGCCGTCTCCCGCGCGCCGGAACTCGACTCCCTCCAGCACAGGGTAGGCCAGGTCGCCCGCGATGAAGCTGTCCCGGATCAGCGCCTCGACCGGAGCCGGGGAGAGGCTGTGCCGGATGATGCCGGCGAAGAGCTCCTCGGCGGTAGCGGGGGGGGTCGGACCGGCGCCGGGGTCCTCGCCGCGGGCGAGGAGCTCCTCCACCGCCTGCTTCAGGGGCTCGGCGCCCACCCGGCTCTCCAGGGCGGAGATCAGGGCCGGGAACCGGTGGCGCCAGTAGGAATAGCTGGGGCGTTCGTCGAGCGCTCCAGCCTGGATGACCAGGTTCTCGTCGTAATAGTGGAGCGGCCCCACCTGGGCTCCGTTCTGCGGACCCAGGCCCATCCGCTGCATGGCCAGGGTGCGGAGGAACTGGCGGAAGAAGAGGTTGTCGTCAGGCGCGAAGCGCCGCCGGCCCGCCAGCCTCTGCGAAAGGATCTCGACCGCCAGGGCCTCCGGCTGCAGGCCCTTCAGCCGGATCAGGTCGGTCTCCTGGAGGAAGGCCAGGTTGCCCGTCACCGTGAGGAGGCTGTCCTCGGGATCGCGGTACCAGCCGGCCAGGAACTGCCCTTCGCGCGCATGGACCTGCTGCTGCGGCCACTCCAGGACCACCAGGTGCGCCGAGCCGATGCCGGGCCAGGCCTCGTCGAGCATCCCGGCGCTGCTGGCGAGGAACCCCAGGTGCAGCTCCGCGGCCTGGAGGTGCGCGGGGAAGACCGCGACCGTCATCTTCCCTCCGGCGCCCCCGCCGGACCCCTCCCGCTGCAGCAGCCGGTGGTTGCCCCCGACCACGGCGAGGTCCGGCAGCGCCATGCGGCAGCGGCTCTCGAGGCGGGCCGCGCGCTCCGAAGCGGGCACGAAGCTGCCGCAAGTGTCGGCCAGGAAGAGGCCCGCCGGGCCGGTCACAGACAACTCCACCCGGGCCGGCGGAAAGACCCCCTCCGATCCGTTCCAGGGCGAGTAGCGGGGCACGGGAATCAGGTCGGCCCCCTGGAGGCCCACCTGGGAGCGCGAGACGGACGGCTCGCGGTACGAGCGGGAGAAGTCGAGCCGGTCGCGGCTGAACTGCGCCTCGAAGTGCTCGGTATAGCTGCCGAGGAAGCTGCGGCTCTCCCGCGAAGCAGGGAAGACCATCCAGGCCGGCTCGCCGGAAAGGTGGAAGCGCAACGTCCGGCGTCCTCCCGGCGGGATCGGCGGCTCCAGCTCCAGGTCCATCCGGCCCCAGCTCCGCGAAGGGACGGCTCGGCCCGCATCGGCCGAGACCTCGGCCGCGAGCTCGGAATTGAGCTCGAAGGACAGGCGCCCGGCGGGCTCCGTCCCCTGGTTGATCATCTCCGCGCTCACCTCGACGGCGATACCGGAGCCCGGGCCCACCCGCGCCCGGACCTGCCAGAGCCCGGGGACGATGGAAGTGGGCGTGGTGAAGGGGGCAGGCATGGTTTCCGTGCTGTACCGTGCGTTCGCCAGATCCTCGTAGTAGCCGGCCCGGGCGACCAGCGTGGTGAAGAGAGCGATGGAGACGAGGAAGCTGAGCGCGACGGCGATACGGTCGGCGGGCGCCGGGGAGGGATCGGGCGTGTAGCGCTCCCGCAGCCGGCTCCAGCTCTGGAGGAAGCTGCGCAGCGGATGGCCGGGCCGCACCCGGTGCGGCCGCACGTCCGGCCGCGTGCGCCGGAGATAGACCGTGGCGACCCCCAGGCACACCGCGGCCATTGCCGCGAGCAGGGCGCCCGCCGCGAAATCCTGCTCCCCCATCACGTAGGGGTCGAACCCCACTTCGCTCGCCGGGTAGGGGAACATCCAGCCCCACCGGTCCTTGCCTGCCATCGCCGCCGTGGCGCGGCCGGTCGCCCAGTTGGCGACTTGAAAGCCCGTCCAATCCAGGGGATGGGTGAAGCGCATCGAGAAAAAGTGCAGCGCCTGGTTGAGCAGGGGAGGGACGAGGCCGAACAGCAATCCCACGAGGGGCAGCGCGTTCAGCGGTCCGCCCCCGATCGTGCCCATGCCGAGCCCCAGGGCGGACATCACCATCGCGAGCGGCGCCACTTGGAGGAGCCAGGGGCCCGCGAAGGCCCACGGGTCCAGGTGGGTGCTGCCGTCCGCCAGGGCGATCCCGGCCGCGGCCAGGAAGGGCAGGATGCTGAGCGGCAGAAACACGGCCTGGAGCGCGAGCCAGCGCCGGAACAGATAGCCGGCGTTGGAGACCTCGCACAAGGTCACCGTGGTCCACGCCCCCTCCCCCTGCTCGCGGGTGATGCCGTCCATGGAAAGAAGGAAGGCGAAGGCCGCGGTGAGCAGAGGCAGGACGCCCGCGACCTCGAAGGCGTAGCTGGGTCCGCCGACCACGTAAGACAGGGTCGGCCGCAGGACGTGGATCAGCGCCGCCGGCAGCGAGCCCGCGGCGACGTAGAGGACCGCGGCCGTGCGGAAGCGGAGCGACCGCGCCTGAGTGCGTAACTCGTGGGAAATGAAGGCCGCGGTCAGTCTCACGCCGGTATTTCCTCCATCATCTCGACCCCTTGCAGCGCCAGGAAGGCCGCGTAAGCCTCCTCCAGCCCGACCTCGCGAGGCTGTCCGACCGGCTCCTCGGAATAGACGATCCGCTCCACGTCCCCCTGCCGGTCGGCCCTGTAGCTCACCTCCAGAGCGCCGTCCGGGAGCGGGACGCCGGAGGGCACCCGCCAGAGCCGTCCCGCCGCCCGCCGCAGCAACTCGGTGGGCGAGCCGTCGTAGAGCAGCCGTCCGCGGCCGATCACCGCGAGGCGCGGACAGGTGGCCTCCACGTCCTCCACGATGTGGGTGGAAAGCAGCACGGCCGTGCTCTCCGAAACCTCGCTGACCAGGGCACGGAATCGGATGCGCTCCTCGGGATCGAGCCCGGCCGTGGGCTCGTCCACCACGAGAAGCCGGGGTGAGTGGAGGATGGCCTGAGCAATCCCCAGCCGCCGCTGCATGCCGCCCGAGTACGTGCCTGCCGGCCGCCGGGCCGCCTCCGAGAGCCCGACCCCCGCGAGCAGCTCCCGCACCCGCCCGATCTTGATGTCGAGCCGCCGCAGCCGGGCGCAATGGAGGAGGTACTCCTCACCGGTCAGATGGGGGAGCGGCCGGTAGTCCTGGGGAAGGAAGCCGATCCGCTTGCGGATGGCGCCGCGAAGATTTGCCCGAGCCGCGTCGAGCCCGTCATACACCCGCCGCCCGGAAGTCGGCTCCAGCGCCAGCACCAGGATCGAGAGAAACGTGGTCTTGCCAGCCCCATTGGGACCGAGCAGGCCGAACATCCCCCGGTCGAGGGAGAGAGTCACCCCCGTCAAGGCTTCGGTGCCGTCGGCATAGGTCTTCGAGAGACCGTCAAGCTCGATCATGGTGTGTGTCTCAGTGTACTACACATGCCATACGGTATACGGAAGCGGCGGGGAAAAGGTTGGGAGGGATGGTGGCTCGGGTCTGAGCGGTGTTCGCTCGGCTTGAAGCCGTAACCGCTAGACTTCAAGCGATGGTGGCTCGAAGCGAAGCGGTCATTGCTTGGCTTGCAGGGGTCGCTGCTGGATGCGAAGTGACCGTCCCTAGGCTTGAAGCCACCGTGGCTTGGCTTGAAGCCACCGTGGCTAGGCTTGAAGCCACCGTGGCTAGGCTTGAAGGGACCGTGGCTAGATCTGAAGCCGTGGTCGCTCAGCCTGAAGCGGTCGTCGCTTCTGGCTTAGAATGATCGGCATGCAGAGCGTCAGGATCATCTACTGGCAGGAAGACGACGGCTGGTTGGGTTATCTCGAGGAGTACCCGGACTATTGGACCCAGGGCGAGACCCTCGATGATCTTGAGGAGCACTTGAAGGATCTGCACCAGGATCTCACCGGAAGCTGAAGCCCTCACCCGATCTGCCGTTCCAGCCACTCCACCTCCCGCCTCCGCCGCCCGTATCCCGTCTCCTCCACCAGCCTCCGCGCCCGCGCCACGTGCCGTTCCAGACCGTCGCGGCGGTCCCCTCGCTGGCGGTAGAGTCGCGCCCATTCCAGGTGCGCGTCGCACTCGTGCAGGCGCATCGAGCCCCGCTCGGCGATTTCCAGCGTCTCGGAAAGGTCCGCCTCGGCAGCAGAGAGGTCACCCCGGAGCCGCCGCAAGGCGGCCCGGGCAAGAAGGCCAAGGGGAACGAAGTCCTCACGGCCTGACTGCCGCACGCCATCCACGGCATGGTTCAGGTGCTCCGCGGCCTTGTCGAAATCCGCTTCCGCCTCCTCGCCGGAAACTGACGGCTCGGGGATCGTCAAGCCAAGGCCGATATGGGCTCGGCCCAGGCTCAGGTGACTGATGGCGATATCGATGAGATTCCGAGATCCACCAGATAGTACGATCTTGAGAGCTTCCTCCGACCGCTCCTGCACCTCCCGACTCGCCTCGCGCAAAATCCGCGCGGTCTTCGGGTCCAAGGCGATACCGTTCGAAACGGCCCCATCCTCCGGTTCCCCACGACTCAGCAGCAGGTCACAGTACTGATAGCCCGAACCCGAGAAGAGCAGGGGAAAGTTGGGCCGCCATAACGCCTGAGCGACCTCGGCCTCAAGAAATGCGCCCGCGCTCTCCTCCCAGCGACCCGCCTGATGTAGGGCATCGCCCAGCCTCGCCCGATTGACCATCCGCTGGAAAGGGCTACCGGTTTGGTCGGCCAGATCGACGCTCTGCTTCCCGAAGGCAACGGCACGCTCCACCTCACCCAGGGTCAGGGCCAACGCACTGAGGTTGCTGGCCCGGATGGAGGCGTTCATCCACTCCTCGTGGGCGATATCATCCTCCAGAGCTGCTTCCCAAGGCTGAACCGCTTCTGCGAGCCGGCCGAGGGCGCGCAGATTGAACCCGGCCTCATTGATGAGGAACGCCCGCTCTAAAGAGGTGAGACTGGCCGAAGGCTTATTCCAGAGGCGATCGAAGAAGCCGGAAAGCGCCGCCAGATCCGAGCCGTAGGCACCGAGCTTTCTGAGGCTGAAGTACTCGGTGCCCCGCTGAATGCGCCGGAAGTAGATCTCTCGCGCCTCTTTCTGCCGCCCTGCCCGGCAGCCGTGGATTACCGCGGTGTAGAGCGGCTCCATGGCCTCCAACGTGTCGGGCAGATCCGGAGCCTCTTTCTGGAGGTGCTCGTAGAGGCGAAGATTCCCGGCTTGCCAGGCTTCCGGCCGTTGTTTCTCAAGCTCCTCTTGGAAGAAGACCCGGACCAGGGGATGGGCGTCCAGAGTGCCCGGCTGATGGGGATCAGCGGGCAGGAGGAGACCGTGCTCCCGGAGATTGGAGAGCGCCAGATGCCAATCTTCCTCGCTCAGATCCATTAGCGGCTCGGTCAGCCCTGAAATGGCCGGCTTTGCCCGGAGCGCGGCCAAGGCCTTGGGTTGGGCCGGCCGGTCGAAGAGCCCCAGGAGACGCAGGATTGCTAGCTCTGGACCCCCTCCCAACCACTCGGCGTATCTGGCGATGACCCGCAAAGCATGACCGCCTTTGCGCTGATCGGCTCCGGCGAGGTCCACCTCCTTGCGTCGGCGGACGTCTCCCCTGCAGGCCCGGCTCAGGTAGCCTCCCAGGAGCGTCAGTGTCAGGGCGTGGTTGCCGAACTCCCGCGAGGCGGCCAGAAGCTCCGAATCCTTCCCCTTCACTCCGAGCTGCTTCAGCAATTCCGCCCCGGCCTCCGGAGAGAGGGCCTCCAGATCCTCCTGAGGTGCAGTCTTGGGAAATCGATCCAGGTCCGCGATGCACTCGCGGGTGGTGACCACACACAGGCCGGGGTTGCCACTGGCCAGCCCCTTGAGCAACGCCGCGAGACCTGGGTCCTTGAGTCGCCCCGCCAGCGGCGAAGTGGCGGAATGCTGGAGCGGCTCGACGCCATCGAGGACAAGCAGGGTCTTCTCCCGGCGAACCAGCTCAGCTAGCCGCAGCCCGCGGTCCCGGGACGCGCCGGCCTTGGGATCGGGATCTCCGAACCAGGTCAAGGCGTGATCGAGGAAGCGGTCCGCGGAGGTCACTCGCTCCTCGGTACCCTGGCTGTAGAAGGACCAGTCCAGGACCCTTCGGGCGCCGCGCCAGCCGTCGGCGGACATGCGGTCGAGCCAGTGGCTCACCAGGGCGGACTTGCCCATGCCTCCGAAGGCGACGAAGGTGAGGACGTGGAGGCCCGGGTCCTCCCAGGCGTTGTCGAGTCGGGCGAGCTCGGTTTCCCGGCCGATCAGGAGGGGGCCGGCGATGGGGAGGCGGCCGAGGTCGAGGCGGGTGGAGTGGGGCTTGGATCTATCATCCCTGTACCAAGCCTCCACCTCCGGGTGCCGACGGAGCAGGTCTTCGATGTCCTCCCAGCCCAGGACAGCGACGGCGAACAGCCCGACCATCGCATGCTGCTCTGTCAGGTTTCGGGCTTCCTGATCGAGGGTCGCGCTGCGCCGGGCCGTGGTGGCGAAGATGAAGCGCTGGAGGGGAGGTTTGAAGCCCTTAGCCTTTTCCACCTCCTCCCGAAGCTCCTTCAGGAGAGCCTTGTCGGTGACGAGGGTGTTCGAGCCGTGCTGCTTGCACTGCACTCCGTTGAGCCCCGTGCCTCCGGCGCGATCCTCTCCATAGATGTCAACCCCATCCTGCCCCTGGCCGGAGCGGCCGTGGAGCTTGGCGCCGGGGTCCTTCCAGACGGCGCTGAAGAGGGCTCGGGCGAGATCCTCGAAGTCATCGTCTCCCTTGGGTGGCGGGATCTCCTTGCGGGGGGCGCCGCTCATGGGAGTCTCCGGGCTGAGCTGGACATGGAGAGGTTATTGTAGCGAGAAAGCGGACCCCCTCCTCGATCCTCCCCCGCTGCGCGGGAGAGGACGCCGCCTCCCGACCCCTGGTGCCTAAAAGTCAGTCGATGTCCCAGAGACGGCTCGTGTCATCCAGGTCGGACCCCGCGACCGGCACCGGGTCGCGCAGCAGAGGGAGGGGCGGGGGCTTGTCCTGTGCTTTCCACAGGCGCTGCTCAGCGAGGTAGAAGCGGAGGCTGTCTTCGAACAGCCGTGTAAGCGGGAGGCGTCGTTCCGTGGCCAGTCGCTTGGCTTCGGCGAGCAGGTCATCCGGGATGTCGATCGTCGTGCGCATGACGGAATCAAGATACACCTTCCGGAAACGTGGAGGGCCGCAGGGAAACCCCGCCCCCAGTGTTCCACCTCCCGAGAAGGAGGAACCCGATGCGTGCTGTAGCTTTGACCCTTGCCGCGATCCTGACGATCGCGTTCTCCCTGCCCGCCGTCGAACGCCAACCGTCGATCCGCATGCCGTGGAAGGAGGCCGGGCTCTCCGAGCGCGAGGCCGCGGCCCATCTCCTCAACCGCTTCGCCTATGGACCCCGGCCGGGCGAGGTCGAGGCCGTCGTGAAGATGGGGCTCGACCGATGGCTGGAGCGCCAGCTCGCGGCGGATCTTCCCGACGGGGAACTGGAGCGCCGGCTCGACCGGCTACCGGCCCTGGAGATGTCTGCGTCCGAGATCGCGCGCACCTATCCGCGTCCGGGGATGCTTCTGGCCGAGGCGAGCAGGGCCGGGGTGATTCCGGAGAAGACGGAGGATAAGAAAGAGCGCCGCGGCGCCGTGATGCAGTGGGCCGAGGAGCAGGGCTACGGCTCGCAACGCGAGCTGGCCGGACAGCTCATGGCCCAGAAGCTCTGGCGCGCCGTGGAGTCCGAGAACCAGCTCGCCGAGGTCATGACCGACTTCTGGTTCAACCACTTCAACGTCTCGATGACCGACAACCAGAGCCGCGGCCATCTCCTCTCCTATGAACGGGATGCCATCCGTCCGAACGCCCTGGGGAGCGTGCGCAACCTGCTGGGCGCCACGGCCAGGCATCCGGCCATGCTGCTCTACCTGGACAATGCCCAATCCACGGCGAACGAGGGAGCGCCGACCACGTTCGAGCGCCGGATTCCGCGGAGGAGGGAGACGGAGCGCGTCCGGCCGACCGGGCTCAACGAGAACTTTGCTCGCGAGCTGCTGGAGCTCCACACGCTGGGGGTCGATGGCGGCTACTCCCAGAAGGATGTCATTGAGGTGGCCCGCGCCTTCACGGGTTGGACGGTGATGCCTCCCGGTCAGCGCCGGGAGGCAATCGAGCGGCGGATGACGGGGGCGCGCCGGGCGGGCTTCCAGCAGGAGGGGGAGTTCCTCTTCCGGGCCGACGCTCATGACTCCGGCGCCAAGACCATGCTCGGCCGCAAGCTGCCGGCCGGCCGCGGAATCGAAGACGGAGAAGCGGTGCTCGACCTGCTGGCCGTCCATCCCGCGACGGCGAAGCACCTGGCCACCAAGCTCGCCGTGCGCTTCGTGTCGGACAAGCCGTCCCCGGCTCTTGTCGATCGCCTGGCCGCGGTCTACCTGAAGAGCGGGGGACAGGTGAAGCCGGTGCTGAAGGCTCTCGCCGAGTCGCCGGAGTTCTGGGGCTCGGTCGGAGACAAGATCAAATCCCCCTTCGAGCTGGCAGCCTCGGCCATCCGGGGCCTGGACGCGGATGTGAAACAGCCGCGGGAGACCCTGCGCTGGATCGCGGACATGGGCCAGAAGCTCTACGCCTACCAGGCGCCCACCGGCTACCCGGACCGCGCCGAGGCCTGGGTCAATACCGGCTCGCTGCTCAACCGGATGAACTTCGGCCTGCAGCTCGCCGCCGGCCGGGTGCGCGGCGTGGACTTCGATCTGAAGTCTGGGACGGCTTCCCGCGACGAGACGCTGCGGACCTATGCCGAGCGCCTGCTGCCCGGCCGCGACCTCAAGCCCGCGCTCGCCCTGTTGCAGCCCATGGTCAACGATCTCGGGCTGCCCAAGAAGGTGGAGGGTGCAACCGCGGTGGAGCAGGTGGTGGGCGTCATCCTGGGCTCCCCGGAGTTCCAGCGGAGGTGATCAGCGGATGGGTGGTGGAACCGCCCCGGGAGGGGCGGAACCCTTCTAGCCTGGGGTTTCAACCCCAGGCGGGTGACCGCGGTGAGCCTGGACACCGCCGCCTGGGGTTGAAACCCCAGGCTAGAAGAGTACAGCCCTTCCCAGGGCTGAAGGAGCAACGACCATGTTGACCCGCAGACTTTTCCTGAAATCGGGCGGTATTGGCGGGGTGGCCCTGTTCGCTCTCGGCGCCGGCCCGCAGTTCCTCACGCGCACGGCCCTGGCCGCCCAGGGCCGGCGCAAGGTGCTGGTCACGATCTTCCAGCGCGGCGCCATGGATGGCCTCATGGCGGTCACGCCGCTGTCCGAGGACCTGCGCGCCCTTCGGCCGAGGCTCGCCATGGGGTCCAAAGATCTGGTCGACCTCGGGGTCGACTTCGGCCTCCATCCGGCTTTCGAGCCGCTGCTTCCTCTCTGGAAGGAGAAGCGGCTGGGGATCGTCCACGCCGTGGGCTCGCCGGACTCGACCCGCTCCCACTTCGACGCGCAGGACTACATGGAGACCGGCACGCCGGGCCGCAAGGGCACGCCCTCGGGCTGGCTCAACCGGGCGGTGGGCCTGCTCGGCCACGAGGGGAGCCCGTTCCGGGCGGTCTCCCTGACCTCGGCCCTGCCGCGCTCCCTCTATGGCGACGAGCCGGCCCTCGCGGTGACCGACCTCGCCGACTTCCGCGAGCCGGCTGCGGGGCAGAGCTTCGAGGCCCTGTACAAGCAGACCTCGCAGAAGGTCCTCCATGACACCGCGGACGACACCTTCCAGGCCATGGCCATGCTCACGCCCGAGAAGATCGCCCGCTACCGTCCTGCGAACGGCGCCGAGTACCCCACGACTGCGCTCGGGCAGGCGTTGCAACAGATCGCGCTCCTCATCAAGAGCGATGTCGGCTTAGAGGTGGCCTTCGCGGAGTCCGGCGGCTGGGACACGCACGTCCAGCAGGGGACGGTCAACGGCAGCTTCGCGCGGCAGGCGAGGGACCTCGCCCAGTCGATCCATGCCTTCTGGACCGATCTCGGCCCGTCCTGGCAGGACGATGTCCTCCTGAGCACCATGACCGAGTTCGGCCGCACCGTCCGCGAGAACGGCTCGGGCGGCACGGACCATGGCCACGGCTCCTGCCTGTTCGTGCTGGGCAACCAGGTCCAGGGAGGAAAAGTCCACGGCAGCTTCCCGGGGCTCGACCGGGAGATCCTCTACGAGGGCCGCGACCTGCCGGTGACCACCGACTTCCGCGCCGTCTTCTGCGAGCTGGCCGGCAGGCACTTGGGGATCAAGGACGACGGCAGGCTCTTCCCGGGCTGGACGGGCAAGCGACTGCCGCTGCTCAGGGCGTAAATCCCCCTCGGGATCGTTTTCGCCTCTTCCTGTGTCTAAGGGGTACGGGGTCCCAAGATCGGGACCGCCTCGTTCAGGGGGAGGTCCTCCATGTCCCGAGCCGTCACGCTCCTCAGCCTGCTTGTTCTCGCCCTCGTGGGCCTTACCGGTTTCGCGGTGGATGCCGCGGCTCCCGCCTCGTTCCGGTTCGCGAAATCTGGCGCCGAGCCTGCCGCCGACCAGCCGGCGGCGGAGGCGTCCGCCCCGATCCGCCTCACCGCCTCCGACGGCACCGGGCTCACCCTCGTGGCCCTGGAGGCGAACGGCGTCCTCGAGCCGCCTCTCGCCTTCACCGAGCTGCACCTGACGTTCGAGAACCCCCGCGACCAGGTGATCGAGGGCCGCTTCAGCATCTCCCTGCCGCCCGGCGCGGCCCTCTCTCGGTTCGCCATGAAGATCGGCGACGCCTGGCAGGAGGGCGAGGTGGTGGAGACCCAGCGCGCCCGCGTGGCCTATGAGGACTTCCTCCACCGCAAGCAGGACCCGGCGCTGCTCGAGCAGGAGGCGGGCAACGAGTTCTCGGCCCGCGTCTTCCCGATCCCGGCCCGGGGTCGCAAGGAGCTGATCGTCTCGTACTCCCACGCGCTCACGCGGGCGGACGAGCCCTACGTCCTTCCCCTCCTCGGGCTTTCGGACGTCGGCCGGCTCGACGTGCGCGTGCTCCTCGGCGAGCGCCCCGCCTCCGGAGCGGCGGCCAGCAATCTCGGGGGTGAAGTCAGCGACCGGCGCCTGGTCGAGCTGCACAAGAAGGACTGGACCCCCGACCGCGACCTCGAGATCGGCCAGGACCAGGTGGCGAGCCGGACGGGGCTGCGCCACGGCAACCTCGCGGTCGTGCGGGTCGCGGCTCCTGTCGAAAGCGTTCCGCAGGAGATCACGGGCCTCTACGTGCTCGTCGATTCGAGCGCCTCCCGCGCCCTGGGTTACTCCTCCCAGGTGCGCCGGCTCGGCGAGCTGATTGCCGGCCTGCGCGACGGCGCCGGCCGCTCGACACCGCTGGGCGTCGCCGTCTTCGACCAGGAGGTCGTGCCGATCTTCGAGGGCACGGCGGGCGGGTTTGGCTCAGCGGAGGAGCGGCGCCTCGGCGACCGCCGGCCGCTGGGCGCCTCCGACCTCAACCAGGCGCTCGTCTGGCTCGGCGAGCGGCTGTCGAAGGATGGCGGGAAGCATCCCCGGGTCCTGCTGATCACCGACGGCGTGGCCACGGCCGGCGAGACCGAGACGCGGGTGCTCAAGGCGGCGGTCCGCGCGCTGGGAGATTACGGCGTCGAGCGCCTGGATGTGCTGGCGTTTGGGGGCCTGCGCGACGAGGCGGTGCTGCGCGAGCTGACCACCGGCAACCTGCGGCACGACGGCCAGCACCTCGACGGCACCGCGCCCCTCTCCGAGATCGCCCGCCGGCTGACCCTCGCCTGCCGCTCCGGGATCCCGGTGGCGGTCGAGGGCGCGGCCTGGGTCTGGCCCGACACCCTCGACGGCGTCCAGCCCGGCGACGAGGCCCTGGTTTACGCCGACCTGCCCGCGGGCCGGCCGCTGCGCCTGACCCTGGGGGGCCGGCCGGCGGCGCTCGGCGAGCCGGTATCCGCCGAGCGGCACCTGCTCGAACGCGCCTGGGCCCAGGCGCGCATCGAGCGCCTGCTCCATCTGCGGGAAACCGCCCTTGGCAACGACCCCGACACACGCCGGGCGCTCGCGCTCCAGGTGGTGGAGGTGAGCGTCAAGCACCGGGTGCTGAGCCCGTTCACCTCCATGCTGGTGCTCGAGACCGAGTATGACTACGCGCGCTTCGGGCTTGACCGGCGCTCGCTCGCCGACATCCTGACCGTCGGCGCGGGAGGGCTGGACGTGCTCGCCCGCACAGGGCCCGTTACGACCCCGCGAGCCGGCGTCGTTGCCCAGGCGCCGAAGCCGACGGAGCCCGAGGCCCCCTCGGCCCGCGACCCCTGGGCAGTCCTCCAGACCACGCCGGGAGTGCTGGAAGACCGTATTAACGTGGGCGGCAACGAGAGCGGCCAGCAGTCCAACTTCGTCGGCCCGGACATCGCAGTGGAAGGCGGCGTCGAAGGCGGCGTTGAAGGCGGTGTCGTTGGAGGCGTCGCAGGTGGAGTACCCGGCGGTGTTCCCAGCGGCGTGGCGCCGGTCGAGGTGCCGGAGATCATTGCAGATGACTCGCCTCTCCGGGTCGGCGGCGTGGAAGGGCGGCGGGAACAGGACAAGGAGAAGCGGGTCGCGCCCTACTCCGGCCGCTTCGCCGAGGTGAAGGATCTCCTGGACGCCGGCCGGATCGCGGCGGCGCGCTCCCTGGCCGAGTCCTGGAGCGCCGAGGCGCCGGGCGACGTGCTGGCCCTGATCGCGCTGGGCGAGGCCTGGGAAGCGGCGGGGGAGACCGCCGCGGCGGCGCGCGCCTACGGCTCCCTCATCGACCTCTTCCCGCGCCGCGTCGACCTGCGCCGTCTGGCGGGGGAGCGCCTCGAACGGCTGGGAGAGGTGGGAATCGCGCTGGCGATCGATACCTATCAGAAGGCCGTCCTGGAGCGGCCGGATCATCCCTCGGGCCACCGCCTCCTCGCCTGGGCCCTGCTGCGCGCCGGCCGCTTCGAGGAGGCGTTCGCGGTGCTGGAGACCGGGCTCGAGCAGAACTATCCGGGCGGGCGCTTCGCCGGCGCCGACCGGGTGCTGCGGGAGGATCTGGGCCTCGTCGCCGCCGCCCTGCTGCACGCCGGGCCGGCCCGGCGCGAAGAGGTGCTCGGCCGCCTCGAAGCCCACGGCGCCCGGCTGGAGAGCGAGCCCTCGCTGCGCTTCGTCCTCACCTGGGAGACCGACGCCAACGACGTCGACCTCCACATCCATGACCGCAAGGGCGGGCACGCCTACTACAGTCAGAAGACGTTGCCGTCGGGCGGCGAGCTGTACGCCGACGTGACCACGGGCTACGGCCCGGAGTGCTTCACGGTGAGCGGATCGGTGGAGCGGAACGCCGCGCCCTACCGGCTGGGGGTGCACTACTACTCCCGCGGCCCCATGGGCTACGGCATGGGCACCGTGCAGGTCGTCACCCACGACGGCGAAGGAGGGCTCACGGTCGAGCCCCGGCCGTTCGTGGTGATGACCGACGGTGCCATGGTGGACGTCGGGTCGGTCAAGGAGGGGATGCCGACCCGGGTGTCGCGGCGTTAGTTACCCCCGCTCGGCTGGCGCCGCCGCGGCCACCACGAAGGGTGTGGTGGCCGTGCCGGCCTTGCCGGCGGCGTCGGTGACGGTGACGCGCAGCAGGTACTCGCCGGGCTGGAGAGCGGGCGGACGGAAGGTCAGCTCCAGACGGTCGGCTCCCGCCTCGCCGGTTGCGCGGCTCACCAGGGACAGGTCGCCGGCCTGCATCTCCCGGCCATCCGCGGTCAGCACCTGGGAGCGGACCTGGAGATCCCCCTCGTCCGCCAGGTTGTAGCCGAGCAGGGCAAAGCGGGCCTCGCCAACTCCCAGGATCGGCAGGGCAGCCGGCAGGAAGGGCTGGTCTCCCATCCGGAAGGGCATCGGCAGCTCCCGGTGTCCGGGCCGCTGCGCTTCGCGGGCCACCAGCCACTCCCCCTTGGCCTGGGGGAAGAACGGCGGCAGCAGCACCGGGCCGGCGCCGGCGAACGACGGCACCTCCAGCGGCGCCACCCGCAGGCCGTGGAAGCCGGTGCGGCCATTGCGCACCAGCACCCGCGCCTTGTAGCTGCCGGGGGGCAGCTCCAGGTGGCCGTAGAACTTGAGCCCGGACTGCAGCAGCTTCGCCTCCACCTTGAACATGTCCAGCGTGAGCGTCTGGGCGATGTAGTCGCGCACCTGGCCCTTGGCGTCCAGCGCATAGACGTAGATCTCGGCCGGCAGGTCGTTCCCCTGATGGAGATGGAGCAGCGACGGCCCGTCGATCTCGACCACGACCGGCACGTCCGCCGTCCCCTCGGCGTTTGCC
Organism: Acidobacteriota bacterium; assembly: GCA_034667225.1. Classification (GTDB taxonomy): domain Bacteria; phylum Acidobacteriota; class Thermoanaerobaculia; order Multivoradales; family UBA5704; genus DATMER01. Next base: position 42,438 of record JAXDKG010000002.1, read on the forward strand.
CCGGCGGGCATCGCGGCGGTCATCACCGACATCCGCACCTGCCCGCCCTCCTCGCCGGCCAGCACCTGTCCCGCGGTCAGCAGCATCCTCTCCATGCGGGTGCGCTGGGCGAAGGGCTTGGGCGCGAAGTATCCGGGGCGGTGCACCACGCGGGCTCCCCGCGGCAGGCCCCGCAGCTCCACCTTGAGCGCATGGTAGGTGCCGTCCGGCGGCGTCTCGGGCTGGATGGTGAGCACGTAGGTCACGCCCGTCCGCTCGAGCATCTTGCCCATCGCCGCGGACAGGTCGTTGAAGTTCTCGTAGAGCTCGCCGCCGGTGTCGCGGGCCATCTGGAACAGGCTTTCGCGGCCCCCCTTGCGCTCGTAGCCGAGCGCCTGGCTCCCTGACGTGCCCCGCAGGCCGGCGATGTCCACCGCCTGCACCGTGCAGTCGGCGCGGCGCAGCTCCTCCAGCATGCCCTCGACGTCGTTCATCGCGTCGGCGCTGCCGAACCGCTGCTGCGAGTCGACCTTCCAGACCTCCCCCTTTTCCCGGGCGTCCTGCATGTCCTTCTCCAGATCCGCATCCTTGCTGCCCAGGAGGACCGAGCTGTCGTACCCCTCGGAGAGGTAGACCACGTGCTTGTGGCCGTTGACGCTGCGCATCAGCCGGGCGAGGTCCGTGAACGAGCGGGTGAGGGCCGTGATCTTGTCCTTCTGTACCTCCGTGTTCGCGCTCTCGGAGGCGCGCATGCTCTGCTCCATCTGCTCCAGCAATATCTTGTCGGCGGTCTCCTTCTTGTATTCGCGGATACCCTCCCCCGCAACGGTGTTCTCGTGGATCTTCTGGCGCAGCTCTTCGACGTAGAGCCGCAGAGGGTCCACGGTGGTGCGGTCCGCCAGCTCCGGGAGGCCGAGCGAGTCGATCGCCGCTTCGATCTGGCCGCGGTCCGAGGTGAACCCGAGGACCAGCTCGGTGCCGTGGGAGGCCGCGTAGGTGGCGACCGCCGCGAGGTCCGACGCGTGCATCTCGGCCACCAGGTCCTTGGCCGCCGCGCGCGCCTGCACGATGGCCTTGGGCTCCGAGAAGGCGAGGTCGAACAGCAGCAGGAAATGCCGCCGCGCCGGCACGGGCACCTCCTGCGCCTTGTCGTCG
>JAXDKG010000003.1:0-58515 GCA_034667225.1 Acidobacteriota bacterium
CGGTCAAAGATCTGGCTCGCAAACTGATGCGGTACATTCGCCGCTACAACAAAGCACCCAAACCCGTGAAATGGACCTACCGGAACGTGCACCACCGCATCAGTTCAGAATCAGCCGTTACAGGCCACTAGGTGGCGGGACCCGGAGGAAAATTGCAGTTCCAGAGCTCGATGACTACTCCAGCTCCACTTCCACCGCGTCGGGAGGCGTGAACTTCACCTTGCAGGTGACGAGGACCTGGACAGGCTTCCCTTTCCGGGTGGCGGGTTGGAACCTCCAGTCGCGGAGGGCCTTCAGGGCAGACCTGTCGAGCCCCTCGGGCATCCCCCTGACCACCCGGGCTTCGGCCACGCCGCCCTGCTTGTCGATGATGAGCTCGAGGAGCACGACACCGGACAGTCTCTCCTCGCGGGCACGCTCTGTGTAGAGCGGAAGATCACCCGAGACCTTTTCCGGCCGGGTCACCTCCCCGCCGGGACGAAGCGTCTTGCCGCCAGCGATGTCCTCTTCAATCCTCTTCGCCTCCCGCGCCTTGGCCTGGATCTCGAGAGCCTGCCGCCGGAGACGCTCCGCCTCGTTGATCAGGTTCTGCCGCGCCTCCGGGTCCGGCGTCAGCTTCGCCCTCTCCTGAAGCAAAAGGCTCCTGTCGGTATAGGCCTCGACGAGGTCGCGTCTGGCCCCGATCGCCATGGCAAGGGATACGAGCCCCAGATCGATCACCGCGGCGCGCCGATCCGGGGACATTGCCTTGTCCTGAACCACGCTTTGCCGGGCGAAGCTGCCGACCGCATAGAAGACGTCGGCCGGCTCGGGACCGCGATAGCGGCGGGCCCTTTCCCAGGCCTCGTCCAACCGGCCCTGCGCCAGGAGCAGATGCGTCCGGGCGAGAGGGATCTCGGGATCCGCCGGCTGGTGCGCGGCCCAGAGGTCCAGCAGCTCGCCGGCTTTCTCGTAGCGCTGGCTGCGCAGATGCTCTGCGAAGTCGGGATGGCTCTTCAGAAACGCCAGGAACCGGGGACTGGCGCCCGCCGCGGAAGCCGGCGCCTTGGCCGGGGAAGCCGAAGCCACGCTGCCCGGCAGGAGGAGCAGGGCTGCGACCGTGAGGGTTCGGAGAAGGAGGCGGTCGATCCTCGTCGTAGGGATGAACATTTCCCTATTGTAATTCCCGCGTCAACCACTCCTCCACGTACCTTTTCAACTCGGGCGTGTCCGGGAACGGATCGCCATACTTTTTCATGGCGCGGAAGGGGAGCGGCTCCATGTGCAGCGGCTCGTAGGTGTTGCGGTCGGCGTCCTTGTCCCAGCCGTGGCTTTCCAGGAAGAGCGTCCTCGTCCACCCTTCTCTCACGGGCGGCAGCCCTTCCGCGTCGAAGGCCAGGGCGATCTCATCTCCGGGGGCCAGGATCACGGAGCGGTCGTCGGTTTCCTGGAGCAACTCTCTGACGTCGCCGTAGCGAGTGTAGCGGCCGGGGAACGGGAGCCAGGGGGAGGCTTCCGTGATCCGATGGTAGTCGTAGCCATGCGGACCGTTGGGAGAGAGGCGGATCAGCTCGGAGAAGCCGCGGAAGCGCAGGTCCGCGCTCTGGGGCGTGAGACGGGCGACGACTTTCGCCTGTTCATCCACGGGCTTGATGGTCCAGGCGATGCGGTCCCAGGCGAGCCACTGGTTGGTCACGATGCGCAGGCGGCGCGCTCCGGGCGGGAGCGGGGGCGTATCGACCACCATGGTCTTGGTCTTGCCCGCGGGGAAGCCCATCTCCGGCACCAGGACCTGCCAGCCGGATGCGGTTTCGACCTCGATCCTCGGAAAGACCGGAGGTAGATCGGGACGCTGAGAGACGGCGATGTTCAGGCTCGCGTCCGCCGGGAAGATCCAGGCGTCCAGGTGCAGGCGGACCGGCGCGGCCGGCGCCTCGCCGAGGTCGAGAGTGAAAGTCCAGGGCCGGGCCGCGACTCCCTGGTAGGCGCCGATGGGATAGCCGCCGGCATAGACGTCGTCGCGCTCCCGCACCCGGCTCGTGGCATCCTCCCCCGCTCCATCCCAGGCTGCCGCGATCGGCCGGAGGTCCCGGCTGGCGCGCACTTCCTCGGGCAGCGACTTGCCGGGGATCACCCGCAGGTTGCTCGCTACTTCCACTTCCGACGGATGATCCACCACCCAGAGCCGGACGGCGTCGAAGAAGGCGGCCTCCCAGAGCTCCTCGGTGATCCGCAGCTCGTATCGATCGCCGGACAGCCCGTCGATGCGCACCAGTTCGCTCGGGTCGCTCCCGGCCCAGACGCCGGGCGCGACCGGCAGGCCGATGGGCGCGTTCCAGAGCAGGTCGGTCACGAAGGCGAAGCGCTCGCCGTCCCAGGCGTAGAGGAAGGGGCAGCTCCCCTTGAGGACCTGCTCTTCCACGATCCGCTGGTCCCCCTTGGGCTGGATGCGGCTCTGCGGCACGCCGTTGGTCCAGGTCACCCGGAGCAGATCGGGCTGCGTCCTCCGGCCCAGGCCGAAGTGGATGACCTGGCTCGCGGCCTCGCGGAACTGATAAGCGGTGCCGGACCTCACCTCCAGCACCGAGCCGAGCCCTTCGACGTTGTTCTTGCTGTTGCCCTGGGTCAGCGCCTTGAGCCGGACGGTCAGCCAATGATTCTTGTTGCCGCCGTCGTTCTCCAGGCGGTGGAGGCCGGACGGGCCGGCGGCGAGGAGGTCGAGGTCACCGTCGGAATCCATATCGGCCGCGGCAAGGGCGGTCCCGGGAGGGACGGTCCCTTCGATCGCCAGCGGCTCGAAATTCGATCCGCGCTGGCCGAGGACGATCACCCCGGACGGACCGATCGCGGCCAGGTCGAGCCGGCCGTCGTTGTCCGCGTCGAACGCGAGGACGTCCTCCATCGGCTTGGCGGGCAGTCCCGACAGGGCCCATGGGTCGAAGGAGCCGCCGCGGTTGTGCCAGACCGTGAGCCCCCCGGGGCCGGCGGCGATCAGGTCTGGACGGCCGTCGTTGTCCAGGTCCGCGCTCTCGATCGCCTGGGCGGGCCTGTCCTTGGAGATGGACCGTTCCACGAAGCGGCCCTGGCGCTGGTTGTCGAGCCAGGAGATCCCCCCGGCATGGGCCACGGCGAGGTCGAGGTCGCCGTCCCGGTCCAGGTCGCTGGCTACGAGGTCCAACGGCTCCGGAGATGGCTTCGGCAGGGCCTGCTCTCCCACGGCTTCGAGCGGACCGGTCAGGTTGTTGCGGAACAAGCCACCACCCAGGGCGAGATCCAGATCCCCCTCGATGTCGTAGTCGAGCACTGCGGCGGCCTCTCCGCCTCCAGCATTCATGGGAGCTTCCTCAAACGTACCGTTCCCCTTGCCGCGCCACCAGATCGAGCGCTTGGCGCCGTAGCCGATCAGGTCGAGGTAGCCGTCGTTGTCGAGGTCGGCGGCGAGGAGGCCGGTGATCCCCTCGGCAGGGAGCTGGCCTTCCGAGAGCTTTTCGCGGACAAGGCGCGCGGTGTCCATCTTGCCGTCGCCGTTGAAATCGCCCGCGGCGAGAGCGGCGGTGGGCGTCTCGTCGAGCCGGGTGGCGCGGAGCTTCACGGGCACGGGATCGCCGAAGGTCGAAGGCGGGGGCTCGCCCGCGAAGCGCTCGACCGGCAGGCCCTGGATGCCCGGCGAGAGCTCGCGCAGGCTCTGCTGGTAGAGCGGGGTCACCTTGAGGACGTTTTCCAGCCGCACGCCCGGGATGCGCGCCGCTTCGAGGTCGTTCGCTTCCAGGGCCTTGAGGAGCTGGTCGAGGCTCGCCTGAGCGGGCGCCGGCGCCTGCCAGAGGACCTCCTTGACGCGCAGGAACGCCTTGGTCGCGGCAGCCCGATCTCCGGCACGGACCGCCCGCTGCCCCTCCTTGAGGAGGGCGACGAGGTTTTCCGGCCGCAGGCGGGAGAGCGCGCCAAGGGCTTGCCCCACGATCGCATCGTTCTCCTGGGAGGCGGCCTGCTGATAGAGAGTCCATTGGATGTCGAGGCGGTTCGGGTCCGCGGACGCGGCCTTCTGATAGTCGGCGAGCGCCTCCTCCTGTTTGCCGCTCCATTGCAGCACGTCGCCGCGCAGGGCGAGCAGGTCGGCCCGGCCCGGCGCCTTGGCCAGGGCCTGGTCGATCCACTTCAACGCCTCTTCGTTCTTCTGCTGGCGCAGAGCCGCGAGCGCGAGGTTGGCGTACGGCAGCGGGTCCCCGGGAGCGGCCTTCAACAGGTCGCGGAAGGTCGCCTCGGCCTCGGCGGGCACCTCGTTTTCGAGCTGGGCGAGGCCGAGGTTGCGCAGCTCCGCCGCCCGCTCCGGGAGAGGAGCGGGAGGGGGGGCTTGGAAGGTGAGGTAGGTCAGGAGGAGGAGAAGACTCCTCACCGACCCTCCAGGCTCTGGAGGTTTGCCTTCGCGACCGCGTCGTCCGGCTGCAGGGAGAGGACCTTCTGCAGGAGCTCCTTCGCCTCGGGCTTGCGGCCCTCCGCGATCAGCAGCACGGCGAGGTCGTTGAGCGCCGCCAGGTGCTCGGGGAGGACCGTCAGCGCCTGCCGGAAGTCGCGCTCGGCCTCGGCCCGCTTGTTCAGGGCCAGGTTGACCGCGCCCCGCTGGTAGAGCGCGTCGGCGTTCCCGGGCGCCAGCTTCAACGTCTCCTCCGCGGCTTTGGACGCCTCGTCGACGCGCTTCAGGATGAGGAGGAGCTGGACTTCCATCATCCGCAGCCGGAGATCCTCGGCGGCGACCTCGCGCTCCCGGCGGATGACTTCCAGGGCCTTGTCGGCTTGGCCGGCGGCGGAGAGCCTGGCGGCCTCGGAGAGGGCGATGTTCGTGGGATCCTGGCCAGGCTGCTTCGGCTTGCCCGTTCCGGCCGCGGCCTTGGACAGCTCCTGGAACTTCGCCAGGGCTTTCTGCGCGTCCTCGCGCCGGCCGGAGCCCGCGAGCGCCTGGCCGTAGACCTGCCAGATCGTGGGGCTCGACTCGTCCAGGGCCGCGGCCTTTTCCAGCACGGTCACGGCCTCGGCCCAGCGGCCGCCCGCGACCAGGGCGCGGGCGTGCTCCAGCGCGATCGAGGCGTAGAGCGAACGCTTGACGGGCTCCGTCTTGGCGGGGTCCGGAAGCTGGTCCACGAACGGCTTCAGCGTCGCCAGCACCTTGTCGGGGCTGCCCGTCTGCTGGTGGGCCTGGGCCAGAAGCAGGGCCAGCTCCGGATCGTCCCCCACGTGTCCCTCGAGAACCGCGACCGCACCGGCCGCTTCGCCGACCTGCACGCGCGCCTCGCCGAGAGTCCAACGCAGGTCGTGCTCGACTTCCTTGGGGGGCGCGGCTTCCAGAGGCGAGAGCATCGCGATGGCCCCGCGGGGATCGCCTTGCGACAGGAGGAAGCGCGCCCGGAGCACGCGCACCTGCGGCAGATCCTGCGGCAGGCCGGAGAGCAGCTCCTCGATCTCCTCGGGGCCGCGGCCGAGCTCCAGGGCGCAGAACGCGGCGGCGAGCCGCGCCTCCCGGTCGTCCGGGTGGTCCTTCGCCCATGGCCGCAGGAGCTTGTAGGCGTCCAGAACCCTGCCCTGGCGGCCGTAGCGCAGGCCGAGCGCCCGCGTGGCAATCGACTGCGGCGACTTTGCCGCGGCGCGCTGAAGGTACGCCTCCCCCTTCGCGTCCTGCTTCAGGGCGAAGGCGGCGCGGGCCGCGTTGAAGAGCAAGGGGGGACCCGCGGCCTCGCCGGCGGCGATCGGGTCGAGCAGGGCCTGGGCCTCCTGGAACCGGCCCAGCTCGATGTAGGCCCCGCCGAGCACGGCGAAGAATAGCGGCGGCAGCGTGCTCTCGGCCTTGTATGGCTCCAGAAGGGCTACCACGCCCTTGTAGTCTTGCGCTTCATACTTCTGGCGCGCCTGGACGAAACGCTGCTGCAGGTCATCTGCCGGCGGCGCAGGCGCCGGCTGGGACTGCTGCGCCCGGGCGGCCAGAGGGAGGAGGAAGAGGACGGCGATGAGGGTACGGCGGTGTCTCATGGGAAGGGAAATAGTAGCACCCGGTATATGCTTTCATGGACATGATGCCCAAGCGCCTGCGGTTCCTCCTCCTGATGCTGCTGGTCCTTCTGGTGGCCGGGGCCAAGTCTCCTGATCCCGGGCTCACCCTGGAGGCCGTCAAGGTCGATCCCGCCTCGCCCGGACCGGACACGCTCTGCCGCCTGAGCGTCACGCTGCGCAGCTCCGGCCCCAAGACCGCGTCGGCCCTGGCCTTTCGCGTCAAGGTGGACGGCCACGAGCTGCCGGTCTACCGCAACGAGCTGTTCTTCCGCCCCGTGGACGCGGGAGCCGCGGCCGAGGTGCGGCTGCACAACTTTTGGAGCAACGAGACCGGCCGGCCGTTCCCCACGAACGGCAGGATGACCGTCGAGGTCACCCTGGCCGAGGCCCAGTGGATGGACGTGAAGACCGAGAACGGCGCCGAGGTCTGGACAGCGGCCGGACCGGTCGCGGGGCTGCCGGTCTCGAAAAGCGTCACGCTCACCCTCAAAAAAGCCCGCCAGTCCCCGTTAAAGTTGTCCTCCGGATACCCTCTTGCGTTCTCTCTTTGTGAAACGTATGCTTCCCGCAAGTCCTTAGTCCAATTGCGGTCCTGTAAAGGAGGGTGACAATGACTCCGTCTCCTAGACGAGAGCCTCTGCCGGAAGCTCCCGCTTCCCACTTGGTACCTGTCGGCGAACAGATCACGGGCTTCGAAGAGCCCGACATCATCTACATGAAGCTGGTCGGCACCGTCACCGAAGACGAGGTGAGGGTGATCAACGAGATGCAGATCGACTTCTGCCGGGGACGCGACAGGGTCTTCTTCCTGATTGACCTGGCGGAGTTGGAGAGCCTCTCGAACTCGTCGCGCCGGGCAGCCATCGAGGGGCTGAACCAGATGCCGGTGGGCGGGCTCGCCGTCTTTAAGGCGCCGCTCACGGCCCGCGTGCTCGCGAAGCTCCTCGTCACGGGCATGAGGCTCTTCGGGAAGTACCTGCCGCTCCAGTTCTTCGATGACGAGGCCTCCGCGCGGGCGTGGATCGAGCAGCAGCGGGCCGCGGCCTAAAGATCGAGCTCATCCGCCTCGTCCAGCACCCGGAACCCCTTGGCTTCAATGTTCTTGCGGGCCTCGCCGTTGGCGTCCAGAGCCGGGTTCGAGTGGTTGAGGTGGGTGAACCAGACCTTCACCTTGCCCGCCTTGACCAGCGGGCCCAGCAGCTCCATGGAGTCGGTGACCAGCGGGTGCTTGATCTTGGTCACGTCCCGGTCCGGCAGCTCGTCCGGGGAGTAGAAAGTGGCGTCCAGCAGGGCGTAATCGACCTTCTCCTCCTCGATCACCTGCGGCAGGGGGCGCGTCCAAGTCTTCCAGGTGTCTGTGTCCGGCACATAGAGGAGCGTCCGCTTCGGGCCGCGGATCAGGAAAGCCATGGTGTCGCTGTACTCGTCCCGGTGCGGCACCGCGAACACCTTGACGGAGATGCCCTCGCTCAGAGGAAACCACTCTCCGGGCTTGATCTCCACGAGCTTGACGTTGCCCAGCCGGACGAGCTGGCTCCAGGGTCCGTTCGTCCGCAGGTACTCGGCCATGCGCGGCGAGACGTAGACCGGGAGATCCTTGGTGTTCAGGCTCTCGAAGCCGAAGTGGGCCAATCCCAGGTAGTGGCCGATGTGGGCGTGGGTCAGGAGCACCCCATCGAACGGCGCTCGGTCCACCCGCCCCTCGGGAAAGGGACGGAAGGTATGAACCTCCTGGATCTGAGCGGGAAGGTCAGGCGTGGCATCCACCAGGAAGGTACGTCCGCCGGCCACGACGGCCAGGCTCGCCACTCGCCGCGCGAGCTTCGGGTCCTTCCGTGCCGCGGCGCACGCCGCGTGCTCGCAGCCGGTCTGAGGCATGCCGCCGTCCTGAGCGGTGCCCAGGACAACCACGCGGGGACCCTGGGCTAATAAGCTGAGCGGAAAGAGGAGAGCCAGGATGGCGATCCGGGTGTTCATGGCGGGTGACACTATACTGCCACCCTTCTTTCCCTTTATGCTCATCGCGGAGGCAGGCCATGACGATCACGATCGACCTCGAAAACGAAGAGCGCCCTCTCGGCGAGTTGGTCGAGCAGACCCTCGGCGGCACTGAGATCGTGATAACCAAGGGTGACCGTCCGGTCGCGAGGCTTGTTGCCATCCTGGCCCGCGCGCCACGTCAGTTCGGAAGCGCCCGGGGCCTCATCGAGATCGCCGATGATTTCGACGAGCCGCTCCAGGATTTCCAAGAGCTGACCTCTTGAGGTACCTGCTCGATACCCATAGTCTGCTGTGGTTCCTTTCGGGAGACGCCGGGCTCACCGAGAAAGCCCGGCGTATCATCGAGAACGCCGATCACGACACCCTGGTGAGCATCGCGAGCCTTTGGGAAATCGCGATCAAGCACAGCCTGGGCAAGCTCAAGCTGACCCAGCCGTTCGAGGAGATCTTTCCTCATCATCCCTCTGTAGGGGCACCTCTTGTGGGTGCCCTTCCGGAGGGCGGCCACAAGAGTCGCCCCTACATGAAACGCTATCCATCACTCGGGCTGTGACAAGGTACTAGGCCCGCAATGCGGATCATCTCCCTCGTCCCCAACGGCACCGAGATCCTCTTCGCAGTCGGCGCGGGCGACCTGGTGCTAGGTGTCAGCCACGAGTGCGACTACCCCGCCGAGGCCCGGACGCGGCCCATCCTCACGGGCAGCACCCTGAGGCCGGGGATGAGTTCCGCCGAGGTGGACAAGGCGGTGTCGGCCCAGGTGGGGAGCGGCGACAGCCTCTATACGCTCGACGAGGCGCGCATCGCGGATCTCGCTCCCGACCTCATTGTCACCCAGCAGCTCTGCCCGGTCTGCGCCGTGAGCACGGAGCAAGTGGATGGCGCCATCCAGCCCCTCTCCCGCTGCCCTGAGGTCCTCTCGCTCGATCCGAAGACCCTCGCAGACGTGATGGCCGACATCCGCCGCGTCGGCGAGGTCACCGGCCGAAGCGCGGAGGCCGCGGGCCTGGTCCGGGACTTGGAGCGCCGCCTCGATGCCGTGCGTGCCCGGGTCCAGGGGCGGCCCCGGCCGCGGGTTGCCGCGCTGGAGTGGCTCGATCCCCCCTTCGCCGGGGGCCACTGGGTACCGGAAATGATTGAGACCGCGGGTGGGATCGATGTCTTCGCGCAACCGGGCGACCACTCCGCCCGCCTCACCTGGGACCAGATCCGGAAAGTCGATCCCGACATCTTCGTGGTCATGCCCTGCGGCTACGACGAGGCCGGCGCCGCGGCCCAGCTCGCCCTTCTCGGCGACCATTCGGATCTGCGGGGACGGATGTTCCCCGTGGATGCCAACGGCTGCTTCAGCCGCCCTGGCCCGCGGCTGGTGGACGGGATCGAGCGGCTGGCCCAGCTGTTCCACGGGTGAGCCAGTCAATCACCTCCGTATCCGGAAAGGCCACATGGCCTCCCCTCACCCAATCCACCCGTAGCTTCGGTGACTCAAGCCCCAGCGCGGGGCGCACCGCCCGCGCCGGAACCATGGGATCGCACTCGGAGTTGAGGAGCAGCGCCGGCACCCGCAGCTCCGGCAGCCGCGGGGCCACGCTCATCCGGGCGTAGTAGTCGGCGGCGTCGGCAAACCCGTGCCGGGGCGCGACGATGCGGTCGTCCCAATCGCGGATCAGGCGAATCTCTCCGAGCTTCTCCACCGGGTAGTGCACCGGCCGGCGGGCCGCCACGGCGCGGTAGATGTCCGAGAGGCTGCGCAGCAGGTACCGGCGGTAGAGCCAGAAGCCGGGCGAGTCGATCTCCACCACAGAGAGCGCCAGGTCGACCGGAGCGCAGACGGCGGCCACGGCCTCCAGCCGGGGGTCCGCCGGCTCCGTGGCCAGCCGCAGCACCACGTGACCGCCCAGGGAGTAGCCGATCATCCAGATCCGCCGGAAGCGGCCGGCCTCCGGACTGGCGAGCGCGGCGTGCAGGTCCTCGGTCAGACCCGCGTGGTAGTAATCGTCGCCCCCGCGATCCGCGCCCCGCAGGTTGACCCGCAGGCAGGAGAGCCCTGCCGCCTCGGCCGCCTTGGTTCCGCGCACCATGTAATGGCTGTCGATGGAGCCTCCGAGGCCATGGACCAGGACGAGGAGGTCGTCTCCGGGAAGCTCCCGCAGACGGCCGGTCAGGCGCACGGGCCCCACCTGGGGATCGTCCACGACCGTCCCCCAGGGGCGGGATTCCGGAGCACGCCCGGGCCGCACCGCGTGACGGATGCGGGGACTGAGGGTCCACAGGTGGGGCATAAGGTCGAGAGCCATCAGGGCGGCGAACCGGTCCGCCGCGGATCGCCCTTGAACGTCGGCCAAGCCTCCGCGGGCGACCCGGTCTCGATGGCGTAGGTCATCGCGATCGGCGTCCGCAGGAGGCCGAGCACGATCCTTCCCAGCACGATCTCCAGGCCACCGTCGCCGTCCAGGTCCGCGGCCACCGGCGAGGAGAGCACCCAGCCGTCCAGGTCGCGCGGCCAGCCGGGGAACGCCCGCCCGTCGGCGCGCAGCGCGTGGAGCTGGCCGTAGAGGTCGGGCACCACCACCTCCCGATGGCCGTCGGCGTCGAGGTCCACGAGGGCCGGCGAGGCGCTCACGTCCGCGCCGGTCGCCGCGGGCCAGCCCGGCATCATCTTCCCCTCGGAATCGATCAGGGAGACGAACCCGGCGCCGTCCGCCTGGCCGCTGCCGACGGCGATCTCGCGCCGGCCGTCACCGTCCAGGTCGCCGACGGCGGGCGAGGAGAAGCCGTGCTGGCCGGGCAGTTGGGCGATCTTCTCGAAGGAGCCCAGCCGGTCCAGAAGGAAGAGGCTGCCGGCCGCGTTGACCGCCACGATCTCCACCTTCCCATCCCCGTCCAGGTCCGCCACGGCCGGCGAGGCGGGCCCCATGACCCCCACCAACACCGGCCACGACCCCGGCGCCGCGCTCCCGTCCTTCCGGAAGGCGACGAGCCAGCCATCCGTGGTGCCGGCGATGATCTCCGCGCCCGGCTCGCCGTCGAGGTCGGCCAGCGCCGGAGTGGTGTTGCTGAAGCTCCCCACCTGCCGCGGCCAGCCCGGCAGGGTGTGCCCGGCCGCGTCGAAGACGTAGAGGTTGGCTTCCTGGTCGAGCACCACGACTTCCAGGTCGCCGTCGCCGTCCACATCGCCAGCCGCTGGAGAGCAGAGCACCAGGCGCGCGGTCGGCTGCGGCCAGCCCGGCAGCGGAAGGCCGGTCCGGTCGAGCACGTGGATCTCCTTGTCCAGGGCCAATACGACCTCCGCGGCTCCGTCGCCATCGAGGTCGGCGACCAGGGGGGAGGACTGTTCGTGGCTGCCGCGGAGGCGCACCGGCCAGCCCGGCAGGAGCTTGCCATCGGCGTCGCGGGCGAAGACGTCGCCGAGCGTGGTCATGGCCACGACCTCGGGCCGGCCGTCGCCGTCGAGATCGCCCAGCGCCGGGGCGGTGACCAGCCCGTCCGCGATCTTCAGGCCCTTGACCGGCCAGCCGCTCTTGTCCGCGGGACCGTTGAGGACGAGCGGCAGGCGGATCTCCTGAACCAGAGAGGAGCTGCGGACCACGACCCGGAGGGCACCTTCGAGGTCGCGTGGCGTGCCGGCGGGGACCTCCAGCTCCGTACTGAAGGTGCGGACCTCGCCCGTGCGCCAGCGCCCTGCGGAGAGCGGGCTCTGACCTACGATTACCCCGGACGCGACGGCCTCCAGCTCGGCCGTGGCCTGATCGAGAGTCCGGCCGGCGTTGCGAAGCGAGACCCGGACGCGCACCCGCTCGCCCGACTCAGGCACCCCGTCGCCGTCGCCGGCGTCCTCGTCGTGGACCTCATAGGAATGCAGGAGGACCGCCAGCCTCGCCTCCGCCGCCAGGGCGCGCGGCAGGTCGAGCCGGCCGGCGCCGAAGGGGAACGTGCGGCCGTCGCGCAGCGTAGTTTCGCCCCCCGGAGAGAGCTGGGCCGCGCCGGCGACGAGGCGGGCGAGCACTCCCTCGGGCGTCAGCTCGGGATGCTTCGACAGCACCAGCGCCGCGGCGCCGGCCACGTGCGGGGCCGCCATGGACGTGCCGCTCGCCCGGATGTAGAGCTTGTCCTCGCCGGCCAGGTTACCGGAGCCGGTCAACGTCGTGCCGGCGCCCCGCAGGGAGAGGATGTCGCTGCCCGGCGCGGCGAGGTCTACCCGGCCGCCCCAGTTGGAAAAGTAGACGCGGCGGTCGCTGCTCACCGCGGCCCCGACGCAGATCACGTACGGATTTGAAGCCGGAAAGACGTCCGCCGCGTCGCTCCCCTCGTTGCCCGCCGAGGCCACCAGGACGACCCCGTGATCATGGGCGTACTTGAGGGCCATCCGGAGCAGCGCGGGCTCCTCTCCGACGGAGCCGAAGCTCATGTTGATCACGTCGGCCCCCTGGTCCGTCGCGTAGACCAGGGCCGCGGCGATGTCATCCACCTCCAGCAGCCCGGCCGTGTCCCCCGCCTTGGTGCGGATGGTGAAGCCCACCCGCAGCGGCATCACGCGCGCCTTCCAGGCCACCCCGGCGATCCCCGCGCCGTTGTCGGCCACGGCCGCGATCGTCCCCGCCACATGGGTGCCGTGCCCGCTGTGGTCGGACGGGTCGTAGTCCCGCCCGCGGTAGTCCTCCCCCGGGATGAGCTGATAGCCGTGCCGCAGGTAGGCCGGGACCTGGATGTCCACGAAGTCGCGACCCGGGCGTCCCTTGGCGTCGCGCCAGATGTTGGCCGCGAGGTCGGGATGCCGGTAGTCGACGCCGGTGTCGATCACCGCGACCGTAATCCCCCCGCCGCCGGCCCGGCCGGCATCGGGCCAGATCTCCGCCTGGCGCTCCCAGACCTCGGCCCAGCCTGTCCGTGCCAAGCCCCAGAGGTCGGCGTAGGGCTGGCCCCATCCGGCCTCCTTCCAGGAGCCGTCGTGGTCAGAATCGGCGAAGGCGTCGTCAGGCAGCGTCTGGATGAAGGCCAGGGTGTTGGGCTCGGCGAACTCGATGCGAGGGTCCTGTCGGAACGCGGCCGCAGCAGCTTCCACGTCGGCGTCCGGCGCGAGGGTCAGGCGGTAGACATGGAAGAGCGCTGCCTCTTCTTCCAGCCGGCGCAGCTCCGGTCTGGGGCGGTCGGCGGGCGTCTGGAAGACGGCGCGAACCTCGCTGACGCCGAAGCGCTTGAACAGACTGTCGAGGGCGGACGAGCGCTCCGGCAGCCGGTCGTTGAAGCTGACCAGAATCTCCCCCGCGACCCATTTCGGCCGCTCGGGTGCGCGGTCCAGACGCACGGCGAAGGCGGCCGGAGCCGCCAGAAGAACAAGGGCAAAAAGGAGCGCAGTACTCCGCCGCATCGTGGCGGTAGCCTACACGAAGCACGGACCTCACCCTCTATCCCCCTATCCCATCTCCCTTCCACCCCCCGCCGGGAGAGGGGGAACGTATCTGGGGCAGTCTTGCCCGACCGCAAGGCACGACAGTTGAGCTACGTCCCCCCTCTCCCGGGGCTGGCAGGGTGGGAGATGGGAGAGGGGGATAGGGGGTGAGGTCCTACATCGCCTCCCGCTGCACTGCCCAGAAGCTGTGGTACATGCGCCGGTGGTGAGCCTCGGCGTCGCGGTAGACCTGCTGGATCGAGCCCGCGTCCTTGCTCGCCACCACGAGGTTCACGTTGTAGAAGAAGGCCGCGTTGCCATCGAGCGTGCGCAGGCCGTCGGCTAGGAGGATGAAGAAGCTGCGGCGGCGGTCCGACGGGCCGATGTTCGTGAGCGGCGCCAGCTCCTCCAGCGGCGGCCGGGTCATGTGGGCCGGGCAGAGGAAGACCAGCGACGGGTACTCCTGCAGGTAATAGTCGCGGCAAGCCTCCACCGTCGCGAAATGGACCGGCTGGAATCCGAGCATCTCGGCCGCCTGGCGCGCGGCCGGGCTGTCCACTCCCACGATCAGCGCCTTGGCCGCGAGGTCGTCCTCCAGGATGGCCTGCGACTCCTCTTCGGGAGGCGACGCCGAGGCCTGCGGCGGAAGCGGGCTCGCGGCCGGCTTCTGGGGCGCAGGGGGAGCGGGGCTCGGAGCCGCCGCGGGTGCCGCGGCGGCCTGGGCCAGGTTCCGGCGGTCGACGGTCAGCGCGGCCTTGCAGGCCGGACAGGGAAAGACCACCTCCCGCATGGGGAGCTTGGCCTCGTCCACGAGGATCGGGCGATGGCAGGCGTTGCAGTGGATCCGGATCATCGATCCTCCAGCATGGACAGCAGAGACTCGCCCTCGGGCTGCGTCTCGGACGGTATTCCTTCGGAGTCTTCAGTCAGGCGCAGGGCGAGGTTCGTCGGATTCGTGGCGTAGGCGAGGGCTGTGTCCTTGCCGATGATGCCCTTCTCCCACATCTTCTCCAGCTCGTCGTCGAACGTCTGCATGCCGTCGATGCTGCCGTCGTGAATGGCGTCGAGCAGCGAGCGCCCGTCGGTCTCCCCTTTGAGGATGTAGTCGCGGGTCCGGTTCGTGGACTTGAGGATCTCGAGCACGGCAATGCGGCCGGCGCCGGCCTTGGGCACCAGGCGCTGCGAGATCACGTACCGGAACGACTGCGCGAAGCGGGTGCGGACCTGGGCTTCCTGATCCTTGGGGAAGACGCCAATGATGCGGTCGATGGTCTTGGCCGCGTCGATCGTGTGCAGCGTCGAGAGCACGAGGTGGCCGGTCTCGGCCGCTTCCATGGCGGTCTCGACGGTCTCCAGGTCGCGCATCTCGCCGATCAGGATGACCTTGGGCGCCTGGCGCAGGGCGGCGCGCAGGGCCAGGGCGAACGACTTCGTGTCCGAGCCGATCTCGCGCTGGTTCACCGTCGACTTGACGTGCCGGTGCATGTACTCGACCGGGTCCTCGATGGTGATGATGTGGTAGGCATGCTCGTGGTTGATCTGGTTGATGATGGCCGCGAGCGTGGTCGACTTGCCCGAGCCCGTCGGGCCGGTGACCAGGACGATGCCGTTCTTGAGCTTGCCCACGTTGTGCAGCTCGGCGGGCATGTTGAGCTTCTCCAGCGTCGGGATGCCCTCCGGGATGACGCGCAGGACGATGGCGTAGGTGCCGCGCTGCGAGAAGACGTTGACCCGGAAACGGGTCTTGCCCGGGATCGAATAGGAGAGGTCCACGGAGCCGTTCTGGAGCAGCGTCCGCGTGAGGTCGCGGTCGCCGCGCAGCATGTGGAGGGCGATGATCTCGGTCTGGAACGGAGTCAGCCGCGGAAAGCCGGTGAAGTTGACGCCGACGAGCTGGCCGTCGATTTCGACCTGCGGCGGCCGGCCCACCGAGAAGTTGAGGTCGGACACGCGGTCCGACACCTTGAGCATCGCCTCGAGGATGGCGTCGAGATTGAAGTTCTTCATTCGAGCCTTTCTTTGTGCCGCCTATTCTTGCGCACTTTGGGGCTGGGGTAAAATGGTCCGGTTGTAGGAGGGCAGCTCTTGGCGAGCCGGTCGTCTCTCGAAAGTCAGGTCCATGAGAGCCAGCTCCGGGAGCATCTCGGGCCGCCGATGGGGTCCGCCCTCGTGCTCGGGCCGAAGCCGCTGCGGTTCGACGCGGGCTCGGTCGTCCTGCTCGGGATCGCCGCCGGCCTGCTGGCCACCACCCTGCGCCTCGCCTTCGCTTCCGACGAGTCTCCCCGCAATTGGGCCTTCACCCTGCTCTTCGGCGCGGCAACCGTGGCCCTCGCCACCGGGCCGGCCGCGTTCCTCATGCTCCGCCGCTCGCGGCGCGCCATCCTCACGCCCTTCGAGCGCGGCCTGCTCTTCGAGAGCCGGGGCCGCAAGCGCACCTTCCTCCTCCACGACCTGAAAGTGCTGGAGCTGCGCGAGCGGGACGTCAACGGCGGGCTGATGCGGCGGGTCGCCCTGTCGAACGGCCAGGGCCGGGTGCGCTTCGAGCACTTCGTCCGCCGGGGCGAGCCGGATCGCCTGGGCAGCGTGCTCGTCCACCTCCTCTCGCGGCTGGTGGAGGTCACCGAGCGCAAGCTCCGGGCTGGGGGGACGGTCACGGGCTGGGACTGGGTCCTCGGCCCCGAAGGCCTCTCCGCCCCCGCCCACGACCACCCGGTGCCCCTCGGGGAGATCGGAGCCGTGACCGTGCGCCAGAACCGGGTCTCGGTCTGGCGGCCTCAGGAGCGGTATCCGTTCTTCGTGGTTTCCGCGGACTCGCCGAATGCGATGGTGCTGGTGGCGCTGCTGAGCCGCGAACGCTTCTAGATCACTCTGTCGTTGCCGCCATCGACCGGAATCTGCGCCCCGGTGGTCTTCGCGAACAGCGGCCCGCAGAGCTCCGCGGCCAGCTCGGCCACGTCGCGGCTGGCCACCTCGGTCCTGAGGACGTTGTTCTTCTTGTAGCTCTCGACATCCATCCCATAGGCGGCGGCGCGGGCGGCGAGGACCTCCTCGGTCCAGACGCCGGTGTCGAAGACGGCGTTCGGGTGGATCACGTTGACCCGGATGCCATCCTTCCCCCACTCCAGGGCGGCCACGCGGGCGAGCTGGGTCAGCGCCGACTTGGAAGCCGAGTAGGCGCCGGCACCCGGACCGGGCGCGGGCACGTTCTTCGAACCGATCACCACCACCCGGCCTCCCCTCGGAGCAAGGGCGAGCAGCGGATGGCTCTCCCGCATCAGGACCACGTTCGCGTCCAGGTTGATCGACATGGTCCGCCGCCACTCCTCCAGCGGCAGCTCCGCGATCTTCCGGCTTTCCGGGAAGATACCGGCGTTCAGGACCAGCATGTCCAGCCCCCCAAAAGACTCGGCCGCGGCGGCCACGGCGCTGCACACGTCCGGCTCGCGGGTGACGTCGCAGACCACCCCTCGGAAGCTCGAGTGGTCCAGAGGAATGGGCTTCAGGTCGAGTCCGAGCACGGCGGCGCCGCGGGCCAGGAGCGACTCGACGCAGGCCAGGCCAATCCCGGAGGCCGCGCCGGTCACCAGTGCGACTTCACCGGTCAAGGCTGGCGGCTTCCCGCCCTTCTTGAGCTTGGCCTGCTCCAGATCCCAGTACTCCATGTCGAAGAGGTCTCGGGGCGACAGCGCCCGCCAGCCGCCCAGGAGCGCTGCCCTCTCCAGGATGTCCATGGTGTGCTCGTAGATCTCGCAGGCGACAGCCGCGTCCTTTACCGTCCGGCCCGCGGTCACCAATCCCAGCACCGGATCGAGGATCACCCGCGGCGCCGGGTCGAGCATGGTCTTCCCGGGGACCTGGTGACGCTCGAAGTACTCCTTGTAGGACGTGGTAAAGGCGTCCACGTCCCGCCCCAGCATCGGGATTGCCTTGGTACGGATGACGTGGTCGGGCGTGGCCGGCCCCTGCTGCGAGAGGATTCCAATGTCCTCCCGGCGGGCGAAGGAGAGGCTGCGGGAATCGCAACGGGAGACGAGCACCATGGGCGCCCCCGCTGCCTTGGAAACATCGCGCCGCAGCCGGGCAAGGTCTACAGGGGCCGGGGCCGGCGGTGCGGCGTACGGCCCCAGACTCCACGCCCCCTGCGACTCCAGGTAACACTCGGCGAGGTCCACCAGGCGGATCATCCGCTCGTAGGACTCCCGGGCAGTGTCCGCGAAAGAGAAGATGCCGTGGTTCAGCAGGACCATGCCGACCGTCTCCGGCCCGGCCTCGGCCGCGAAGCGCTCGGCGCAGAGGCGGGCGAGGTCGAACCCCGGCATCACGTAGGGAATGACAACCACAGAGCCGCCATAGATTTCCCGCACCCGTGCCTCCCCTCCCGGCGAGTTGGTGACGGTGACCACGGCGTCCGCATGGGTATGGTCCACGTATTTGAAGGGCAGCGCGGCGTGGAGGATCGTCTCGACGGACGGCGTCGGCGCCGAGGCCCGGGTCATGTGAGTGACGAGCTCGTTGACCATCTGGGGGTCGGAGAGCGCGGCCAGCCCGGCGAGCCGCACGACCGGCCGGAGGCGTACCGGGGAGAACCCGGCCGCCTCGATGGTCTCGAGGTCCCACCCGCTCCCCTTGACGTAGAGGATGTCCTCCTCCTCGCCGAACAGGTCGCGCTCGCGGATCTTGACCGACGTGTTCCCCCCGCCGTGGAGCACCAGCGACTTGTCTCGCCCCAGCAGGCGCGAGGTATAGACCCGCAGGCCGAACTCGCCCTCATACCTCGCGGCTTCGTCGTCGTTCCAGAGGCTTTGCATGGCGGGGAAGTATATCTGGCGCGCTATTTGCTGAGAAATAAGGGTCGTACTTCTGCGTGGTCGCAGCGGAGGCTTAGGCATGACCAGCCGTACGTCCCTCACCGGACTTGCACTCCTGATGCTGCTCCTTCCCCTTTCCGCCTCGGCGGAGGGGCTGTCGGAGGGGATCGTCGGGGTCGTCGTCGACGGCAACGAGCTGCGCGCCGAAATCTCCCTGCCCGGAGGCATCGGGGCGGACCTCACCCTGGCCTTCGAACAGGTCGTCGGCCTAACCCAGGCGAACGTCGGCCTCAACGCTTCCCTGGTCAGCCCGCTCGACACCACCCTGCTGGCGCGCCTGACCCAGGCTGCCGTCCCGGCCGCCTTCCCCCTGCTGATCCGGATCGAGCCTCCCGCCGACGGCGGGCTCTCGTTCAGCGGCCCGGTCACGATCTCCCTTCATACCCACAACCTCCCCTACCTCCCCGGCACCCTGCTGCGGATCTACGGTGCGACCCTGGGCGAACCGTTCGAGGACATCACCGAGTACGTCGGCAGCGGCAGCTACCGCTGCCGGGGCAAGAAGGGGAGCTTCTCGGAGTTCCTGATCCTGGTCGACCTGCGGCCGCTCAGCCTCACCATCCGGGAGAAGCTGGAGCGGCTCGACGTCACCCTGGAGGAGAACGAGGCGATCATCGACCCGGCTGTGTACTCCCAACTGACGGCGCTCGCGAGCCAGATCCGCGCCGCCTACGAGGGGGGCAACAAGAGCCTGGCCATCACGAGGACCAACCAGTTCCTCGCGGTGGTCACGAACAATAGCGGCTCCGCGATCCCGAACGTCTGGCGCTCGTCGCGGGACCTGGTCAACGCCGCCGGCCTGCTGCGGGCCGCCGGCGAGACGCTGCGCTTCAGCCTTGGACTGAAGAGCAATCTGGGGCTGCTGTAATGCAACCCTACCGGCCCTATCCCGATGACGCTCCTACCGAGCGGATCGTCCCGACACCGACTCCGGGGGCGGACGTTCCCTGGCTCCAGCCGGTGCCGCATCCGGTTGGGGACGCCCGCCTGCTGGAGCCGGGCGACCTGCTGGCCGGCCGCTACCGCATCCAGGAGCGGATCGGCAGCGGCGGCATGGGGGTCGTGTACCGCGCCTTCGACCAGGAGCTCGGCATCTGCATCGCGGTCAAGGTGCTGCGACCCGACCTGGCGGGCGACGGCCGGGTGGAGACGCGCCTGCGCCGCGAGCTGCTGCTCAACCGCCAGGTGTCGCACCGCAACGCCGTGCGCATTCACGACATCGGCCAGGACGGCGGCTATCTCTTCCTGACCCTGGACCTCGTGGAGGGGCGCTCTCTGCGCGAGGTGCTGCGCGGGGACGGGCCGCTCTCCCCCGACCACGCCGTGGGTATTGCACGACAGCTCGCCCTGGCTCTCGAAGCCGCCCACGCCGAGGGGATCATCCACCGCGACCTCAAGCCGCCCAACGTGCTCGTGAACAGCGAGGGCCGCGCCTGGATCACCGATTTCGGGGTGGCCCGCTCCCTGCACGACCGCGGCCCCACCCGCACGGGCTCGGTCATCGGCACCCTCGCATACCTTTCCCCCGAGCAGGCCCGCGGGGAGGTGGTGGACGGGCGCAGCGATCTCTACGCGCTCGGCATCCTGCTCTTCGAGATGCTCACCGGCGAGCTCCCCTTCAAGGGCGGCTCGACAGCCGAGGACATGGCCCAACGCCTCACCGGCGCCTCCAAGGACATCCGGACGCTGCGCGAGGATGTGCCGGCCTGGCTGGCATCCGTGATCCGCCGGCTGCTCCAGCGCGACCCCGACCACCGATTCCAGAGCGCGCGCGAGCTGATCGACGCCCTGGACGAGCACAGCAGCTTCAGCTTCTCCTCGTTGCCGCTGTCGGCGCGCCGCGCTGGCGTCCTGGCCGCGGCGGCCTCGCTGGCTCTGGCATGGGTCGTCTATGTCGAGCGCCACCAGCCCGACACATCTCCATCCGTGCCCGCGGTGCTTGCCTCGGCCGTCCCCCGCCACACGGTCGCCGTGCTGCCGCTGGCGGACGAGACCGGCAAGCCCGACCTTTCCTGGATCGGCCACGGCCTTGCCGAGATGCTCGCCACGGACCTGGCGGAGAGCCCGTCCCTGCGGGTGGTGGACAGCTCCCGCGTCTTCCAGACCCTCCACGACCTCGGGCTCTCCAGCGGGCGGCTCAGTAAGGACGACCTCCGGCGCCTCGCCGAGATGCTGGACGCCGACCGTCTGGTCGCGGGCCGCCTCTGGGCCGCGGGCGGCCGGCTGCGGGTGGACCTCGACCTGACCGGGGACGGTTCGGCCAGGGTGCAGGCACAAGGGGCCGGCGAGGGAGACGTCTTCGCCATGGCCAGCGCGCTCGGCCGTGCGCTGCGCGAGCGCCTCGCCGTGGAGCCGCCCCCCCTGGCAAACGCCGCGATCACCGCGCCGGAACGGACCGCATCGCCCGCGGCCCTGCGCGCCTACCAGCGCGGGGTCGACCTCCTGATCCGGCGCGATGTCAGGAACGCGGTCGAAGAGCTGCGCAAGGCAGTGAAGGCAGATCCCGCGTACACGCCGGCCTGGGTGCGGCTGGCGCGCGCCCTGGCCGACATGGGCCTGCATGGCCAGGCGATGGAAGCCGCCAGCCGCGCCGCGGCCACGCCGGGAGCGCAGACCGGCCGCGCCGTGTGGGAGGTGCAGGCCCTGGATGCGCGCCTGCGCGGCGAGCCTGAAAAGGCCCGGGAGCTACTGGGCCAACTGGTGGCCCGGCACCCCTACGACACCGAGGCCTGGATCGAGCTCGCGGAGGCCTGCCGCGAACAGGGAGACCTGAACGCGGCGCTCGCCACGCTCAGGCGGGTGGTCACGGAGGCCCCGACCCATCCGCGGGCCTGGTTCCTCCTCGCCAAAGCCTCGATCTTCGGCGGGGACAGCCGGCGGGCGGCCGACGAGTACCTGGTCCGCGCCCTGGTCATCCAGAACCGCCTCGGGAGCGAGGCCGGCCGCGCCGAGGTGCTGAACGCCATGGGCATCGCCTGGCGGAACCTCGGAGAGCCCGCGAAGGCGCTCGAGGCCTTGGACGATGCCGTGGAAATCCGCCGCCGCCTGAGCGACGAGCGCGGCCTCGCCGCCACCCTGCGCAACCTGGCCTCCGTCCAGATGGTGCAGGGCGACCACGGCAAGGCCGAGCAGACGCTCGGCGAGGCCCTGACCCTCCTGCAGCGGCTGGACGACCCCGCGGGCATGGCCGAGCTGCGCAACGACCTCGGCGCCCTTGAAGAGGAGCGCGGCCGATATGCCCAGGCGCTGGAGCACTACCGCTACGGCCTGCAGCTCCGGCGTCCGCTGGGCCAGCCGCTGCTCCTGGCCGAGAGCCTGCGCAACGTGGGCTGGGCGAGCTACCTGCTGGGCCGCTTCGACGATGGCATGGTCTATTGGAGCCAGGGGCTGGAGCTCTCCCGCCGCGCCGGCGACAAGGCCGGGATCGTCTACGGGCAGCAGGATCTCGGCATGCTCCAGATCGCCCAGGGGGATTGGGACGCCGCGCTCAAGTCCTTCCTGGACGCCCTGCGGGAGAGCCGCGAGCTGGAGCTGCCGGAGGCGACCGCCTCCTCGCTGGGGCACATCGGCCGCATCGCCATGCTCCAGGGCCGCTTTCCGGCCGCGCTCTCCTCCTTCGGGGAGGCCCTGACCATCCTGAAAGACCTGGACGACCTGCGCGGCCAGGCCGAGTTCACCCTGGCCGAAGCCGAGACCTGGCTGGAGATGGGAGACCTCGACAATACGGGCAAGAGGCTGGACGCGGCCGAAAAGCTCCTGGCGGAGGAGGGCAGCCACGAGCAGAAGGCCGAGCTTCTCCGGCTCCGCGCCGAATGGCATCAGGATTCGGGAGCGGCCCGGAAGGCCGCCGCCAATGCCGCCAATGCCGTCGCCGAAGCCGAGGCGAGCGGCGCAGTCGTGGTCCTGCTCCAGGCCCGCCTGGTCCAGGCGAGCCTGAACGGCCGCCTGTCCGAGCTGCGCAGGCTGAACGCCGAGGCGGACCGGCTGGGTCATCGTCCGTTGCAGCTTCGCGCGGCGGAAGCCCTCGCCGAAGCCGCGCTCGCGAGCGGCGACGCCTCAGGAGCCGACGCCGCGGCGCGAAGCGGTATCGAGGCCGCAGAGGACAGCGGGAGCTACGCCCGCACTAGGCGCCTGGAGCAGCTCCTGGACGCAGCAGCCAGTCAGCGCGCTCCAGAGAAAACCGCAGCTCTTCCGCCCACTGGCCTTTGAACCAGACCCGCTCCGGCGTCCCATGGGTCAAGCCGATCCGGCCGAGCAGGGCCGCCGAGCGGTCGTTGCCCTGGATCACGGTCGCGACGATCCGCACCACTCCCAGCTCCCGGAAGGCATGCTCCACGATCCGCGACACGGCCTCCAAGGCCAGCCCCTGGCGCTGGTGCTCGGGCGCCAGGGAAAAGCCGACCTCGGCCGTGCGCGGCCTCTCGATCTTGAGGCAGATCCCGCAGTCGCCCGCCAGCGCGCCGCCGTCCTTCAGCTCCAGGGCGTATTGAAACCAGCGGCCCAGGTCCCCCGGGTTCACCCGCTGCTGATCACGGAGAAAATCGAGCCCCTGCTCCCGCGTCCACTGTTGCCAGCTCTGGTAGCGCGCCACCTCCGGATGATTGCGGTAGACCAGGAAGGGCTTCAGGTCCTCATCCCGGAAGCGGCGCAGGATCAGTCGGGGCGTCTCCAGGGGCAGGGCCATGCGTGCGGCATCTTATCAGTCACGATGGAGCTGCCACTTCCGCCCGGCCGCCGCCGCTGCCGCGAGCAGCGCCGTGGCCGCCAGCCAGAGGAGGGGCTGTCCGCGGCCCGTGGCGCCCAGGTAATCGAGCTCCGGCGTGTGGTTCATCGGGCCGATGTACCAGAGGAAGAGATAGACCGCCTCGAAAAGCTTGCTGCTGCCGCTCCAGACGCCCAGCGCCAGCGCGAGCGTTGGGATGAACAGCGCGCCCACCATCCATGCCGCCAGAGCCGTGAAATCCCCGCCGATCCCATACCGCACGGCGGCTCCGCCGCCCATCGCCGCCGCAACGAGCACGCCGGCCATCCAGACCGCCGGGAGCTGCCGGCCCACCGGGTGCGGCGCCGAGAACAGCAGCTCTCCCGTGCCGAAGCGCGACTCGCGGTTGCCCATCGGCGACCAGATCAGGAGCGGCCAGATCCAGGCCAGCGGGAGCACGATCTGGCGCACCCCCTGCACGGGCGCCGTCAGTCCCGCGATGATCAGCCCTCCTGATACCGCGTACCACCACCAGGGCTGACCCTTCAAGGCGAGCCGCAGCTCCGCGGCGAGCACCCCGGGGAAGCGGAACGCGCTCCCCGGTGTCAGCGGGGTGAGCGGCGTCAGGGTCACGTGCTCGGGCAGGGCCGGAAGGGCCGCCTCCTCCACCTCTAACTTCCCTTTCCGCTTCCGCTTCGGGAGGCGCATCCGTCCCTTCGCCGGGTCGAAGCGGTCGAAGAAGAGAGCTGCGATCAGGGAGATCCCCACGGCCAGCGCGAACCAGGAGAGGCGGCCGAGCACGAGGGCCGGCGTCCAGTCCATCCCCTGCCAGCGGAAGACCTGGGCTTTGGCCTCGTCCTCCTTTGGCATCCCGCCGAGGATGAAACCGCGGTCCGCCTTGCCGAAGCGGGCGTCCAACTCGTCCTGCATGTCCTGGGCGACCAGGGTCATCCCGATCGGGTCCGGAACCTTCCCCGGGCTGGCCACGGGCACGGCCATCATCGCCGTCCAGAGGAAGAACCAGACCACGTTGCCGAACCCGCCGCGCAGCCAGGGGATGGTCTCGAAGAGCACGGTGAGCGCGGCCACCAGGGCCATCACGGGCAGGGCCAGGAGGAGGAACGGCGACAGGAGCGGCCAGAGATGGACGCGGGCATCTTCGCCTACCACCCACTGCGTCACCACGGCGAAGACGGCGAGGACCCCGACCATCGCCCCCAGCACTGCCAGGTTGCTCGCCGTCTTGCCCAGGGTGTAGAGCGGCTTCGACATCGGGGTAGAAGCCAGGATCTGGCCCACGCCGGTCTGCCGGTCGCGCTCCACCGCGTTCTTGATCACGTAGAACCCGGCCAGGGAGAGGAAGGAGTTCACTACCATGGCGGTGAGCGCGCCCACCCAGGCGGAGTCGTAGACGCCGCGCGCGTTGCCGATCCAGAGCTTGATGGCCCCGACGCTCACCAGGTATCCGAGCCCGGCCGCGAACAGCAGCGTCACCAGGAAGCTGTAGCGCCGCACCCGCTCCAGGAAGTCGGCCCGGAGCAGGTGCCAAAGGATTCTGCTCATGCCGCCGCCGCCCTGGGCTCGGCCCGATCGGCTTCCAGCACGTGGAGATAGGCGTCTTCCAGAGAAGGAGGCAGCGGCTTCGCGCCGGGCGGCGGCACCTCCGAAACCACGCGGGCGTGGACCCCGTCGGCGCGGCGCACCGTGCTGCTGATCTTCCAGCGCTCGCGGGCCGCGGGCAGGTCGCCGCTGGGCAGCACCCACTCCCAGACCCGCCCCTCGACCTGCCGCAGCAGATCCTCAGGAGCGGCGTGTACGAGGAGCCGGCCGCGGTCCACGATGGCGATGCCGTTCGCCGTGGCTTCGACGTCCGAGACGATATGGGTCGAGAGGATGACGATGCGCTCGCCGCCCAGCTCGGAGAGAAGATTGCGGAAGCGCACCCGCTCCTCGGGATCGAGGCCCACGGTGGGCTCGTCCACGATCAGGAGCTTCGGATCGTTGAGCAGGGCCTGCGCGATGCCGATGCGCTGGCGCATGCCGCCCGAGTAGCCGCCGAGCGGCCGCTTGCGCGCCTCGGTGAGGTTGACCAAGGTGAGCAGCTCGTCGATCCGGCCGCGGGCCGCGGCGGCCGGCAGTCCCTTGACCGCGGCCATGTACTCCAGGAACTCGACGGCGTTCAAGTTGGGGTAGACACCGAAGTCCTGGGGCAGGTAGCCGAGCACGGCGCGCAGCCGGTCGGGCTGGGCCACGATGTCGGCGCCGTCCCAAGTCACCCGGCCCTCGGTGGGCCGGGTGATGGTGGCCAGGATCCGCATCAGGGTCGATTTGCCCGCGCCGTTCGGCCCGAGCAGGCCGAGCACCCCCGGTCCCAATTCCAGGCTGAACCCGCGCAGCCCCCAGAAATCCCCACGGTATCTCTTACCGACACCTTCGATGGTCAGCTTCATGGCCCCTCCTACGCTCTTCAGATAGAAGACGTACGAAGGTACCACGAGGTTCCCGTGGTAATCTTTCGGGTCAAATGACCGATAACTGGATGGCTCGCGCCTGGCGCTCTTCCGGGCTCGTTGCGCTCGCGGTGGTCTTCTATGCCCTCTGCGGCATGCTCAGCGTGTCCTTTACGCGCCAATTGTCATTCTCCGACTCGCCTGGCCTCGAGCCGCCCTGGTACTTCATCCGGCAGGACGCGATCAACGGGCTGTGCATGCTCCTCTATCTCGTGCTTTGCCTGGCCATCGGCACCCTGGCAATCAGGAAGCGGTGGCCCGGCGGCGCCGGGATGGTGCTTTTCGGCATCATCTGGTCCTCCGCTTCGGTCTGGCAGCTCGCTCTCATCTATTTGAAGAGCGACGACATTTTCGATCCCGTGGCGGCTCGGACCAGCTGGCCCACCTTCGACAGCTACATCGAGGATCCACTGCGGTGGGGCTGGCTGCTCCTCTTCCTCTTCGCGATCCCGTATATCGGTCAGATCAGGGATTGGCAGAAGAACCCCGCGCCAGCTCCACCGTCCGCGTAGGGAACGGGATGGTGATGCCGTTCGCGTCGAAGGCCTGCCTGATGCGGATGATCGCGTCGCTGCGGGCCGCCAGGTACTCCTTCTGCGACTCGAAGTTGATCCAGAAGCGCACCGTGAAGTCGATCGAGCTGTCCGCGAACTCCTCGTAGAACAGCTCCACCTCCCGGTCGGGCAGCCGGGCAGGCACCGAGGCCACCGCCTCCATCGCCACCCGCTTCGCCTTCTCCAGATCGTCGCCGTAAGAGACCCCGAGGGTGAGGTCCACCCGGCGGGTGCCCCGGACGGTGTAGTTCATGATCGGGTTCTCGAACACCTGCTTGTTCGGGATCAACACGAGCTGCCCCTGCGGGGTGAGCAGCTCGGTCCAGCGCAGGTTGACCTCCATGACGGTGCCGAGATAGTCCTGGGCCTTGATCAGGTGGCCGCGGCGGAAGGGCCGGCGGACCGATAAATAAACCCCGGCCATCAGGTTGGCAGCGATGTCCTGGAACGCAAAGCCGAGCGCCAGGCCGATGATGCCGGCGCCGGCGAGGAGCGAGGCGACGGTCTTCTGGAGCCCGAGGATACCCAGGGCGATGAACGTCCCCGCCGCCAGCACGGCGATGTAGACCATCTGGGCCAGGAGGTAGGTGACCTGCTCGCTGTGGGAGACGCGGTGCAGCAACCGCTTCACCACATTGCGGACCGCCTGGGCGATCAGCCAGAAGGCGACGACCGTCAGGACGGCGAGCAGGAAGTTGGGCAGGGCGAGGATGAGCGCCTTCCCCCACCCCGTCATCTTCCGTGCCAGCATGCCCCAGGTCTGGTCCAAGTTCATACCCTGGCCAAAGGCAACATGTGTGCCACGCTACAATCAGGACCAGATGCGCGAGCTCATCCGGCGATTCCCCTTCACGGCGTTCGTCCTGATCGCCTGCGGTATCACTTGGCCCCTCGCCGCGGGGATGCGCTTCTCCCTGCTCCTGCCGTTGCTCGGCCTTTTCGGCCCTCTTCTGGGCGCGGTGGTGGTCGTCGGGTCTCTTCAAGGCCGCCCGGGCCTGAAGAGGCTCTGGCTCAGATTTGCTCTGCAGGGCTGCCACGTGAAGTGGCTGGCTGTGGCCTTCGCGCTCCCCTTGCTTCTTCTTGTTCCGGTGTGGCTGCTGGAGCGGTCCGCCGGGCTCAGACCATCCCTGACCCTCGGCCCGATTACGGCTGTGAGCATCGCCCTGGCATTTCTGGTCGTGGGCGAGGAGGTGGGATGGCGGGGCTTCGCCTTGCCCTATCTGCTGGAGCGGTGGCCGGCGCTACGGAGCGGTATTGGGGTCGGCGTGGTCTGGGCGCTGTGGCACCTGCCGAACTTCTTCCTGCCCGGATACCCCCATCGGGGCCTCCCCTTCACGGCCTTCTTCGTGCTGGTCGTGTCATACTCGATTCTCTTTACTTGGCTGCACATCAAGACGGGAGGCAATCTCTCCGTGGCCGTGGTCTTTCACGCGGCCCTGAACCTGTTCTCCCTGGCCGAGGTGGATCCTGAACGTCAGTATTGGTGGAAAGCCCTGACGTACAGCCTTGCTGCCCTGGCGATTGCAGTTGGAACCAAGAAAGGTGAACGATGATGCGATCCTCCATCCTTTGTTTGATCATGCTCCTCGGAGCGATGTCGGCCGCCGGACAGGATGAGACCGCGGACCGGGCTCGCACCCTCTTCAAGAAACACAAATACTCCGAAGCCGCGGCACTGGCGCGGCAGGTCTTCGCGCAGCAGCCTGATGGACGCGATTCGGACGACTTGCGTGTCCTTCTCTGCAAGGCCAAGGCGGCGGGAAAGGACCTGGGCGAGCCTGCAGAATCCACTTCGGAGTCGGAACCGCTCGCGGTCGGAGGGAATGTTCAGCGGCCCGAGAGGATCTCCGGCATCAACCCGCAGTTCAGCAACAGGACCCGCAAGGCTGGGGACGAGGGTCAGGTGATGGTGAACGCGGTGATCGATCGGGACGGCTGCGTGGTGGACATCAAGCTCGAACGCGGATTGAACAAGTATGCCGATCGGGATGTTCTCGACGCCCTTCGGACCTGGATCTTCAGGCCTGCCCATGTAGACGGGAAGCCGGTCGACGTCCACTACACGCTGACCGTCCGCGTCAATCTCGGATGACCATCAGCTCGGGCCCGACGGCCCGAGCTGATGTTGATTGATTCAGTCGCCCTCAGTCGCCCTCAGTCGCCGATATGCTCGGCCTTGATGGTGGTGGCGAGGATGGAGCCGTCCGCCTGGCGGGTGCCGCGGCCCTCGACGCGCGGGTTGTTTCCGGCCGCGAGCGAGCTCGAGACCTGCGACAGGGAGAAGAGGTCGCCCCGGCCGCTCCACTGGGTGGCGCCGTTGACCACGATACGGAGGCCGCCCGCGAGCGTCACCGAGCCGGAGCCGACCGACGCGACCGCGCCCTCGAACTCCCGGCCGTTGCGCGCCGGCCGGTTGTTGTCGTCGTTGCCGCCGTTGTTGCCGCCATTATTGCCATTGCCGCCCCGGCCGCGCCTGCGGTTGTTGTTGTTGTCGTCGTCACCCTTGTCATCGTTGCCGCCCCGTCCGCGCCGGCGGTTGTTGTTGTTGTCATCGGCGCTGTTGTCGTCGCTGCCGCCACCCTTGCTCTCCCCGGTCACGGTGGAGAGCGAGCTGGCCGATGCAAGCTGGTCGTCGAACGCGGGCTCGGTGGGGCTGGAGCCCTTCGAGCAGCCGGCAGTGGCGAGGGGCAGGACGAGAACCGAGGCGAGGGCCAGGGTCGAAAGCTTCGTGCGGATCATTCGGTAACTCCCTTCTCAGGTTCAAGCGGCGCCTTCAAGGCCCCGCGGTTGCTGTCATAGGTGTAGACAGCCGGAACCGGAGAGTGGAACAGCCAAACGAGCGGATAGAGGGGTCCACCCACTGGGTAGCTCGCCCAAACGAGTGGGTAGCTCATTCCAACGAGCGGGTAGAGGCTCCAAACGAGTGGGTCGGCCGTCCAAACGAGCGGGTAGCGCTCTCCAACGAGTGGGTAGCCGGTTCAAACGAGTGGATAGAGGGGTCCACCCACTCGTTTCCAGGGTCCACCCACTCGTTTCCAGGGTCTACCCACTCGTTTCCAGGGTCTACTCGCTCGTTGGAGCGCTCTACCCGTCAACCGGCTCGGCCAGAAACCTGTATCCGACCCACGGCTCGGTGCCGATGTAGCGCGGATTGGCCGGATCGGGCTCCAATTTGCGCCGCAGCGAGCCGACATGGACCCTCACGGTGTCCACGGTGGTCGCCGGAGCGCCCGTCCAGACCGTTGCGATGATCTGGCGCAGGGTGACGGGCCGGCCGGCGTGGCTTGCCAGCAGCTCCAGGACGGCCAGCTCCGTGGGGGTGAGCTTCACCTCGCGCTCTCCTTGTACTACGGTGCGTCGACCACGGTCGATCGTCAGGTCTGGGAAGCGCAGGACCTCCGGCACCGTCATGGAGGCCCGGCGGAGCTGGGTGCGCACGCGGGCGAGCAGCTCACGCAGGTAGAACGGCTTGGTCACGTAGTCGTCTGCCCCCAGGTCCAGGGCGCGGACCCTGTCCTCCTCCTCGCCGCGCACCGACAGCACCAGGACCGGCGTGCGGTCGGTGCGGCGGACCGCCGAGATCACCGCCAGGCCGTCGGCCCGGGGCATGGCGACGTCGGTGATGACCAGGTCGGGACGGTGGTACTCGAACAGCTCCCGCCCTTCGACCCCATCGGCCGCGGCCAGGGTGTCATAGCCGGCCAGCGCCAGCTCCCGCGACAAGTTCCGGCGGATGTCGGCGTCGTCATCGATCACCAGGATCAGGGGATTCGGGCGGGTCATCCCGCCAGGATCTCCTCGAGCTCCGGGGCCGCGGGAAGGTCCAGGCGGGCGATCGTGCCGCCGCCGGGACGGTCCAGCAGCTCGATCGATCCGCCATCCGCCTCGGCCAGGCTGCGGGCGATCCGCAGCCCGAGCCCCTCGGACAGGTTCTCTCCGAGCCCCGGACCCCGGTCGCGCACCTCGATCCGGACGTGCCCGTTCACCGATTGGGCGTCCAGCTCCAGCGGCTGCCCGGCAGGCGCCGCCCGCGCCGCGTTCTCCAGCAGGTTCACCAGCACCTCCAGCGAAACGGAGGGATCGGCCCAGAGGTCGGGGCAGCCCGGCTGGATGCGGACCTGGACCGGCCTGCCTTCGAGGATGAGCGCCAGGCTCTCGCGGGCCGCATGGAAGAGGCTGCCGGCAGGCGTTGGCTCCGGATGGGGGCGCGCGACGCCCGCTTCCAGGCGCGCCAGGGCGAGGAGGTTGTCGATGCGGCGGGTCAGCCGCTCCTGCTGGCGGGAGAGCGAATGCAGGCTGTCGACCTCCTCGGGCCGGCCCGCGAGCCTGCGCTCCAGGCTCTCGATCTCCAGGCGCATGGAGGTGAGGGGGGTGCGCAGGTCGTGTGAGACCGCCCGCAGCAGCGCGGTTTTCAAGGCATCGCTCTCGCGCACGGCTTCCAGGTGCGCCGCCTCCCGGAGCAGCCGCTCGCGCTCGACGGCGAGGGCCAGCAGGCGCACGGCCGGCTCCAGGACCGCCGCCGGGGCCGTGGGATCCGCCGCCACCAGGACCCCGCGCGTATTGCCTCCGATCCTGCCTCCAACCCCGCCGCCGATCTGGAGCGGAATGTAGCTGGTCTCGCCATCCTCCAGGATGCCGGAGCCTTTCCGGGCGGCATCGACGAACGTGGAGTCGATCTCCGGCGCTCCCGTGAGGAGAACCTGCTCGCCGAGGATCAGCGCTCCCGAATCGGCCCCGAGGGCGCGCAGCGTCCGGGCCGCGGCCTCTCCTAGGCTGGCGGTGAACAGGCCGAAAGAGAGGTCGTACAGCACCTCCAGCTCCCGCTGCCGCGCCAGCGCTCCCGCGGCCTCCTGACGACCGCGGGCCACCAGCCGGCTGACGAGGGTGGAAGCCGCCAGAAAGCAGCCCAGCGCCACCCAGTTCGAGGGGGCCTCGATGCTGAACGTGCCCGTGGGATGGAGGAAGAAGAAGTTCAGGCAGAGCGTGGCGGCCACGGATGCCACGGCTCCGACCGTCCAGCCGCCCCAGGTGGCGAGGCCGAGCACCGCGACCAGGAGCAGTAGGCCGGCGGTGATCTCGTTGGCGCCCGCGGCGCGGCTGACCAGGATCACGCCGCCCAGGGCGAGCGGCACCGCGGCCCACTTGGCCAGGAGCTGACCCCATCGTGCCGGGTGTCTGTCCATCATCATCAGTCTACTCAGATCTCCACCTGCATGCCGATCTCGATGACGCGGTTCGGCGGCAGGCGGAAGAATTGCGTGGGCACCTGGGCGTTGCGCCCCATGAAGATAAAGATCCTGTCGAGGATGCGCGCGGCGAAGTTCTTGCGCCGCGAGAGAACCGTGCTCCGGCTGAGGAAGAACGTCGTGCGGGCCGGGTCGAGCCCGATCTCGCGCAGCACCGGGGAAATGTCCGGGTCTTCCATGAAGCCGTAGCGGATGACGACGCGCTGGAAGCCCTGGCCCAGCTCTTCGATCGAGAAGCGCTCCGCCTCGGAGACGTGCGGGACCTCCTCGTTGCGCACGGTCAGGAAGAGATTGCGATCGTGCACCACCCGGTTGTGCTTGAGGTTGTGCAGCAGGGCCGGCGGGGTGCCGGTCGCCTGCCCGGTCAGGAAGACCGCGGTCCCGGGGGTGCGCGGGATGCCCCGGAGCGCCACGTCGTCGATGACGAGCTGCGGCGGGAGGGAGACCTCGGCCTGCCGGACCGCCAGGGCGGAGCGCCCGCGCCGCCAGCTCGCGAAAATCAGGAAGACGCCCGCGGCGATCACCAGCGGGAACCAGCCGCCCTGCGCCACCTTGACAATGTTGGCGCCGAAGAACGCGATGTCGACGACCAGGAACGTCGCCGTGACCCCTACCGAGGCCCAGAGCTTCCAGCCCCAGATGCGCCGCGCCACCACGCAGGCGAGGAGCGAGGTGATGATCATGGTCGTCGTCACCGCGACGCCGTAGGCGGCGGCAAGGTTGCTCGAGGTGCGGAATCCCACCACCAGGGCGATCGTCGCGAGCATCAGGCCCCAGTTCGCCAGCGGGACGTAGATCTGGCCGATCTGCCGTTCCGAGGTGTGGATGATCTCCATGCGCGGCGCGTAGCCGAGCTGGACCGCCTGCCGGGTCAGCGAGAAAACGCCCGAGATGACCGCCTGCGAGGCGATGACGGTCGCCATCGTCGCCAGGATCATCAGCGGATAGAGCGACCATTCAGGGGCGAGCCGGTAGAACGGGTTGTCCGCCGCGCCCGGATTGCGCAGGAGCAGCGCTCCCTGCCCGAAGTAGTTGAGGAGCAGCGCGGGCATGACCGCGGAGAACCAGCCGATCTGGATCGGCCGCACGCCGAAGTGCCCGAGGTCGGCGTAGAGCGCCTCGCCGCCGGTCGCGACGAGGAAGACGGCGCCCAGTACCAGATAGCCGGCCACGCCGTTGTGGGCGAAGAAGCGGAACGCATACATGGGGTTGAACGCCGCCAGTACGCCCGGCTCGCGCGCGATACCGAGCACGCCGAGGACAGCGAGGGTCAGGAACCAGATCAGGATGACGGGGCCGAACACCAGGCCCACCCCCGCCGTCCCCCGGCGCTGGATCAGGAACAGGAGCACGAGGACCGCGATCGTCGCCGGCACCACGTAGTGCTGGAGCTGAGGGGCCACGATCCTGAGCCCCTCCATGGCGCTCAGCACCGAGACCGCGGGCGTGATCATGCCGTCGCCGTAGAGGAGCGCGGCGCCGAAGAGCCCGATGCTGACAAGGAGCCAGGACTGCCGCCGCATCTTGCGCGTGGCGAGAGCCATGAGCGCCAGGATCCCCCCTTCGCCGTCGTTGTCGGCGCGCAGGACGTAGACCTGGTACTTGAGGGTCACCACGATCACCAGCGTCCAGACGATGAGCGACAGCACGCCGAGCACGTTGTCGCGGGAGACCGGCACCGAGTGCGGGCCGAAGAAGCATTCGCGGAGGGCATAGAGCGGGCTCGTCCCGATGTCGCCGTAGACGATGCCCATAGCGGTCAGGGAGAGGACGGCGAGGCGCGCCGAACGGCGTTCGCCCGCGTGTCCCTCCAGATCCAGAGTAGTTGCACCGACTTCCATGGACCCGAGCCTAGGGGCCCGGCCCTAAAGAAGTCCGGAAAGGGAGCTAAAGATGTCCTAAAGATCCGCCAGCCGCGCTTCGAGCCGGGCCTTCAAGGCCGGCCATTCCTCGGCGAGCACGCTGTACACGACCGTGTCCCGCACCTCGCCGTTGCTGCGGATCTGGTAGCGGCGGAGGACGCCTTCTCGCACCGCGCCGAGCTTCTCGATGGCGCGCTGGCTCTGGGTATTGCGCAGGTCGGTCTTGAGCTGCACGCGGAGGGCACCAAGCGTCTCGAAGGCGTGCCGGAAGAGCAATAGCTTGCTCTCGGGGTTGACCCGGCTCCCCTGGTGGGCCTTGCCGATCCAGGTGCGGCCGATCTCGATCCCCCGGTGGTCAGGACGGATCTCCAGATAGCCCGAAACGCCCGCGGGCTCCCCCGTCCCCAGGAGGGTCATGGCGAAAGTGAGGGAGGCGGGCCTGCGCATGGTCTCGCCGATCCAGTCCCGGAAAGCCTCATAGCTGCCGTCCCGCGGCAGGTCGGCGAGCCACTGGAAGACCTCCGGCCCGGCATGCGGCCAGAGGCCCGGAGCATGGTCCAGCGATAGCGGTTCGAGGCGGAGGATCCTGCCTTCCAGGAGCACCGGTTCGACTTTCATGGCGCCGCAGTTTACACTCCGGTCGCAATCCCGTCAGCGGAGGAATTTTCCATGGGTGTCGTCTTCGTGCGTCGCTGTGCACTGATTCTAGGCCTGCTGGCTTTCGGCGCCTGCAGTCCGGTTCCCGAAGAAGAGCCGAAAGCCGCCTCCGCCAAAGTTCCCGCGAGCTTCAAGCGGACCGAGTCCGGCGGAGTCCGCGACACCGGGAACTTCGTGGTGCGGTACGACAAGACGGAGAACGAGGACTACCTGGAGCTGGAAGCGATCTTCAAGGAGACCCGGCTGCTGGAGGACACGGTCCAGGAGCTGAACAACGTCTTCGCCCTCCCCGCGCAGGTACCGGTGGTGTTCAAGGAGTGCGGCGACGTGAACGCCTTCTACGATCCCGAGACCCGGGAGATCTCCCTCTGCTGGGAGCTGGTCGAGTACTACTCCGGGCTGTTCCTCTCGGAGGAGCAGACGGAGGAAGAGGCCGAGGAGGGGGGCACCGCTGTGGCGGGCGCGACGATCTTCACCTTCTTCCACGAGCTCGGACACGCTCTGATCGACATCTACGACCTGCCCGTCACCGGCCGGGAGGAAGACGCGGTCGACCAGCTCGCCACGATGATCCTGCTCGAAGGGGGCGAGGAGGGGGAGATGGCGGCGCTCAACGGCGCCTGGTCGTTCCTCACGGAGGAGGAGGAAGAAGAAGATTCCGGGGAGGAGGCCGAAGAAGAGGAGGAGCTCGCCTTCTGGGACGAGCACTCGCTCGACGAGCAGCGCTTCTACAACATCGTCTGCTGGAGCTACGGCAAGAACCCGGAAGGCTTCCAGTACCTCGTGGACGACGAGACCCTGCCCGAGGGCCGGGCCGAGCGCTGCCCGTCCGAGTACGACCGGATGTCGAGGAGCTGGGACGCCCTGCTGGACCCCTACGTCAAGGAGTAGGGGCGGGGCTTGCCCCCCGCCCGGGAGGGGGTAAACCCCCATAGGCGCTAACTTACCAATCACCGAGCGACGCGTACCGGCCATCCGTACCTCCGGACCAGTTTCCCCGTCCCTTCGTACCCGACATCGGTACACAGGGACGGGACGCTCGTACGTCGGGGAGAGTGGCTCGTACGTCGGGACGAGTGACTCGTACGCAGGGACGAGTGACTGGTACACGCGTACGAGTGGCTGGTACGGCTGGGGGAGAGGCTCGTACGTACGGACGAGTCGCTGGTACCGCCGTACGAGTCGGTCGTACACGTGGGGAGGACGCTCATACAGAGGGAATAGTAGGCGGTACACGCGGGGGAGTCGGTCGTACAGCCGGGGGAGTCGCTGGTACGGCTGGGGAGATCGCTCGTACAGAGGTACGAGTCGCTCGTCCACGCGGGGAAACCACTCGTACGCCCGGGGGAGGCGCTCCCCCGGGCGGGGAGAGGAACATCCCCGCCGGTACCGGGCTCCTCCCCGCGAGTTGGCCGATCCCCCCGCAGTTCCGAGGCTAAGTTAGCGCCTATGGGGTAAACCCCTCCCCTACATCCAGAAGGACTGGCCGCTCCGCCCACGTCTCCCCCACCGGCCGCACCCGCTTCAATCCTCCCAGTACCCGCGCCAGCGCCAGCGGGTTCCCCAGGAGCGTCGAGTTCAGGACCATCGACCGCGGCGCGCCGTAGCGCGTGTAGAGCCGGCCCATCCGGCGTTGAAGCCGGCGCATGTGGATCCAGTGCACCTGCGGGAACAAGTGGTGCGTCAGGTGCGTGGCTGCGGTCTGATGGTTCACGAGCGAGATCAGGCGCTCCATCCGGGTCCGCGGCTCCAGCCAGGTGGCCTGCCGGAAGGGATGGGTGAGGTCGCTCGGCGCGTGGTCCGTCAGGTTCATGATGAAGCTCGCGAGCGGTGCCACCAGCAGGGTCGCCGGCACCAGGAAGAGCGCCGTCTCCACCGGCTGCCACACGAGCAGCGCCACCAGCCAGCATGGGCCGGCCCAGCGGGTGGCCACGATCTCCCGGTAGTGGGCAGGCTTTGCGGCCTTCAGTGCCCGGACGTAGGGCGGCATCTCCGACCAGGGAAGGAAGCCCCAGACCGAGCGCATCGTCTCCCGGCCCAGGTACTTCCCTAACGCCAGCCAGCTCCGCCAGCCCGGACGGCGCGCAATCTCTTGCAGCGCGGTCTGCGGATCGTCGAAGGGGTCGTTGTACCGGTGGTGCTGCCAGTGGTGGTAGCGCACCTCAAGAGGGCTGAAGAAGACGAGCACGCCCAGCGCCCGCAGCAGCACGTTGAGCCCCTCGCGCCGGAACGGCGGCCAGTGGTTGAAGTAGTGGACCGCCACGTCGAGCGCGAGGCTGGAGTAGAGGCTCCAGGGGATCAGCAGGACGGCTTTGAGCGGCCAGGGGAGCGGCCCGAAGATCAGCAGGTAGGTGACGGCGATCAGCAGCACCCACTCCAGGGCGAGGAAACGGTCGGCGATCGCCTGGCGCCGGAGCCAGAGCGGGTGCTCGCGCTGCAACCGCAGGAACCGCCGGGCCGTGCGCCAGGCCTTTTTCAAGTCCTCGCGCACAGCGGGATCGCGGTCCAACACCAGGACGGTGTCACCTCTCGTGCTCATGACTCCCCCTTGAAAGCTGAGGGGGAGTATAGCCCTACCCCGCCGGCCGGACCGCCTGTTCCTTCGCCAGCGCCGCCTTGCGCTCCCCCACCCAGGCCTTGATGTTGGCTTCCAGCACGTCGAGCGGCAGCGCTCCGTTGCCCAGCACCTGGTCGTGGAAGGCGCGCACGTCGAAGCGGTCCCCGAGCTCCTTGGTAGCCATGGCGCGCAGCTCCTTGATCTTCAGCTCACCGATCTTGTAGGCCAGCGCCTGCCCGGGGGTCACGATGTAGCGGTCCACCTCGACTACGATGTCGTGCTCGGTCTTGCCCGCGTTCTTCTTGAAGAAATCGATCGCCTGATCGCGGGTCCAGCCCTTGGCGTGCATGCCCGTGTCCACCACCAGCCGCACCGCCCGCCACATCTCGTAGGTGAGCTGGCCGAACTTGGAGTACGGGTCCTTGTAGAAGCCCATCTCCGTGCCCAGGCTCTCGGCGTAGAGGCCCCAGCCCTCGACGAAGGCGGTGTAGCCGTCGAACTTGCGCCACTCCGGGACGTCCTTCATCTCCTGCGCGAGGGAAATCTGCAGGTGGTGACCCGGCACGGACTCGTGCAGGGTCAGGGCCTCCATCTCCCACTTGGGACGGGACTTCAGGTCGTAGGTGTTGACGTAGTAGTAGCCCGGCCGGCCGGCTTCCAGCATGCCGCTGTCGTAGTAGGCGGTCGTCTGGGACTTCTCGGCGTAGGACGGAATCGGAATCACCCCGTAGGGGAGCTGCGGCAGCCTCCCGAAGAGCTTCACCAACTCGGGGTCCGCCCGCTTGGCCACGTCGCGGTAGCCGGCCACCAAGTCCTCGGGCTTGTCGTAGAAGAACTGCGGATCGGTTCGCAGGAAGACGAGGAACTCTTCGAAGCTCCCTTTGAAGCCGGTCGAGGCGATGACCTTGTCCATCTCGGCGCGGATGCGCTTCACCTCGGACAGACCGAGCTCGTGGATCTGGTCGGGCGTCATGTCCGTGGTCGTGTACTGCTTCGCCATGTAGGCATACCAGGCCTGCCCCTCGGGCAGGGCGCTCATGGCGATCGACTCCCTGGCGGCGGGGACGTAGGTCTCCGCCAGGTAGCGATGGAGCTTGCGGAAGGCGGGCAAAGCCTGCTCCTGGTAGACCCGGACGGCCTCGCGCGTGAGCCGGTCGCGGTCCGCCGGCGGGATGCTCTGCGGGATCGCCGTGAACGGCTTGAGCAGCGCGCTCGCCATGGGGTCCTCGGTGATCAGGTTCTGCACCTGGCCGGGCACGTCGCGCAGAGTGATCCGCGGCGGCGTGACCCCGGCGGCGAGGCCCTTTTCCAGCCGCTCGAGGGTGTCGTCCACCAGCTTGGGCACGCCGCGCAGGCGGGAGAGGATGTCCTCGTAGTCCTTCACCGTCCGGGTCGGCATCTGGATGAGGGAGGCGGGCACGTTCTGCTGCAGGCCTCCCATCTGGTCGATGACCAGGTACTCGGCGGGGAAGCGCTGGCCCTCCAAACCGTTGCGGATCTGGCGGACGAAGAGGTCGTAGTGGACCCGGTCCTTCTCTTCCAGCCTGGAGCGGTCGATGGACTCCGCCGCGGCCTGAATCTTGCGG
Source organism: Acidobacteriota bacterium (assembly GCA_034667225.1). Classification (GTDB taxonomy): domain Bacteria; phylum Acidobacteriota; class Thermoanaerobaculia; order Multivoradales; family UBA5704; genus DATMER01. The sequence continues at coordinate 37,951 of JAXDKG010000003.1, forward strand.
TCGAGCGCCCGGCGGGCCTGCATGGCGGCGAGCGACTGGTCGCTCCAGAGGTGGTTCCGTCCCGGGATTCCCAACCCCGTGGACAGCTCGGGGAACTCCCGCAGAGCCCACTGCCACTGGTGGTCGTAGAGGGCCTTGATGCGCTCGCTCTCGGTCATCTTGCCCTTGGTGGCGGGGAAGGCTTCGAGGAAGCGGGCCCAATCGGCTCGGGCTTCGGTGGCTTCGGAGGCGGAGGCCGGAAGGGACTGCAAGGACAACAGGGACAGCAAGGACAACAAGGGAAGTAAGGACAGGAGGGCGTTCTTCATGGGTTCTCTCCTCAGCGCATCCCGCGGCTGACGCCGTAGGTCACTTCAACTGCGAGGCGCTCTTCGCCTCTCAGGACTACCGCCGCGGCCTTCTCGCCCGGTTTGGCCCGGCGCAGCACGAACATGAAGTCGTTGATGTCGCGGATCGGGGTGCCGCCGAGCTCGACGAGCAGGTCGCCGCGCTGCAGCCCCGCCTGCTCCGCCGCGCTGCCGGCGCGCACGCCGGAAAGGAGCACTCCGGGACGGCCGTCTCCGGCATAGTCGGGCACCGTGCCCAGCGAGGCTCCCATGGAACGCGTGTCGCCGCGGGGCGCGGGCGCCGGCAGGCTCTTGTAGGCGAGCCGCTCCGGGCGGACGGCGAGCCCCTCGGTCAGCTCGGCCACCAGGGCGGCGACCCGCACTCCGCCTTCGCCGTTGACCTTGTCGGCGTCGTCCGTGGGCTTGTGGTAGTCCTCGTGCACCCCCGTGAAGAAGTGCAGCACGGGCACTCCCGCGGCGTAGAACGGGTACTGGTCGGACGGGCCGTAGCCGTCCCCGCCCAGGCTGCAGGCGAGCCCCGCGCGCTCGCAGACCGGATCCACGATCCCGTGCCATTCCTCCGCCGACTCGGCTCCCAGCACCGACAGGGCATTGCCCCGCAGGCGGCCGACCATGTCCATGTTGAACATGGCCACCAGGTCCTTCATCTCGAGCCCGGCCGGGGGCTTCCGGGTGAGGGCGGTGGAGCCGAGGACGCCCATCTCCTCGCCCGAAAAGGCGATCAGGTAGACGTCGCGGCGGAGATGGTCGCGCCGGCCGGCCAGGAGGCGTCCCACCTCCAGGAGGGCGGCGGTTCCCGAGGCGTTGTCGTCCGCGCCGTTGTGCGTCTCGTGGGCATCCGGGCTGAGCGAGCTCGCCCCGCCCAGGCCGATGTGGTCGTAGTGGGCGCCCACCACGATCGCTCCGGGCAGACGGCCGGGCGCGCCGGCCCGGATCACGCCGACCACGTTGGCCAGGGTCTCGTGACGGTGCTCCAGCTCGACGGTCAGGGATGCTTTATGAGGGCCCTGGAAAAGCGCCGAGCCGGCGGCCCGGGAGAGGGTCACGACCGGGATGCCAGCATCGCCGGCCGCGGCGGTCAGGCCGCTGTCGAGCCGCAGCGCCGGAAGCGGCGCCTCGGAGGGGGCCTCTTTTCCTTCCTCGACGAGCGGCGCGTCGACCACGATCACCCCGATCGCCCCATGCTCGCGGGCGTTGAAGGTCTTGTAGCGCAGATCGCCGTAGCGGCGCTCCGCGTCCTCCTTCTCGAACGCCGAGCCCGAGGGAGTAAAGCGGCGGATGGCCACGATCTTGCCGCGGACGTCGATCCCCTTGTAGTCGTCCACCCCCAGGTCCGGAGCGGTGATGCCGTAGCCAGCGGCCACGACGTCTCCCTCTACCTTCGAGGAGGCCGAGAAGGAGGCGGGCTCGTATTCAGCGCGGGCCACGGGCTCGCGGTCGAGCGTCATCGCGGTGCCGGCCTTGGACTCGACCGCGACCGGCGCGTCGAAGCGGTGGAAGAAGGTGCCATCCTGCCCCGCCGGCTCGACCCCGGCCTCTCTGAAGCGGCGTTCGAGGTAGCGGGAGGCCTCCTCCAGGCCGCGGGTGCCGATGCCCCGGCCCTCGCGGGCGTCGTCGGCCAGCCAGCGCACGTCCTCCATATACCGCTCCACCGCCGCGGTCTTCGGCCCCTCGACCCACTTCGCGACGAAGACGTTGGTCTCGCCGGGAGCGCTCTGGTGGCGGTTCGAAGAGAAGGCGAGGCGGGTGCCGTCGGGCGAGAGCAGGGGGAAGCCGTCGAAACCCGGACTCCACGTGATACGCTCAAGGCCGCTTCCATCCACGTTCACGGCCCAGATCTCGAACTCGCGGCCCTTGGGGTCGCCGTAGTTCGTCGAGAAGAGGATGCGGTCGCCGGACGGGAAGAAGGAGGGAGCGAAGGAGGCGGCGCCGAGGTTCGTGACCTGGCGGGCGTCGCTGCCGTCTGCGCCGGCCACCCAGATCTCCAGCTTGCTCGGCCGCACGAGACCCTGGGCCAGGAGGCGCTGGTAGTCTTCCAGCTCGGTTCCCGCGGCGGGGCGGGACGCGCGCCAGACGATCTTCTTGCAGTCGTTGGAAAAGAACGCGCCGCCGTCGTAGCCGGGGGTATTGGTGAGGCGGGTGACTGCCTTCCCGTCGGCGGTCATGCCGCTTGGCATGCGATACAGATCGAGGTCACCGTCGCGGGTCGACGTGAAGATCACCGACCCGTCCACGGGGCAGACGGTCGACTCGGCATCGTAGGCCTTGTTCTCGGTCAGCCGCCGGAGATCGGAGCCGTCGGGAAGAGCGCTCCAGATCTCGAAGTCGGGATCCACGGGCCAGACGTAGCCCTTGGAGCGGTCGGGCGGCGGCGGGCAGGCGGCCCCGGCCTGGTGCGTCGAGGAGTAGAGGATTCGGCCGCCGTCGCTCGTGAAATAGGCGCAGGTGGTACGGCCCTTGCCAGTAGAGACTTGGACCGGCGGCCCGCTCCCATCGGCCGGCATGCGGAAGATCTGGTCGCAGGCGAACGGCGGCCGGGTCGTCTGGAACGAGAGCTGCCTGCCGTCGGGAGACCAGTAGGCCTCGGCGTTCTCCCCGCCGTCGGTGAGCTGGACAGCGTCGGCGAGATGGGTCTCGCGGGCATCCAGCAGGGGCGCGGGAGCCCGGTTTTCGGGCGCCGCCGCACCCATAAGTAGGAAGGCCGACAAAAGGAGCGGAAACGCGAATATGAACCGGACTTTCATTGTTTTCCTCATGGCAGACTCGAAGCTTACCGCGTCGCGGCCTTGGCAGGCGAGCGTCGCGTGATACCTTCACCATGACCATTCCGACCGGGCGCCAACCCGGTTCCTGACCAGAGAGAACCACATGACGGACCAGCAGACAGAGACAGAAACCGAAAACGAGAAGGACTTCGGCCAGGCCCTGGCTGAATTCGAACAGCAGGGCGGGGAGAAGCGCGAGGATCCCGCCATGGGCGCCAAGGTGTCCGGGAAGATCCTCTCCATCGGTGAAGAGTCGGCGTTCGTCGATCTGGGGACCAAGTCGGAAGCCCTGATCGAGACGGCGCAGCTCAAGGACGCCGAGGGGAACCTCACGGTCAACGTGGGGGACACGATCGATGCGACCGTGACCGCGACCGACCCGGAGACGGGCACGCTGAAGCTGCGGCGCCAGGTCGCCGGCGGCGGGGGCAAGGGCGGCGGCCGGGGCAAACAGAACAACCCGGAGGCCGAGGCCGAGATCAAGATGGCCTGGCAGCACGGCATCCCTGTCGAGGGCGTCGTGAGCGGCATCAACAAGGGCGGGGCCGAGGTGCAGGTGCGCGGCATGCGCGCCTTCTGCCCGCTGTCCCAGCTCGACCTGCGCTACGTCGAGGACCCGGCGCAGTTCGTGGGCCAGCGCCTGGCCTTCAAGGTGAGCCAGTTCGAGGAGGGCCGCACGCGGCCCAATATCGTGCTGTCGCGCCGCGCCATCCTGGAAGAAGAGCAGAAGTCGCGGGCGGCGGAAGTGCGCTCCCGCATCCAGGTCGGCTCGGTGGTGACCGGCAAGGTGACGTCGCTCGCGAGCTACGGCGCCTTCGTCGACCTCGGCGGCCTCGAGGGCATGCTCCACGTGAGCGAGATCGGCTACTCGCGGCTCGCCCATCCCAAGGAGGTCCTCAACGTCGGCGACGAGGTCGAGGTCGAGGTCATCAAGATCGAGAAGGGCAAGGATGAGAAGAAGCCGGAGCGCATCTCGCTCTCCCGCCGCTCGCTCGAGAAGGACCCCTGGCAGGAGGCGGCCAGCAGCTTCCCCGACGGGACCGAGATCCCCGGCAAGGTGATGCGGATGGAGTCGTTCGGCGCCTTCGTCGAGATCGCTCCGGGCGTGGAGGGGCTCCTCCACATCAGCGAGATCGGCGGCGGCCGGCGGCTGAACCATCCCCGCGAGGCACTGCAGCAGGGTCAGGAGATCCAGGTGCGGGTGCTCAACGTGGACACGGGCAAGCGCCGGATCTCCCTCGGCATGGCCACGGGCGAGGAGGGGGGGAGCTATCGCGATGAGGGCACGGCGGCCAGGTCGGCCACGTCGGCCGCGCCGCGCTCGCCGAGACCACCGCGGTCGGACAGGCAGGATCGGTCGGACAGGCCGGACAGGTCGGATCGCTCGGACAGGTCGTCGGGCGGCTCAGGCTCCGGCGGTTCAGGCAGCAGCAGCTCCAGCGGGAGCGGGTTCGGCTCGATGGCCGACTTCTTCAAGAACGCCAAGCGGGTCAAGTGAGCCGGTACCGCGTCCCCCCTGGGGACGCGGTTTCCGGCTGGCAGGTCAGGCCTTCGGCTTCACCGAGAGAATCCCCCGATCCTCGTCGAAGCTCCACGTGCACTTCGACGTCTTGCAGATAATGTCGAGAACGTCGCGCAGGGGCGTGTTGTCGAGCTCCAGCGACACCTTTCCCTCGATGCTCGAATCGATGAAGGTCTTGGCACTCATGATCTGACCCACCGTCTCCAGGACGTCTCGGACGGTGGCGTCCGTGACCTTGAGGTCAATGGCCGCGTTCAGGGCGGCTGCGCTGGGCTTGACCGGTGGCGCCGGGCGCTCTCCTCCGGGTAGCGGCGTGATCCGCAGCTTCGGCGGGTTGCCGGCCTGGAGATCCCACTTGCAGCCGAGGTTGTCGCAGAGCGCGGTCAGGATGGTCCGCACGCGGACGTTCTCCAGTTCCAGAGTCACATCCCCCGAAAGCCCCTCCGCCGCGATCTGAACTCCTGCCACCCGGGCCAGGGATTTGAAGGCCTCCTCGGCCGTAGCGTTCCTCAGATCCAGACTCACCCGCTTGTCCAGCGCATCGGGAGCGGCTCCCGCCGTTCCCGCCAACATCAAGGCGGCAAGCGCCGCCAGCATCGTTCTCTTCATTTCTGATCTCCGTAGCTGAAGATGATGATCCCTGACCTCTCCGGCTCGGGGTCTCCCCCCGAGTGGATGAGCCAGTCTCCCGACGGGGAGGTGGCGATGACCACGCCGCCTTCGTTGACGATGGAGATCGCCGCCGGAACTGGCTCAAACCGAGCCCGCTCCAGTTGCCACGCGAACAGCAGGGCCACCCCGGAGAGAAGGGCTGCGGCGAGCGGCATGCGCCACGGCGCCGCCTTCGCCGTCTCCGTGGAGAGGGCGTTGCGCACGACGCGCTCCACCGCCTCCGGCCGGGGGGTCAGGACTTCGCGCAGGAAGTCAGGATGAGAATCGCGAGAGTCGTCCATGGCCGACCTTCCTTTCCTCCAGGAGCTGCTGGAGCCGTTTCCGCGCCCGGTGCACCCTCATCTTGAGCGCCGAGAGGGAGATCCCGAGCACGCGCGCGCTCTCGGCGTGCCCGAGCTCTCCCGCGGCCACCAGCAAGAGGGCCTCGCGGTCCTTGCCGGGGAGCCTGCGCATGGCCGCCAGCGTGCGGCCGAGCTCGGTCCTGCCCATGGCCTGCTCCTCGGGATCGGGGAGCGGGCTGCGTCCTTCGAGCAGGATCTGGATCGGCAGCAGCAGGCGGCGCTGGAAGCTCTGGCGGAGGGCACGGCGGCGCGCGATCGCGAACGCGAACGCCGCCGGGCAATCGGGAGGCCCATGACGGCGCCAGCGCTGCACCAGCGCGGTCAGCGCCTCCTGGGCCGCCTCTTCGGCCATCGCGGCATCCCCGGTCTGCCCCAGGCAGTACCGGAGCAGCTGCGGGGCCAGCTCTCGTACCGTCGCTTCCAGGTCCATGCCGAGATGTACCCGCAATGTGGAAGAGGTCACACCCCTTCTTGTGTTTCGTTCAAACAGACCGGCTCGGAATCGTGATCCCTATGCTACTCTTTACCGTGCCCAACTCGGACGACAGTCGTACCAGGAGCTTGTAAGGCCCATGCTGAACCGGAGCCATCTCCCGTCCTTTCTCCTCCTCGCGGTCCTGATCGGGTCCGCCGCGCACGGTCAGAGCCTGGCCGGCTCCAAGGCTTCCATGGTTCGTCAGAGCCAGGTGGCGAGACAGCACGACTACTCCTACCTGCGCACCTCTTCCCAGGTGCGCGATTTCGCCCGGCGCGGATTGCTCGTGCGGCTCTCGGGCAACTCGGACTACCGGGTGGCCGATGTCTCCTTCCCCTACGCCCGTCCCCAGGTCAAGACGTTCGTCGCGCGGCTCGCGGAGCAGTACCGGAATGCCTGCGGCGAGCGGCTGGTCATCACCAGCCTGACCCGGCCCACGACCCGGCAGCCGCGCAATGCGTCGCCCCTCTCCGTCCACCCAACGGGGATGGCGGTCGATCTGCGCCGCAGCAGCCGGCCGGCCTGCCGCGCCTTCCTGGAGAAGACGCTGCTGACGCTGGAAGGGCGCGACGTCCTGGAGGCGACCAAGGAGAACCATCCGCCGCACTACCACGTCTCCCTGTTCCCGGAGCCTTACATGCGCTATCTCGCCTCCCGCGGAGGGAGCGACAAGCCGTCTTCCGCGGGAGAGGGAGAGGTGGGCCTCGCCAAATACCGCGTGCGCGGCGGCGACAGCCTCTGGGATATCGCGAAGCGCCACGGCACCAGCGTGGCCAGCCTCAAGCGCGCGAACGGCATGAGCTCCTCGCGGCTGAAGCCGGGGCAGATGCTGGAAATCCCAGGGCGGTAAGCCCACCGCCTGGGGTTGAAACCCCAGGCTAGACGGGTATCGCCTCCTCCGGAGGCGAGCTCAACCAGCCCCCGGACGGGGGCTGTACTTTTCTAGCCTGGGGTTTCAACCCCAGGCCGGACCACCCGATAAGCCTGAATCTTCTGCTGGAGCCCCTTGAGCTGGAACTCGCCGAGGGGCTCGGCAGGGATGGCTCCATTCAGCAGCCGGTAGGTCTCCGGCCCCATCACCACATCCCCGGGGCGTGCCACTCCTGATTCCAGACGCGCCGCCACGTTCACCGTGTTCCCCAGAACCGTGTAATCCACCCGCCGGGCGCTGCCGATGTCGCCCACCACGACCAAGCCGCTGTTCAGGGCCACCCGCGCGTTGAAGCCGGGCAGCCCCTGGGCGCTGCGCTCCTGGTTCCAGGCAGCCAGGTCGCGCTGGATCTCCACCGCGGCTCGGGTCGCGCGCTCGGCGTGGTCCTCCTGCGCCACGGGCGCGCCGAAGAAGGCCATCACGCAATCGCCGATGAACTTGTCCAGCGTGCCGCCGGCCCGGAAGATGGCCTCGACCGCCAGGTTGAGGAAGGCGTCGAGGGACTCGGCCACTTCCTCGGGCGTGGAGCTCTCCGCGAAGGGGGTGAAACCGACCAGGTCCGCGAAGAGCACCGTGGCCTGGGTGAGCTTGAGGCGCCGCATGCCGTCCTCCGCCCCCTGCTTCAGCACTTCCTCGATCACCGCCGGCGAGTGGTAGCGCTCCAGCCGGGAGCGCATGGCCTTCTCATGCTCGGCCTGGCGCGCCCAGCGGATCCGCTCGACCGCCACGGCCGCGAAGTTGGCCAGGGTCGCCAGGAAGTCCAGGTCGTGCTCGTTGAAGGCCCCGACCTGAAAGGGTGAGTCCACCTGAATGACGCCGATGATATTTTCGCCTGACCAGAGGGGCGCACACATGGCCGCGCGGATCTGGTGCATCCGGATCGACTCGCCGCCGGAGAGCCGCTGGTCCGACTGCGCGTCGAAAGTCACCAGGGCAACCCGCTCCTTCATCACCGCCCGCAGCATGGTGCGCGACACCGGGATCTCGCCGGACGGGCGGCGCTCCGCCCGGTCCTTGATCCGCATCAGCTCGCACTCCAGCTCGCCGTGGCCGTCATCCAGGAGGATGAAGCCACGATCCACCGGCAGCGACGCAAACGAGATGTCGAGCACCTTCTGGAAGACCTCATCGACCGCCTCGGCGGTGATCAGGAAGCGGGCGAGCCGGGCCAGGTGGCCGAAGCGCCGGTCGGCATCGGTCTGCTCCCGGGTCGTCTCTTCGGCGCGCGCCGGCTTGGCGCCCAGGCCGTAGGCCGCCGCGAGCTCGGCCAGCGGCCGCACGATCGTCGCATTGGTCAGGATCGGCCCGGTGTCGTCCTTCAACGGCAAGGTCTGGCGGATGTCCCGCGGCTCGAAGCGTTCCAGGTGGAGGTCGAAGACTCCGATCCCCAGCCGGTCTCCCGGTTGGAGCGGCGCCCGCTGGACTGGCACGCGGTTGACCTCGACCCCGTTCGTGCTCTTCAGGTCCTGGACGTACCAGGAGCCGCCCTCGTGGTTCAGCTCGGCGTGGTAGCGCGACACGGACACGTCGGAGAGCACGACGTCGTTGTCGCTCCCGCGGCCCAGCCGCACTTTGGCGGCAGCGGTCAGGGGGAGGGGGAACACGTGGTCCTCGCCTTCGAGGACGTAGCGCAGACGCAACATGGGGGAAACCTGGAGGAATTCTACACGGGCTCGGCGATCGAGCGAAGGACCATTTCCCCGCCTTCCGGCGTGAACCGTCCGCCCTCATAGAGCGACCGGAACGCCGCCACCACCTCCGGGCAGAGCTGCGTGCCGGCCGACGAGACGATCTCGTGGCAGGCTCTCGCCGGCGGCAGGCCTTCCCGGTAGGGACGGCTCGTGGTCATCGCGTCATAGGTGTCCGCCACGGCGATGATGCGGGCCACCAGCGGGAGCTGGTCCCCGGCGAGCCCGTCGGGATAGCCCCTGCCGTCCACGCGCTCGTGATGGTTGCGGACCCCCTGGAGCACGGCCGGGTTCGAGAGATGGGAGACGATCGCGGCGCCGTCCACCGGGTGGCGCTTCATGATCTCGAACTCCTCCTGGTCCAGCGGCGACGGCTTGCTCAGGATGCGGTCCGGGGTGGCGATCTTGCCGATGTCGTGCAGGGTCGCGGCGAGCCAGAGGTCTTTCAGGCCGGCGCGGCTCAGCTCCATCTCGGCGCCGAGCAGCATCGAGTAGGCCACGACCCGCCGCACGTGCCCGCCGGTGTAGGGGTCACGCTTGTCGAGGGTCTCGGCCAGCGCCGTGACCATGTAGAAGAACTGCCGTTGCTGGGCGGTGTGCAGCCGGGCGTTCTGGAGCGGATGAGCGAGGATGCCCGCGAAGAGGCTCATGCGCCGCAGGTCGCCGTCGGTGAAATGGTCCCGCTCCACCGGGTTCAAGAGCTGCATGACGCCGATGACCCGCCCCTCGGCTACGAGCGGCACGGTCAGGATGGCGCGGGTCTGGAAGACCGCCGAGTCGCCGCGCCAGCGCGGATCGGAGGCCACGTCGTTCACCATCTCGGCCTCGCCCGTCCGGGCGACGCTGCCGACGATCCCCTGCCCTACCGGCACGCGCAGGTTGCGGATCGCGCCCGCGGCCTTGCCGCGCACCACGCGGAAGAACAGCTCTTGCCGCTCCTCGTCCAGCTCCCAGACGGAGCCGGTCTCCGCGCGGCAGACCGACTCGGCATTCTCCAGGGCACGCTCCAGCACCGTCTCGACGTCCAGCGTGCCGGCGAGACGGCCGCCGATCTCGAAAAGGTTCTCGTACTCTCCCAGCCGGCGGACCAGATCGGCGAAGGAGTAGCTACCGGTTTGCACGGGCGCGAGCATGGCGTCGGCGTCCCCTCTTGACTCATCCTGTGGATCGAAGATCGTCCTCATTATGTACTCTACGCAGGTCAGCGCGTGAGCACGCCACTGCTCACGCCGTGAGCGTTTCCAGGTCCTTCAGCAAATCCTCCACGGTCCGGTAGCGTGCCTCGGGGCTCTTCTCCAGGCAGCGCAGGATGATCGCTTCGAGCTTCGGCGGGATCTCCGGCCAGTGGGATCGGGGCGGAGGCGCGGGATCGCGCAGGTGCTTCATCATGATCTCGACCGCGCTCTGCCCATTGAATGGCAGCTCGCCGGTGAAGATCTCGTAGAGCACCACGCCCGTGGAGTAGATGTCCGCCCGCGCATCCACCTCCTGCCCCTCGAGCTGCTCGGGGGAGAGATAGAGCGGCGTGCCGACGATGAAGCCCGCCTCGGTCTGCCCCGCTTCCAGTCGCTTGATCGGCCGGGCGATGCCGAAATCCATGAGCTTGGCGTTGCCGGTGGGTTCAAGGATCAGGTTCTCCGGCTTGATGTCGCGGTGCATGACCCCCTGGGCGTGCGCGGCTCCGAGGCCGGCGCAGAGCTGCTTGGCCAGGCGCAGCCCGGCCGAGAAGGGCAGCCGGTGGGTCTGGTCCAGCAGGTAGCGCAGGGTCACGCCGCGCACGTACTCCATGGAGATGTAGGGCATGCCGCCGATCTCGCCGAAGTCGTGGGTGCGCAGCACATTGGGATGGGTGATCTTGCGCGCCAGCTTGATCTCGGCCTTGAGCCGGTCCAGGTTGCCGGGATCGCCCAGCAACTCCTTCCTGAGCATCTTCAAGGCGACCAGATCGTCCAGCTCGCGGTCGCGCGCCTTGTAGACGACGCCCATGCCGCCCGAGCCGAGCACGGCCAGGATCTCGAAACGCTGCCCCATGAGCGCGCCCGGCGAGATGCCGGACAGGGTCTCGACCCCAGTAGTACCCACAGGAGTGACCGACTCGAGGCCCATCCCCCTGACGCTCGTCATCCGGGAGGCCATCTGCCCGCTCACCACGTACAGGGGCTGTGAGGAGAGCAGGCCGCGGCGCTCGGCCAAGCGGTAGCCGGCCTGCTCGAACGGCTCGCGCAGCTCCTCGTGGACGTCGCGGGAGAGCAGCAGCTCCCCCGGCGTGGCCTCGCGCAACAGGCTTTCGAGCTGCTGCACCGGCAGGCCGACGAGACCGCGCTCCATCTGCTCGTCGTAGGAAACGGGGCCGGTGACCGTCCGGCCGGAGGCCAGGGCGACGACCGGCGAATCGGTCTCCTCATTCACGTCACCCAGAATCTGCGCCGCCGCGGCCAGGGCCCGCGTTCCGCGGCTCGCGCCGTCGAAGCGGGCGAGGACCCGGTGCCCGATGACCCCCTCGACGTGCCCCCGATTGGAGGACACGGCGTTCGCGATGCGCTTGAGGTCGATGGCCAGGAGGTCGAGCGTGGCCTGCGGACCGGCGCCGTTGACGGGACGGGCGAAGCGCCGCAGCTCGATCCCCATGAGGAGGAGCTCGCGGGTCTGCGGCGCGCCCATCGCGGCTTTGCTCTGGGAGGGCTCGGGCAGATTGCGTGACAGCTCGGTGACGTAGGTCTCCATGTCACGCTTCTCGCGCAGGTCGGCGAGCAGCTCGTCGAAGGCGCCGGCGAGCTGCCCCACCTCATCCCCGCGATTGCCGCGCTCCACGGAAATGCGCTGATCGTAGTTCCCCTGCCGGGCCGCCTCGGCCGCGGCGGCGAGCTGCTTGACCGGCATCAGGGTGCGCCGCACGATGAAGAAGGAAAGCCCGCCCGCGAGCAGGGCCGAGAGCAGCCCGGCGACGATCAGCACGAGCTGGATCTCGCGGTAGGCGGCGAGCCCCTGTCCCATGGAGGCGAGGGCGATGGTCGCGCCCACCGGCTTGCCCGCGGCGTCCATGAGCGGCGACTGGAAGGTCAGCCAGGGCTCGCCGTCCAGGATCAGCTCGGTGCGCGGCACGGCTTCGCCCTCGCGCATGGCCTTCCCCATTCCCTTCTCCCCGGAGCGCAGGGCCGCTGCCAGGCTTTTCGCCGTGCTCGGCGGCAGGGTCGTGGCCACCACTTTCGGCTCTTTGCCCAAGGTGACGAAGGCGAGCTGCGAGCCGCTGACCTCGTTGACCTGGTTCGCCGCGGCGTCGTCGATGGCGAAGCCGGTGATCAGATAACCGTAGAGCTCGAACGCCTTGTTCACGGGCACAGCCACGGCGTAATAGAGGCGGTCGCCCTCCTGCCAGACGCCCGAGCCCTCGAAGTCGGCCACGGCCTTGGCCACCAGGGCCCGCTGCGAGAGGTCCTCCCCGGTGGCGTTCGGCTTGTCCGTGCGGACGATCACGTGCCCCCTGGGATCAAGGAGGATGGCGAAGTCGAAGCCGAGGCGCGCCTGCCCCTCGCCGAGCTGGTCGAGCAGGGACGGCACGTCGACCGTCTCGCCCGTGGCCTCGCTCAAGTAGGCAACCACCTGCGGATCGCCCGCGAAGACGCCGGAGATCAGGCTGAGCTGCTGGAAGCGCTGCGCCTGCACCAGGTTCTGGACCGCCGCGCTGCTCTTGAGCGCCCGGTCGGCCTCGGCCCGCGCAGTGCTCCCCACGCGCAACGAGGTCAGCACCACCGCGGTCCCCACCGAGAGGAGGATCAGCAGGCTGGTGACCAGGAAGACCCGGGTCCCCAGCGACAGGCCGGCGCGGCGGCTAGCGTTGGTTGTAGTTGTCACGGCTCGAGTAGGACTTGCCGGTCTTGTTGAGGTGGGGCGGGATGCGCGGCCGCACGATCTCCAGCCGCGGCGCGAGCAAATCCGCCCGCGGCACCTGGACATCCATGCTCGCTGGGTCCGCCTGCTCGTGCCAGACGGTCAGGCGCCCGGGCCCCTTGGGCAGCCCGGTCAGCACGAAACGGCCCTCGGCATCGGGAGTGGCCACGAAGGGTGATTGCAGCACCAGGATGTACCCGACCATGGAATGGTGGACATTGCAGAACACCCGCACCAGGCCCGGTTGATCGAACTTCTGCTCCTTGCCCTTGCCCCTGCGATAGAGGCCGAGATCGAAGGAATTCGCTCCGGATACGGAGAAGACGTTGTGGAGGATGACGTCCTCGTTCGGGAAGAGCACCCGGCTGCCCACGGGAATGGTGAGCGTCCGCGGTACGAACTGCTTGTCGCGGGTGGTCATCACGAAGGTCGCAGGCTTGGCAGGGGTAGGCCCTCTGCCGCTAGTATCGGGCTCGAACCAGACGAGCGCCTGCCGCACGTCGCTCCCCTTGGCCGCTCCCTTGCCCCCCTTGCCGACGAGCTGGAGACGGCCGCGAAGCTCCTCCGCCGCACCGGGAACGGCCAGGAGGAGCATCAGGATAAAGACCAGCCGCCGCATGGCTACACTCTCCAGCGGAACGTGGTCAGGAATTCGTTGTTCTCCCGCTTCGCCCCGTTCCCCAGGATGAACTCGTGGTCGGCGTACTCGACCGTCAGGTCCGCGCCGGGGATGATCCCCACGCGCAGGCCGGCGTCCAGCTTGCTCCAATCCCAGGCGAGGCTCGGGGCCGGGGTGCTCGCGTGGTTTCGGAAGTCGTTGTCCAGCTCGGAGTAGCGCACCGCCGGAGCCACGAAGGTGAAGAGCTGCCGGTCGCCGATGCTGAGCCAGAGCGGCAGCTCGAAACGCCAGGCGATCTCGGCCTCCAGGCCGGTGCGCGGCAGACCCGCGATCTCCTGGTCCACGAACTGGCCGAAAAACGACAGGCCGCCGAAGTAGACCCAGATGTTGGCGCCGGTCTCCTGCTTCTCGTCCCCACGAAGGGCTGGGAACGGCGTCAAGTTTCCCGGACCGTTCAGGAGGTCGAGGTCGCCGCCATAGAACGTCCCTTCCAGCTCGACGGTTTCGGCCAAATTGCGCTGATAGCCCCAGGCCAGGAAGTCCACGCCGTTGACGCCGCCCTCGTCCGCAAAGCGCACGCCCACGCCGCCTCCGAGCTCGAGGTCGCCATCCACGTCGAGGTCTTCCACCTCGGCGTCGTAGAGGATGACGATGCCGCTCTTCAGCTCCGGGTCCGGAAAGGGCTGGCGCATCGCGGGCGTGCCGTTGTCGCCGGCCAGGGCGTTGGGGTCGCGGAGGAAGACGGGATTGCCCTGGGTGGCCGTGGCCTTCACATAGACATGCCGGCCGAGGTTCAGGCCCAGCTCCGCGCCGGTATCCTCGAAGCGGTTGAACGCGGTGGAGACCAGGCCGTAGCTCTCCAGGTGGCGGTCGTCCTGGCGCTCGAACTTGGGCATCTTGCCGATCTTCAGATAAGCGCCGCCGCGCGGGGCCAGGGTCGCGGGCGCAGGCTCGATGCCGAAGCGCACCCAGGCCTCGTCCACGTCGGTCTTCTTGTCGGACGAGGTGGGATTGCGGTCGTAAAGGTCGATGAAGTCGATCTTGCCGTGCGCGGCCAGCCCGTCGCCCCAGGTCGCATCGACCAGGAGCGTGACTGTCGAGATCTCCAGGTGGGAGCCTTCGTTGACGGTCTCTTCGAAGCCTCGAGTCTGCCCGGGCGGCAGCATGTTGGGGCTGAACTGGAACGGAACGGCGAAGCGGTTGAGGTCGCTGTCGCGGTAGTGGGCCTTGGCCTCGAAACCGAATTCGAGCTTCGGCTTGAGCGAGGGCTCTTCTTCTTGAGGAGCCTCCTCTTGGGCCGCCAGGGGGCCCCCCAGGCACAGCATTACCAGGACCGCACAACCCCACCGATAGGTCATCCCTGTCTCCTGAAAGCCCTACGAAACTGGGCTTAGCTTAGATGCAACAGGGATTGAGGTAAAGGGAGCGGCGCGGAAAGGTCCTTTAGACCGTCACACGGCGGCGGCGGTCGCGGATCATCTTGGCCGCGAACACGGCGCCAGCCACCCATAGAGGCACGGTGAAGAAGCCGAGCTGCACCCGGTGGTTCAACAGCCCCTTCACATTCTTTTTCACTTTGTACTTGGCCATAACATCCTCCTCTTCAGCTCCAGGAGGTTGCAAGGGGGGTGCCACCCGCTTGTGGCACAATCTCTGGACCATTGCAGGTTATAAAAAGGAGGGAACGATGATTACCTCGGAAGAGTTCCGGCTGGCTCTGCGCCATTTCCCGGCCGGCGTCACGATCGTGACGATCAAGACGGGCGAGCAAAAACACGGCCTTACCGTCTCGGCCTTCGCCTCGGTTTCGGCCGAGCCCCCGATGATCATGGTCATCATCGAGAACCGCCACATGGCCTACTCCATGCTCCAGGAGCCGGATGCCGTCTTCGCGGTGAACATCCTGGGCGAGGAGCAGTCCGAGCTTTCGAACCGCTTCGCCTGGGTCAAGGACGAGGACCGCTTCGCGCAGGGGAGCTGGGGCACGGCGCACACCGGCGCGCCGATCCTGCAGGACGCGCTCGCCTGGCTGGACTGCACCATCCACGCGCGCTATCCGGCCGGCTCCCATACCATCTACGTCGGCTCCGTCGAGGCGAGCAGCGTGCCCAAGAACGAGGCGCCGCCGCTGATCTATTGGAATCGCGGCTACCGCAAGCTGCATTTGCACGAAAAAGAAGTCTAGCGCTCGCGGGCAATCGCGGCGGAGACGCCGTAGAAGCCGATCAGGATGATGACGCCCACGGCGCCGCAGCCGAGCCAGAGGGTCTTCGCTCCCCAGGTCTGATACACCCAGGTGCCCACGATCGGGGCGAAGACCCAGGCTCCTTCGAACGAGAGCGTGTACAGGCCCATGTAGACGCCGAGGTTGGACTCATCCGCCCGGTTCGCCACCGCCCCGGCTGACAGCGGAAAGGCGAGCATCTCCCCGATCGTCCAGACCGCTACCGAGAATGCCGCAAAACCGAACCCCGTACCGAACGGCAGCAGCGCCATGCCCAGGCCGAAGAGCAGGCCCCCGATCCCCACCAGTTTCAGCGGGTCCCGGCTCCCCACCCGGTGCACCAGCACCATCTCGAACAGCACGATGATCACGGTGTTGACGGCCATCACCAGGCCGATCCGCCCCTCGCGGAAACCGTAGAGATCGCGCAGCGTCAGCGGGAAGGTGCTCGCCATCTGGAAGGTGATCAGGGCCAGCAGGAAGAAGAGCGCCATCATCACCAGGAACGGCCGATCCCGCCACGGGGAGCGCCCGGGCGCCGTGATGACTGTCGCCTCCACGGGCTTGCGGTCCTCCGCGTGGAAGGCGACGAAGAGCACCGCGGCGGCGAACATACTGGTGACGCCATCCACCACGAACAGCCAGTCGTAGTCGATCATCGCCAGGAATCCGCCGATGGTCGGCCCGAGGGACATCCCAAGGTTGACGGCCAGGCGGTTGAGCGCGAAGGCCCGGGTGCGCAGCTCCGGCGGGGTGGCGGTGGAGAGCGCCGCGCCGTTGGCCGGGCGAAAGCCCTCCCCCACGACCGCGAGGAAGAAGATGTTCACCAGGATGGCGGGCCGGGCGTCGAGCTGGCCGAGCACGATGAAGCCGGCGCCGGCGAGCGCCAGGCTGCCCACCATCACGCGCCGCGGCGGCACGCGGTCGCAGAGCCAGCCTCCGAGATACGAGCCGAGCACGCCGCCCAGACCGTAGATCCCCAGGGCCTTGCCCGCGTCCGTGGGCTCGAAGCCCTGCTTCTGAGTGAGATAGAGGATCAGGAACGGCAGCACCATGGTGCCGCTGCGGTTGACCAGCGTGGTCAACGCCAGCAGCCAGACGGAGCGGTTGAGGCCCGAGAAAGCCTCGCGGTAGGCGGCCAGGATGGAGCGGAACATGATGAAGCGCTAGTCTATGACAGGGAGGAACGGACTCTGAGGCTCGCTCTCCTCATCTTTCTCTTGCTTTCGGCGCCCAGCGCGCATGCCCTCCCTCCGGACGCGGACGCCTGGATCCGCCTGGAATCGGCCCACTTCACCCTGTTCAGCAACGCCGGGGAGCGGCCCACCCGCCGCCTCGCCGCCGATCTCGAGCGGCTGCGCGCCACCCTGGCCCAGCTCGATCCGGACCTCAAGCTCTCGTCGCCAAGCCCGACATTCCTCTTCGTCTTCAAGGACGGCGCCGCCCTCGCCCCCTACCGTCTGGTCTTCGAAGGCAAGCCGGTGGACGTGGGCGGCTACTTCCTCTCCCGGACCGAGGCCAATTACGTGGCCATCAACGCCGATCCGCGCGGAGATGCGCGGTCGATCATCTACCACGAGTACCTCCACTACGTGCTGCGCAACAACTACCCGGGCCTCCCCCTCTGGCTCCACGAGGGCATGGCCCAGCTCTACAGCACGTTTGACACGAAGGGCGCCGAGGCCCGGATCGGCCAGCCGATCGAGGCCCACGCGCGCTGGCTCCAGAGCAACCCGCTCCTGCCTGTCTCCGAGCTGTTCGCGCTCGACGTCCATTCCAAGGACTACCACGAGGGCGCGCGGCGCACCGTCTTCTACGCCCAGACCTGGGTTCTCGCCCACTACCTCTTCGTGGGCAACCCGGCCCGCCGGGATCTCACGCTGCGCTACCTGAGGGCTCTCGCCCGAGGCGAGCCCCCCGAGGACGCCGCTTTCGGAGGAGCGCTGGACGCGGAGCTGCTCGCCTATGTGAAGCGCGGCGGCTTTCCTTATCTCCAGGCTCCGGCCGGCGCCGTGGCGGAATCCGGCTTCCGCGTGGCGCCGCTCCCGCGGGCCGAGCTGCTCGCCCGGCTCGGCCTCCTGCTGTCCTTCCTCGATCCCTCCCGCCGAGGCGACGCGGAGGAACACCTGAAAGCCGCGCTCGCCGCGAATCCGGAGCACGGCGCGGCGCTGGCCGGCATGGGCCTCCTGAGCCCGAAGGAAGAAGCCGCCTCCTGGCTGGAGCGCGCCGCCCGGGCGGCCCCGGACGACTTCCTCATCCAATATCACTACGGACTGAACCGGCTGGAGCTCGGCCCGGACCGCGCGGCCCTGCGCCAAGCCGCCGAAGCCTTCCGGCGCGCCGTGGCGCTGCGCCCCGATTTCGGCGACGCCTGGGCCCGCCTCGGCTACGCCCTCTCCTTCGAGACGCCGCTCCCCCCCGAAGCGGAGAGCGCCTTCGAGACGGCCCACCGCCTGATGCCCTCGGATACGGGCACGGCCTACAACCTGATGCTGATCCGGTTGCGGAACGGCAAGGCCAAGGAGGCCGAGGCGCTGATCGACCGGGTCATCGCGGTCGAGGGAGGGTCCGCCGAGGCGGAGCGCGCCCGGTCGGTGTGGATCGAGGAGCTCCGCGGCGTAGTGGAACGCCAGCTCGAGAAGGGGGACCTGGAGGGCGCGCTGCCGCTGCTTGAAGAGCTCGCCGCGAAGGCCGCCGGCCCACAGAAGGAGGACCTGCAACGGCGCCTGAACGAAGTCCGCGAGGTCCTCGCCTACAACCGCTTCGGACAGCGCTACGACGAGGCCGTCCGGCTCTCCGAGGAGGGCAAGTGGGACGAGGCCATCAAGCTTCTCGAAGATCTGGCCGCCAATGCCCCGACTCCCGGCCAGGCCACCCAGGCCAAACGGCTGATTGAAGAGATCCGGCGGATCCGCCGGAAGTAGCCCTTTCTCCAAGGCTTCCCAAGGGCCAGACATTTTGTTGAAGCCCTGCCCCGAGCGGGCTACCCAAGGCCTTGACTCTCTAGATAATTAGCCTTATCGTCAATTAACTCTATGAAGGAGGTCTTCGATGACCAGATGTGTGGACCGTTTCTTACTCGGAGCCTTGGTGTTCGCGGCGCTGGGAGTGGCGCTTCCGGCGCAGGCGGCGAGCTGCGGTGGGTGCGGCGTGATCCAGGAGAACTGTGCCTCCAACTGCCTGGCGCAGGAAGGCAAGGACGAGTTCCTCGCCTGCCTCATGGCCTGCGACAATGCGGCGGCCACCTGCTCGTGCGACGAGCCGGTCACGCTGCGCAGCGAGGACGTGGTCAGGCAGGAGCGTGCCGGGCAAGGGCGGAGCTGGTCTGCCCTCACCGCGGGGGCGTGCAACTCGACCACCGCGTGCGGACCGGCCTACCCGTCGTGCGCGAGTTGGTCCGGCTACTCGGACTGCGGTGATCCGTACTGCGGCGTCTACAAGTTCTGCGGCGATCCCCCTTTCTGCGAGGAACCGGACATCTGCTTCGGCCCGGCCTTGCGCACGCTCCGAGAGCGGTTCCGGGTCTGCTTCAATGCCTCCGGCCAGCCGTGCACCGAGTACCAGCAAACCTCAGTGGTGCTGGGCTGCGGCTGCTAAGGGCTCGTCACGGAATAACCGTGCCACAGTCGGATCTTCACCCTCCGGCCCCCTCTCCCGCGTAGCGGGGGAGGGCTGGGGAGGGGGTCTTCACTCCGAGCCCTGAAAAAGCCCCCTCCTCTATCCTCCCCCGCTGCGCAGGAGAGGACGCCACCTTCCCAACCCTGCTGGCACATTTATTCGAGCCCCAAAAGGGGCGACGGCAGAGGCTTGGGCGCGAACACGGAGCCCCTCGCGGCGGGGCTTGCGCCCCTGGCCCTATAGGTGTCAGGGAAATGTTGAAGCGGCTGATCGAAGAGATCCGGCGGATTCGCCGGAAGTAGTGTTCAGCTTTCCGCGTTTTCCGGAGGAGATGGCAGCTGGGCTCCGTGCCAGACCGAAACAATCCAGGCCACATCACCAGAGACCCTGTAGAAGAATCGATACGGAGCGACGATAACCTCCCGGTACGGAAGGTCCGGAAACTCGGGAATGCGACGCCCAGACTCGGGGTGTTTCTCCAGGCGCCGCAGGACGCGCTCTGACCGCTCCCGAAATCGCCGGCCTGCCATGGGCCGGTCTTCGGCAATGTACCCGACCGCGGAAAGGAATTCGGCCCGAGCTCCCGGTGTGAACCGGACCTTCAAGCCTTTCGCCGATTCAGGATGGCGTCGGCCTCGGCGAGGACGGCATCCAGATCCTCCCCCCGTCCAGCCGCGATTTCCTGCTCTCCTCGCGCCAATCGAGCCAGCAGCTCTCGCTCAGCTTCCGATTGCCGGTAGGCTTCGATGCTGATCAAGACAGCCTTCGCGCGGCCACGCTGAGTGATGACGGCGGGCGTCTGCGAATCACGTACACGGCGGATGACTGCGGCAGCCCCCTGTCCGAGGTCGGAAAGCGGAATGACTTCGGGGATCTTCGAGCTCATTGAGCGCTCCTCGTTCCAGGCTCTTAGGTTACCGCAGATCCGCCGGAAGCAGAGAGAGCCCCGAAAGGGGCGCAGGCATAAAGCCCAATGCTCTTCACTTTGGGCTGTAATGTAGGGGAGGGGCTTGCCCCCGCCCGGGAGGGGGCGAGCCCCTCCCCTACGTAGAAACACCTTAAGCGAACGGTATTGGCATAAAGCCTGGGGTTTCAACCCCAGGTACGCATCCCCCAAAAACATTCACAGCCCTGGAAGGGCGACGGCAGGGCCAGGGGCGAGAGCCCGGGTTGGGGGCCTCCGGGCTCGCGCCCGGGGCCTATGCCTGCGTCCCTTCGGGACTTGGAGGTTGGTTGGGCCTCTTACCTGGGGCTGAAGCCCAACCTCTTATACACATCTCCCGTCTTCACGCCCCGAAGGGGCACAGGCATAAAGCCTGGGGTTTCAACCCCAGGTAAGAAGCCCATCAACATCCCAAGTCCCGAAGGGACGCAGGCATTGGCCCCGGGCGCGAGCCCGGGAGCCCCCTCCCCCGCCGCGGGGCTGGCGCCCCTGGCCATGCCTACGCCCTTCCAGGGCTCTGAAGGTTTTGGGG
>JAXDKG010000004.1:0-273610 GCA_034667225.1 Acidobacteriota bacterium
GAGGCCAGCTTTCTTGACTTGGCCGTAACCAAATCAACGTATGCGGTATTAGCCCGAGTTTCCCCAGGTTATCCCCCGCTCCCAGGCAGATCACCCACGTGTTACTCACCCGTTCGCCGCTCTCCGGTGGCCGAAGCCACCTTCGCGCACGACTTGCATGTGTTAAGCACGCCGCCAGCGTTCATTCTGAGCCAGGATCAAACTCTCCAGTTTAGATCCTCACCATCGAAGCCGCTACAGCTTCGACAGTCGTATTCGGAATACAACTAACAGTCGCCCGACTGCTTCAACTCAATTTCCTCTACCTAGTTTTCAAAGAACCGGCGCCCCTTCGGGCGCGCGCCGCAGTTACTTACGACGGCCCCCCTTGTTCAGGGGGAGGCGAAGTGTAGGGCAGGTCGATCTTGGTGTCAACCCCCTCTTTCGCCCGCCTCTCGCTTCCGCCCTGGCGCAAGGGGTTATAACCAGCCACCCGGGCCGTCTATTCCGGCCTCGGGGTTTTGCCTCTAAGTTTTGTTCAAAGACCCCCGTCTCCCCGTCGCAGCAGGGAGTATAACTCAGATCCCTCCCAGGTCATTCCCGAAGATCAAGCGGCGTCCTTCGATCCGCCAGGGTTCGGAGAGCAGACGGCGCAGGGCTTCGGGGTAGGCGAGGTGCTCCTGCTCCAGGATGCGGGCGGCCAGGGTACGGGGAGTGTCCTCGTCCAGGACGGGCACGGTGCGCTGCACGACGATCGGCCCGCTGTCGAGCCCTTCGTCGACCAGGTGGACGGTGCAGCCGGAGACTTTCACCCCGTGGGCCAGGGCCTGCTCCTGGGCGTCGAGCCCGGGAAAGGCGGGCAGCAGGCTCGGGTGGATGTTCACGATGCGGCGGGGGAAGGCCGCGATGAACGCCGGGGAGAGCAGGCGCATGTAACCGGCCAAACACACCCAGTCGACTTCCGCCCGGCGGAGCGCGTCCAGGACCCGGGCTTCGTGGGCAGACCGGGGTTGGCCCTGGTGGGGAATGGCCTCGGCTCGGAGCCCCAGCTCGCGGGCCTTGGCGAGACCTGGGGCTTCAGGGATATTGCTGAGGACCAGCACGATCCTGGCGGGGATCTCGCCGCGCTCGATCGCGCCTTGGAGGGCCAGGAAGTTGCTCCCGCGGCCCGAGAGGAGGACCCCGATGCGGGTCATTCCACGTCCGGGAAGGTGCTGCTCAGGTCGTACACGACTCCCGAGCCTTCTTTCTGGACCGTGCCGATGAGGAACGAGCGCTGGCCCGTGCTCCGCAGCAGGGACAGCACCTCGGCCAGCCCGGAGGGTTCCACCGCCAGCACCATCCCGATCCCCATGTTGAAGACGCGGAACATCTCGTCTTCCTCGACTTCCCCCTTCTCCTGGAGGAAGCTGAAGAGCTCGAGCCCGGGCCAGCTCCCCACCCGGATCAGGGCGTGGGTGTCCGCGGGCAGGATGCGCGGCAGGTTGTCGGTGATGCCTCCACCGGTGATGTGGGCCATGCCGTGCAGGGCGCGCTGGCTGCGACCATTGAGGAGGGGACGCAGCGACTTGAGATAGGAGAGGTGCGGCTCGAGAAGCGCCTCGCCCACGGTTTTCTTGGAGCGCCAGGGCGCACGGTCGCGGACGCCGAGCCCCAGCGTGTCGAAGAGGATCCGTCGGGCCAGCGAGTAGCCGTTGGTGTGGAGCCCCGACGAGGGGAGGCCCACCAGCACGTCCCCCGGCGCGACCTTGGAGCCGTCGAGCACTCTGGGGCGGTCCACGATGCCGACGATGAAGCCGACGAGCTCGTAGTCGCCCGGCTGGTAGAAGCCCGGCATTTCCGCGGTCTCGCCGCCGAGGAGCGCGCAGCCGTTCTCGCGGCAGCCGTTCGCGACTCCCTCGACGAGCTCGACCATCTTTGCGGGCTCGAGCACGCCGGCGCCGAGGTAGTCCATGAAGAAGAGCGGCTCGGCCCCCTGGACCAGAATGTCGTTGACGCAGTGGTTGACCAGGTCGCGGCCGACGGAGGAGTAGTCCCCCATCATCTTCGCCACGACCAGCTTGGTGCCGACCCCGTCGGCCGAGGCCACGAGCACCGGCTCGGTCATGCCCGACAGGTCGGGCCGGAACAGGCCGCCGAAGCTGCCGATCTCGGAGAGGACCCCGGGGGTGAAGGTGGATTTCGCCAGCTTCTTGACCCGCGCGAGGCCTTTTTCCTGGGCGTCGATGTCGACTCCGGCCCGGGCGTAGGCGCTCTTGGGGGGAGAGCTCATGGGCGGGACTATAGCAGCGGGGCGCGCATGCTACGATACGCCCCCGTCGGGACTTCCGACCCCAAAACTACAAGGACGGCCATGTCGAACGAGCTGCTCTTCGGATTGTACGTCTTCGTGCTGGCGGGTTTTCTCGGCCATCACGTCATCCACCGTGTGCCGCCGCTGCTGCACACGCCGCTGATGGCGGGCACCAACGCGATTTCCGGCATTTCGCTGGTCGGGTCCCTGGTCGCCGCGGGCGGCGGCTACGACGTGCTCGGCACGATCCTCGGGACCATCGCGGTGACCTGCGCCACGATCAACACCGTCGGTGGATTCCTGATCACCGACCGCATGCTGCGGATGTTCAAGACGCGCCGCAGCGACCGTTCCGAGCGCAAGTCATGAACATCACCCCGTTCTCGTACCTCATCGCCTCGGTCTGCTTCATCATCGCGCTGCAGGCGCTGTCGTCGCCCAAGCACGCGCGCCGGGGCAACGCGATCGGCGCCTTCGGCATGCTGGTGGCGGTCGTCGGCACCCTGCTGCTGGGCAAGATCGTCCGATTCGAGTGGATCCTCATCGGCCTGACCATCGGCTCCGTCATCGGCGCGGTCATGTCGATCTGGATCCCGATGACCAAGATGCCGGAGCGGATCGCGCTCTCGCACTCTTTCGGCGGCCTGGCCGCCGCCCTGGTGGGCATTGCGGAGTATCGCCACCTGGGCGCGGAGATCTCGCGCTTCACCATGGGCGCCCTCGGCCTGGAGGTGTTCCTCGGCTTCCTGACGTTCACGGGCAGCCTCATGGCGTTCGGCAAGCTGCAGGGGATCCTCCCCGGCTCGCCGATCACTTACAAGGGGCAGAACACCTCGAACATCGTCCTCTTCCTGGGCGCGCTGGTGCTGCTCGTCCTGGTCGTGCTCGACCCGAGCCGCAGCCTGCTCTTCTACCTCATGGGGGTGATCGGCTTCGTCGTCGGCATTCTCTTCGTCATTCCGATCGGCGGCGCGGACATGCCGGTGGTGATCTCGCTCCTGAACTCCTACGCCGGCCTCGCCGCCGCCGCGACCGGCTTCGCGCTCAACAATTACGTGCTGATCATCGCCGGCGCGCTCGACGGCACCTCGGGCCTCCTGCTGTCGCTCAAGATGAGCCAGGCGATGAACCGGTCGTTCACCAACGTGCTGTTCGGCGCCTTCGGCAAGGTGGAGGCTCCGGCCGAGGGGGCCGTCGCCGCCGGGACCGGGTCCGCGGCGAGCTACAACCAGGCCACGGTCGAGGAGGCGGTGGGCGTGCTCGAAGCCGCGCAGTCGCTGATCGTGGTGCCGGGCTACGGCATGGCCGTGTCCCAGGCCCAGCACACCGTGCGCGAGCTGACGCAGATCCTCGAGGGGCGCGGCGCCTCGGTCAAGTACGCCATCCACCCGGTCGCCGGCCGCATGCCGGGGCACATGAACGTGCTCCTGGCCGAGGCGAACGTCCCCTACGAACAGCTCTTCGACCTGGACGACATCAACGACGAGTTCGCCCGCACCGACGCCGTGCTCGTGGTGGGCGCCAACGACGTGGTCAACCCCGCGGCCAAGACGAACCCGGCGAGCCCGATCTATGGCATGCCGGTCTTCAACGTGGAGCAGGCGCGGGCGGTGATCGTCCTCAAGCGCAGCTTCAACCCGGGCTTCGCGGGGATCGAGAACGACCTGTTCGGCAAGCCGAACACGATGATGGTGCTCGGCGACGCCAAAAAGACGCTGCGCGAGATGACCACCGCCCTCAAAAACGAGTAGGTGTCCGGCAACGACCGGGTAGGGTCCGGAAACGACTCACCCGTGTCCGAAAACGACTCGCCCCTGTCCGGCATTGACTGGGTACTGCCCGGCAACGAGCGGGTATGGTCCGGAAACGGCTCGTTGCTGTCCGGGAACGACTCGCTCCTGTCCGGCGTTGACTGGGTTTTGCCCGGCAACGAGCGGGTACGGTCCGGAAACAGCTCGTTGCTGTCCGCAAACGCCTAGATGTACCCCAGCGACTTCAGCGTCTTGAGCTGCTCGGAGTCCATGGCTCCTCCCTTCCCCCGGGGGAACTCCTTCGCCAGCGCCTGGTGCTCGCGGAACGTCCTCTCCAGGATGCCGGTATACTTCTTCGCCAGGTCCGGCTTCTCCTTGTGGAGGCTCTTCAGGCAGTAGGGGTCGTTCCACAGGTCATAGAGCAGCAGGCGCGGACCTTCCCCTTCCTCCTTGCTGATTTGGAGCGAGGCGCCCCAGCGGCCGTCCACGATCTCCATGATTCCGGTGGGATCGCCCGTCCTGGCATCCAGGGTGAGCTCGTCGATGACGACCGGGCGCGGCTCCCAGCCGGGCCGGCCGAGCAGCAGCGGCGCCAACGACTGTCCCTGGAGATAGGCGGGCTTCGGCTTGCCCGCGAGGTCGAGGACGGTGGGCAGCAGGTCGATCAGCGACACGGGACCGCGGAAGCGCTGGCTGGGCTTGATCTTCGCGGGCCAGATCACCACCAGCGGCACGCGGCTCAGGTACGGGTTGAGGTAGGCGACCCTTTCGAACGGCGCCCAGGCGTCGAAGTAGCCCAGGCCGGGCCAGTCGCCGTGGTCGGCGGTGACGATGAGGATCGTGTTCTCCCATTCGCCCGTGGCCTTGAGCCTCTCCACGAACAGGCCGAGCTGATGGTCGGAGAAGGCCATGGCCTCATCAAAGGCCCCGCGCACGCCGTCGAAGTAGGCCTTGCGGTCGATTCCGGCCTTCTCGAAGGTCGCGGTAGCGGCGCGCAATCCCCAGGAGCGGCCCATCGTGCCGGTGGCGGTGCCCAGGCGGCGCTCCATGTCGTTGAAGGCATCCCGCTCGGCGCGGCTCAGGAAGGTGCCGGCGACCGGCGGCACCGGCTCCCATGGCCAGTGGACGTCCGTCACCTGGAAATGCGCCCACCAGGGGCGGCCGGGGTAGGCCTCGCGCCAGCGCCAGAAGGCCCGCTGCAGCTCTTCGGACGACGCCGAGTTGGGCCCCGAGATGCTCTCGATGAGGTTGTCCACGCCGCGGTCGAGGCTGCTCATGGAGCCGCACCAGGAGTTGGAGGTGAAGACGCCGGTCTGATAGCCGGCCCCGTGGAGGAGCTGGGCCATGGTGGCGGCCCTTTCCGGCAGCGGATCGTTCGGCAGGCGGTAGCCGCCGAGCACGGTGTGGTGGAGGCCGGTCATGAAGGAGGTCGTGGACGGCTTCGACCAGGAGGAGTTGCTGTACGCCCGCTCGAAGAGCGCCCCTTCCGCCGCCAGCCGCTCCAGGTTCGGGGTCGTGCGGCGGTTGTAGCCATAGGCGCTCATGTACTCGGCGCCCCCGGCGTCGATCACGTAGAGGAGGACGTTCGGCGGAGCCGATACCCCGGCAGGGACCGCACCGCTGACGGTCGGGGCGGACCAGAGCGCCACGCTCCCCGCCTTCCCGAGGGTCTCCAGCGTGAGGTCGACCTCCTTGCCCGCCCAGCGGGAGAGGTCGGCCGAGCGCTGCCCCCAGGTCCCTTTGCGGGCATAGCTCTCCTCGAACACCGCCTTGCCATCCGCCTGGACCCGGAAGGTCACGGGCGCATCCTGGCGGAGCACCCCCAGCCCGAAGTCGAGCCGCCCGTCCTTCGGCACCTTCACGCGCCAGGAGAGCTTGCCCGGCGTGTGGGTATAGAGGGTGCGCCGGTAGAGCGCGTCGCGGGGCTCGGTGATCACCCCCGCGGCCGCTTCGGCGTAGCGCGCCTCCTTGGGGACGAGCGAGACCGAGAGGATCTCCAGCCGGCCCGGCGCGCTGGCGCCGAGCATGAAGCCGAGCTGGCGCAGCGGCTCTTCCATGGCGCCGAAGTCCACCCAGTCGGCACGCAGCAGGTAGTCGTGGACGGCGCCGTCGCTGATCAGGGTGGCCGAGTCGCCGCGGTACAGGAACGGCTCGTACTCGAACATCATGTCGCCGTGCTGCCGCCGCAGGTTGAAGCCGACGCCGAGGTCCCTGGCGCCGCCCGAGCTGCGCGCCCG
The DNA here is from genome assembly GCA_034667225.1 of Acidobacteriota bacterium. GTDB lineage: Bacteria > Acidobacteriota > Thermoanaerobaculia > Multivoradales > UBA5704 > DATMER01. The sequence goes on from JAXDKG010000004.1 coordinate 6,261, forward strand.
CACCAGCAGGAAGGCCCAATCCTCCCGATTCCAGGCCGGCAGGTCGACGTAGACCCCGCCGCGCATGCCCCGGCGCTGGCGGTTCGCCTCGGTGAGATCGACGAGCAGCGCGCCCTCGGCCTGCTGCACGCTGGCCGGGACCGCTCCGGGGAGAAGGGGGACGACTGCCTTCCACCCGGGCTGCGGCTTGCCGAAGTCCCAAGCCTCCGCCTTGGGAAGGTCCTTGGGGACTTCCGAGCCTTCGATCCGCGCGGCTTTGAGATGTTCTTCGAGGTGGAGGGGGGCCTTGTCGGCCGCGAGCGGGACGGAGTCGGAGCCTCCGCACGCCCAGAGCAGGGGAAGGAGTGCCGGCAAAATCCTGCGGATCATCGGAAACCTCCATACGGAAGCGCACGCCGCCCGCCTGGGGTTGAAACCCCAGGCTAGAAAGGTACAGCCTCCTCCGGAGGCTTGCCTTCGACCGCCCCTGGAAGGGGCAATACTCTTCTAGCCTGGGGTTTCAACCCCAGGCGGCGGGAGTGTCATCCCAGGCTAGCACGCTAGAATGGCGGCTCCATGGATTGCCGCCCCGGCTGCGCCGCCTGCTGCATCGCGCTCTCGATCTCCACCCCGATCCCCGGCATGCCCGAGGGCAAGCCGGCGGGCGTGCGTTGCGTGCAGCTCACCGACGACCACCGCTGCCGGATCTTCGGACAACCGGATCGGCCGCCGGTCTGCACGCGGCTCCGGCCCAGCGAGGAGATGTGCGGCGGCTCGGGCCGCGAGGCCTACGCCTACCTGGCACGGCTGGAGCGGCTCACCGCGCCGAACCATGCTCTTCCAAGACCGTGACGTCTTCCCGCCCCCGGAGAGGGCGACGCCCGATGGCATCCTCGCGGTGGGCGGCAAGCCGGACCCGGACCTCCTCCTCGCCGCCTACAGCCGCGGGATCTTCCCCTGGCCCCACCCGGGGCTCCCGCTCCTCTGGTTCTGCCCCGATCCACGCTTCGTGCTCCTCCCTCAAGAGGCCCACCTCTCGCGGTCGCTACGCAAGACGATGCACCGCGGTGGGTTCGAAGTCCGCGCCGACACAGCGTTCGAGGCGGTCATCCGCGCCTGCGCCCGAAAAAGACGGCCAGGCCAGCGCGGCACCTGGATCAACCGCGGCATGATCAAGGGCTACACGGCGCTCCACAAGAGGGGCTTCGCCCACTCCATCGAGGCATGGCAGGAGGGCCGGCTCGTCGGCGGCCTCTACGGCATCTCCCTGGGAGCGGTCTTCTACGGGGAGTCGATGTTCGCGGAGGTGCCGGACGCTTCCAAGGTCGCCTTTGCCACGCTCCTCGGAAACCTGATCGCCTGGGACTTCCAGCTCGTGGACTGCCAGAGCTACACCGACCACCTGGCGACGTTCGGGGCGGAGGACTGGCCCCGGGACTACTTCCTCGGAGCGCTCGAAAGGGCGCTCCAGGCCCCGACCCGGATGGGTCCGTGGACCTTCGACCTGGGTCCGGCCGAAGCGGCCGCTCAGCTCCGCGACGGGAGCTGAGCCAGGAAGCCCGCCAGCTCGACCGCGTCTTCCAATCTGGCGCAACGGCCGTGGAAGACGAAGCCGATGGTCCGGCTGGGCGCGGGCTCACGGAACGACAAGTAGCGCACCAGGCCCGAGCAGTCGAGGCCGGCGGCGACGGTCATCCGCGGGAGCATCGCGCACCCGCTTCCCGCGGCGACCAGGTGCCGCAACGTTTCGAGGCTCGCCGCCTGCACCGGGTTCAGAGCGGAATCCGGGGTCGTGCCGCACGCTTCCAGGGCCTGATCCCGCAGGCAATGCCCGCGCTCCATCAGCAGCATCTCCCGCGGCTCGATCTGGCCCATGCTGACCTCCGCCTCGTTGGCGAGAGGATGGTTCGAAGGGACCGCCAACAGGAAGGGCTCGCGCAGGAGAGGGGTCTCCGTCAGTCCCCATTCGCCCGTCGGCAGGCAGACGACGGCCGCGTCGATCAGCCTCTGACTCAGCATCTGGAGCAGGGAATCCGTCATCGCCTCCGTCAGCACCAGCTCGAGCCTGGGGTAGCGCTGCCGGAGCGCGCCGAGGAACCAGGGCGCGTAGTAGGGCCCGATCGTCGGGACCAGGCCGAGCCGGAAGCGGCTGGTCAGACATTCCCGGTGGGCCCCTCCTGCCCCGATGCCAGCGAGCTCTTCCAGCATCGAGCGCACGCGCTGCACCGCCAGTTGCCCGGCCGGCGTCAGCGACACATGCCGGGATGTGCGCTCGAACAGCCGCTCCCCTACCGCTTCCTCGACCTTCTTCACCGCCGCGCTCAGCGATGGCTGGGCGATCGACAGGTCTTCCGCCGCCTTCCCGAAGTGGAGCCTCTCCGCCAGCGCGACCACCGCGCGCAGATCCCGGATCGACAATCCATCGAGCCTATCCATAGGAGATCCCGATCGCATCGATAGCGCTCCTCGCCTTGTTCAATCGAATCTGTATGGGTACATTATGACAAAGTCAGGAAGTCCCGGGGTTGAGGTTGGTTTGAGTAGCCGTCTCAAGTCTCGTGGGATCGTTCAAATGCAGTCATGGAAAAGGCTCGGCTGGTTCGCACCCGCCGAGCCGATTCTTTTTTGGACATCAGATCAGCGCCGGCAGACCGCCGACTCGGGATAGAGGACCACGCGCTCGATCTCGGCCTTCGGGGTTTCCGCCAGGAACTCCGTCTTGCGGAACGCCGCCGTCACCAGCTCCCGATTGATCTCCCGCGTATACGGAACCAGGCGCCGCGCCACGTTGCCTTCGGCATCCGCATCCAGGTCCAGAACGCGGACGGGGGTCGAGCAGGAGAAATCCACGTCCTTGAGGTCCAGGCTGCGGATCTTGCGGCGATCCCGGGTGCGGAAGTGGACGCGCCCGCGGTCCACCTCGTAGACGATGCTCCACTTGGTATAGCCCGGCTGGGCGACCTGGTCGAGCGTCTCGAAGGCGTAGCCCACGGGATCGGTCTCCTTCGCCTTGAAGCCCCTGACGCGCTGCGCGGCGCGGGCGAAGCGGGAGCGGCCCTCCGTCCCATCCGCCAGAGACTCGGCGTAGGGGTCGTTGGCGAGCGCCGCCACCGGCAGCTTGGCGCCGGTGTGGGCCACCATCTTTCCGTCCAGGAACTCGACGGTCGCGACCTGTCCCTGCCGGTCGGCGACGAGGTAGTGGATCGGGACGGGGCCGACGACCCTTAGCGCCTTGTCCGAATTCAGGACCTCCGCGACCGTGGCATAGCTGTCCAGGTTGTATTGAATCCACTGTAGGACGTCGATCGCGGGCCGCGCGTCGGCCGCGGGATAGCGGCTGTCCGCGAGCCACATCAGCTCAATGGTGAGCCCCTTCTCGTTGATGCCGCCGGAGGGGAAATCGCGGCCGTACTGGTTGAAGGTGACGCTGCCGTACTTGGAGGTCCAGCTCGCGGGCTTGGGATCGCCCTCGGCATCCGCCTTGCGGGCCACCCCCCGCTTGTTGACGACGAGCAGGCCGTCCCCGACAGCCCAGTCGTAGTTCTTGCCGAAGACGATGCGCCCGCCGTCGCGCAGGCAGAAGGTGGTGCAGGCGGAGGCGGGTACGGACAGGGTAATCGCGACGAGGGCGACGGACAGCTTGGTTCTCATACATCTCTTACGGACAGGCGTACCCGCGGGTTTACGGTTCCAGGGCTTCCGCGGATTCGCCGGCAGCTTCCAGATTCCCGTGCCTCAGCTCACCCAGCATTTCGAAGGCCGCTTCCGCGTGCTCCTCGGGGACCTGAATCAGGACCGGACCGACGACCACGTTCATCCCGAAGATACGGCCCATGGCGAAGAGGTCCTGGATCTGGTCGCCCTTCTTGAAGTAGGGGATGTTCTCCTCGAGCAGCAGCGACTCCGCGAGAGCGAGCGCCGCGGGATCGCTCCCCTCGAAGACAGTGACGAACTGGCGGTCGGGATGAAATTCCTCGGCAGGAGGGGCCTCGGTAAGCGGGACCTCGCAGTCCACGCAGGTGACGTAGCCTTCCCTGTACTCGCTACCGCAGTCGGGGCAGTACATGGCTCTACCTCCTTTTCACCCATTATAGCGGAGCGCACGACGACGCTGGGATTCCTCTGTCCGTACCTCAGCCGACGGGAACGGTGATGATGCTCAGCCCGTCCACGTGCTGAAAGTTACGTGGGTTGTGAGTGACGAGAGGAAGGCCATGACGAACGGCGGTCGCCGCAATCCAACCATCTCCGACCGCGATCGGCCAACCTTTCTTGGACATGATCCTCGCCCAAGTCCAACTCATCCTTTCATCAGGCGGAAGCACCACATAGGCGCTCAAGTGCGACAGCAGACTGGCGATTCTGGGCTCACCCCAACCGCGCTCCGAGGGCCAACGGTATAGCTCAGCCCGCGTCATGAAGGAGACGGCGAGAAGCTTGGCGCTCATGTGCTCACGGTAGTAGGCAGCGAGGGAGTGGCCCTTGAACAGATAAGAGACTACAGAGGTATCAACGAGTACTCGATTCATCCTTTGGACCCGGGCTCATGGCCTCGCCATCGGGCGACAGCTTCCTCGAAGCCATCGTCGATGTCGTCAGGCCATCCGCCGAGGAGCGACTCGAAGTCCTCTAAAGGGCGCACTCCCTGGATCTTGGCCAGCTCTTCGATCGTGTATCCGCGGAAGAACGCATCCCGATCCACGGGAGCATCCTGGACATTCAATTTGTTGGGCTTGGCCATCCCTCACCTCCAGAAGGAAAGCATAGCAGCTTTTCTCCCTGGGCGCGACAACTGTCGCCGGTACCAGCGCCGACAGATCTCTACCCCTGATACTCCCGGATCATCTCCTCCAGCCGGTCCATTCCCCCGGCGACCTCATCCAGGCCGGGTCCGAAGGAGAGGCGGACGTGCTGGTGGAAGCGGGAGAGGCGCTGGGCACGGCGGTGGCCGGGGTTGACGTCGAAGAAGACTCCGGGCACGCAGATCACCTTGTGCTCCAGGGCCGCGCGGAAGAAGGCCATGCCGTCCGAGATCGGCTCCGGGAGATCCCTCACCGACACGAAGGCGTAGAAGGTGCCGGCAGGCTCGGGGTGCACCCGCATTCCCAACTCCCTTGCGCGGCGCAGGATCAGCTCCCGCTTCGGCAGGAACGCCTCGCGGATCGCCTTGGACTCCGCGATCACCAGGTCCGGTTCCATCAGCTCCACCGCTGCCCGCTGCTGCGGACGCGAGCCGCCGCCGTCCAGGAACGAGCCGGCGCTCTCGATGGCCTCGATCACCGAGCGCGGACCGAGCGTCCAGGTCACCCGCCAGCCCGGATAGCGCCAGTTCTTGGTCAGGCCGTCCACGATCACCACTGGATCGCGATCCACGTCCTCGACATAGCGGGCGGCGCTCACGCTCGGGCCGGGCTCGCCCTCCCCCGCGTCCCAGATGTAGTGCGAGTAGAACTCGTCGATCAGCAGGGTGCAGTCGAGCTCCCGGCCGACGTCGATCCACTCCGCCAACTCGTAGCCGGAGACCAGCTTGCCCATGGGATTGCACGGGTTCGAGAAGAGGAGCACGGAGAGCCCGCGGCCGATCACCTCCCGCCGCAGGTCTTCGGCCGAGAAGGCGTACCCCTGCTCCCGCCGCAGCAGGATCGGGATCGGTGTCACCAGCCGGAAGATGTCCAGCAGCTCCTCGTAGGCCGTGTAATCCGGCAGGAAGTGCCCGAGGTTGACCTGGTCGAGCGAGGCGACCGCCCGCGTCAGGGCCGCCCGGCCGCCGCCCGAGATCGCCACGTTCTCGGCCGTGTACTGGGAACCCATCCCCTTCCGGTACAGGCGGTTGTAGAGCGCGGCGACAGCTTCGCGCAGCTCCTGGACCCCCGCGACCGGCGCGTAGTAGTGGTCGGCCGGATCGATGGAGACCGCCGTCACCCGCGGCGGCGCTCCCGGCAGGGATCCGGTCTCGGGCTGACCCTGGCCGAGGTTGGACCACGCCGGATCGCCGGTCCGGTAGCCCCGGCCCATGGCCTCTTTCGTGACGTAGACCACCCCGGTCCGCGGAACCGTGCGGAACGCCTGCAGGGCGGAGGCGGAGGACGGTGAGAGAGGGGCCATGGCCGCGAATCCTACTGCTAGACTCCGGCGCATGCGAATCCTTCTCCTTCCCTTGACCCTCGCCCTTCTCGCCGTCCCTCTCCATGGCGCACCCGCAGGTGACGAGACGGCCCGGCTTCACGATCTTTTCCACCGCGCGTGGGAGCTTTCGCTCAAGGAGAGGCCGACTTTCGCGACCGCGGTAGGACGGCATGAATACGACGACCGGCTGGAGGAGATCACGCCCGCCGATCTGGAGCGGCAGGCCAAGGCCAGCCGGGACTTCCTCGCCGAGCTCGGGCGGATCGACCGTTCCAAGCTCGCGGCCGAGGACCAGGTCAACGCCGACATCTTCCAGCGCCAGCTCGAGGACGACATCCGGAACTACGAGCTCGGCGCCTGGCAGATGCCGTTCAACGCCGACTCGGGCTTCCACACCGACTTCTCGCAGCTCCCCTCGGACGTGCCGCTCTTCACGGTCAAGGATTACGAGAATTACATCTCCCGGCTGCGCGCCTGGCCGCGCCTCATGGGCCAGCAGATCGAGCTGATGCGCATCGGGCTCGGCCGGGGCATGACCATCCCCCGCGCGACGCTCGAAGGTTATGACAAGACGATCTCCGCCCACGTCGTGGACGCGCCCGAGAAGAGCGTGTTCTGGAAACCTTTCGCAAGCTTCCCCTCGACCGTGCCCGAGCCGGAGCGCGAGCGGCTGAGCAAGGCGGGACGCGAGGCGGTGATGCAGGGGGCCGTGACGGGCTACAAGACGTTCCTCGACTTCTTCCAGAGCGAGTACCTGCCCAAGGCGCGCACCACCATCGGCGCCTCGGAGATGCCGGAGGGCCGTGCTTTCTACGCCCAGCAGGTGCGGCAGTACACGACGCTCGACCTCTCGCCCGAAGAGATCCACAAGATCGGTCTCGCCGAGGTGGAGCGGATCGACAAGGAGATGCGCGAGGTCATCCGCCAGACCGGCTTCAAGGGCGACTTCGCCGCTTTCCTGGATTTCCTGCGCAAGGACCCGCGCTTCTACGCCAAGACCCCCGACCAGCTCCTCAAAGAGGCGGCCTGGATCGCCAAGAAGATGGACGGCAAGCTCCCGGCCCTCTTCGGAAAGCTGCCGCGCGTCCCCTACACGGTCCAGCCCGTGCCGGACCACATCGCGCCCAAGTACACGTCCGGCCGCTATGTCGGCTCTCCGGAGGGGAGCACGCAGCCCGGCATCTACTGGGTCAACACCTACAAGCTGGAGTCCCGGCCGCTCTACAACCTGGAAGCGCTCACCCTTCACGAAGCCGTGCCGGGCCACCATCTCCAGATCGCCCTCAACAAGGAGTTGTCCGACCTGCCGGAGTTCCGCCGCTTCAACTACCTCTCGGCGTTCGGAGAGGGCTGGGGTCTCTACTCGGAGTGGCTGGGGCTGGAAGCAGGCTTCTACACCGACCCCTACAGCAACTTCGGCCGCCTGACTTATGAAATGTGGCGAGCCTGCCGTCTGGTGGTGGATACAGGCATGCACGCGAAGGGCTGGACCCGGCAGCAGGCCATCGACTACCTGGCCTCGCACACCGCGCTCCCGCTCCACGAGGTGGAGACCGAGATCGACCGCTATATCTCGTGGCCCGGCCAGGCCCTCGCTTACAAGATGGGAGAGCTGAAGATCAAGGAGCTGCGCCGCCGCGCCGAGAAGGAGCTGGGGAGCAGCTTCGATGTCCGCGCCTTCCACGACGTGGTGCTCGGCAGCGGCTCGATCCCCTTGACGGTGCTGGAGAAGAACGTAGACCGGTGGATCGGGGAGAGGAAGAAGTAGGGGCGGGCACGAGGCCCGCCCCCCTACCTACCTCAGCTCGCCGCGTTGCCGCCGTTCATCCCCTTGCGCAGCTCGGCGCGCATGGCTTCAGCCTGGGGGCTGATGGCGACCGGGGCGGCGATCCCCATCGACTGGCCGAGCTTCTCGGTCATGAGCAGGGCCAGCAGGTTCTCGATGACGCTCGCGCCGCCCTGATTGCCCATCTGGATCTTGGGCACCACGTCCACCTGGGACTTCTCGATGGCCTCGGCAAAGCGGTTCATCACCTCCTGCACGAGCTGGTACTGCGGGCCGCCATAGGCGCGGACCTGCTCCTCGATGGCCAGGGCCTCGGCCACGCCCACACGGGCGGCGCGGTCGGCCTCGGACTCGGCGATCAGGCGGATACGCTTGGCCTCGCCCTCCGCCATGATGCGGATCTTCTCCGCCTCGGCCTGGGCCAGGGTCTGGATCTGCGCGGCCTGCTGCTGGGCGCGGGCATAGTCCGCTTTACCCTGGTTGGAGTGCACAGCGATGGCGATCTCCGACTCGGTCAGCATGGTCTGCTGGCGGGCACGGGACTCGGCCTCGCGCAGCTCGCGCTCCTTGACCGCGGCGTTCTCCTGCCGGGTGTACGTCTCCACCTGCTCCTGGGCGATCTGACGCGAGCGGAGCTGCACCAGGATGTCCTCGATCTGGCCGGCTCCCTGCCTGCCGCTGGTCGGAGTGCCGATCAGCACCTCCTGCAGCTCCAGGTTGTAGACGGCGAACTTCTCCCGCATCTCCACCCCGGCCGCGATCTGGATCTCCGAGCGTTCCTGGATGAGCTGGATCAGCGTCCTCGTCTGGCCCACGTTCTTGAAGTAGGCGCTGACCATGGGATCCAGGGTCTGCTCCACCAACTTCTTGATGTCGCCGAAGCGCTGAATGACGAGCGGCGCCTTGCGGTAGTCGATGTGGACCACCACCGACAGCGGCAGGCTGGGCTCGAAGGCATCCTTGGTGATGAGGCTCACTTCGGCGAGGTTCTCGTCGAACTGGTGCGCCCCGGTCTCCGTGCGGTTCCACTTCAGGATGAAGTTGGTCGTGGGGACCGTGATCACCTTGCCCGCGTAAGTGTTGAAGGCGTACTTGCCAGGCATCAGCGGCTCGCTCCAGACGCCGCGCTCGCCCACGGTCACCAGCTCGCCGTGCTTGTACTCCTTGCCCGAAAGGTCGCGGCCGGAATTGCCCGTGTAGGAAACCACGGCGCCCACGGTGCCCACCTCGATCACCGTCTTGGGGAGCAGCTCCTCGGTCGCGAACAGGCGGTTGATGTAGTACGTGCCCTCCACCAGCACCTGGAGCTGACGGCCGCGCAGGCCGCCGGCGATCAGGAAGCGGTCGGGGTCCTGGAAGCTGTTGTGGTACGTGCCCGAGTCGGCCGGGGTGTTGCCCACCAGCGGGGCGATGATCTCGCCCGGAGGCAGGGCGGGGCCGTCATGAACCGTCACGATGCCGACGCGGTCCTCGGCGCCCCGGATGACCACGGGGCGGAAGCCGTCGCGGTCGGAGATGAGCTCGGACATCTTGTCGAACACCTCGGTGTCGTACCCGTCGAGCGGGTGGTAGTAGAGGCGGTCTGGGGACAGCACCACGAACAGCACCAGGTTGATGGCATAGGTGCCCTCGCGCAGGATCATTCTCTGCGGCCCTCTCTGGCCGCCGCTGGTCAGGAAGGCGGCGGCGTCCTGGAAGTCGTTGGCGCGCACATTCGAAGCCAGGGTCTGGGTCGGGGGGAGCGGCTGCCCGTCGCGGGCGAACACGTACCCGATCTTCCCCTGGGGGATGGTCACCAGCGGCATCTTGTGGATGCGGTACTGAAAGGGCAGCATGAGGTGCCAGCCACCGCGCAGCACGTCCGGCTGGAAGCCGGCCTCCCCTTTCAGCGCGATAATGCCGGAGCGGACCGACCCCATACTGCTGAGCAGCTTCTCCCGAATGCCGATCCGGGTGTTCGGGATGTATACCAGGGCCCCGGTCAGGATCATGAGCAGCACAGGGATGAAGACGGCGCCCACAACGAGCGCGGCGGTGACGAAGTAAGCGTTCATTTGGTTCTCCATGATTTGCAAACGTTGGTGAGATCGGCGGTTGGTGCCTTTCGGCCTTCCCCTCCCGACCCCATGCTGACGCCCCGCCGACGGCGGTTTTCAGTGCTTGGGGATGTGTTTTCGGGTGGGGATACCATTATCTACGCAACCCCGGGGCCGGAGTTTCGCAGGTGCTCTGGACTTCGATTGCGGTACGGTGGAGAGACCCGGAACGGACGGCTGGCGGTCAGATCCGGCCAGCCGTCCTCCCGATGAAGAGGATGCGGGTTACTTCTTCTCGCCGAAGTTGACGAGCGCCTGCGTCTCGCCGTCGCCGGTGGAGACGGTGACGTTGGCCGTGCGCTTCTCGTCTTCGGTCGTGCCCACCAGCATGATGGTCTTCTGGCCGTTCGTCTCGTAGGAGCTGCGCTCCACCTTCAGGCCAGCTCCTTCGAGCTGGGACTTGTAGAACTCCGCCACCTGGTCGACGGAGTCGCTGGACTTGACCGTGAACATGGCGTTGCGGCCCTCGGCCGTAGTGGCGTCGTAGGAGCCCTCGATCTTGGCGCCCGTATAGAGGGGCACCCAGGAGGGGAGGTTCTTGGGTGCGCCGGCGCTGGTGCCGAACACGGTCTCCTCGCCCTTGTCGTTGGTCACCTTGAGCGTGCCGCTCTCTCCCGAGGAGGAGCCGTCCAAGGTGGTGGTCCCTTCCTTGGTCGTGAAGGTGAGCTTGCCTTCCTCGATGTCCTTGCGTTCATGGTGACCACTTCGCCGGTCTTGGAGTTCTTGATGGTCAGGGTCCCCTTGTCCGAATCGGACTCGACCACCTCGAGCTCGGGGTTGGCCCGGACCATCAGCTCGGCCGCGGCCAGAGTCGGGTTTTTCCCCATCTTGTCGACCTTGTGCTTGACGAAGAGAGCAGCGCCACCGAAAGCGAGGATGCAGAGGACGGCAATGGCGCCGCAGCCGATCGCGATCCACCCGAGGGCGCTCATCTTCTTCTTCTGACCGGGGGCCGGAGGCGGAGTCATGGGCTCAGACATCTCTAAAGTTCTCCTCAGATACGACGGACTGACAGAGTCGGTCGGGGTTGCACGTGTCCACGATAATACCAGCCGTTTCACGCCACGCACCCTTTGGGCGAATGGCTCGAGAGGATGTTACGGCCTGTCGCGCTTTTCCCCTCCGCAAGCACCCTCTTTTGTAATAGAGCTTTGTCCTTCCACGAAAGGAGGAGTCATGAAGAGGGTGTTCATGCTTGGCCTGTTGGCTCTGCTGCTGGCAGGCGCCGCCGCGCAGGCGACAACCGTGTTGTACGTGCCCATGAAAAAGTCGATCCAGATGAGCGACTACGTCCTGCTCGGACACGTGCAGCGTCTGGAGGCGGGATACAACGCCGAGGGCGAGATCGTCACCCGGGTGCATCTCCTGGTTGAGGAGTCGCTCAAGGGTGACGTCCAGAAGGGCGCAGTCTTCGTCTTTCATGCCCGGGGCGGCAGCCTGGATGGCGTGCGGGTCGAGACGGTGGGCGAGGCCCGTTACGAGCTGGGAGACAAGGTCCTCGTGCAGCTCGAGAACATCCAGGGCGAGTACCACACTCTGGGCCTCTCCTTCGGCAAATGGAACGTGATCCGGGAGAAGAACGGCAGCAATTCCATCATGCGCAGCCTGTTCGACCTCAACATGGTCGGCATCACCGAGTCACCGGTCACCATCCTGCCGCTGAAGCAGATGCGGGAGATCGCCCGCGAGGCGATTTCCTACTAAGGAGGGAAAACCATGAAAAAAGTCGCCTTGTTCGTCGGATTCTTCTGCCTCACATCGGTCGCCTTCGGCTATACGCTGAACGGCCGCAAGTGGTTCTCCAGCGCTGACGCGCGTTTTTATCTCAACAATTCCAACGGGCCTGCCTGCTGCCTGACCTCGAGCCAGCAGGACAGCCAGATCAGCTCCGGAATCAGTGCCTGGGGCATCGCCAGCAAGGGCGGCTCGACCACCAAGTCGGGCGCCAAGCGGGACGGCCAGAACGTCATCTCCTGGGGCAAGCTGGGCGGGACGACGCTTGGCGTAACCAACTACATCGGGACCGACAACAACCAGTCGCAGGTCTGCAGCGGCAACCTGATCTACCGTTTCACCGAGGTGGATGTCCGCTTCAACAGCGCCTATAAGTGGCAGACCTCCTCCGGCTGCAGCAACGGCATCGACCTGGCCGGCGTCTCGACGCACGAGTTCGGCCATGCCGTGGGCCTGGGCCACTCGAACGTGACCGGCGCCACGATGTATCCGTCCGTGGCCTACTGCGACTTCTCGGTCTCGTCGCTAGCCAGCGACGACAGGGCCGGTTACAGCGCGATCTACAGCGGCTGCAACTGAGCCCGTCCGGCGGCGCCACTCCCGAGACGCGGGGGGGCGCCGCCTTTCCATCCGATAGAATGCCCCGGCCATGACGGCCGACCTTGGAACGCAGCTCCCTCTGTGGAGCGCCATTCCGTTCGCGGGCATCCTGCTCTCGATCGCGCTCTTCCCTCTGCTCGCTCCGCAGTTCTGGCACCACCACTACCCCAAGATCTCCCTGGTCTGGGGGCTGCTGCTGGCTCTCCCCTTCCTCTGGGTGTATCGAGGGGAGGCCATGCACGAGGTCCTGCACGTGGCCCTCGCGGACTACCTGCCTTTCCTGGTCCTGCTTGGCACCCTGTTCACGATCGGCGGCGGGATCTACGTCCGCGGATCGCTCCGCGGTAAGCCCTTGGTGAACACGGCGATCCTGGCGGTGGGCACGTTCCTCGCCTCCTGGATCGGCACGACCGGGGCGGCCATGGTCATGATCCGTCCGCTGCTGCGCGCCAATGCCCACCGGAGGTCGAAGACGCACACGGTCGTCTTCTTCATGTTCCTGGTAGCCAACATCGGGGGCTCCCTCACCCCTCTTGGCGATCCGCCCCTCTTCCTTGGCTTCCTGCGCGGCGTCCCGTTCTTCTGGACGCTCAACCTGGGGCTGGAGATGACCGTCGTGGCGGGCCTGGTGCTCGCTATCTACTTCGCCGTGGACTCGCTGCTCTGGCGGCGCGAGGAGCCGCAGGTGCGCTCCTGGATGCCGGAAACCCGCGAGCGCCTGGGGATCGAGGGGGCGCACAACCTCTTCTTCCTGCTGGGCGTGGTGGTGGCCGTGATCGTCTCGGGCGTCTGGCATCCCGGCGAGGTGACAGTCCTGGGGGTCCACATGGGGATCCAGAACCTCGCGCGCGATGCGGTCCTAACGGCGCTCCTGCTCGGCTCCTGGTTCATGACGAGCCGGGCGACGCACGCGAAGAACGGTTACACCTGGGGGCCGATCCGGGAGGTGGCCATCCTATTCGCAGCCATCTTCGCCACGATCATTCCGGTGCTCGCCATGCTGCGAGCCGGCGAGGCCGGTGCCATGGCCGGGCTGATCCGCGCCGTCAAGACGCCTGCCCAGTTCTTCTGGGCCACGGGAGCTCTCTCGTCATTCCTGGACAATGCGCCGACCTACCTGACCTTCCTGACCACGGCCCTGGGCCGTCTCTACCCAGGCATGCCGGAGCGGGAAGCGATCCACCGCCTCATCGCCGAGCACGACCACTTCCTAATGGCGATCTCGACCGGGGCCGTGTTCATGGGCGCCAACACCTACCTCGGGAACGCGCCGAACTTCATGGTCAAGTCCATTGCGGAGGAGTCCGGGGTCGAGATGCCGTCGTTCTTCGGCTACATCCTCCGCTACGTGGTCCCGTTCCTGCTTCCCGTGTACGTCGTGGTGACCTGGTTGTTCTTCTAGGAGCCCCTCATGCGTTGGTACGAGCTGCTCATCGAAGGATCGGAGGACGCGCTGCCCGGAGATGCGATCCGCGGCTCGGAGCTGCGGCTGGCTTCCGAATCTCTCACGGACCGGGTCCTCGATTTCCTGAACGCCCGGAGCCATCACGTCGTCTTCGCATCGGCGGATCAAGCTCGGGAGATCGCGCGGGATCTCCGGGTGGAGAGTCTCCGCGAAGTGGTGGAAGGGCGTTTCGGGTTCAAGGCCGAGGCCTACAGCCCGGAGATCGGGGCGAAGATCCACGACGCCCTCAACTCCAACCTGCCGGACGGAATCATGTGCGTAGACCTGGAGAAGGAAAAGCGGCACCCTGAAGCCAAGGGCGTCGAGCTGTTCACCCCGGCGCACGACTACGTCTACAAGGCGCGTGGCACGATCGTGGGCACGCCGCCGGGCATCCTGGAGATGAACCGCCGGCTCCACCGGCTCGACTTCGTCCACGAGGAGCCGCTCGAACTGGTCTACCGTGAGGCTAGCCTGCCCAGTCTCGGGGCTTGAGGAACTCCTCGTACAGCCGCGCCTCGGGAGTGCCCGGCTCGGGATGCCAGTTGTAGCGCCAGCGGACCAACGGCGGCAGGGACATGAGGATCGATTCCGTCCGTCCCCCGGATTGGAGACCGAACAGGGTGCCGCGGTCCCAGACCAGGTTGAACTCGACGTAGCGCCCCCGCCGATAGAGCTGGAAATCGCGCTCGCGCTCCCCCCAGGGCATGTCCCGCCGCCGGCGGACGATCGGGAGGTAGGCGGGGAGGAGGTGGTCGCCTACGCGGCGCAGGAGCTCGAAGCAGCGCTCGAACCCCCACTCGTTCAGGTCGTCGAAGAAGATCCCGCCGATGCCCCGCGGCTCGTTGCGGTGGCGGAGGAAGAAATACTCGTCGCACCACCGCTTGAAGCGCGGGTAGACACCGAAAGGCTCGCAGGCCTCCTTCGCCACCGTGTGCCAGTGGACGGCGTCCTCCTCGAAGCCATAGTAGGGAGTGAGATCGAACCCGCCGCCGAACCACCAGGCCGGCTCGTGCCCTGGCTTCTCCGCGAGGAAGAAGCGAACGTTCATGTGGGTCGTGGGAATGTAAGGATTCCGCGGATGGAACACGAGCGAGACCCCAAGCGCCTCGAAGCTCCGTCCGGCGAGATCGGGCCGCTGCGCCGTGGCGGAAGGGGGGAGCCCCGGCCCATGGACGTGGGAAAACCCAACCCCCGCTTGCTCGAAAACCGTCCCCTCGGAAAGCACCCGGGACCGTCCGCCGCCCCCTTCGGGCCGCTCCCACGACTCTTCCTGGAAACGGCCGGAGCCGTCCTCCTCCTCGATGGCTGCGCAGATGCGGTCCTGGAGGGAAAGGAGGTAGTCCTTGACGCTAGAGGTAGCGACGGAGCTCAAATCAAAGTAGCTCCAGGAACTCCTCGACCGTCAGACCGGCGCTGCGGATCAGCGCGCGAAGAGTCCCGACAGAAAGCTCTTTGTGCTGTGGGATAGAGAGGTTGACGCGGACTCCAGGCTTGATCATCACGAGATGGCTACCGACCTGTCCCAAGCGCTGCCAGCCGGCGTTCTCGAAGGCTCTCGCGGCCTCCCTCCCGGAAATATTAGCGAGCCGGCCCATGGGGCTCAGACGGCGACGAGAACGACGGGCGTCTCAGGAGTCTCGGCCAGCCCTGCGAGAGCTTTCTGATCCTCGGCCCAGAGCCAGGCGGTGATGGCTTCCCTGATGTTGTCGAGCGCTTCCCTCTGGTCCTGCCCTTGCGAAACACACCCAGGGAGGGCTGGGCACTCGGAGACGATCCAGCCATCCTCAGCTTCGGTCAAAGTCACGTGAAAGATCATCTCTGCCTCCTGCTGGAAGAATACTCGAACTCTACTCCGCCCGGATTGGGAAGAGCTCGGCCTGGCGACGGTCGCCGTTGGGGACGGGGTATTCGCCGGTCCAGCAGGCGGTGCAGTAGCTCTCGGCCGGGCCGCTCACGGAGGCGAGCATCCCTTCGAGAGAGAGGTAGGCGAGGCTGTCCGCCTCGATGTACTGGCGGATCTCTTCGATGCTGTGGTGCGAGGCGATCAGCTCCTCGCGGGTCGGCGTGTCGATCCCGTAGTGGCAGGGCCACTGAGTCGGCGGCGCCGAGATGCGGAGATGGATCTCGGCAGCTCCCGCTTCGCGGATCATGCGCACGATCTTGCGCGAGGTCGTGCCGCGGACGATCGAGTCGTCGACCAGGACCACCCGCTTGCCTTCCAACAGATCGCGCACCGGGTTCAGCTTGATCTTCACTCCGAAGTTCCGGATCGACTGCTTGGGCTCGATGAAGGTCCGGCCCACATAGTGATTCCGCACCATCCCGAACTCCAGCGGCAGGCCCGATTCGCGGCTGTAACCCATGGCTGCGAAAAGGCCGCTGTCCGGGACCGGCACCACGATGTCTGCGACGGCCGGGGCTTCCCGCGCCAGGCGGGCTCCCATTTTGAGACGCGACTGCGAGACCGCGTCGCCGAAAACCTTGCTATCCGGACGGGCGAAGTAGACGTGCTCGAAAATGCAGCGCGCGGGAGGCGCCTTGGGCAGATGGAAGCTCTCCAGCTTGCCGTTGCGCGAGACGAGCACCTCGCCCGGCTCCAGTTCGCGCACGGCACGCGCCCCGAGAAGATCGAGGGCGCAGCTTTCGGAAGAGAAGCAGGGACAGCCGTCCAGGTCGCCGAGGACCAGCGGACGGAAACCGTTCGGGTCCCGCGCGGCGATCAGGCAGGTGTCGGTGTTGACGATCAGCGAGTAGGCGCCCCGGACCTCCTCCAATGCCAGCATAAAGGACTCCACGATGTCCGGGCGCGGCTTGCGCGCCATCAGGTGGAGGATCACCTCCGTGTCGCTGGTGGTCTGGAAGATGGAGCCGTCCTGCTCCAGCCGCTCCCGGATCTCGACCGGATTGGTCAGGTTGCCGTTGTGGACGATCCCCACCGGACCCATCGAGGTCTTCACCACGATGGGCTGGGCGTTGGCCACGACGCTGGAGCCCGCGGTCGAGTAGCGGGTATGGCCCAGGGCCCGGGTGCCGGGAAGGCGCTCCATGACCTGCTCAGGGAATACGTCGGAGACATGCCCCATCCCGCGCTCCAGGTGGAGCTGCCTGCCGTCCCACGAGACAATGCCGGTGCTCTCCTGACCCCGGTGCTGGAGCGCGTAGAGCCCCAGGTAGGTCAGCTTCGCCGCGTCATCGCAGCCGTCGATTCCGAAGATGCCGCACATGGAGTAAACCGTCCTGACAAGTTGAAGCCGGTCCGATGACCTGCTCCCCGTTCAACGGCACCGGGAGCCGCAAAATTCTCTCCGCTCTTCCTACGCGCCGATTGTAACCCTATCCCATCCCGATTTCGGGACTCGATCCGCCGCCTTCGACAGCGCCAGTCCCGAAGTTGATCCGGGAGGAATTTGCAAGTCTATGGAACAGAGTGACTTACCTACTGGCCCTCCCCTTGCGCAGTGAGGAGCCGCTCGCGGCACATTTGCCGCCCCAAACCAGGAGGAAATGTCATGACCGGTATGCTTCGATCCCTCGCCCCCGCCCTTGTGCTGCTGTCCCTCTGCGCCCTGCCCGCCGTTGCCCAGCCCAACATCCAGATCCGGGCGATCTACCTGGACGACAATCACGAGTCCGGCCCGTTCAACGATCCGGAGGTCGAGCTCTTCCGCGCCCAGGCCATGTATCCGATCACCGATTTCTTCCGCGGCAGAGAAAAGGCGTCGGCCCTCTTCAACGGCCACCTCAACCTCGGCTACGAGTACGCGTACTCGGCTCCCGACGCCAACAACGAGGGGAGGTGGTACTTCCTGCCCCAGCCGGTCTCGATCACGGCCAACATCGGGGCCGGCGTGCTCCTGATCGAAGACGACAACTACGCCGGCCACTGGATTGGCTCCTCGGCCTTTACCAACGGCTTCGCCTGCGCTCCGGTGGCCGATCCCGCCCTGCCGGCGGGGTTGGCCTGGTGCCGGGTTCCGGATTTCTCGGGAGATGACGACGAGTACCGCTACATGCTGGTCGTAACCGGGAGCGTCGCGCCGACCTCCCAGGAGATCACGTACGACATGGGGGACTGGAGGGTCCGGTTTACCGTGGGCTACTACTGAGGCTCAGAGCGAGACTCATAGACCCAGCGCCTTCGGCAATGCCGTGGACCAGATCTCGTGCAGCCCGGACACGGACGCACGCAGGGTCTCTCCCCCGGTCTTGACGACCAGGTCCTCGCCGCCGACTTCGCCGATCTCGGCGGCGGGGACCCCCGCCTCTTCCGCGGCCTTCAGGACCCGGTCGAGCACGGCGGGCTCACAGGCCACGATCGCCCGCGCCTGGGTCTCCGAGTAGAGATCGGCGCCGACCATCGGGACCTCGACTGTCACCCCTATCCTCCGGCCCAGGCAGGACTCGGCCAACGCGACCAGGAATCCGCCATCCGAGAGATCGTGAGCGGTGCGGAGGTGACCCTGCCCGATGAGCCGGCGGAGCAGCTTCGCCAGGCGCAGCTCGGCGTCCAGGTCCACCTCGGGAGGACGCCCCTGCTCGATGCCATGGAGCAGCCGCAGGTACGCGGCGCCGCCATGCTCGGAACGGTCCCGGCCCAGGAGGACCACCCGGTCGCCCCGGTTTGCGAAGGCGGACGTTGGGAGATTTGCCAGCGTGGGGACCACTCCGACCATCCCCACCGTCGGGGTTGGATAAACCGAGCGGTCCTCGGTCTCGTTGTAGAAGGAGACGTTGCCCGAGATAACCGGCACGCTCAGGGTCCGGCAGGCCTCTGACATGCCCAGGATCGCCTCGCGGAACTGCCAGGAGATCTCGGGCCGCTCCGGATTGCCAAAGTTGAGGCAGTCGGTGAGGCCGACCGGCTCCGCTCCTGCGCAGGCCAGGTTCCGTACCGCTTCGGCAACGGCCTGCATGCCTCCGCGCCGCGGGTCGAGATAGCAATAGACCGGGTTCACGTCCGAAGTCATCGCGAGCCCGATCGGCGTCCCCTTGAGGAGCAGGACCGCGGCATCGCCTCCCGGACCCTGCAGCGTGTTGGTGCGGACGGACCAGTCATACTGGCTCCAGATCCACTCCTTGCTCGCCAGCTCGGGGGTCGCCAGCATCCGCTCCAGACTGCCGCGGAGGTCCTCGGGCTGGAAGACCTCGGGAGCGCGCTGCCGCTCCTCCAGATCGGAAGGCGGAGCCAAGGGGCGGCGATAGACCGGCGCCTCCTCAGTCAAGGGGAGGATCGGCATGTCGGCCACGATCCCGCCCTGCCACTCCAGGACGGCGTGGCCGGTATCCGTGACCTCGCCGATGTGCGCCACTTCCAAACCCCAGCGGCGGAAGACGCGGACGAGCTCCTCTTCTCTCCCCTTCTGCGCCACGAGCACCATGCGCTCCTGCGACTCGGAAAGCATCATCTCGTAAGGAGTGAGCCCGGCCTGCCGCAGCGGCACGTTGTCGAGCTCGAGCCGCATGCCCGTGCCGCCCCGGCCGGCCATCTCGAAAGTGGAGCTGGTCAGGCCGGCGGCGCCCATGTCCTGGATGGCCACGATCGCGCCCGTGTGCATGGCTTCCAGGCAGGCTTCCAGGAGGATCTTCTCGGTGAAGGGATCGCCCACCTGGACTGTCGGCCGCTTCTGCTCGGTTGATCCCCCAGGCGAATCGAACGACTCCGAGGCCATGGTGGCGCCATGGATGCCGTCCCGCCCCGTGCGGCTGCCCACGTAAAGGATCGGATTGCCCACGCCGCTCGCCCGGGCATTGAAGATCTGATCGCGCTTGGCGACTCCGAGGGCGAAGGCATTGACCAGGATATTGCCGTTGTAACAGCGATGGAACCCGGTCTCGCCGCCGACCGTGGGGATGCCCACGCAGTTGCCATAGTCGCCGACGCCCCGGACCACTCCATCGATCAGGAAGCGCATGCGCGGCGCGTCGATCTCGCCGAAGCGCAGCGAATCCATGCAGGCGATCGGGCGCGCTCCCATGGTAAAGATGTCGCGCAGGATGCCGCCCACGCCGGTCATCGATCCCTGGTAAGGCTCGATGAAGCTCGGGTGGTTATGCGACTCCATCTTGAAGACCGCCACCCAACCATGCCCCACGTCCACGACGCCGGCGTTCTCGCCCGGACCCTGGAGCACGTGCGGCCCCGAGGTCGGAAACTCCCGCAAATAGACCTTGGAAGACTTGTACGAGCAGTGCTCGGACCAGAGCGCCGAGGTAATACCGAGCTCGGTCCAGTTCGGATCGCGGCCCAGGATTCTCTGCAAACGCTCGTACTCCTCGGCGGTCACTCCGAGAGTCCGCGCGATCTCCGGTGAGACCTCGGGCTCCTGAACCATTACCGAAGCGCCTCCACGCCCGACTCGACCAGGCTCGCGAACAGACCGAGCCCATCGGTGTTGCCCAGGATCTCCTCGGAGCAACGCTCCGGGTGGGGCATCATGCCAAGGACGTTGCCGCCCTCGTTGCAGATCCCGGCGATCGCCCGGGCCGAGCCGTTCGGATTCCACTGGGCATCGAGAGCCGGCGAACCATCCGGAGCCACATAGCGGAAAACCACCTGGCGCGCGGCTTCGAGGCGGTCGAGCTTCTCGTGGGAATCCTCGTAGTTCCCCTCGGCATGGGCGATGGGCATGCGCAGAACCTGGCCGACCTCGAAATGCCGGGTGAACGACAGGTCGTTGCGCTCGACCCTCAGAAAGACGTCGCGGCAAAGAAAGCGGAGGTTCTGATTGCGCCGCATGGCGCCAGGGAGGAGCCCGGCCTCCAGGAGGATCTGAAAACCATTGCAGATGCCGAGCACGAGCCCGCCCGCTTCGGCATGGCGCTTGACCGCTGTCATGACCGGCGAGAGTGACGCCACGGCCCCGGCGCGCAAGTAATCGCCGTAGGAGAACCCGCCCGGGATGACGACGAGGTCGCTGCCCTGGAGATCCTCGTCCTGATGCCAGAGGAAGGTCGTGTCCTGCTTCACCACGTGCTTGAGCGCGTGGTAGGCGTCGTGGTCGCAGTTGCTTCCAGGGAAGACGACGACGCCGGCCTTCACGAGAGCAGCTCCACGGAGTAGTCCTCCACCACGGTGTTGGCGAGGAGCTTCTCGCACATGTCGCGCAGCTCGCGGTTGGCGCGGTCGGGATCGTCGGTGCTCAGCTTGATCTCGAAGCTCTTGCCCGCGCGGACGTCCTCGACGTCCGGAAAACCCACACGGGAGAGCGCATCGCGGATGGCTTTTCCCTGGGGGTCCAGGATCTCGCGGCGCGGATAGACCGTCACTCTTGCCTTCAAACCGTCACCTCCAGCCAGGGATAGGGGTGATCCTGCGCGGTCACTGCCATGCGCGCCGGGCACCGCTCGCGGTCGAGAACCTCCCCGATCGCCGAAGCGGCGAGGGCGGGCAGGTTGTTGGTCTCGGAGAGGTGGTACAGGACCACCCAGCTCAGGCGGTCACCCATCAGCTCGGGGAGGCCGTCGGCGGCATCGCGGTTCGAAAGGTGACCGTGCCGGCCGGCGATCCTCTGCTTGAGCATCCAAGGATAAGGGCCGTTGCGCAGCATGTCGAGATCGTGGTTCGTCTCCAGGATGAGGACGTCCACATCCCGCAGCCGTCCCCACGCGAGGCTGGTCCGGCATCCGACGTCGGCCACCAGCCCCACCCGCCTGCCGAGAGAATCCTCCACCACCATGCCGATCGGCTCGCGCGCATCGTGCGGCAGCGAGAACGGCTCGACCAGGAACCCCGCGATCTCGCGCGGCTCTCCCGACCTCAGGATTCCCCCGGTCACGGCAGACAGATGCACCTCCTGCCGCAGGCGAGTGCCGGCGAGAGTGCCCGACGTGGCATAGACCGGGATCTTGAGCTTGTGAGCCAGGCGATCCGCGCCGCGGCAGTGGTCCACGTGCTCATGGGTGAGGACGAGCCCTCCGAGCGTCGCCGGATCGAAATCCAGCGTCTTCATCCGCCGCATCAGCTCGCGGCAGGAGAACCCGGCGTCGATCAGCAGCCGGTTCGGACCTGACTCGACGACCACGGAGTTGCCGCCGCTGCCCGAGCCGAGTACGCCGATCCGCAGAGGGGGACCGTCCATCCTCGCGGGAAGGGCTTTCCGGACGGGCTCCGGCTGGGGGATCGGAGACGGCTCGCCGAAGTCGAGAAGGCCCTGCTGGACGATCGTGTTCCGGGGCCGGGAGGGTCGGCGGGGAAAGAGTGGTGACACACCCAAAAGGTACCACAGGTACCACCCGCTGTGGGCTCTTCCGAGGAGGCCACCAGAAGCTGTGCTCCCTGACAGGAAAGCCGGACATCTGTCCGATCTTCCCGACAGTCGAGGCTCCCCTCCACTGCGGGCAGCCCGAGGGCTAAATCTCTTCCCTTGAATGGCTTACCCCTGGAACGCGGCAGCGGCACGGGGCGTGCCCTGGCTCACGGGCATGCCCGCTCTCATTGCACTGCTTCTTCCCTCGCTTTTGCCCTTGCTCATGGCCAGTCCCACCACCATCGAGTCCATCGAGATCCGGGGGCTGAAGACCCTCTCCGAGGAAACGCTTCTCCACTATCTCGGGCTCGCGCCGGGCCAGCCGCTGGACGAGGAAGCCCTCAATCTCCGCATCAAGGAACTCTGGACACGCAACCTGGTCGACGGCGTCGAGGTCGAGAGCTTCCCCACGCCGGCGGGAGTCCGTCTGCAGCTCACGATCTCGGAGCGTCCTATCGTGCGCTCGATCGACTACAAGGGCCTGAAGCGGATCACCACGACCGACTTGCAGGACAAGATGACCAGCCAACGCATCCGGGTGCGCGAGGGCGAGCCCCTCTCTCTGGGAGACCTGCAGCGGATCAAAACGCTGATCGAGGAGATGTACGGCGAGAAAGGATACCGTTTCGCCACTGCCAAGTACGTCATCGAGGAAGTCGGCCCCAACGAAAAGAAAGTGGCCTTTACCGTGGATGAAGGCAACCGCGTCCACATCTCCGACATCGATTTCGAGGGCAACGGCGTCTACAACGACCTGCGCCTGCGGCTGACGATGAAGAAGACCAAAGAAAGCGGCCTCATCACCCGCATCGCCAAGAAGGATATCTACGACCCGGCCAAACTCCAGGAGGATCTCGACAAGCTCCGCGACCTCTATCGCGCCTCGGGTTACAAAAACGCGGTCATCGGCGATCCCAGGATCGAGTTGGACCCGAAGCGCCGCCTTTCCATCACCGTGCCGATCGAAGAGGGAGAGCGCTGGAGGCTCGGCCAGGTGACGATCGAAGGCAACGAGATCCTTTCCGATCAACTGCTGATGAAGGTGTTCACCCAGGAGACAAGCGGCTGGCTGCGCTCAAAAGTGATCGACGACGCCGTCAAGAAGATCGCCGACGCCTATCACGATACGGGCTACATCTTCGCCGGAGTCGAACCCGAGCTCATCGAGCGCGAAGGTCATGTCGCTGACGTGGTAGTGCACGTGCAGGAAGGCGAGCAGTTCAAGGTGGGCCGCATTGAATTTGCGGGCAACGATCTTACCAACGACAAAGTGCTGCGCCGCGAGCTGCGCCTCTACGAGGGCGGCCTGATGAATCTCACGGCCCTCCGCAACAGCGTCCTCAAAGTCAACCAGCTCGGCTACTTCAAGCTGAAGGAGGAAGATCCGGTCGAGATCGACACCGACTCGGAAAGCAAGGTAGTCAACATCCTCTTCCAGGGTGACGAGGCAGAGCGCACCGATCTGCAATTTGGCGGCGGCTGGAGCGAGGCGGACGGCGTCTTCGGACAGTTCAGCGTCAACACCAAGAACTTCCTCGGACGCGGCGAGCACCTCGGCGCCTCCTTCCAGGCCGGCGACCGGAGCGATTCGATGAACCTCTCCTATTCCGTTCCCTGGTTTCTCGACCGGCCCCAGAGCATCGCTGTGAACGTCTACAAGCAGGCGTACAAATACGGGGTCCCCACAGATCTGAGCTACTACTCACGCGACAGTCAGGGAGCAGTGCTCACCTACGGGCGCAACTTCCAACTCTTCCAATCCGCGAGCCTCAGCTACCAGCGCTCACGCTACGACGACCGGTACAACGTCCTCCTGACTGACGACACGATTGTGACGCTTCCGGCGTTCATCGACAACTCCTCCTTGCGGCCCGTATACGTTTTCGACAGCCGGGACAACCCCTTCTTGCCCAACCGCGGCAAGAGGCTGTCCCTGGGAGTGGAATACGCGGGAGGTTTTCTGGGAGGGGACAACCAATTCCTTCGTCCGGAAGCGTCGTTCAGCATCTTTCAACCGGTCAAAGGCTCGACTGTCCGCTCGGTGCTGGCGTTCAACGCGAAGGGAGGGTTGATCAACGCCTTCGAAGAAGGCGGCGTCCCGGCCCTCGAGCGCTACTTCCTGGGCGGCGAGGACAGCGTCCGCGGCCACAAGCGCCGCTCGCTCTACCTGCGTGATTCCGAAGGAAATCCGCGGCGCGATACAACCGGAGCCCTCCTCGGCGGCGACAGCTTCGTCCAACTCAACCTGGAGTATCACTTCCTGCTCGGCGGGCCATTCCGCCTGCTGCTGTTTGCTGACGCGGGCAACGTCTTCGGAGAGGGCCAGCCGTTCGATCTATCGGATCTGCGCACCACGGCCGGATTGGAGCTGCGCGTCCTGCTGCCGATGTTCGGGGCACCTCTGCGCTTCATCTACGCCAAGAATCTCGATCCTCGGCCGCAGGATGACTTCGAGGAGTTCAAGTTCAGTATTGGGACGAGTTTCTGAAGCCCGTCGCTAATGCTCAGCGGGAATGGCGCGCCACATACTCCTTGAGCACGCTATCCATTCGCGCCTGCCAGCCCTCACCTTTGGACTTGAAGTAAGCGACGACCTCGGGGCTGTAGCGAACCGACAAGAGCACCTTCTTGTTCTCGGATTTGGGTCTACCGCGGAGAGTCCGCATTGGGACCATTGCAGCGAGTTGAGCATCCGTCAACGGCTGCGCCTCTGGATCTGCCTTTGCAGCAGCGACGATCGCTGCGCCTTCTTCCGGAGTGGGCGGCACGATGGCCGGCCGCTTAGAAGTTTTCGACATAGTGCTTCACCTCACGACGCCCACTGAGCCTATCGCAGACATGCCCTTGCGCTTCCCAGGACTCGAACAACCAGGTCCAGAACTCCCGGGTCTTGCCCAGATACCGCTCCAGGCGCGGCCAGAGTTCTCGGATCTCTCGGGGTGAAACGAAGCTGAACACGTCATCCGGCTTAGACTGTCGCATCAGCTTGCCGACGAGATAGGCCCGGGCGTCCGGGTCAGTTTTCCGGAGCCCTTCCCGGAACTCATCCAGGGTCATATCGCAGTCCCACAGGAAGTAGGGATGCCCCTCCTGGTCGACCATTCGCTCGGCGGGGGTTGGGCTCAGCATGCTTCCGAGATTACCAGACTCGACGGATCTGCCCCAAGGAGCCGCGCGTACTGTCCTGGACCTGGAGACTTACTCCATCGACAGGGAACAGCCTCTCGCCGCGGCTCGACTTCCGTCCGGAGGCAAGTCTCGATTGCCGGACCTCAGCTATACCTGAGGGTTACACCCTTGCGTTCTCCCGAAACGTCAGAGAAGAAGGGCTTTCAAGAGAAGGCTGACGGGAAGTCGACGACAGACAAGGCGGAAGTGAGGCGGCAATGGAATTGGGGTTATCAGGCGCTTCGAGGTGGTCTTACCGCAGGACGAGGCTCTCCCTCCGAGGGAGGTAATACCCGAAACCGCTCCAAGAAATATGCAGATTAGATCATTGCAGCAACCCTCTCTACAACGGGCAGAAGCCGTAGTATACTCAAGGTGTCTCTATTCATGGTTGTACTAGGGCTTCTTTGTTTTGAACCAGGGGAGAACATGGCCATCAAACACTCCAGGACACGTTTTTCTAAACGAAACCTGCTCCTTTCCGGAGAGAAGGCAAGCACAACCAGAAGAGCGCTTCTGCTCTTACCCCATGAACAGGAACCCGAGGCTGATAAGGGATTGCTAAAGGCAATCGATCGCCTATATAGCGAGCGATCAAAGATTCAACAAACACTTGAGGAGACCTTGGAGAAAATAGAGGAGGCCACTGACCTCATCTTTCCGCGGTTCAAAATCGACCTCCGTCGAAAGACGGTTAAAAGAGGAGATGTGAAGGCAGCTTTCGAGGATCTGGAAGAGAAGGCAACAATAAGATTAGTGGCAGATTTTACGTCAGCCTCTCCCGACAGCACCGCCCTTGAACTAGCCGTAGAGACTGCGGGGGTCTCCCACGTAGTAACCTTCATTGATGCCAAGAAAATGCATGGATGGGCGGCTGGTGCGGGCGCATCCGACGCTAACGTAAAGACGTCATTAGACCGCCTTAGCCTCCTAGTTACCGACATAGTATTAGATATTGCAATGTTCCATTCTTGGCCCTTCCTTAGAGAGACTCGTCTTACTCTCAAGGACAAAAGAGCCTTTTCTGCAAAGAAGGTCCAGTTCGCAAAGGAGCGCAATCTGACCAGCTTCTATGGTCGTATTGACTTTGAAGGGCTTCAGTATTTCTGCCTTGCCTCTTGTGTAAGGCGAGGCACCACTTTCTCATCGGCAGACTGCAAAAACTACGAAGAGCTCTGGCGAGACTTTCTGAGAGATGAGATCGTCGGACCGATAGTTAGTGTTGGCTCTGTCGAGCGAGAAATGGAACGAATTAGCCGTAGCCATGTACGCGGGGGTCAGATAAGTAGGCGCAAGCTGTCTGAGAGCATAGCCAGCTTAGGAAAGGGTGATTACGTCCTCATGATCGCGGCCCGGCGACCCAAAGGGGACAAGGAGTACCGCCGATTGCTTGCGGCCTTTCGGAGATCCAGCTGGAAGACTAATGCGTGGGTCATAGAACCTCTTGTCGAAATCGGAAGGTACATTCGCTTCCACCCATTCGTTTACTTCTGGCGATTCTCTGTCGGTTGAACGGGAGGATCAATCATGGCAAATCAGAAGGAAGTATTTAGCGCATTCATCGACCTTGTTGGAATTAGAGATCTTGCCAGGACGGATGAGGAGGGTTACTGGGTAGCGCTCAGAAAATTCAAGGAACACATAACCGATACATCGCATCACTTAGAAGAGGGCGGGGGAGGAGTCTACTTTTTCAGCGACTCGGCCTTCATGCAAGCTGACTCACTGAACGGACTTATCTTCTTCATGAAGGCTCTTCGTCATAAACTTCTTCAAGACGGTCTTTACTTCAAGGCGTCGGCGCATTATGGGTCGCTTGGCACTCAGAGAGTTGAAGAGAAGAACACAGTCTTTGGACACTACTTCGGCAGGAACGCTGCAACCCTTTTTGCTCTCCAAGAGAGATTGAAAGGAATTGGAATCTATGTACATCCTGACCGAATACCCAAGAACTCCCTGGAGAAGCATTTTGCATACACCTGCTTTCTTCCCGAGACTGGTAGCCGGCTAGCGATTCCCTACTTAGATATTAAACTTGGGAGGGATGACCTGAACGAGGGCATTCTCCACGACTTACTGCGTTACTTCTTCCGGTCTAAGTCGAAAGCCAAGAAACTAGGAAGATTTTATATATCTATTCTTGTTCTCTGGGTCCAGAGCTTGGACTTGGAAGGTCTTAATTACGACATGAGAGCAGAGGGAGAATTGGTCTCAATACTTCTCAGCGGCAAATTCGAGCGGCTGTTCGGCGATGTCATAGGTATTGAATATATTTACTTCGCCCTATTGAATCGAGTTTACACAGGACATGAAGAGGGGCGAATACCTCTCAGACTTTTCTATGACGCAAGGAGGTATGTTCTTGGTCAAAGGCGAATTGCTCGATGGCTGGACAACATCCCGGAGCAAATAATGCACCCTCGGACGAAAAATCGGTGCTTGCAAGACCTATCTTCAGGAATAATTAAGAGGCCTCCCGAAGAAAAGGAGGTCGCAAACCTAGTGCAAACTCTAGCCGCCATCAGCAAGTCCGATAGCGAAATAGCACAGGAGTTAGAAAGCCGAAAACTGCCTACCAAATCGGGCCGGCCATGGAGCGCGAATGCAGTGCGCGCGATCTGCAGAGAAGAGGGCATCGTTAAACTTTAGGTTACATTCTTTCTGAGGTGAGACTTGAAAATCCAAATACACCCAATTCTCTTCGTCCTCTGCGTGGCTTTTGCGAACATAGGATTAAATATTTTCACTCGTAAGGCTGCTACAAGCACGGCAAGCTACAGTCGCGCTCTCACTTCCACGGATTTCCTCATTGCACTTATCATAGGCACGTGCTCGGCGCTAAGCTTGCTAGCAGTGTACCGAAGTGATCTTAATCTATCTCAAGGCATTCTGTTAATGGGAGCTATTTCAATTGTCGGAGGAAGCTTGATCGGGGTATTCGTGTTTGGAAATCGCCTGCAGATGGGAGAGTGGTTTTTGCTTGCGGCTGTTATCATTCTTTTCGGGTATCGTTGGCTGGCCAACGCCTAGGCTGCAGAAGATTAGGACTGGAATTCGACTACCCCCGGCTCCCGCGCTATTACACCAAAGAACCAGTCCTGTACTGGTCGCAGAGATCGCCGTCATGACAAAGTGACTAGCGCTCTTCTAATTCCTTTATGACTTTGTTGTATTCCGCTCGGGCTCGAAGTGGTTCTAGCGCTGGCCATGACGATAACTCCTCGAGCGTCATATCACCCGAAGTGACCGACTCCCTTATTAGGGGCGAAATGCCCGACCATTCGCCTAAAATGCACCGCTTTAGTAATCGGTATCTTGGTGCTCTATCAGTAACCTCGATGGCGCGGGCTTCCTTCCGCCATTCACGAAGCATTTTGATTTGACTCTGCGCAAAAACCGCATTGAGCCGCAACATCAAGCCATCATCACGGTGCTCATAACGCGCCCGGACATGGTCAGCCAACGACCATGCAAGCCACCAAAGTCTCTGCTTTAGCAGAACTAGCGTTCCCACCCGTAGTTCGCTTGCTGCTTTGTAGCGTGCGACAGGAGATAGCGCTTCCTTTCGTGAACCGTCACGGACCAATCTGCTCACAACGTCCATAACATCCAGTGTATAGCGAATACTATAACTATACAAAAATTGGGCAACCTCTTTCAACTTTTCAGAATTCCATTTGCCCAACTCTCCAAGACTTGCTTTGATCCTTGCGCGAGAGCCTGCGCTCGGCCTCGCGGCAACAGAACTGGTATCATGCAACGCGATGCGGCGCAAATCGACCAGCCTCAGAATGATTTCGTCCGAGTCCGAACCTAGATCCTTCAAGGCGATGTAAAAACCCCGTTCAAACGACTGACTCTTGACATCCAAGATACCCAGACGTTCACCGAAACAATGCGCCACAACCAGAGCTGGGGCCACTCCCTCAGCCATGGACTCTGAGATTGCCTGCGCCGCAGCATCGGCCGTTCGCTCATGACGCAAGACGGCGTCTGCCCTAAGCTTAATACCTTGCTCGGCGATTGTACTGGCAGCGGCTTGCATGATCGGATCGAGACGCCCTAAGCATTGAATCGGAAGGCATATCGCGTCTCTTAAAGACCGCTCGAAGTCGGCCATGAGCGACACGAGCCACGCTGACCTAGCAAGCACAGCGTCATTAGGTAAAAGCAACCTGTGTTTTATCAAAACAAGTCGGTCCCAGCCTTCTGTTAGCGTGCCGAAATGGAGCGCAGTATCTTCTGCGCTCAATGCCAATACGTGGAGAACCTCCTTGAGTTCAACCTCGTATCGGTCCGCTGGAAGCGTATTCAGAAGCTGGCGTATTTCTTCCTGCAACCATTTCAAGGTTTCCTGGAAAAAACTTTCCGATAACAGAATCTTGTGGCCGCTCTCTGGATATGCGTGCATGTCTCGCGGAAATGCGATGGGTCTAACGCGTTCTAAAGCCTCGCGAATTGTCGGGATGTCGACAGGTGCAACATGAATACTAATTCCGTTGTCGGCACATGCAGATGCGGCCGCAACCAACTGACGATCGACACTTGCTAGTGCCAAATCCCAATAATCCTTGAACGCAGTCTGCATGGTCTCGCGAATCGGCACTGATTATAGACTGGTTTTCGCTCATCGCTCAATAAGTGCGCTTCTTCTATCCCGGATCCAATTAATCGCTGCGGCACTTCGTGTAAAAAATGGTTTCCCGCGTGCCTCGCAGAGCGCGCCTACTTGCACTACAGCTTCGGCATGAGTCAACGTGATCCAGTCATCACCGTTCAAGCTGAAGTCTAAGGTCCCAAAACGTAATTCCAAGGCCTGCAAGTCGAGACTTCCCGATGCGGCACGGATATTCCGCAGAATTGTGCCGTCGGAATCAAGATACAGATCACCGCCCAGAACTACATCGGCAAATCCGCTGCCAAGATTGGCGATTTCGCAATATTCAGAAGCGGGAACTGACGGAATAAACGGCCTTATGGTCAGAGCGGTCACAATACCGATGGCCTGCATTTTACGCAACAGGTCCACGCGCTGTTGGTAACCTTTTATTGGAGGCGGTTCTAGTTCCGGATGGTGCATCTGACTAATACTTACGCAGCCGATCAAAAGAAGCCGTAGCGCTCGGTAGTGAATAGAGATGGCGCGCAGCCTTTCCAGCTCTTGCTCGGTAAACACATACCTTGTCGTAAAAAGCACATCTACATTGAGGTGCAGCAGTGCTTCGAGCAGGTCTAGACCTTCGTTCGTCCGAGGCTGCGCAAACGAATCTGTATCACCACTTACATAAACGATGTCGTACTGCTCCCGACGCTCACTCAACCAGTTTACGATTTCGCCTACAGTGGCAGATGCGTACTTCGGGAAGGGGCCTTGAACGTAACAGAAGCTGCATCGATAAGGACAGTACCTGCGCTTAGAACTTGGCCCAAGCGAAACCATAGCTCGCCCGAGGCCGATGAAATAGGGAGCGTCCCACATAGCCGATGAATTAGCATCACTGCCTGCTTGTATGCTAGCGCCCATCAGCGACTGTCTCCTGTAAGACGAAATGAGAACCCATAATCTAGCCCGCACCGCAGAAGCTTTCGGGGCCGCATGCGCCAATTATAGTAACTCGCGAGCCAACTCAGTTTTCGGAGCGTTCTTTCGCTTGAGGCTTCGGCTTCGCGGTAGCTTGCTTCGATGCGCCTGCGGAGTATCGGTCCGGCCAAGGGATCCAATGAACGGATAAAATCGAGAAAGTAGACTTGATCTACGAGATCCTCAACAATCGGAAGGCGTGCTGCCCCAAATAAGGACAAGCTTTCCTGCAGAGTCGGAGATAACATTATCCGAGTCGTGTCACCTGCCCGGTGATGTTCTAGGTTCACTGCCTCAGTTAGCGCGGGGCCGTAGTCAATATATTCGCTGTGGTGATGTGGGCCTGTTGTGACAGCGCCGCGGAGAAAAATCCCCTCAAGGGCGTATTCTGCCTGAACGTACGCAAGATCTTCTAATAGGCCAACCAAATTGGAAGTCTTGTCAAAACGAATCGACATCGCAATACTGTCGGAAAACCACCGGACATTGATTTGGTACAGAGGTCCGATTCTCGCCATCCTCTGCGATACGCGTTTGGTAGCTGCTTGAAGGCGAGCCAAGAAGGTGACGGCAGTTGCGGCAGAATTGGAGGAAAAGGCGGTACCCAAAGCATCGGCAAAGGCAACGACGCTTTGGGGCATATCAAGGTAGGACGCTGCCAGCGTAGAGTTCGCATCCAACACCGAAATGGGCTCAATTCTCCCTGCGGTTATCGATAGCACGCCCGCTTGAGGGTCACTTTGGGCCGTAGTCGAGCGAACCCGGTCGCTAAGGCCGGTGATCTGCGCTGGCACCGATGATGGCCAGTTGACTTTGCGTGCCATAGTTAGATCCTACCAGATGATAGGGCACTTAAGCGAAGTCGAGTTAACCCTGCCTAGGGGGGTCGCCGGAATCCCCTCAAAATTCCTGTCAGAAGAGGTGCCAGAGGAGTCGTAAGGGTCTCAAGTACCGAAGGAACCTCGAAGGGGCAGTTGGTTACAGCCTGCTGCCGCCTTTTGCGAGTCTTCAATTGCAGAGCGGCGAGGGTACCCAGTCCTGGTTTTCGGCGCAGGCGGTGCTAGTCGGCCGCCAGCAGTAGGGGGTATCCCTGCCCCTTCATCGGATGCTGCACCTGAGTGATCGAGCCGTCGCACTGCTGCCAGTACTCGACCAGGACGTACTTATAGTCGCGCTGAACATACTCGTAGATCCGCATGGCGTTGATGGGTGGCCGGAAGTAGCAGTCGGTGTTCCCCACCTGCGTCGAATCGAGCACCTTCTGAACCTGATCTGCTCCTGGCGCGGCACCTCGCTTGGAAGGGGATGTCGCTCTCTCTTCACTCGTCCGCGGGGCTTCAGGGAAAGCAGCCGAGGCGAGCCAGAAAGCTTGCCGGACGAGCCAGGAACCTTCCGTGAGACCGGGAAAGCTTTTCGGACGGCCGGGCAACCCTTCCCGGTGACCCGGGAATCCTTCCGGACGATCACGGAAGCTTTCCCGGCGAACGGGGGAGCTTTCCCGCTCATCCGGTAACCTTTCGAGGGGACGGGGACAACCTTCCGGACGGTCGCGGAAGCTTCCCCGGCAAGCGGGGAAGGTTCCGGACGATCGGGAGAGCTTTCCCCGTGCCGCGGAGAGCTCTCCGGACGATGCGGAGAACCTTCCGGACGTTCCGGACAGCCTTCCGGATGGTCGGGACGGCTTTCCGGACGTTCCGGCAAGCATTCCGGAACGTCCGGAGACTCTTCCGGATCATCCGGAACCCTTGCTGGAACCTCCGGATGCCTTTCCGAACCGTCAGGAAAGCTTTTCCAACCGTCCGGAGACTCTTGTGGACCGTCCGGATGCCTCTCCGGATGATCCGGCAACCTTTCCCCATCGTCCGGACGACCTTCCGGACCGTCCGGAGAGCCTTCCTCATCGTCCGGAAAGATCTCCCGCTCGCCCGGAACGTTTGCCGGATCGTCCGGAAAGCTTGCCTGGTCGCGCGGGAGGCTTACCCGGTCATCGGGCAAGCTGCCGGGATCGCCTGGAAGGATGACGCAGACTGCGGCAGGCTCTCCACTCCTAGCGAGTTGCCGCCAGAACCTTCCCGTACTCCTCCAGCAGCGAATCCTGGATGCGGAGCGCGACCCGCAGCCTCTCGGCGAGGATGTTGAGCATCCGCCGCGGGTCGTTTCCGTTTCCCAGGATCTCCGAGATGCCGCTGATGCGGTCCACGACGGCGGACTGGCTGGTGACATACACGCCCTGGAGCTCGTAGACCTTCGAGACGCGCCTCACCCAGTCGAAGTCGAGGAAGTTTGCCGCCTGCGTCATCTGGGCCGTGTTCCAGGCGGCGGAGGAGAGGAGGGCGATCTCGAAGTTGAATTGCAGGGACGTGTCGCGCTTCTCCATGATCTGGAGCAGGCCGTTCTCGATCTGCTGCAGCAGCGCGCGGTTCTTGTCCCGGGTGTTCCGCAGCTCGGTCTCGTTGGTGCGAATCTCTTCGAGGATGCTGGCCTGGGCGTGGGCGGCCAGGGCGTTCCGGCTTCGCGTCTCGCGCCACTCGTCCACAGCGAGGGCCAGGAGGACGGCAAAAACTACCGAGGCGGCTTCGAGGAGCAGCTCCGGGAGCTTTTCCCTCAGCCGGGGACGGAGACTACCCGGCCCCGCTGCCCGGGTCGCTGTTGCTTCGCTCTCGGTCCGCTCCGCTTGCGTTGGCATAATGGCCTGATGACTCCCTTACCCAAAGGGGTTGATGACCTCTACGCCGCACTCTATGAAATCTTGGACGTTGCGCGTTGCGACGGAGCAGCCGTTCGACCAGGCGATCGATGCGATCTGGCCATCCAGGATGGCCAGCGGACGCCCGATCTCTTTGCGCCGCCCCATGATCTCGCCGTAGCGATGGGCAGCCGTTTCGTCGAAGGCCAGAATCCGACCAGGAAAGGCCTCGGCGAGAATTCTCTCGAAGCCTTCTTCCAAGAAGCGCCGCCGCTTTCCATGGGGCAAGACCCGCAAACCATAGCGAATCTCCCCAACTGTAACCGCGGTCAGGAACAGCAGGGAGGCATCCTGACTATTCAACCAAGCCACGACGTTCAGAGTCGGCTCGGCCCTCATCATTTCGGACACGACGTTGGTATCAAGGACGATCATCGGCAAGGTGGGAGCGGCAGAGGGCGCTTAGGATTCGAAGTCCAAGGGCTCGTGTGGCTCGCGAGAGGAGACCTCCGGGTCTACACCCTTGTCGGAGCCGAAGACCTTCAAGAAAAGATCGCCTAGCCGCTCCGGTGACGCGACGGCTCGCTTCAGGATCTGCCGGGCCTCCTCCTCCATCGATACTCCATGACGAGTCGCACGGGCTCGCAGCCGGTCATAGATCTCGTCGTCGAGTTTGCGGATGCTCAAGCTGGCCAAAGGAACCTCCGTGAGAGCAAGTCCGCCTTTATGCTAGCACATGCCAGCACCAGTGTTTGGCTGGAACTGAACCGGGGGGCTCGCCGAAACTCGTCGGCGGCTCGGCAATGTCCATTGGAACGTCGCAACGCCCATTGGTGGCTCGTCTTACGGATTGGCCACTCGCCTTTCCGGATCGGCGGCGCTCCGATTCCCATTGGCGCTCTCCCATGACCATTGGGGGCCGGCGATGAGCGATAGCCGCCAGCCAAACCCCATTGGCCGCTCTCCTTTAGCCATTGGCGTTCCTCCAAAGCCGATTGGCGGCTCGCCGATGCTCATAGCCGCTCGGCAACGCTCATTTCCGGCTTCCCTCAAGCGATCGGCGGCTCGGCAATTCCCATTGCCGCTCGCCAATGCTCATCGGCGGCTCGCCTTTCTCCATTGGCGCCTCTCCCGTCGCCATCGGCGGCCGGCAATGGCGATCGGCGGCGCTCCGATCTCCATCAACGGCGCTCCAATGGCCATCGGCGTCGCTCCAAAACCCATTGGCGGACGAAAATGCGTGTTCGGACGGCGCCAATCTCTCTCGGGGAGCCTCCAATCTCCATCGCCAAGGCTCCAATTCCCGTGGCCGGGCGCCGATGGCGTTCAGGAACGCACCGATAAGCTATCGGCAAGACGGCAATGCGTTTCGCCGACGTTCCGATGGACTTCGGCGACGCTCCGAAACGCATCGGCGCGCGGCAATGGACTTTGCCGAGACGAAAATACGTTGGGGGAGCCGGCAAACTCGATGGCGATCGCTCCGATGGACATCCGGAAGGGGCGAATGAGAATTTCCGCGACGGGAATCTCCTTCGGGAAGAGCCGCGGAGGAGAGGAGGGCTATCTCACCGATGCGGCTTCGAGGAGCAGCTCCGGAAGCTTCTCCTTCAGTCGGGGACGATGACTCCGTCAGCGAATGTTCTGCACGGTGATTCCCAGGCCGGGAGCAGATCGCTCTCGCGCTGCTGCCTCTCCCGCTCAAGCAGCGACGCTGCCGACTCTCCGAGATCGGTGGCGGGCCGCTGCGAGAGCTTCTCACGCCATTCGTAGCGAGCCATCTCGCGCTCGATGGCTTCCAAGGCGATGTCGCTGATCGTACGGCGGTGTCTCTGCGCATAGTTCCGCAGGCGTTGGTGCAGAGCATCCGGAAGGTTCTTGACCTGAAGGTTTGCCATGGCGCAATCATGGCATGCTGCCAGCATGCTGTCGAGTGGAAAGACCTGACCGGAGAGGGCTACGATCCGGATGGGCGGGGCACAACCCGGGATGCGGGGCTTGCCGCCAGAACCCGCGTGTAGTCGTCCGGCACGTCGAGATCGGCGAGGGCGGACGCGGGCCAGGACAGGACTTCCGCCTCGCCCCGATGCTGCTTTACCACCTGCCGGCCGCACCCCTCTCCCGTCATCGTCAGCAGCTCGCCGAAGAGGCTCCGGCCGTACAGCATGGGCGGCGCGTTGATCCCCTCGTAGTCCGAGATGACGAGCGGCGCCGTGCTCGACCGGAAACGCGCGATGAGCCCGGCGAGCATTTCCGGGGTGACGAACGGCATGTCGGCCAGCATCACCACGGCTGCCTGCGCCTCGGCCGGCACCGCGGATACGCCGGTCTTGAGCGACGAGTTGATCCCCTGTTCGTAGCCCGGATTGATCACGACCTGGCAGGGAAGGCCGGCGAGCTCCTGCTCTGCCCTCTCCGCCTCGTGGCCGAGCACCACCAGGAGAGGCGAGACGCCAGCGGCAAGCGCCCGCCGCGCCGCCCCCCGCAGGATGCTCTCCCCTTCCAGCTCGAAAAGCAGCTTATTGCTCCCCATGCGGCTCGAGGTGCCGGCGGCGAGGAGGATTCCGGCGACGGCTCCGGACCGGTCAGACGGCATGGATGGCCTCCTTGCACTCACTGAGGTGGCGCGGCTCGCGCTGGGCGACGAAGGCGAGCAGCTCGGCGACGATCGAGAGTGCCACCTGCCGCGGCCCGTCGGCGCCGAGGTCCAGGCCCACCGGACCGAAGACCCGCCCGGTTTCCGCGGGGCCCGCTCCGATCTGGCGCAGGACGGTCTCCGTCCGGTCCCGCGGCCCCAGCATGCCGACATAGGGCAGACCGGCCGCGAGCAGCCGCCGCGCCCATTCGCGATCGTGGGACAGCGAGTGCGTCTTCACCACCGCGAGCGACCGTCCGGCGGGAGGCAGGACGATCCCCGGATCCTCGGGCCGCGCCAGCAGCCGTTGCGACGCCTGCGGGAACCACTCCGGCTCCAGCAACGCGGGGCGGTGGTCCACGAGGGTAACGCGGAAGCCGGCGTCCGCCGCGTAGGCCACGAGCGGCCTCGCATCGTCCCCGGCGCCGCAGATCACGAGATGGGGCGGTGGCGGCAGCACCTCGACGAAGATCCTGCTTCCGGCGACGGTCTGCACGGCTGAACGGCCTCCCGGCAGCAGGCCGCGCGCCTGCACCCGTGTGGCGCCCAGGCCTTCTCCATCGATCACGGTGAGAAGCTCAAAGGGTGCGTCGCCGGCCAGCAGCTCCCGCAGAGTTGCCGCCAACTCCGCGAATGGACCCTCGGTGGCGGGTTGGATGAAGATGTCGATCAGGCCAGTGCAGCCCAGACCGAGGCCAAGGACGACATCCTCGTCGACACCCGTGCTGTAGTGCCGCAGGCTCGGCGCTCCCGTCTCCAGAACGGTTTTGGCCACCTCGCGCACATCGGCCTCCAGACAGCCGCCGCTGACGCTGCCGAGGGTGGCGCCGGTCTCTTCGATGAGGAACTTGGCTCCGGACCGGCGGTAGCCGGAGCCGGAGACGCCCACGACCGTGGCGAGCGCCGCCCGCCGTCCCGACGCCGCCAGCTCGGCGAGCCGCGAGAGGATCTCGGCAGTTTCTTTCCAATGGTTCATGCCAGCCTCCGATGGATCGTCAGCTCCTCAAACCTTCGATTTCACAACCGTCCGCGGGTCGTTCCGGTCATTCCGCCAGGCCGGGTGGTTTACGTGAAACACGCGGTCGCCATTGAACGACACGACCGCGGCGTCGAAGGTCATGGTTCCGATCTTCTTCCAGTTGGTGATGTCGCGGCGTTCTTTGATCGGCAGGCCGTGGGTGGTGCCGGTGTCGGAGGTCTCGATGTCGAAGACGAGCCTGCGTTTCGGCGCGGGATCGCCGGGGTCGTAGATGTGGGCCATGATCTCGTCGCGGAAGTCGAGGTCGCTGCCGGGGATGACGGGCTGGCCCGAGGCAAGGGTGAGCTGCATGAACTCGGGGGCGCGCGTCGGCTCGGCGGGCGGTTTCCCGAGCTCGGCGATCGGATAGACCTGCCGGATGGTCGGTTTTTTCTCGGCGATGTTGAGCACGAGCCCGGTCAGGAGGAGGATCGGCATGCCGCTGCCGCGGCGGGTCGCGGTGGTGTTCGGCGCGTTGCGCAGCTTCGCGTCGTTGAGGTTCGGCGTGTCCTCCCCGCCGATGTCCTCCTGGGTGATGAAGCTCGCGGTGGGCAGGGGCTCGGGATGGTTCGGATCGGTGGTCGGATAGATGCGGCCGATCATCGCAAGCGAACGCGTGTTGCCGCGGCGCGTTTCGGTGCAGCAGGTGGAGTAGCGGGCAACGGTCAGGCCGCGACTCCCCTTGCTGAAGTAGCCGGTGTACGGCGTGTCTTCGGTGATCTCCCAGAGGCCCGTCATGCAGATGCCGTTGGCGTGGAGGAGGCGGCGGAAGCCTTTGCCATCGGGGCCCCAGCGCAGGTCGGAATCGGAGGCGAGGACGCGCTTGGCCGCCGCGAGGAACTGCCACGTTTTGCCGCCGGGCAGCATGCCTTTGATCAGCGGCATGAACGTGACCGGGAAGCGTTCGAGCGGCGCGTTCTCTTTCGCCCCCCATACTTTCTGATAGGGGTTGGCGAAGACGGCGTCACGCACGGCGCTGAAGCGCGAGCCGGCGATGACACGCTTGTCGTCGGCGGTGAAGCCTTGAATCCCAAGGGCCTCTTCGGCCATGTGACCTCCTCGCAAGATAGCCCGGCTCAGAGCACGACGACTTTCTTGTTGAACGGGATCTCGCGGATGCGCGGTCCGCCCGCGGCGAAAATCGCATTGGCCAAGGCGGGGGCGACCGCGGCGGTCGGGGGCTCGCCGACGCCGGTCGGCGGCACCCCGTCGCCCGGATAATCCTTGACCACCTCCGGGCTCGGGGGCTCGAAGTAGGTTAAGATCTTTTTCGGCGCATGGTGAATCCGTAGCACCGGGTAGTCGTCGAAGTTGTTCTGGACGACGGCCCCGTTCTTGACCGTGATTTCGCCAAGGAGGGCGAGGCTCAAACCATAGAGGATGCCCCCCTCCATCTGCGCGTAGACCCGGTCGGGGTTGACCATCAAGCCGCAGTCGAGTGCCGCGTAGACCTCGTTGATCGTCAGCTCATTGGCTTCGTTGAGCGAAACGTCGATCACGATGGCTACGTAACTGAGGAAGCTCCGGTGGGCGGCGATGCCGAGGCCGCGCCCTTTCGGCAGCTTTCCCTTCTTCTCATCCCAGCCCGACTCCTTCGCCACCCGCTCCACCACGGCCCGCAGCCGTCGCGTGTCGGGCGGATAACCGGGCATGATTTCCTTTTCCTGCCCGCCTATCGGCATCATCTTGCGGCTCATGGGAAACAGATTGTTGTCGTAGCACGGCACATGTTCTTTGTCTCTGAACTCTGCCTCGGTGAACATGTGTCCCCGCCCGATCAGCTCGAGCAGATAGTCCTTAGAATCGCGGCCGGCGGCGTTCGCCATCTCGTCGGCGAAGGAGCAGAGACCGAAGGCGTGGTAGATGTTGGCCACCGAGCGCATCCAGCCGCAGCGGATATGGTTCGCAGCCGGGGAGTTCTCGATGCGCAGGTTTTCGATGACGTACGGGTTGTCTTCGAGGCCCTGTCCCAGCTCGATCGCCGAGCCATAGAGGTATTCGCCGCCGTTGTGAAACGCGGCACGCGCTTTCGCGAAGATGTCGCCCTGATCAGCGGGCACGTAAGCCGGCGGGGCAAAGATGGTCGCGAAGAACGACGAAAACGCGCTGCGCTGCAGCAGCCCCGCGGGCCGCCCGCCTGCGTCGAGACCCGCCTTGAAGTACTGGCGGCTGACCGAGTTGTAGAAACTGAACTTGATATCGTCCTCGCGCGTCCATTGCACCCGGATCGGTACGCCGGGATGGTTCCTGGCGAGAAATGCCGCCTCCATGGCGTAGTCGGGATTGGACTTGCGCCCGAAGCCGCCGCCAAGCAACGTCACGTGGACTTTGACCTTGTCCCGGACGTTCTTCTTCAGATCGTCCCGCATCTTGAACAGGGTGGTCTCATCCACACCGAGCCGTTTTGCGAGACTTTCAATAAAGATCCTTTGTGGTTCTTGTTCGCAGTCCCTCAACTCGGACGGTTCCGTCACCTGCCAGACCAGCCCCTGTACCGGATCGGGCTCCAGCAGCGCCAGGCCGATATAGTGCTGCGCGAGCTCCGGCCCCTGGGTGGGAGACCAGATCTCCCACTTCCCGTTCTCATAGAGTGCGACGGCCGCAGGCGGCTCCATCGGCGTCTGGGCCAGGTGCGGGATGTGATAGCTCGCCTCCACGACCTTCCCGGCCCCGCCGATCGCCGCGTCGACGTCGCCCTTCCAACGGACCGGCTTCCCGGGCCGCTCGGTCGACTCCTTGAGCTCGTCGCTGAAGGCCTGCGAATCGTAACTCTCATTAGGCCCGAGATCCCACTCCACCTTGAGCGCTCTGCGTCCCTGCCACGCGGCCCAGGTGTTTTCTGCAATGACGGCGACGCCGGCATGCGGTATAAAGTTGGCGCCCACGCCGCCGGTCATTGGGAAGTCCGCAGGGAGGACCGGCTCGACGAACCTGACGCCCGGCACGGCGAGCGCCGCGCTCGCGTCGAACGACTTCAGCGTGCCGTTGGCGACCGGGCAACGAACGATCATGGCCGTCAGCATCCCCCGCCTGCGGAGATTGACGTCTGCGCCGTAGACTGCTTTGCCGGTGACCATGTCCTTGGCGTCGTTGAACGGCATCGTCTTCTTGCCGATGAAACGCCACTGGTCGGGCCGCTTGAGCACGGTCTTGATCTCATCGATCTCGGGCAGCGGCTTCACCTTGCTGGCTTCCAGGAGCAGGTGGTTGTAGGCGATAGAACGGCCGCTGGCCGCGTGATACACCCTCTGCTGCCGCGCCTCGAGCTCGCTCTCTTTGACCCCCCATTTCATAGCCGCCGCGCGGACCATCACCAGCCGGAGACCGGCGCCGAAAAGACGCATGGGCATGTAGTAGGCGGCCATGCTGCGCGAGCTGTCGGTGAATTGAGCATCCTCGCCTTTGACGATCGCCGGGGCGCCTGGAATGGGGTACGGAAACGGCACCCCGAAATTGACGGCGTCGGCGTCAGCCTGGTGCAGCGTGACGCGATCCCAGTCGAGCTCGGCCTCGTCCGCCAGGATGGCCGCCAGGCTCGATTTGATGCCCTGGCCCATTTCCGAGCGATGCGTGAAGATGGTGACGTCGCCACTCAGTGGTTTGATGGAGACGAACGCCGAGAGCGGGATCCCTGTAAGAATGAGGTTCTTCAGCTTCTCGGTGTCGGCGAAGAGCTCCTCGGGTGCAATGGAGCAGCCGAATACCAGTGCTCCGGTACCCACACCGATGTTACGGA
Source organism: Acidobacteriota bacterium (assembly GCA_034667225.1). Lineage (GTDB taxonomy): Bacteria > Acidobacteriota > Thermoanaerobaculia > Multivoradales > UBA5704 > DATMER01. Next base: position 47,099 of record JAXDKG010000004.1, read on the forward strand.
GGAAATCCCTGCGGGTAATCCTGAAGATGCCGCTCATGATGTTGCATCCCCTGCCGCCTTGTGAATCGCGGCCCGGATTCGTGGATAGGTGCCGCAGCGGCAGATGTTGCCGCGCATCGCGTTGTCGATCTGCGTGTCGTCGGGGTGCGGGTTCGCGGCCAGAAGCGCCGCGGCAGTCATGATCTGGCCCGGCTGGCAGAAACCACACTGCGGCACGCCGAGTTCGACCCATGCCTTCTGGCACGGGTGGCTGCCGTCGTACGACAGACCCTCGATCGTGGTGATCTCGGAGGCGGCCGCCACACCCACATCGATGGCGCAGGAACGCGCGGCCCTCCCGTCGAGATGCACGGTGCAGGCGCCGCACTGCGCAACGCCGCAACCGAACTTGGTACCCGTAAGTCCCAGGATATCGCGCAGGACCCAGAGCAGGGGCATGTTGCCGTCCACATCGACAGTGTGTCGATTACCGTTGACGTTGAGCTGAAACACGGACATCTAGACCTCCTCTTTTTGTCGGTCCGAGGCGGCGTCACAATTTGCGACGGAATTCCACTCGCGCTCCGTAGACATCTTTCAGCCCCTGCCGCCAGCCATTCATGGCATCGAGGCGCAGGATCCAGGCGTTGGAGATCTTGTGCTGATAGCGGGCCCCGAGGGCATACTGGGACCCCAGCACGCTGTCGCTCATGCGCTCGACCACCGACGCTTCGATGACGATCTGACGGTCGAGGCTGAACAGGTACTCCACTCCCAGCGCCCCGCCGTAGGACTCGTGCCCGCTGGTGTCGAGCGTCGGGTAGCCCGTCAGGCCGTCGGACTCGAAGTTGATGCCGGTGTTCTTCAGCACACCGCCGGAATCGGCGGCCCGCGCCAGCGGCTGCGGGGTGTCGAAGCCGGCGAAGAGGTTGAAGTAGGGAACGAGGTTCACGGGACTCGGGATGGCATTCACCGGACGCCGCGGGACGAGCGAGTTCTCCACCAGGACCAGCACCCCGTCGGCCGTCTTGGTCGTCGCACTCTGACCGAAGTTGCCGATCAGCCGGACGCTGTTGTTCACCCGGCCGCCGTACCGCTTGGTAAACGCGGCGGTGACATTGTGGTAGCTCAGGTCGCTGACATCGGAATCGATGTAGCCATAGCCGTACTCCGCGTAGCCTTTCCAGCCATCGGCGAATCCGGCGAGGCCGAAGACTTTGGCGCTGCCGTTGCTGCCGGGAACGGCGGCGGTCGTCACCTGCTCGAAACCGGCGAAGAAGGTGAAGTCCATGTTGCTGATATCGAGGGACGGGCTGCTCTTGGCCGTGATGCCCATGGCCAGGCCATTGAAGGCATCGTCGAGCCAGATGCCATTCTGGGTAAACAGAGGAACGCGGCCGAGGGCGATCGGCAGGTCGATCGAGTTGGTCTTGCCGGTCCATCCCTGGGTCATGGCGCCGAGGTCGCCTTCGAAGAAGAGAGTGTCGAGAGCGAAGTCGAATTCGTCGAAGAACTCGTCTTCGACCCCGCCGCTGATCTGGTAGCGCGTAAACGAGCCGTTCCTGTCGAACGGGCGCACGAAGGCATGGATGCGCTCGGTGGCGGTGAGCGCGAGGTCCATGTCGAGGTTGAGACGGGTGGCGACGACCGACTGCTCGGACTTGCCGTTGGTGACGACGCCGTTGTCGTAATAGGCTGCGCCGACACGAAGGTCGCCATAAGCCATCAGGTGGAAGTTGATCGGGTTTTTCGCGCCGAGCCATGTGGGGCGGGGCTCATAGGCTCCACGGTCGTAGAGGCGGCGGCCCAGCTCGACGGGTGGATTCGCCGTCTTGTTCATGTGCTTGCCCGGTTTTCCTGGCTCTGGCTGAGGAGCGTAAATGTACAGTTGGGCTTCGGCGTCGTACTTCTCGTCTGTGTAGTCCGGATCGGCCTTGAACCAGCCCTCGGCCGGCTTCTCGAGATCTTCGAGATTGCCGAGCAGTTTGGTCTCTGATGACATCTCGGGAGCGGTCGTTTCGTCGGCGACCGCGCCAGGGACGCCCACGACGAGCAGGAACAATCCGGCGAGCAAGGGGGTCGTAGTCCAGGCTTTTCTGTTCATAATAGCCCTCTCTCTCAGCGGACCTCGAATTCGACGGCGTAGGGATGAATGTCGTCGGCCCATTGATTCTCGGCCCGGATCATGTCCCTCGTGGCGTCGACGAACTTCATGAAGTAGATCGGCTCGGTCCGGCCGCGCAGGCGCACAGCGAGCCGGTAGGTGCCGGGTTTCGTCAGCAGCTTTCCCGGGACTTTGTACTTCGCCAAGCGGCTGCCCAGAGGCGGGATGCTGCGCTTCTCCATGCGCGCGAAGGGGGGGTGATTGAGGAGCGAGACCGGTGTGCCGCCGGGGCGGATGAAGGGAAGCTGGTCGAAGTCCAGGTTGATCGGCAGATACATCTCTCGATCGGTTCCCTTCACATTCGTGGTGATGAACTTGGCCTGCATGCTGACGAGCTGGTCGTCGTGGGGGATCTTGCCCGCCTGGACGTCCGCGGACTGAAGGTCGGCTACGTCGCCGTGGCTGTCGACGTAGCCTGATTCCCAGACTCTCTTGCCGTCAGGATCGATGAGAGAGACGTTGAGCCACAGTTCGGGTTGGGCCCCCAGAGAACCAGACGGAAGGTTGTGGCCTTTGTTGCGATTGGAGATCTTGTACTCGAATGAGAAGGCTTTGCCGACCTCGGGGCGTCCCTTGAAAAACGGACCGTCGAGGTGCGAGGCGGTCTCCAGGAGCTTGATGCGCTGCTGCTGCCGATCCTTCCACCTCTCGAGATTCTCCTGGACGATGAGCCAGGCCTTCCTGCGGTCGGCGGGATTCTGCCACTCGGGCGGGAAGCTGTAGGAGCCCGGCGCGGCGGCGGCCTTGTTCTCGAAAGCTTCGCTCCCCCACTCCGCGCGGTAGTCGAACTTCAGCCACTGCGGCGGCGTGAAGGGGGACTCCTCCATGCGGAACGGGAAGAGACCGGGATGGCTGATGGGATAGCCCGGGCCGACGAAGGTGTGGTCGGTCAACGGCCGGTCTTCCCTGACGGTCTGTCCGTTGACTTTAGCGGCCCAGCCTGTTGCATAACCGCTGTCCAGCCCTGGGGTTTTGCTCATGTGGCATTTCTGGCAGGTGATGCCTTCCTTGGCAGCGGGAGACGACCGGTACTCTTCCCAGACAGTTTCGAGCTTGATGCCGGGATGGACCTGGACCTGGTGGCAGGTGACGCAGAATTCCGATTGCACGATCACGTTGGACTGAATGGCCGTCTGGTGAATCCTGATCCATTTGGTCTGGTCCGGCTCGTCGGGCCTGTCGGGCTGGTCGGGTGTCACAAGGAGCTGGTATCCCCTCGCATTGCTGATCGCCTTGAGGCCGCCCGTGGTATCGAAGGGGCCGAACACGGGCTCATGGATGCTGCCCGGCGTGATCCGCCGCGCTGCATTCGTCTTGCCGAAGGCCTCCCCGACACGGTGGCAGGTGACGCAGGTGATGCCCTCGCGGGAAGCCGCGCTGCGCTCCCACCAGGGAATGTCGCGCCTCTCCCCCAGGGCTGAACCGACGCTGGCGTGACAACGGACACAGAAAGAGTTGATGGTGCCTGAAGCCAGGTCATTGATCTTCTGTTCAAACTTGTTGAACATCGGGGAGACGTTGGCATAGGCGTGGGACGAGAGGCTCCACTGCTTGTACTGGTTGGGGTGACACTCACCGCAAACCTTGGCGGATGGATACTGCATGTCGGACAAGGCGTGAGCGTCCGGATTGTTCTCAGGCAGGAGCTTCGGGAGCTCCTGTCCCATCGCGGACCCGAGCCCCCCCAGCAGGAGGACAATGAATACAAATCCGGCTCTGCACATAAAGTGACTCCCTCCTCGGCCACTGCCAGTAATCACATTACTCTTCCGGCCGCGTCGCGCAGAATCACGTCGCTCGCCTTCTCGGCGATCATGTAGATCGCAGACACGATGAACAGACCCGGGATGTGCGGGAAGACCGACGCGTCGACGACCCGCAGGCCTTTCGTGCCGCGCACTCTGAAAGACGAGTCGAGGACCGCCATGCGATCCCCGTCCTTCCCGATTTTGCAGGTGCAGGAGGCGTGATGCCCCCAGGCCTGGTTCCGTACGTATTCCTCGAGGTCTTCGCGGCTGTGCTTCTCTTTGCCCGGCGCCACCTCCTCGGCGATCCGCGGGCCATAACCCTTGGTGATGCCGAGGAGGAACTCGACGGCGTGCACCATCGCGTCGAGATCCTCTTTCGACCCGGCGCCGTCGAAGTAGCGGAAGTCGATGCTCGGCACGTCGCGCGGGCAGGCCGAGCGGATCTCGACCTTGCCCTTGTTGTGGGTGCTCCCCTTGAGCACCGCCCAGGTGAAGTAGTCGCGCGCCTCTTGGATCCTCTCCGAGTAGCCCGGGTAGTAGCCGCGGAAATCGGTCACCAGCCCGAAGAGGAAAAGATCGGGGTCGGGCAGCTCAGGCCGCGAGCGCTTGATGAACGACATCACCGTTCCGTTGGTGGTGTAGACCCCTTTTCCTGTGCGCCACTGTTGGAACTGCAGATCGGGCTCCTCGTCCGGCTTGGGCGGCGCCAGGGTCGCGCCCGTGAACGAGGAGAAAGGTTTGTTCATGCGCAGGACGACCGTGATCTCGTAGCGGTCCTGGAGATTGGCCCCCACTCCCGGCAGGTCGACCCGTACCGGGATCTTGTGGCGGTCCAGGAGGTCGGCAGGGCCGATGCCGGAGAGCTGCAGGAGCTGCGGCGTATTGAAGGCACCTCCGGCGAGGATCACCTCGCGGCTGGCCCGCACCTGCCGCTTGGTGCCACTCTCCTCGGGCTGGTGCAGGGCGTCGGCCTTGTAGAGATGGGTGCCTTCGAGGTACTCCACGCCGACGGCGCGCAGATCCTCGTCGAGGAGCACGCGCGTGGCGAGGGCGCCCAGGCGGATGGTGAGGCGGCCCTCGCACTGCTTTTCGGCGGCGAGGAGCCGCTCCCGGCTGCCAGCCCGGCACCCGGCGTTGCGCGACAGCGGAGCCATGCGGAAGCCCTCCGAGCGGCGCACCACCGACCACCAACTATTGGGATCGAACCAGGTGATGACGGAGAAGGCGATCTGCTTCAGGGCCTGCTTGAGATCCTGGGAGCTGAAAAGGTTTTTGAAGGCCGACCAGCGGACGATCCAGAGCAGGCGTTGGTCGTCGAGCAGCAGGTTGATCGCCGCGGTCTCGCTGGCCAGCCAGCCGCCGAAGCCGTGCCGGCTGGGATTCCAGCCCAGGTGCCGGAAGAGGAAACGCAGGATGCCGCGGTGGCGGCAATCCTCCAGACGCTGGTAGTAGCGGCGCATGGCCTTGGCGTTCCAGGAATCGTCGCCGGTCAGCTCGGCGATCCGGTCCCAGTCGCTGTTGTGGGGATAGACGAGGAGCATGGCATTGTGCGCGGTGCAACCGCCCAGCGTGCCGGCGCGCGGATAGAAAATCCCGCGCTCCTCCGGCACGTACTTCCAGTCCTTCTCCTGCTGCTCGTCGCCGGCATAGTGGCGCACGAAGAAGCGCCAGGACATCCCCGGCTCCTCCGAGGCATTGCCATGGAACGCCGGCACCCGGCAGTTGTAGCTGTCGGGACAGCCTCCGGCCTCCAGCACCAGAACCGTGTGGCCGGCGAGGGCCAGGTTGGCGGCCAACGGCCCGCCCCCGGCCCCCGAGCCCACGACGACGTACTCGTATTCCTCGTCCACGCTGATCTCCTACAGCGTCTTGAGGAACTCGATCAGCGCCCGCTTGTCGGCATCGCTGAGACCCGGCTCCTCCTTGAAGAAGTCCGTGCCAAAGTAATGGCCGCGGTTGACCACGAAATCGGGGCACTTGCTCAGCTCGAGCATCGGTCCCACCAGATTGGCAAAGACCTTGCTCGCCTGCTCATCGGTGGCACCCACCGGGAGAGCCTTGAGGTCGCGCTTGATCTTCACCAGCAGCGAGAGGAGCTTCTTGTCGTGCGCTAGCCTCTCGTTCAGGGTCTGGTTGTCGGGCCGGAGGTTGATGTTCGTCAGCAGGTTGACCGGGGTCCCCTTGGGGATCGGCCCGAGCTCGATGCCGCCCTCCCCGAGGATCGCCGGAGTCAGCCGCTCTGCCAGGAAGCGCTGTTTCTGCAGGAATTCGGGAACGTAGCCGGACGGTATCCGGAGATAGCTCGACGCAGTCGTGCGGTCGATGAGACTGGGGCCCGGAATCTTGCCGCCGAGCTTCGGGTCCTTGTCACGCTTCTGCGGCCACAGCATCTTCTCGATGCCGTCCTCGAAGGCGGCCATCCGGCCGGCCACCGACGGATCGCCGTTGAAGATTCCGACGGTGTTGTTGAGCAGGAAGGGAGCGGTCGACCACAGGCTGAGCAGCGAGGCCGGCCGCGTGTAGCCGCGGCCGCCGGCAGGCATGGTGTACTGCCGCGGCGCGCCGGTGAACGGGTCGTGGACCGTGACCGTGCCCACGGAGGGCAGGTTCTTGTACGACTGCGAAGAGTAATTGTCCCAGATGTTCCCGGCGATCGCATTGGTGGCGAGCGGGCTGCAGGCGTTCGTCCCCAGGAGCGTCACGGGGACGCGCGCCTCGGTCGACAGATAGTTGTCCTTGAGGAAATCGTCCTTGAGGACGATCTCCCGCATCTGCTTCTTGAAGTCTTCGGTCTTGGTCGACGCCCAGTACTTGTTCCAGCAGTCGAGATAGCCGGGACCTGCGCAGCCGCTGGGATCGAGCCCCGCCACCGACGCGGGGAGCTTGGACGAGTGGCAGCGCGCGCAGGTTTCCGCGAAGACCACCTTGCCGCGAGTGAGCTTCGACTGATCCTTGGTCAGGTGGGCCGCGCCACCGGGGGCGTTCTGGAGCAGATGCGGCGCCGTGGTCGCAAGGAAGAAATCGGCGAGATGAGGTGTCTGCGCTTCGTTGGCCTGCCAGTAGCTCGAATTCGCGCGCCCCACCTTGATTTCGATCGGTGAGATGGGCTTGCCGCCCGCCAGCGGATTGAAGTGCCTCAGCCACTCCTCGCTGAACAGCCCGATGTTGATGTAGACCCGGTTGAGCGCTCCCAGGGCCCCGACCGAGTCGGCGCCGTCTTTGAGCACGCGCGTCGTCAGGACGGTGTCCGGCGACTGGAAGTACGTGGTGAGCAGCCCATCCTTGAAATAGTCGTTGAACTGTTTGTTTTCCAGCTCGCCCCCGGCCAGTGTCTCCTTGCCCCAGCGCTTGCCCTGATTCAGCCGGGCGCCAAGACTGTAGACGGCGTTCATCGTGCGCGGGTTGTTGATGTAGTCGGTGGAAACCAGGGAAGTGTCGAGAGCTCCCGGACGCGACGTGTGGAAGAGCTGGTAGGGGAAGCTGCTCTCATCCGCATCCCAACTGAAAATGCGATCGATCCAGAAGTACTGAGCACCGACGTTCGACGACAGGTCCGCCCACTTCGGGTTTTCCGGGTCGGCGGGCGGATGGACTGGGCTTGGCCCTACGTGGCAGAAGCCGCAGGACATGGCAACCCGGTAGGGCCGCACGAGACCCTTGCGCAGGTAGTACTTGGGGTCGGAGTAATAGCGCTTCGGATCCCAGGCCTTGGCGGCTTTTTCGTCGAAGGCCGGATTCGGGAACAGCCGCAGGCCCACGATCCCGGTGCCCCAGCCGTAATAGGACCCGGCAGGCACGGTCTTGCCCCGCGCTCCGAGCTTGACGCCCGGGTACTTGGTCTCATTTTCGAAGGGATCAGCAGGACAGTCGGCGCGGCGCTTGTCGAGCCACAGGCCGAAGCGGTCCGGGTCCGGCCCCTTGGCCTCCTCGAAACAGGGCTCGTTGACCAAGCCGTGCCACTTCCACCGGTTGTGGCGGCCGTACTGCGGGAGCTTCGAGTCCTTGGGATAAGGATAGGAGGAGATCGTCTTCAGCAGATCGAAGGACCCCGCGCTCTTGTCCGTGAGGATGTCCCACAGACGGTCGTTCCCCGCGGTCCACACGATCCAGTTGTTGCGGCCGACGACCTGGGCAGGCGTCAGGGGCACGCCGCCATCCATGTCGTGGTAGTAGTCCTCGTCCGCGCCGGAGAGCGATGCAGCGTCCCGGCCGGCCAGGCGGGCTTCGTCCACGACCACCTTCCCGTTTGCGGCTTGAGGCTTCTCTTCCGCGCCATTCTTGGAGCAGCCGAGAAGAAGGATGAGACAGCAGGCCAGCAGCAATCTTTGCACGATTTGGCGGTTCATCTGCGTCGATCCCTCCGTGGTTCCTGGTTCTGGTAAGCCTTCTCTTGATTGGCTGCCATTCACCTAGACGACCCGCACGCCCCGTCCACCTCACCCAAACCGGTCTCCTTCCTCGGAATGGGCCAGGCCTGGGTGAACGTCGCCTCCTGCTGCACTTCACTTCAGATGGTCTAAGCATAAAGATCACGCAGAGTCTTGTCAATCACGAAAATATAGATGATTTGCTGTTTCGCCAAAGCTCTGACAAGGCGACGAACGTTCTAGCCGCAGGAGGGCGGGCTGCCGAGCTCGCCCTCGACCTTGCTGAAGAGATCCTCGAGCGTGGCTCCGCTGGAGAGTCCCTCGAGGATCGTCCCCATGACATGCGAGCCCAACTCGCGGTAGCTCTCGAATTGCGACTCCGTGTACAACTGATCGGACGTGGGCTCGTGCGGGAAGAGCGGATGGAGCTTCGAGTAATTGAAGACGTCGGCAGGCTCCGTGCCGTTGAGCGACGGCTTGATGTAGAGCAGAAGACCGTCCTCGACCCTGCCGTCGGTCAGGCCGTCGACGCAGGAGTAGCAGATGCGGGCGATCGCGCAGTACGGCTGGGTGGAATCCCCACGCGTTGCGTCGTAGCTCTCTTTTTCCTGCGGCCGCGCCCTGCGCATGAGGATCTTTTCGAACTTGATCGGCACGCCCAGGTCGACCCGGGCCTTGGAAAGGGCGTTGCCCAGATCCTCGAAAGTGAATCTCGGATCCTGGCCGCCGTCGGACACCACGATGAAGTGGCAACGCCGCAAAATCATTTCGTAAAGGCCGAGGTTCTCGAAGTGTCCGCCATCGGAAAGGTAAACGTAAGGGTGCTCGCTGTCTGTCAGTCCGAACGCCTCGGAGAAGAGGGGGCGCGGCGCGAAGCGCGGGCCCGGGGTGTTGAAGGTCCGATCGCCGAACCGGCCGGGATTGCCCAGCCACCAGCCCAGGCGCACGTTGAACAGCGCGAGCAGGAAGGTGACCACCGGCGAGGAGTGATAGCCCATGTTGGGGCTCGCCGCCGCGCCCGAGATGGCGATGGAGGTGCCCAGGGAGATGGCAATGTCGCTGTCCCTGTGTCGGCCATACTCCGCCGAGTCGCGATAACCGAGACGGAAGCTCCCGGCGTGCAGCGGCGAGACGGTGAAAGTCTCAGCCTTGCGGTCCTGCCAGGCGAGATCCTTGCCGGCGACCAGGTTGAGCGCGATGTTGACCACGTGGAAGGGGCGGTTGCCGCGCAGCGCCCACATCTGGATGTTGTCGCGTTCGTCGAAGCCGGTGAACGGGTTCGGCCGCCGCTCGTTGCCTCGCGAAGCTCCCAGGTAGGCGCGGATCAAGCGGTCGCGGTAGGAGGCATGCAGGGAGAAGCGGTTGATATCCACGAACCAGCCCATCAGCCCGCCGATCAGCCCCAGGCCGGCGAGCACCGCGAATACCACCCATCCTGGAGAGCTGTAGACGACTCTCAACGGCCACCAGATGTCTTCAGAGCCCCCTCGCCCGGTCAGCCAGCGGATGAGCACGGTGGTCCCCAGGGAGAGGAGCACCAGAATGGATACGGCGAAGATCGGTGCCGCGAAAACCAGGAGCTTGTCGAGGAGGTCCGAAGTCTTGCTCTGTTTCTGCTCCTGCCCGTCCTTCTTGCCCTCAGTCTTGCCGCTCCGCCCGAGAAGCAGCGTGATCAAGCCGGAAATGCCGCCGATCGAGGAGACCCAGACGACGAACTTCAACACCGCGACCGGCCCGAAGAGGACGATGGAGGAGAAAGCGACCCGGGCGGCGATCGCGATCAGAAGCCAGCCCCCGCACCGGGCCAGCCACTCCCGGTCGGCATCGGTCGTGTAATAGCTCGACAGCCCGACGAACAGAGTCGTGGCGACCAGGAACAGGAACAGCAGCAAGGGCGCGGCAAAGCAGACATAGAGCGCGGAGACGAGCACGTTGTCGATCGCCGGGAACAGGCGCGACGCCGCGAGCCAGGCCACGGCGCCGCCCAGGGCTCCCGTGAGCAAGACTATGCTGAGCTCACCCAGGGCGCGCTTCCTCACCCACATCCGGGAGAGAAGAAAGCCGCCGAAATGGAGCAGGACCCCGAAAAGGATGAAGCCCGCCCAGGGAGGGATCTCGAAGCCCAGAATGACGAAGCTCAGCCCGTCGAGCGGCGTCCCCCGGCTCCGGATCCATGCCCAGTAGAGAGTGATCAGGACGGCCATCAGGGCGAGAGGCAGCAGACAGAGCGTGAGGAACCACTCCTGGCTCCGCAGGCGCTGTGGAAAGGTGCTGTCCTCCCCGAGACCGGGGCGGTTGGCACCGATATAGGCGATTGCGCAGGAGCCCAGCAAGACGGCCGCCCAGAAGACCGCCTGCAGGATCAAGTCCTCCCGCGCCTGGAACCAGGGCCGCGTTCCCAGCCGGACGAGGATCACGCTGATCCTGGGGATCATCAGCACCGCGGCCAGCAGCGGCAGCAGGACGAGCCAGTTCAGAATCAGGTTGCGCAGGAAGATCGCAATCAGGGTCCAGGTATCGGCGGAGAGGAGGCCCGGCTTGGGGCTCATGTAGCGGCTGTAGCTGCGCAGGTGCCGGACCGGCATCGGCTCCGGCTCGAGCGGCGAGTCGGGCAGGCTCCGGAGCCGCGACTCGACTTGCTGGATCGCGGCATCGGGGTCCTGGCCTGGGAGCTGCTGGCGAATGCGATAGATCCAGCCGGTGAGCCAGCTCCCCAGATATCCCCCGCCCGAGACGGTCGATAGAAAGTCGAACCGGCGGAGCATACCGTGGCGGGCGAGCCCCTGGATGATCCCCAGGCCGAAGGTGGCGCTGCGGATTCCGCCGCCCGAAAAACACAGGGCGGAGCGCCGCACGCCATTCTTGTGCATCCAAGCGTAGAAGGCCCTGACCTGCTCGGCGTCGAGCTGCCGCTCGTACTCCTGGGCATCGTGCGCTCCCAGGTGTTTGAGCTTCTCCTCGCGATCCGGGTGCCGCGCGGCGAGCTCCTCCTCGAAATCCTTCCTGGGGAATGGCGGCTGGGTGCCCTGGCTCTCGTATTCGTCAACTAGGACACGGTACAGCAGGACGGCTGGGCTGGGCATAGCCTACCTCCTGTGATGGCCGCCGGGCGGCTTGTATTACTTTGGAACTGAAAGTGATCATAGCTCCTTCGTGAATACCAAGACAAATAGCGAAGGGCAACAGCGCGCTGGATTTCCCGCGGCCCTCAACTCTTCTCTGGTGAGAAATCCGGGCTAGATTCAAATCTAGAGGTCCAAATCGGCGCCGCATAGGTCTAAATTTTTTGGCAGAGCTTCAAAACCCGAAGCCTGCCCTCGCCGTATCTCTCCTCATCAAGGAGACCTCGATGAGACCACTGCTCGCGCTGTTGCTGTCGATCCTCGTGGCCAACGCTTCGGCCGCCGCCGTTGATCCGGTCGAAGGCCTGTGGCTCGGCATTGCCGGATCGGAAAGGGAGAAGATCGAGGTCGGGCTCGACTTCCGGCGCGATGCCCAGGGCGCTCTCAAGCTCTTTCTGACCCAGCCGGTCTCGAACACCTTTGCCTCCGAAATGCCGGGCGTCGTGCGCCGCGAGGGTGATCAGGTGCTCCTCGACGAACTGGCGCTTTCGCTTCGGCTCCAAGGGGACCGGCTCGAAGGGACGTTCCCCGGGCCCAACAGCCCGGCATCCTTCCAGCGCGCCTCCAAGCTTCCGGGTCCGGCGCCGATTCCCGACGTCCCTACCGGCCCGGCTCCGGCCTGGCAGACCCGGCTCAACGGGCAGATCTTCGCTTCGCCGACGGTTTTCGAGGGCACGGTGTACATCGGCACGACCGGCGGCGTGTTCAACGCGGTGGACGCCAAGACAGGCAAGCTCGTCTGGTCGTTCCCCGCCGGGCGCCCGATCTTCGGCACCGCTCTGGTGACCTCGGAGGCCGTCTTCTTCACCTGCGACAACGGCTATCTCTTCCGGCTCAACCGCGCAGATGGCAAGGAAGTCTGGCGCTATGACCTCGGGGATTCGCGCGCCTCGCGCATCTTCGGACACCCGGCGGTCTTCGATTGGGACTGGCACGGCGCGATGCCGGCTCTCGCGGACGGCGTCCTCTATGTGGGATCGGGAGACGGCGGGTTTCACGCGGTCGATGCGGCGAGCGGAGCTCGGCGGTGGCGCTTCGCGGCAGGGGGCAAGGTGCGCGGCGGCGCGGCGGTCTCTGGAGAGCGCGTCCTCTTCGGCAGCGCCGACAACTTCGTCTATGCCCTGGACTGTGCCACCGGCAAGGAGCTGTGGAAGCACGACACGGGCGCGCAGGTCGAGGACCAGCCGCTCGTCGCCGGGGAGCGGGTCTTCATCGGCAACCGGGGCGGCGGCCTCTACGCTCTCTCCCTCGCGACCGGCGAGCAGCTGTGGCGGCTCTTCTTCTGGGGATCATGGGTGGAGTCGACGCCCGTTCTCGCCGACGGCGTGCTTTACATTGGCTCGTCCGATCTGAGCCGGGTGAGCGCCATTTCTCCCGAGGACGGCCATGTGATCTGGCGCACCAACGTCTACGGCTGGACGTTCGGCACTCCGCTCCTCGCCGGGGACCGGATCTTCGCCGGCGCGGCCGGCGGCGAGCCGTACTTCCTCGCGCATGTCGCGAGCTTTTCGATGCTCGACCGCGCGACCGGCAAGCTCCTCCGCCGCTACCCGCTGCCCGAGGTGCCGGGCGTTCATCAGTGGGGAATTGCAGGCTCCCCCGCCCTGGCCGGCGATCTGGTCGTCGTCTCGACGATCCAGGGCGGGTTGATGGCCTTTCCGGTGAGCTAGTTGATCTAGTTCCCGATGTCGAACTTCACCTGCTCATTGCCGCAGCTGGAGGTCACCCAGAAGACGTGCGTGCCGCCCGGCAGCTTGTGGACGAACTGAGAGGTGAACTGGTCGTAGAAGCTCGCCGAGCCGACGGTCGTGCTGTCAAAGCCCCACTTCACCACCCACGGCCCGCCTGGGCAGGTCACGCTGAAGCTGGAGGTGAAGTAGGCCGAGAGCAGCGGGCCCGGCGCAGGGTTGGTGATCGGATAGACGCCGCCGTTGATCGGATAGACGATGTTCACCGGGGCCTGGGCCAGAGCCGCTCCCGCGAGGGCGAAGAGAACGGCGGCAATCACTAGGACGTTGAGCTTCTTCATGACATCTCCTCAAAGATCCACGCCGCGGACCTCCCGCGGCCGTGCCCCCTATGAGGCGATGCAGCCCACCATTTCGTAACAGGGCAATATCAGAAAGTGTACTCGCGGCCCTGTTCGAGGAACTCCAGGTCCGGGATCCGGAGCTTGCGGATTTCCTCGTGGATCTTGTCCACGCAGGGCGGCTTCAGGTGATGGAGGAGGATGGGGACCTTCCTCTCCAGCTTGCGCAGCTCGGCCTGGAGGGTCTCGGGAGTCAGGTGGAGGGAGACGTCCGCGATCGGCTGCAGCGAGTTGTCGAAGCTCGTGTCGATGCACACGGCGCGCAGGTTCGGAGTGCGGTTGGCGATCTCCCAGAAGCGCTGCGTGGGGCCGGTGTCGCTCGACCAGAGCACGGCCGAACCGTTCTGCTCGATCAGGAAGCCGTGCGTGGGCACCGTGTGGCTCACCGGGATCGGCGTGAAGGTGACGCCGTCGATCACCACCGGCACTTCGCTCTCCAGCTCGAGGAAGCGCATCGCCGGCAGCAGGTGGTTGGGCAGGCGGGTGAAGTCGGGCCAGGTGGCGTTGTTGAACAGGTACTTGCGGATGGCGTAGATCGTGGCCGGCGAGCCGTGGATGTCGATCGCCTTCTCGGTCTTGCCGTAGACGTTTTCGATGAAGAACGGCAGCGAGTTGGTGTGGTCCATGTGCGAGTGGCTGAGCAGGATCGTGTGGACCGCAACCTGCCGCTCGACCGAGAGCGCCTGCGACAGCGAGCCCGCGTCCAAGGCAACGCGGCCGTTGATGAGCAGACACGTCATCCGGCATTCCAGGCTCTCGCCGCCATAGCCGCCTAGCACCTGGATCCGCATATATAGCAAGGATTGTATCAGGAGTGGTGGAGCGAAAGGGAAGAGGGGCGGCTGGCCGCCCCTCCCGATGATGTCAGATCAGAAGCGAGTACCGATCCAGAACGTGGTCCGGTAGTCCTCCGCGTCCTTGAGGTTCGTGCGCCGGGCCATGTCCCAGTTCAGGTCGATGCCGAGGAACTGGACGGTGATACCCCAGCCGTAGGCGGCGAGCCCGTCTTCCAGACGGTTCTCGTCTTCGTTGTAGAAGTCGAAGTCCTGGACATCGCCGAACCAGGCGCCGCCGACGTCGGCGAACACCACGCCGCGGACGCCCTGGAAGGCGAGGACCGGCGTGGCGATCAGGTCGATCAGCGGGAAGCGGTATTCCAGGTTGGCGAAGAAGGCGCGGTCGCCGAGGATGTCGCGGAAGCGGCCGCCGCGCAGGGTGTCCAGGCCGCCGATGAAGATCGGGCTGGGCAGGTTGCCTTCGTTGATGCCGGCGAACGCGCGGAAGGCCAGGTTGCTGCGCCGGGTCACCGCGAAGTACTGCCGGAAGTCGATGTCGGCGCTGGAGAACAGCGCTCCGCCGTTGTCCAGGTCGGGGGAGTAGGAGGCGTCGATGCGCCAGCGCCGGCCGGTGATCGGGCCATAGTTCGCGAATCCGGAGGAGTCGCCCACCAGCGCGCCCTGAATGATGGGGCCGTCGTCCTCGAGCGGCACGAAGTCGACGACGACCTGTTCGCCGGTCTCCTCGATCTGCGCGAAGATCGGCAGTTGGATCTTGCGGAACATGTAGCCCGCGCCGATCTCGGCCCGGGTGTAGAAGGTGAACGGATAGATGACCGAGCCGATGGCGCCGGTGAACTGCTGCGCCTTGCCGACGCGCTCGAACCGTCCCTCGCGGAAGTTCGGCGCCAGGTAGTACAGCCGCTGGTCGAAGAGGTGCGCCTGCCACTGGATCCGGCGGCCGAAGTCGGCGTAGATGATGTCATAGTTCGAGAAGCTTTCGACCGAGCTGATGTCGGCCAGGATGCGCTTGTCGCCGAGGTTGTCGGAGAAGATCAGCAGGATGCGGCCGACGTAGGTCTGGTTGTCGTCCACGCCGGCGAAGGCCTGGGCGTCTTCCAGGAAGAATTTGAAGCCGCCGTACTTGTCCTTGTTGGCGTCGTCCAGGGTGACCTGGATGTCGGGCTCGAAGCGCGGGATGTCCTGCGCCAGGGTGGGCTCGACCGGCACGGCTTCCCGGGTGGGCTCCTTGACCGGCTCTTCCACGTCGGAGACATACAGGTTGAACGTCTGCTTCCAGAAGCCGGTGAAGACCAGGCGCTCGTCGCCGTGCTCGGAGCTGTCCGGCTCGGGAAGCACGGTCGGCTGGGAGGCACCCGTTACGACATTCGTGTGCTGGCGCAGCTCGCCCGTGGCGAGGTCGAGGCTGTAGATGTTGTCGCGGCCGTCGCGGTCCGAGGTGAAGTAGATCCGCTTGCCGTCGGGCGAGTAGACCGGATCGTTCTCGTTGGATTCGCCGCCGGTGAGCTGGTAGCGCTGGCCGGGCTTGTCCAGGTCCATGCGGAACAGCTTGGCGTAGCCGTCGCCGACCACGGAGACCATGATGAGCGAGCGGCCGTCGGGCGAGTAGATCGGCGCGCCGTCGAAGATCTCGTCATCGGTGAGGTTGACAATCTCGCGGCTCTCGATGTCGATGGCGAAGATGTCGAAGCGGCCGTTGCGCCAGCCGGAGAAGGCGACCTTGCGGCCGTCGGTGCTCCAGGACGGGGCGAGCTGCTGCTCGATGTCCGGCATGTCGATGGTCTGGCGGATGCCGCCGTTGAGGACGTCGAGGAGCAGGAGGCTCCGCCCCTTCTCGCGTTTGGCGAAGACGGCGATGGTGTTGCCGTCCGGAGAGAAAGAGAGATCGCGCCCCATCTGCCGGCCGATCTGCATCTCCTGGGCGATGAGGTACTGGTATTCGTTGGAGTAGCCCTTGGTGAGGTTGCGGATGAAGGTCCGCTTCTCGGCGTCGAAGAGGACCACGTCGACGTCGCCCTTAGTGGCGCTGACCGCGGCCACGAGATCGCCGGACGGTGAGGCGACCGGGGAAGTCTCGCGCGAGCGCTCCTGGTTCTCGAAGCGGAACAGGCGTCCGAAGTCGCCGGGCTCGCCCGTCTCGACCAGCTCGGGCAGGTATTTCTTGCGCAGCCAGCGCCGGAACTCGAGGTCGAACTCCTCGGGCTCCAGCTTGAAGGCCCGTTCCACCGCGCGGTCGGGCCGGCCGCCCACCGTGTTGCGGATCTCATAGAGGAAGTCGAGGAAGCCGTCCCTCCCCCACCGCTCTTCGATGAAGTCGAACACGGCATGGCCGAAGCGATAGGCGAAGAAGCCGCCGAAATCGGAGCGGCTGATCGGCGGGATGTTGTCGTTGACCACGGCGTCGCGCAGGAACATCTTGTCGCGCGCGGTTTCATCTTTCGCCATGTAGGAGGCCAAGCCTTCCATGAACCAGGTCGGCGGCGAGGTGGCCACGGCCTTGGCGAGGCTGCCCTGGAAGAGCATGTGGTACTCGAAGATGTGCG
Source organism: Acidobacteriota bacterium (assembly GCA_034667225.1). GTDB lineage: Bacteria > Acidobacteriota > Thermoanaerobaculia > Multivoradales > UBA5704 > DATMER01. The sequence continues at coordinate 63,908 of JAXDKG010000004.1, forward strand.
TCAGCTCGTGGAGGACCAGTTCCATCAGCCCCGAGTCGGGCATGTCGATGGGCAGGACCATCCGGAACCGGGTGGGCGAGGCGAAGGCGCCGACCCCTTCCGGGATGAAGTTCATGATGATGTTGTTCTGTTCGAACGCCGAATGGGTGGCGTAGTAGATGAGCGGGATCGGGTCCTTGATCTGGAAGTTGAAGCCCCGCGAGAGCTGGTCGTAGGCGCTCTCGGCGACCGAGACCACCTTCTGCAGCGACGGCTCTTCCGCGGAGTAGTAGTGGACGTTGAAGTGGGGCGAGCGGTAGATCTTCCAGTCGAAATCGCGGTACTGGATCTTGTTCTTGCCAAAGCCTTCGCCGCGCCACTGGGGCGCGGCTGAGGCCTGGCCTGCAGCCGGGCGCAGCGGAAGCAGCGCCCCGGCCAGGACCAGCCCGGCGACGAAGAGTCGGTTCATGCGGCTCAAGAGAGCTCCTTTGCGCACCTATTGGGTGAACAGGAGGCGCGAGGCCTCGACCTCTTTCTGGGTGAAAACGTTGAGGATGCGGTCCTCGAGCGACAGCAGGTTCTCGAACATGCCGGCCAGGGGGTCGGTGCCTTCCCCTTCGAAGCTCTGGAAGTCCTTGAAGTTGTCCTGGTACAGGAGGTCGCCGGTCTTGCCGTCGTAGACCTGCATCAGGATGTCGTACTCGAAGCCGGTCTGTTCGACCAGGACCTGCCGGTAGTAGGTGCGGCCGTTGAACGGCGACACGTACTCCTGCATCTGATAGCCGGAGCGGTCCTGGATGTCGAAGTCGAGGCCGCCCGCCAGGATGAGGTCGGCCGGGATGCGCTCGCCCAGGGCGCGCCAGAAGTCCTGCTGTTTGGCCAGTTGGGCGAAGTCGTAGACGGGGTAGTCGACGGGGCCTGGCTCCATGACCTTGAGCTCGGTTTCCCGGCGCAGGATCTTGAGCAGGTAGCGCTCGAATTCTTTCTGCACGTCGATGTCGCGGCCCTGCAGGCGGTCGGCGCCTTCCTGGGTGACGACCAGGAACGGAGCGACCGCGATCGAATTCTTGCCCTGCAGGTTCAATCGGGCGCGCTGGGGAAGCTGGAGCTTCACCTCGACGCTTGCCGCAAAAGAAGGCAAGGCGACGAGGAAGGCCAGCGCCGTGAGGGCCCAGGAGCGGTAATGCTTCATCTTCGAACCTCCAAAAGATCGGGACCGAGCGATGAGCCAGACGCCCCTGTCATTCAGGCAGGGGGCCGGATCTCTTCCTCTTGTGGAGGAGGAGTCTCTTCCGCGGCCGGCTGAGCCGCCGGCGGCGCGGTCGTCGTGGCCGGCTGCGCGCCGGTCCCTTTGTCCTTGCCCTCCTTGCCCTTGTACGCCTGATAGAACTCCACAAAACGGCCGTAGTTGGCCCGTAGCTCCCTATTGTTCGGTTCGACCTTGAGCGCCTGCTGGTAGAAGGAGAGCGCCTTGTCGTAGTCGCCCGTCGCTTCGTAGGCCACGCCCAGGTTGTTCAGTACACGTGGGTTTTGCGGCTCGAGCTGCGCCGCCTGGTGGAAGCGGAAGAGAGCTTCGCTCCACAGGCCGCGTTTCGCCATGTCGACGCCGAAGGCGAGCTGGGACCCCGCCACCGCGGGCTTGCCGTAACGGCTGCCGCAAGCGGTCAGAAGGATGGCGAGGAAGAGGGAAAGGCTTGCCGCACGCTTCAAAATCGTGGTGCGAATCAAGAGGCTCTGGCCTCCGGGTGACGAGGTGAGCGTCATCGCCCAATCTCCGAGGGGCTAGTATACATGTCCGGGGCAAAATGACATTCCGGGGTCGTTTTCCGTCTCTACACGGGTATGAACGACCTCAACGACCTCATCGTTGCCCTCAACGCCCACCCACGCCTGTCGCGGCCCGCGGTCTACCGCTTGGCCGAGGAGCTCGAGCGCTGGCTCGGCTCCACCGAACCCCCCGAGCGCCTCGCCGCTCGGATCGGAGTCCCGAAGGCCCAGTTGGAGAAGGCCCTCGCCCTGGCCGCCAAGCCCGCTCAGGTCGCCGCTGCCGCCGCCCGCGAGCGGGAGGAGGCCGCCCGCCTCGGCGCGCGGATCGTCCTGGCCGGGGAGCCCGCCTACCCCGCCGTCCTGCGCCACCTCCACCTCCCGCCGCCGGTTCTCTCGGTACGCGGCGAGCTGCCCATGGGGCACGCAGTTGCCATCGTGGGCTCGCGCAAGGCTGATCCCTATGGCCGCGAGGTGGCTGAGGTCTTCGCCCGTTCCCTGGCTGCCGCCGGGGTGACGGTGGTCTCCGGCTTCGCCCGTGGAGTGGATGCCGCGGCCCATCGCGGCGCGCTGTCGGCGCCCGAGGGCCGGACGGTCGCGGTCCTCGGCTGCGGGCTCGGGGTCGACTATCCCTCCGGCCACGCCGACCTGGGGAAGGAGATCGCGGCGCGGGGGGCGGTGGTGTCCGAGCTGCCGTTCGGGGCGGAGCCCCGGGCCTGGCACTTCCCGGTGCGCAACCGGGTGATCGCAGCGCTCTCCGCGGGCACGCTCGTCGTGCAGGCCGCGCCGCGCTCGGGATCTCTGGTCACGGCGCGCCACGCGCTCGACCTGGGGCGGCAGGTCTGGGCAGTGCCGGGGAGAATCTTCGACGAGCGCTCGCTCGGTCCCAACGCGCTGATCCGGGATGGCGCCGCTCTCGTGCAGCATCCGAAGGAGATTCTGGAGGAGCTTTTTGGGATTGGAGCCACGCTGCCAGCCACTCCCGAGACGCCTGAGCCGGAGCCTCCTCCGGGGTTGGCGGGGCAGGTGCTCGGCGTTCTGCCAAAAGGGGCCAGCCGGGCTCCGGAGGAGCTGGCTTCGGCGGCGGGTTTGCCGGTGGACCAGGTGCTGGGAGCGTTGCTGGAGTTGGAGCTGGGCGGGTTGGTGAAGCGGATGGCGGGCGGGGTTTATGGGCGGTGAGAAGCCGGGAATTCGCCCTTGTTACAGAGGGTGGAAAGACCGTAGCTTGCGGCCCGGGCGCCGGGGTGCTAGTGTCCCGGCCCTGCCAACGGGTTGCGCCACTTACAGAAATATGGAACGCCCTCGGTGGCGTTGAGATGGACCACCATGGCCAAGAACCTTGTCATCGTAGAGAGCCCGACCAAGACCAAAACCCTCAAGAAGTTCCTCGGCCGCGACTACGCCGTCGAAGCCTCCCTCGGGCACATTCGCGACCTGGTCAAGGGCAAGAAGGACATCGGGATCGGTCCCGACTTCGAGCCGCGCTACCAGATCCTCGCCGCCAAGAAGGATGTCGTGGCCAAGCTTCGCCAGGCCGCAAAGAAGGCCGACATCATCTACCTCGCTCCCGATCCGGACCGCGAGGGCGAAGCCATTGCCTGGCACATCGCCGAGATCCTGGAGAAGGACCCCGAGTCCATCCGCCGCGTCACTTTCAACGAGATCACCCGCCGCGCCGTGCTCCACGCCCTGGCCAATCCGGGCGAGATCGATCTCAAGAAAGTCGACGCCCAGCAGGCCCGCCGCGTGCTCGACCGCATGATGGGCTTCCGCTTGTCGCCGCTCCTCTGGGAGAAGGTCAAGCAGGGGCTCTCCGCCGGCCGCGTGCAGTCCGTCGCGCTCAAGATGGTCTGCGACCGCCAGGACGAGATCGAGGCGTTCCAGGCCGAGGAGTACTGGATTCTCGGCGCCGACCTCCAGGCCGATCAGCCGCCGGTCTTCAACGCCCGGCTCCACCGCATCGACGGCAAAAAGGCCGAGGTGGGCAACGGCGACGATGCGGCGAAGATCGTAGAGGCGCTGGGGAAGGGCACATTCAAGGTCGGCAAGATCGACCGCAAGGAGTCGCGGCAGCGGCCTTCGCCGCCGTTTATCACCAGCCGCCTGCAGCAGGAGGCGGCGCGCCGCTTCGGCTTCTCGGTCAAGCGCACCATGGCGCTCGCCCAGGGGCTCTATGAAGGGCGCGAGATCGGCGACCGCGGCGCCATCGGCCTCATCACCTACATGCGTACCGATTCCACCCGCGTGGCGGACGAGGCGGTCGCCGAGGTCCGCGACCTGATCGCCGCCACCTACGGCCCGGACTCGGTACCGGAGAAGCCCAATACCTACCCGTCGAAGAAGGGCGCGCAGGACGCCCACGAAGCGATCCGCCCGACCACCTTCGACCTGCCGCCCGACGCGGTCAAGGATTTCCTCCCCGCGGATGAGGCCAAGCTCTACAAGCTGATCTGGGACCGCTTCGTCGCCTCCCAGATGAAGCCCGCGGTGTTCGACGTCACCCAAGTGGATGTCGAGAACGGCACCTACGTGCTGCGCGCCACGGGCCGGATCATGAGGAGCCCCGGCTTCCTCGCCGTCTACCGTGAGGTCGCGGACGAGGAAACGCCCGCCAACGGTGAAGACGAAGGCAATGCCGCCACCCTGCCGCCGCTGAGCGAAGGGCAGACGCTCGCGATGCTCCGCCTGCAGTCGGACCAGAAGTTCACCCAGCCGCCCGCACTGTTCAGCGAGGCGACGCTGGTCAAGGCGCTGGAGGAGAACGGCATCGGCCGTCCCTCTACCTACGCCTCGATCCTCTCGACGCTGTCCGACCGCGAGTACGCGGAGAAGACGGAGGGCCGCTTCCGTCCCTCGCGGCTGGGCCGCCTGGTCAACGGAATGCTCCAGCAGGGGTTCAACGACATTCTCAACGAGGGGTACACGGCAGCCCTGGAAGAGCAGCTCGACGAGATCGAGGACGGCAAGATCCCGTGGAAGCATGCGGTGGCGGAGTTCGACGAGAAGTTCAGCCGCGACCTGGAAACCGCGGGCGAGACCTTCCCGAACGTGAAGCGGGAAGGGCTGCCCATGGACGAGCTCTGCCCGACGTGCGGCTCGCCGCTGCGCATCCGCTTCGGCCGCTTCGGCGCCTTCGTGGCCTGCAGCACCTATCCGGATTGCAACTACACCCGCAACCTGGAGGAGCCCGCGGCAGCAGCCCCGGCCACCAACGGCGATGGAACGGAAGCGCCGGCTGAGGAGCAGGTCCCGCCGTGCGAGGAGTGCGGCAAGCCGATGGCGCTGAAGCGGAGCCGCTTCGGCACGTTCTACGGCTGCACGGGTTATCCGGAGTGCAAGAACATCCGCAAGACCGGGCCCAAGCCGGAGCCGCCGAAGCCCACGGGTGTCACCTGCTTCGAGTGCGGCAAGGGCGAGATGATGGAGAAGCGCTCGCGGCGGGGCAAGACGTTCTGGTCCTGCAGCCGCTACCCGGAGTGCAAGGGCTCGCTGTGGAAGAAGCCGGTGAACAAGGACTGCCCCGAGTGCGGCGCCAAGTTCCTCCTGGAGAAGGTCACCAAGAAGGCCGGCACGCAGTATGTCTGCAACACGGAAGGCTGCAAGCACATCGAGGATGCGGAAGACGTGGTGGCGGTGGAGGCGTAGTTACTTCTTGATCTTGGGGGTGTATCTAACCCCCTCCAGCCCTTCGAAGTCAGAATCCTGGGTCCAGACCACGGCCTCGTACGCGCGAGCCGTGGCCAGGACCAGGCTGTCTGCCAGAGGCAGGCGGTGCTCCTTCCCCAGTTGGGCCGCCCCCATGAGGATGGGATCGTCGATATCGACCACGTTTCCTTGCCGCATCTGGGCCATCGCCTGCAAAGCTTCGTGCTCGCCTCGCTCCCGGTAAAAGTAGCGCGCCACTTCGACCATGCAGATCCGCGGAACAAGCAGTTCTTCGAAGGAACCCAGCACGGGGACGAAGAAATCAGCTCCTGGAGCATCTGCCAGGACTTCGATCCAACCGCTCGAGTCGACCAGATTCATACGCGGTCCGGATCCCGCTCGAACGTAGAAGTATCGAGGCCCTTCACGAACCCCCGCATTTCTCGCATCGACAGCACCCGGATCAACTCAATCCGATTGTCGAAGTGGAAGACCTCCCACTTCTCGCCCGGGCGGATTCTTAGGGCGTCCCTGGTCTCCTCCGGGATTACGACGTGAAACTCAGGGGTTATGGTTACTTGCGACATCAGAGCACCTCGTTTCCAGATACCGGGACCTGCTTTGTCCCCGGACGGAATGTTACCATCCTTAAGCCATGAGATACGTCCTTCTCCTCGCTGCCTTCATGATCACAGCCTCGGCCTCCGCCGCCGAGCCGGATTACCGGCTGTGGCAGGAGCTGCTGTCCAAGCACTACGACCCGGCCAAGGGGATGAACTACAAGGGTCTCAAGGCCGACAAGGCCGCTCTCGACCGTCTCCGCCAGCAGATGGCGGCGGTCGACGTCGCCTCCCTCTCCCGGCCCGAGCAGCTCGCCTACTGGATCAACCTGTACAACATCTCCACGGTCAACGTGGTGGCGGAGAAATACCCCGTCGAGTCGATCCGGGACATCTCTACCGACCCGGTTGTCCGGCTCAACGTCTTCAAGAAGCCGAACGTCAAGGTCAAGGGCGGGACCATGTCGCTCAACGACGTGGAGAACGACAAGATCCGCGCCGGCTTTAAGGATCCCCGCATCCACTTCGCCATCAACTGCGCGGCCGAGAGCTGCCCGCCGATCCGCCCCGAGCCGTTCGTCGGCGCCCGGATCGACCAGCAGCTCGACGATCAGGCCCGCAAGTTCCTCAACGGCCCCAAGGGCGTCCGCGTGGAGCAGGATGCCCTGCACGCGACCAAGATCATGGACTGGTTCAAGGACGACTTCGAGCAGTGGGGCGGCGGCACCCTTCCCTTCCTCAAGAAGTACCTGTCCCCCGACAAGGCCAAGAGGATCGGAGGCAAGATCGAGATCGAGTACGACGACTACAGTTGGAAGCTGAACGACTGGCGGCGGTAGTAGATAATCACCACCCATGATCCCCCGTGCACGGCGTCTTGCTCTCGCCCTGGCCCTGCTTGTCCTGGCCGGCTGCTTCGATCCTCCTGTCAAGGAGAGCGTGCGGCTCCGGTTCTTCCCCAACGGCGCCGTGGCCGTGACCGACACGGTCGAGCTCGACCTGCTCAAGGAAGGCGAGAACAACCCGGCGCTCGAGCGGCGGATGGCGGACCTGCGGCGCGAGCTGCTCGACGGGCTGGACCCCTGGTCGCGGAGGTTCGCGTCCATCGAGCCCGTGGCCGAACGCCTCTCCTGGGAAAAGCGGCTCGGCGCGCTCGCGAGCGCCCGGCGCTCGGCCCTGATCGCCGAGCCCGAGGCCCTGCGCGACCTGTTCGGCGACACCTCGGTCGCCGTGTCCTACACGGTCTCCGAGGATGGCACGGCCGAGCTGACCCTGGTCCCGACTGCGCCCGCGCAGGCGACCCGGCGGCAGCGCAAGGACATGGAGCGGGCGGTCGAGGAATGGTCCGGCCATGTCTCCGAGTACCTGGCCGCCACGGGCGACCTCTACGCCTGGCTGGAGGACAATCCCGGCCGCGTCCGCCCCTGCTTCCGCGAGCTGTTCAAAGAGCTGGTGGCGGAGGAGGTTGAAGAGGAGCTCTCGGCCGAGGAGCAGAAGCGGGTCCAGCGGGTGGGCGACGCCATGGAGAAGGTCTTCGACGTCCTGCTGATCCCCAAGGGGCAGGACCGGTCGCTCGACGAACTGTCCCACCTGGTCTATGACCCGTTCCCCGCGCCGCTGAGCATCCTGCTCCCCGAAGAGGCCCTGGAGGTGGAAGGCTTCGAGAAGTCAGGTGACGAGGAGAAGGTCTGGACCGTGGACTCCCCCGGGCTATGGACGGCGTTGCGCTCACTCGAAGAGCACTGGATCGCGCCCGACCCGGTGATGATCTATGTGGCTCACCGGCAGGATGGAGATCTCGACCTCGACGAGCTGGTGGAGATGCCGCGCCGGTATGCGCAGCCCCTGCCGAACAGCCTCGAAGTGCGGCGGGCCATCGAAGAGAAGCTGCGGCCCGCCTCGCCGGTCTACCGCGCGGTCTGGCAGGCGCTGCCGCCTGCCAAGGCCGAGGACGAAGAGTTCTCCTGGGAAGACTAGAACTCGTCCAACCCTCCGCAGTACGTCCCCGCCGGGTTGGTGTACGTCTTCACCTTCCCGGTCTTCGTGTCGGTCACCTCCAGCGTGTACTCCAGGTTGCTCATCGCCCCCCAGATCACCAGGATGCGGCCGCCGCCCGCGTCCAGCACCTTGACCAGCAGCTCGGTGTTCGACGTATCGGTGAAGGCAAAGCTTCCGGTCACTCCGGACAGGGCCTTGGGCTTGCCCGTCCCGGAGGCGCCATTGAACTGGTTGCGCCAGGTCACCTTCGCCAGGAACCGGTTGCTCAGTAGGCAAAGGCCGTCCTTCCCCTTGGCGCAGGCGCCCTTCTTCTTCGCCGCCTCGTAGACAGGGACGAGGGAGGCTTTCTCGGAGATCCCCTCTCCCGGCCGGGAGATCGTGGAAGGGTCCGCCCCCAGCCAGGCCGCCCGGCTATGGCCATGGCCGTCCGAGGCCCCGAGCTCGGCGATGCCGCCGCAGTTGTTCGGGCCGTTGGTGAAGACGCTCACCTGGCCTGTCTCCGTATCGGTCACCCGGATCGAGAAGCCCAGGTTCGTGAGCTGGCCGTAGTAGAGCTTCCAGTGCGAGCCGTCGTCCAGGATCTTCACCATCAGCTCCAGGTTGGACGAGTCCCCGAACGTGAAGTAGCTGCCCTGGACCGCCCGGCCCTTGCCCGAGGAGCCGTCGAACTGGTTGTTCCAGTCCACCTCGATCTTGAAGCGCTTGTCCGCCAGGCAGAGGGTCTGCGCGCCGGCCTTGCACGGCCCGGTCGGCTGCGCCGCATCGCTGCGCCGGAGCACGAAGAGCCCCTGCTCCATGCCGGGAACGAGGATGATCCCGCTGCGGAAGAAGGGATACGCCCCCCACGCGCCGCTGAAGAAGGGCTCGTCGTCCGCCGGCACCACGTCGAAGTAGCCGACCTCCTCCAGCTCCCCCTGCGGCACCTTGGCGATGCTCAGGATGCGCAGCCCCGCGCGGTAGTTCCCCTGGTAGACGAAGCCCTGGTGGACGTACTGATCGTGATCGATGGCGCGGGTGGAATGGTCGTGGTTGGCGAAGTTCCTGGGATCGGTCAGGTCGCGCACGTCCCAGAGGTAGGTGCGGGTGTTCTGGCCGCTGCGGCCCTCGTCCAGCTCGTCGTCCATCAGGAAGTAGCGGTGGTCCTCGGTGAGCCAGCCCTGGTGGCAGTAGGCGTTCCCGGTGTAGCTCTTGCGGGCTATCTCCTTCACCGAGCCTTTGTCGGTGACGTCGAGGATGGTCAGCGCGTTGACGTTGCTGGCGAAGCAGAGCTCGTGGCCGGTGAAGCGCGAGTCGGGGCCGCGGTAGACCACGCACTGGGTGTCGTGGATGTAGGGGATGGCGCCGTCCGTGCCCTTGGAGTAGCAGCCCACGAATCGCGGGTGGACGGGGTCGGCGCGCAGGTCCGCGATGTGGAGACCGCCGGAGCAGGTGTTGGAGCCCACCAGGTAGGCGAACCCGGTCGCCGTGTTGATGTCGAGGTTGTGGACCGTGTCCACCTGGGTGTAGACGTTGTCCGGAACGAAGGTCTGGGGCGTGGTGATGCTGCGCAGCCGCTTGAGGTCGAAGATCTGCATGCCGTGGGCGCCGACCGAGTCGGCCACCACGTAGGCCCAGTCCTGGTAGACGCGGACGTCCCGGTTGCTCGACGAGGTGGTGCGGGTGGGCAGGAAGCCCAGGTACCGCGGCTGGGTCGGATCGGTGACGTCCACGAAGGAGGCGCCGTTGGAGACGACCATGAGGGCGTACTCCCGGCCGGTCAGCGGGTCGGTCCAGCCCCAGATGTCGCTGCCCCGCGTGCCGGCGGCCCCCATCTGATCCAGGGGGAGGAAGCTCAGCAGGTCGACGTTCTTGCACGGAAAGGCGCCCGCGAAGCCGTTGACGCAGGACGTGGCGGCCTGGGCCTCGGTCGGCGCCCCGGTGGGACCGCCTTCCCCACCCGAATGGTCGTCGTGCCGCTCCATCGGCGGCATGCCGGCGGCCGGACCGGCAAGCAGAACTCCCACGACAAGAAAGAACAACAGGAAACCGTGCGACTCGGGGCGGCAACAGCTCATCGGATCTCCTCCTCGAGCCCTCCTGGGTTTCGAACCTCTAGTTTAGCGCCGAAACGAGTGGGTAGAGGGCTCGAACGAGCGATTCGAGGGGGCTACCCACTCGTTTGAAGCTCCTACCCGCTCATTTGGAGCGGCTATCCAGTCGTTCGGCAGCCCTACCCACTCGTTTGAGCCAGCTATCCATTCGTTTGCAGCGGCTACCCGCCCGTTGGAGAGGGCCACCCGCTCGTTGGAGGGTACAATCCGTCGAATGGCGGAAGCGGTCCACATCATCGGCGGCGGATTGGCGGGGACGGAGTGCGCCTGGCAGCTCGCGGAGCGCGGGGTCCCGGTCGTGCTCCACGAGATGCGTCCCGTGCGGCCGACCCCGGCGCACAAGAGCGGCGACTTGGCCGAGCTGGTGTGCAGCAACTCGCTGCGCAGCGACGATCCGCTCCACGCCGCCGGGCTGCTCAAGCGCGAGATGGAGTCCTTCGGCTCGCTCGTCATCGGCTCGGCCCGGGCCGCATCCGTGCCGGCCGGAAGCGCGCTCGCCGTGGACCGCGACCGCTTCGCCGAGCGGGTCACGGCCGCCATCAGCTCCCATCCGAAGATCGAGCTGCGGCGCGAGGAGGTCACGGCTCTCCCAGAGGGGGAAGTGATCCTCGCCACCGGCCCCTTGACCTCCGAGGCCATGTCCGGAGTTCTGCAAACTCTCCTGGGGAGCGAGTACCTCTACTTCTACGACGCCATCGCCCCGATCGTGGAGGCGGACAGCCTGGACATGTCCAAGCTGTTCTGGCAGTCGCGCTACGGCAAGGGGGAGGGGGAGGACTACCTCAACGCCCCCATGGACGGCCACCAGTATCTGGCCTTCCACCAGGCGGTCTCCGAAGCCGAGGTGGTAGTCCCGCACGAGTTCGAGAAGGCCGTGTTCTTCGAGGGGTGCTTGCCCATCGAGGAGCTGGCCCGCCGCGGCCTGGACACGCTCCGCTACGGTCCCATGAAGCCGGTGGGGCTCACGGCTCCCGACGGCCGGCGGCCCTGGGCGGTCGTCCAGCTCCGGCAGGAGAACCTCGCGAAGAGCCAGCTCAACATGGTCGGTTTCCAGTCGCGGATGAAGTGGGGGGACCAGGAGCGGGTCCTCCGCATGATCCCGGGGCTGGAGAGCGCGAAGTTCGTGCGCTTCGGCCAGATCCACCGCAACACCTTCATCAACGCGCCGACCCACCTGGACAAGCTGTACCGGGTGAAGGCCGAGCCGCGGGTGCGCTTGGCCGGGCAGATCACCGGAGTCGAGGGTTACCTCGAATCCGCGGCGACCGGACTGGCAATCGGCCTCTATCTATCTCTTGAGAGACAGGGGCGGACGCCCGAGCCCTTCCCGCCCACCACGGCGCTGGGAGCGCTGGCGCGCCATCTCACCGAGTCAGACCCCAAGCACTTCCAGCCGGCCAACATCAACTACGGCCTGTTCACCGAGCTGGAGGGCAAGGTGCGCAAGGGCGACCGCCGCGCCGCCATGGCGGAGAGGGCCGCGGTTGAGCTGGCGGGGTGGACGGAGCGAATGATGGGGGTACCGGTTTGAGGAACCTGATTCACCGCTACCTCGAGCACCTCGAAGGCGAGCGCAACGTCTCCCCGGAGACGATGCGGGCCTACGAGCGCGACCTGCTCAGATTCCACCGCTTCGTCGCGCACGACTTCCTGGGCACCGAGCCCACGCCGAAAGACGTGGACGCCCTGGCCGTGCGCTCCTTTCTCGCCGCCATGACGCGCGAGGGCCTGGCCAAGCGCAGCCAGGGGCGGGCTCTCGCCGCGGTCCGCAGCATGTTCCGGTACGCCTGCCGCGAGGGCATCCTGGCGGCCAACCCGGCGCAGGGAGTGAGGACCCCGAAGGTCCCCATCACCCTCCCCCGCCACCTTCGGCCCGGCGAGGTCGAGAACCTCATGGAAGCTCCGGACGTGGCCGGAGACACGCCGCTCGCCCATCGCGACCGGGCCATCCTGGAGCTCCTCTACGCCGCGGGCCTCCGGGTGAGCGAGCTGGTCGGCCTCGACTGGCGGAACATCGACCTCTCCGCCCGCGTGCTGCGGGTGATCGGCAAGGGGCGGAAGGAGCGCATGGTCCCCTTCGGCCGGCCCGCCGGCGACGCCCTGCGCCGCTGGCTGGAGGAGTGGGAGGCCATCCGCGCTAAAGGAGGACCCTGGGGCGACGATGAGGACCCGGTCTTCCTCAATCGCCTCGGCGGCAGGCTCACGGACCGCTCCGTCCGCAATATCCTGGACAAGTGGGTGGACAGCGCCGCGGTCGCCAAGGGGGTCCACCCCCATACCCTGCGCCACACGTTCGCCACCCACCTGCTGGAGAACGGCGCCGACCTGCGCACCATCCAGGAGCTGCTCGGCCACGCCTCGCTCTCGACCACCCAGAAGTACACCCACCTGGAGGTCGAGCGCCTGCTCTCGGTCTACCGCGACTCCCATCCGCGAGCCCGGCGCGAGGAATGAGCGCGCGCCGCTTCCCCTGCACTCCCGGAGGCGCGGTCCTCCGCGGGCGGCTCCGGCTGCGGTGGCTGCTGGTCGGCCTGACGGTGCTGATGATCGTCGTCGCCGTCCTCACCTGGCTGGCGGGGCAGCGCTGGCCGGCGGTGCTCGCCCTGCTGGTCGCGGGCATCCCATGGCTCGCCTGGCGGATGAGCGGCGACCTCGACGTCCTGTGGCTGAATGTCGACCATAGCCATCTGACGATCCAGATGCGGCGGCGACGGGAGCGCTTCCCCCTGGGAGGCGCCGAGGCCCGCCGCCTGACTCCTGGAGAGATCGAGCACCTGGAGCGGCTGGCCACGAGCGGCATCACGGCGGGTACCGGCGGCTTCGACTCCCAGCTTCTCGGGGAGCTCGACCTCCATGCCAGCAACTTCTCCAACGCCGTGCTCGTAGACCTCGGGGAGAGCCGCCTCGTTGTCACTCCGGACAACCCCGAAGGGCTCCTCGAAGCCCTCGGGACCCGCTTGCTATAGAATGCCCGACCCATGAAGGCGACCTTTCAATCGACCACGGTCCTCCTGGTGAAACGCGAGGGCAAAGTGTGCATGGCGAGCGATGGCCAAGTGACGATGGGCCAGAGCACGGTGATGAAGAGCGGCGCGCGCAAGGTGAGGCGCGCCGGCAAGGGTAAAGTGCTGGTGGGCTTCGCCGGAGGCGGCGCCGACGCCCTGGCGCTGTTCACCCGGCTGGAAGCGAAGCTCGAGGAGTTCGGCGGCAACGTGGAGAGGGCGGTGGTCGAGCTGGCCAAGGACTGGCGCACCGAGCGCACTCTGCGGCAGCTCCAGGCCATGATCATCGTGGCCGACAAGGAGAAGAGCTTCCTGGTCTCGGGAGTCGGCGAGCTGATCCAGCCCGACGAGGAGGACGGCATCCTGTCGATCGGCTCCGGGTCGAACTTCGCCCTGGCTGCCGCCCGCGCCCTGATGCGCAACACCTCCATGAGTGCCGAGGAGATCGTCCGCGCGGCCATGAAGATCGCCGCCGAGATCTGCATCTTCACGAACGACCGACTGACGATAGAGGAACTCTGAGGCGATGACCACCCAAACCAGCGAGGCTCCGACGGGGGTCGTCCTCGAGAACATGACGCCACGGCAGATCGTCGTGGAGCTCGACAAGTACGTCGTCGGCCAGAAGCAGGCCAAGCGGGCGGTGGCGATCGCCCTGCGCAACCGCTGGCGCCGCCAGCAGCTGCCCCCCGAGCTGGCCGAGGACATCGCGCCCAAGAACATCCTGATGATCGGCTCGACGGGCGTCGGCAAGACCGAGATCGCCCGCCGCCTGGCGCGCCTTGCCAAAGCCCCGTTCCTGAAGGTCGAGGCCAGCAAGTTCACCGAGGTGGGCTATGTCGGGCGCGACGTCGAGTCCATGATCCGCGACCTCGTGGAGATCGCGGTCACCATGGTCAAGGAGGAGAAGCGCGACTCCGTGCGCGAGGCCGCGGCCTTGCGCGCCGAGGACCGCCTGCTGCAGCTCCTCGTGCCGCCGCGGCCGGTCAGCAGCTACCTGCGCAACCAGGAGCACGAGGATGAGGAGGACGACCTCGCCGCCACCCGCGAGAAGTTCCGCGACAAGCTGCGCGCGGGCTCCCTCGACCACCGCCGCGTCGAGATCGAGGTGGACGAGTCTTCCTACCCGAGCATGGAGATGTTCACTCCCCAAGGGGTCGAAGAGGTCGGCATCAACATCAAGGACATGCTCCCCGGCCTCTTCGGGCGCAAGAAGAAGCAGCAGGTCACCGTGGCCGAGGCCCGCGAGATCCTGATGCAGCAGGAGGCCGAGAAGCTGATCGACCGCGCCCAGGTCGCCCGCGAAGCGCGCGAGCGGGTCGAGCAGGGGGGCATGATCTTCCTCGACGAGATCGACAAGATCGCCGGCCGCGAAGGCAGCCGCGGACCCGACGTCTCCCGCGAGGGCGTGCAGCGCGACCTGCTGCCCATCGTCGAAGGCACCAACGTGTCGACCAAGTACGGGATGGTCAAGACCGACCACATCCTGTTCGTGGCGGCCGGCGCGTTCCACGTCAGCAAGCCGTCGGACCTGATCCCGGAGCTGCAGGGGCGCTTCCCCATCCGGGTCGAGCTCGACTCGCTGACCGAGCAGGACTTCGTGCGCATCCTGACCGAGCCCGAAACCGCCTTGACCAAGCAGTACTCGGCCCTGCTGTCCACCGAAGGGGTCACGCTCGAGTTTACGACCGACGCCGTCGCCGAGCTCGCGCGCCTGGCGGTGGAGGTCAACGCGGCCACCGAGAACATCGGCGCCCGCCGGCTCTCCACCCTCATGGAGAGGCTCCTCGACGAGGTCTCCTACGACGCTCCGGACATGGCCGGAGTCTCGGTCAAGGTGGACGGCGAATACGTCCGCCGAGTCCTTTCCGAAATCGTTCAGAACCAGGATCTCTCACGCTATGTCCTATAGACCCGGCAGGCGCATCTCTCTCGGAGTCGTCTGTCTTTTCCTAGTTGCCGCCATCGGCTGCGGCAATCAGGGGGACCCCGCGCCGCCGTTGCGCTCGGTGCCGGCGGCGACCTCGGACCTCAAGGTCCGCCAGCAGGGCAACCGCCTGCTGCTGGATTTCACCTTCCCTCAGACCACGCCATCGGGCATGGCCCTCGGTGGGATCACCTCGATCGAAGTCTGGGAAGCCGTCCAGCCCGCCCCCAAGGAGGGCAAGCCCGCGCCGATCGACCCCCGGGTCTTCCAGGCGGCCGCGACCCAGAAGCTCACGCTCGGACAGCAGGATGTGGGGCCGGCCACCTTCGGCAACCGGATCCTCATTCCGCTCCCGTTGCCGGAGCCGATAACTCCCGAGGCGCGCTTCTACTCGGTACGCACCACCGGCCCCACGGGCGACCGCTCCGAATTCTCGAACCAGGTCGCCATCGTGCCGGGGACTCCGCCGGCCGCGCCCGAGCGCCTGTCGGTGACCGCCCGGCTGGACGGCGTGCTCGTCGAATGGTCGGGAACCGAGGGGGCCGCCAACTACAACGTCTACCGCCGCGGCGCCGAGGAGCGCTCGCTCGGGCAGCCGATCCATTCCGCCGGCCCGCAGGAGCGGAGCTGGCTGGACAACACCGCGCGCATGGGCCAGGGCTACATCTATGGCGTCACCGCCGTGATGGGCCTCGACCCGCTCGTGGAGAGCACGGTGGCCTCGGAGCAGGAGGTCCGCTACCAGGACCGCTTCGCGCCGCCACCTCCTCTCGAGCTGGTAGCTCTCGCCGAGGGCGGCCGGGTGCGGCTCGTCTGGCGCGCCACCGAGGCGGAGGACCTGGCCGGCTATTACGTGTACCGCCGCGGCGCCGAAGGGGACTTCGAGCGCATCACTCCGCAGCCGCTGCAGGAAACCGAGCTCGTGGACCCCGGCGTATCGCCCGGCCAGACGTACAGCTACCGGGTCACCGCCGTGGACCAGCTCGGCAATGAGAGCGGTCCCGGCGCCGAGGTGCGCGCCTCCGTCCCCCAATGACTGGATTCTTCAAGGTCTCGGGCAGCGGCAACGACTTCCTCGCTCTGGTCGAAGAGCCCGAGCCTGCTCCCGAGGCGATCCAGGCCTGGTGCCGGCGCGGCATCTCCCTCGGGGCGGACGGCCTCTTCGTCCTGCGCCGCTCCGCGGACGGGGTGGCCATGGACTACTTCAACTCGGACGGCTACCCCGCGGACCTCTGCCTGAACGGCACCCGCTGCGCCGCCCAGCTCGCCTTTCACCTGCGCTGGGCCGAAGACACTGTGGCCATCCGTACCGGCGCCGGGACGGTGGCGGCCCGGCGCGGGGACGAAACACGGGTCACCCTGGAGCTGCCCGCTCCCGAGCCCCCCCGGGAGCTCATTCTGGACGTGGACGGCATCCGATGTGCAGGGTACGGCGTGCGGGTAGGAGTGCCTCATTTCGTCCTCCCCTGGCCGGAGAGCCTGGACCAGGCACCGGTCGACACCCTGGGGAGGCAGATCCGGCACCATCCCCTTTTTCCGGAGGGAGCCAACGTCAACTTCGTGCGCTACCCCGACGGGCACAGGATGGAAATCCGGACCTTCGAGCGTGGGGTCGAGGCCGAGACGCTCTCCTGCGGGAGCGGCATCCTGGCCGGAGCCGCCGTCGGTCTGCACATCGGCAGATCGGCGCTGCCCCTGCGCGTGTCCGTCCAGGGAGGCTTCGAGCTGGAGGTAGGTAGTATCGCCGGCATTGGCTCGGCTTGGCTGTTGAGCGGAGATGCCCGAGTGGTCGCGCAAGGCGTTTTGCTTGAAGGTGCGGCGGTCAGCCCGCCGTCACCGACTTGGAGCTGAGAGGAGTGGACGTGGAGGAAATCAAAATTGCCGCGATCGTGCCCGCCTACAACGAGGCCGAGACCCTCGCCGAAGTCCTGAAGGTACTTCAGGCCACCCCTCTCATCCAGGAGGTGCTGGTGGTCTCGGACGGCTCGACCGACGACACCGTCGAGATCGCCCGCTCGCATGGGCTGCGCACCATCCACCTGCGCCAGAACCAGGGCAAGGGCATGGCCATGGCCGTGGGCGTCGCCCACACCGACGCCGAGATCCTCACCTTCGTGGATGGCGACATCCTGAACCTGACCGTGGACCAGCTCACGCAGCTCATCGAGCCGGTGCTCTCAGGGCGCTCGGACATGAACGTCGGCGTGCGGGACCGGGGTCCGGCCCTCAACGACTTCCAGCGCCTTCACGGGCCGCTGCTCTCCGGCATCCGCTGCCTGCGGCGGGAAGTCTTCGAAGCCGTACCCGAGAGCCACCTCGAAGGGTTCGCCGTCGAGACCGGGCTCAACTGGGCCTGCGGCGAGCTCGGGATGCGGATCACCACGACCGTCCTGCACAACCTCAAGCACCTGGTCAAGGAGAAGAAGCGCGGCCTGGTCAGCGGCTTCCGCGCCCGCATGCGGATGTTTGCCGCCGTGTTCGGTGCCTATATGGTCCTGCGCGTCACGCGCCCCACGCTGCGCCAGATGGTCCCGCGCGGACAGGTGCTCCAACCCGAGCTCGAGTACATCAACTTCTAAAAGGGGAGAGAAAAAAAGAGGGGCTGTTCAGCCAGGAGGTCTGCCCAAACAGCCCGGAGGGAGCTATAAGACGGATTTTTGAAGCCAGCGGCGCACAAGGCACCGCAGGCTGTTTTCTCGGTAACCGTGTTACTCAAATAGTAACACTACTAGGGTCTCGTTGTCGAGCCTGGTTGCCCGGCTATAGGAGCCGTACTACTATGAAGTGCGGCGTATGGCTGAAAACAAGACACCTTCCCCCTTCATCCGTGAGTTGAAGGACGACACGCCGGTCGAGCTGTCCTCCCACGACCGCATCCTTCTGTCCGCGCGGGCGCTGTTCTCCTCTCAAGGGTACGAGAACGCCACCACGTCGGCGATCGCCCGCATGGCAGGGACGAGCGAGTCCCAGCTCATCAAGCACTTCAGCAGCAAGGAGGGTCTCCTCGCCGCGATCTTCGACCAGTCCTGGCAGCGCGTGTCCAAGGGCCTGTCCCAGGTGCTGACGCAGTGCGAGACCCCGTTCGACAAGCTGCGCGCCCTGTGCGAGCTGATGATCGACGCTCTGGAGAAGGACAAGGACCTGCGGACGCTGATGCTCCTGGAAGGGCGCCGCATCCGCAAGCACGGGTCCATGGTGGTCCTGACCGACGGCTTCCTCCAGATGGTCTCGACCCTGGACCATCTCCTCGGCGAGATGCGCGAGAGCGGCCAGCTCCGGCCTGACCTCAACGTGCAGGCGGTCCGCTCGGCTCTGATCGGGACGTTCGAGGGGCTGCTGCGGGACCAGATCCTTGCGGATCGGGGCAACTACCCGGCCAGCTACGACTCCACGGACCTCCGGAAGGTGTTCCGGATGTTCCTGGACTGCTTCGGGCCGGACAAGTAGCCGTATCATCTCTCCATGTTGTCACTCAGTCTGCTGCTGCTTCTCCAAGTCCAGATCCAGGCGTCCCCCCAGGAAATCCGGCCGGTCCGCGTCGCCGCCACCTCGTTCGGCAAGCCGGCCGAGATCGAGGTCCGCGACCTCCCGCGCGAGACGGCCCGCGTCGCCATCCAGTCCGCCTTCGACGAGATCGCCGAGATCGAGCGCCTCACCCGGCCTGACGCCCTGAACGCCGGGGCAGGGCAGGGCCCGCAGGCGCTCGACCCGCGGCTCATGCCTCTCCTGGTCCGCGCCCAGGAGTTCTGCTTCTGGTCGGAAGGGGCCCACGGCCCTCTCGGGTGGGACCTCTATGAAGCCTGGGGTCTGCATGGAGCTGGTCCGGCCGGGGCGCCGCCCGAACCTCCAGATACCGAGCGCCTGGAGCGCGCCAAGGTGGCGGCCCGGTGCGACACGCTCCGGCTGAACCCCTCCAAGGGCACGGCCGAGCTTGCCACCGGAGCGCGGCTCGACCTCGGCGGTTTCGCGGAAGGGCACGCGGTCGACCGGGCAGTCGAGGTGCTGCGCCAGAAGGGCGTGGGCAACGGTTTCGTGCAGATCGGCGGGGTGCAGCGGGCTTTCGGCGGGGGTGTGGACGGACGCGGGTGGAAGGTTCTGCTCCCGGAGTACCCGGGCAGGGACCGAGCCTCCGGTCTCTTCCTGCTGCACGACCGGGCCGCCGCCGTCTTCTCGATCGAGGACAACCCGCTGAAGATCGCGGACCAGGCCATGCTCCCCTACCTCCACCAGCGCACCGGGCTGCCAGCGGCGGGCGTGGCAGGCGTGGCCGCGGTGACCGACCTGGCGGTCGACGCCCAGGCCCTGGCCATCGCCATGGCCCTCACCGGCCCGCGCGAAGGACAACTGCGCCTGGGTTCGCTGCGCCCGAGCCCGTCGGTGCTCTGGTTCCTCGGCAACGGCTCCGGAACGCCGCTCCAGGTGGACCACCGCTGGGGCGAGATCATCGCCGCGTCGAGATAGCCGAGGCGGAGCACTGCGTCGAGGCGTAGACCCTCTTGACATGAGACTACTGTACCAGGATAATGGAAATGTCGTGAGCGACCTCCGCCAATACGCCGACCGCTTTACCGCTCTGGGCCATGAGGTCCGGCTTCGGATCCTGCGCCGGCTCCGGAAGGCGCATCCGGATGGCATGGTCGTCGGCGAGATCCAGAAGGAGATTGGAGTGCCTGCCTCCACCCTGTCGCACCACCTGGAGGTCCTGCTCCACGAAGGGCTGGTCCGGCAGCGCCGCGAGGGACGATTCTTGCGCTACTTCACAGACGAGCAGGGCCTCGAGGAGCTGCTCCACTTCCTCGATGCCGAGTGCTGTCCCCGCCCTGGCGAGCAGATCGGCTTCGGCAGGAAGACGGCAACCTGAGCGCAAAATTTTTTTGGGGAATATTTCGATCTATCTAGGATAGCAGAATAGTTCTCGGCCCAATTTCGGTGCCGGGATACGTCCCTGAGAGGGGAAGGAGTTTGCACATGGCCGACGTACGGTTGTACATGAACAAGGTGAACCGGTGGGAGCACCTGGACACTGCGGTGACCACCAACCAGGTGCCGAGCCTGGAGGGGAGCCTGCCCAAGCTGCGGGACAGGTCGAGGCGGATGCGCGAGCTGTACGCGCAGCACTCTCGGCGTTCGCCGCGGCGCGGCAGGTGATCACCCAGGAGATGCAGCAGTTGATCGAGGAGGGGGACCAGGTCGTGCGCGTGGTGCGGGAGGCGGTCAAGGACCACTACGGCAAGCGCAACGAGAAGCTGGTCGAGTTCGGCGTCCAGCCGCTGCGGGCGATCGCCGAGAAGCGGCGCCGCAACCACAAGAAGAAGCTGGATGAGACCCCCGCCGAGCCCGCCGTCCCGACCGCTCCGGCTCCGGATTCTGTGAAGTAGCCTGTCATCCCGGGGGCGTGCTGCCAGGCGCCCCCGGCCTTTTTGATCCGTGTTTCCGTGTGAACTTTCGTGGATCGGCGAGGGATTTCCCCGAGATGTCACGAAAAGCTCTCCACGCGCACTCTCTTTTTCAGGAAGCGCGCAAAGGCGAGACATGGTACCGGAGTCAGCCGTCGCGTCCGGACAGAACCAGCCTTTTCGTCTTGACGATCTATGGGAAAAAAGGTGGAAATTGCTCCTATTGGACCGAAGGCGCGGTCCTGTGCCCGTCCCTGGCGCCGGTATTCTGCATATTAATCAGTGATTTCTCTCCCTTCATCGCGATAAGCCGCCATTTCATGACACCCCCGCTTCCGCTTACGATCCTGCCCGTGAAATACCGGCGCAGGGAGATGGGGTCCAAGTTCTTTGGACGCGCCATCAAGAGGTGGCGCCTCTTTGCCGGCCTCTCACAGGACGAATTGGCGGAAAGGGCGCAGGTGAGTGTGACCCTGGTGGGGACCATCGAACGGGAACGCGGACACCTTTCTGAGGAGATCTTCTGCAAACTCTGCCTCGGTCTGGAGACGGAACTCGGCAGGCCCATGTTGAGATCCGTTTTGCACGACGTGCTCTCAAGTCTTTGGCAAGAGCTGTCGGCGATCCAAAAACCTTTGCGGCAGGAGAGAGGGTGGGGGGCCGAGGAGGGCGAGAGATTGGACACGAGCCCGGGAGATTTTGAGCGGACCCTCGATTCCGCCTTGACGGAAGTCAAGAAGCTTGCCCTGCTCTGGCACCGCTCTCAAGGCCCGCGGATGCACGGGCCGGAATGGATGCCGGCGCT
Organism: Acidobacteriota bacterium; assembly: GCA_034667225.1. Lineage (GTDB taxonomy): Bacteria > Acidobacteriota > Thermoanaerobaculia > Multivoradales > UBA5704 > DATMER01. The sequence continues at coordinate 85,074 of JAXDKG010000004.1, forward strand.
CCAGAGCGACCTCCTCCCTGAGGGGCTGGAACGCACGGCCGCGGCAGGAAAGGCACGGGTGAGTAAGTCCGGCAAGAGGCCGAAGCGGCCAGCCGGCGAATGAACACCGAAGGAGATCGACGCAACGTGTCACGCTTCGAGAGAATGAAGCACGAGAAATAAGTGAAGGGTTAGCAGATGGGCTGTACCGGCGGCCAGCTCCGGCTGAGGGGAACTGTGCCCGGAATCTCGGCCGCGTGCGGCTACCTCTACCGCGCAGGAGCGACCCCGGGCAAGTCTTGTCTGAGCCGTGGAGGTGTAGGAACGTGCCTTCCATACAAGCAATCACGCTTACACCAAATCAAAGCACACTCTGTTAGTGAGGGCTCGAACTGGATCGCAGCTCTCCCTCGTGGAGGTCGTACGCATGCATCGAAGGCGATTGAATCTTCTTGCTGTCTTGACCGGGATTCTGGCGCTGCTCGCTCTCGGCGTCTCACTGGTACCTGCAGAGGCTGTCACACAGTACGCAGCGGGCTTTGAGCGTGCTGGTACCCACATCTGCCGTTGCCCTGTCCAGTACGGCGACTGTGTGTGTGAGTGGAAAACGTTCTGAAACGCGTCTGAGGGTGGGGGCACGGTTCGCGGCCGTGCCTCCACAGTTCATCCGTGAGGGACTTTCATGACTTTCAATGACTCGCTGCCATATCTGACAAGGATGATGCGTATTCTTCGGGCGACAGCAGCAGCGGTAACTATCGCGGCGACCGTAGTGGCAACTTCGCGGGCAGACCCCAATCTAGCCCTTGTGCGGCGCACGGCCTTGAAGAAAGCGTCGGGCCGGGTAGACCAGGTAGTACCCCTTCCCTCCGGCGGTTTCCTGGTGCGGGACGCGGACCTGCTCAACGAGCATACCCAGGCGCTGGAGGTCTACGATGCCTCGGGGCGGTTCATCCGCAAGATCGGCGGCTTCGGTCCCCGGCCCGGGAGCTATCAGGCATTGAAAAGCATCGCCGTTTCCGGCAGCACCATCTGGGTCGCCGATCTCATCGGCAGGCTCTCCTTCTTCGATCTCCAAGGCAAGCTCCTTGGTACCAAGCTGATTCAGCAGCCTGGATACCAGGTCGAGGGTATCGTGCTCGACGAGGCGCGCGGCCATGCCTACCTGAGCGGCTGCCTTCCGACTCACGTCTACCTGGACCGGGGCTGCAAGGTCGTGCACCAGTACAGCCTGCAAGACAAGAGGTATCTACGATCATTTCTGGACAACGATCCTCAACTCCAGGAGCGGAATACCATCGCCTTCAGCGACAACTCTCTCGACGTGGACCCCCAGGGCATGATCTGGGTAGTAGACGCCCCGGTGTTCAAGCTGTTGCGGGTAGACCCCCGCACCGCAAAGACCCAGGGATTCCCCATCCGGAGCACCACCGCCAGGCCGATTGCCAAGGTCGAAGCCGGCTCGAACACTCAGGCCATCTATGAAAGCTCATACCTGCTCGACCGGGTGCTCGTGGCCGGTGGACACACGGTGGTCTCGATCCGCGTTCCCAAGGGAGGGAGTGGGCTGCTGGAAGTCTTCGATGCAAACGGGCGGCAGGTCGCCACGGATCTCAAGCCACCCGGGAAGCTTGTCGGCAAAACCCGGGATGGCCGCCTTCTGTTCGTGTCCGCGCTCAAGGGGGGCTTCGAAATCGGCGAGTACTCCCTTTCCTTGAAAACCTCTCGTCCCCAGGCAGGGAGATAGATGTGACCCGGCAGCCGCCCCCCTTGCGACTCCGCCTGGCCTATGGGTCCTGCATCATCCTCATGCTGGTGTCGCTCGCCGTGATTGCCTGGAAGCTGCCGCACCTGCGCCAAGCAGGGGCGGCAGAGACAAGGCAGCCGATGACACCCGAGCAGGTCGGCGCCTTGTTCTCGCGGTCGCTTCTCGTGAGCGAAAGTCAGTTCATGCGACTTGCGGATTCGCAGAGCAAGTACCTGATCCTTTTCCTCTTCACGCCCGCGGATTGCGCGGCTTGCCTGCCGGAGCTCGCAGACCTCAGCCGCTTCGACCAGGAACGTCCCGATGTCGAGGTCCTGGCGCTCATGAGCTTCTCCAGCCCCGACGAGGCACGACAGACTCGGGAGAATTTCAGCCTCGAAATCCCTGTGCTCCAGGACCCCTCCGGTGAGTTGCTGGAGGCATTCGCTCCGCCGCAGACACCCTGGAAAGTCGTTGTCAGGCGGGCAGACCGCCGGGTGCTGTTCGAAAGCCCCCGCAGCGTGAGCGCCGAGGAGCGCGATGCTTTCCTTGCGCGTGTCCGCCGGCTTGGCACCGAGCCAGGGGGAGCGGATGGCGGCACTGGTGGATGACCTGCGCCATGGCTTGAGATCGTTGGTGCGATGGCCTGGCTTCACCCTCGCCGCGACCCTCTTTTTGGGCCTCGGAGCCGGCGTTACGGCGGCTGTCTTCTCGCTGGTCGACGCTTACCTGCTTCGTCCCCTTCCCTACGCCAACGCTGAACGCATCGTCGTCATCTCCGAAGGGCGGCCGACCTCCTCGGTGAAACAGGCCCTCGCACCGGACCACCTTTTCCTCATCGAGGCGGAGGCGCGCTCGTTCGACCTCGTCGCGACCTACGTGGCAAAGCAGACAATCGGGTTCGACCTCTCTCGAGGAGGCGATTCGGGAGGCGGGCGCCCGGAGAGAATTCAGGGAGGGGCAGCCTCTCCCTCATTCTTCGAGATCCTCGGCGTTAAGGCCGCCCTTGGGCGAACCTTCACGGAACAAGACGAGACCGGCGCCGATCCCGTAGTCATCCTGAGCCATCGCCTCTGGCGCCGCCGGTTCGGCGGCGATCCGGGAGTGATCGGTCGCCGGATTGACGTCAGCGGCACGCCGAGAGCCATTGTCGGTGTGCTGTCCGCCGGATTCGGCTTCCCGGAGGTGGAGCTGTGGGTTCCACGGCCACTCTATGTCTTTCAGGCCCTGGGGTATCCCATCACAGCGACGTTTTACCCGCGCGTACTTGCCCACCTCAAAGAGGGCGTCTCCCTCGCCCAGGCCCGGGACGAGTTGCATCGCCTCAGCCGAGGCATCGCCGACATCGACGGCTTCGCCTACAAAAAGGGAATGGTTTTCCACGCCGTGCCTCTTCGGGAGGCATTGCTTGGGGACCTGAAGCCCCTGCTCTGGATGCTTTTCGGGTCCGTGGCTCTCGTGTTGCTCATCACCTGCACCAACCTTTCGAACCTGATGCTCGGCCGTCTCATACTCAGGCAGCCTGAGCTGGCCATGCGATCGGTTCTCGGAGCCTCGCGTGGGCGTGTTGCCCGCCAACTCATTCTGGAGTGCCTCTGCCTGGGCTTGGCGGCTGGCACGGTTGGGCTCCTTGCGGGAAGACTCACCCTGCAGGTGCTGCTCCCCTTCTCAGCCCCCCTGCTGCCGACCGACGCAACTCCACAAATTGACCTACGCGTTTTGGGCTTCCTGTTCGGGGTTTCCGCCGTCTGTGGCGTGCTCGCCGGCTTGGCGCCCATCCTCCATCGCTCACGCCCCGACGAACGTCAACGGCTGGCCGAAGCCGCGGCCGGGGCCTCCCGCTTCCGCGGACGCAAGCTCTGGGGATTGCTCGTCGTCGCCCAACTCGCCCTGTCGTTCATGCTCCTGGCCGGGGAGGGCCTGGTGCTCCGAAGCTTCCAGGCCCTTTCTGAGCGCAGGCTCGGGTTTGACCCCCGCAACGTGCTGACGTTCGACGTGTTCCTACGCAAACACGAGTACGCCTCCAATCCGGAGCGCTTCCGCTTTCTCCAGGAGACCATGGAGCGGCTCTCCCGGATTCCCGGGGTCCTCTCCGTGGCCTCATCGGACGGGCTCCCCATCCAGGGGGGAGGCAGTCAACAGTTCGTCATCACCCGCGAGGAGCAACTCCGGGAGGACCTCGCCGATCTGCCCATGACGGACAGTTGGGCTGTGAGCTCGTCCTTTTTCCGCACGATGGGCATCGGCATCCGCAAAGGCCGGGTCTTCACACCGCAGGATGGCGTGACCTCCCAGCCTGTGGTCATCGTCGACGAGAGGCTGGCGGAACGCACCTGGCCCGGCGCGCCGGCCCTGGGCAAACGGATCCGGATCAATGGAGTCTGGCGGGAGGTGGTTGGGATTGCCGGCAGAGTCGAAAATCAGGAGCCGGGGCTGGAGCCCGCGACGTTGATCTACATCCCCCTCGTTCAGGAAGCCCTACCCCGCCCCTCCTACCACCTGGCGCTGCGCAGCGCCGGCGATCCGCTGCGCCTGGTTCCAGCGGTGACCGCCGCCGTTCAGGAGGTCAACCCGGACCAGACCCTCTATGGAGTCACGACGATGGCGAGCCGGCTCGCAGAGTCGAGCTCGCGCGAGCGGCTGGTCTCTCTCGCCCTGGGCCTTTTCGCCCTTCTCGGTTTGATCCTCGCACTCAGCGGCCTCTTCGCCGTCGTGCGCTTTGCCACCATGCAGAGGCGCAGGGAGATCGGGATCCGGATGGCCCTCGGCGCCAGCCAGACCGACGTCCTGAAATTGATTCTGCGCGACGGAAGCCGACTGATCGTCGCAGGCCTGGCCCTCGGGATGGGGGCCGCGGCATTCTCCTCCCAGGCGCTCTCCCATCTGCTCTATGGTGTGACGCCCGGCGACCTTGTCACTTTCGTGGGGGTCGCTGTCGCGCTCGCGGTCGCTGCGCTGGCAGCGGTCCTCCTTCCGGGGTTGGAGGCCCTACGCTCCGATCCCCTGCGTACGATCCGGTCGGAATGAGAGAGGCGTACGGCGATTGTCCCGGCGATTTCTCATTTTAGTTTTAGTCCCTCGGTTGGAATTGTGGTGCCCGCCAAAGATCTTAGGACAGATCCAAGGAGCTTGGGGACTGTCCCCAAAGACCTTGGAACGGATCTAAGAAGCTTAGGACCGGTCCCAAAGACCTCAGGACGGATCCAAGGAGCTTGGGAACCGTCCCCAAGGACCTTGGAACGGGTCTAAGAAGCCTAGGACCGGTCCCAACACCTCAGGACGGATCCAGGGAGCTTGGGGACCGTCCTCAAAGACCTCAGGACGGATCCAGGAAGCTTAGAACCGGTTCCAAACATCTTAGATCGGATCCAAGGAGTTTGAGGACCGTCCTCGAAGACCTTAGAACGGATCTGAGAAGCTCAGGACCGGTCCCGAACACCTTGGATCGGTTCCAAGGAGCTTGGGGACCGTCTCCGAAGACCTCAGGGCGGGTCCAAGAAGCTTGGGGAAGCGAGCACTGACGGACCTATGCTCCGCTGCGTCGTCCGCTCCAGATGTGGAAGGGCAGCCAGGCACCGGCGAAGAGACCCAGGACCCAGTGCGTGATGGCGATGCGGTCGCGCCAGATTTCGTCCCCCAGGTAGTAGAGGCCCAGGCCGGTGAGGATGAGAACGGCCAGGAGGATCGTCATCGTCCGGCCGTTGAGGCGGTTGCGCGTGCCCGACCAGCCGCGCCGCACGTGGAGGATCCAGATGAGGCCCAGGCTCCAGACGACTGCGTAGCCCGCGGCGCCGTGGAGCGTCAGCCAAGTGTGCTCCAGCGGGTGGGCCTCGGGGCCGAAGGGGCCCTCCCGGCGGACGTAGTGGTGGAAGTGGAGCCACAGCACCCCGGACACGAGCGCTCCGAGGCCCGAGCCGTAGACCCAACGGATGACCCAGGCCGGCAGGCGCAAGCTGTTGTTCGAGGGGGTGATGGAGCTCATCAGGAAAAGTGGCGCCGGCCGCCGTCGCGATCGAGCAGGACGGCGCTCGCGCCGAGCCGGCGCAGGAGAGACACCGAGCCGGCCGGATTCGCCAGCACGACCTTGGTCAGACCGTCGGCCCAGATCGCACGCCGGGCGCAGACGGTCACCGAGCCATCGCCCCCGAGACCTGCACCGGTCTTCGGCTCCACGATGGCGGAATGCGGAGGATTCTCGTTGAAATACCCCGCGCTGGTGGCGACGGCGGCATTGCGGGTCTCCAGCAGGGGAACACCGCGGCCCGGACCGGCGGGGTCCCGTACCCAGACCGTATGGCGGGCCCCGAAGCTGCGCAGGTCGCCGCCGGCATTGACGACGGCCGATGCAACGCCCTGGCGCCGGAGGCAGGCGAGCGCGCGGTCGACGGCATAGCCTTTCGCAATGCCGCCCAGGTCGAGCCAGAGGGGGCGGAGGAAGCGCACGCGGCCGTCTTCGGACAAGGAAACGTCGCGCCAGCGGGCGCCCGGATCGGGAGCGTCGCCGGCCGGCGCGGGCAGGTGGCCCCGTTCGACCAGCACGCGGCCGATAGTCGGGTCAAAGGAACCGTCGGAGGCGCGGGCGAGCGCGAGCGAGGCCGAGAGGACGCGGTGCAGGTGGGGTGACACCGCCTGGGGCGCGCGATGCGCCGTGGTATTCAAGCGGCTGAGCTCCGAGTCCGGATCGTGGAAGCTCATGCGGCGGTGGATTTCACCAATCTCGTCGAACGCCGCACCGATCGCCTGCGCTGCCAGGGTCGGTTCGGCTTCGGCGCGGATCGAGACCAGCGTGCCCAGCCAGGGCTGGGCACGCTGGCACACCGCAATGCCCTCCTCAGGGCTTGCCGACCACAAGCGCATGTGTCGCGAGCAAACGCCGCACGCCGGTGGTGATGTTGCGGCTGGACAGCGTGGCACCAGATAGATTGATGATGTCGACATCGAGATGGAGCGGCGATCCCATCTTCTTGCCCACGAACTGGGCACGCCATTTCGGGTCGCGCACCTCGCCGCCGTAGGTCTCCCGGTAGTCGAGGACCTCGAGGCCGCGGACCACGCCCTGGGCGTCGAGCGCCAGGCCATAGGTGATGAGCTCGTGCTTGCCGATCACCTGGTCGAGGTAGAACCAGCCACCGCTCGACGCGCTCCACACCTTGACGGTCTTTTCCTGGACTCGGGTGCCGCTCGCCTTTTCGATCGCCTTGACCTGTTCCTTGGTCAGCGTCACCGGGTGCGAGGTCATGTGCGCCCCTGGAAACAGGGCGGCCTGCGCCTGCTCGATGGTGAAGTAGGTGGTGCCACCGATGGGACCGGCGACGAGAGCGGCGCACGGCACCAGCCAGAGAGCCAGGACCGGATCGCGCATGCTCAGAAGTTCACTCCAATTTTCAAGCGGACCTCGTCCTTGGTCTTTTCAATCAGGTGGAGGTCGGAGGCCTGGTCGATGTAGACCTCGCCGCCGCCCTTGATCTGCGGGAACCAAGTGAGGGTCGCCCACCATTTGGCGCTGCCGTAGTGCAGGCTGGGGCCGGCGAAAACCGACCAGCGCTCCTGCCCGACCTCGGTCTCGAACTCGGTCTCATAGATCGTCTCGGAGCCGACGAACCAGTTCGGAACGAAACGGTAGCTGAGCCCCATTCCCGTCTTGATCTCGATCTCCATTTCCGGATCGGTCGGCCAGTCGAAGCCCTCGGGCAGGTCGTCGATCGGCGCGCGGTCGGCATAGGTGCTCTCCAGGCCGAGATTGCCCACCCAGACGAGCAGGCCGTCAAGAAAATACTTCTGGCCGATCAGATCGATCTCGAACGAGGCCGTGTCCTTGTCTTCTCCGGAGTGACGGTCGAGCCAGCTGTAGTCGAGGCCGAAGCGCAGGCTCAAGCCGAAGCTGTCGGCCGCGGGCCGCAGGAGGTTGAGCTTGGCGCCCAGTTCCACACCCGACAGGTCCGGGCCCACATCCTCGTTGCCGGGAAGGTAGCCGTCGATGCTGAGATCGCTGGTGTCCACCGACAGCAGCTCGATCCCGCCGAAGACGTTGAAGCGATTGCTCACGCCATATTCGAGCTCGATTTCATTGTCGAAAGCCCGGTATGAGCCGGCGTCCTTGTCATTGCGCATGGTGCTGATGTTGTAAAACTCCCACCCTCCCTGCGGGATGACCTCGGCGCCGGCGACGTATCCCAACAGGTTTTCATCGGCACGGCAGACCGCAGAGGACAACAGGCCGGCACCCAACAGCACTCCACACGCCACGGATCGCACACGCATTCAGATCTCCTTTTCCAAGGCAAGCTCCGGCACGGCACAGCAGGTCCCACCCGGCAGGATCGGCCTGCCGTGCGGACAGACGGACGGATGGTCCAGGAAGGCGCAAACCTGGTCCTCGAACCCGGCCGCGACCGGCATGGGGCCGCCGCACTCCTCGGCCGAGTGGAGGGTGCGGTCCAGCAGGACCTCGGCGAGGCGCACCCGTCTCACCACGGCGGCCGCCCGGTCGCGGCCTGCCTCGGTGAAGGCAATCCGGCCGTCCACATAGGTGAGCACGCCTTCGGCAAGCAGGTCCGCGACGCCCCGGCGGGCCACCGACACCCCCTCGCCGTCCTCCTCGATGCGGCGCCAGAGGTCCACGAGCACGGACTGGAGCTCCACCGTACCGGCGCCTTCCGAGGCGAGGCGGCCGTGCTCCAGCCGAATTTCACGGCCCGCTCTGGCCGCGATGGTCGGGTCGTGGGTCACCAGGACCAGCGTGTGCCCGCGCTGGTGCAGGTCGCCGAGCAGGGACATGACCACGGCCTCGTTGACCGCGTCAAGGTTGCCCGTGGGCTCGTCGGCCAGGATCAGGGGCGGCTGATTGATCAGCGCCCGGGCGATGCACACGCGCTGCTGCTCGCCACCGGAGAGCTGGCTCGGCAGGTGGCTCATCCGCTCCCCGAGGCCGACCCGGCGCAGCGCCTCTTCGGCTTCGGCCCTGTCCGTCATGCTGTGGACGTATTGGGCAAGCATGACGTTCTCCAGCGCCGTGAGGTAGGGGATCAGGTGGAACTGCTGGAAGACGAGGCCGACCGTCTGCTGGCGGTAGCGGCTGAGCTCGCGGGCGGCGAGGCCGGCGAGGTCGACGCCACCGACCCTCACCCGGCCCTCGCTCGGCCGGTCGAGCCCCGAAAGGATGTTGAGCAAAGTGGTCTTGCCCGAGCCGGACGGGCCGGTGACCGCGACCCACTCCCCCTCTTCGATCGAGAGGTTGAGGTCGTCCAGGGCGCGGAGCGCACCGAACCGGCGGCTCAACCCTTCCACCTTGACCAGATCAGTCGCCACGGAGCACCCGCGCCGCGTCCAACCTCTGGATCCGCCGTAGTGCCAGGAACAGGGAGGAGCCGACCACCAGCGCGGCGACCGTCGCCGACGCAGCCGCCGATGCCGCAAATCCGCTCCAGGTCATGAAAGAACCCGAGCCCGGACCGAGGAGACGGTCGGCCAGGGCGCCAGCGGCCAGGGCGCCGAGAACCTGTCCCGCCATCCCGGCCAGCACAGCAGCGGCCAGCAGCTCGGCGGCGAGGAAGCCTCCGATCCTGCGGCCCGTGTACCCGAGGGCCAGCAGCAGCCCGACCTCGGTCCGTCTCTCTCCCAGCAGGGCGGTGGTGGATGCGCCGACCGAGATCAGGGCCAAGAGGAAGGAGACGGCGCTGACGGCAAACAGGACCATCGTCAGCCGGCGGGTGACCCGGGCGTCCGACTCGCTGACCTTGAGGAGAGGCCGCGCCTCGATCCCCTCGACCCGGGATTCGATCTCCAGCGCCACCTCGTCGAGCCGGGCAGGCTCGGCCCGGACGTCGATCCGGCCGGATACGGCCTTCGCGGTTCGCACGCCGGGGGTATTGCTCACCCTCTCAAGGGCGGCCGGGGGGAGAGACTCCGGCCCTCCGACCTGCGGCCGGACCGTGAGATTGGGTCCGAAGGCGGCGAGGCTCGATCCCATCCGGTCGCGGCTCCGGGCGGAGAAGCCCGCCAGGGTGGAGACCGTGGCCGCGGCGACCAGCACCGCGATCAGGATCAGCGCGAGCTGCCGGAACCGGCGGCGCAGGCTGGCGAAGACGACCCGGAGGATCATCAGGCCGTAGCCCTCTTGAGGATGTCCGCCGGGTAGCGCTCCAGGGCGCGCAGCACCGGAGCCAGGCTGGAGAGCACCGCGAGCAGGAGCCCGAGCATGGCGGCGAACGGGATGAGGAGAGGCACCCAGTCGACCTGGACGCCGAGCACACCGCTGCCCAGCAGCCGGCCGGCCACGAGCCCGGCCGAGCCCCCGGCGAGCCCGCCAAGGAGACCCAGCAGCGCCGCCTCGCTCAGGAAGAAGAGCACCACCCGCTGCCGGGCCGCGCCGATGGCGATCATCAGCCCGGCCTCCAGCCGCCGCTCCATCACCGTCGCGGTCATGGCCGCGGTCACTCCGACCGCGGCACCCGCCAGGGCCACGCCGGCCAGGACGATCAGAATCCCGCGCAACCGGCCAAGCACGTCCGCGGTGGCTCCGGTCACGCCGTAGACCACGCTCGCCCGTCCCTCGGGCACCGCCTCGTTGATCTGGAAGGCGATGGACGAGGGGTAGGCCGTGCAGTACCAGGCCTCGTACTCCTCCGGGGTCATCCGCCGCGGATCGCGAGCAGTGTTCGCCGGGGTTTTCTCCGGGTTGGTGAGGGCGAAGACCTCGGCACGGGTGAAGCCGGTCCTGCCCGCGAGGCGCTGGACCACCGGCAGCGGCGCGAACGCCTCTTCCTCTTCGGCCCCGCCGCTGGTCAGCAAGCCGGTCACCAGCAAACTTTCAGTCCGGCCTCCCAGCGCCGTCTCGATCCGGCTGCCGGGCCGGACTCCCAGCCTCTGGGCAAGCCGGCGGCCGACCGCCACCTCGGCCTCGCCGTCCCGCGGCCAGCGGCCCTCGACCCGCAGGGTCGGACGGGTGCGGGGAAGGCCGGTGCGCCAGCCGGGCTCCAGCTCATAATTGAACCAGGTCCCCACGAGAGGCGCCACCCGGTCCCCGGTCCGCACGCGCAGGGAGTAGAGCGGCGCCAGGGCGATGATGTTGTTGCGCCAGAAGATCTTGCGCACCAGGGCCAGGCTCGGCTCCGGCAGGGTCTCCCGGCCCGGGTTCGGAGCGAGTTGGAGGTTGGCCCCGTAGGACCCCATCTCCGCGGCCAGCCGGTCGCCGGAGGCCAGCACCACCTCGGCGAGTGCGGTCGCTCCGAGCGTCCCGAGCGCCACGGCCGTTACGGCCAGCAGCTTTCTGCGGGTGCCCCGGCGTAGCGACTCGGCGAGCAGGCGGACGTACATGCGCTACTCCGCGGCTCCCATGTGACCGGCGTGCGCTCCGGCGGTCTGGAACAGGCTGGAGCCCGCGGCCAGATCGGACGCAGCCAGAACGAGCTCGTTGCCCACGACCCGGGACTTGAGCGGCACCGGGTTGCACCCGCCCGACTGCCCGATCGAAGGGGTGTAGATGGCCGAGCCGCAGTGCAGGCAGGTCACCGTCGGCCCCTCCTGGTAGTAGCCCTTCGGGCCGCAGATCAGACAGGAGTCGAAGGCCGTCGCGATCGGCCCTTTCTCCTCGACCGGGATGGCGATGAAACGCACGGGCTTGCCCTCTACCGTCGTCTGGAAACGCTGCAAAGCCAGCCCCTGGAACGTGGAGAGCGGGATGCGCACCTGGCCGTCCGCCCCCACCTCGACCGGCGTGGCCGGCGAGAGCGAGACCGGCGGCTGGGCATAGACGAAGCTCAGGCCCAGCACCGCCAGGATGATCAGGCCGAGAACGGCGCCGAACGTCCGCGCCCGAGCCTGCCGCCGGGCCTGCGCCCGCTCCAGGCGAGCCGCCGCCCCTTCTCCGGCCGGCTGCGCCTCGCGCACCTTGCCGGGGATCAGGAACATGAGGAGAGGCAGCGCCACCACCGCGGCGATGAAGAAAAATTCGTTCTGAACCAGCGGCCCGATCGTCGCCATGGTCCCAGGCGTCGCCGGCAGCCAGCCCGCCTCGGACAGCTCGTGGTACCCGTTGATCAGGAGCTGGATCACGAAGATCCCCAGTGCGATGCCGGTGATCTTGAAGAACCGCCCCAGATCGATGCGCAGGCTCCCGCGCACGAAGAGCACGCCGAACAAGACCGCGGCCGAGAGCCCGATGAGGACTCCCAGGCTGGCCATCAGCCCGCTCGTGGTCAGGGAGAGGGCAGACAGGAATAGCACCGTCTCCACTCCCTCGCGGAAGACCATCAGGAAGGTGAACAGGAACAGGCCGAGCGCGACCGACCCGGCCCGCTCGCCCGAGAGGATGCGCGAGAGCGACCCCTTCATCTCACCGGAGAGCGAGTGGGAGTGCCGCCACATCCAGACCATCATGCTGCCTACGATGATCGCCGAGCCGAGATAGAGGATCCCCTCGAACACCTCCTCGTTGACCGCCCACCTGTAGAGCAGCCACGCGCCGGCCAGGCTCGCCAGGACGGCGGTCCCGATCCCCGCCCAGACCGCGCCGAGATGGCGCTCGTACCCCTCGCGGCGGAGGAAGGCCACGATGATCCCCACGACCAGGGCGGCCTCGACCCCCTCGCGCAGCGTCACGACCAGGGCTTCAAACACGGGCGATGGCTCCTTCCTTGAGCGCAGCCGGCATAGCCGGCTGCGCTCCTGCGCAGTCGTTGCAGAGCCCGCTGATCTGCAGCGTGTGGCGCGAGGCCTGGAACCCGTGCGCCCGGCAGATCTCCGCCTGGAGAGCGACGATGCCAGGGCTCACGAACTCCACCACCCGGCCGCAGACGGTGCAGACCAGGTGGTCGTGATGCTGGCCGCCATGGACGTGCTCGTAGAGGAACCGGTCGCGGCCCAGGCGCTGTTTGCGGACCAGACCGCAGTCCACCAGCAGGTCCAGGTTGCGGTACACCGTGGCGCGGGAGATCTTCAGGTCGCGGGTCTTCATGGCCGCGAGCAGCTCTTCCGCGTCAATGTGCTTGTGCTGCGCGAAGATCTCCTCGAACAGCGCGAGCCGCTCCTGGGTGACACGGAGGCCCCGGCTGCGCAAGAATTGGAGGAAGCGATCGCGCTCACGGGCGTCGGGCATGGTGGCTCTGAATCCTTGTTGAGAATCAGTCTCAGTTTCCAGGATTCATTCTGGACCGATTTGGTCCGGTTTGTCAACGGGCTGGTGCTAGACTCTCTCCGCCCTTAAGGCTCTCCGCAATAGGTACGGAAGATGCACTGTTTTCCGCGCTTGAAGGAGCTGGCCGTATGAGCGTACCCGAAAGATATCCTCAACCCCTGGAAAGCTCACCGCCGAGGGAGGACGCGCCTCCGCAGCCGGGCCCCATCGCGGTTCCACCCATCGCGGAAGAGCCCCACGTCCGCCGGCGGAGGCCGCACCGGCCGCTGCCGCTCTGGCTGCGGATCCTAGTCCTGCTGGTCGGCTGGATCGTGCTGCTGGTGGGAGTCGCGGGCCTGGTGCTGCCCGGCATCCAGGGGATCGCCACGATCGCGATCGGTGCCGCGATCCTCTCCGTGGCGAGCGAGCTCGCCTACGAATGGATGCGCAAGAGCCTCAGGCGGTGGCCGAAGGTCTGGGACCGGGTGGAGAGGTTCCGCGACCGCATCTACGACAAGCTGCAGGACATGGTGCACCGCAAGAAGTAAGGAGGGAGGGCAAGCCCTCCCCCACATCCTGACATCCTGACTATCTTTGCTCGATCGGCACGAACGGCCGCTGCGGCGCGCCGGTGTAGATCTGGCGCGGGCGGTTGATCCGCGTGCTCGGGTCGTCGCGCATCTCCCGCCAGTGGGCGATCCAGCCAGGCATCCGCCCAAGGGCGAACAGCACGGTGAACATGTTCGTGGGGATGCCCATCGCGCGGTAGATGATCCCGCTATAGAAGTCCACGTTCGGGTAGAGCTTGCGGGAGATGAAGAAGTCGTCGTGCAGGGCGACCTCCTCCAGGCGCTTGGCGATCTCCATGAGCGGATCGTCGATCCCCAGCTCGTCCAGCACGTCGTCGGCCATCTTCTTGAGGATGCGTGCCCGCGGGTCGAAGTTCTTGTACACCCGGTGGCCGAACCCCATCAGGCGGAAGCCGGAGCTCTTGTCCTTGGCCATGTCGACGTACTTCTTGTAGTCGCCCTTGTCGTCGCGGATGTTCTCCAGCATCTCGATGACGGCCTGGTTGGCGCCGCCATGGAGCGGACCCCAGAGGGCGCAGATGCCCGCCGAGACCGAGGCGAACAGGTTCGCCTGGCTGCTCCCCACCATGCGCACCGTCGAGGTGCTGCAGTTCTGCTCGTGATCGGCGTGCAGGATGAGCAGCAGGTCGAGCGCGCGCTCGAACACCGGCCGGAACTTGTAGGGCTCCGCCGGCACCGCGTGCATCATGTAGAGGAAGTTCGCGCAGTAGGAGAGGTCGTTGCGCGGGTAGATGAACGGCTGCCCCACGTTCTTCTTGTAGGAGAACGCGGCGATCGTCGCCGCCTTGGCGAGCAGCCGGGCGATGTTGAGGTCGACGTCCGCCTCGCCCGGGTAGTAAGCCGAGAGCGACGACACCATGGAGGACAGCATGGCCATGGGGTGAGCGCTCGCCGGGAACCCCTCGTAGAACTTCTTCATGTCCTCGTGCAGCAGCGTGTGGTACGTCAGCCGCTGCTCGAACTTCGCGAGCTCCTGCTGATTGGGCAGCTCGCCGTAGATCAGGAGGTAACAGACCTCGGAGAACCGGGCCTGGCCGGCCAGCTCCTCGATGGGGTAGCCGCGGTAGCGCAGGATGCCCGTCTCGCCGTCGATGAACGTGATGGAGCTCTCGCAGGCGCCGGTGTTGCCGTAGCCCGGGTCGAGAGTGATGGCCCCGGTCTTCGCCCGGAGCTGCGAGATGTCAATGCCGGTCTCCCCCTCGCTGCCCACGGTGACAGGCAGCTCGAGCTCCTTGCCGTCCAGGATCAGCCGGGCCGGGCCCGGAGCGGGAGCGGCAGGAGGGGAGTCCACGACCGCGGAGGCCGTGGCGTCAGTCGTCTGCTGAGACATTTCGGGTCTCCCTAAGAGGTCGTCCCAGGCCGCGAAAGGACCTGTGGCGCCGTGGCGATTGTATCGCCCGCCGGATCGGGGGTGCAAGAAAGGCGCCTCCGATCCGTTCAGAGCTCCCGCAGCGCCGCAGCCACCGGCATGCGCGCCGCCCGGATCGCAGGGGGGAGGCCGCCGATGAGGCCCATGAGCAGCGACCAGACGATCCCCTGGACGAGCAGCACGGGGGTGACCGCGAAAGCGAAGGCGACCTGGCTGAAGCTCGACCAGTTGAGCGTCGCGGCCTGGTAGCCATCGAAGGCAAGATAGGCCAGCCCGGCGCCGATCGCTCCGCCGGCGACCGCGAGCACCAGCGACTCGGCCACCACTGAGAGCACCACTGGCCCGCTGCTGAAGCCAAGGGCACGCAGCGTGGCAATCTCGCGGCTGCGTGCCGAGACGGCCGAGTACATGGTGTTGAGGGCGCCGAACACGGCGCCGATCGCCATCAGCCCGGCGATGACCTTCCCCAGGCCCGTGATGATCGAGTACAGGATCTCCGACTGCTCGGCATAGTAGTCCGTCTCCCGGACCACCTTGACGTCCAGCCGCGGATCGGCGGTCAGAGCGTCCTTGAAACGGTCGAACTCCTGCGGCGACTCGAGCTTCGCATAGACCGACTGGAAACTGTTGCCCCGCCGGTAGACCGGCTGGAGCACCCCGGCGTCGCACCAGATCTCCGACTCGGCGATAGAGCCATCGGCCTTGAAGATGCCAACCACCCTCCATGTGGCTTGGCCCGAGCGTACCGTCGCCCCGAGATCGAGCCCCTTGAACTCGGTGGCCGCGGCCCGGCCGACGATGACCTCGTTGGTCCCCTCGCGAAAACGTCGGCCTTCGACGACCTCCACCTCGCCGCGCACCTTGTAGGCGCCCGACTGAATGCCGCGCAAGGGTACGTTGGCGAAGGTGCCGGTCGAACGCTTCGGCAGGTCGATGATGACGTAGAGCTCGGCCGAGGCGGCCGGCACTGTGCCCGTCCGCAGCACGCCCGGAGCCTCCGCGATGATCCGGGTGGCGTCGCGCGCGAGGCCGCTCGTCATTTCGGTATCGCTCCCCGAGCGCAGCACGATCGCCGTGTCGGGCGAGCCGGCCGCGGTCATGGTCTTGCGGAACCCTTCGGCGATCGACAGCACGGCGACGAGGACAGCCACCACGCCGGCAACCCCGAAGACGGTGGCGAGCGACGCGCCGCGACGCTGGCCGATGGTGCGCAGGTTGAGCCCGGTGACGGCAAAGACCTGTGAGAGCCAGTGGAGCATGATTCAAACCCTCCGTAGGGCGTCGACGATGCGCAGACGCATCGCCTGCATGGCCGGCGGCAACCCGGTGGCGATACCGAGGAGCAGCGCCAGAGCTGCGCCCAGAGCCAACTTGCCACCCGGCAGGTAGAAGAGCGGGAGGAACCCGCCCGTGGGATCGCCCATTCCGGTGATCATCCCCCAGGCAAGCGCCAGCCCCAGGGCTCCGCCCAACACGGCGAGGAAACACGACTCTGCGAGCACCAGGCCGAGCACCTGGCCATGGCTGAATCCCAGGGTCTTGAGCACCGCCAGCTCGTTGGTGCGCTCGCGCACCGACTGCGCCACGGTATTGCCGGCCACCAGCAGGATGGTGAAAAAGACGGCCGACAACACACCGGCAATGATGGTGCCGATGCTCCCCACCTGATTGGCGAACGACTGGGCCATCGCCTTCTCGGTCTGGGTCTTGGTCTCGGCCGGCGAGTTGGCAAACAGGCCGTCGATCTGGGAAGAGAGCTCGGCAGCGCGGGCCGGATCGGCGATACGGACGATATACCAGCCCACCAGGCCGAAGTCGCCGCCCCGCGCCACTTCGTTCAGGTAGTCGTAGTGGAAGTACATACTGGACTCGTCGGTCCCCTTCTTCTCGCCGTGGTAGATCCCGGAGACGTTGAACTCCCACGCAGAGCCGTCCGGCTTGCGGAAGATGGTCCCCTTGAGCGGGATCTTGTCCCCCAACTTCCAGCCGTACCGCTCAGCGGTGACACGGCCGATGATGGCGCCGGTGCGGTCCGCCTGCCAGGCCTTCATCTGGTCCTCCGGCAGGATGAACTCGGAGTAGATGTCGAAGAACGTGTCGCTGTCCACCGCCATCTGGGCGAACTTGGTGTTCTTCTGGTCCTTGTAGATGCCCCCGAACCAGGTCAGGTGGCTCACCAGCTCGACCCCCTCCATGGCCGCAATGCGCGCCTGGTACGAGATGGGCAGCAACTGGATGAACGTCATCTTGTGCATGACCATCAGGCGGTCGGCGCCGGATACGTCGACGCCCATGCTGAACGCCTTCTCGATTGCCCCCAGGTAGCCGAAGAGCACGAAGGCGACCACGATCGACAAGATCGTGAAGATCGTGCGCACCTTGCGCCGCTTCAGGTTGCTCCAGATCAGCGGGAAGAACTTCATGCCGCCGCCTCCTGCGTGAGAGCGCCCTTGTCGAGGTGGAGCGTGCGCCTGGCCCGCGCCGCGGCGTGCGGGTCGTGGGTGACCATGACGATCGTCTTGCCGTGCTCGCGGTTGAGCGCCTGGAGGAGATCCAGGATCTCGTCGCCGGACTTCCTGTCAAGATCGCCCGTGGGCTCGTCGCAGAGCAGCAGAGTCGGATCGGTGACGATGGCGCGCGCGATACCTACGCGCTGCTCCTGGCCGCCCGAGAGCTGGCGCGGGTAGTGCCCTGCCCGGTCCTCGAGCCCCACCATCGCCAGGGCCGTGGCCACGTGCTTCCGGCGCTCCGACTTGGACAGGTGGGTCAGGAGCAGCGGCAGCTCCACGTTGCGCTCCGCGGTCAGCACGGGCAGCAGGTTGTAGAACTGGAACACGAACCCGATATGGCGCGCCCGCCACTGCGCGAGCTTGCCCTCGGACAACCGGTCGATCGGCTCGCCGGCCACGATCACCGAGCCCTGCGTCGGCTTGTCGAGCCCGCCGATCAGATTGAGCAGCGTGCTCTTGCCCGACCCCGAAGGACCCATCAGGGCCAGGAAGTCCCCCTTGGGGACCTCCAGGCTCAGGCCGCTCAGGATATCGAGCCGTTCCCCGCCGCGGTGATACACCTTGTGGACGTCCCTGACCTGCACCAAAGCATCCGACATGTCATGCCTCCTCGTGAGATCCGGAACCGGATCAGGACTCCTTGCGTACCTTGACCTTGTGACCTTCCGCGAGCTGCTCGGGACCTTCGACCACGACCTGCTCGCCAACGGAGAGGCCGGACTCCACCTCCATCTCCTCGCCCGACGCCGTACCGGTCTTGATCGCCCGGCGCTCCACGTGATCGCCCTGGACGACGAAGACGTGCGGCGTACCCCCGCCCTGGCGGACGGCTGCCCGGGGAATCAGCACCCGCGGCTTGGATTCCACTGCCTGCGCGCCCTCCCGCTCCTCGCCCAGGAACGAGACCTTGACCCCCATATCAGGCAGGATGCGCCGGTCTAACTGATCGAAAGCCAGGCGGACCTTGACCGTCGCCTTCTGGCGGTCGGCGGCCGGAACGGTCGTGATGACCCCGGCCGGAATCTCCCACTCTGGATAGGCATCCAGCACGGCCACCGCCCGCTGACCGTCGCGCACGCGGTTGATGTAGGCCTCGTTGACGTCGACCTCGATCTCCAGCGATTTCATGTCGACCAGCGTGCAGATGCCGGTGCGGGTGAAGCCGCCGCCGGCCGACACCGGGGAGATCATCTCGCCGGGCTGCGCGTCCTTGGAGATGGCCACGCCCGAGAAAGGCGCACGGATGACCGCGTCCTCAATGCTCTGGCGGTAGAGCGCGACCTGACGCCGGGCGACCTCGGCATCCTGGCGCTGGACCTCCAGGCGGGCGGCGAGCGAGTCGACCTCGGCATCGGCCGTGTCGCTCTGGGCCTTGGTGGTGATCCCCTTCTCGCCGAGCTCGCGCATGCGCCTCTGGTTGAGCTTCGCCTCGCGCAAGCGGACCTCGATCTCCTGCAGCGCGCGCTGCGACGAGGAGGCCTGGGCCTCGGACAGGGCGAGCTGCTTGCGCGCCGTCACATCGTCCAGGCGGGCGAGGATCTGCCCCTCGCGGACCGCCATCCCCTCCTCCACATTGATCTCGGTCACCTTGCCCGTGACCTTGGACGAGACCGTGGCCTGACGCCGCGCCGTGACGTAGCCGGATGCATCGAGCACCGCGCCGGCCGCCGCTCCGGAAGAGACGGCGCGGGCGGTCGCGGTGCGCACCTCGGCCGCCCGCGGCAGCTTGAGCCAGGCCCAGGCGCCACCCGCCAAGACGAGCAACACCACCGCGAGAGAAAGCCAGAGCTTCCAACCGGGGCCCTGGCGGTTCTCCGTCCCGCTGCGATCGATGCGCAGCCCTTCGAGCGAGGGTTTTTCGGAAGTCATTGTCCGTCCTTGATGTGCCGCGTCAACGGTACTGGCAACATTGGATAGCTACGTCACAGTGCGGCAAAGGTTTCGTACCGGCACGCAGCGTTCAAGCTTTGAATTCTACCAGAATTTACGCCTCATATACGGCGCAGGCAGTGTCGTTCTCCCAGACTTCGACACGGGTGACGCGGACGCGCTCCTGGTCCGCCATCCGGCGGGCGACCTCGGCGAACACGTACTCGCTGAACAGCTCGGCCGTGGTGTTGCGCTGGTCGAACGGGGGGATGTCGTTCATCACCCGGTGGTCGAACGGTCCGAGGATCTCCTGCATCATCTCCTTGAGGTCCGCGAAGTCGAGGACCATCCCCAGCTCGTCCAGCCGCTCCGCCTTCAGGTGGACCCGCACCCGGTAGTTGTGGCCATGCAGGTTCTGGCACCCGCGCGTGTGCCCCCGGATGGCATGAGCGGCGGAGAACGTGAAGTCCTTGAAGATCGTATGCATGGCCGCCATCGTGTCGTTACCAGGCGCGATTCTTTCACAGACTCCCGCCTCCGGACTCAACAAAAGTGTGACGCCGGGTGTCTCAGGGGGGCAGTGCGCTTCGACGACTTCGTGCTCCAGCTTGACACCGGCTCCCGCGGCGGGTTTCGCGCGCGGGTGCTCAAGTCCCGTTTCGGGGAGGCGACGGTCGGGTTTGCGCTCCCCTCGCTCCCGGGTACGGAACCGTCCGCCATCTCCGGAACCACCCGCGGCGCCGTCCACCGGAGCATTGACCCCGCCTTCGATGCCCGGCCTCCCCTGGAGGTTGGGACCGAGCTCTTCCGCGCGGTCTTCCAGGGCCAGGTGCGCACCCTCTTCGACAAGAGCCGCGGCCAGCTCGAGATGTCGCCGGACCTCAGACTGCGCCTCAAGATCAAGATCGACCCCGGCGAAGAAGATGCCGGAGCGCTCGCCGACCTCCCGTGGGAGCTGCTCTGCGATGCCGAGACCGAAGACTTCTTCGCCCTCTCCCGCCAGGTGTCCCTGGTCCGCTACCTCGACGTCCCGCGTCCCTCGCAGCCGATCCCGTTCACGCCGCCGCTGCGCATCCTGGCCGTGGGCGCCAACCCGAGAGGCGTGGCTCCGCTCGACCTGGAAGTAGAGGCGGAGCGGCTCGAACGGCTGAATGGGGGAACCTCCGGGATCGAGGTGCGCGTCCTTCTCCACGCCACCGCGGGCAAAGTGCGCGAAGCCCTGTCGAGGGATGCCTGCAACATCCTCCACTTCATGGGCCACGGCACCTTCGACCCGGCGACCGGCCAAGGGATGCTCGCCTTCGAGAAGGCGGACGGCTCGCTCGACCTGGTGAGCGGCAAGGCCTTCGCCGACAAGCTCAAGGATGTGCCCTCCCTCGGCGTCGTGGTGCTGAACGCCTGCGATACCGCGCGAGCCCGCCACCAGGGAGGGGCCAATCCCTTTCGGGGCGTTGCCACGGCTCTCGTGCTGGGCGGCGTGCCCGCGGTGGTCGCCATGCGGCTGCCGATCTCCGACGACGCCGCGATCGGTTTCAGCACGGCGTTCTACGGGCACCTGGCGCGCGGCGAATCGATCGACGAGGCCCTCACCGAGGGCAGGCAGGCCATCCACTCCGGCGATCCAGACGGCTTCGAGTGGGCTACTCCCGTCCTCTTCCTGCGCGCGCCCAAGGGCAACGTCTTCGCGGCAAAGCCTGCCGAGCGGCAGGTGGTGGTCGAGGCGCCGGCCCCGGAGCCTCCCCCGATGCCCGCTCCTATCGTTCCGAGGCGGGGATCGGCGTTCAAGATCGCGGCCGGCGTGGCCGGCGCCGGGCTCGTGAGCTTCGTACTTTACACTCAGCTCCCATCCGATCCACCCGTCCAGGAACAGAAACGGGATCAGGTCGTCGAGCCCACCCCGACACCCTTCGTGCCCGAGCCGGCACCCGAGCCCACACCTGAGCGGGAGAACCGGAAACCGAAGATCGAGCCGGAGCCGGAGCGCCAGGAAGCAACCACCGCGCTGCCGGTCGCCACACCGACGCCTCCACCCCCGGTTCCGGTAGAAGAGGCCCCCATCCAAAGCGCCGATCTCTCCAGCCTCTCGGTGCAGGCCGATTCGATCGAGCGGCGCGACGAGGGCGGGCTGCGGGTGACCGTGACCTTCCGGAACCAGGCTGCCCTGCCGCTGTCCGCGGCTCTCGACGGGGAAGGTTCCGCCCTCAGCGACGAGCAGGGGCGGCGCTATAACATCCTGGACTCCTCGCTTTCCAACTGGCGGCTCGAGCTCGCCTCAGGCGCCTCCTCCCGCCACACCTTCGACTTCCAGGCACCCAAGCTGAACAGCAGCAAGTTCCTCCTCGCGCTCCGCGCCGAGGACGGCAGCCGCATCCGGGTCACCGGCGCCTCCCTGATGCTGGAAGGCCCGCCGTAGGGCGGGCCTTCGATCAAATCCACCAAAGAAAAGGTTTTCTCAGGGGGCCTGGGTGGTATCCATCGCCGCGCACTCGGGGATCACCGGCGGCGGCACCGGGTTGGTTGCAAGCTCGACGCGGTCCCCGACCTTCAACCCGTTGCACCCCTCGACCACCTGCGCGATCGAGAAGGCATTCTGTACCGCGATGACTTCGAGCGTGCCGATTCCGCGCAGGTCCTCGCCCAGGATCGTACCGCTCTCCTTGTCCTTCACGATCCCCTTGACGGCCTGCACCGAAAGTCTGGATTGCAACGCCATCCCCTGCTGGCTCCCGGCGTTGATGAAAATGTCACCTTTCTTGATGTCGACCACGGAGCCTTTCCATTTACGATCGCGAAGGAACATGGCGATCTTGAAAGCCGCCTTGTTGGCGCAGGCGCGGAGGAGGTACGTGACCGGGGTGTTTGCCTGCGTCCCGCCCCCTCCGCCGCCGGGAGCCCCGAAGCCGAAGCTCCACTCGCCCATCCGGGCCCGCTCCAGAGTGGTGAAGAGGATCTGCCCGCTGGCCACGTCGCTCAGGGTGAACGTGACCGCGACCTCAGCCTCCTTCTTCCCGGCCGCGAAGAGACCTCCTCCCGGCCCCATGCTGCGGTTCGAGCGCTCCGGGCTCCATTCGTTGACAGTGCCGTAGACCAGGTACTGCGCGCCGAGCACCTTGCCCATGTTGGTGATCGAGGACGGGCTCGGCTCCAGAAGATCCTTGCGGGTCTGCTGATCCTCGATCTCCTGGACCCGCTTCTGCTCGATGACATCGAAGCGCTTGGTAGCGTAGAGGGATTGCGTCAGCATCTCCTGGATGCCGGCGACCGGCACCTCGATCTTGTCGGCGTAGCCTCTCTCCTCGGATTCGGCGGACTTGTTGATCACCTTGAGGACGCCCAGGCGGATGCGCGGCCCCTCGTAATCGGTGAATTGCAGCCCGATCCACTCCTCGTCGTTCTCGGTGTTCAAGGTGTCGCGCACCGGCCCCAGCTCTCCCTCTTCATTCCGGAAGTAGGCGATCCAGGCACCCTTCTGGATGCAGGAGCGGACCTGCTCGTCCATCACCTTTTTCTTTTCCCCGCGCTTCTTCAGCTTGTCCATGACCCCCGCCTGAGAAGGCAGGGCCAGGAGCAGGCCGACAACTGCGATCAGTGCCGCGATCCACAAACGATTTCTCATCACCCCTCCTTGCAAAGGGCTGCCGGCAGAGCGCACGCCACCGGCCTTCCGCCGGAAGCCGCGCAACACTGCGGAACCCTTTCGTTCGCCGGGGGAGACACCGTCGAGAGATGGTTTGTTGAGCCCGTGAGAGAATAGAGTCCTCAGGGGCGCCCCGGTTCGCGCCCGGCGAGCGGGCCCAAACTGGAACCGTCCACATGCTGGTGGATGTGAACGGCTACTTCGAATAGACCATGAAGCTCACCGTCAGGGTGTAATAGACCGGGACCGGCTGGCCATCCAGCGTGGCGGGCTTGAACTTCCAGCGCTTGACGGCTTCCACGGCGGCCTCATCGAGCCCCATGGGCAGACCCTGGAGGACCTTGACGTCCGTGACATTGCCCTTCTCGTCGATGAGCGTGTCCAGGACCACGACGCCTGTCACCCTGGCCTCGCGCGCGTTGCTCGTATAGATTGGAGGTCGGCCGGAGATCTTCTCCGGCCGCTTGACATCCCCCTCGACGCGGTATGGCGGACCGGCCGGCGCCGGCGCCGGAGCAGGCGCCAGGATAGCCGGGGCCAACTGAGGTTTGCCGGCCTGCTTCTCGAGCTCGCCCGCTTCGTCGAGCATCGCCCCCCGCGCAGCCTCGTCGGCCACCAGCTTCGCCTTCTGCCGGAGCAGGCGGCTCTTGACGAGCATCGCCTCCTGGGACTCTGGATTGGCATCCAGCGCCGCGGTCGCGGCCCGGAGGCCGATCTCGAGGAGCCCGTCGTCCTCTCCGGCCATGGAGCGCTCGGCCAGCTCGGTCAGGCTGAGGAGGGCGACGAGCTGGAAGATCATCTCCCGTCCGGGGCCATCCGCCGGGGCCGCCTCCATGGCATCCCCGTACCGGTGCAGCTCCGTGAGGACGAAAGCCCGCGCGAATTGGACCTCGGGCGTGTCGGCCATGTCCTCCAGGTAGGCGAGGGCCTCCGGGAGGTGCCTGCCTCGCAGGAGGGTTTCGAGCTCAGGATGCTTCAGAGCGAAGTCCCAGAAAACATTCCTGGCGCGAAGGGCCTGCGGCTCCTCCTCGACCGTGTAGTTCACGGTGAGCGTGTAGTAGACCGGAACCGGCTTTCCATCCATCCTGGCCGGATCGAACTTCCAGGACCGGACGGCTTCCAGGGTGGCCTCGTCGAGCCCCGCGGGCAGACCCTTGAGGACCTTGGCGTCCATGACATTGCCCTGCTCGTCGATCACGGCCTCCACGATCACCACGCCCTGCACCCGGGCCTTGCGGGCTTCGATCGTGTAGGCCGGAGGCTCGCCGGAGACCTTCTCCGGCCGCGTGACGTTCCCGCCGACGCGGTAGGGCGGGCCAGCCGGAGCAGGCTCCTGCGCCAGGGACACGGAAGCCAGGAGGAAAAGAAGCGCGGAAAGGGACGAGCGGAAGGTCGCAGGCATGATCAGGCCCTCCTTTGTCTCCATTGTTTCACAAGCCCTGCCATCTGGATGTAGACTGTGGTTTCGGCCAAAAAGCAAAGGGGGTCAGGATGGGTATGAAGGTAGATGGGTCTGCCGCCGCGCTTCTTGCCGGCGCCCTCCTGCTGGCTGTCGATGCCCGGGCCGCCGAGCTCGTCTCAAGGGCTGCGAAGATCTGCAGCTCGGCGGAATCGTCGCATCACTACTCATCCGAGCGCTCTCTGAGCGCCGACGGCCGTTACATCGCTTTCGCAAGCTCGGCCTCCAATCTCGTGGCCGGCCAGGAAAGCCTCGATTCGCAGAACGTCTTTCTGCGCGACCGCGTCACCGGCAGCAACGTGCTCGTCAGCCACAAGGCCGGCGCCCCCCTGACCGGCGGGAGCTGGATCTCCTCGAACCCAACCGTCAGCGCCGACGGCAATTTCGTGCTCTTCGGCAGCCTGGCCTCGGACCTGGTCGCAGGACAGGTGGACGGCAACGACGCCGAGGATCTCTTCCTCTGGGAGAGGGCCACCGGGAACATCGTCCTGGTCAGCCACGCGGCCTCCTCGCCGGCCACCGCGGGCAACGGCGAAACG
The DNA here is from genome assembly GCA_034667225.1 of Acidobacteriota bacterium. GTDB lineage: Bacteria > Acidobacteriota > Thermoanaerobaculia > Multivoradales > UBA5704 > DATMER01. Next base: position 109,883 of record JAXDKG010000004.1, read on the forward strand.
TATACGTTCACCCATTCCACCCTGCTCAGCGCCGACGGACGCTACACCCTGTTCGGCAGCAGGGCCACGGACCTTGTGACCGGCCAAGTCGACGCCAACGACGACGGCGACGTCTATCTCTACGACCGCCTCACCGGCACCAGCACGCTCGTCAGCCACGCCTCGGGCTCGGCGGTCACCGCGGCGAACGGCGGTTCTTTCGTCCAGGCCCTCAGCTCCGACGGTCGCTACATCGTCCTTCTGACCAGCGCCACCGACCTGGTGCCCGGCGGCCAGGACGGCCTGTACTACTACGACCGTGTCGCCGGCACCCACACGTTCATTGCCCCCGGCTATGCCTACACGGCGATCAGCGCCGACGGCGGCTTCATCGCTTTCGCCAGCGAGGACGACCTGGTTCCGGGCCAGACGGGGCGAGCCGTCGGCACCGATCTCTACCTGTACAACCGCCTGACCGGCGCCATCACCCTGGTGAGCCACGCGAGCTCCTCGCCCCTGACCTCGGCCAACGGCGGCTCCGGAGCTCCCATCCTCAGCTCGGACGGCCGGTACATCGTCTTCGGCAGCGAGGCGAGCAACCTGGTCGCCGGCCAGACCGGCGCGAGCTCGTACAACCACATCTTCCTTTACGACCGGATGACCGGGACCAGCGTCCTGGTGGATCATGCCCAGTCCTCTCCGGTCACCGTGTCCGAAAGCTATGCCTTCGGGAAGGCTGTCAGCTCCGATGGCCGCTACGTCGCCTTCGTGAGCCTCAGCGAAAATCTGGTGGCCGGCCAGAACGGCCCCGCCGCGCAAAACCTGTTCCTGTTCGATCGCACCACCGGGCTGGTGAGCCTGGTGAGCCACGCCCACACGTCCAGCCAGACCACCGGGAGATTCGCCGCGGACAACCCCTCGATGAGCGCCGATGGACGGTGGATCGCCTTCGATTCCGGATCCGACAACCTCGATCCGGGCGACTGCAGCTACGCATTGGACGTCTTCCTCTATGACCGGGAGACCGGGCTCGTCCAGTTGGAATCTCGGCACGACCCGGCCATCCCGGCCCTGACCGGCTCGTCCGCGAGCGTCCTGCTCCCGGCCGCGGCTCCGACCCAGACCCAGAGCGGCGACGGCCGCTTCCTGGTCTTCCAAAGCGCCGCCACCAATCTGGTGACCGGCATCACGGACGAAAACGACGTCTCCGACGTCTTCCTGCACGACCGCGAGACCGGGGACGTGATCCTGGTGAGCCGCAGCGCCGCCAGCCCGGACCGCACGGCATACGGGACGTCGACCGCCGCGGCCATCAGCGGCGACGGGCGCTGGATCGCCTTCCGCAGCGAAGCCACCGACCTCGTACCCGGGCAGGTCGACGACAACGACCAGCCTGACGTCTTCCTCTATGACCGGGTGACCGGCACCATGACCCTGGTCAGCCGCAACGCATCCTCCCCGACGGTCACCAGCGATCTCATCTCCTACGATCCCAACCTGAGCGCCAACGGCCGCTACGTGGCCTTCTTCAGCAAGTCGACCGACCTCGTACCCGGGCAGGTCGACACCTATGGCAGCGACGACGTCTTCGTCTACGACCGGCTCCTCGGAACGACCTCTCTGATCAGCCGCAAGGCGGGCACGCCGGCCGAGGCCGCGGGCTCCGCCCAATCGCCGCGCATCAGCGATGATGGCCGCTACGTGGCCTTCCTCAGCTCCGCGCAGACTCTGATCGCCGGTGCGGTTTACCCCAATCCGAGCCAGAACGTCTTCCTGCGCGACCGCTGGGCGGGGACCACGGTCCTGGTGAGCCGCACCGCCGGGCCTGGCGCGCCGACCTCTGCCGGTCACTCCGCCGACCCTGTGCTCAGCACCGATGGCCGCTTCCTGGCGTTCCACAGCTTTGGCGTGAACCTCGTCGCAGGCCAGACGGACACCAACGCACAAGCCGACATCTTCGTCTACGACCGGCTGCTGGATGCCATGGCCCTGATCAGCCATGTCCCCGGCGCGCCGCTCACCACCGGCAATGGCCCTTCGTACACGCCGCGAATCAGCCCGGAAGGCACCTTCATCGCCTTCGAGAGCTGGGCCACGGACCTGGTGCCCGGCCAGACGGATTCCAATGCGGAGCGCGACGTCTTCCTGTACGACCGCCGGACCGGAGAGCTCGCCCTGGTCAGCCACGCCGCGGGCTCGCCCACCACGGCGGGCAGCGCCGCCTCCTTCAGGTCCCCGGTCTCGGCCGGCGGCAAGGTGGCCTTCGTCAGCCGCGCCGAGGATCTGATCGATGGTCAGGACGACCTCTCCACGACCTATGACGTCTTCCTCTATGACCCCGCCTCCGGCAGCAACCGGCTCCTCAGCGGCGCCGGCTCCTCGGAAACCGTGACCGGCTACGGCAACGGTTTCGCGGCCGGCATCAGCCGCAACGGCCGCTCCACGTATTTCGATTCGAGCGCGAACGACCTGGTGGAAGGGGATTACAACGGCACCGTCGACGTTTTCGCCGACCACGCGCCTGTGCCGCCCACCGACTTCTATACCGTCCTGCCCTGCCGCCTGCTGGATACGCGGGAGTCCGAGCCCCTGGTCTCCGACACCACCGGGCTCCTCGCCGTGCATGGCGCTTGCGGCCTCCCGGCTACGGCCCGGGCTCTCGCGGTCAATGTCACCGCGCTGGGAGCCACGGCCCCGGGGCACCTCCGGTTTCACGAGGGCGGGCTCGCCGCCCCGAATGCCTCGACGATCAACTTCTCCGGTGGAACGACGCGCGCCAACAACGCCATCCTTCCGCTGAGCCTGGCCGAGCGCGGCCTCGGCGTAACGCCGTTCGTCACGGGCGGCGGCACCGTCCATCTGATCCTCGACGTGGTCGGCTACTTCGAGTGATTGAGGCCTCGCTCTCGGCCGTTTTGAAGCCCCAACGAGTGGTTTGAGCGGTCTACCCACTGGGTAGCTCGCGCAAACGAGCGGGTTGGTGGCTCAAACGAGTGGTTGGCGGCTCCAACGGCTGGATTGGCGGCTCAAACGAGCCGTTTGAGGCGTCTATCCACTGGGTAGCTCGCGCAAACGAGCGGGTTGGTGGCTCAAACGAGTGATTGGCGGCTCCAACGGCTGGATTGGCGGCTCAAACGAGTCATTTGAGGCGTCTACCCACTGGGTAGCTCGCGCAAACGAGCCGTTTGCGGGGTCTACCCCTGTATCCTCTTAGGATGAGCTCCTCCAAATGGCTGCCCTGGCTGATCGTGTCCGCCTCGCTCCTCGCCCCTGCTGCTTTCGCCGAGCCCGGCCCGGCCCGGCTGGTCGAGGACCTCGCTCAGGGAACACTCGCCGCGGAACTGGGCGCCTCCGGCTTCCTGCCCGTGGGGAGCCGGTCGGTCTTCGTCCGCCCCGATGAGGAGCGGCGGCTGTCGCTCTGGATCACGGATGGCACGGCCGAGGGCACGAGCCGCTCGGCGTCCTCTGCCCCCCTTGCGAGGTCGCCGTGCCGCTCGGATCGACCGGGAGCATCGCCTTCTACCGGGTCGGCTACAGCGATTTTGCGATCTGGCGCAGCGACGGGACCCCGGCCGGCACCTTCCCGGTCACGAGCGAGCTCTCCGTGCCGCCGTCGGACCTGCGGCTCCTCGCAGCCCTGAGCGGCGGACGCCTGTTCTTCAACGCCTGCTCCCCAGAGCTGGGCTGCGAGCTCTGGTCGACCGACGGCTCGGCCGCGGCTCCGGCCGGCGAGATCGTGCCCGGCCCGGGGAACGGCGAGATTCTCGAGCTCGCTTCGGCTGGCGGCCGGGCGTTCCTCATCGCGGGGACCCCCGGCGAACCGACCGCCCTCTGGCTCGCGGACGCACAGGGCCTCAAACAGCTCCGCGAGGTTCCCGACGCGAGATCGCTCGTCGCCCAGGGGAACCGCGCATTCTTCCTCACCGGTGGAAGAGAGGTCTGGACCAGCGACGGTACCGCCGCGGGCACACGACGGGTCGCGGACTTCCCGCGGCAGCCAGGCCCGCAGCTCGGGGGGCTGGTCCTCCTCGATGGACGCGCGTATTTCACGGCCAACAGCAACAGCCGCCGCGGGCGGGAGCTCTGGAGCACAGGCCCGCGCCCAGGCAGCCAGCGGGTCCTCGCCAGCATCCGGGGCCCCTACGCCTGGATCGGGGAGCTCGAAAAGTCGGGGGACCGCATCGTGTTTCTCGCCATCGGGTCCGACGGGGTGAAGCTCTGGAGCTCCCGAGGGAGCTTCCAGTCGACCGCTCAGTTGACGGGCTGCCCGGGTGGATGCCCCCATGTCTACGGCGAGCTCACGCCCGTGGCGCCGGGCCGCTTCGTCTTCCATGGCCAGAACCAGGAGGGTGGCGGCATCTGGGTCACGGACGGCACTCCCGCGGGCACACGGCTCCTTCAGAAGACCGGGCTGCGTGGGCTGACCCAGGCCGTTGCGGCGAACGGCCGCGTCCTGATCGAGGTCACCGAAGAGTACGAGGTCGGCGAGCTCTGGGTCACGAACGGAACGGCCGCGGGCACCTTCCTCGCCGCCCGCGGCGGGCCGACCCTTTCCCACTACTGGGGCTGGTCGGGTTCGCTCTCGGCCGGCGGGGCGAACGGCCGGCTCGTGTTCCCGGGCTTCCGCGACGACGAGATCTATGACGTGGTTCTGTGGAGCAGCGACGGCTCCCGCGACGGCTCGCATCCGATCGTCGAGCCGCGGACGGCCCGGGGCTCGCACCCCTACCGGCTGACTCCATTCCGGGACGGGCTGCTGGCCTGGACCTGCTCCGGCGAGGCCGCGGAGCTGCGGTTCGTGCAGGGGACGGAGACCACCCTCCTGCAGTCCCAGGCGGCGTCCGACTGCCCGCCGGCCTTCTATCCCCCCGTGGTCCTGGGCAATGCCGGCAATGCCGCCAATACCGGCGATATTGCGGTCTTCCTCGGGAGCGACGGGCTCTGGCGCACGGACGGAACGCCCGCGGGGACGCAGGCCCTGTTCACGGACTATCCGTATACCCTGGCCCGATTCGGCGACGAGGCGGCCTTCTCCGCCTCCACTCGCTCCGGCAACACGTACCGCGTCGAGATCTGGCTGACGGACGGCACGCCGGAGGGGACCCGCAAGCACCTCGAGCTCCCTGTCGACACGGACACGCTCGGCCTCACTTTCGCGGGCGGCAGGCTCTGGTTCTTCGACTTGATCCTGCTCCCCGACAACGAGGTCGTGCTGCGTCCCTGGGTCAGCGACGGCACCCCCGCCGGCACCTATCCCCTGATCGAAGGCTACGGCCTCATGCCCCTGCAGCAGTTTTTCATCGTCGAGGCCGGCGGCCGCGTCTGGTTCCTGTTCGCCAGGAACGGGGAGCCCCTGGCGATCTGGGGCTCGGACGGCAGCCCGGCCGGCACGGGACCCGTGGTCACGGCGGAGTCGGGAGCGGGAGCGCCGGAGGATCTCACCGCGATCGGGGACCGCCTCTACTTCACCGCCCCGAGGGCGGACGATCCCGCCGGACGGCTCCTGCCCTGGATCTCGGACGGCACCGGCGGCGGCACCGAGCTGCTGGCCGATGTGACGATCGGGCAGTCCAGCTTCGCCCCCATGGACTCGTCCCCGTTCGTCGAGCTGAACGGCCGCGTCTTCTTCGCCGCGGCAGACAAGGCGCATGGCGACGAGCTCTGGTCCACGGACGGCACTCCCGAGAGCACGGCCAGGCTGCTCGGTATCGCGGGCATCGCGCCCGGCCTGCTCGGCTCCCATCCCCGCGGCCTGACGGCCTGGAACGGCCGGCTCTGGTTCCGCGCCCGGGACGGCGTGCACGGCATGGAGCTGTGGTCGAGTGACGGCACCGCGGCAGGCACCCGGTTCGTCCAGGACATCGCCCCCGGCGCCTCCTGGTCCAATCCCCGGGAGCTGACCGCGACCGAGGGAGGCCTCTACTTCTCGGCCAACGACGGCGAGCACGGCCGGGAGCTGTGGGTGGTGCCGGACCTCTAGCCTGTTGCCTGGATGTGCCGCACCGTAGGGGGCAGCCCCTCGTCCAGGGTGCGAGGTGTCCAGCCCAGCTCGGTACGGGCACGGGTGTCGTCGAAGGCCCAGTGGCGGGCCAGGTTGTCGAGCTGGTCCGGCGCGACCGGCGGCCGGCGCCCCCTCATCTTGTAGAGAGGGCCCGCGAGAGTGATTGCGGCGCGGGCCACGCCGATCGGCAGGGTCAGCTTCGGCGGCTTCACCCCGCCCATGGCGCAGACGCGGGCCACCAGACTCCGCAGCGTCGTGACGTCCCCGGTCAGGAGGTAGTCCCGGCCGACCGGGGCCTTGTCGATCACCTTGACCATGGCATCCACCACGTCATCCAGGAAGATCCAGGAGGTCTTGCGGTCGGCTCCAACCACGGCTGGGAGGCGGCCCTTGAGGAGCTGGCGGAGGATGGAGTTCGCCCCCTCCTTCTTGCCCGGCGGGCCGTAGACCAGACTGGGATAGACGGTGTTCACCCGCAATCCCTGCTTAACCCACTCCTGGATGGCCCTCTCCCCCGAGTGCTTCGTGGCGCTGTAGAGAGTGGGGAACGGCTCCCTCGGGCGCGAGGTCTCGTTGGCCGGGGTACCGTCGTCCGGGCTGCCGCCGAAATAGGCCATCGAGGAGACGGAGAGGAACCGGCCGGTCCCCAGCTTGAAGGCGAGGGAGGCCACGTTCTCGCTCCCCTGGATGTTGGTCTGGCGCATCCGCTCCGGCGGTCCGGTGAGGTCGAGGTCGGCGGCGGCATGGATGACCCAGTCGGCGCCGGACATCCCTTCGCGCATGGAGGCGCGGTCCTGAAGATCGCCCGTGAAGGTGGCGACGCCGAGCTGCTTCAACGGCTCGACATTGCTGGTGGCCCGCACCAGGGCGCGGACCTCGTGTCCGGCCTCGACCAGCCGCTTCGCCAGCGCCCTGCCGATGTAGCCGGTGCCTCCGGTCAGATAGATCCGCATGGACGAGGATTCTAGCGGAGAGAACCTTTTTCCGGCCGGCGGGGACCTACAGGAAAGAGAGGGGGCGGGAATCCCGCGGTGGTCGTCCTGGTTTTAACTGGTGAGAGGACGGGCCACCGGGAGTTGGCCCATCCCGGAGTAAAGCTCCGACAATCTCCTTAAACTCCCTCTCCTCCCCCCGCGCTGTCTCCCTCCATAGCGCGGGGTTTTTTTATGAGGCCCTCACTCCCCGGCCCCCTCTCCCGGCATACGCGCTAACTTAAACTTCCCCCCCAATGTAGAGACGCCACGCGGGGCGTCTCCGCAGCGGCGACATCGTTCCAGAGACCACATCGGGCCAGCGGTTTTATCGAGCAGCCTTCCGGAGGAGACGCCCCGCGGGGCGTCTCTACATTGGGGGGCAGGCTGTCGGTAAGTTAGCGCCTATGCCCTCTCCCGGTCCCCAAGCACGCCCTCCCCGGGAGAGGGGGAGAGGGGGAGACTTGCTCTCCTTCTCTCTCCTCGTCTTCGTACAGATCTCGCCGACTCAGGGGTAGGTCTTGCGGCCAAGCGCCAAAGTCATGCACAGGGAAGTCGGCGAGTGGCACGGCATTATTCTCCTGGCTTTCGTCCTTTGAATCAGCCATTTGATCCCCCTATTTGGCTCCACCGCGCAGCAGCTGGCGCAGCACGTAGTGCAGGATGCCCCCGTGGCGGTAGTACTCGATTTCCTGGGGGGTATCGAGCCGCACCCGCGCTTTGAACTCGGTGACCTTGCCATCGTCTGACGTTGCCCGGACGGGCACTTCCCGGCCATTTGCGAAGCCGTTCGCCACGCCCTCGGCAAGGCCGGTGATGTCGAAGGTCTCGCGGCCGGTCAGGCCCAGGCTGTCCGCGTTCTGACCGTCGAGGAACTCCAGCGGCATCACGCCCATGCCCACCAGGTTGCTGCGGTGAATGCGCTCGAAGCTCTCCGCGATCGCCGCGCGCACGCCGAGCAGCCGCGGACCCTTGGCCGCCCAGTCGCGGGAGGAGCCCGTGCCGTACTCCTTGCCCGCCAGGATCACGGTCGGAATCCCCTCCGCCTGGTATTTCATCGCCGCGTCGTAGATCGGCAGCGGCTCGCCGTCCGGCAGGTGCAGAGTGAAACCGCCCTCGATCTCCGGCACCAGCCGGTTGCGCAGACGGACGTTGGCAAAAGTGCCGCGCATCATGACCTCGTGGTTGCCCCGCCGCGCGCCGTAGGAGTTGAAGTCCTTGGGCGGCACGCCGTGCTCCTGCAGGTACTTGCCCGCCGGGCTCGACGCCTTGATCGAGCCGGCCGGCGAAATGTGATCGGTCGTGATGCTGTCCGCGAACAGACCCAACACCCGGGCGCCCTTCACATCCTCCACCGGCGCCGGCTCGGCCGGCATGTCCGTGAAGTAGGGGGGCAGGCGGACGTAGGTGGACTCGGGGTCCCAGGCGTAGGTGGCCCCCTCCGGCACGTCGAGCCCGTTCCAGCGCTCGTCCCCGGCGTAGACGTCGGCGTACTCCTTCTGGAACATCTCGGCGCGCAGGCCGCGGAGGACCGTCTCGTCGACCTCCATGCGGGTCGGCCAGATGTCCTTGAGGAAGACCGGCTGGCCGTCCCTGCCCGTTCCGAGCGGCTCGTTCAGGAGGTCGATATCGATCCGGCCGGCGAGGGCGTAGGCCACCACCAGCGGCGGCGAGGCCAGGTAGTTGGCCCGCACGTCGGAGTTGATCCGGCCTTCGAAGTTGCGGTTGCCCGAGAGGACCGCCACGGCGACGAGATCGCGCTCCTCGATGGCGTGCGAGATCTCCGTGGGCAGCGGACCGCTGTTGCCGATGCAGGTGGTGCAGCCGTAGCCCACCAGGTTGAACCCGAGCTGGTCGAGATAGGGGGTGAGCCCCGCCTCGTTGTAATACTCCGTCACCACCTTGGAGCCCGGCGCCAGGCTGGTCTTGACCCAGGGCTGGACGGAGAGGCCCTTCTCCACCGCCTTCTTCGCGAGCAGGCCAGCGGCCATCATCACTGACGGATTCGAGGTGTTCGTGCAGCTCGTGATGGCCGCGATGACCACGGAGCCGTCCTGCAGGTGCTTGGCGGCGCCATTGGCTTCGGTGGTCGTCACGTCGGCCTCGGCCACAGCCGTGCCGGCCGCCGTGCCGCCCGACACTTGCAGGCCGGGGGCAGACTGCCGCGAACGTCCCGTGCGGCCGCTCGCCTTCATGGTCTCCAGCTCCTTGGCGAACGAGGGCTTGACCTCCGAGAGGCGCACCCGGTCCTGCGGCCGGCGCGGGCCGGCGAGGCTCGGCTCGACCGTGCCGAGGTCGAGCGCCACGGTGTCGGTGTAGAACGGCTCGGGCGTGTCCACGGTAAAGAAGAGACCCTGCTCCTTCATGTAGGCCTCGACCAGGGCGATGCGGTCCGCCGGCCGGCCGGTGAACTTCATGTAGTCCAGGGAGATCTGGTCCACGGGGAAGATGCCGCAGGTGGCGCCGTACTCGGGCGCCATGTTGGCGATCGTGGCGCGGTCGGCCAAGGGAAGATTGGAAAGACCGGGGCCGAAGAACTCCACGAACTTGCCCACGACTCCCTTCTTGCGCAGCATCTCGGTCACCCGCAGCACGAGGTCGGTGGCGGTCGCGCCCTCGGGCAGCGACCCGGAGATACGGAAGCCGACCACCTGCGGGATGAGCATCGACACCGGCTGGCCGAGCATGGCCGCCTCGGCTTCGATGCCGCCCACGCCCCAGCCGAGCACGCCCAGGCCGTTGATCATCGTCGTATGGGAGTCGGTCCCCACCAGCGTGTCCGGGTAGGCATAGAGCTCGCCTTCGAGGTCGCCATCCATGACGACCCGGGCCAGGTACTCCAGGTTGACCTGGTGGACGATGCCCGTGTCCGGCGGCACGACCTTGAAGTTGTCGAAGGCGGTCTGGCCCCAGCGCAGAAAGGCGTAGCGCTCGCGGTTGCGTTCGAACTCCTTCTCCGCGTTGATCAGGAAGGCTGCGGCGCTGCCGTACTCGTCCACCTGGACCGAGTGGTCGATGACCAGCTCGACCGGCTGGAGCGGGTTGATCTTCTTGGGGTCGCCGCCCATGGCGGCCATGGCGTCGCGCATGGCCGCGAGGTCGACGACGGCCGGCACGCCGGTAAAGTCCTGCAGGAGGACGCGGGCCGGCATGAAGGCGATCTCGCGGGAGGGCACGGCATGGGGGTCCCAAGTGGCGAGCGCCTCGATGTCCTCGGCGCTGACGACCTCGCCATCCTCGCGGCGCAACAGGTTTTCAAGCAGGATGCGGAGGGCGTAGGGCAGCCGCTCGATCTTCCGGCCTTCCAGCGCGCCGAGACGGGCTATACGGTATTCACGGCCTCCCACCTTCAGGGCCGTTCGACTTCCAAAACTGTCTTTCATGGTCCTCTCCTCACACTCGATCGCAACGATAACAGACCGGGCCGTATCCTCGCGATGCCCGCGATGCCGGGGTAAGATGAGGGCCATGACGGCGATCGCCTCCGATCTGACCACGCCGCTCCTCCTCCTCGCGATGCCGCAGGTCCTCGATCCGTTCTTCCACAAAAGCGTCGTGCTCCTGCTCCATCACGAGGACGAGGGGAGCTTCGGCTTCATCGTGAACCGGCCCACCGGCATCAGGCTCCAGGAGATCCTCGAAGGGATGGAGGTGAGCTGGCAGGGGGACACGGAGGACGTGGCCCACTTCGGCGGACCGGTCCAGCCGCAGCTCGGGACGGTGCTGTTCTCTCCCGGACCGGTGGAGACCGAGGCGTCCTCGGAGGTCCTGCCCGGCATCTCGATCACCCAGCACATCGGCGACCTCGCGCGGCTCGCCGAGACTCCGCCTTCCGGCTTCCGGCTGTTCCTCGGCTACGCCGGCTGGGGCTCCGGCCAGCTCATCCAGGAGATCCTGCGGAACGACTGGCTCACGGCGCCGGTGCGGACCGACCTGATCTTCGCTCCCGATCCCGAGCAGGTCTGGGACGACGCCCTGCGGTCCGTGGGGGTCGATCCTTCGACCCTGCCATCCTGGACCGTGCCGAGCGGCGAGGAGCCCACCAACTGACCGACCCCAACATCCGCGGGGGCAAGTCCAAAACCGCTGCCAGGCGAAAAGCGCGGCGGGGCTCCGCGTCTCTGAAGACCGAGGAGCACCGCTCGGCCGGCGGCCTGATCGTGCACGGCTCGCAGATCCTCCTCATCTCGGTGATGGAGGGGAAACGCTGGCAGCTCCCCAAGGGGCACATCGAGGAAGGAGAGACGCCCGAGCAGACCGCGGTGCGGGAGGTGCGCGAGGAGACCGGGGTGACCGGCCGGGTGCGCTCCCCCCTGCCCGGCGTCGAGTACTGGTTCGTGGACCGCGGGCGCAAACGGGTCCACAAGACGGTCGACTACTTCCTCCTGGATTACGTGAGCGGCGACCCCGCCGACTACGACCGCCGCGAAGTGTCCGGCGCCGAGTGGATGTCCTGGGACGAGGGGATCGCCCGCCTGACCTTCGAGAACGAGCGCAAGGCGGTAGAGGCCGCGCGCGCAATCGTGGATGGGGTATAAGATCCCGCCGGAAACACGGAGGAATCCATGCTGCGCGCCCTGCTGCAGATCGTGCTCAACGGCGTCGCCCTGCTGATCGCCGCCCGCCTGGTGCCGGGAATCCACTACCAGGGTAGCCTCGTCTACCTGCTGATCGCCGGTCTGGTGCTCGGCCTGATCAACCTGGTGGTCAAGCCGCTCGTCAGCACCCTTTCCTGCCCGCTGATCCTGCTGACCCTCGGTCTGTTCTACCTTGTGATCAACGGCCTCATGCTCTACCTGGCCGACATCCTCCTGGAAGGCCTCCGGATCGACGGCTTCGTTCCAGCCATTCTGGGCGGCTTGGTGATCGCGGCCTTCAACTGGGTCGCGCGGGCTCTCATGCCGGAGAAGAAGTAGATGGCTCTGACTCCAGCACAGGCACGGCGAGAATCGGGCAAGGCCCGGCGAGCCCGCGCAGCGGAGATCCTCTCCCGGCTCAAGCGGGAGTATCCGGACAGCCGCTGTTCCCTCGATTTTCAGAACCCGCTCCAGTTGCTGGTCGCCACCGTCCTCGCGGCCCAGTGCACGGACGACCGGGTCAACCAAGCAACGCCGGCCCTGTTCCGACGTTGCCCCACGGCCCGCGAGTACGCCGAGATCCCCACACCGGAAATCGAGGAGCTGGTGCGGACCACCGGCTTCTACCGCAACAAGGCACGGGCCCTCCAGAACCTGGGCAGGACGCTCATGGCCGAGCACGGCGGAGACGTGCCTTCCACCATGGAGGAGCTCAATGCCCTGCCCGGCGTCGGACGCAAGACGGCGAACGTCGTGCTCGGCAACGCCTTCGGGAAAAATGAAGGGATCGTGGTGGATACGCACGTTCAGCGGCTGTCCCGCCGCCTGGGACTGACCGAGCAGACCGATCCAGAGAAGATCGAACGCGACCTGCTGCCGCTCGTGCCAAGGGAGGACTGGACGCTCTGGTCCCACCTGCTGATCGATCATGGCCGCAAGGTCTGCAAGGCGCGCAAGCCGGAGTGTCCCGCCTGCCGGGTGGCCGACCTGTGCCCCTCGGCCGAGGTCTAGGAGAGAAGATGAAAACGGCTGTCGTGACTGGAGCCAGCTCGGGGATCGGAGCAGCGACCGCGCGCGCTTTGGCTACCGCCGGGTTCCAGGTCTTTCTGGGAGCCCGTCGTCAAGACCGTCTTCAGGAGGTAGCCGATTCAATTGGAGGATCGGCGACTCCTCTGCCCCTGGACGTCACCGACGAGGCGAGCGTCCAATCCTTTGCCGGGCAGCTCCCCGAGGCCCTCCATCTCCTCGTCAACAATGCTGGCGGAGCCGTCGGCGTGGAGCGGATCGAGGCCGCCGTCGACGACAAGTGGCGCTGGATGTGGGAGGCCAACGTGCTCGGGACCCTTCGGATGACACGGGCCCTCCTGCCGAAGCTGCGAGCTTCTGGAGACGGCCATGTGATCAACATCGGCTCCATCGCCGGCTTCGAGACCTACGTCGGCGGAGCTGGCTACACCGGGGCCAAGCACGCGGAGCGGGCGCTCACTCGCACGCTGCGGCTGGAGCTGCTTGGCGAGCCGATCCGGGTCACGGACATTGCTCCGGGCTTGGTGGAGACGGAATTCTCGCTGGTTCGCTTCGCCGGAGACGCCGAGCGCGCCAAGGCGGTCTACCGCGGCATGGAGCCGCTGACTCCCGAGGACATCGCCGACTGCATCGTCTGGGCCGCCACCCGGCCCTCGCGGGTCAACATCGACGAGCTCGTGGTGAGGCCGCGGGACCAGGCGACGGCGACTATGATCCACCGGCGGGAGGAGCCGAGCGGGAAGTCGAGTTGAAGGCGGTGCTCGTGCTCCTGCTGGCTGCGATGCCGCTCCTATCCCTGGCCGCCTGTGCCCGGGACCGCAGCGCGCCCGGCCTCTACCGCTCCTATTGCCGGCGCTGTCACGGGCCGAGCGGAGAGGGGCCGAAAAAACCGGTCCGGCTCTACCCGCACCTCGACCTCCGATCGTCGCCCATGGTCCTGCGGGGGGACCGCGCGGCCGTGCGGCAGCGGATTGCGGAGGGGCACGGCCCGATGCCGTCCTACTCCAAGCGGTTGACTCCAGAAGAGCTGGCGCGGCTCGTGGACTTCACCCTCCAAATCCCCTCGCAGCCAATAGGAAGGAAGTGACATGGACCCTCAGCGACTCAAGGACGCCTATCAGAAGCTGCAGCTCCTCGACGAGCGGCTGACCCACAAGGTCCGGCCGAGGCCCGGAGGCGCGCTCGTCCGCCCTTCCGCTGATCAGCTCGAGCAGAGCCTGCGCGACCTGTCCCTCTACACGATCGAGCTCAAAGAGGTCGTCCAGGAGCTCTTCCTGGCCATCGCCGGCAAGCAGAAAGGACCCGGGCAGGAGTGAGGCACGTTGCGTCTTGACACATCCCTGAGCCCTTAGTAGTGTCGCCGCATGGCGAAAAAGAGGAACACAGAGGAAAAGAGCGCGCCTGTTGAGACCCTGGAGGAGCGCGTCGCCCGGGGAATCCGGGAGGGCTGGATCCGCGCTCCGATCCGTGAGCTCACCCTTGAGGAGTTGCAGAATCTGCCTCGACCGGACATCAGCCCTGAAGTGGCAGCCGAGATTCTCAGGGACTTGATCGAGAACCGATGAGGTTCTGGGACAGCTCGGCTCTGGTCTCCTTGGTTATCTTCGAGCCCGGTACCCTCAGGGTGGCCAGCCTTCTCCCCGTGGATTCCAGAATGGCCCTTTGGTGGGCAACCCCGGTTGAGTGCTACGGAGCCCTTGCGCGAGCAAACCGGGCAGGCCGGATGGCAGCATCGAGATTCGTGAAGGCAGAGGGCACCCTCCGTTCTCTGTTCGCTCATGCTGCTGAGATCGAACCTTCCGAGGAGGTACGGGACCTCGCAAGCCAGCTCACCGTGAAGCACCCTCTCCGGGCCGCCGACGCACTTCAACTGGCTGCCGCCTTGAACTGGTGCGGAGGCAACACCAGCGGCGAGAGCTTCGTCTGCCTCGACGATCGCCTCCGGGGCGCCGCCGCACTGGAAGGCTTCCGAGTCCTCCCCTACTCGGAAGAGGTCAACGAGGCTCGCGTCGAGTACGCGGCCTTCTAGCCTCGGCACAGCGGTTGCATTCTTTCTCCAGGTGCACTTTTGCGCCCGGACAGGAGGGAAGACATGCATGCCAAGGCACGGTTGTTCGGCCATCCCATCCATCAGATGTTGATCGTGTTTCCGCTGGGGCTGCTCGGCACGTCTCTGTTCTTCGACATCCTGCACCTCGCAACAGACGGCGATCATTGGGCCCTCGTGTCCTACTACATGATCGCGGCGGGGATCATCTCGGGGTTGATCGCGGCGCCTTTCGGGCTCATCGACTGGCTGGCGATCCCCGGCGGCACCCGGGCGAAGCGGATCGGCCTTCTCCATGGCGGCGGAAACGTGGTGGTCCTGCTGCTCTTCGTCCTGACCTGGTTCTCGCGGCGCGACCTGCCCTCCGCTCCCAGCGGCCTCGAGATCGGTCTCTCGGCGGTGGCGGTCCTCCTGGCGCTGGTGACCGGCTGGCTGGGCGGCGAGTTGGTCGACCGGCTCGGCGTCGGCGTGGACGAAGGGGCGAATCTGAACGCTCCGAGCTCTCTTTCCGGAGAGCCCGCGGGGCGGAAGCCGTGAAGTGATTTCTTTTCTCATTTCTGCGGCCCAAGGCGACGCGCATCTCCGATATAGTTGTCGCGGAGATGAGCGACGCGAGAGAGACACCCCCTAAAGAAACATCAGAGACCATGGTCCTGGTGCGGGCGGCGGCCGTCGAGGCGCTGCTCGCCAGCGGCCGCGCCACCTTCACGGAAATCGACCTCGAAAAGACCCTCGCCTGGCTGGCCGAGCCCGCCCGGAGTGAGACCCTCCGGGCGCTCCGGCGCAGCGGATGGCTGGAGGCCGATCCGCACGGCTTCCACCGGCTGACCGATGCGGGCAGGAGGATTCACGACGCCCTCCGCGCCGTGCTTGCCCACGGGGCACAAAACCCGCCGATCCCCGACGGGCTGACGCTGGAAGAGATCGTCCAAGCCCTCCTGAGCCGCAGCCTGGAGGAGCTCGCCACCGCGGGGCGCGAGGCGCTCGTCCCCATCCTCTCCTCTCCTCCACTTCTCACCACCAAGGCCGTCGTCCAGATGGCCGAGACCCACGCCCTGCAGGGCCACCCGGCCCCGCGGCGGAGGTTGAACGGATGAATCAGGCGATCCGCATCTGCGCCCGACTGCTGCGCGCAGGGGCTCTTACTCTGATGGACGTGCCCGGGCTCGAGCTCCCCGAGGTCCGCCGCGAAGTCGAGCGCCGGCTCCGTGGAGTCGGGCTGGTGCTCGCGACCAGCGTCTACTCCGATCACGTGGGCATCCGCCTCGCGCCCGAGGTGGCCGGCGATCCCGCCTTCGAAGCCGCATCCAACCTCGGCCTGAAGGCCGACGCCTGCGCCCTGCTGGTTGTTCTCTGGGTCCGCCTCGTGCTCCCCCGGAGCCAGACCGGTGAGAGGATGCCCGAGGCCCTCCCCCCTCAGGTACGGCTGGACACACTCGCCCGCGAGCTCCGCCCGCTGTTGGGGGACCGCCGCCGCATCCGTGACCTCGTGAGCCAGCTCCGGCGGCTGAACTTCCTGGCCGGAGCGGGCGAGGTCATCGAAGCCGGCCCGCTTCTGGAGCTGGGCATCGACGGCGACCGGATGATCGCATTCCTCCGCGGCGGGGTCCTGGCCGACCTTCTCAAGGAGCGGGCGGAGCGCGGCGCCAAGGGCGCAGAGAGCCTGGCGAGCTCCGCTTCCCAGGTGCTGGAGGTCCTGCAACGGCTGGGCGGCTCGGCCGAGATGACCGACCTGGTCCGGGAGACCGGCGCGCCCGCCTCGCGGCTGCGCATCGTGCTCCGCTCCCTGGCCGAAAGGGGGCAGGTGCTGCGCACGGGCGTGCGCCGCTCGGCCAGATATCACTTGGCCGGTACGGACGCCGGTATGGAATGAATCCCTCCGTGTTACGATCATTTTGCCCGCCTCGGGCGGCGCATTCGAAACGGTATGGACGACGGTCAAAGTTGCACCCTCAAGGTGCGTTCCACGCAAGGCCAGCGCTCGAGCGCGGCCTGGTGCCGGCTCCGGAACCGGCGGTTTCTCTCTCAGCGGGAGTGACCGTCCGGTCCTGACGCCGCCTCCGGCCCCGCGCTCGCCGCCGGGGCCCTGAGATCTGGAGGCGGCCATGATCTTCCTCGCATCGATCCTCGATCAGCCCGTCCAGGGGAAGTCCGGCGAAGTCATCGGCAAGCTCGACGACCTGATCGTCCGCGTCGATCAACACTACCCGACACTCGCGGGGCTTATTGTCCGCGACGGCCGCCGCCGCTTCTTCGTACCGGCCCGCCTCCTCCAGACTCTCAACGGAGCCGCCAAGCTGGCCTCCTCGACGGTCGATCTGCAGCCGTTCGCGCGCCGCAACGGCGAGGTTCTGCTGCGGCAGGATGTGCTCGACCATCAGCTCATCGACGTGACCGGCCGCCGGATCGTCCGGGTCAACGACGTGCAGCTCGCCCAAGTGGAGGGGAGCTTCCGCGTGATCGGGATCGACATCAGCCCGCAGGCGCTTCTCCGCCGCCTCGGCCCCCGCGCTCTGGCCGGCCGGATCGTGGGCCGCCAGATCATCGACTGGGCAGACGCCCAATACCTCGCCAGCGCCGCGCCGGTCCAGCTCAAGGTCTCCTACGATCGCCTGGCCGACCTCCACCCCGTGGACCTGGCGCGCATCGTCGATGCCCTCTCCTACCGGGAGAGCGCCGAGATCGTGGCCGCCCTGGACAACGAGACCGCCGCCGAGACGCTGGAGGAGGTCAGCGACGAGCGCGTTGCGGACCTCCTCGAAGGCATGGACCAGGAGCGCGCGGCCGACATTCTGGAGGAGATGACCCCGGCGGCAGCCGCCGACGCTCTGGAGGACCTCGCCGACGAGGTGGCCGAGCAGCTCCTCGCCCGCATGGAGCCCGAGGAGGCGGCCGACGTCCAGGCCCACCTGGCTTTTGACGAGGACAGCGCCGGCCGCATCATGAGCACCGACTTCGTGAGCGTCCCGGCGAGTGCGACGGTCGGAGACGCCCTCGCGGCGGTCCGCGCTCTGGAGGAGGTTCCCGATCCTCTGCTCGCCGTGTACGTGACGGGCCCGGAGTCCCTCCTCGGACTGATACGGCTCCGCAACCTGATCGTGGCCGACCCGGCCACGCCGGTGACCGAGGTGATGGACGGCGACCTGCCGACCGTGCATCCCGAGGACCGGGCCGAGGACGCGGCCCGCGTCCTGGCCGAGTACAACCTGCTGGCAGTACCGGTGCTTGACAAGAGCGGCCGAATGCTCGGCACCGTGACGGTCGATGACGCCCTGGCCGTGCTCCTGCCCGAGATCTGGCAGCGCCGGGGAGCGAGGCCCTTCGCCGCATGAAGACGAGCCGGCGCCGGCTCCTCCCCTACCTGCTGGCGCTCGGCCCGGGCCTCCTCGCGGCGAGCGCCGGTAACGATGCGGGCGGCATCGCCACCTATGCCTCGGCCGGAGCGGCTTACGGTTACGGGCTCCTCTGGGCCATGGTCCTGGTCACCGTCTGCGTCGGGGTCGTCCAGGAGATGAGCGCCCGCATGGGCGCCGTTACGGGCAAGGGGTTCTCCGATCTCGTGCGGGAGAGCTTCTCGCTCCGCGCCACCGCTCTGATCCTGCTCACCCTCTTCGTGGCGAACGCCGGCATCATCATCTCGGAGTTCATCGGCATCGCCGCCGCGGCGGAGCTGTTCGGGGTGAGCCGCTACATCGCGGTTCCCTTGGCGGCGGTCCTGGTCTGGCTGCTGATCACCCGCGGCTCATACGAGCGGGTCGAGCGGGTCTTCCTCTTCCTCTCCCTGGTCTTCCTGGCCTACATTGGCGCGGCCTTCCTCGCCCGGCCGGACTGGGGCGAGGTCCTGCGCCAGACCGTCCGCCCCGCGCCGAAGCTGGAGGTCGGCTACCTCCACCTGCTCATCGCGCTCATCGGCACGACCATCTCCCCCTACATGCAGCTCTATGTCCAGTCGTCCGTGGTGGAGAAGGGGGTCAAGCCCGAGGAGTACGCCTACACCCGGTTCGACGTGATCGCCGGCACCCTCTTCGCCGGCCTGATCGCCATGTTCATCATCATCGCCACGGCCTCGACGCTCCATCCCCAGGGGATCACGATCGAGACCGCGGAAGACGCCGCCCAGGCCCTGGAGCCCATTGCCGGGACCTACGCCAGCGAGCTGTTCGGCCTGGGGTTGCTCGGCGCCTCGCTGCTCGCCGCCGGGGTCCTCCCCCTGGCCACGACCTACATGATGAGCGAGGCCCTGGGGTTCGAGCGGGGGGTGTCGCGAACCTGGGCGGAGGCCCCGATCTTCATGGGTCTGTTTACCGGGTTGATCCTTCTCGGGGCGGTCCTGGCGCTGATCCCCGGCCTCCCCCTGATGCGGGTGCTGGTGGGCGTGTACGTCCTGAACGGGCTGCTCCTGCCCGTCGAGCTTTTCGCCATGCTGCGCCTGATCAACAACCGGGAGCTGATGGGAAAGTACGTCAACGGCGGCCTCTTCAATCTCCTGGCCTGGACTATTGCCATTGTCGTGAGCCTGCTCTCGCTGACGCTGATCGTCCTTACCGTGTTTGGATGAGGCTCTCCCTCCCCGTCGACGAAGTCATCCCCGGGCTTCTCGCCGCTCTCCGCGAGAGGAGCGCGGCCGTTCTGATCGCGCCGACCGGCGCCGGAAAAACCACGCGGGTCCCTCCTGCCCTTCTGGAGATCGATGGCAGGATCATCATGCTCGAGCCCCGGCGGATCGCGGCCCGGGCTGCCGCGCGCCGCATGGCGGAGGAGGGCGGCTGGCAGCTCGGCGAGGAGGTGGGCTACCAGGTCCGGTTCGATCGCAGGGCGGGACCCGCGACCCGGATCCTGGTGGTCACCGAGGGAATTCTGGTCCAGATGCTCCAGGGCGATCCCTTCCTGGAGGGCATCGGCGCCGTGATCTTCGACGAGATCCACGAGCGCAGCCTCCACACCGACCTCTCCCTCGCCATGACCCGCCGTGTTCAGAGAGAAGTCCGGCCCGACCTGCGGATCGTGGCCATGTCGGCGACGGTCGATCCCGGTCCCATCGCCGCTTATCTGGACTGCCCGGTGATTCGCAGCGAGGGAAGGCTCCATCCGGTCGAGATCCGGCATTCGGACCTGTCGATCCCGGCAGCGGTCCGGCATGCCTTGAAGGAGACGTCCGGCGACGTGCTCGTCTTTCTCCCCGGAGTCGGGGAGATCGAGCGGACCGCCGAAGCTCTATCAGACCTGGTTGTCTTTCCTCTCTACGGCGACCTGCCCGCCGAACGGCAGGACGAGGTGCTGCGTCCCCTCGATCGCCGCAAGGTCGTCCTGGCCACGAACGTCGCGGAGACCTCGATCACCGTTGAGGGAGTTACCGCCGTGGTGGACAGCGGACAGGTCCGGCGTCTGCGCTTCGATCCGGCCACCGGGCTGGATCGGCTGGAGCTCGGGAAGATCAGCCGGGCCTCCGCAGACCAGCGGGCGGGACGGGCGGGGCGCCAGGGACCCGGGCTCTGTCTCCGGCTCTGGCCGGCCTGGGAGCATCCGACGCTCCCGGAACGGGAAATGCCCGAGATCCTCCGGGTGGATCTCGCCACTCCGGCCCTTCAGCTCCTCGCCTGGGGGGAGACCGATCTCGCCGCCTTCGACTGGTTCGAGGCGCCCGATCCCGCCGCGCTCGCCTCGGCCCTCCTCCTGCTCCGGCGATTGGAAGCCACGGACGATCACGGCGTCACCGAGACGGGACGCCTCCTGGCCCGCATGCCGGTCCACCCCCGCCTCGGCCGTCTGCTGATCGAGGGGCATCGGCTTGGATTTCCCCGGGAGGCGGCCCTGCTCGCCGCGCTCCTCTCCGAACGCGATCCTTTCCCGCGGACACCTCGGGGTGCCGGCCCGCGCCGCTCTTCCCGTTCCGACCTCCTGGACCGCCTCGACGCCCTGGAAGCGAACTGGAGTGAAGAGAGGCTGAACGCGGGCGCGGCCCGCTTCGTGCTCAAGGCGCGGGATCAGCTCTTCGACCTGGTCCGGAAGGAGCTGGGTCCGGCGCCCAAGGCCCCCCATCCCCGGGACGAGGTCCTGCTCCGAGCCCTCCTCGCCGCCTATCCCGACCGCCTCGCCCGCCGGCGTGAGCCGCGGAGCCCCCGGGCTGTGATGGTGGGAGGCCGCGGCGTCCGCCTGGCGGAAGAGAGCACCGTCCTGGAGCCGATGCTCTTCCTCTGCGTCGACATGGACGCGCGGCCCACCGAGGCTCTCGTCCGCCTCGCCTCGGAAGTCGAGCCGGAGTGGCTTCCCTTGCAGACCACCGTCGAGCTGGAGTTCGACGAGGAGCGCGAGCGGGTCGCGGCCTGGAAGCGGACACGGTTTGAAGACCTCGTGATCTCCGGGACCGAGATCCCGGTCGAAGGGGGAGAGACCGTCCTGGCCGAAGCTGCCGCGAACCGCCTGAATCGGGCTCTGCCGCTGGACGATCCCGAGGTCGCCGGCTTCCTCGCCCGCGTGCGCTGCCTGCGGGAGTGGATGCCCGAGCTGAATCTGCCCGACTTCGACGAGGCGCGGCTCCGCGAGCTTCTCCCCGCCCTCGCCGCGGGCAGGAAGTCCTTCGCGGAGCTGCGGCGCGCCCCTCTCCTTCCCGTTCTGGAAGGATCGCTGTCGCACGAGCAGCTCCGGGCGGTCGAACGGGAGGCCCCCGAGCGGCTGGAAGTTCCGAGCGGCAGCCGGATCAAGCTGGTCTACGAGCCCGGCAAGCCGCCCGTGCTCGCCGCCCGCATCCAGGAGCTGTTCGGGCTGGCGGAGACGCCGCGGGTGGCGGCGGGACGGGTGCCGGTCCTCCTCCACCTCCTGGCGCCCAACCATCGTCCCCAGCAGGTTACCCACGACCTGCGGAGCTTCTGGGAGAACACCTACCCGCAAGTGCGCAAGGAGCTGGCGGGCCGGTATCCCAGGCACGCCTGGCCCCAGGACCCATGGAATGCCCGGCCGGAAAAGCGGCCCGGGAGGCGCCAGTAGCAGTGGCGGCTAGAAGAAGAGCGGCGATGGCTCCAGTGCGAGCCACAACGGCTCCCTGTCGAGCCGTGATGGCTAGAAGATGAGCCATGACGGCTGGAAGACAAGCCACGGCGGCTAGAAGACAAGCCATGGCAGCTCGAGGACCAGCGGCGACGGCTTGAGCCCCAGCCAGCCCGGCTCAGGGCCCAGCCAGCCCGGCTCAGGGCGAAGCCGCCGCGGCTCATCCTAGCTCCGCGCCAGCTCCGCGCTCTCCTCCACCGCCGCATACAGCTCGTCGATCCGCCTCTGTACCTCCACCGTCCGCCCGAGCGCCGTGGCCGTCCGGCAGAAGGCCTCGATCTCGCCGGCCGTCAGCGTCCGCCCCGCCCGGTCCTGGAGCCAGCGGTCCAGCACCTGATAGCCGCCGATGCGGTACTCCCAGACTTGCAGGGGAATGCCATCAAAATACTGACCGTCCTCGTGCACATAGACCCGCCGCTCGTCCTCGCGGTAGTCGCGGAGCACCTTCCGGGTCCGTCCCAGGCGGCCGCTCCCCTTCTCCCCGAGGAACCGGGTGGTCGCGCGAAGAGGCCGCCCCGGCAAATGGAGACGGATCAGCTCCGCACCGAGCCCCGCCATCGCCTCGAACAGATACCTGTCCCGGGGGAACAGGATGCGCGGAAAGTCGGAAGCCAGAAAGACGGCATAGCGGTCACGGTATCGGTGGCTATAAAAGACGGCATAGACATAGCCGAGGATCGCCTCGGGTCCCGGCACAGTCCCCAGGCAGCGCTCCAGAAAGCGGAGAACCTCGGGCGAGACGTTCGGCACCCGGGCCGGGAAGATCCCTTCCGGCAAGAGCCACAGCGGGAAGACGTAGTTGATGTCATAAGCGCTGACTGCCTTGTGCGCCGCGATCCGCTCCGTCACCAGCGCACCGGGGCCGTCCTTGCTCTGCCGCGGCACCACCAGGGCCAGATTCCGGCCACGGAGTAGATGACCCATGACCCGTTCGCGCGGACGCTCCACCAGGTAGTCGGCATAGAAGACGTGCCTGAGGTCGAACGGCCGGAACAGGATTTCCGTGAACCGCGTCTCCCACTCCGTGTCCTCGCCCGCCCGCCGGACCGCCTCCGTCAGTTTCCAGCTCCCAGTGTCCTTTGGATAGCTGTCCGGAACCACCTCTCTCGGGAGCAGCCCCTTGCGGAGCTTGATGATGCGTTTGCGCAGCTCCGGCAGGTCGAAATCCATGACGTAGGCGTCGCGGGCCGTAAGCACGCCGACCGAGTGCTCGGGAAAGATCTCCGGCAGCGGGATGCCCCGGACGTACAGCTCCTCCAGCCGAGCATCCCTCTCCACGAAAAGGTAGGAAGGACCCCGGGGCTGAAGGGCTGTCCACGAGGTCGAATCCACGTCGCGGGCAGCGAGCCAGCGAAGCTTGCTCGCCCGATTGCCACGGAGATCGGCACGGTACGCAGACTTCGCCAGCCCTGGTTTCTTCACCGCCAGCAGGATCGAAACCCCCTGCTCGATGTCGAAGACGTTCTCGTCCCGAGCGCCTGCCGGGGTGACCTCCCGCTTCCGCCGGTTCCCGTGGAGGTCCAGGACGTATATCTCGTCGAAGCTGTCCATCAGAGACCGCCGGAGCCCCCGGAAGGTCGGGTTGTCCAGATAGCCATGGTTCAGCACGAGCCCGATTACGCCCTCGCCGTGAGCGTCGATCCTGCGCTGGGCAAAGCGCAGGAACTTGACGTAATCATCCTGGAGCCACTTGGCGTTCTTGTCCTTGAGAGGCACGCCGTCCATCTGGTAATAGGCCCGGACAGGGTCGTCCTTCCTATTCTTCCGGTCCACCGGGTTCTCGGAGTGCCCCGAGTAGGGCGGATTCCCGAGCACCACGCAGATCCGGGGGTCCTCCTTGACCTCCGCCGCCTTGCGGACCTCCCGCGCCAGGGACGGCATTCCGGGGAGGATCTCCTGCTTGAGATCCTCTCTGACTAGAGCGTTCGTCAGGAGAAGGTTCACCCGGTCCCCCTCGCCCAGCTCGTACCCCTGCTCCGCGAGGAACAGGCTCATCTTGAGATGGCCGATCGCGTACGGCGCCATCATCAGCTCGAATCCGAAGCTCCGGGGGAGCAGGTGGTCCCGCACCAGAGCGGGCACGCCGGCCCTGCCATAGGACTCCCGCCAGCCCTCGATCGCGCAACGGAACGCCTCGACTACGAACGTCATCGTCCCAGCCGCCGGGTCCAGGAGCCAGACCCGCGGGTCGGCGAGCCCGTCGGGGCGGTCGAGCCGCGTGCGCAGCAGGTGATCGAGAGAGCGCACGACATAGGAGACCACCGCAGGAGGCGTGTAGAAGACCCCTCGCTTTGTCCTCAGGATCGGGTCGTACTGCCGCAGGAACGTCTCGTAGAAGTGGAGGATCGGGTCCTGGTCCCCTCTCTGTTGGAAGTGCCGTTGTAAAGCGAGCTTCCACCCGGCAGGGCGCAGGAGGTCCACGAGGTCGTCGACGATCCACTCAAGCTCGGGTGGCGGGGAAAGGGAGATGTAGCGGAAGACATCCCGGAGGATGCCGCTGGCCGGAGGAATCCTTTCGTAAAGCGTGCGGCGGTCGAGCT
This sequence comes from Acidobacteriota bacterium, assembly GCA_034667225.1. Classification (GTDB taxonomy): domain Bacteria; phylum Acidobacteriota; class Thermoanaerobaculia; order Multivoradales; family UBA5704; genus DATMER01. The sequence goes on from JAXDKG010000004.1 coordinate 134,068, forward strand.
CGCCGTCCTCCCAACAGCGCGCGGCGAGCAGGCCGTAGGCCACGGTCTGGGCATACAGGTTGGCAAACTCCTGCTCGTCGAGCCCCGAGAACAGATGGGTAGCCAGGGTGCGGTAGAAGCCGGTCAGCTCCGATGGTTCCTCCCTGCCTTTGTCGCGCTCCAGGAGGTCCCCGATACGGTCCCGCAGGAAACCGGCGCGCTCGGCCAGAGCCTTGGCGAGGGCGGCGGCTCCAAGGCGCTGCGGCCTCTGGAAATCGACGAAGCGCTTGAGCAGCGCCGACAGCTCCGTCTCCCTCCGGGCCGAGATCTTCGCCCTGGAGACCGGGAGCCCGTTGCGGTAGAGCCGCAGCTCCCGGAAGTTGGTGAGGATCAGATTGGGGAACGTCTTCCGGTATCTCTGGACCTGCGCACCCTGCTCCTCGCGGTCCAGGTCAGCCGACGGCCGCTTCGCCTCGATGTAGCCGATCAGGTGATGCCGGCCCCGCCAGACCTGGAAGTCGAGGCTGCAACCCTCTGTCTTGCGCGGGATCGTCGTCACATGGAGGTCCCGCAGGCCGGCACGCTCCGCCCATCGGGTCAGCAGCCCTACCAGGGTGGGATAGAAGCTCTCCTCGCGGGCATCGCCGCGGTCCTCCACGGCGGCAAGGCTCTCCAGATACCCGGGAAGGAGGGGAAGATCTTGTTTCGGCATCGCGCAATAGAGTAACTGATTTCCGCGACGTGTGCGATCTCTAGGCGCCAATTCAGGTCAATGGGAGCGACAAGAGGATACAGAGTCACTTCTCCTCCGCGCGCTCGAAACCCTGGATGAACCGCTGGACGAACGAGCGCATCTCCTCGTCGAGGTTCAGCTTCTCGTAGGCTTCGAGCAGCGCGTCCAAAGTGTCCATGTCGCTCCTGTCGAGGACATCGGACTCCTCGAAAAGCCGCTCGAGGAACCTCTTGGCGCGCATCGGCTGCCCCGCCTCGACCAGGCGACGGGCTACGATCCCCAGGTAGGGGCGCGGGATGGCGCCCCCCTCCGCCAAGGCCGCCGCCGGTTCCAGAGGGAGCTGTCCGACCACGAGCGCCCACATCAGCTCCGGAGTCAGACCGGGTACGGCCGGCGTGTTGGCGCAGCAGCCCTCGTAAGTGCGGCCCGAGCGGCAGGGGCAAGGATCGGATGTCTTCGGGCGAGGGAGCGGCAGCGGACGGAAGCCTCTCCGGGGGATGGGCGTGGCATTCCAGATCTGCCGCCCCAGCTCCGTGGCCAGGGCGCGGCGGACCCGGTCCGGCAAGCCGGCGAACACCTCGGGGAAGTGCCGGGTCGCCTCCACCCGCATCCAGGAGAGAAAAGCGTCCCCGTTCTGGAGATGAAGGATCTGTCCGACCGCCTCTTTCAAGATCCGGAGGAACATGTTCAACCCGACCCCTTCCTGTTCCTGGTCCATGATATCTGTGATCTCCTTTTGAACACCAGAGGCGGACCATGTTACCCAAGGAAGACACGAAATCAACCCGCGAACCTTTTTCTCGATTGTTTCGTCTTAAGGAGAGATCGGCTGCAAAGCCGAGAGAACCACCAATTCAAGGAGACTCCGAGATGAACCGACAACTCCCGGGCCGGCGCCGCGCCGCTGCCTGGCTCGCGATCCTCGCCCTCGCCGTGCTTCCGGCCTGCTCCCTGGCCCAGGAGGTCGATCTGGCCACCTACGCCGACAAGCTCCTGACCGAGGCCTACCCGGCCGGGGAGCCCGGCGCCGCCGCGCTGGTCGTCAAAGATGGAAAGACTGTCCTGCGCAAAGGCTACGGCCTGGCCAACCTGGAGCTGGGCGTGCCGATCCAGCCCGACATGGTGTTCGAGATCGGCTCCGTGACCAAGCAGTTCACGGCCGCCGCGATCCTGCTGCTCGCCGAGCGCGGCCTGCTCTCGGTGGACGACGACGTCACCCGGCACCTCCCCGACTACCCGACCCACGGCCAGAAGATCACCATCGACCACCTGCTCACCCATACCTCGGGCATCCCGAGCTACACCGGCCTGCCGGAATGGATGCCCAGGGTCCGGGAGGACCTGAAGGTCGAACAGCTCGTGGCCATGTTCAAGGACAAGCCCCTGGAGTTCGCGCCCGGCGAGCGCTGGGCCTACAACAACTCCGCCTACATCCTGCTCGGCGCCATCATCGAGAAAGTCTCAGGCAAGACCTACGAAGACTTCATCGAGCAGGAAATCTTCAAGCCGCTGGGCATGACCCACTCCTCCTACGGCCACAACACCGAGGTCGTGCCGGGCCGGGTGGACGGCTACGACAAGATGGAGGAAGGCTACCGGAGGTCCCAGTACCTCAGCATGACCCAGCCCTACTCGGCCGGCTCGCTCCTCTCCACCGTCGACGACCTGGCGCGCTGGTCCGACGGCCTCTGGGGCGGCAAGGTCCTCAAGCCCGAATCCCTCAAGCGCATGCTCACGCCGGCCCAACTCAGCTCGGGCCGCTCCACGCGGTATGCCTACGGACTGGGGATCGGCGATTACGCCGGCCGGACCATCGTCGAGCACGGCGGGGGCATCTTCGGCTTCGTCTGCGACACCCTGCGGGTCCCCGACGAGGGGATCTTCGTGGCCATCCTGTCGAACAACCCGGCCAAAGAGCCCCAGCCCGAAGCCCTGGCGTTCCGGATCGCCGCCAAGGCCCTGGGACAACCCCTGGAAAGCCGGCAGGTCGTAAAGATGGACCCCAAAGCACTCGACGAGTACGTGGGCGTCTACCGGTTCCCAGACGATGTGATCCGGACGGTCAGCCGCGACGGTGACCGGCTATTCTCCCAGCGCAGCGGCGGCGCAAAAAACGAGATCCGGGCGCTCGCGAAGGACCGCTTCTTCTTTGACGTTTCAGACAACCTGCTCCAGTTCCGGCGCGACGCCCAGGGGAAGATCGCGGGTCTGGACCTGCAGCCGCGCTTCGGGCCGGACGAGCCCGGCGTCCTCACCAACGAGCCCCCGCCGGCCGAGCGCCAGGCGATCCAGGTCGATCCCGCGCTCTTCGATGCCTACGCCGGGGTCTACGAGCTGGCGCCCGGCTTCGAGCTCAAGGTTACCCGCGAAGGCAACCAGATCTTCGCCCAGGCCACGGGTCAGGCGAAATTCGAAATCTTCCCGGAGTCCGAGGCGAAGTTCTTCTTCAAAGTCGTGGACGCACAGCTCGTCTTCGTGAAAGGAGAGAACGGCAGCGCCGAGAGCCTGGTCCTGCACCAGGGCGGGAGGGAGATACCGGGCAAGCGGGTGAAGTGAGGCTGGAGGAGGGGACGGGGGTCAAGGTTCACCTCCGCCCCTTCCGGCCCCCGCGGGCCTTCTTCTTCCGGGAGGGCCGCGAGAGTGCCCTCTCCTGCAGCCAACCGAGTGCGCCCGGCGTCTCCTCCCACAACTCTCCGGCCGAGGACGCATAGGACATCGCCTCCCACCTGCTCCCCGGCTCCTCGAACTGGGCCGGCGGCGCCGGTGGAAACTCGGTCCAGGCCGGCAGCAGGGATGGGACGAACCGGTTACCCCGGACGGCGAGGGTGAGGCACGCCCGGGAGCCGGGAGAATCTCCCTGGCGCCGGAACGCCAGCAACGCCCGGGTGTACGCCCACTCGGCGCCGGCCTCCTCAGGATAAGCATCGAGAAGGCAACCGAGCTCGTCATGGCGGCGCAGCACCAGGAGAACGTGGGCAAGATGGTAACGGACCCCCTGGTTGTCCTCCGGGTTGAGGCGGAGCAACTCCCGGAAATGCTCGACCGCCTCCTCCCGCAATCCGGCGTCCCAAAGGACCTCGGCAAGCGCATAACGGGCGCGCATGTACGGGCGGGTCCGGACGAGGCCCCAAAAAGCCCTCGTTTCCTCGAAAAGCTCGGGACCGAGCGCTCTCTCTGCGGCCACCACGCCGAGGGTGAGGAGCTCCCGGGCGCGGTCGAGATCCCTCTCCCGGGCAGCGAGCGCCACGTATGCGTCGGCACAGTCAGGCCAGAGCTTCAGCGCCCGCCGCGCAAGGGCGATCCGCCGCCGCCCATCGGCCGTCAAGGCCTCGGAAGCCAGTTCCTGGGCCTCCTCCTCCGGGCCGAGGGACGGGCGCCCTCCCTCCAGGCCCTCCTCCGTCACTTGCTCCATCACCTGCCGGACAATCGCTTCGATCTCTTCAGCCGAGCCCGATCCTGCGCTCGGCACGCGGCGTTCGATCTCCCGCAACACCCTCTCCATCTGGAACACGCCCGGCAACAAGATCTCAGGCGCCGGCGGCTCGAGCAGGAGAGGAAGGCTGAGAACGAACGTGGCCTGCCCGCGATGGGTGATCACCTCCTTCGTCCACCGTCCCTCGTCCATCTCGTCCTCGGTGGTGGAAGCCAGAGCCCGCAGGAGCCCTTCGAAAGCATCGAGGAGCCGGGCGTCCGGCCTGGCGATCCCGCCGGGTCCTCCAAAGCGGGCAGCAAAGGGAAAAGCCCGCTCGTGAGCCAGGGGGAGACGGTGGCGCTCCCACAGGTCATGGTCCTCCGGCGGCACCTCGGTCGCCGGATTGAAGCTGACCGACCAGAAGCCCTCCTCCAGGGACCTTTTCTGGAGCTCCTCCGCATCCCGTTCCTGGAAGAAGCTCGGATCGAGCTGAAAGACAAGGCCGTACTGCTGCCCTGCCTGGCCCATCAGGCTCAGGTACCGGACCTCGGCCGGGACTTCGGGAGCCTCGACGTGGATAGGATCGTCGCCGGCAAGATGGCGCCAGGGCTCGGCCGTCGCGAACAGGAAGGCAGCCTCGGCAAAGGCAGCCATCTGCTCGACGGTCACTCCCTCTCCGGCGAGCGGCCCCGGCGCGGGATCGTATAGCTCCCGCCCCAGCTCGTTCATGACCCTCTCCAGCAGGGGCAGCTCGTCGCAGAGATCGACCGGGATATTGCGAACCGCGAGGCGTTTCTGAAGATCGTCCGCGAGCTCGTCTTCCGAGACCTGGACAAGGCCGGGCATAAGGCCCCACGCCTCGATCGCCCCGGCAAGGACCTCCCAAACCCCCGCAGGCTCTCTGTTTTCTTCCTGCGGCTCAGAGGTAAAGACGAGGCCGGACGGCAGGCGGGCGCAGACGACCAGCGAAGGACGGAACGGCGCCCGATCCTCCTCCTCGATCCAGATGGGCAGCCGGAAGCGTCCGATCTGCCAAGTCTCGTCGCTCCGAGGAAATCGCCGAAGCAGAGCACTCGATTCCTGCATGTACTCGCCCTCCACGACGCCAGGATCTCGCTGGCTGCAATATCTTACGGGACGGAGGGACGAGAGGGAAGTCCGGAATGCGGCAAGACGTTACACGAGGGAGACCCGGGGTCAGCCGGTACGGTGAGGTTCAGCCCTGGTCGGGCTTGGGCTCGACGATTGGAGCGCTCAGATTGATCCTGGAAATGAGCCTGACCAGGGCGTCCAGACTGCCCGGGCTTCCGGAGCTGTTGGAGACCCGGGCGGCGAGGAGGAACAGGTCACTCGGTCCCGAGACATTCCCCGCGGACTTCTGACTTTCAACCTGTCCCAACTCCCGTCGGATCTCCTCCACGAGCGGCTTCAGCTCGTCGGCTTCCGCCCGGGCGATCTCGCCGAGAAATGCCTCAGGGTCAACCTCCAAGGCGATGCAGATGTGGGCCAGCTTCTCTCCCACAGGCCTGTCCTCGCCCCGCTCGAACGCTCCGATCGAGCTGATGCCGACGCCCGACCTCCTGGCCAGTTCCTCCTGGGTATACCCTCGCCGCTCCCGCCACTCCAGGAGGACGCGCCCCGCGGCACCACGATCCTTTTTTTTCATGTGAGACCTCATTCGGCCGGCGGACGCGCTTTCCTCACGCGCTTGCGCTTCCGTTGCTCTGCCTCAGGCCCTGCGGCCCGGAGGAGGAGATCCGCGAACCACCTGCGCTGATCCGTGGCTCGGGCCATCTTCATCAAGACCACTTGCGCCCCTGAAAGCATCTCCTGAAGCCCGTTTTGAAACTCGGCATCCGCCGGCAGATCCGCCAAGGCGGCGGTCCTTCCCATGTTGGCTCTCTGCTCACGTTCCAGAGGCTCCAGGCGTCGATAGAGGGCGCCAAAAATTTCAGCCAACGACCAGAGGAGATCCCGGTCGGTGGCGATGATGATTTGAACGAGGTGTTCTTCCGTCAGTTTGAGGCGCTGCTGCTCGAGACGACCGATCGTGCCGGCAGAGAACCCACACGCGCTGTCGAGCTCCTCCTGGGTCATTCCGGCTTTCTCTCGCCACAAGGAGATGCTCGTCCGAAAATCGATGGGTCCCACGCGCGCATCGTAGTTTTCGAATCCTCTGGGGGTCAATGTCGGAATAACAGCACTGCAGAAGAGTCCAAAGCAACAACTTCGCTACGTCATACAACCTTTGCGACCTCTCCGGGCAGGCAAAGGTGTTCAAACTGTCGAAAACGGGTTCATGAGCCGACAGCCGACAGGAAGTTTCTTCCTTCCGAGATTTGGACTCGCCACAGCGCACGAGCGATAGCGCCAAGGGTCACATCAGATCGTTGGCGGATGACGAAAGCAGCAGAAGTTTTCTATTGACGTGTTGTCAACTCCGCCCCCTGCTCGATCAGCAGCTCGCGCAAGATCGAACGGTGACAGCGGTCTTCCCGCTCGCAGTAGCAGCCCACGGAGAAGTGAGTCTGGTGGGAGAGGAGGGCCAGCAGCTTGAGCAGCCGTTCTGCACTGGGCTGCTTCATCTCCCTCCGGTAACCCCGGACAAACTTCGTCCAGCGCTCCTCCGTGAAAGGCTCGGACAGGGCCAGGCTCACCAGCTCCGCGCTCGGCGCGAGGTCCGGCAGCCAGAGATCGAAGTAGTTGAGGCGGGCATAGTTCTCCTTCTTCACTCCCCGGGGCGGCCTCCGGACCGTCCCCAGGCGAACCCCCTCCTCCGGAACGCGTGGCTCTCCGAGCCGGACGATGCGGATGCTCATGTCTGGAGCCTATCAGCCGAAAGCGCAGTGCTCCAGCTTGCCGGTGACATTCACGTTGGTATCATGATGACTGTCAGGAGCCAGCATGCCAGCCGCCGCCAAAGACCTTCAGATCAGCGTTCGCGTTCCAAGTGATACCGATGCCTGGTTGGCGCGCCGCGAGCGGGAGGAAAAGCTGCTCGAAATGTTCAACGAAGCTGCGGCACATGTCTCCAGTGCCGACCTCGAGGAGCGGGAGTCGCTGCTCGGTGGGTTCGCCGGCGGCGAGACGGATTAAGGACGCGTTGGGGTCTCTGCAGGCGACCTGCGCCTGGCGGATACCGAGTGGGAGCCAAAGCCCCACTGGGTGGAAACCGACCAGATCGTCACGGTGGACACGGAGCACCGAGCCTTGCGGCATCTCGCGACCCTGGTCAACGAGGAGAAGCAGCGGACGGTCGACGAGTCCTTGCGGATGATGCTCAATCTTTGACGCGGAACTTCTGGTGTAGCCTACCCCGGATGCAAAGCCTCCGCTCCCTCGACGGCGAGTCCACCTCCCTGGGGTCCATCACCCTGGGCCAGAGCCTCTGCCGGGTGGTGAGGGACCTCGCCGCCCAGGGATGGTGCCAGGGCACGGGCGGCAACTTCAGCGCCACCCTGAGCCGCGAGCCGCTGCGGCTGCTCATCACCCGCTCGGGCCTCCACAAGCGCCACCTGGAACCCGACGGCTTGATGATCGTCGGCCCCGGCGGCAAGGCGGCCGAGGGTGAGACCGCCCGGCCGTCGGCCGAAGCCGCCCTGCATGCCGTGATCGTCGAGCGCACCGGCGCCGCCTCCGTGCTGCACGTTCACTCGGTGGCGAACACCCTTCTGGGAGAGCACTTCGCGGACCGCGGCGGCTTCACCCTGCGCGGCTACGAAATGCTCAAGGGCCTGGAAGGCGTTACGACGCATGAGGCCGAGGCCTTCGTGCCGGTGCTGCGCAACTCGCAGGACATGACGGCCCTGGCCGGAGAAGTGGACCGGCTGCTTGCCAGGCACCCGGGAGCCCACGGGTTCCTCCTGTCCGGCCATGGCCTCTATACATGGGGTGCGAGCCTCGATCAGGCGCACCGGCACGTGGAGATCCTGGAATTCCTGTTCGAGTGCGTAGCTCGCCGGACGGATTTCAAGCACTATATTGGATGAGGCAGAAGGAAAAGATCATGGCAACTGTCACACTGCGCGACGAAAACCGGGTCCTCGAAGACCCAGCCGAGATTTCGGCCTTCCTGGCACCGTTCGGGATCTGGTACCGCCGCTTCGAAGGCAGCGACCAACTCCCTGAGAACGCCACGGACCCGGAGATCCTGGAGGCCTACCTCGAGCCCATCGAGCTGCTCAAGGCCGAGGGCGGCTATGTCACGGCCGACGTGATCAACGTCAAGCCGGAGACACCCGGGCTGGAAGCGATGCTCAACAAGTTCAACAAGGAACACTGGCACGACGAGGACGAGGTCCGCTTCATCGTCCACGGCCGCGGCGTGTTCCACATCCACCCCCCGGAAGGGCCGGTCTTCGGCATCGAGATGGTCAAGGGGGACATGATCCGTGTCCCGCGGGGGACGCACCACTGGTTCGACCTCTGCTCGGACAGGACGATCCGGGCCGTGCGCCTCTTCCAGGACACCTCCGGCTGGACGCCGCACTACACCGAGACCAAGGCGGAAGCGGGCTTCGAGCCGCTCTGCTTCGGACCGGCCTACATGCCGGCTCCGGGCATCTGAGCGAGCGTGCCCCTGCCCCCGGGCACCCGCGCCGTCCTGACCGACATCGAAGGGACCACGACTCCCCTCTCCTTCGTGCTGGACGTCCTCTTCCCCTACGCCAGGCGGCGCCTCGACGCCGCCTGCGCCTCCAGGGAGCCGCGCTTCGCCGAGGCCCTGCAACGGCTGATGCAGGAGTACGAAGATGAGTCGGAGGAGACTCTCCCCGACTTCCGAAACGGCGCGCCCTACGCGCACTGGCTCATGGACCGCGACCGCAAGTCGACCGGTCTCAAGCTGCTCCAGGGCATCCTCTGGGAGGACGGCTACCGAACGGGAGAGCTCGAAGGCCAGGTCTGGCCCGATGTGGCCGAAGCCCTGCGGACCTGGAAGGAGCACGGTACCGGCGGGATTCGCACCCGGATCTTCTCCTCAGGCAGCGTCCTTGCCCAGAAGCTCCTCTTCGGCCACAGCGACCAGGGCGACCTCCTCCCCTACTTCGAAGGCTTCCACGACACCACGACCGGCCCGAAGAACAGCCCCGCCTCCTACGCCGCCATCGCCAGTTCCTTCGGCCTCCCTCCCGGTGAAATTCTCTTCCTGAGCGACGTAACCGCCGAGCTAGACGCTGCCCGCGATGCCGGCATGCAGACCGGCCTCCTCCTCCGCCCCGGCAACAAGCCGGCGGAGGCGAACGGCCATCCGGTGTACCGAAATTTCGTCGAGCTGACCTGAGTCAGAGTCATTCTGGATGCATCCGGAGTCATTCTCGATGTATCCGGCACCGCTCTGAACGCATCGGGAGCCGCTCTGGATTGATCCGGAATGATTCTGGATCCATCCGGAGCCACTCCGAACGCATTGGAGCGGCTCCGGACGTGTTGGCGCGACTCCGAACAGATCGAGAGCGACTCCGAATGCATCCGAGAGGCTCCGAATCCATCTGGAGCGGCTCTGAACGCATCCGGAATCATTCTGGATGCATCGCGAGCGACTCCGGATCGATCCAGAATGATTCTGGATCCAGTCGGAGCCATTCCGAACGCATCGGGAGAGGCTCCGGATGCGCTGGCGCGGCTCTGGATCGATCCGGAATGGCTCCGAATCCATCCGGCGCGACTCTGAATCGATCCGGTGAAGCTCCCCCTCCTACCCGATCCCGTCGTCACCCCGCAACAAGCCCTGTCCCGTCGGCTTCCCGTCCGGGTCCGAGCTGGGCCCCGTCCTTTCCCAGATGGAGCCGAACGAGCCGGCGCCGAGGAGCCCGGCGAGGAAAAAGAAGATCCGCATCATGGGTGCTCTCCTGGAGGATGGGTCTCGCGTCCCGGCGTCCTGCCGTAGCAGCCTCACCCCTCTCGTCCCAGAGTAACTCCCCCGCCTTTGCGTTCAAGCTGTGCTACTCTTTCGACGAAACGCTGTAACGATGGAGGGCGCCGTTTTTGCGAGATGACGACACCGCTTCGCCTCACCCGATCAGCCTCGAGCTGTTCGCCAAGCTCTCGACGGGCAGCGCTTCCCCCGACGAGGTGACCCGTTTCATCGTCCCCCACCTCTTGGAGACCTGCCCATCCTGCCGTGCCCTGTACGACCGGCTGCAGGAGATCAAGGGCGACCTCGGCTACTTCGACGAGTTGGTGGCGCTCCTGGAATCCGACACGGCGCCCGACCTGGCTGCCGCGCTCGAAAGCCTGCCTCCCACCGAGCAGCTCCGGGCCGCGGAGACCGACGAGACCTTCCACACCTGGGGTTTGTGCGTCTATCTGATCCAGCAATCCAGGCAGGCATGCCTGAGCGATGCCCGCCGGGCCACCGATCTGGCCATCCTCGCCGTGCGCGTCGCTCTCGCCCTGCCGAAGGACACCTACCATCCGGACTGGGTCCAGGACCTCCAGGCCAGGGCCTTCGCCTCCCTGGCTAACGCATTGCGCGTCTTTGGAGAATTGGAAGCCGCGGACCGCGCCTTCGCGGACGCCGAGCGCCGCTTCTCCTGGCAGAACCCCTCGATCGAAGCGGATCTCTTCTCCCTGAAGAGCTCTCTGCGGCGGGAGCAGCGCCGGTATCCGGAGGGACTCGAAGCGGCTTCCGCTGCCCTGAAGATCTACCAGGACCTGCCCGACCGGCGCGGAATCCTCGTCTGCCGGCTCAAGATGGCCAAGATCTACGAAGCCATAGAGGATTGGGCGAGCGCCTGCGACGTCCTCGCCCGGGCCGAGACGGAAGCGGGTCTCGCGGACGATCCGCGCCTGTTCTCGATGATCCAGGCGAACCTCGTGACCTGTCTGGTCCAGGCCGGCAGCCATGCCGAGGCGCAGAAGCGTCTTCCCCACGCGAAAGCGCTCTTTGAGCAGTATGGCGGCGACACGGACCGTCTTCACCTGCGCTGGACCGAGGCGCTTCTCCTCCAGGCCTTGGGCCAGATCGAGGAGGCGGTGAGGGATCTTGAAGCCGTGCAGACGGAGCTACTCGACCGGAGCATGCCGGTCGATGCCACGCTCGTCTCCCTGGACCTCGCGGTCGCGCTCTTCCACTCCGGCCGCTCGGAAGCGCTCAAGACCCTGGCCGCCGAGATCCTCCCCATCTTCGAGACCCGCGGCCTGACCACCGAGGCACTAGTCGCCTACACGCTGCTCCAGCTCCAGAGGGCGGTGGAGGGGCGGACGTTCACGGTACAGCTTGCGGCCGAGCTGGCGCGACGGGTCCGGGCGGAGGGGCGGGGGCGGTGAGGAGGTGGCATTCGTACCAAACCAAGCGCGAACCATTGGAAGAGCCAGAGTCGATCCGGGTCTACGATCTCGCCAAGGCGAGTGACGAAAAGGCCGTCCCTTTCGAACAGGCTGTCCAGGAGATCGAGAGAGACCGGCGTTGCCCCGGCAGCAAGCCCCAAAGGGGCGACAGCATCTAGCCCGGGGTCAAAGCGCCGCAGGCGCGACGACCCCGGGTACCCGCCCCCAAAACACCCCAAGCCCTGACGGGGCGACGCCAGCGGCCCCGGGCGGCAGCGCGGGAGGCCACCAGGGGACGAGATCGATGCAGATTGAGATCGTCATGCGTTGGCCAAAGAGACCACCAAGCGCTTGCCCACGGCATCGGCATAACGCACGAGGGTCTCGATCGTGGGATTGAGGCGTTGCCCGGTTTCAAGCTTCGAGAGAGCCGACCGGTCCATTCCGGTCAGTCGGGTCAGATCGGCAAGGCTCAGCCCTTTTTCTTCGCGGGCGGCTTTCAGTTGTTGGACCAGCTCTGCCAACTGGTCGAGAGCTACCAGGCGCTCGTCATGGCGCGTGATCAACTCAGGCAGTTCCTTCTCTACCTGCTCGCGGACATCGCGATATTTCGCGGCTTCTTCAGGAGTAACTTGGCGATTGCGGGTGATCCGTTGAAGGGTCATCGTCTGTACCTCCTCGGGACTTCGTAGGCCGTCACCGGGTAAACCGTAACGGCATCTACGTTCTCGTAGACAACCATCAGGTGTCGGCCTGCGCTGGTGTCGCCAAACACCACAGGCCGGCCGGTCGAACGGCTGATATCAGCATCCATCGCACTCTCGAGTACCTCTTCGATCTCTTCCTTGGTGACGCCATGCTCGGCACAGTGCTGTACATTGCCATCAGGATCGTCGTCCAGGTCCCAGAGAATCGCTTCGAAATGCAAGGGGTGAGCACCTGAGCGTGGATTTATAATACCACACCTCGGACCCAAAGCAGGTAGACCTCGTATATGAGCTTGCGGCGGATCAGGTCTTCTAGCATGGAGGCACGATCCTCGGGGGAAGAGAAGTTCCGGCGAAGGATACCTCGGGTGCTGCTGACACGGAACTCCCGGATCCTGGCCGAGCTCCTCGACCGTCGCATACCAGTCGGCGCCACTCTCGTCTCCTGGACCTAACAGTCGCGCTTCTCAGAATTTCTGTGGCACCTCTCTCGCCTCTCGCGATGGACTTTGCCGTGACGGCGAAACGCTTTGCCGTCTCTCCCCAGGCCATTGGCGTCTTGCCGCAAGAGTTTGGCGCCCTCCTTCAAGGCTTCAGAGCCGCCCCCCAGAGCCAAGGTTGAGACTGTCGGCGCAAGAGCGAAAACAGCCACTCCCCCGCCCTAAAGCCGCCGCCCCCCAGAATCGTCTGGCACCTGCTCCTCGCGCTTACGCCACTTCCACGGGCCCTTCTTCCTGAAACCCTGCCACATTTTCTATCCTTCTTCTCCGGGCTCACGCTATAATACCAAGATTCACTAGCTGCAGCCGGTGATCGCAGTAGTGTCCCTGAGGCCTCACTGGGCAGGACATGATCAGCTGGCAGGTGATTCCGACCGCCGGGGAGCATCTCTATTCGGCGGCAACAACCGCGCAGGTTGCGGTGAGGAGCACCAGATGAAGACGTTTCCATCCCAAGAAGCTATCGAGCGGCACTTACAGCGGCCCGACCGTCGTCTGCGCCTCGACTGGGTTGGACTTGTATCTAGCCTGCGGCAGGAACTTGGAGACGCCTTCGCCGCTCACCAGGAACTTCTCGTCGATCTACGTCCTTTTTCCATTCTTAGTGCGGATGCTTTAGTACCCTTACTTGCCCTACTTCAGTACCGAAGCCAGCATTTCCGTGGCCGAACAGGCCTCGCTTTACCTGAAGATCGAGACGGGTTGCAATACCTAGCGGATCTCGGCTTTTTGTCCCTCGTCCAGGGACTTAACATTCCTGTCACTAATCTCCATCCTGCGCTCTTGATGCTCGAGCCGACACGCTCGCGCCATCGAAGGCCGCTGCTGTTCTCTCTTCAACCGCTTTCTACCTCTCGCTTGGGTCCTCTAGCAGAGGGAATTAAGGATGTATTGATTTGGGAACTGGACAAAAGAAGTGTTTCTATTCCGGCAGGATCTGAACAACAACTTCAGCTATTTGCATTTAGAAATCTCCTACACGAGCTTGTACACAACACAGTTAAGCACGCTCCCGAGCGTTATCGCCTAGACACACATGCTACGGTTGGATACGCGTGCTATCGACCTTGGCCCAAAACCTGGCCTAAGCTGCGGTTCGCATGCAGTGACCTAGGGGATGGTTTTCGGCAGACCCTCGGTCGCCAAAAACATTCAACACCGGACGATCTAACTGCCATATACACCGCTCTTCTATTTAGATTTTTGTATCCACAAGAAAAAGTCATTAGCCTTTTTGAGGCACTATCGTTCTTGCATTCTCTCAAGGGCCGTCTTTGGGTGACCACCGGTTCCGCTACGGTCGACATCTCTCTAATTGAAACATCTAACCGTAACCGCTTCTCAGAATTCGTCAAGAAACCGACAGTACCTGGACTAAGGGCACTCACTAGGCAAAATGTGGGAATCAGCCGAGTCCCCGGTGTTCATTATTGCGTCGACCTCACATTGCCAATGGAGGCCGACACCCTATGATGCTTACCTGGATCGACCCACTTCGGCTGACACTCGAAACTGCTCTGAGCAGCCGCGACAGCTCCTTGCTCGTGGTGAGGCAAAATTTTGGCTCTGAGACACACTTCAAGTCTTTAGCTGACATAATCTCAAGTACGCATAATGAGCGCGGCGCAGGTCCAGTGATTGTTGACCTGACCCCTTTCCAGAGGCTCGGGAATCGAATCGCGTTCCAGAAGTTCCTACTCTCTGAGGGCCTACTTGCCCATGCCTTTCTGTTGGTTGCAACTCAAACTCTATACGAGGACCTTGTGGCTATTTCGCAGAGCGCGGGCGCCGGGGCACTACCCGTAGTCCTTTTTAAATTAGAAAATGGCCAGCTCGCTACCCAGAAGTCACCTCTATTTACTGGCTTACTAGAGCTGATATCTCTCTATGGGGTGCCGCCACCATCCCAGAACCCCACATACAGCCGATTGCGAATGAGCGTCATAGAAAAAGAACTCCTTCAGCAAGTGAACGCCGTCACGTTGACGCCGCCTGATGACCGGTGGAAAGGGGGGACAGAGACAATAGCCAATCAACAGTTCCTGCGGATGCCTAACGGAATGCTGGTCACCCATTTCGTTTTGATGAAAGCTCTCCTGCACAAATCAGAAACCATAGACCGCATCGCCTACGAAGTGGCAGCACATGCATGTCATGGATTTTGCCCAGAGACTGAAGATCTGTGGCCAGACCTATTTGTAGCTTCAAGCGATCACGCTTATCTCATCGGATCCGCAGTGCAACGGCTCACTGGGATCAAATGCGCTGTGATCGATCGCATCGGCCTCTTACCAGGCCGGAGACTTACACGAGATACAATCTCCCTAGATGTTACAGGCAAGCGAGTAGCGCTATTAGTCGATGTATCGGCTACCGCAAGCGAGATGGAGCGAGCAGCTTCACTATTAGTTCACCGCGGCGCTCGGCTCCAAATGATTCTATGCTGCGTGTGGCTGGAGTGCGCTATCCCTAAATTTGTCGACTGGTTTCACTTTGTTCCGCTTTGCAGACCAAAGAGACAGCTAGATTTTATCTACCGCTCCGCACAGTGAGGCAATGATGAGCATTCCTCTAGATTTCGACTGGCCGGCCGAGAAGGAGCGAATCCGCAATGCAGTTGCGAGGATATGGCAGCAACCGGTTCATCGTTTTTATACGGACCACGGAACGTCCCACTCGGAACGAGTTTTTCAGTTTTGTGAAGCCTTGAGGCCCGTGTGGGATTTGTCTGGCGATGAACTTGATGTACTGTGGACGTGTGCCTATATCCACGATGTCGGAATGCAGTTTTCGGATTGGGGCCGATACCGTGTCCGTGGATCATCCAAAACGATTGCACGCGCTCTCAACGAACGCGTCACCGATGATCCAAATTGGATCAGAGAACGTCACTGCGATCTTGGGTTCAAGTTGATCAACGCAGAATTGGCTGGGCAACGCTCGTGGGAGGCGCCGCTGAGCTTTGCTAGTTCCACGACTGGGCATGCAGCCAGCTTCCTCTGGAACTGTGCGAAAGTCGCCTTTGCACACTCTAAGGGAACTCTATGGGAGGAAATGCGTGTTAAGCCACCTAAGGATGCTAAGCATCCGAGCGGAAAGAGGATTAGAACGACGCTGCTTGTCGGCGCGTTCCGGCTTGCTGACGAACTAGATGGCTGCAAGCAAAGAATACCCGAGATGTCCCGGATTTTGCATTCTAGTATGCCCGCTTCCTCGATTGCCCATTGGCTGGCGTGCTGGTTTGTCGAGGAACTCGCCGTAAAAGCGGACGAGGAAGCTATTGAGATTACGGTTAATTGGCAAGTTCCAACCACTGCCTCAGAAGAGGAAGTGGCAGAGATCCGAGAACTGCTAAAGATTTTCCGCCGTAAGCGTCTACGGCAAGTCGCCGACGAAATGGCAACTTTTTTCAGCAGATCGAGCAAAGATGCTTTACATCGGGCATTCGCTATCAAAGGCCTTGAGGATGGCGATGAGCCGGAGCGGATCCCATTCCCCGACTGGCCCAAGATGCGGCCAGCTCTCCAGAGAACACTCAAGGAGGCTGGGTGGCGGGCACCACGACCTAATCAAGTCGGGAGGAGCGGGAGAGTACGTGCCGGCTTAAGCGTAGCGCGCGTGAAAGATGCGCTTATCAACTGGACTCTCAGTGATGAAGGTTTTCGTCGAGGGCGCCACTGTATTCTTGAACGAGGTTTGCATACAGACGCCTTTGTAAACTGTCGAGCCCTAGGCTCAGATCAAGACTTGGTAGCAGGTGTTTGTGACTGGCTGGACCAAGAGGTGGGCCCGATTGATCTCTGCGTCGCAGTGGGGACCTCGATGATTCCCTTTGCGCTGGAGTTCGCAAGGAGACGCAAGGCAAATTTGACCTTCACTTTTGCAAACCCGACTCTGCGGTTTGGTGACACAAAGGTAGATCGCTTCGCTGAAATCGAATCGGCTCCCCTAGTGTCCGAAGGTTGCAAGGCTATCTTGGTTCTTGATGACATTATCGCTGTCGGGGAAGGTGCCCGTAGTGTAATAACAGAGTTGCGAAGCGGACCTGACATGGCAGACTGCAAAGTCTGGCATTATTCGCTATTTCGCCTCGGTAGACAGGAATTCTATCGACTTCCAGATGTAAAATACGACTGGCTGAGCTGGGTCAAGGACGTACATTATTGGGAAGAGGGTCGTTGCCCGATTTGTGCGAGGAAGCCCTCCGAGCTACCCCTTCGCGAAGCTGACATAGTTTTGTGATAGTTTCCGTCCCCAAGAGGTGGCAGACGTTCAGAACCCCCACCGAACTCTCTCGGCGCTGTCTATCTCCTTTAGTAGGCTCAGGGCTCAAGTTGACCCCATACTAGTATCGTTCTGCGCCTTTCTTGCTGGCTCCAAGTTCGCCACCAGCCGTGAAACCGAAAATCAACCAAGATCTCTCGACTCTGAGTCTCTACCTTCTGCAATTGACGAACTTTCAATATGAGCGGGATACTCCCTATGGAGCCACACCCCTTATCTGAAGTGGTGCTCTTATTGATCAGTTCTGCGATTTCCGACCCAAGACCACTCACAGCCATACCTGGAAATGGAGGTAGGACAGTACCAAGTTGTGAAGCAACTCCAACGATTGGAAACATCACCCTCGGGAGCCAGCGCGGACTGCGGCTTCTTCCTTTTCGATCGCTCTCATGCACCACAACTGAGAAGAAGTTCCTTCCCAATTCGATTACACCTCGCTCAGAAGCATCTTTGATGGCACCTAAGAAGCACTCTCTCGATACCTCGAAATCGTGCGCTCCAACGGTAACCAAGCTGAAGAAATCGCCGCATGGATCTACTTTTCCACCCCAGCGCCCAATGAATTCTTGTAAATACAGATCGGGAACCAGCAGTCGCGATGCGACAGTGTTACAGATAGCCTCCTCTAGAGGACCGAGAATACGGACCACGCGCGACCGCTCTGTTCCCTGCAGTCCACGCGCAATTAAGTGTATGGCTCTGAGCCAAGATGAATTTTCCCCAACGAAACAGAAGCGATGCGCCAACTCATGTGCGTAAGTGAAGCGGAGTCGCCGCCTCTCAAAATCTCCTTGCCAGAGAGGAATCTGCTTTCTTGAATCAACGTTGCAGCGGGACCCAAGAGAGATCACGAACTCTCCCGCCTGTTGGTCGAAGTTGATAGATGCCTCTCCATGGGAGGATATTGATCTCGGCAACGCACGCACTTGAAAGTGCGGTGCAATCTTATTTAGCCGTACCGGCACTGGCCGACATCCATAGCCGCTCCAAGCACGTTGCACAAGGTCGACCACACGACTTTCGAAGTCATTGCGACCTGCGCAGCCTAGCGCCGAAAAATAGGCCCGACTAGGACTGAGCGCCATCCCATTCACGCAAAAGCCTTGCCCCTTCAGGGCCGAGAAATACGCGAAGTAGGACGGAAGCCGGCCCAGGGCCACGAGCAGCCTCCGGGAGAGTCTCGAACTCCTGGTGAGCGTCCTTGTCAAGGGCTTCTACACGTCCCAGGAAGTCCAATGCAGTCTCGGCCGAAAGTGTCCCCAACACGATCTGGTGGCGAGTCTCTAAATGATCAATAGCGAGTTGCTGCGTTTCTGTGAGAGAGGATGCCGCAAGCGGGCTGGCCAGAAGGTCGAATCTGTATCGAACATCGCGACAGCGGCCTCTTCCCTCGCGATCATCATGTGCATACTCTGAAACGGGTGGAGAAAACTTTGCTTCATCGGGCCGGGTAGTCCCCTCCTCCTCTTGGAGGAAAATCTTCAATATTCTTGCCAGATCCTCGTCGCTCATCATCTGCGTCAGGAGTTCGCGATTGCTACTATCCACCTTCAGGAAATATCTCCACGCAGTATAGAGAGCTAGCAACGCGATCTCCTTGGCAGCCTTAAGTTGCTCGACGTGTCGCTGCTCGGCATTCCTGCAGCGAGCGAGGAGCCCAGGATGGAAAAGGCCATCACTCACGAACAAATACAGCGCCCACAGAGAAGCGTACTTAGTCTCGGCGTCGTGTATTCCGGCCTCAATTCGTTCCCGAACCGAGCCGTGCTGGCCATCAGTCAGCTTTTCAGGCAACTCCTGAATAGTCGCCAGGATTCCTTTGACCGATACCAGCAAGGCTGGGTCCTTGTATAGCTGCTTATACGGTGTGGTCCAAAAAATTACCCGTGTCGGTACCAAATCTCTTGTCTTCTGTAGCTGCAAGGGTCGACTCTGCAGGTCATGAAGAAACGCATCCATTTCCGCCCGATGAGCAAACGCATGCTCAAGTAAGGCCTCGATGCACCAAGAGATCAACAGGAAGAAACGAGAAAAGCGTGGTGAGTCAAGTACGGCTGCAAAGGCTCGACGCATCGGCTCGGGCCCGAATTCACCAAACGTCTCCAATTCGCACACCACGGACTTGACGCTGTCACCAGGCACAATTAGAAGCGGGCGAAAGATGCGCCGTTCGGCCAGCTTGAACGGCAACGTGTGCGCTAGGCTGAGATTTTTCACAGGCCCTGGGCTGTTACCGTTGGAGGGCCGAATTGCAGATCCATCAGCCGAAGCTGAGCTTGCCGATGTCGGCTTCATTAGGCACTTGGACGCGCCGTCTACAAGAGTGTTGAGAAAGTGCTCGTCACCGAGCAAGGCAGGGGTTCCACTGGGCGGAAAGTAGAGGTGCTCTAGATCTGGCTTGTTGGGTCCAAGAGCAAGTACTGCTCTAGAGAGCATCGCAATTGCACCTTGAACCACCCTATGGAAAACTGCCTTCTCGTGAATCTCCTGCCGAAGATCTAGTAATCTAAAGATGTCGTTGACTCGCTCAGGGCGGACCATCCCTCGCTTTCGATCGTACAGGTCAAGTGCGCAGCGATAGCGCTTGGGTTTCCATTCCACGAGCACATAGTTCTTCAAAAGCTTTAGGTCAAGAGTCTTTCCGATACCGAGGTGGCGAAGATCGCGTTGAAGATAGTCGATTAGGTCGGCACTTAGAGTATTCCCGATTATATCGTGACGGAATGGCTGATACCAAGCGGCATGAAGCTTCTGCCAGTGGTCTCGGGGCCCGAAGCCCCATTGCTCTGCCTTGCCACCGAAGGTCTGCTTTACGGTTACCCACTCGCATGCCACCGCCTCCTCGGGGTCCTCGAAGGCGAGCAGGTGGAAGAGGAGTGCCGGCAGGATTTCCCTATCCGCCTTCCATTCGGGGCCTTCCGCTGCGCGAACGGCCTCCACAAACTCCTTTATCGCCTCATCTTCGCTCTCCTGAAGGAAAGCCCAGTAGGGCGGAGAGTACTTCTTCAAAACTCTGGCGAGTACCGACCTCTCAACATCGAAGAGGCTGACGAAGAGTGTAGGGTTACTATCGAAGTCGTCGTGCTTGTCGTAGGCGCCGTAGTGCGACTTGACTTTTAGGCGAGACTCCCTCTCCTGAAGCCGGCCGCGGGGAGGAGGGGCTCCGAGCTTGTAGACGTGGTGGGTCTTCTTCTCGATATCGTGTGAGAAGGGACCATGCGGGATATCATGCACAAGAGCACCGAGCCTGATGAGTACACGCTCTGCATCGCTAACAGGCGGCACATCAAGACCGAGGCGACGAATGTTCTCGTTTAGGGTGTCAATAAGCCGATCGGCTACGCCGCAGGTTCCAATGCTATGCGAGCCACGAGTGTGATTAGCAGTGGGAAACAGGAGGTCGACCAATCCTAACTGGGCTAGCCTAAATAGGCGCTGAAACTCTGGGGTATCTACAACATCGCGCTCGAGTTGATTGAGGTGGACCGTACCGTGAATATCATCATGAAACTCAGTACAGTTCTCGAATACACCTCCATTGGAGGCGATTTCAGGTGGGGCTAGCCTTCGGAGTGGTTTAGTAAGGCTAGGAGGTATTGTACGCTACAAATTGGGGGTAGCGTCAGAGGAAATGCCAGAGGAGGTGCCAGAAGAGGTGCCAGACGTTCTAAGAGAAGTAGGACGTAAGTTCGACTGCAAGTTCGGCTGGGTGGGCTGAAGCCCGGCTATCCATCTCCTGAAGGCGACGCGACTCGAAAATCATCGACTCATCGCCCTTGAACGAGATCTCGGAAGCTGCCGCGGCATCCAGGATGGAAGTTTCTCTTGCCCTCAGGACAGTCCTCCTCCTTCCCCGCCTCGATCGGAGCTCGAAGCAGGCCGGAAGGAGGAAGTGCCAGACGGTTCGGGAAGAAGGCCTCATAGGGAGGCGAGAACTCGGCGTTATCCGCGCGGAGGAGGTGCCGCTGGAGGAGGTGCCAGACGTTCAGAGAAGGTGCCAGACGTTCCAAGAGAAGTAGGACGTAAGTTCGACGGCAAGTTCGGCTGGGTGGGCTGAAGCCCGGCTATCCATCCCTTGAAGGCGACTCGACTCGGAGAATCATCGACTCATCGCCTTTGAACGAGATCTCGGAAGCTGCCGGCGGAGGAAGTGCCAGACGATCAGAGGAGCGCCACGACACCCCGAGAACCAGGCTCCCCTTTCCCAGGGGGTGCAATATCTGTCCTCTTCGTCCCCAGAAGAAGTGCGGCCGGAGGAGGGTAGAGTCGGCAGCGGGCGCGGTGGCTGTAGGTCGAGGGAGTAGCTGTTTCCGGCGGCTTTCGCCGTAGTGCCGGTGCCTCAGTCTCGACCGTGACTCCGTTTCCCGCCGCCGCTCATCGAACCGGACTTGCGGATCTCCCGCATCCGGCTCTCGGACGGGATTCACGACAAGGCATGCACAGGCCGTCGCGTACCACCCGGCCCCTCGCGAAAGAGCCTCGAGCCTCCTGCTTGGCCCTGCCATCGAGCTTCTTCCACAGGCCCTCGACTATCGGGTGCTAGCCTTACGGCAATGCCCAGTCTTGACCGCCTTCAGAAGCGCTCCCGAACCAGGGCTCCTTCCCTCCACCGGCATTACCCGGCTTCATCGGTACTATGAGCCCCTCCGACTTCCACAGGGCCCGAGGCTGACCATTTCAGATCACCCCGGTTGGTGGCCGCGACCCACCACCTCTTGTGGATCTCACACGTTGCCTCGAAGACCTTGTCTGCGCATGCTGACCCCACTACCCCGGTTGGAGAGGACGGGTTCTTCGGTCGGTTGCTCCCCCGCCCCCCAACGGCCTTCCCCTTCTGACAGGAGGGTCGGCTCCAACGAGAAACTATCGAGGCCTGCTCAGGGTTTACGTGCTGTTCCGGCCTGCGCATTTGCACCTCGGTTGCACCGAGGAATTCCCCAGAGGCTTCAGCCGGACGATTACTCGACCTCGGCTGCTCCAGTGGCTACCGGGCGAACCGACAATTCCCCGGACGGGACTTTCACCCGTTGGCCTTCGAGACCCAGGAGGTCTCTCCGTAATCTGAGACTCAGCTCACGTCAAACCTCCCTTCGTGTCGCACTGCCAGACGTTTCAAGATAAGGAGGGCGTAAGCTCGGCGGCAGACTGACCGAGACGGGCTTAGAGCCCGGCTATCCAGGCTTTCGAGACGGTTCGATTCGGTAATCACCCATTTGGCGCCCCTTGAAAGCGGTCTCGGTGGATGCCACGGCCCTCAGGATGGAAGTTTCTCCTGCACTCAGGACAGTCCTCCTCCCTCCCCACCTCAATCGGAGCTCGAAGCAGGCCGCAGTGGAACGGAACGGCTGTGGGTCAGATGGCCGGCTCTCGCCTACGGAGGCAACGCAGGATAGGCGCTCACGAATGGCAGCGAGGGCGGGAACGAGCCCAGAGGGAATCTCACCGTTCGGTCTCCCGCCTTCAGCTTGTCAGCGGCCTCCCGGAAGGCGGCGATGAAGGCGGAGTAAGCCTCCCAAAATCCCTCACGGGCAGCCTTGCTCGCGGCATGGAAGGCAGGCGCCGGCGACTTCTTGGACTGGTTCGGTCGGGTGTGAGGATCCTGCCGGAGGATCGCCTCAACACCCAGCGGCTCGATCCCTCGCGCCTCCCGATCCGTCCAGGCCTCCGCCTCGATCTCCTCGACCAACTCCGCGATCCGCTCCCGGTACTGCTCCGGAGTCAGGTCCGCCCAGCAGGGAAGCTGGGAGAGCTTCAACTCCTCCTCCTCGGCGTACTTGAGGCGCCCGAAGTCCTCTCCCCGGTTGCGGGCGGCAAACTCCTCAGTCCGGTTGAACCATAGTCCCTTGAGGGGCTTGCCTCCGAGGATCGACTTGGCGAAGTGGACGCCGGGCCAGCGTTTCACCTGGTCGGTCAATCCCTCCTTGACCCCGTGCGCCAGATGGTAACGGAGCCTCTCGATCTGGGCCGCGGGCTCGGCGCTGACCACGATCGACTGATAGCGCCTCGACCACATCGTGTTCGGCCAGTCGTGAATCTCCGGCCGACCGATCTCCGAGGAAAGGTTGCCGTCCACGTGCTGCATGAAGCGGGCGAGCTGAAGAGCGTCGTCGACCTGGAGCAGGGCGTGCCAGTGGTTGGACATGAAGACGACACTGCAACACCTCACCGGATAGAGCCGCTGGGCCCGGCCCAGCACGCCGAGGATGATCTCGTTGACGGCTGGACCCGGGCGCAGGAGCAGCCGGGACTGGGAGGTACGGACCGTCACCTCCACCAGGGTGGTACCTTCGGGCACGAAGCGTAGACCTCTTCCCATTTCAAAAAGACAAGGAACGGAAAACGCCTCGGAAATGTCATTCGCTTCAATTTAGAAGGAAGAGCCGGAAAGCCGGCAGGATGCCGGCCGTCCCAGGGAAAGCGGCAGCTACACTTGACTTAGTCTATTCCTTAGTCCACCATGCTCGACATGGCAGAGGTCAACGTTCACGAGGCCAAGACGCACCTGTCCCGGCTGCTGCTCCGGGTGGCCGGCGGCGAGGAGATCGTCATTGCCCGGGCGGGCAAGCCGATCGCGCGTCTGGTCCCTATCGAGCCCAAGACTCGGCGGGCGATCGGCCAGGATGATGGGCTCTTCGAGGTTCCCGACGACTTTGACGCGCCTCTGCCGGACGAAGTGCTGGCCCTGTTTCAGTCTTGAGAGTTCTTCTCGACACCCATTGCTGGCTCTGGATGCAGGCGCAATCTAAGCGCTTTTCCCAGCAGAGCCGGGCGCTGCTCCAAGATCCGGCTAACGAGATCTTCCTCTCGGCCGCGAGCTCTTGGGAGATCGCCATCAAATATGCACTGGGGAAGCTTCCACTCCCCGTGCCACCCATGGAGTATGTCCTCAGCCGGATGGAGACGAGCGGCACCGCGCCTCTGCCGATCCAGCACAGCCACGCGCTGCACGCCGGCAGCCTCCCGCGACATCACGCAGACCCCTTCGACCGTCTCCTGATTGCACAGGCACAACTGGAGAACCTGCAAATCCTCACCGCCGACGGTCAGTTTGCGGCTTACGAAGTCGGTCTGCTCTCTCCCTGAATCGCCAGAGAAAGGATCGGCATGCGAGCGGCGGTGGTCGAGGGCTACGGCGGAGTGGAGCGGTTGCAGGTCAAGGAGTTGGAGCCTCCGCGGGAGCCCGGCACGGGGGAGGTTCTGGTGCGGGTGCGGGCGTCCAGCGTCAACCCGCTCGACTCGAAGATCCGGATGGGGCAGCTCCGGTTTGTCAGTCCCACGAAGTTCCCCCTGATTCCGGGCTTTGATCTCGCCGGCGAGGTGGAGGCCCTGGGGCCGGAGGTCACCCGCTTCGCTATGGGCGACACGGTCTTCGGCCAGACCGGCGCCCGGCATGGCGGCGCCTGCGCCGAGCTTGCCCTGGTCCCCGAGTCGGCCCTGGGCGCCAAGCCCGAGACGCTGTCGTTCGAAGAGGCGGCCGCGATCCCCATGGGCGGGCTCACGGCCCTTCAGGCTCTCCGCGACCAGGGCGAGCTTGCTGCCGGCGAGTGGGTTCTGATCAATGGCGCCTCCGGAGGCGTCGGTCATTTCGCGGTCCAGATCGCCAGCATTGTCGGAGCCCGGATCACGGCCGTGGCAAGCGGCCGCAATCAGAAACTCCTTCGGGAACTAGGGGCCGAACGGACGATCGACTACCAGACGCAGGATTTCCTCGACGACGAGGGGACTTATCAGGTCATCTTCGATGCGGCCGGCAAGAGCTCCTATGATCTCTGCGCACCTTTGCTGGCCGACAAAGGGATTTATGTCACCACGCAGGTCGGCCCGGGGACGTTCTTCTCGGTCGTGTTCACCCGCGCCCGCAACCTCTTCGGCGAGGACCGCCGGGCGCGCATGGTCAATGTCCAACCCCGGGCTGCCGACCTGGAGCTTCTCGGCCGCTGGATTCGGGAAGGACGGCTGAGTCCCGAGATCGATCAGATCTTCTCTCTCGGGGAGATCCGCTACGCCTTCGAGGCGCTCGAATCCGGTCACACCCGCGGCAAAATCGTGGTGCGGATCGGGTGCGATACCTGAGCCTCTCGTCCCACTGCCGGAACGAAAGACGTTCAGGTATCGCAATCCCGCGGTACTCCAGGTACAGGAGAAAGAGTATGAAAATCTCACCTTTGGCAGTGGTGGCGGTCTTCGGGCTGTTCCTTCTCGCGGCCGGCGGCGCCCAGGCCGACAGCCAGAACATCTGCGGGAAGTTGACACTCAGCGGCTTCAACAACAGCAGCATCATCGCTGGATACCGGGTCACTGACGTCGCCGCCAGCTTCCACCAGTGCTCCGCGGAGAGCTCCAGCAACTGTTCCGCCTGCGCCGGCGCCAAGTCCTACCCGAAGAACGTCGGGAACTACCTGTGCATCCCGAGCACCCTCGTCTATGCCATCACTGCCAACTGCCAGGCCCTGCTGAGCTCGGGCTCCGCCAACTGCAGCAAGAACAACGTCCCGAGCACTGTGTGCGGGAGTCAGTCGACGGTCGAGCCCGTCTGCAACTGGCGGACGAACGACAACACGAACGAGGCGGACTGGAACTGGTCTCTGACATGGAGCGGCAATACCGTCTCGGTGGACTGCTCGAACAACAACTACCAGGGCTATTCGCAGTAGCTGAAGAGCTCCCGGGCAGCTCCGGCCGGGCTGCCCGCGAAAGCTTTCCCCGTCCTCCCTCCAGGCGCTCACGAACGGCAGGCCCACCGGAAAGCCGGCAGGACGCCGGCGGGCGCGCGCTGAAGCTTCATCGCCGCTTCATACAGCCTTCATCTATGAAGACCATGCTCATCCTGTGGGAGGGCAGCACTTTGAAGCAAGGCGACGGTCGCCTGTTTCTGGTGTAGCCTATCCCTCGCGATCTCTACCTAACAGGAGCCTCTGACCCCCATGGACACTCCCCCGCCGGTCCGGGAACGGATCCCGTCTCGCCTCCGTGCCGTCTTCGCTCGCAAGTGGAGCGTTAAGGACGTCGTCCTCATCGTCCTGGCTCTGCTGCTGGTCTCGGTCTCGGCCTATGCGTTCAAGAACCCCCTGGCCGCGGCGTTCGCGAAGCTCCGGGCGGGGTCCGATGCCGAGACGGTCTCGGTGTTCGACGTGGTCGTGGACCGCGAGAACCGGCAGTATTTCGACATCGTGTTTGATAAGGCCCTGGGTACAGACAAGGTCGGGACCGTCCTCGATACGGCTCCCGCCTCCCTCGATCCCGGGCTCGGCGGCGCGTGGACGTGGCGCGATACCAACGCGCTCCGGTTTCAGCCCAGCGGCGGACTGCCCATCGCTTCCGAGTACACCGTCACCTTGAAGCCCGAGACGTTCCTCCCCGAGGGCATGGTCTTCACCGGCGACGAGGAGATCACCGTCCGCACCGACCAGTTCCTCGTCGAAGGCGTCGAGCTGACCGAGGAGCCGGCCCTCGAAGGCAAGGCCCGCGTCGTGTTCCGCGGCAACATCAAGTTCAACTACCCCGTCGATCCCAAGGTGCTCATCGCCAAGATGCGCCTGCATGACCCCGCGGGCGGCGAGCCGGTGGCCCTGGAGCTGGAGACGGACTGGAACGCGCCGGTCATTGCCTTTCGCACGCCCACGATCCAGAAGCAGCGCGACGAGCGCAAGCTGCGGCTCGTCATCGCCCAGGATCTCACTCCCGTCGGCGGCAATGTGCCCTTGAAAGAGGAGTTCGTCCACGAGATCCCCCTGGGGTCGAGCACCAAGCTCGCCATCTGGGGCTTCGAGGTCCAGCCCGGCCCCCGCGAATCGACTGTGGTCGTCAAGTTCTCCTCCCCCATCTCCGCCGCCGTGGCCGAGAAGTATCTCAAGGTCGAGCCGGCGGTCCAGACGCGGCTGTCCGCCAACCGCAACGAGCTCGTCGTCACCGGCGCCATGCGGCCGGGCTCGTCCTACAAGCTCACGGTCGGCAAGGGGATGCCCGCCACGGATGAAGCGGTGCTGTCCGAGGATTGGACGGCGGACGTCCCGATCCCCGACCTGGAGCCCACCGTCGCCTTCCAGAGCGAGGGGATGTTCCTGGCTGCCTCCGGCAACCGCACGGTCAACCTGGACAGCGTCAACGTCCCCAAGGTGAGGATGACGATCGACCGGGTCTACCGCAACAACCTGTTCTTCCTCTTCAACTACGGCGGCTTCTTCGACGGGGATTACGGCTACTTCGACGAGCTCCCCCACGCGCTCGGCGACCGCCTGCGGGAAGAGACGCTCGATGTCGGAAGCGCGCGGAACCAGCGGCGCATCACGCCCATCACCCTCGACCGCTGGGTGGACCTGAAGGACCCCGGCCTCTACCGCATCTCCGTGGGCAAGCCGGACGATTATGAGGCCGAGCAGCGCTGGCTCCTGTTGACCGATATGGGCATCGTCGCCAAGCAGAACCGGGGCGAGCTGATGGTCTGGGTGTCGTCCGTCCGCGATCTCTCTGCCGTGTCGGACGCCAAGGTCACCCTGATCTCTGACCAGAACCAGCCGATGGGCGAAGGGCGCACGGACGGCTCCGGCCTCTTCCGCGTGGGCGACCTCCCCGACCCGGCCACGCGCCGGCCTTACCTGATCACCGTGGAGAAGGGGGACGACTTCACGTTCCTCCTCCTCGACCGGATGTCGATCGACACCACCGGCCTGGATACCGGGGGCGACGAGGTCCCGACCGGCGGCTACACGGCCTTCTTGTATGGCGAGCGCGACCTCTACCGCCCCGGCGAGACGGCCGAGGGCATGGCGGTCGTGCGCGACTCCAGCCTCGGAGTGCCATCCGCCATGCCGGCCCTGCTTCGCCATCGCGATCCGCAGGGCAAGGAGTTGGAGACGGAGCGCCTTCAGATCGACGGCCGGGGGCTCGCGGAATGGAAGCTGAACCTGCCCGCCTACTCGCTGACCGGCCATCACACGCTGGAGCTGGAGATCGCCGAGACGATCATCGGCACCTATAGCTTCCAGGTGGAGGAGTTCGTCCCTGACCGCATTTCCGTGGAAATCCAGCCTCCCAAGGAGAAGGTCGGGCCCGGGCAGGAGCTGGTCTACAACGTGGCGTCGAGCTACCTGTTCGGCGCGCCGGCGGCAAATCTGCCGGTGGAGACACGCGTCCGCCTCGTGGATTCGACCTTCACGGCCAAGGGCTTCGAGGCGTTCTCCTTCCGCAACAACGAGCGCAAGATGGAAGCCAACCAGGTGCTGGAAACCACAGGCAAGCTGGACGAGGAGGGGCGGAGCGAGTTCAAGGTCACCATGCCCGAGAAGTCGCCCGTGCCCTCCTCGCTCGAAGCCGTGCTCACGGCCCGCGTCCAGGAACAGGGCGGCCGCGGCGTCGCGGCGCTCACCCGGCTGCAAGTCCATCCCTATCCTTATTACATAGGGCTGCGCCAGCTCGGCAACGAGGAGGGCTGGCCCGAGCCGAAGAAGCCGGTGCAGATCGAGTACGTGGCCGTGTCTCCCGAGGGGAAAGGAGTCCCCTCGGGGTACCTGCGCGCCGACTTCTTCGAGGACAGGTACAACACGGTTTTGCGGCGCATCCCGGGCGGCGGCTATCGCTATGAGTCCACGCGGGAGGCGGTGCTCCTGGAGAGCAAGCCGATCCCGGCGGGCAAGCCCCGCGGCACGTTCCAGGTTACTCCGACCCGCTATGGCAGCTACCGGGTGGTCGTGGTCGATCCTGATTCGGAAGCGTCGTCCCAGGTGGAGTTCTATGCCGCGGGCTGGGGCATGTCCCCCTGGGCGATCAAGAACCCGGCCCGGCTGGAGCTCGATCTGGACAAGGAGGAGTACGCGCCGGGTGAAACGGCGGTGGTCCAGGTGCGCGCCCCGTTCGCGGGCAAGCTGCTGATCACGGTGGAGCGCGACCGGGTGCTCGACACGCAGATCCATCAGCTCACGGGCAACACGGCCACGATCGAGGTGCCGATCCGCGGCGAGTACCGGCCGAACTCGTTCATCACGGCCACGCTCGTCCGCAGGGCGCAGGACCTGGAGCCCGGCTCCGCCGGCCGCGCCTTTGGAGCCGTCCCGCTGCCCGTCGACCGGGTGGCGAACAAGCTGACTCCGCAGATCACGCAGCCCAAGGAGATCCGGCCCAACTCGAAGCTGGAGATCGGGGTGAAGACCGCTCCGGGCGCCGTCGTCACGATCGCCGCGGTCGACGAGGGCATCCTGCAGCTCATCGCTCAGAAAACTCCGCAGCCGTTCGACTGGTTCTATCGGCGGCTCGGATTGTCCGTGACTTCTTTCGACACGTTCAGCCTGCTCCTGCCCGAGGTCAAACCCCAAGGGAAAGCCACGGCGGGCGGCGGCGAGGGCGAGGAGGGGATGGCGCAGTACGTCCGCACCGAGGGCATCAGGCGAGTGGAGCCGGTCGCGTTCTGGTCCGGCCCGCTCACGGCGGACGACGACGGCAATGTGAAGGTCACCTTCCAGGTGCCGGAGTTCCAGGGCGCTCTGCGGGTGATGGTCGTGGCGATTGATGAGCGGAAGTTCGGATCATCCGAGGGCAAGACCCGGGTGCGCGATCCTCTGGTTCTCCTGCCCACGCTGCCGCGCATTCTCTCTTTCGACGAGTCGCTCCAGGTGCCGATCACGGTCCGCAACGACACGGCCCAGCCGGGCCAGATCCAGGTCGGGCTCGCGGCTCAGGGTCCGGTCAAGATCGAAGGCTCGGCCACTCAGTCGGTCGAGATCCCCGTGGGCCGGGAGCGAACGGTCTACTTCACGGTGAAGACCGGGACCACGGAGGGCAACGTCCGCTTCACGGCCACGGCCTCGGGCAACGGGGAGAAGAGCCAGTCCACGACGAACGTGGGGATCCGGGCCGACCTGCCCGAAATCTCCGTCGAAGACGCGGGCGGGGTGGCCAAGTCGGAGATGGATCTCGCCAGTCCGGAGGCAAGCTTCCGGCCGGAGACGGTCCGCCGCAAGCTCCGCGTCGGGCCGCTGCCCCTGATCCAGTTCGCGGGCAAGCTGGAGCACCTGCTCCACTATCCCTACGGCTGCCTGGAGCAGACGGTGTCCGGCGCCTTTCCGTTGATCTACATGGGCGAGCTGGCCAAGGCGTTCGAGCCCGAGCTGTTCGATCCCAAGAAGGGGCACGGCGATCCGGCCGACATGGTGCAGGCGGGTCTGCGGCGGATGTCGTTGATGCAGCTTTCGGGCGGCGGGTTCTCCCTCTGGCCGGGCGGCATAGAAGTCCACCCCTGGGCCAGCACCTATGCCGCGCATTTCCTCGTGGAGGCGCGCAAGGCCGGCCATCCTGTCGATGAAAACCTTTATCGAGGCAGCATCGAGTGGGTGGCGGCCACGACCAAGGCCAAGTCGGCCTACGGCTATGACGATCTGCAGCGGACGGTCTACGGGCTCTACGTGCTGGCCCGCGCCGGCCGGCCGGACCAGGGAACCATGGATCACATCCGGACGAAGCATGGCAAGGATCTCCATGCCGAAACCCGCGCCCTGCTCGCCGCGGCCTATGCGTCGGCGGGCAATCCGCGAGCCGTGCAGGAGCTGGTCTCCCGGATCGGCGAGCTCGAGCAGGTGGAGCGGCAGACCGGCGGCAACTTCAACTCGACGATCCGCAACCGGGCGCTGCTCCTGCTCGCGTTGATGGATGCCGCGCCGACCGACTCGCGCATCCCGGCCCTGGCCGACCGCCTGGGCCGCGACGCCAGGGAGATCGGCTGGTGGACGACGCAGGAGGAGAGCTACACCCTGCTCGCCCTCGGGCAGCTCGCCCAGCGGCAGGCGAAGTTCCCGCCGTACTCGGGCAGCGTGATCGTGGGAGGCAAGAAGGTCGGCACGTTCACGAACAAGACGGCGACGTTCACCATCCGGGGCACGGAGCCGATCCGCCTCCAGATGGATTCGGGCTTCCAGACCGGCGCCGCCTTCTTCAGCCTCCTGACTCGCGGCGTGCCCACGGACGAGGGCTTCAAGGCGGCCAACAACGGGATGGAGATCGAGCGGGAGTTCCTGAACCGGGACGGCCAGCCGGTCGACCTGAACGATGTGAAGCAGGGGGACCTGATCGTGATCAAGACCCGTCTGCGGAGCGTCTCGGGTCCGCTCAACAACGTGGCGGTGGTGAGCCTCCTCCCCTCGGGGCTGGAGGTGGAGAACCCACGCCTGCAGACGACGGAGCAGCTCCCCTGGGTGAGCGACGCGAACTTCCAGCTCGCCTACCTGGACCTCCGGGACGATCGCATTCTGGTCTTCACAGACCTGCTGCCGCCGGATTCCTGGCAGACGTACTACACGCTGGTGAGGGCGGTCGCGCCGGGAGCCTTCCGGCTGCCGCCGGTGCATGCGGAGGCGATGTACAGCCCGGCGACGCAGGCGGTCGGGGAGCGGGGGCGGATGGAGGTGAAACCCCTGAATTGATCCCATCCTCCCTCTCCCCAGCCCTCTCCCTCACCTGCGTGAGGGAGAGGGAGGCTTGCCTGGTTACCTGGCGGGCGGGGGGCTCCCTCTCCCGCGCAGCGGGGGAGGGCTGGGGAGGGGGCTCTTCCGGCCTCCGCGCAAGCTCCAGCACGCGCCTCCCACGGGTTGGTGGCCTCCGCGCACGCTCCAGCCCGCCCGACCGGGGGTTGGCGGCTGCCGCTCGGGGTCGGCCAGTTTCCCCGCAGGGTCGCGCAGGTGCCGCCCGGGCTCGCTCGGTTGCCGCCGGACCGCGGGCGGATTCGCTCGGGGGTGAGCCGCATCCGCCGAAGGTCGGGCGGCACGTGATGGGAGTCGGAGGCGACGCGACGAAGGCTGAGCGGAAGGCGCTGGAGGGTGAGCGGAGCACGCTGGAGCTCGAACGGCGGCGCTGGAAGGTGCGCGAAGCGAGCTGGAGGTCGAGCGAGAGACGGTGGGGGGCGAGCGGATGCTGAAAGAGCCCCCTCCCCAGCCCTCCCCCGCTGCGCGGGAGAGGGAGACGGAAAGGTCCGTATGGAAGTAAGAGAAGAGGTTCCGATGACGCCAGACTCCCCAGCAAGTCTCCCCCTCTCCCGGGGAGGGCGTGCTCGGGGGACCGGGAGAGGGGGCCGGGGGGTGAGGGTCCGCGCGGCCCTCGCCGTCGCCCTGAATATCGCCCTCGCCCCCTGGCTCTGGTTCTTCGCCCTCAACCAGGTCTTCCCCTTCCCCTGGGAAAACCTGGAGCGCCCGCCCGCCGTCGTGGTCATGGACCGCACCGGCGCCCCCCTGCGCTTCTTCCTGCCGGCGGACGAGCGCTGGCGCTTTCCGGTAAAGCTCTCCGACCTCCCGCCGGAGCTGCCCCGGGCTCTCGTGGCTTCCGAGGACCGTTGGTTCTATCGCCATCCGGGAGTCAACCCGGTGGCGATCGTGCGGGCGGCATGGTCGAATCTGTGGGCAGGCGAGGTGGTCTCGGGGGCTTCCACGATCCCCATGCAGATCGCGCGGATGGCGGTGCCCGGGCCGCGGACGATCTCTTCCAAGCTCCGGGAGAGCTTCCGGGCGATCCAGCTCGAGCGGCGGTTCTCCAAGGACGAGCTGCTGGAGATCTATCTGAACCTCACCCCCTACGGCGGCAACGTCGAGGGGATCGGCACGGCGGCCTGGTTCTACTTCGGCAAGGAGCCGGACCAGCTCTCCCTCGGCGAGATCGCGCTGCTCACCGCCCTGCCCCGCTCACCTGGACGTTACGACCCGACCCTCCATCCCAAGGCGGCGCAGGAGGCCCGCGACCGGGTCCTCGCCCAGCTCACGGATCGCGGCGT
This sequence comes from Acidobacteriota bacterium, assembly GCA_034667225.1. Classification (GTDB taxonomy): domain Bacteria; phylum Acidobacteriota; class Thermoanaerobaculia; order Multivoradales; family UBA5704; genus DATMER01. The sequence continues at coordinate 166,697 of JAXDKG010000004.1, forward strand.
CTTCCCCCGGGAGGAGATCGAGAATGCCCGGCAAGTGCCCGTCCCCCGGACGCGGCGCAAGCCCCCGATCGCCGCTCCCCACTTCTCCGAGCAGGTCAAGGCCCTGCTCCCCGGCGAGCCGCGCATCCGGACCACGATCGACCGGCGGCTTCAGACCATCGCCGAGGAGCAGGTCGTCCATCGCATCCGCGAGCTGCGCGACCAGGGGATCGGCAACGCGGCGGTCGTGGTGATCGAGAATGAGACGCACGCGGTCCGCGCCCTGGTCGGCTCGGCCGGGTTCCAGGAGACCTACTTCAAAGGTCAGGTCAACGGCGCCCTGGCCCGCCGCTCCCCGGGCTCGACCCTGAAGCCGTTCCTCTATGCCCTCGCCCTCGATCAGGGACGCGTGCTGCCGGATTCCTATCTCTTGGACATCCCCACCGACTTCTCCGGGTACGTGGCCGAGAACTACGACGACCAGTATCGGGGGCGGGTGACGGTCCGCGAGGCGCTGATTCAATCGCTCAACGCCTGCGCGGTCCGGCTGCTGTCCGAAGTGGGACTGAAGGACTACCACCAGCTCTTGAAGGACGGCGGGTTGGCGACGCTCGACCGGCCTTACCAGCATTACGGGCTGCCGCTGGTGCTCGGGGCGGGCGAGGTCACGCTGCTGGATCTGACGAATCTGTATGCGTCGCTGGCGGGCGGGGGGGAGCATCGGGATTATCAGATTATCGAAGGGGAGAAGTCATCCCCTCCCGCGCAGCTCTTCTCCCCCGAAGCCGCCCACCTCATCACCGAGATCCTCACCGACGTCCGCCGCCCCGACCTCCCCGAATCCTGGGACCTGTCCGTGGGAGCCCCGGGCGTGGCCTGGAAGACCGGGACCTCCTACGGCCACCGGGATGCCTGGGCGGTCGGGTTCTCCCAGCGGTTCACGATCGGGGTCTGGGTGGGGAACTTCGACGGCCGGCCGCGCAAGGGGATCTCGGGGAGCCAGCACGCGGGGCCGCTGCTCTTCGACCTCTTCCGGGCCGTCGATCCCGGCGGCGGGAACCCCGGAAAATCAACGGATTGGACGAAAAGAATCCAAGATCTTGATCAGATCGAGCTTTGCGCCGAAAGCCACGAGTTGCCGGGGCCGTTCTGCCCGATGCGGATGAAGGCGACCTATCTGCCCGGCCGGTCCCATCTGGTCCAGTGCACCTATCACCGCCGGGCGCTGGTGGATTCCGAGACCGGCGAGCTGCTCTCCGGCGACTGTGTGCGGGAGCGGCCGCACGAGCTGCGCAGCTTCACGGTCTTTCCGGCGGAGCTGGTGGCGTGGTGGCGGGCCCAGGGCAGCCCGGTTCCCGAGCCGCCGCGGTTCTCCTCCGCCTGCCAGGGGATTCCGGCGGGGGATCCGCCCCGGATCGTGTCTCCGGCCGCCGCGACTCCCTACCGCGTGCGGCGGGACACGCCGCCCGAATATCAGCGCATCCCGCTGATCGCCCAGGCCAGCGCCGAGGCTTCGCGGCTCTTCTGGTACCAGGACGGCATGCTGGTTGCTTCCACCTCTCCCGGGGAGAACCATTTCCTCCCCAGCCTCCCGGGCGAGCACCGGCTGGTCGTCACCGACGACTTGGGGCGTTCCGATGGAGTTGTCTATAAGGTAGAGTAGGGAGCAGGGAAGTTTTTTATGGGGGAGCCGGGCTTGAGTCCGGCTTGGAATGCGCTCAGTCGGGGGGCAGATTCCGCCGGGTGGGGCTCTGTCCATTTGACAGGGTTTGACTCGGAGGCGTACAGTTGCATGTCCGTGGGGGAAGGCCTATGACGAGCGTAAACAAAGCTGCCCCATTCATCCTGGCGCTGGCGCTTTTGGGCGCTTCCAGTGCGCGGGGCGCAGATCGACCGCAAGGCGTCGGCGGACGTGTGCTCGGCGAGACCAATCCGCTGGGAGCCGCCGGGGTTTACGCCTACCAGCTCGCCGACCTCAGCCTCCGCAAGGTGCTGACGGACGCGCAGGGCAATTTCCTGTTCCAGAACCTCCCGGCCGGCCTCTACAAGGTCATCGCGCACAAGCCCGGATTCACCCCGGTCGTGGTCATGCTGACGCGCACCGCGGCCAACACATACCAGTTCCTGGACCTTCAGCTCGCTCCACAGCCCAGGGATGCCAATGCCAATGCTAAGGCCAAGGCCGATGACTTCTGGTCGATCCGCGCCCGCATTCCGGCCGACGTCCTGCACGACATCGAGAAGGACGAGACGGAGAGAAGCGATTCGCCGCTCCTTCGGATCGGGACCGCGCAGATCGCGCAGGACCTGTCGCTCGCCCGCTTCCAGACCGACTTCCAGGCCATGACCGGCGTCGACCAGATCTCCGAGTCTGACGAGGGCCTGGTCTCCAGCGGCGTCCTTGGCTTTGCCGGGCAGGTCGGACAGATGCAGGTCGGCCTGCGCGGCCACTTCCGCCAGTTCAACTCCGGCAATGCCGCCGACTTTGCCACCGGCGGGCACAGCACGGCGGGTGGCGAGGCGAGCACCCTGTCTCTGAATCTGGAGGGCGGGGAGAGCCACATTAGCGTGATGTCGCTCTCGAACCGGCTGGTCACCCACGACGGCGGCCGGGAGAATCCCGTCGCCTTCGATCACTACCAGGTCAACTGGACTCAGGGCGTGGGCGCCAACGGCCGCTCGGACTTCGCCGCCCAGTACACCGAAGAGAACAACTTCCACCGCCATGGCCCGATCGATCCGCTGAACATCCCCGAGGCTTCGCGCACGTGGCGGGTCGAGGGTGCGTACACGGCTTCGCTCGGCGAGGGCAACACGCTCCAGACGGGCCTCCGCTACCGCGAGCGCCAGTTCGGGATCAGCGCCCTGAACCGCCGCGAGGACCTCCCCGGCGAGGCGAGCGTCGATCTCTTCGGCCGCGGCGGCATGCGGGTCCGGCCTGCCGTCCTCGTCGAGTACGGGCTCTACAGCACGCTCTCGGACGGCTCCGTCTCGCTGACTCCCAAGGGCGGCATCGTCCTCCAGCTCAACAACAACTGGCAGGTCGAGGCCAACGCCAGCCAGCGGGTCTACGAAAACGCCCCGTTCGATCCGATGTTCTTCCCCTCCCTCTTCGAGGAGGGCGACCTCTGCGAGCAGGGCACCGAGTCGTGCTACCAGCTCCACTTCGTCCGCAAGAGCGGAGACGACAACCTGATCTCGATCGGCGCCGTCCAGAAGACGGTCGGCGAGACCCTGCGGGTCTACTTCAGCGACGACTTCTTCGACCGGCTGGAGAGCCTCTACCTGGTGCCGGGCGACGAGCTGCCCGAGGTGAAGTTCGCCGTCAGCCGCCGCCTGACCCCGCAGATCCTGACCAGCCTGCAGTCGAGCGTCGCCGTCGGCGGCGGCGGCACTTTCGTGGCGGCCGACCGCAAGCCGTACGAAAACCAGGTCCACTACATGGTGACCTCGCTCGACACCCAGTTCCAGCACACCGCGACCGGCGTGTTCGTGGCGCTCCACCACCTCTCCCAGGAGCTGGAGCCGCTCGCCGCCGGACCGCACCGCAGCTCCCCGCAGATGGAGTTCGACCGGGTTCAGTTGGAGCTGACCCAGGATCTGAACATCCTCTTCGACCTCGCCGCCCAGTGGGCCGTCCAGCTCAACATGGAGGTCAGCCGCGGGCCGGTCTCCAACGATGAGCTGAGGCGGCGGTTGATGGGCGGGATCGCAGTGAAGTTCTAAAAGGACCTCAAGGACAGCAGGGACCTCAAGGACCCGGAAGGGTCCTTTTTGCGTCCTTGGTGTCCTTGAGGTCCTTGAGGTCCTTGTCTCTCCCCCCAACCGCTTGAATCCATTAAAATGAATTCCGTCCGGGCCATTGGACGCAAGCGCCGAAAACCCCGTAAAAACGAGGGGTTAGCGGCGGTTCAAACTTCCGTTTGAGTGGCATGGATAGTGCTATTCCGGGGTGGGACCGGGGTCTTTACCCACAATGACTCGTCTACGCGCTCTTCGACTGATCTTCGCCCTGACGCTGGCGCTGGTTGCCGTGTCGTTGGGAGGCGTGAGCGTTCTCCGCAAGGTGCAGTCGTTCCAGCCGCTCGGCTTCCAGGTGGAACGGACCGCCTCGGCAAGCGGGGTCGTCAGCGTCGCCGTGGTGGACGATCCCGCGACCGGGCTCCAGCAGGGCGACCAGATCATGCTGGCCAACGGCGCCGAGGTCGGCGGTCCGGCCACTCTTGCCGAGCATCTGCGGAAGGAGACACAGACCGAGCTGCTCGTCCTCCGCGGAGGACTGCCCGCCCAGATCGTCTACGACCGGCCGGCGATCGACGTCGACGTCCCGTACCTGATCCTTGCCTTGATCGGCGTCGTCTACCTGCTGATCGGCCTCTATACCCTGCTCCGCCAGGCCGGAGGGCAGGGACTGCTGTTCTTCCTCTGGTGCCTGGCCTCGGCCACCACCTACCTGCTGTCGGCGGTGCCGCCGATCGACTATGCCTACGCCCTGGTCTCCACCGGGGACACGATCGCCCGCATCCTGCTGCCGGTGCTGACGCTCCATCTGTTCCTCGTCTTCCCGGCTCCGGCTGGCAACCGGGTACGGCGCGTCGTTCCATTCCTGTATCTGCCGGCCGCGGCGATGCTCGCCCTGCAGCTCGACTGGGCGCTGACCGGCGGTCAGTGGCTCTTCGGCACGCCCACGGATGCTCGCATCCGGGCCCTGGACCGGGTCGAGATGGCCCACCTCGTGGTTTACGCCGCGGCGGCCGTGGCCCTCCTGATCTGGCGGCTGGTGCGGAGGCACGGCTGGGAGCAGCGGCGGCAGACCCAGTGGATCGCGTTCGGAATGGCCGGCGGCTACGTTCCCTTCCTGCTCCTCCACGGAATTCCGATCGTGGCAGGGTTCCAGGGGCCGGAGCTGCTGAGAGCGGTCGCGGTCGTTCCGCTGGCCCTGGTGCCGCTGGCCTTCGCCTACGCCATCCTGCGCTACAAGCTGTGGGATATGGAGGTCATCGTCCGCGACACGATCTCCATGACGATGACGCTGCTGCTCGGCATCATCGGCTTCTCGATCATCAACCTGGCGATCAACCGCGGGATCTCGCAGGAGCTGACGCTGGCGCGCAACCTCCTCTCGTTCGCCGCGGGCCTCGGCATCGCCGGCCTGCTGGTGCCGACCCGGGCGGGGCTCTCGGCGGTTCTCGAGCGGATGCAGTACCGGGGGACGTTCGGCAAGCGCCGCGCCCTGTCCGAGCTCGGCCGCGAGCTGCTGCACGAGCGCGATCTCGGCCGCCTCTGCACCGCTCTCCTGCACCAGATCCAGGAGGGAGTGGAGGTCGAGCGCACCAACCTCTATCTCGCCCAGGGCTCCCCGCTGGGCCCCGCGCTGGGAATCGTCCGCCGGGAAGTTGGAATGCCGGAGCGGATCGACTTCGACGCGCTCGGCGAAGCCTTCTGGCACAAGGACGTGCTCGGCCTCTCCGGGCTGGCGCTCCCGATGGAGGAGCTCTCCCCCGCGCAGGAGATCTTCATCGGCGGCTACCGCTACGCCTTCCCGCTCACCGTGCGCGGACGGGGCGTCGGCATCGTCGTCACCGGTTTCCGCCAGGACCAGACGCCGCTCAACAGCGACGACACGGAGCTGATCCGCCATCTGCTCAATCAGGCGGCGCTGGCGATCGAGAATGCCCAGCTCCTCGGGCAGCTCCACATCCAGCTCGAAGAGGTGCAGAGCCTCCAGCGCTACAGCGCCGGCATCTTCGAGTCCTCGCCCGCGGGCATCGCGGTGCTCGATGCGGCCGGCCGGATCGTTTCGGCCAACGCCGCCTTCTCGAAGATCGCCGATAAAACTCCGAAGAACCTGGTCGGCTGCGATCTGTCCGAGGTGCTGCCGGTCGCACCTCTGCCCGAGACAGGGACGGGCCCGGTCGAGGTGAGCTGGTGCGATCCGTCCGGCCTGGAGCGCCATCTTCAGGTTAGCCTCGCGGTCTTTGACACGGATGAAGCCCGGAAAAACGGCCAGCCGCTCCGCGTTCTGGTGGTCCACGACGTCTCCGAGCGCGTGGCCATGGAGATCGCGATGAAGGAGCAGGACCGGCTGGCCGCGCTCGGCATGCTCGCCGCCGGCGTCGCGCATGAGGTCAACACGCCGATCACCGGGATCTCCAGCTATGCCCAGATGCTCCTCTCGGACACTCCCGAGGGCCATCCGCACCACGAGATCCTGAAGAAGGTGGAGCGCCAGACGTTCCGCGCCGCGCGGATCGTCAACAACCTCCTCGAATTCGCGCGCGACCGCCAGAAAGAACAGCGGCCGATCGCCATCGCTCCCCTGCTCACCGAGTGCGTGGACCTCCTCGGCGAGCGGCTGGAGAAGCGGCGCATCGAGTTGGTCTGGGAGCTTCCTGCCCCGGAAGATACCGACGTCGTGGTCCTGGGCTGCGACGGAGAGCTGCAACAGGTGTTCACGAACCTGATCGTCAACGCGATCGACGCCATGGCGCCGACCGCCGGGGCGCCGGGATTCCCGGGCTCCTGCAACCGGCCCGAGGGCTGCCAGCTCACGATCCGCCTGGAAGCGGCAGGCGACCGGGCGCGCATTCACGTGCAGGATACCGGCCCGGGTATTCCGCCCGAGAAGCTTGATGCGATCTTCCAGCCGTTCTACTCGACCAAGCTCAATCGCGGCGGCACCGGGCTCGGCCTTTCGATCAGCAACGAGATCGTGCGCCGGCACGGCGGCAGGCTCGAGGCAGTAAGCCATCCAGGTGAGGGCGCCTGCTTCATCGTCGAGCTGCCCCGCATACTGACTCCATGAATGTACTGATCATCGACGACGAGGAGGTCCTCCAGGACGTCCTCACTGCGCTTCTCCGGAAAGAGGGGCACGTCACCCACTCCGCGTACTCCGGCGAGGAGGGGCTGGAGGTCCTGGACCGCGAGGACATCGACCTCGTCCTCCTCGATCTCATGCTCCCCGGCATGCACGGCATGCAGGTGCTCAAGGAGATGCGCCGGCGCCACGCGGACGTGGTGGTGGTGGTGATCACCGCCTTCTCCTCGATCGAGACAGCCATCGAAGCCATGCGCGAGGGGGCGTTCCACTACATCGCCAAACCGTTCAAGAACGAGGAAGTCCTGCTCACGCTGCGCAAGGGGCTGGAGCAGCGGCGCCTGGCGACGGAGAACAAGTCCCTCCGCGAGCAGCTCCGGCAGCGCTTCGGCTTCGACAACATCATCGGCAAGGGCAAGCCGATGCAGCAGGTCTACGAGCTGATCCAACTCGCCGCGCCGTCCAAGAGCAACATCCTGGTGCTGGGCGAGAGCGGCACGGGCAAGGAGCTGGTGGCCAAGGCGATCCACCACCACTCGCGCCGCGCCCATGGGCCGTTCGTCACGGTCAACTCGGGCTCCATGCCGGCCGACCTGCTGGAGAGCAACCTCTTCGGCCACCTGCGAGGCGCATTCACCGGCGCCGTGGCCAACAAGAAGGGCCTGTTCGAGATGGCGACCGGCGGCTCGATCTTCTTCGACGAGATCGGCAACATCCCGATCGACACGCAGTCGAAGCTGCTGCGGGTCATCCAGGAGAAGGAGTTCATGCGCCTGGGCAGCGTCGAGACGATCCGGGTGGACGTGCGGATCATCGCCGCGACCAACGCCGACCTGGACACCGCGGTGCAGCAGGGTCAGTTCCGCGAGGACCTCTTCTACCGCCTGAACGTGATCACGATCACCCTGCCGCCGCTGCGCAAGCGCACGGAGGACATCCCGCTCCTCGCCCAGCACTTCCTCGCCTACTACGCGCGGGAGAACGAGAAGCAGATCCGCGACATCTCCCCTCAGGCCATGGAGGCGATGCTCGACTATCACTGGCCGGGCAACGTCCGCGAGCTGGAGAACGTGATCGAGCGGGCCGTGGTGCTCTCCACGGGCGAGGTGCTCGGGGTCGACCTGCTGGCGTCGTCCGTGCGCCATCCCGAATCGGTGGGGCTGCCGCCGCCGTCGCTGCCCGCCAACGGCATCGCGTTCAAGGAAGCGGTCAGCGAGTACGAGCGCCAGATCATCATCAAGGCGCTCCAGGCCTCGAACGGGGTCCAGAAACGGGCTGCCGAGCTGCTGCAGGTCAAGCCAACCACTCTCCATGAGATGATGAAGAGGCTCAACATCTCCTCGGAGAGCGTCGTCGTTTCCTAGCGATGTTCGATCGAGTGACTGCCGCGCCTGGGCGCGGATGTTCTCTTGCGCCCTGGGAAGGGCGCTACCCGTCTAGCCTGGGGTTTCAACCCCAGGTGGGCCGATCCGGGCGGTTCGCCCGGTCCGTCACCGGGTTGGAACGGCCGATCCGGGCGGTTCGCTGTCCCCGCGCCTGGGGTTGAAACCCAGGCTAGACGGGTATAGCCCCTCCGGGGCTGCTTCCGGGCTGATTGAAATGCAGGTCCGTATACAGTTTGATGTGATTCACCGAGGGCTACGAGTCATGTTCCGCAAGTCGTCCGTTCCAGCCATCCTGCTGGGGATACTCTTCCCTGTCGCTGTCCTAGCCCAGGCTCCGTCACGTCCGGCCGGAATGATGGAGGGGATACTCGCGCCCCTCTCCGCCGGGGAGACGCTCGACTTCCCCGCCGTGGACGAGAAGGTCCCCAGTCCCGACGCGTTTCTGGGCTACCCCCTGGGGACGCGCTTCACCCATTGGGACCGGATCGTCGCCTACCTGGAGCAGCTGGCCGCGGCCTCGCCGCGCGTGAAGATGTGGGAGTACGGCCGCACCTACGAAGGCCGGCCGCTGATGCTCGTGGCCATCGGCAGCCCCGCGAACATCGAGCGCCTCGAAGAGATCCGGCAGGAGCACCAGCGCCTGGCCGACACGACCAACCTCCCCGAGCCCGAGCGCAACCGGATCACGGGCCGCGCTCCCCTGGTGGTCTGGCTGGCCTACGGCGTCCATGGCAATGAATCCTCCTCGGCCGAGGCGGCCATGGGGGTCGCGTACCTCCTCGCCGCCGGCCAGGGCGATGGTACCGGGTCGATCGCTCGGATGCTGGAGAACATGGTCGTCCTGATCGATCCGCTCTCGAACCCCGACGGCCGGGAACGCTACGTGAGCGGCTTCGAGCAGCGGCGCGGGGCCGAGCCCAACCCCAGCCGGTCCGCGGCCGAGCACTGGGAGGCGTGGCCGGGCGGCCGCCAGAACCACTACCTGATCGACCTCAACCGCGACTGGGCCTGGGCCTCGCAGCAGGAGACCCGCAGCCGGATCGCCGCCTACCGCTCCTGGGAGCCGCAGGTCTACGTCGATTTCCACGAGATGGGGAGCGAATCGAGCTACTTCTTCCCCCCCGCGGCCGAGCCGATCCATCCGCAGATCGACCGCCGGGTCGTCTCCTGGCTGGAGACCTTCGGCCGCGGCAACGCCGAAGTCTTCGACGCGCTCGGCTGGGTCTACTTCAAGGGGGAGAGCTACGACCTCTTCTACCCCGGGTACGGCGATTCCTACCCGAGCCTGCGCGGCGCCGTGGGCATGACCTACGAGATGGCGGGCGGCGGACGGGGCGGCCTCTCGCTGGCTCTGCCGGACGGCACGATGCTCACGCTCGCCGACCGGGTGGCGCGCCACCTGACCACCTCCATGACCACTCTGCGCACGGCTTCCGCCAACGGCCGCCGTCTGCTGGAAGACTACGTCGCCAACCGGCTCAAGGCCGCGTCCGAGCCGCGCGCCTATCTCTGGGCCGCGGATCAGCCCGAGTCGCGGGCGCTGGCGGATCTGCTCGCCCTGCACGGCATCCGGGTCCAGCAGACCACCCAGGCGACCGAGATCGCGGCGCGCAGCCTGACCGACGACGTCCTCGAAGACGGCGAGCTGGGTGGCGACTCGGTCAAACGCTTCCCCCCCGGCACCTACGTGGTCTCGACCACGCAGCCGCTCGGCAATCTGGTCGAAGCGCTGCTCGAGCGCGAATCACCGATGAGCGAGGCCTTCGTCGAGCGCCAGCGCCAGAGGCTGGAGCAGAACCTGAGCGCCCAGTTCTACGACATCACCGCCTGGTCGCTCCCCTACGCCTTCAACGTGGACACCTGGGTGGCCCCGAGCCCGCCCCCGGGCCTGCGCTCGCTGACCGAGGTCGCGGCCGGCATTCTGGGGGGAAAGAACGAGGCTGGCCTGGGATTCCTGGTGCCGCCGCAGGGGATCGCCACCTACCGCTTCGCGGCGGAGCTCCAGAAGCGCCACATCCTCCACCGCGTAGCGATGGGCAGCCTCTCCGGCAGTCTCTCCGGTACAGGGGGCGAGCTGCCGGGGGGCACGCTGTTCATCCCCCGCCGGGGCAATGCCGAAAACGTGGGCGAAGTCGTGCAAAAGCTCCTGGTGGAGGGCGGCCTTACTGGCCGGGCGATCGACTCCTCCTTCGAGATGAAAGGGATCTCGCTCGGCTCCAACGAGGTCGAAGCAGTGAAGCCGGTCCGGGCGGGCCTCGTGAGCGGGATGGGAGTCGATCCCACCTCCTTCGGATTCCTCTGGCACCTGCTCGACGAGCAGATCCGGGTGCCATACGACCGTCTGGACCTGGCGCAGCTCGCCCAGCTGGACCTCTCGGAGCTCGACGTCCTGATCCTGCCGAGCGGCAATTATGAAGACGCGCTCGGCACCCGCGGCAAGGAGGCGGTGGACGCCTGGGTGAAGGGCGGCGGCGTGCTGATCGCGATCGGCGACTCGATCGAGTGGCTGCAGAAGCACGAGATGACCGGGATCAAGAGCTGGGAGCCGGAAAAGAAGGACGACGACAAGGAGAACGAGGACCCGGAAGTCGGCCAGACCGAGGCCGAGAAGAGCCTGGAGAGCCGTCCGATCTTCACGCCGGGCGCGATCCTGGCCACGCAGATGCGGCCCAATCATCCCCTGACCCTGGGGCTGCGCACGTCGCCGAAGGTTCTGTACGAGGGCACGGTCGTGCTCAAGACCACGGGCGATCCACGCAAGGACGTGCTGGTCGCGGAAGGTGATCCGGTCGTGGCCGGCTTCGCCTGGCCCGAGGCCGAAGAGCGCCTCTCCGGCTCGCTGCTGGTGGGGATGGAAACCCGCGGCAAGGGAGGCGTCGTCCTCTTCGCCCAGGACCCCGCCTTCCGTCTCTTCTGGAGGGCCACGACCCCGCTCCTGCTCAACGCCATCCTCTACGGCCCGAGCACGGGCGTGGGCGGGCGGTTCTAAAGGAGCAATTCCGCCGCTGTCACGCTCCTCCTGCCTCGCTCCACTTCCTCTTTAGATAGGTTGTTCTCTTATCTCAAGGAGGATCTGATGGCGAGAAGACTTCTTCTGCTACTGCTGTGGGTTCTGATTCCTGCCGCGAGCTTCGCGGGCCTGCCTCCCGAACAACCCGACGAGCCGCTCTTTCAACAATCGTCGATCGCCCCCGAAGACTTCGCCGGCGTGTTCGAGCGGGTGAAGCTCAGCGAGCCCTCCACCGAGAAGGAGTTCCTTTGGCTCATGGACGCGCTCGATACCGCGTCCTCGGCGGAGGAAGCCGCGGGCCTGCTGCCGGCATCGGTCTACCAGCAGCAACCCGACGTCGTCGCTCTGATCGAAACCGGCAGTCTCCCGCCCGCGCAGAACCTGACCACCACCGGAGAATCGATTCCATCCACTCCCGCGGCCGGCGGCACGCTGCTGCCCGGCTATCCGGGTCCCTACGGCTTCCACACCAGCAATCCGACCAACAACTGGGGCATGCCCAACAGCCGCAGCGGCGGATGCGGACCGTGGTTCATTCGAGGTGACGGGCTCTATTTCGACTTCCGGCGGGCCTGCTACCAGCACGATCTCGCCTATCGCTGGACTCCGGTCGACCGGCTGTCCGTCGACTTGCGTCTCCTGCGTGAGATGCTTTATGACTGCAGCCTCCGCAGCCCCTTGACCATCCGGCTCTGCGCCATTCGAGCGGGGCTCTACTTCACCTTTGTCTCCCTGTTGGGAGGCCCCTCCTACGGCGCAACTCTGACTCCCGGCTACAATGCCACGGGCACACCCATGGTGTGGCCGGCGCCGTACTCCTTCTGCGCGCAGGCTTCGCACGTCTGGGTTTATACAGACGGCTATGGGAACCGCGTGCCGCGAAACAAGTCGCTGTACTTCACCGGCGTGGTGCGGCAGTACAGCCGGGTCCGCTATCAACTGATCGATGCCTACGGCAACGTCGCCCTGCAGCACATGACCCATGCCGCACAGACCAACTGCGTCATCCATCATGAGCAGGAGCGGGTGTCCGCTTCAGTGCTCCCCAACGGGATCTATCAGGTTCGGGCTCTGTTCACACCGTGGGAAACCGAGCAGGTCACCGTGCAGAACCTGGGGAGCCTCGAGATCTTCTCCCCCACGGGAAGCACCACTTGCAATCAAAACAGTCATGCGTGGGTGTACGGCGCTCAGTCTCCGATCACGGTGGGCGCCGTCATCTATCCGATCGGCGTCGTGCGCCGCAATACTCCAATTTATTTCAGCTTCGTGTCGCAGACGGGAGGTCCGGGATACCAGCACACGACCCATGCAGCCCAGAACAACTGCGTGGTCAATCATGAGCCGGAGGCCCGTTCGACGGCCGGCTGGACGCCCGACCGATACGACATCTACGCCACCTACACCGAATGGGAGACGGATCAGGTCGTGACCAGACCGGTGGGAGTGCTCGACCTGCGGTCCAGTGGCGGAGGAGGCGGCGGCGGTGGCGACTGCCTCAGGGACCAGTGTGAATAACTGAGAGGAACGGGCCTGAGGATGGCACGCCCGTGCCATCCTCAGCCGTTCTTCGTGTCCGCCGTGGGTCCGTAGACCGACGGGACCGTGCCGCCCATCGGACGAAGGTAGGCGGTGAGCTGGCCACGGTGATGGATGGCGTCGAACCAGAAGTCCCAGATCGTCTCGCCGATCGGCGCCGTCTTCATGAGCTTTCCACCGAAATACATCTTGCCCTCCTGCTCCCACTTCGCATCGTCAGCCGACGACAGTGCCTTTTCCATCCCGTCCGCGGCGGCCTCGTACGCCGTGGCGATCTCGTCGAGGGAGCCCGGAGTGGGAACGTGTTTCCACTGGATCTCGCCCGTCTCCAGCATCTGTACCAGCGCGCCAAGCTCTTGAGCCAGGAACCACGCGATATCGCCTGCCGAGCTGTTGCGCTCGTGCGGCTTGTAATCGAGCCTGTCACCGGGAAGGGCGCGGATGACCTTCACGAAATTGGGCCGCTCGATCTTGAAACGTTGGATGAAGTACTCGCGGGTCGACATCGAACCTCCTTTAGCCAGGGTTCACGTTTGCAGCCGGAACGTGATGGCGTTCGCCGCAGCATGGATCGACAAACTTTTCCGGATGCTCGTGCATGTATCTCATCTTCCGATTGTAAAACTCCACGTACTTTTCTTTCACGAAAAGATGCGGGTAACCGAGCAACGGGTAGAACTGTGGATTCCAGACCTCGAACGGCCCCTCCTTCGTGCCCGAATACCTGAGCTCATCGTTCTTGCCGGCGATGGCGAGCAAACGAAGCTTGCCCTGGCTGAAATCCTCCATCGCCTGCTCCGTGGCGATCAATCCGATCATTCCATAGGCCTCTGTCTCCCACATCTGGTTGCGCCAAAGCGCACGGCCCAGGAATCCGAGCGAGGCCACCAGCGTGACGGCGAGAACCGCGACGAGAATCTTGAGTGCTCTTGAAATACTCATGGCACGCACTCCGAGAAGTTGTTCGGCTTGCATACTTATCTCCTCAAGTCGTCCGCAATGCCAGGGGTTACGGTGCTGGTTTGGGGTGGAGGCAGTTGAACCAGATACGGCGTTGAGTGCCCCAGGGACTCTCTTGATCTTCCTCCTTGGAGATCTCGTACTCGCCGCCGCAATGATCATGCATTTTCTTGTACGCGTCGGCTCGGCGCGCATCGCGCACCTTTTTCGCCCCGGCATTGAGATAGCTGACCTCGCCGTCTGCGCGGGTAGCGTTAGCTGGCGCGTAGGCTCCGCTCTCCGGCGCTGCGGTGTTGATTGAGCTGGCCGTGCAGCCAAGCACCACTACTGCCAGCAAGAATAGAAGAATGTGTCTCACCAACGACCCTCCATTCTATTTACGAGCGTGCAACCGAACGTACGCTCCCTCCCCACCTCATGTCCGATCGGCTGGTCAGTCGGCGCGCGAAACATCGGGAATTTCCTCAACGCTAAGATAAACATGCCCCCCGCGCGCTCGGACCCGATCGACTTCGTCGTCTGCGCCGCGAGACAACCCCCCGATGCGGAGAATGGCGTCACAGCGATCCGCCAAGGCGAGGGAGAGGGGCATCATGACGGAATCATACACCTGAGATCCCGCCGCTTGTATCACCGGGAGGGCCATGTTGACGCCGATAACGGGGACGTGGCCCTTGCGGAACACCTGGTACGCGGCACGGTTCAGGGCGAGGAGGTTGGCCTCTCGATCTGTGTCGGTATTGGCGCCGGTGCCATAAGGGCCCGCGATCATGATCCACACGAACTGGACCTCCGCCAGACCAGAGCCGCGCCGACGGCGTAGCAGAGGCCAAGGCAGACGCAGATCGCCGAGCTGAGAACCATGAACGTCATCTTCGCTCTAAGCTCCTTTGCGTACGGGTCCTCCATGAACAGAACCACCGGAACGCCGAGAATACCGCGGATCAGGTAGATTGCCGCAATGAGCACGAGGGCTAGACGCAAGAAGGGCAGACGGCGAATCACCCCCGCGCCAGAGAGCGCATAGAGCGCCCATGTGCCAAGAACGACAGCGATGCTGGCGGTGATGACTGTCGGGTAGGTGGAACCGCGGGCGGCAAACTGGGCCATGCGTTCGCCTGCGCCAAAGAATCGGTACCAGTCTGGACCACCGAGGATGATCGCAACGTGCAGGAGGGACGCAACACCCGTAAGTCCCCCACCGAATAGAAGCAAACGGTCACCAATCTGCACGAGGCTTCCTCCTTGTTGCGCCTGACGCGACCAGGCGATCGGGCCTCCGGCGCTCGGTGGTCGCGGCCATGGAAGGCGTGAATGAGGGTGCCACAGAGAGAGAGTTAGAGAAGGGAGCTCTTGGGGTGTTCCCAACGGTACACGAATAAGAGGGCGATGCCGAGCACGACCTGAGCGAGAAGAACGGCGAGCGCGAATCGAGGAAGCAGGTAGGCAACGATGAGGGTAACTGCGTAAGCGCCAGCCACAAGCAGGCGTGTGCGGACCGAATACTTTGACGAAAGTACGAATTGCGCGACAAGCGCCAGGACAATAAGGTACGCCAGTCCGCTATACACGATGGTTAGTCCTATTCGGCGCCCAACGCTGCGGGCCTCAGCGCGCACCTGAGCGCGAGCCCAGGTGGCCGCGGGAGGCCGGGGGTTGGCCGCTTACGCCGCCACGTTTACGATATGTATATACCGTTAACCCCCAGCAACTGATCCAACTCTATCCCGAACGCCTCAACAGGACTAGACCTAGGAATCGACTTCGTAGCGAATCTCGACGATCGCTGTCGACCTAGTCTGGCCTTGAGGAAACAACGCAAAGGACGCCACGATTGTCCGTGGGATTGACTGCAGGTCAGGTTCATCCAGCACAATATCGAAGAGCAATGTCACCTCACCTTCCTGCCCTTCGACGACAGCTTGGGCGAGAAGCGGGTCTGTGAGGATGGGCAGATCGAAAGGCAGTGGGTACACGAGGACACCGATCTTGCCGCCAGCAGGTTCCTTGAGCGAATAGCGAAAGCGGGCACGTACCGGCACCCTGTTGCCGAACCCCACATGCGCACCTTGGGCGGGCTCCACGCTGAGCAGGACAAGGCTATCCTGCCGCGCTGGCTCCGTCGGAGACGAGGATCCTCCTCCGCAGCCGAAGGCTAGGACCGCCATCACCAAGGTGACTCTTAGCGCGAGATCCCTACGCATAGACCCTCCCCAGGCAATGCCGTGCTCCATCTCATTGAGTCTCCTACCACTTGCCCAAAATTCTACGCCTCTTGTTTAAGCTCGTCAAAGCCATCGAAGGCCGCGTATAAGCGACTTGAGAAGGGGCGGCCTCGGCTCGCTCTCTGAGCGCATAAGCCACCCTTGGTCCTGGGAGGTTCGGCAGTTATCCGACAGCCGGGTGTCGCATAGATTGCCTTGCGGCGGGCGGCTGCGGCGGCGGAGGGTAGACGCGTAAGCGTCCTCCAGTAACGGCGCACGGATTGAGAGGAGCGCCAGAGTTCGGCGCCTCCCCCGAGTCGCTCGGGGGCTTACCCGACTCGGGGACAGCCCCGAGCGACTCGGGGAAAAGATTTAGTGACTTGGGGACAGCCCCGAGTGACTCGGGAAAAAGATTCAGTGACTCGGGGACAGCCCCGAGTGACTCGGGGAAAAGATTCAGTGACTCGGGGACAGCCCCGAGTGACTCGGGAAAAAGATTCAGTGACTCGGGGACAGCCCCGAGCGACTCGGGAAAAGGATTTAGTGACTCGGGGCTCTACCCGAGACACTCGGGGACTTACCTCAGTCGCTCGGGGGCTTACCCGACCTGCTCGGGGACTTACCCGAGTCACTCGGGGGCTTACCCGAGTCGCTCAAGCTGGCGGGAAACCCGGGTAAACCCCTCCCCTACATGCTCCGCTTCTTGCCGCAACGCGAGAAACCGGCGCACCAGCGGATGCTCTTCCGGGCCGAACTCCAGCGACCGCAACCTGCGCTTTCCGAGACGGGCGTCGAGGATGCTGAGCGCACGGTGAAGGAAGTTCTCCGATTGGAGCGCATCTTCGATCGAGAGCGACAGGAAGTCTTGCAGGCTGTCCTCAAACCAGCTTTGAGTGACCACCCCCCGCATCTCGAGGATCGCGTCGGCCTGGTCCCCGGCCTCGTAGTAGCCTGCCCGCTGAGCTGGGTCTCTCCAGTCCATCGCGCTGTTGGCCTCGCGGATGCCGCTGGCCAAGGCGTTGTGCTCGACCCAGTATTTGAGGGTGCAGAAGTTGTGCACTTCCGTCTTGTCGACCGTGATCCACCCGCGGCCCGTGGAGTCATGGGCGTGCCTGTAGTTCGTGGTCCGTAGCTCGACCCTTCCCGCCACGCTTGGCGCGAACCGCTGTTCGACCTGCTTCTTGAGCTTCGACCATTGGATTCCCATGACACCCGGAATGGTAGCACCCCGGCCGGTTGACCCGCCTCTTCAGATAAGCACATGATCCGCGCATGGTTCCGATCCAACCCCTGATCGGCTGCGCGGGATGGAGCCTGCCGGCCTCCGAGCGCGCTCACTTTGCGGAGGCGGGAAGCCTTCTGGAGCGCTATGCATCCCGCTTCCCCGCGGTCGAGATCAACTCTTCCTTTCATCGGCCGCACCGGCCGGCGACGTACGCCCGCTGGAGCGCGAGCGTTCCAGCGGACTTCCGCTTTTCCGTCAAGATTCCGAAGACCATCACGCACGGCCTTCGCCTTCAGGGCGCGGACATCCTCCTGGAAACTTTTCTTGAAGAATCAGCCGGCCTGGGGGACCGCCTCGGGTGCCTGCTGATCCAGCTTCCTCCCAGCCTGAGCTTCGAGCTCGGTGTGGCAATGGCTTTTTTCACGGCGCTCCGCTCTCGGTCGCCGGCTCCCGTCGCCTGTGAGCCCCGCCATGCAAGCTGGTTCACTCCCGAGGCGGATGAAACGTTGATCAACTCCGGGGTGGCGCGCGTGGCCGCGGATCCGGCGCGAGTCCCCGCGGCCGGAGAGCCGGGCGGATGGCCAGGGTTGGTCTACTTCCGGCTGCATGGCTCGCCGAGGATCTATTACTCGGCTTATGAGGAGGAGTACCTGGACGCTTTGGCTTCCCGGCTGGAGGAACACGCGGCGGCGGGACGCCAGGCTTGGTGCATCTTTGATAACACCGTCCTGGGCGCTGCGACGAGGAACGCGCTGGATCTGCTTTTGAAAACGGGGACGGCCAGGCGGTGAGCCTGGCCGTCCGATGAAACCTTTCTACTGGTAGGTGACGATGAGCTGCGGACGGTTCGCCTGGGTCGCGTTCTCGCCAGGGAAGAAGCCGATGTAGTCGAAGCCCAGGTCGTCATTGTCTCCGAGCGTGCAGTAGGGACGGAGCTGCGTGGTGCCGATCTTGCTGATCGCGGCCAGGCCGGCGGCGCTCAGGGTGCCCGACGAAACCGAGCCGTTGGCGGCCGGGCTCGACAGGGTCACTACGCTGTTGGCCGTCGCTGCCGCTTCCCAATCGGAGAAGGCGAAGGCCGTCGAGCCGCCGAAGCCGCCGTTGCTGATGTCGGCGACGCAGGGGCCGTGGGTGCTGAAGGGAGTGGTTCCCGAGAGGGTGCCGCGCACCAGGCGCAGCGTGGCCGCCGTGATCGTGGCGCCGTCCGGAATCGACGATGTGTCGAACGAGACGATGCTCTTGTACTGCTCGTCCGCATCGGTATCGCCGACGCGGATGGCAGTCGTGAGGTTGTCAGTCGCATTGCCGCCGCCGCCCACGCTCGTGTTCTCGCCCGACTCCCAGATGCGGCCGTCCTGCGCAGCCACCGAGAAGAACGTCACGGTCACCGGAACCGGGCCGCCGGTCACGGTCAAAGTGATCGCTGCCGAGCCCGGGGCGCCGGCGCTGTCAGTTACCGAAGCAGTGATCGTATGAGTCCCCGCCGACAGCGTCGAGGTGCTGAAGGAGGCGCCGCTGCCGATGTTGCCGTTGATGCTCGAGGTCCAGGTGAGGCTGCCGGAGATCGTGCCATCCTCAGGGTCGGTCGCCGTGCCGCTGAAGGTCACCGAGGTGCCTTGTGCCACCGAGGAGCCGTTGGCCGGCGCGGTGATGGTCACCGTCGGCGGCGTGTTGCCCGGTCCGCCGCCGATCGTGAGGCCGGCCGCGTAGACGTCGATCGAGTCGGCCGAACCGCCGCCCTCGTTGCGGTTGTCGGTGAAGATCGAGATGAGCTGGGTGCCGACCACGTCGAGGCCGTTGTAGTCGCCCCACTCGAAGCTGTCATCCACCTGCGGCGAAAGCACGCTGGTGAGGCGGACGGGCGTCGCCCAGGTGTCGCCGCCATTCGAGGAGACGGAATAGAAGATGTCGACTCCGACCCGCGTCGCGCTGCGCCGGGTGTCGTAGAAAATCACATAAACCTTTCCATCCGGCGCGACCGCCAGCCACGGATGGAAGCGGTCGACGGTGTTCGCGTCGGCCGTCTCGTGCGGAGTGCGGACGGTCCAGGTGGCGCCGCCGTCGCGGGTGTAGGCCACACGGATGCGGCCATGGTTGGCGGCGGGATTCGTCGTGTTTTCCGCCGCCGTGGTATCCGTCCAGGCGACGTAGACCGAGTTCGCGAACGCGCCGCTCGAAAGGTCCGCATCGGCGGACGAATAGATGAAGGCGCGGCGGGTTTCCATCGCCGGGATGGCGAAGTCGTAGCCGTCCGACGTGGTGGATACGGTCACGGCCGTGTTGAAGCTCGTGCCGCCGTTGGTGGATTTGCGCGTCAGGATGGTCTTGCCGTTCGTCGCCGGCCAGAAGTAGTGAACGTTGCCGCTCTTGTCGGTGGTCAGATCACAGCCGATACCCGCTTGTGCCGTGCCGCTCGACATCGTCAAGGGGGCGCTCCACGTATTGGCGAAGTCGGTCGAGCGGGAGAACTTGAGCGTGTTGTTGTCGTGCCAGCACTGATAGATGTTGTCTTTGAATCCCGAGGTCGCGAACTTGTCGACGTGGATGTACTGCTTGTCGCTGGTGCTGGCCGAGGTGACTTCGCGCCGGCCGTCGCCCGGGGTGATGGTCGCCAGGTCGTTCCAGGTGGCGCCGCCATCGGAGGAGCGGTACACCCAGACGTTGCACACCGCGCCGCAACCGCCGAGGGTCGTGGTGTAGGCATATTGGCCGTTCGAGGACCAGTCGATCGTAGGATCGCAGCAGGTGTTGCCCTGCGGCAGGGCGGCGGACTGAGTCCAGGTGGAGCCGCCATTCGTCGAATACCACATGATCTGGCCCGCGCCGGGGCCGTTCGAGCCGGCAACCACCTTGTTGACGTCGGTGGGATGGATCTTGATCGCCGACTCCGCGGCGCCGGTCGGCGAAGTGATCTTCACGTCCGAGGTCAGGGCCTCGGCCGTCTGCAGCCGGAAGTCCTCCTCGGTGAACCCCTTCTCCTGGACCACCACGAACCGGCCGTTCCTGACCACCACGTTGTGATAGAGCAGGCCGCTGACCAGGTAGCCGCCGTACTTCATCTTGAAGATGTTCAGGGCGCTGCGCGGATACTGGGAGACTCCGGTCCGCGGCATGCCGGGATTGGCCTTGCGCAGCTCGACGCGGAAGAAGACCGGGATGGGATCCTTCAGCTCATTCTCGTTGGGGGCGAGAACGTCGAGATCCTCTTTGGTGACCCTGTAGTTGCGGTCGTCCCAGGGGCCGATGTTGGCCATCCCCGGATAGTCGACCCGAGGGTCCACTCCCTTGCCCTGATTGACCGGTTGCGCCGTGGCCGCCACGCTGAACCCGGCGGCCATGAACATCCCGGCCACGAGAAAAGCCCGCCAGCGGCGGGTAGCTTCGTTGCCTCTCATGTGTTGTCTCCCTGAAAGACCAGGCTGCAGCGCCCTTGCTGCCAGCCATGTGTAGCGAGTTCTACTGAAAGATCTGGTGCTTGCCGGGGGATTAAGGGAGCCGAGATGGCATCTTCTGTGCAAAAAACCGGCAAAGGGAGAGGAGCGTGGGGAGGAAGGAGGAAACATGAAGTTCTCGGATCTTGGCGTTCTGCTGATGGTGGGAGCGCTCGCGGGATGCGCATCGTCTGGTGGTCCCCCTGTTGCCACGGAAGAGGTGATCGAGGCGGAGACGGCTCTCCGGCGTGCCGAAGAGGCCGGCGCGGAAGAGCGGGCTCCCGAGCTTTTCGAGGACGCGCGGATCGCTCTGAATGCAGCGCGGCGGGCCTCCGGCGACGAGGCACGGCGCCGCCTGCTCGAAGCGCGGGACTACGCCTCCGCCGCGGAGGCCATGGCCAAGGCGGAGAGGCTCCAGCGCGAGGCCAACCGTGTGCGCCGGGAGGCCGACGACCTGGATCGGCAGGCCGAGCGGATCCGGGACGAAGCAGGGAGGCCACCCCAATGAACATCCCAATGAAATGCAAAGCAGCAGCAACCTTCGTATTGGCTCTGGCGCTCGGCGCCTGCTCGGCCGGACCGCCGCCTGCCCAGATCGCGGAAGCGCGGATCGCAATCCAGGAGGCAGAGCGCGCGCGGGCGAGTGAGCTTGCCGCGAGAGAGTATGACGAGGCCGTCCGTCACCTGAGCATCGCGGAGAGCACCTGGAGGGAGAAACACGACTCGGCTACCGCCGCGCACTACGCCCGCCGGGCGGAGGCTTCGGCGCGCCAGGCGCAATATGAGGCGGAGGCGAGGTCGGCCGAGGAGGAGATCCGCCTGCAGACCGAGCGGCGCAACCGCGCCGAGCTTTCCATCCGCGATGCCGAGATCGCCCGTCTGCACTCCGAGGCGCGCACCGAGGCGGAGCAGCGCGCGGCCGAGGCCGAGGCGCTGGCCCGGGAGGAGCGGGAGCGGAGAGAGGCTGCCGCCGAGCGGGCGCGGAGGGAGACCGAGGCGCGCCAGTCTGCCGAGGAGCGGGCCCGGGAGTCCGAGCAGATGCGGGACGAAGCCGAGGCGCGAGCGGCCGAGGAGCGGATGCGCCGCGAGAACGAAGAAGAGGCACGCCGGGCCGAGGAGGCACGGCGAACCGAAGAGGCGCTGCGGGCTGAAGAAGCCCGTCGAGCCCAGGAGGAGCAGGCCCGCACCGCGGAGATCGCCCGCCTGAGAGAGGAGCAGGAGCGGACCCGGGAAGAGCTGCGCGCCACCCTCTCCCGCCTCGCCGAAGTGCGCCAGGAGGCCCGGGGGCTCGTCCTGACGCTGCCCGGAAGCGTGTACTTCGAGGTGAACAAATCGATCGTCCAGCCGGCCATGCGCTCCCGGTTGACCGAGATCGCCCGCGCGCTTTCCGCCGCGGGGGAGGACGCCCATTTCCTGATCGAAGGCCACACCGACGCCGACGGCTCGAACGAGTACAACCTGGAGCTCTCCCGTCTGCGGGCCGAGGCCGTGCGCTCGGTGCTCGTCGCCGGCGGCGTCCCGCCCGATCGCATCGAGACCCAGGGCTACGGCGAAACCAGGCCGATCGCCTCGAACAGCTCGTCTACCGGCAAGGCCCAGAACCGCCGCGTGGAGATCGTCCTGCAGGGCTCGGCTCTGGCGCCTGCCCGCTGAGGGCTCAGCCCCTCTGCTTGCGCAGCCGATCCGCCCAGCGCGGGTTGGCGCCCGGCTTGGTGAGGCGGTACAGGTTGCGCGCCGAGCGGAACTCCAGCACCGGACGATCGTCCCGGTTCAGCTCGTCGGTGGAGGAACGGAGCTGCGCGATCATCGCCTCGTCGAAGTCGGGCTCGGCCAGGTACTGATCGATCGCCCCGGGCATCAGGCTGACCTTCTGGAGACTGGCGGCGACGGCCTCGGAAAGCTGGCGGGGCGTGATGCGCTTCAGCGGCAAAGGGTCCTGCGAGGCGAGGATGATCGCCGCGGAGCCGTTCGTCCAGCCCGCGAAGTGCTTGAACTGGGTGCTCATGGTAGCGAGCGCCGTCGCGAAGTCTGCCTCGGTCATCTCGTAGAGCGGCAGCCACTGGCAGAGGATGCCGCCGGGGAGCAGGCGCTTGCGCACGGCCTGGTAGAACTCGGCGGTGAACAGTCCCGACACGCCGGAGACCCAGATGTTCGGCGGCTCGCTGATGATGACATCGTACCTGTCCGTTCCACGCTCGATGAAGTTCCGCCCGTCGTCGATCACCGTGCGCACGCGTGGATCGTCGAGCGCGCGGCTGTTGGCTTCCGAAAACCAGGTGCGCGTCGCCTCGACGACCAGGGGATCGAGCTCGACCTGCACGATCTCGCGCGGCTCCAGATGGGTGGTGATCGCGCCGAGGGTGAAGCCGCCGCCGAGACCGATGTTGACCACGCGCTCCGGGCGCGGATGCACGAGCAGCGGCAGGTGTCCGATCATATATTGCGCGAAGCTGTCGTTCACATCGGTCGAGGCGTCGGTCTTTCCATTGTGCTTGAGGTAGAGGGCGGTCCGGGTCTGTGAGACCGTCACCTGGCCGTAGAAACCCTGGCGCCGAAACACGACGGAATGGGCGGCGTTGAGGATCTTGTATTTCGAGTAGGTACCCTGGCGCACGCCGCTGTAGTAGACGGCGTTCCAGGGCGGCTCGTAGCTGAGCAGCGGCGGCGTGAGGAAGAGCGCCATCAGGGCCACGATCCCGATCGGGATCGCCGCGCGCCGCCGGGCCGCCGCCGGAGACAGCCACCAGAACAGCGCGGCGCTGCCCAGGTAGATGAGGACCACGGTGGCGAGCAGGCCGTCGAAGCCGAGGCGGGGCAGGATCAGGAATTCTCCGGCCAGCGCTCCGGCGACGGCGCCCGCGGTGTTGACGAAGTAGACGCCGCCGAGCGTGCGCGCCTCCTCGTCCCGCCTCGGCGCGAGCAGGCGCACGATCACGGGGAAGTTGGCTCCCATGGCCAGGGTGGCCAGCGCGACCAGTCCGAAGACCGTCAGATACACGCCGAGCTGGAACATGGCATGGCTTTCGGTTTCCTGGTAGAGCACGAGGTAGATGCGCTCGAAGAGCTCGCGGGAGCGGAAGACGAGCAGTCCGCCCAGGGCCACCGCGACCTGCAGCCAGGCGGCCAGAAGGGTCACGTCGCCGCCGCGCTCGAGCCGCCGCCGCACCGCGGCGCTGCCGAGCCCGATGCCGGTGAGGAAGCCGGCGAGGACGGTGCTGAGCGAGAAGATGCTCGTGCCGTTGAGCAGATAGAAGAAGCGGTTCCATCCGGTCTCCAGGAGGAGCGCGGCCCCGCCGGTCAGGAAGAAGGAGACGAGAACGGCTCGCCGTGCGCCGGCTCCGAGCTCCGCCGCCGGACGGACCGTTTCGGCCTCCTTCCCACGCGCAGCCTTCTTCTTTTTGGCGACGAGCGCCGGCTTGACCGCCGACGAGACGGAAGCGGTTGCCCGGATGGGGGGAGGCGCGCTCCGTGCCACTATTGCGGCGAGCGCCAGCGCGCCGGCACCGAGGACCCAGGTCGTTGCGGAAAGGCCGAGCCGCGGCACGAGGAAGAAGCCGCTGAGAAGGGCGCCGGCCGCCGCGCCCAGCGTATCCGCGGAATAGAGCGCCGCGACCGCGCCCGACGAGGCCCGGTTGTAGAGCTGGGTCGCGAGCGGCAGGAGGGCGCCGATGGCGAAGGTCGGGGGCAGGAGCACCAGGGCCACGACCGGCAGGCGTATCACCGCCCGGAGCGCGGGAGCCAGCCCGTCGGGAGCCAGCATCAGGAACAAGTATCGGGCCGCGTCGAGCAGCGGCAGGCTCAAGGCGCAGAGCGCGCCGAGCGCCACGAGCAGGCCAACGAGCAACCGCTCCGGCCGAGCTTCGACCGCCGCCCGCCGCCCGCCCCAGGCCGCGCCGAGGGCGAGGCCGGCGAGCACCACCGCCAGCACGCTGGCAAAAACTCCGGCCGTCGCGCCGAAAAGCACGTTGATCTTGCGCACCCAGACGACCTGGGCAGCCAGCGAAACCAGATTGGCATAGGCGACGGCGGCGATCAGTGGTCCGCGGCCGGAAATCCGCTTGTGCGGCATGGCATCTCCTCGAGATCCTCGACGGCGCCGTCCCCCGCTCGCGGCGGCAGGGATCAGCAGGGCGGTGAAGTATATCGGAAGGGGGCTCCCGGGATCGCTGCTAGACTGCTCCGCAGAAGTATGAAGACGACAGTCTCCATTCCCGACAATGTATTTGAAGAGGCCGAGCGTCTCGCCAACGAGTTGCAGACCTCTCGCAGCCAGCTCTACAGCCGTGCGCTGCAGGAGCTCATAGCCAGACATGCACCCGACCGCCTGACGGAGGCAATGAACCGCGTGGTCGATGACGTTGGCGGTGAGATCGACGAGTTTAGCCCAGGAGCCTCACGCAGAGTGCTGGAGCAAGTGGAGTGGTGATGAGCGACAGAGGGGCGCAGGGCCGTGCAATTCGACGCCTTCATCCCTCACCTATGAGAAGTTCTGGCCGGACGGGGGAGGCCCCTTCAACCTGAGCTGACGGAACCAGGCGCTCATGGCTCTGGACAGTCAGTATCTTCGCTGCCTTCACCGAGTGCGTTCCGAGCCGACGTTGCCAAGGCCTCGTACTTCCGGCGAAAAGCGTCAAGTTCCTCTTCTTCCATCTCTTCCAAGGCGAGAAGAGCATTGTGCGCACCCTTGGTTGCCCGGATCAACTCATCAAGCTTGATCTGAATGGCCTCGGTGTCTCGGTTCTGCGTGTTCTGGATCAGGAAGACCATCAAGAACGTGACAATTGTCGTTCCTGTGTTTATGACGAGCTGCCAGGTATCGCTAAACCCAAAGACCGGTCCAGTGACGATCCAAGCCACGATTACCGCGGCCGCCAACGCAAAGGTTCTCGGCCGGCCGCAGAAGTGTGATGCCGATTTCGCGAATCCGGAGTACCACGTGGCAGTACGCATCAAGGGTGTCTCCTTCTGACGCAGCCCGGTTGAAGCTGAACCTGGCTACGAGCCTCTCAGGTTTTATTGCTTTGTGCGCGCCTTGTAGCATCAACTCTTTCTGCAGATCACGTGGCTGGGTTTGCCCGTTATGGGATTTTTTACGACTGTCACGGTATATCCTTTAGGACAGCAATAATGCCGACTCTCTCCGTTCACCATGGCTGAATTTATTCGAGCACCTTCGAACAAACTACGTGGGGTGCAATACTCTTCGCAGTGATCATTGTTCGGTTTGATGTCTTTCGGGTCAATCAGGCACGGCTGAGGATGTGAGAATCTGTTTATAAACGCGTCAATATACAGCCTGATGGCCCACAGATTTTTTAAGAGGAATCTGAGCATAAGTCTCTCCTTAGTGCTGCGATCGTCTAACGCTGCGGCGCTTCAGCGCGCAGACGGCGAAGCCGGCTGTCCGCTGGAAGCGTCTGGTTGGGCGTCCTCTAGTTGTCTCAACGTGAAGCAGAATTTAGAAATACGTAAACCCTCCCTTTCCTGGATGCCGGGGCTGTAGGTTGATAGCACCCATGGGATGATAAAAGCGCGGAAGCGGCGACAAGCGTCAATGATTGGGTCAACGTTGAACGACAGGTCTTGAACGCCAAGACATACCTTACTGACCCACCGCCTTTCAAGCGTGTCCAGGACGGCACCACTGTAGGCAGTATTGTTGATCTGTGCGCCTGCTAGAACCGTATAAGAGCAGGTCGAATCGACAGGGTCCACCCAGGACAGTGATCCCCAGACGGGAAATGGGTTCTCGTTCGTCCTCGAGAGTTCGGACCTGAGGTGTTGTATATAGTGCCGACAATCTTCCGCCACGCGAGTCGCCCCCAAAAAGGCGACGAGATCCGGATTCCTCTTGCTCAGCCCCGGAACGGCCTCTGCAAGCTGCCGCAGGCGATGCACGACATCTACCAACAACCAGCAGCGCCAAAGCGCAGGAGCAAGCGCCGCGGGGTCAGTTTGCACCCGCACACAAGTGTCATAAAGCCCGTCGTTTGCGTGCTCAAGCATCTCGAAAGAAAAGTGAAGGCCATCAAGACATTTCACGAGTCTAATGTCGGTTGATGCATGCATGACAATCTCTTACGCCCAACCTTAGTGTCGCCGTTCACCCTCTGCGGACTAGGACACTACTCCAGTGTCCTACGACGCCTGCCGACCTCAGGACGTGGCGACTCCAAGATGCACAGAAACATAGACTTAGCAAGTCTAAGCCCATCACCGGGAGCTGTCAATCAGGACGGCTAGCATCCCGACCGCTGCAGTCCGCCGGCCGTTGAATGACCCCTCCACTGCAGCAACGCGACAAGACATCGGTCGCTTGCCAAAGCCTATCGGCGGTTCTCCAAAAGTTATAGGCTGCTCGCCAAACCTCATCGGCGGCTGCCTTGGCGTATCGGCGGCTCGCCTCAAGCTATCGGCGGCTCCTTGAAACCTATCGGCCATCCGCCAAGGTCCATCGGCAGCTCGGCATGGCCTATCGGCGGCCGCCAAAACTCATCGGCGGCTCGGCTCAACCTGTCGGCGGCTCCCCATAACCCATCGGGGGCTCGCCAAACTCATTACCGGCTCGCCAAAACCCATAGCCGACTCCCTGCAAGCTATCGGCGTGTCGCCAAAGGCCATCGGGGTTCGCCAAATCCCATTGGCGTCTCTCCGCAACCCATTGGCGCCGCTCCGAAACTCATCGGCGCCCGGCTACAACTCATTGGACGCCGCCAAACTGTTTCGGCCTACTGCCAAGACTCATGGCCGCGGCCCAAAACCTCATAGCCGGCCGCCGATCGCTTACGGGGACGCGCCGATGACTTTCGGCAAGCCGCCGATACCTTTCGTCGGCTCGCCAATGTCTTGCGCCGACCTCCCGAAACGTATTTCCACGCGGCAATGGGTTTCGCCGAGACGCCGAGACCTTCCAAGGAGCCGGCAAACAGGTTACCGGCCGCTCTGACGGCTATCCGGAAGCCCTGAAGTCATCGCCGGTCAGGCGGATAGACTCTTCCGCGACGGCATTCCCTCTCGGCAACAGGCCGAAGGCCATGACCGGCACGGCCAACGGATCTGGCGGTCGTTGGGCCGGGTGAGGCCGACCACGTTTGAAGCAAAGTAGCGCCTATCGGGGCTCACCCAGGGCTCCTCCTTCTCCAACTGTCGGCCGGTCCAGCCCCGGGGAGCGCTGGACGCACCGAGGTGCCGGATCCCATGCAGATCGAAATCCCTCTTGGTGCCGATGTCGGTGCCGGAGGGAAGCCAAGGGAGTCGTTCGCTCAGCAGCCATTGGGAAAGGCCCGGGCCTATCCAGAGACGG
This sequence comes from Acidobacteriota bacterium, assembly GCA_034667225.1. Taxonomy (GTDB): domain Bacteria; phylum Acidobacteriota; class Thermoanaerobaculia; order Multivoradales; family UBA5704; genus DATMER01. The sequence continues at coordinate 194,553 of JAXDKG010000004.1, forward strand.
ATCGCTTCGTCTGCGATCAGGCCCGAGTGCGCATTCAACCTGAGCTGACGGACCAGGCGCTCATGGCTCTGGACAGTCAGTATCTTCGTTGCCTTCACCGAGTGCGTTCCGAGCCGACGTTGCCAAGGCCTCGTACTTCCGGCGAAAGGCGTCGAGTTCCTCTTCTTCCATCTCTTCCAAGTCGAGCAGAGCATTGTGCGCACCCTTGGTTGCCCTGATCAACTCATCAAGCTTGATCTGAATGGCCTCGGTGTCTCGGTTCTGCGTGTTCTGGATCAGGAAGACCATCAAGAACGTGACGATCGTCGTTCCCGTGTTTATGACGAGCTGCCAGGTATCGCTAAACCCAAAGACTGGTCCAGTGACGATCCAAACTACGATCACCGCGAGGGCCAACGCAAAGGTTCTCGGCCTGCCGCAGAAGTGTGATGCTGATTTCGCAAATCCGGAGTACCGCGTGGCAGTACGCATCAAAGGCACCTCAACAACTCTATTATTTCCTGGTTGGTCATAAACGGCGCAATATAGTCGTCGAGGTAGCGCCGAGTGATCTCGTGGTGCTCCGGATCATAGGAGTAGACACAATCGCCGGCGATACGTACGGTGAGATCGCGTTGATAGGCATCGATAGCCGTTGTTCGGATACAAGCGTGAGTATTTATTCCTGCAACAACGAGTGTGAGGGGTTGGCGAACAGCGAGGAGCTGATCCAGGTCGGTGCCAAAGAAGGCGCTATAGCGTTTCTTAACTATGATGGTCTCGGAGGGAAGGCGGTCTAGCTCCGGGAGGATCTCACAGCCGTCAGTACCAGCGATCGTTATCCGTATGCCGCGATTGCGCATGCCCATGAAGGCGTCGGAGAGATCGGGAGCGAATTCTTGCCGGACCCAGAATACCGGCTGGGCGTGTGCGCGAAATGCGGAGGTGAGCTCGTTGGTGGACTTGACCAGCTCATTCCGACAGGCTGCGAGGGTCGCATGCAGTCGAAAAAAGTCATTGAGCATGTCGATCACGAGCAACGCTACGGTGTTCATAAGTTCAAGTCAAGCTTCACGCCGAACGCCAAGATGCACAGAAACATAGACTTAGCAAGTCTACGTCCGTCACCGGGGGCTGTCAATCAGGACGGCTAGTATCCCGGCCGCTGCAGCATCAGAACCAGCCGTAGCCGCCCGAGAATTTGCCGATATAGACTCTCCCGGTGCCACTCTCCAAGCTTGCGCGACCGCTCGTTCTCCTCTTTCTGCTCGCCGGGTGCGTCCCGAAGTACTCGGGCCTGCCGGAACGGCCTCCGGCCGCGCCGCCCTCGGTGCCCGTGGTCTTCGTGCCCGGGGTCACCGGAGTCGTCCTCCGGGATTCAAAGACGGGTGAGGTGGTCTGGGGAGAAGGCAAAAACCTTCTGGGTCCCGACGACGACGGCTCCCGACTGGCCCTCGGTCCTCAGGATGTCCTCGAGCCTGTGGGCCCCATCGATCAGCTCAGCGTCTTCGGCATCCACAAGCCGATCTACGGCCCTCTCCGCGAGTTGCTCATCCGGGCAGGCTACGTCCCGGAAGAAACGCTCTTTTTCTTTGGCTACGACTGGCGGCGCGACCTGATGGAGAGCGCCGGGCGGCTGCGCCGGCAGCTGGAGGAGATACGGCGCAAGCAAGGGCGCGAAACGCTCGAGGTTGATCTGGTGTGCCAGTCGAGCGGCGCCCATTTGTGCCGGTATCTGGCGAAGTACGACCTGCCTGCGGGTCTTGCGGTTCGCCGGCTCATCCTCGTGGGAGCTTCGAACGGCGGGAGCCTGCGCATCCTCCGCGAACTCGACCGTGGCCGGCGCTATGTTCCATTGGTGGGCCGTTTCATGAGCCCCGACGTTCTGTTCACGTTTCCGTCCCTCTTCCAGGATCTCCCCATCTATCGCCGCGACCTGTTCCTGGATGACAAGGGACAGCCGCTGGACGTCGACCTGTGGGACCCCGAGAACTGGCGTCAGTACGGCTGGTCCACCCAGGGCCGGGATGCGGAGCTCCGTCGCGTTCTTTCCGGCGCGCGGCGTTTCCAGGATTTGCTGCACGCGGACACTCCCCGCTTCGGAAACACCCGGGTTTATGTCGTGGGGAGCACGGACCAGCCGACTCCGGACCGCGCCATCCTGGTGCGGAGCGGGAAGGAATGGAAAACCTTTTTCACTGGCGATGCCTGGCTGCACCGGCGTCCCACGCTCGAAGCGCTGGCCACGGCAGAGGGAGATGAGCACGCGGCCGTGGCGAGCCAGGATTGGCTATCGCCCCAGGAGAGGGCCGCCCTCGCGCTGCCGCCCCGCCGCGTCAAGGGCGGCCACTTCGAAGCCCTGCTGACGGTCGAGGCCGGGCGATTCCTTCTGGAAGCGCTGAGCCCATGAAGTGGCAGACGATTCATCGCTGGTGGGTCCGGATCGGCAGCGTCGCTCTGATCGTGTTCCTCGCCTGGAACCTGATCGCTTTCCAGGCTTGGGGAGTACCGGACTCGTCGCTGCGTAGCGACGGCTGCATCTCGGTCGAGGAGAATACCGACATGATCCGGTTCCAGCCGTGCCGTGCGCGGCCGGTGGGCCTCGTGTTCTTTCCGGGGAGCCTCGTCGCCCCGAAGGCTTACGTTCCGTTCCTGAGGTCGGTCGCGGAGGCGGGCCATCCGGCCGTGCTCGTGAAGCTGCCTCTACGGGGCTATTCCACCGAGGCGGCCTACGCCGAGGGCGCATACCGGGCACGGAAGATCCTCGAATCAGGAAGCTGGATGATCGGAGGGCATTCGAAGGGCGGCTTCTACGCAGCGGAGTACGCAGGCCGGAATCCGGACGCCGGCGGGGCCAGGGGCCTGATCCTCGTCGGCACCACGCATCCGCGCGACCGCGATCTTTCGGGGCTCGCGATCCCAGTCACGAAAATCCTTGCCACCCGGGACGGGATAGCGCCCCCGGAAAGGGCGCGGCGGAACGCGGCGCGGCTGCCGCCGGGAACGGCATGGGTGCTGATCCGTGGTGGCAACCACTCACAATTCGGGCATTGCGGGTTTCTGTTCGGCGACCGGTTCGCAACGATCTCCCGCGACCAGCAGCAGGGCGAGCTGGTCGCGGCAGTCGTCGCAGCGTTACGCGATCTCTCTGGCGACGCGGCCGAGCAGGCTGGCCGGCACTGAGATCTCGAAGCTGTCTTTGCCGTCCTTGATGTAGATCTCCAGGTTGCGGCCGGCCTTTTCGATGCGGACGCTCTCGTGGTCGTTCTGGATGTCCACCAGCACGGCGTTGGGCGCATCTTCCACGGCTCGGAGAGCCTCGGCCGCGACCGGACCCCACTCGCCGAGATTGGTGCGGGCCTCCTCCCAGACGTCTCTTTCGATCAACGCGGGCAGCACGCTCAGCCCCGCATGGAGGAGAACCGCCGGCACCGGCACGTAGAGGTTCGTTCCGTCCGGGCCGGATTCGTGGACCTCGACCGTCACCAGACCGGTCTGGACGATGCTGGCGGCGAGGAGGAATCCGGACCCCATGATCAGGATTCCAACCGCTGCCATGAGAACCAGCAGGACCTTCGTGAAGGTTTTCATCAGCGGGCCTGGCTTTCAGAGCTGGCGTCGATCCAGATGCGCACGGACTCGCCGTCGCCGGTGACCGTCACGATCTCGCCCTCGCCCTCGCGGGCCAGGGCTTTCATGGCGGCGCCCACGTTGAGCTGGTCGCCCGGGGCCGAGAGCAGCGCGTCCACGACCTTGCCCGGGATCTTCATCTCGACCTGCTCGTCCCGGCCGGCCCCCTTGTCCTGCGCCCGCACGACCAGGTTGCCGGCGATCTTGGCGACGCGGACCTTGGAGTCGACCTCGTCGACCGTGATGAACGTGGCATCCGGGTGCTTCCGGAGATCGGCCCAGATCGCCCGCAGATCGGACACGGTGATGTCCTCGTCGTTGAAGCGGAGCCGCCCGCTTCCCTTGCCCGAGTTGTCCGCGGGAAGGACGTTGCCCATCCTCTCGACCACGGAGATGGGCAGATTGATCGACACGCGGCCGTCCTTCGCGTCGAGGACGCGGATGTGGATCCAGAGGTCGTCGGTATCCGCGGCGTGCGCGGCGTGAGCTTGAAGGGCTCCAAGGCCCAGGGTCAGCAAGGCGATCGGCAGGTACTTCCTGATCATCGTCGTCTCCTCCTTCACTAGACAGGACGACGAGGAGCGGAAAAAGGTTTCACCCCTGGTCCAACCCGGCCAGCAGCCGCTTCGGAGCGACCATCCGCCAGGCGGCGGTGACCAGGTCGGCGATCTCGTCCCAGTCCACCGGGACGTCCAGGTAGACGCCGAGCCAGCCGCGGTGGCCCACGTAGGGCGGGCGGAAGAAGCGCTCGGGATCCTGGGCGACGAGCACCTCCTGGGCGCCGTCCGGAGCGGCGCACCAGAACGCCAGCCGGTCGTCGTGATGATGGTTGGCGTAGTTCACGAAGGTCTTCTTGCCCTGGATGAACCAGGTCGGCTCGCCGTGGCTGAGCCGCTCGGTCGTCTCGGGCAGGGCGAGGCAGATCTTCCGCAGCTTTTCCAAGGGATCCTGTTTGGCCATGAAGGGATTCTGGCATAGGGGTGGTAATCTTGAAGCCACCGGTCCCGGCTTCAGCCAACCCAAGCAGATCGGCGCACCTGAAGCGCCGAACGAAAGGTAGACATTCATGCGTTCACGCCTGATCCTTCTCCTGCCGTTGCTGCTCCTCCTCCTGGGCTGCGCCTCGGCGTCGCCCTCGCCCCCTACAGCCCCGAGTTTCTCCTGCGCCGGCTGCCCGAGCGCGCCGCCCTGGGCCAAATGCGGCTCAGGCCCGGGCCCTGGCGGCTGTGGCTACATCCCTCCAGATCAGCCAACGGGCCAGCCGCCGCCCGACCTGCCGCCCAACCCGACGTGCGACGGGGGCTATGGACGGCAGTGCGAAGACGGTTTGCCGCCGGTCGCGAACCCTTCCCCGTTCGCCTGCTCGGCCGCGGGCAGCACCCCGTGCGGCCTCGGCCCCTCCGCGCCGGGACAGATTCAGTTCGCGGTCATCGGCGACTGGGGTGACAACTGCTGCAAGCCGAGCTGTGCCAATTACGTCGCGGAAATGATCCAGGGATGGAGCGAGCGCTGGCCGCTCGACTTCATCATGACCACCGGCGACAACTTCTATCCCAATGGCGGACAGGCCGCGCTCGATCCCAACATGCAGATGTACGACTGGATCGGCCCACAGCCGGTCGCAGGCCAGACGCCGCGCTTCTTCCCCAGCCTCGGCAATCACGATCTTTACGACGGCTGCTGCGGGAAGGCGTATCAGGAATACTTCCAGGCTCTCGGCGCGGACTCCCCCACCGGCACGCCGCGGTATTACAAGTATTCGCTGCCGGGCGGTCTCATCGATCTCTATTCGCTCAATGCCGACGTGTCCGAGCCGGACGGCAACACTCAGGATAGCGTTCAGGCGATGTGGCTCAAGGAGGAGCTTGGAAAACCGGGCGGCGCGCAATGGAGAATCGTTTTCTTCCATGAGCCGCCTTTCACGACGCACAGCTCGGGCGCGAGCCCCAACATGGACTGGCCGTTCGCGGAATGGGGAGCGACCGTGGTGCTGACCGGCCACGTCCATGCCTACGAGCGGATCGTGCGCAACGATTTCACCTACGTCACCAATGGCATCGGCGGCGTCAAAGGTGTCGACTTCATCACGGAAGAGAATGGCTGCACGCCGATCGACGGAAGCGTGGTCCAGTACAACGGATCGGTCGGCGCGATGATCGGCGTCGCGACCGCGGAGGAGCTGCGCTTCTGCCTCCTGGCCGTGGACCGCGATCATCCCGACGGGATCTGCGTCGACAACTTCTCGTTCAGACGCTAGGATGCCTGGCCGATGCGGACCTGCGCCTTCCTGACCACCGACGACCTGGCCGGCTATGTGACCGACGACAAGCTCGCCGAAGGTCCCATGGCCGAGCTCGGTTGGGCCGTGGAGCATGTCCCCTGGCGCCAGTCCGGAGGGTGGGAGCGGTTCGAGGCGGTGGTCATCCGTTCGACCTGGGATTATCACAAGCATCCCGAGGAGTTCCTCGCCGTCCTCGAAGAGATCGAATCGGGCTCCCGCCTCACCAATCCACTGGAACTGGTCCGCTGGAACGCGCAGAAGACCTATCTTCGGGACTTGGAGGCGCGCGGGCTACCGGTCGTTCCCACGGTCTGGGACCGGAGCCTTTTCGCTGAGCTTGATGCGGATGAGATCGTGATCAAGCCGGTGATCAGCGCGAGCGCGTTCCACACTTACCGTCTGCGGAGGGGCGACCCCTGGAGCCGAGAGATGGAGGCGGCTTTCGCTGGACGGGAAGTAATGATCCAACCCTTCCTGCGCAGCATCGTCGAGGAGGGGGAGTACTCGCTTTTCTATTTCGGCGGCGACCTCAGCCACGCCGTTCTGAAGTCGCCCAAGGAGGCGGACTTCCGGGTGCAGGAGGAGCACGGCGGGCTCATCCGGCCGGTCGAGGCGCCGGCATCTCTGGTCGAGATGGGGCAGCGGATCGTGGAATCCCTGCCCATCCCGCCGCTCTATGCCCGGGTCGATCTCGCCCGCCTCGACTCGGGCAGCTACGCTCTCATGGAGCTGGAGCTGATCGAGCCGTCCCTGTACTTCCGCACCGATCCGGAATCGCCCCGCCGGTTCGCGCGGGCTTTCGCTGCCTGGATGCTCAGCTCGCCGCCAGACGCGCGGTAAATCTGAGCAGTTGCTCCGCGACCTCGGGCGCGCGGCGGCCGATGCCGCAGGAGCTGGCCACGTCCACCGTCCCCCCTCTCGCCTCTTCGATGCTGCGGAGGATTCCCTCGTTCTCGTCATACGAGAGCCCTTCGTGCACGAAGCCGGCGACGAAATGGGTGCTTTCCGGCAGGCGAATGTCCGCGAGCGGCTGATAGAGACTCGGGTCGGTCGAGGGCGGCACGTTGCCAGCCGCGAACGGATAGTGCATGTAGACCAGTTCACGATCCAGCGGCCATTTCTCGACCAGGCGGTTCGAAAGCTCCACCAGCGGCTGGACGCGGTCCATTTGCATCAGCGGCAGGTTGTGAAGGTCGCCGAGGCAGAGATGCAGGCCGATCCGGGCGCCGGGCTTGATCCGTCCCACCAGGTCGAGGATCGAGCCGACGGAGATGACGTCCATCATCTGGGGATATTCGTAGGCCGCGTAGACTTCCGGCGGGGCTTCGATCTGGATCACCACGTCGTCCCCCGCCATCTCCAGCATCGCGTTCACCTCGCGGGCGATGACCGCGTTGAAGGCTCCCTGGTAGCGCATCCGGTCTTCCGGGTTGGCGATGACGAACCCGAGGCCGAGACCGGTGGGAACTCCCATCTGGAACTTGAGGCCGTTCCAACTCCCTTCTTCCCGCAGGCGGCGGAAGAGCGGGTAATACCGCGCGAGCTCCGCGTCGTAGCCGAAGGCGAGGCGGTCCGCGACTTCTTCGGGCGAGCGCAGGGGCTCCATCTGGTGAAGGCCTTCGTAGCTCGATGGAACGCCGTTGCGGGCTCGCACCGGCTCTTTCACCACCCGCCAGCTCTCCCGGTCGTTGTAGAGGATCTCGACGGCCCGGATGATCCAGCAGGCGCGCGTCCCATCGGGAAACTGAGGGGTGCGCTCGCCCACTTCCCCATCCGGCAGGGAGAACAGGTAGGGACCGAGCTCGGCGAGGGCGCGACGCATGCAATCCTCTTCGTCGCGGAACGGCATGCTACCGACCAGCAGGGCGTGGCGCATCGTTTTCTCCTTTACGGAGATTGTATGCCTAGCCAGCCGACTCTTCAGCTTTCCGTAGAACCCGCAGGAAGTTCTCGCCCAGGATCAGCTTGACGCCAGGCTTGTCCACGCCGCGCGCCAGCAGGGCGGCGGTGAGGTCGGGGAAGCGGGAGACGTCCTCGAAGCCGGAGACGACGTCGGGGATGCCGTCGAAGTCTGTGCCGATCCCCACGTGCTCCTCGCCAGCCACATCGATCAGGTGGACCAGATGGTCCACATAGACGGAGAGGGGGACCTCGGGCAGCGGGCGTTCGGCGAACAGGCGCGCGCGGGCTTCCGAGTGGGTCTTCGGTTCGGCCATGTAGGCTTCTTCCCCGGCCAGCAGCTCTTCGCGCACCTCCTGCCCCCGCTTCCGGTCGGCCCGGCTCGCCTGCGTGCAGATGAAGGCCGGGTAGGAGTTGGCCATGACCACGCCGTCTCTCCGGGCGATCTCCTTGATGAGGGAATCCGGCAGGTTGCGCGGGTGGTCGCAGAGGGCGCGGGCCGAGCTGTGGCTGGCCACGATCGGGATGCGCGAGACTTCCAGGACATGGAGGACGGCGGCGTCCGAGACGTGCGAGACGTCCGGCACGATGCCGCGGCGGGTCATGTCCCAGATGATCACCTCCCCCTCCCCCGAGAGCCCGCCGTGCCGCGCCTCGTCGGTGGAGGCATCGCACCATTCGTGCGTGCCCATGTGGGTGAGGGTGACATAGCGTATCCCCATCTTGACGCAGGCGTCGATCGTCCCCGGGATCATCAGGGGCCGGCCGTTCTCCAGCCCGAAGAGCACCGCGACCACGCCGCGTCGCCAGGCCCGCCGCACATCCTCGGCGCTGACGGCGATCTCCATCCCCTGGGCGGCCTCGACGTGCTCGACGGAGATCCGGTGAAGCTCCTTGGCATGTTCCCAGCCCTTTTCGGGATTGAGCGAGGCCGGAATGTAGATGGCGAAGACCAGCGCGTCGACGCCCCCTTCCCGCAGGCGAGGGAGGTCGATGTGGCGGTCGGAGCGGCGCTCCTCCAGGTTCGCGGGGCTCTCCCAGAGGCGGGTGGGGACGTCGGTGTGGCCGTCGAGGACGAGGCAGTCTTGGTGGAATCCCATAGCGCCCTAGTCTACGGAATTCCGCCCCCCCACCCCTTGTTGTAGCTCCTGCCGAAGAACCAGCCTTGCCAGGAGACCCACTCATCGGCTAGGCTACCGCGTTCTCGGAGACGGAAATCCACCCGGTACAAAAGCCCGGGAGAAAAGGATCTGAACGTGAAGAAAGACATCCACCCCACTCTGCACATGGTCACGGTGGTGTGTGCCTGCGGCAACACCTTCCAGACGCGCTCGACCCAGGACGAGGTGCGGCTGGAGATCTGCGGAGCATGCCATCCGTTCTTCTCGGGCAAGCAGAAGCTCATCGACACTGCCGGCCGCGTCGAGCGCTTCAAGCGCCGGTACGCCAAGAGCGCGTAAAGCCCCATAAGACCAGGAACGGGCCCCGCCGGGGCCCACAAAATCCCATGAAAGAGCCGGAAACCGAGCTGCTGATCGGCGGTCAGGCGTTGATCGAGGGAGTGCTGATGCGCTCCCCGGGCGCCTACGGCATCGCCGTGCGCCGGCCCGACGGCAGCCTCGCCCTGCAACGGGCCAAGGTCTCCTCCATCGCCAAGCGCTGGCCGGCGCTCAAGCTGCCGATCCTGCGCGGCGTCGCCGTGCTCTTCCAGTCGCTCTTCCTCGGCATCCAGGCGCTCAACTTCTCGGCGCTCGAAGCCGGCACGGAAGCTCCAAAAGAAGGGGACAAGCCGGACGCCTCGAAGCTGGCCGTCGCCGGCTCCATGGCCGTGGGCCTGGGGCTCGGCGTCGTGATCTTCCTGCTCGTCCCGCTCTGGCTGACCGAGCTCGCCCAGAAGTATGTCTTCGGCGAGATGCACAGCCTGGCGTTCAACCTGTTCGACGGCCTGCTGCGCGGCATCTTCTTCCTGGCCTACATCGTGGCGATCTCGCGGATGGATGACATCCACCGCGTCTTCCAGTACCACGGCGCCGAGCACAAGGTGGTGTTCGCCTGGGAGTCCGGCCGCGGGCTTACGGTCGAGAACGCACGCGTCCAGAGCCGGTTGCATCCGCGCTGCGGCACGAGCTTCCTGCTCTTCGTGCTGCTGGTCTCCATCGTGCTCTTCGCGCTGATCCCGAAGACGGCGCCGTTCCTGATCAAGTTCGGCGGCCGGCTCGTGCTGGTGCCGCTGATCGCCGGCCTCTCCTACGAGGTGCTGCGCCTGACCGCCAAACGGAGCAGCTCGCCCATCTTCCGCGTCCTCGTCGCTCCCGGGCTGGCGCTCCAGAGGATCACGACCCAGGAGCCCACGGACGACATGCTCGAAGTCGCGATCGTCGCCCTCCAGGAGGCGTTGCGTGAGGATGGATTGCTGCCCGAGGCGATAGCCGCCGCCGAGGAAGCCCCGGCTCTGGCCTGATGGGATAAATCATGTTCGACAAACTGTCCGAGATCGAGAAAACCCACGAAGAGCTGTCCCAGCGGCTGGCGGATCCGTCCGTGCTGTCGGACCACAAGGCCTACACCGAGACGAACAAGGCGCTGGCGGAGATCTCCAAAACGGTCCAGCTCTTCCGCGAGTACAAGCGCGCCAAGCAGCAGAGCCGCGAGACCGACGAGATGCTCTCCGGCCTCTCGAAGGACGATGAGCTGTACGAGATGGCGCGCGAAGAGCGCGACCAGCTCCTGCAGCAGGCCCAGAAGCTGGAGGACCAGTTGCGCGTCGAGCTGACGCCCAAGGACCCGAACGACGCGCGCAACGTCGTGCTGGAGATCCGGGCGGGCACGGGCGGCGACGAGGCCTCGCTGTTCGCGGCCGAGCTCTTCCGCATGTACACGCGCTACGCCGAGCAGCAGGGCTGGCGGATGGAGGTCATCGACCTCTCCGAGTCCGAGGTCCGGGGGATCAAGGAGGTCTCGGCCATCGTCGAGGGGCGCGCCGCCTACAGCCGCCTCAAGTACGAGGGCGGGACCCATCGCGTGCAGCGGGTGCCCGCGACCGAGTCCGCCGGCCGCATCCACACTTCCGCGGTCACCGTCGCGGTGCTGCCCGAGGCCGACGACGTGGAGGTCGAGGTGGACGAGAAGGATCTCCGCATCGACCGCTTCTGCGCCTCCGGTCCCGGCGGCCAGGGAGTGAACACGACCTACTCGGCCGTGCGCCTGACCCATATCCCGTCGGGGCTCGTGGTGAGCTGCCAGGACGAGCGCAGCCAGATCAAGAACAAGGCCAAGGCATTGCGAGTGCTCAAGGCCCGGCTGCTCGAAATGGAGCAGGCGAAGGCCGACAGTGCCATGACCGAGGAGCGGCGCAAGATGGTGGGCAGCGGCGACCGCTCCGAGAAGATCCGCACGTACAACTTCCCGCAGAGCCGGGTGACGGACCACCGCATCGGCCTGTCGCTCCACCAGCTCTCCTCCGTCATGGAGGGCGATCTGGACCCGCTGATCGAGCCTTTGATGAGCCACTTCCAGGCGCAGAAGATGGAAGAGGCGTCGCGGGTGAACTGAAGAAGTACAATGCCCTCCATCAAGGAGGGCGTCCCCATGAAAAAGATCGCCGCCGCCGTTGTCGGCCTGTCCGGGCTCTTGCTTGCCGGTTGTTTCGACATCGAGCAGACCCTGACGCTGGAAAAGAACATGTCCGGCAAGGCCGGCTACGCCATGAAGTTCGACATGAAGCCCATGGTCGCCTTCATGGCCGGGATGAAACGGCAGATGGAGGGCAAGGAGGGGCCGCCCACCGCGGAGGAGATCGCGGCGGTCGAGAAGGAGATGCTCGCCTCCAGCAAGTCCCAGACAAAGATCCCCTCGAAGGAGGAGATCGCGAAGAATCTTCCCAAGGGGATCACCCTGCTCGACTCCAAGGTCCAGGAGGACGGGCTGAAGTTCGGGATGAACGTGCTGTTCGGCTTCGACAACATCTCCAAGCTGAAGGACATCGATCTCAAGACTCCGGAGCCGGCACAGGCTCAGGAGCCCGCGCCGGGCGGCCCCCAAGGGCCGAACCCCATGGATTCCCCCTTCGGCGGCCTTCAGTTCAAAGACGAGGGCGACACGTTCCTGGTGACGAGCCCGACCAGCAACCCGCTCGCCGAGCAGACGGAGCAGGCTTCCCAGATGGAGATGTCCCCGGAGGAGAAGAAGCAGGTCGAGGACATGCTCGGCAAGCTGCGGGTGGCCTTCAAGATCACCGCGCCCTTCCAGGTGGTCGAGCACAACGCCCACCGCAAGGAGGGCAACACGCTCATCTGGGAGTACAACCTGGAGTCGTTCCAGAAGATGAAGCCCGAGGAGCTGGCCCAGGGGGTTCGGGTGCGGTACAAGAAGTAGGGAGACGGGGGCTACCGCCCCGCCCCCAACCGCCAAAGCGCCGCCACCGTCAGCTCTCCAATCCGGTGGAGCTCCTCGATCGTCAGGTACTCGTCCGTGCCGTGGCCGCGGTAGGGCACTCCGGGCCAGGCCGGTCCGAAGTCGATTCCGTCCTTGAAGAGCCTCGCCTGCGTGCCGCCGCCGATCGCGATGGGGCGGCCGGTCGTGCCCGTCACCTCTTTCCAGACGGCAAGGAGGTTCGCGACCAGCTCTCCCTCCGCGGGGACCATGTGCGGCTGGTTGAAGAGCTGCACGACCGGGACGATCTTCTCCCCTTTGACCTTCTCCGCCACCCGCTCCTCGATCTGCTTCTGATCAATCCCGGCCGGCACCCGGATGTTGATCCGCGCCGCGGGCGCACCTTCCTCTTCCATTAAGAAGACGAGGCAGGAGGTCAACGGACCCATCACCGGATGGCTGTGGGCCAGGCCCAGGCTGCGGCCGTCGGTCTCCAGGCCCACGTTGGTCCCGACGAACTTCGCGAGATTGCCCCAGGCATCGGGACGCAGGTCGAGAGTCGAGAGGAACGCCGTCAGGTCGCCGAGAGCGTTGTGTCCGCTGTCCGGCTCGGACGTGTGCCCGCCCTTGCCCTCGGCCGTCAGCTTCAGGAGGTTCCCTTCGCGAGCGACGGTCAGCTTGGCCGGCGGATGCTGAGAAGCCCATCGGGCGGCGAGCTGGTCCAGGCTTTCCTGGGGCCCCTCCCCCACCCACTCCACCAGCGCCTCGCCGCCCTCGGGGATGATCGAGTTGCCGCTGCCCCCGGACATCTTCACCACCCGCCAGGAGCCCCCCTTCTTCTCAGACGGTTGGGCGTGGAAGGTGATGAGCCCGTATGCCTTCTGGGCGTGGGTCACCGGATAGTTGGCGTCGATGCCGAGCGTGCGGTCCGGCATGGGCGCGCGCTCCAGGTAGTAGGGGATCTCCTCCCAGCTCGACTCCTCGGCATTGGCGACGAGCAGCCGAAGGGTCCAGCCGAGCGGCCAGCCCGCGTCGCGCAGGGCCGCCATGGAGTAGAGGGTCACGATGATCGGACCCTTGTCGTCCTCCGTGCCGCGGCCGACGATGCGGCCGTTCACGATCTTCCCCTCCCAGGGCGGCGACGACCAGTGCTGGCCCTGGACGTCCTGCACGTCGCCATGGGTCAGGACGGCGAGGATCGGCTTCGGACCGGGCAGGGTGATCTCCTCGACGCGGCCGTCGAAGGACTTGAACTGAAGCCCCAGCCTCTTCGCCTTTCCCTCCAGCCACTTCCGCTGCTTGCCGAACTCGGCAGCGTCCCAGTTCGTCCGTCCCTCCTCGGCATAGGTCCGGAAACGGACCATCTCCTGCAGGTCGGTGACGATCCGGTCGCCGTACCGCGCCACGAGGTAGCGCCGAAGGAGGCAGGAGGCGAGGGTGGAGGACTCGGCAGGAACGGCCTTCCCAGGCTCCAGGGCTTCCAGCCGGGAGGCAAGGCCGGCGTCTCCGGCTTTCTTCGCCGAGGAGGCCACGGCCTGGCGGAAGAGGCGGAAGCCATCCGGGCCGGTCTGGGCGGCAATCCTCGGCATCAGGCGGGCACCGGCCTCGATATGGGCGCCGAGGCGCTGGCACTCCGAGCCCTCCTGCGCCCGCACCGGGGAAATCATGGACAATAGCGTGAGAACGGCTCCGGCGATCGTCTTGCTGGTCATGGGCCTCTTTTACCACATGGGAGAGAGCGCGCTCTCCGCCCAGACGATCCGGGTCGTTGCGAAGCCCTCGGAACCATTCCGAGCAGCTCGGAACGATTCCGAGTGGCTGGAAGTCATTCTGAATCCAAAAGAATGGATCTGAACGTTTCGCAGCCATTCTCAGCGGCTCAAAACGGTTCTGGCGCTCTCGCAGTCATTCTGAACGCCTGAGAACGGTTCTGAAAGCTTCCGAGTTGCTCTGAGGCGCTCAGAACCGTTGCGAGAAGCTCAGAGCCATTCTGAATCCCTGAGAGTGTTTCGGAAGAGCTCGAAGCAATTCCGAGCGGCTCCGAAGGACTCTGAGATCTTCAGAGCCGCTCCGAAAGCCCTGGAGCGGTTCCAGAATCCTCGCGGCGGCTCAAATCCTCTCAGGTACGTAGACAGGGCTGCCGGCCCTCCCGTAGACCTGATAATGAGACCCTTGGAGGTGACGATGATCCGTCCCAGGCCTGGTGTGCTCGCTCTCCTGCTGGCGCTGTCCACGGTTCCCACCGTGGCCGCTCCCCTCCAGGTCACGGGCAGAATCCTCAATCCTCCCAAGGACGTTCAGGTCGAGCTGCGCCCCTGGACGGTCGAGCACGCGGAGGCGCTCCGCCGGCTCAAGGGCGAGACCATCCCCCCGATCGCCTCGGCCAGGCCGGGCTTGAACGGCTCGTTCGAGATCAAAGTCCCCGACACCGGCTTCTACTCCGTCGTGGTCCGCGCTCTAGGGCACCTCGCCATGGAGACCTTCGTCACGTTCGTGGTCGAGGAAACGGAGATTCCGCCGGTCGAGCTGCTGCCCACCGCTCCCCTTGAAATCCGGGCGATTGGCGCGGACGGGCAGCCCCTCACCGGAGTCGCCATCCTGGCGCTCCCCTTGAAGCAGGAGAGCGGCGACTGGCGCGCGGCCGAGCGCAGCTCGGTCACGGACTCCGAGGGCAAAGCGGTCTTTCACCGCGCCGAGGGCGAGGCGCTGACCCTCGTCGTCACCAATCCCGGACGTTACTCCACGGCCTCGACGAGCCCAACCGGCGCGTCGCAGACCGTCCGCTTCCCGGCCCAGAAATCGCGGATGGTCGAATTCCGGGGCGCCAACGGCAAGCCGGCCGTGGGCGCGCTGGTCCGGCTCGCCCGCCGGGGATGGCCTTACGGGCTCACCGGCGAGGACGGCCGGATCCCCCTGCCCGTCCCTCTCAGTGATGAGATCGGTCTGTTCGCGGAGGACTCCAAGGGCCTGCGGATCGAGGTCGTCATGACGGTCGAGGCCGGCGAGGGGACGGACGTGCACGTGGTCAGCCTGAGGACTCCGACTCCCACGGCCGGCCGGATCCTGGAGGCGTCCTCGCGCGAGCCAATCGCCGGCGCCCTCGTCTGGAACGGGGGGACCTCCTGGGCGCGGACCGGCTCCGGCGGGACCTTCGAGATCCGCGCCCCCTCGGGCGACCGGGGGCGGGTCGAGGCCTCGGCCGCGGGGTACACGCGCGCCCTCCTGCGCTGGCAGAGGGACGAGAACGCGCCGATCACCTTCCTGCTGGGACCCGCCGCCCCCATCTCCGGCCAGGTCGTGGACGAGGCGGGCAAGCCGGTCGAGGGCGCCAAGATCGGGACGGTCACCAATCCGGCCGAGTACCGGAACGGGATCGAGAACAAGTGGGCCTGGAGCGGCCCGGATGGCCGCTTCGTGCTCCGGCGGCTCCCGGCCGGCCGCATACACGCGCTCGCGGCGGTCAAAGAGGGGTTCGCGCCCGCGCGCCAGCTCTGCGATTCCACGGCGCCCGTCCGCCTCACGCTGCGCCGCGGCACGCTCGCGGTCGGCCGGGTCGTGGACGAGCAGGGCCAGCCGGTCGCGGGCGTCGAGCTGACGCTCGTCCCGGTCGACGAGCAGGACCCGGCGCCCAGGCCGAAGATCGATTTCAGCGCCGTGTCGGACGCCAAGGGGAGCTTCCGGATGCCGAACGTGAGCGCCGGCCGGTTCGACCTGCTGGCGTCGCGGCCGGGCTTCACCTCGACCACCCTGCCCGGCATCCTCATCCCGGAGAGCGAGGCGCAGGCCGACGTCGGCGAGGTCACGCTCCTGCCCGGAGCCGCGATCGAGGGGATCGTGGTGGACGAGCGCAACAGGCCGGTCCAGGGAGTTCAGGTCGTCCTGACCCCGTTCGGGTCGGACAACGCCCCCGGGGACGAGCACTTCATGTACCGCGATCCGGTCGAGACCGGTCCGGACGGCCGCTTCCGCATCCCCGACCTCCGCCGCGGGATGCGGGTCGGCTTGAAGGCAATGCACCCTGAGCTCACTGCCGCGGAGATGACGGGCGTGGAGGCCCCGACGGCCGAGCCCGTGCGCCTCCGCCTCACCCGTCCCCGCAGTCTGGAGGGCCGGGTGAAGGACAGGCAGGGCGAGCCTGTCGCCGAGGCCCGCCTCTACTTCGGCGACACGGCCGGCCCGCCGATCGGGGGCGGATGGGAACGCAGGCCCGCCCATGCCACGACGGATTCGGAGGGGCGGTTCGTCCTCTCCGGCCTCAAACCGGGGACGGCCTACGTCACGGCGATGGCCTCCGGCTACCGGACGCGGTCCGCGCAGCCGGTCGAGATCCCGGAGGAGGGACAGGCCACGCCTCTCGAGATCACCCTGGAGCCGGGGACCTTCCTCGAGGGGTTCGTGCGGGACAGCCGGGGCAACCCCATGCCCAAGGCCAGTATTTTTCTCCAGGGGCCGCCCGAGAAAGGCTTCACCGCGATCGTCCAGGCGGACGAGGAGGGGTATTACGAAGCCAGCGACCTGGAGCCCGGGCCTGTCCAGGTCCAGGCCACCTCCCGCAGAGGCCCGAGCGCCCACGCCTCGCTGGAGATCCGGCCGGGCAGGAACCGGCTGGATCTCGAGCTCTCGGAGGGGACCGAGGTCTCGGGCCGGATCGTCGACGGCCAGGGCTCTCCCATTCCGGGCGCGAGCCTCTATCTCCGGCCCATCCCGAGAGAGGAGGAACCGCAGGTGTTCCTCGGGGAGTCCCAGGTGGTCAGCTCCGCGGACGGCTCGTTCCTGTTTCAGGGGGTCGACGACGGCGAGTACCGGCTGCTCGGCACCCGCCAGGGCTTCGCTCCCGCGGCGCTCCTCGGGCTCCAGGTCGCTGGCGCCCCGGTCTCCGGTCTGGAGCTGCGGCTCGGTCCAGGCGCGGTGATCCGGGGACGCCTCCTCGGCCTGGACCCGGCCGCCGTGAGCCGGGTCAGGGTGACAGCGTTCTCGATGGAGGCTGGGGGGGCTTACCTGCAGGGTGTCGTGGACTCTTCGGGGAGCTACCGCATCCCGGACGTGTCTGCGGGAGAGTGGAACGTGATGGCCTCCTTCAGCTCCCCAGACGTGGTCACGGCCCAGGTCGAGGTGAGCCCCGGCGACATGGAGGTCGTGCAGGACCTGGAGTTCCCGTCCGGCTTCACGCTGACCGGACGGGTTCTACTCGACCGAAGCCCGCTCCCCCGGGCCCACGTCCTGGTCTACTCCACCAATCAGGAGAAGCCTGCCGGAGGGCAGAGGGAGACCGCCTACGACGGCACCTTCCGTGTGGATCGCCTCCCCGCGGGGACCTACTCGCTGAGCGTGATGACGGCCACCGGCCCGATCCATGCTCAAACGCTCGACATCAGCGGCGACCGGGATCTCACCATCGAGATCGCGACCGGCGCCGTCGAGGGCCGGCTCCTCTCGCCAGAGGGTCTGCCGGTAGCCGGAGCCGCCATCTCCCTGGCCGCCGAGGAGACCGAGATCGCCCTCCCGGGACCGAGCTCGAGCAGCGACGATCAGGGCGCTTTCGCGCTCCCCAGCGTCCCCGCGGGAACCTACAAGCTCACTGCCCAGGCCGACGGCTTCGCCCCCGCCGAGAGCCGCATCGTGGTGACGCCCGGAGGAACCGTGCACGTGGATCTGGTGCTGGAGAAGAATTGACAGCCCGGCCGCGTTGCGGCTACGATCTCCTAAACCATACCTGGGTAAGGAGATAGAGCTATGGCGAGCTGCGACTATTGCGGCAGCAGAATCCTGTTCGGCGGCGTCAAAGCGGACCAGGGGCGCTTCTGCAACGACCGGTGCTACACCGCCGGCGCTCTGATCCAGGTCTCGCAGTCGATCCCTGAGCCCACCATCCAGCAGGCGGTCTGGAAGGTGCACCAGGGGGCCTGCCCCAAGTGCGGCGGGCGCGGCCCGATCGACGTGCACACGAGCTACCGCGTCTGGTCCGCCCTTGTTTTGACGCAGTGGTCGAGCCAGCCCGAGGTCTCGTGCCGGGGGTGCGGGGTCAAGGCGCAGCTCGGCAACACGGCATTTTCCGCCGTGCTCGGCTGGTGGGGGTTCCCCTGGGGGCTGATTTACACGCCCATCCAGGTCGGCCGGAATCTGTATGCCCTCGCGACCCCGCCGGACACGACCCGGCCCTCCCCCCTGCTCGACAAACATGTCCGCCTCAACATCGCGGCCCACATGGTGCAGCAGAACCAGAGCCAGGCCGCGCAAGCCCAGCCGATCGCTCCCTGATGTTGTGATGCCCCGCCGGGCGTCGCCTCCTTCCCGAAAGGAGACGACCCTTGCGAAAGCCTCTGCTTCTTCTCACCGTCATCACGGCGGCCCTGCTTGCTCAGAGCGCCGCGGCCTCGATCACCGTCCCCCGCTGGCTCGATCCCCCCGCGGTGGACGGCAAGTGCGGCGATCCTGCCTACCAGATGGGCGCGAGCCTGCCTGGGCAGGTCTCGATCGTCCACTCCGCGCTAGATTTCTATCTCTGCGTGGGCAAGCTGCCTGCCGGAACCGAGCGCATCGCCGTCGGGCTCGATCCCGACCTGTCCGCCGCCAGCGCCCCGGGAACGGGCGACTACGTCTTCAGCTTCACCAGCACGGGAACGATCAAGGCCGAGCGCGGAGGCCCGGACGGCAAGCTCGTGCCCCTTTCGATCCCCATTGGCGACGCCTCCGCCGCATTCTCCTCGGGGAGCGCCGAGGTGCGGATCTCCCTGGAGTGGCTCGGCGGCTACGCCCGCACGGCCGGCCTCGGCCTGACCATCGAAGGCAAGGGGGGCGCCGGTCTCCTGCGCTGGCCGGAGGCTGCCGCTCCCGGCTCACCCCGGAGTTGGGGAGAGTTGGCGCTGGCTCCGATCTATGACCAGGGGGCCTCCACGGGCTCGGTCTTCCTCGACGGCCGCGAGAGCTACCTCGTGGTGCCCTTCGCGCCCGAGCTGAACCCGAAGGAGCTCACGATCGAAGCCTGGGTGCGCGCCGTGGACGGCGACTGCGGCACGCTGGTGGGCAACGGCCAGGCGGCTTCCTACCGTCTGGCCCTCTGCGAAGGAGTCCGGTTCGGCCACGGCGGCGCCTCCAACGTGCTCGGCGCCCGCCATCCCTTGGGGGACGGCTGGCATCACGTGGCCGCCACGTTCGACGACGAGGGCGTGCGGACCCTGTACGTGGACGGCGCGGTCGTTCTCCAGCCCGGATGGGAGCCGCCGCAGGTGAGGGAAGAGGAGGAGGTCCACACGCCGGCGGTCCTGGGCTCCTCGGTCCTCCCCCTGCGCATCGGCTCGGACCGGGACGATCCGGACCGCGACCCGCTCCACGGCTACGTGCGCGAGCTGCGGATCTGGGACCATGCCCGCTCGGCCGCAGAGATCCTCGAAACGGCCTTCACCGATCTGGACGGCGGCGAGCCCGGCCTCGTGGGGCTCTGGCCGTTCACCTCGGACCTGCGCGACCTGGCCGGCGGACATGACGCCGGACTGATCGGCAACGCCTCCCTGGCGCGGGAAGGGCCGTGGGTGTCGGAGTTTCCTGCCCCCCCGGAGTACGAGCCCTACGACTACCCCGCGCGGCCGCCCCTCGCGGCGTGGAAGCCGCAGGTCCCGGCCGTGACGGACGGGACGGCAATGAAGCTGGACGGCGACTGCACGCTCGCCGAGTACTCCCGGGCCACGAAGCTCATCCTCGAGCCCGACCGCTCGCTCCACATGAAGATGCTGGTGGCGGGCGACTCTCTCTACCTGTGCTCCAACATCCTGGCCGGCCGGACCGGCGGCGCGAGCAGCGCGGTCACCCTGTGGATCGACCGCGATGGCAAGCCGGCCGCGCAGCCCGGCTCGTCCGAGCTGCGCATCCGCCTCACTCCAGACGGCAAGCTCGTGGCCGGCACCGGCAACCTCACGGGTTACGGCGGGGCCGCTCCCGCCGGGCTCCAGGCGAAGGTCCTCGCCGGGGATCGCCTCCAGGCCCAGGAGGACCTGCGGCCGTTCGAAGCGCCGTGGTGGTCGGGCGAGGTCCGCATTCCCCTCAAGGCTCTCGCTCCCTTCGCCCTGGGCGCGTCCCTGCGCTTCGCCATCGCCTACGACGGCGAGGCCCCGGACGGCGCCGGCAAGCCGCGGGTATTCCGCGAGCGCTGGCCCGCGAGTTTCAACGAGCTGCGGTCCGACACCTGGGGGGTGGCGGGCACGAGCAAGCCGGCGGCGATGGCGCTCTCCTCGGCCCCCTCGGTCGCCTTCCAGCCGGTGATCAACTCGGCCCCGCGCGTGCACGTCTCCTCCGTGGCGGCTCTCGCCGCGGGCAATCCGGCCCGGATGCCTCCGACCGTGTCCGATTTCGAAGAGCCGTGCACCTGGTCGCTCTCGCCGCCGTTATTGCCCGAACCGCGGGACCTGGCCTTCGTCTTCGATTCCGACCTCAAGTGGCCGCTGGTCGATCCGACCCGTCCGATCGTGCAGGTCTCGGGGACGCTCACCAAGGTCTACATCTCGGACGAGGACTCCCTCTTCATCCACACCAGCCACGACGTCGACATGAAGATGACCCTGCCGCTCGCGGACCGCTGGACCACGGTCGACGGCGCCGCCAATCTGGTCCTGGAAACCGAGTCGGCCGGGTTCCCGCCGAACAACGACCGCGACCTCGGAGCGCGCCCCAGCCTCGGCGACCACGTGACCGCGCTCGGGCGCTGGATCTTCGACTGCGGGCACGAGCCCAAGGCCGAGGTCCACCCCATCCCCATGTTCGAGAGCGACCGGCTGGAAGCGCGGCCGCTCTGGCCCGGCGGCCCGCAGAGGACGGTCCGCATGGTGCGCGTCTGGCTGAACAGCGATCCCGAGCCGTTCTCCTATGAATTCGACGGCCCGTTCACGTTCCAGGTCGACCTGCCGCCAGCGGGCTGGGCACCCTTCGCGCGCGTCGTGGAAGGGGACCCGAGCCGGGTCTCGTTCAGCCGTACGGCGGGCGGGATGGAGATCAGCGTCGATCCTCCGGACCGTACCGGCGCCTACTACTTCGAGATGATGCTCGGCCACCTGGTGCAGCCCGAGGACGGGCTCTCCCTCACCTCGCGCACGGCTACGATCGGCACTTGGGAGATCGACGTGCTGGACGATCACGACTCCCTGAGCTCGGGCGAGTGGTTCTACTCGGTGAACGTCAACGGCGTCTGGCGCCAGCTCATGTGGGACCACGACATCGACACCGGACAGAGCCTCGCGGTGCTCGACCTGTTCACCGTGTCGGGGCCGGACCTCAACTTCCAGATCACCGGCTACGAGGAGGACCCGACGATCCCCGAGGGCGGCGGCGAGGCCATCTTCCCGGCTCCCACCAACTCCTTGATCGACGGCTTCCGCCTCGGGACGCCCGACCACCCCGTCGCTTCGCCACTGGAGCCCTCCGGCGGAGACTGGCGGCTGCACTACCACGTGACCCCCGGCGGCGAGATGCCGGCCAGCCTGATCGACGAGCCCTTCTGGTCGCCGCGCCGGGCCACCGAGCCCAACGACAGCACCCACCTCAGCCTGGGCGTCCTGAACGTCCCGCCGCGGAGCGCGCCGGCGATCCTCACCGCCCGCGACGGCTTCCTCACCGAGCCTGCGACAGCCTACCCTCCGAACGGCGAGGTCGAGCTGTTCGATGCCGATGTGGACCGCTACCGCTTCGCCCTTTCCGACTTTGCGGACGTCGAGGTGCTGCCGCTGCCGTCGCCGCTCCTCCTCGACGTGGAATCCTGGAACCCCTGGCATAACTTCGGCTCCCTGCCCGCGACTCTCAAGGTCCAGATCGCGCCCGGCCAGACTCAGGACCGGAACACCGGCGACGTGATCGGCTTCGCCGGCGCCAGGCTCAAGGTCTCCAGCCCCGACGGCCGCGCCGGGGACCGGCCCTACTCCGTCCAGGTCCGCACCACCTACCGCGAGCTGCCCCTGGACTGGGGCGAGTGGCGCGACGCCCAGGGCCGCACGGTCGACCTGACGGCAGTGCAGCCCATCCCCGCGAGCTTCTGGTTCCCGGAAAAGCGGGTGCTCGCCGCGGACTGGGCCTGGCAGCACATCGCCGCCGAGACCGACACCTACCGGGTGATCGTGCCGCCGGTGCCGGGGCCGCCCCCGGGGCACCTTTCCTGCCGGTTCGACAACCTGGGACGGCTCATCGTCCGCGCCCACCCGATGACGATCTCGTCATCTCTGGGGAACGGGACCGGTGTGATCGTCGCGGGAAATCTGCGGGCGGCCCTGCCCAACGGCGGAGCGGTCCTCGTTTCGGTGACCGCCTCCGGAGCCCGCCGCCTCTACCAGTTCGAAGCGGAATGGGAAGGCTCGCGCTACTACACGCTGAGCGAGTGCGACGAGCTCGGCCGGCAGATGGCCCTGATCCGGCGGCTGACACCGGAAGGGGAGCTGGAGATCCAGAAGGGGATCATTGCGCTCCAGGGCGGCCGCATCCCAGGCCAGGGTCCCTGGCCCGGACCCGATCCGGTTCCCACGGACCTCCCGCCCCTGGGGGACTTCCGGGTGATCCGCTTCGAGAAAGGGGGTCCCCTGGACCTGATCGTCTCCAGCCCGGACGGCCAGCCCATCCTCGCCCGCCTCTTCGACAAGTCAGGCATCCTGGTCGGCGAGAGCAAAGGGCTGGACGAGGCGACCGCCGGCAAGACCCCGGCGCCCGCGGGCCTGGTGCCGCACACCCGGCTGCGAGCGGAAGGGCTCGAAGCCGGCGACTACCTGCTGCAGGTCGTGCCCAGGGATGGCAGCAAGGGAAGACAGCAGGTGCCGCTGGGGTTTGACGAGCGGCAGCCGCAGTAAAGGAAGGTGGAGATAGGACGCAGGGGCAGGGCGAGCTCTTGGGCTCCCCTGCCCTTCCGGCTCTAGGCGATGATGAGCCGATGAGCTACCGGCTGGCCATCTTCGACTTCGACGGTACGCTCGCGGACTCGTTCTCCTGGTTTCTCGGCGTGGTGAACCGGCTCGCGGACGAGCACGGGTTCCGCCGCATGGAAGAGCATGAGGCCGACACCCTTCGTGGCCGCTCGGCCCGGCAGATGGTCGAGCATTTCGGTGTGCCCATGTGGAAGCTGCCGAGGATCGGCCGCGACATGCGCCGGCACATGACCAGGGACATCGCTCACATTTCCCTGTTTCCGGGCGTGGACCGGCTCCTGCGAGGGCTTGCCAATCAGGGAATCAGCACCGCGATCGTCACCTCCAACTCGATCGACAATGTCCGCCGGGTCCTCGGTCCCGACAACGCCGCGTTGGTCCAGCACTACGCATGCGGCGTCTCCATGTTCGGCAAGCGGGCGAAGCTCCGGGGGGTGCTGCGCAGCAGCGGGGTCACCCCGGCCGAGGCGATCTGCATCGGAGACGAGATCCGGGACCTGGAGGCGGCGCACCCGGAAGGGATCGCCTTCGGAGCGGTCTCATGGGGCTACACCCACCCGGAGGCGCTCCGGGCTCTCGGGCCGGAGGAGATGTTTTCGAGCGTTGACGAGATCATCCAGAAACTGACCCGGTAAGAGGAGGTAGAGCCATGGGCTGGAACTACCGCGTCATGAGGCACGCGCCGAAAGAGGGCGCGGTCGACGAGTGGTACGCCATTCATGAGGTGTACTACCGCAGCGACGAAGTCGATGACCTCACGGTTCCCGTCACTGAAACCGGCTGCTCACTGGATCCCGTGGGCGTGATCGCAGAGGACGTGGAGGGCCTCCGCTGGACTCTCCAGAAGATGCTGGAGGCACTCGACAAGCCAGTGCTCGACTATCGCGAGCTGTAGAGAACTGGAGTGATGGGGGAGGAAGGCGAGGTCGCCGCGGCTGATGCCGCGGCGACCCTGAGTGCTCTACTTGAAGTACCCGACCACGTCCACCGCGAGGTGCGCGTTGCCGGGACCCGGGATGACGAAGTACACCTGGAAGGTGCCGTCCGTCTCCAGGGTCACGATGGCGTTGTTCGGCCTTACCTGTCCGGTCGCGAAGTTCACGGTGCTGGTGAACGGACGCGCACCGGCAGTGGGATAGATCTCAATGTGGCCGGCGTTCGACGGATCGATGACGGTCACATTGAGCGCGAGCGCGACCGCATCCGCGGGAATCGAGCACAGGCCGGAGGTGGCGACTTCCGTCTCCACTGCCCCGGTGATCGGCGTTCCCGGCCCGGTGCGGGTATCCAGGAGCCGGCAAGGCGGCACGATCGTGTAGTAGTCCAACCCCACGACCAGCGTGGTGTCGCTGCCCGAGTTGTTGCCCGGCGTCGGATCGGTGCCGTTGGCGCCGTCGTCCGCGATGCTGGCGGTGTTGGAGATCTGGACCAGACCGGTCGGCCGCGGATCGTCGACCGTGACCGCGAAGGTGGCCACCTGGTTGCCACCGCCGGCGGCGAGGGCGCCGACTGTCAGGGTGCAGGTGGAACCGGCGTTGTCGTCGGGTGTGCAGGACCAGCCCGCGGTGCTGGCGCCGGAGTCGAACGTCGTGTTCGCCGGCACGATGTCGGTGATGACGACGCCCGTGGCGCCTTCGTTGCCGTTGTTGGCGTAGGTGAGCGTGTAGGAGATGGTACCGCCCGGCTCCACATCGGCCCCGCCGTCGCTCTTGGTGATCGACAGGTCAGGAGCGGCGGTCACCGGCGTGGTGTCGCTGGCCGAGTTGTTGCCCGGCGTCGGGTCGGTGCCGTTGGCGCCGTCGTCCGCGATGCTGGCGGTGTTGGAGATCTGGGTTACACCGGCCCCCACGGGATTGATGACCGTGACGGCGAAGGTGGCGGTCAGGCCGCTGCTCGATCCGGCAACCGCGCCGATGGCGAGAGTGCAGGTGGAGCCGGCGTTGTTGTCAGGCGTGCAGGACCAGCCCGCGGTGCTGGCGCCGGCGTTGAAGGTAGCATTCGCCGGCACTGTGTCGGTGAGCACCACTCCCGTCGCACCCCCCACGCTGTTGTTGCCGTAGGTAAGCGTGTAGGAGACCGTACCGCCCGGCGCGACCGAGGCTCCGCCGTCGCTCTTCGTGATCGAGAGCTCCGGAGGCGGAGCGGCGAAGCAGACGGCGACGTCGTTGAGGGTCGGCGTTACATTGTTGTCGGTCGACGAGAGGTACACCTTGTATTTGAGATACCGGTTGCCGTCGAACTGGTCGAGGCTCGCTCCGGTGGTGGTGAAGAACGTGCCCGCGGTGGTGTCGGGGCCGACGAAGTTGAACGGACCCGTCAGCGAGTTGCTGGCGGCAACCTGGAACCGGACCGTCGTGTTGGTTGGCGTGGCCGCCGTCCAGGAGAGAGTCGTCCAGTCCGCCGGATACCCGACCTGCGGGTTGGCGTCCTTCAGCGACGACACCTGGTTCCCGGAGGTGAAGCCGGTATCGATGTAGACCTTGAAGCCCATGTCCACGGATACGCCGGTCGCCAACGTGACTGTCCAGGTCCCACCGCTGTTCGCCGAGCTGACCCGCGTGCCGCCGGCATATACGTCGGCGCCGACTGCCCCGCCGCTCCGGAGCCAGTTATAGGTTCCCGCCGACGGATTCGCCGTCGCGCGAAGAACGATGGCGTACTGGGTACCGGAGGTGAGCACGGGCGGCGTAGCGAAGTTCACCGTGTGCCAGAACCCTTGAGCGAAATCGTTGAAGCCGGTAAGCGTCGCCGACGCGAGGTCGGCGCCGGTGGGAAGGCCACCGGTCGTCGCCCGCAGGGCGAGAGTGAGGTTCGGGGTCGTGCCGGTGCAGTTGAGGCAGAAGAGCTTGACATCCACTCGCGTCATTGGGCCGGTGACCGAGGGAGTAAAGGTCTGCCCGTTCCAGTTGGTCGTTGAGAGCAGGCCGCCGGTGTTGCCAAGAGTGGTGTTTTTCTGGTTGAGATTCTCCACCTGGTCCACCAGCTCGACCTCGTCCGGGCTGGTGGTCAAGTCGACGTTGCTCTGCACGCCGAGCTGAAAGTCCGCCAGGGTGGTGTCCGTCGGACACCCGCTGAGGGGCGCCTTGTCGAGCGCGAAGTCCTGCGTGGTGGTCCCCCCGTCGGTCACGGCGATGGGCGCGGCCGACTCCGGGACGAACCCCTGAGCGCTCACCGCCTCGCTGGGATAGCTGCCGGCGGGGATGCTGGTGAACGAGTAGACGCCCGATCCGTTGGTGGTCGTGGTCCGGCTGCCGAACTTGACCTGGGCGCCGCTGATCGGGGCGCCGCCGACGGTGGCGGTCACCGTGCCCGAGAGCGTTCCGCCGGCGCCTACCGGCGTGCACCCGGCGTACTTGAACGAGCCGACCTGCGTTCTCCACCGCATGTTGGCTACCTGCGACACGGGATTGGCAAATTCGGTGGTGAACCAGAAGGTGCAGCCGTCCTCCGGGTCGAGAGTCATGGCGGCGTAGTCGCCCCAGCGTGCGCTGGTCGTCTGCGATGCCGTGCCCGTGAACATCGTCTGCTCGGTCTGGCTGAACGTATTGATCGGGTCAGCCGCCAGCCGTCCGGCGTACTTGATGGAGGGGAAGCTGCCGGCGGTGGTGTGCGACGTGCTGTAGCCGAGCGCCAGGTTGCCGTCGCGGTCCAGGGCCAGGCTGGGCATGAAGCGGTTGATCACGTTGGCGGCGTCCGGGTCCCATGTCGCCGCCTGGGGAATGTTGGCGTTCACGGCGCCGCCGGTGACGTCGACCTGGTACCAGCGCGGAGCCGCGAGCCCGTTGAGGGCGCGGCGGACCGTGTGGGTGTTCCAGAGCGACTCGGTGCCGCCGAAGTTCGTGTACTGGTTCTGCATCATGGCGCGGATCTGCAGCGCGTCCAGAAGCTGTGCCGTGCCCGGCTGCCCTGGGTTGGCCACGCCCTGGTTCGGCCATTGCGTGGCGGCGAGAGGAACGTCCGGCCCGGTGAAGGTCGAGAGCGAGATGCGATCCCAGTCGACGTGGAACTGGTAGACCGTCAAGCCGTCGAGGAAAACCCAGCTGGAGAGGAAGTAGTTGGGCGTCCCTGGCGGTGGCGTGCCGGTCTGCAGCCGGGCGTTGCTGGGGATGACGGTGAAGTCCCCCAATCCGTTGGCAAAGTCGCTCGGCGTTTCGAACGAGACGACCTGGACCGCCGGCTCGCCGGCGTACATCTGCGCCTTGTTGAAGGCCCACACACGCACGAACTGGAAGCCGCCGCTGTTGTTGAAGCTGAACATGTTGGCCGACATGTAGATGCCGTCGGTCCACACGCCGAGCTTCGGGTAGTCGTTGAGCTGGTCGGTGATCTGGACCGAGTAGAACCACCAGCCGCCGGCGACCGGGTCGGCGGTCTTGGAGACGGCGAAGCACTGGAACGCCGGCTGGAGGGTCAAGCCCGCACCGTCGACCAGGAAGGCGAAGTCGGTGAGGACCCAGCGGTCCTCGAAGGTATCGTAGAGGACGACAGGGTCGCCGAAGTTCTCGTTGTCGCACAGGTTGCCGAAGCTGCCCTGGCTCATCAGGGTGTCGAAGGTGAACGCCGTGATCTGAGCCCCGGTGGTCTTGTTATAGATGCCCACCGACGAGTTGACCGACTGGATGTAGTGATCCGGGCCGACGTCGCCGACGGTGTCCGGCGGGCTGCCCGAGCCCCAGTTGAAGCGATCGAGCCCCTCAAAGGTGATGATCGGGGCCGGCGCCGGAGCGTTGGCCCCGGGCGTCACGGAGGGGATCGACGTGCTCGGCAGGCGCCCGCCGCCCGCCTCCATCGGAGAGAACGGCGGATCGGGAAGCTCCTCCCGATCGCGCTCGACAGGCCGCGTCTGGGGCAGCTCGCGCAGATCGATCGACGTGCTCCCGGCGCGCCGCAGCGTGAGCTCGATCGGCTGATCGAGGGTCACCCGGCTGGGCCGGGCGCCGCTTTCGCGCCGGCCTCCGATTTGAGAATCCTCCTGGGCAGTGACGCCGACAGCCGCGAAGAGAGAAAGCAGCCAGGCAACAACACAAAGAGCGCGTTTCATCATGCACCTCTTGGTAAGGCGGGGGACTTCGCCTCAGACAGATAGCTTGGACGGAGCTGGAATTCGACCTTATGTCTATCAGTCTTCCGCGCAAATGTCCAGCAGGAAGTGAGGAGGAAGGAGGGGGTGGCGGCCACCCCCTCCGCAAATCGCGGCGTCCGGCTACTCGAAGTAGCCGACGACGTCGATCGTCATGTCGTTGGTCCCGACCGAGCTGTTGTGCACGGTGAAGATCCCGTTGGCGAGCGCGACCACGGCGTTGTTGGCCCGCGTCTGGCCCGACCCGAAGTTGAGAGTGCTGGTCAGCGGCAGGGTGGTGCCATCCTCGAAGAGCGTGAAGTGGCCGGCGGCGCCGCTGATGACCACAGTGACGTTGAGGGCGAGCGCCCGTGCCGTCGCCGGGATGCCACAGCTGCCGCTGGCGGCATCGACGTCGCGCTGGAGGCCCGGGCTCAGCGCCGGTCCTCCGTAGGGTCCGGCCGCGAGACGGGTGTCGAGCAGGCGGCAGGGGACGATGGCGTAGTAGGAGCCGCCCACCGACACGCTGGTGGTGTCCGTGTTGCTGGCGGTGTCAGGGTCGTTGAGGCTCGAGGTGACGGTCACCTGCGCCTGGAGGATGTCGGTGTCAGGGGCGTTGACGGTGACGGTGAGCTGGTGCGATCCACCCGGGGCCAGGCTGGCCAGCGACCAGACACCGGTGGCGTTGTCGAAGGTCCCGGCGGTCGGCGTGCCGCTCATCGGCAGGCCGGGGAAGCCGGGGAAGGAGACCGTTGCGCTGACGCCGAAGGCGGTCTGCGACGCGGCCGGAATCGCGGCGAGCAGGCTGTCGAGATCGATGGTGAAGGTCACCGGATCTCCCAGCTCGACGTCGTTGCTGCTGGCCGTGATCTCCACCGCGAGGTCGGCCTGCCGCGGCGCCGACACGCAGACCTGGGCCTGGTTGTCGGAGGGGTCGCCGTCGAGCGGGGTGCCGGCGGTGACCTGAGCCAGGGTGCAGACCTCGTCGATGACGTCGATGGTGGCGGTGATCTGCAGCGACGCCGAGCCGCCGTTGGCGAGCGGGGCGGGGAGGGTCCACAGCCCGCTGCCCGAGTTGTAGGCGCCCCCGCCGTCGTCGGAGACGTAGCTGAGGCCACTCGGCAGGACGCCGGCGACGACCACGCCGGTCGCCGTGTCCGGGCCGTCGTTGGTCACCGTAAGGGTGAAGGTGACGTTGCTGCCCACCGTCTGCGTGCCGGTGACGCCATTGGAGACCCGCAGGTCGGCGGTACCGGCGCCGGCCGCGCTGACGACCGCGAAGACCTCGGCGCGCTCACCCTCGGCATTGTGGTGGTGCAGCAGGAGGCCGCCGAGGGAGCCGTTGGCGGCGAGGTTGGCGGTATTCCAGGTCACCGGGATGGTGCCGCCGTCGAGGTCCTCGAACAGCCAGGGGAACGGACCGTAGTCGAGGCCGCGCGCCGCGTAGTTGTAGAAGAAAGGTCCTGCCGCCTGGTCGTAGATGGCGCCCGGGGCCGGCGTGCAGTTGGGGAAGGCGCAGAAGGGGTTGAAGCCCGGGCAGGCGACCACCTTGTAGCGGAAAGCGGTAGGCGTGGTGTCGGTGCCGCCCA
This sequence comes from Acidobacteriota bacterium, assembly GCA_034667225.1. Taxonomy (GTDB): domain Bacteria; phylum Acidobacteriota; class Thermoanaerobaculia; order Multivoradales; family UBA5704; genus DATMER01. The sequence goes on from JAXDKG010000004.1 coordinate 224,253, forward strand.
AGGTCAGATTGAGCTGGGCGGGGGTGGCGCCCATGAACAGCACGCTGTTGTCCAGCAGCCGCGAGTCGATGAGGTTGGGGCCGGCGAGGTTGATCGCGCCACCCGCCGCACCGCCACCACCGCCGGGGAGGGTCAAGAGGCCGCGGACGAAGGTGTCCTGGGCGTTCAGCGCGCCGCCGCCGAACGCGGTGGCGAGCGTGGCGACGTTCGAGTTGACCAGCAGGCGGTCCCAGGTGCCGTTCTCGTCGCGGTCGATGCAGACGGTGAGCGCGACGTCGGTGAGGCTCGACCAGGAACCCCAGGTCGAGAAGCCGAAGAGGATGAGGTCGTCGGCCGGGTTCCCAGGGGTGTTGTTGTTGTCGAACCCGACGCCGCCGTACTGGATGTCGGCGCCAGGGATGGCGCTGACCGGATCGAGCGGCGAGACGATCTGCAGCTCGAGCGGGGTGACGAGCGAAACCACCGTGGCGGGGAAGGTGCCATTGCAGGTCGGCCCCGCAGCGAGCGTCCCCGTGCAGACGTCGGTGCCGTCGAGGGTCAGGTTGGTGCTGCCGGTGCCAGCGCCGCCGGTGACGACGGCGTCGTCGGCGGTCATCCGCGAAGACGGACGGGCGGGGCTGTAGAGCGGCACCCGGAGCTTCAGGTTGCCGCTCTGGCGGAAGGTGAGGTGGGCGCCTTCCTCGGTCAGCCAGCTCCGGGCCACGTTGCCGAGGCCCGCGAAGGGCGCCGGCGCCGCCTGGGTGGGCGGGACGGAAGCCTCGCGGACATGGTTCATGTTCGCCGCGGTGGCGTTCATCTGCACGTCGATCGTGGCAGTGCCGTTCGCCGGCACGACCACGGAGGACCCACCGACGATCGAGAAGGCGACGCCCGGAGCGTCGTTGATCGGCGAGCCGTTGGCGTTCAGCGGCAGCTCGACCGCGATGTCGTAGGTCTGCGCCGTGGCGCCGTGGTTCACCACGCGCACGGACTTGACCTCGGCGCCCGTGGTGACGATTTCGCGCTCGGCGAAGGAGACCGAGACGAGGCCGTACTCGTCGTCGTTGAAGGCCGTCACCTTCTGCGGAGCGGTGAGCTCGGCGTCGGTACGTCCGGCGCCGGCGCGCGCGATGCCGATGTGGGGACCCGCGCCCAGGGGACCAAGGCTCGCGTCGTGGAGCGCGTTGTTCATCAGCAGCGCCTTCAGCTCCTCGAGGTCCCAATCAGGGTGGAGCTGCCGGAGAAGGGCCATGATGCCGGTCACGTGCGGCGCCGCCATCGAGGTCCCCGAGATGGTGAGCGCTGCGCCGCCGGCGATGAAACCGGTGCCATTGGGCACGATGCAGCCGGTGTTGCCGGCTCCGACGCCGGTGCAGGTGATGCCGGTCTGCGTCGAGGTGATATTCGTGCCGGGTGCGGCGACGTCGGGCTTGAGACGGATCGGTGAGGAGGAGGCGCTGCGAGGCCCGCGCGACGAGCTCGCGCTGATGACGTCGGCCAAGCTGACCCCCTGGTTCGGGCCGTTGAGCGTGCCGTTGACCGGCGGCGTCGCCCCCGTGACCGCGAGCCTCGTCGCCTGGCTGACGAAGACCGAGGGGATGGTGATGACCGGCGCGCAGCCGCCGACGGTGGTGCAGCCCATCAGGGTGAGCCCTGGATCGTCGGGCACGTTGTTCCCGATGATCGCGGCGATGGCGCCGTTGAGCTGCGCGTTGCGGACCTTGATCTCGAACCCGCAGAAACCGCGGTCGATCAGCGCGATGTTGCCGTTCACCGCGGCGGCGTTGACGAACGGCGTCTCGCAACCGTCGTTGATCGTGCCGCCACCGGCCGCTGCATTTCCGTCATCGACGAGCACGACGTTCCCCGTCTGGCCATTGGGCGGCGGCGGCGGCGGCGGCGGGTTGTTGACGAAGTTTGCGGGCAGCGCGGGGTAGCTGCCGGCGGCGGAGGGCGGGCTGTTGACCTGGAGGACCGAGCCGCCGACGCCGCTATCGCCGACGTTCGCCACCGAGATCGCCCGGCCGGCGACGCTGGGAGCGCCGACGATGAAGTAGGTGTCGGCGCTGTTGCCCGCCGAGGTGACGACGATCACGCCGATGAGAGCCGCGTTCTCCGAAGCCTCGGCCGAGGCGGTGCTGACGCTCCCGTTGGCAGAGCCGAGCGACATGTTGATGACGTCGAGGTGGTCGGAAAAGTCGGAGTCGCCGTCAGGGTCCATCGACCAGTCGATGGCCAGCACGGTGAGGTTGGTGCCGCCGCCGCAGCCGAAGACGCGCAGGGCGTAGAGATCCGCTTCGGGGGCCGTGCCAGGTCCGACGCTGAGCGTGCCGAACGGGACCGCCGTGTTGTAGGGACCGGGGAACGTGGTGTCGGTGGAATCGACGACTCCGAACCCGGCGGCCGTGCCCGCGACGTGCGAGCCGTGGCCGTTGCAGTCCATCGGGTCCGGATCGGGTGTCGCGACGCCGCCGGTATAGGCGTCACCTGCGAAGTCGAAACCGCCCACCACCTTGGCGGTCGGGAACTCCACGTTCGCCTCGCCGGTATCCAGGGTGGTGCGGTCGTTGTTCTGGTAGTCGGTCAGGACGCCGGTCCCGCCGAAGTTCGGATGCTGGTAGTCGATCCCGGTGTCGATGATGCCGATGGAGATGGCGTCACCGGTGGCGGGGAACGGGAGGCCCAGGGTGTTCTCCCAGACTTTGGGGACGCCCAGGAACGGCACGGAGGTCGAGTTCGTCGGGTACTCGAGCACCAGCGGACGGACGGAACGGACGCCGTCGATCTTGGCGATCCGCGGCAGGGCTTCCGGGCGCACCGCCACCATGATGGCGTTGAGAGCCTTGCTGACGCGATAGAGCTCGATAGCGTCGATGCCGGGGGCCGAGAGCGCCGCCATCACGCCTTCCTGCTGCGCGGCGACTTCCCGAAGGTGGCTGCGCGTGGCGCTGGCCGCGGCCGCGGTGGCAGCCGCCCTGTCCAGGCCGCGATTGGCCTCGATCTCGCGCGCCCAGATCACGGCGCCGGGGCTCAGCGAGAGCTCGATGACCACCTGCAGGCGGCCATCCTCGGTCAACGGCTGCTCGTCAGTACCGGGCAACAACGGCTGCCCCGCCGGTACTGCAGCCATGTCGGCGGACCCGTGGCGAGAAGCGGCGTTGAGCAAGCCCGGCGCGGGCAGGAGCAGAACGGCGACGAGCACGAAGGTGAGCAAACTGGACGGACGGTGACTGTGCATGGGTTCCCCCTCGGCTATCACGGAAGCGACCACGAAGGGCGGGGCAATGCCGTTAGCCGAATTGCCGAATCAGAAGTTAAACGGCCAAGATTCTTTGAAAGCGGACCGAGTCTAAGGCGGTCCCGAGGTTTTTGCAACAAGGTAGAGTAGAACCGTGCCGCCGACCGTCGCCCAGCTCCTGGCCGAGGCCCGCCCTCTGCTGGCGGCCACCTCGTTCGGAGCCCCTCCGCGCGAGGCGGCTCTCCTGCTCGGATGGCTCCTCGCTCTCTCGGAAGCCCAGGTCCTGGCTTACGGCGAGCGGGAGGTGCCGGAGGAGATCGCCGAGCGCTTCCGGTCTCTCCTCGAACGGCGGCTGACCGGCGAGCCTGTCGCCTACCTCCTCGGGGAGCGGGAGTTCTACGGCCGGCCGTTCGCCGTGGACCCGCGGGTGCTCATCCCGCGGCCCGAAACCGAGCACGTCGTGGAGGAGGCGCTCGCCATCCCCCTGCCGGAACGGCCCTGGATCCTGGACGTCGGCACCGGCTCCGGCATCCTGCCTGTCACGCTGGCGCTCGAGATCCCCGGGGCTCTGACCGTCGGAACCGACATTTCCCCCGGCGCGCTCGCCGTGGCTTCCGGCAACGCCCGGCGGCACGGAGTGGCAGACCGGGTGCGCTTCCTGGGCGCGGACCTCGCCCACGGGCTCGACCTCTCCCGCTTCGACCTGGTCGTGAGCAATCCGCCCTACATCGATCCCGGAGACGCGCCCGCGCTCTCGCCGGAGGTCGTCGGCTTCGAGCCGCACGTGGCGCTTTTCGCCCCTGGTTTTGGGAACGGGGGGGACGGGGGAGATTCGGTCCTGGCCCGCCTCTTCGCGCTGCTGGGCAGTGGTGTCCGGCCCGGAATCCGCGCTATCGTCGAGATCGGTTTCGGTCAGATCGAGGCCGCCCGCCGTCATGCCGAGGCATCCGGCTTGCACTTTGCCGGCGCGCTCCGCGACTATGCCGGCATCCCTCGGGTGGTCGTTCTAGAGCGCCGGTGATCCGGCAAGGGGAGTCATGGACAAGTTCCACATCGTAGGTCCCACGCGGCTGGTCGGCCGCGTCAAGCCGAGCGGCGCCAAGAATGCCGCCCTGCCCGCCCTCGCCGCCAGCCTGCTCATCGATGGAGGGACGGGCGAGCAGCTGACTCTTCATCGCATGCCCCGGGTGCGCGACATCCGCACCATGATGCGCCTGCTCGAGCACCTGGGCGTCAGTTGCGAAGATACGGGCGATGCCCTGGTGCTGCGCCGCGACCGGCCGAACCCGGACCACGACGCTCCCTACGACATGGTCAAGACGATGCGCGCCAGCGTCCTCGTGCTGGGGCCGCTGCTCGCCCGCTTCGGCCATGCCCGCGTGTCGCTCCCCGGCGGCTGCGCCATCGGCGTGCGCCCCATCGATCAGCACCTCAAGGGGCTGGAGGCGCTCGGCGCGAACGTCCAGTTGAGCCATGGCTACGTCGAGGCCACGGCCGACCGCCTGCGGGGCGCCCGCTTCCGGTTCGACATGCCGACCGTGACCGGCACGGAGAACCTCCTCCTCGCCGCCTGCCTCGCCAAGGGCACGACCGTGCTGGAAAACTGCGCGCGCGAGCCCGAGGTGGTGGACCTCGCCAACCTCCTCAATGCGATGGGCGCCCGCATCTCGGGCGCCGGCGGGGAGACGATCGAGATCGAGGGCGTCGACGGCCTCGGCGGCGCCGAGCACGCGATCATCCCCGACCGGATCGAGGGCGGGACGTACCTGATCGGCGCGGCCCTCACCCGCGGCGACGTGACGCTGGAGCAGGCCAGCCCCGCCGATCTGGCGCCTCTCCTGGACAAACTGGCGGAGGTCGGTGCCAAGGTGGACGTCGACGGCACCAATATCCGCGTGCGCGCCGAGGGCGATCTGAATGCCTGCGACCTGGAGACCCAGCCTCATCCCGGGTTCCCCACCGACCTCCAGGCCCAGTACATGACGCTGATGACCAGCGCGGCCGGCGTGTCGACGATCCGCGAAACCATCTTCGAAAACCGGTTCCAGCACGCGCCCGAGCTCATGCGGATGGGTGCCGACGTCCGGGTGGACGGCGGCTCGGCCCGCATCCTCGGCCCCAGGCACCTCACCGGGGCAGCAGTCATGGCGACCGACCTGCGCGCCTCCGCATGCCTGGTGCTCGCCGGCGTGGCTGCCGAAGGGGAGACGGTCGTGGATCGGATCTATCACCTGGAGCGGGGCTATGAAGGAATGGAACTGAAATTGCAAAGTCTGGGCGCACGGGTGGCACGCTGGGTAGTTTGAGCTGCCCTCGCCCCGGCTCCGGATGATCGTCACCCTCACCCTTCTCGCCGCCACCGCCGCAACCGCCGCCGGTATTGTCGCTGATCCGCGTCCGGCCCTTCTGGAGATGCAGCTCACCGGGCGTCAGCGCGAGGCACTCGCGCGCGTCGAGCAGGAGCTTGCCGAGCGGCCGGAGGCGTCGCAGAAGCTCGGCCTCGAATACCTGCGCGGCCACCTGCTCGAAGAGCTGGAGGATCCCCGCGGCTCGGGCGACGCCTTCGCTGCCACCATGGCCCATACCCCGGAGCTCGGCGCCTACAGCCGCTACCGCCTCGCGCTGGAGCAGGAGACGATGGGGCATCCCGAGGTCGCCGCCGGTCTCGTGGCCGGGGTCGTCGACAGCCGGCGCCCGGCTCTCCTGAAGGACGCGACCCAGCTCCTCTCCCGCACGCTCACGGCCGGCGGCGACTGCCGGCTCCTCGGCGGCCTCAAGCTCGAGGAGCTGCCGGCAGCGCAGCGCCGAATCCTGACCCTCTCGCAAGCCGATTGCGCGCTGCGCTCGGGAGCCCGAGAGCTCGCCCGCGGCATCCTCGTGGCCCTTCTGGAGGAGAATCGCAACGATGACACGGCGCGCGCGGCCGCCGAACGCCTGGCCGGGCTAGCCTCCGACCGCGAGGGCGGGCGGCTGCCTCTCCTCCTCGGCCTCGTCTTCCATCAGCACCGCGACTTCGAGCGCGCCCTGACGCATCTCCATCGGGCGCTGGACCCGGCGGAAGGGCTCTCCGAGCGCGAGGTGTCCGAGGGGCGCTACGCCCAGGGACGCTCGCACTTCTGGCAGCAGCGGTACGCGCCGGCCGCGGTCGTCTTCGGCGGCCTCGCCCATGTCTCGCGCCGGCCCGAGGACCGCTCCCGCTCCCTTTACCAGCAGGGCCGCTCGTACGAGCTGTTGGGCGAATGGAATCTGGCGGCGGAGAGCTTCCGGCGGGCCTACATGGCCGAGCCCGAGGGCGAGTGGTCTGCGGCGGCGCTCTTCTCCATCCTGCGGCTGCGCTGGCGCAGCGGCGCCGAAACCCAGGTGAGCGATGTCTACGACCTTCTGACCTCCCGCCGCGAGTGGCGGGAGCAGGCGCTGCGGGCGAGCCTCTTCCTCGCCTCGTCCGACATCGTCCGCGGCCGGCACGACCGCGCGCGGGCCTGGCTCGACCGCGTTCCCCGGGAAACCTCGGACGAGCGTCTGGAAGTCGCCTACTGGCGCGGCCGGACAGCCGAGCTCGAGCGTGATCCGGTCGGCGCCGTGGCCGCCTATCTCGAAGCGCTGCGGATCGAGCTCTATCACCCGCTGGCTCAGGCGGCCCGCGTGCGCCTGACCTCCGACTTCCTCGCCAAGGCGGCCACGACCGAGGCCAGGCGCATGGCCGCCTCCGACCGCTTTGAGGACCTCTACGGCGCCTGGCTGATCCTGGGCACCGGCAACGAGACCGGCAAGAAAGCCTGGAAGCGGGCGCGGGAGATCCTGCTCTCCGATAAAACCAGGGCGCCGCTGGTGAAGCTGGTGGAGGTGCCGGTGCGGAGCTGGCCGCTCTGGGAGGAGCCGGCGCGCCAACCGGAGGAGATGCTGCTCGCCCTGGGCATCCTGCACGAGGGGGCCCCGGCCGTCCGCGAGCACTTCCCGGTGAGCGATCCGTCCCTGGCCTTCACCGGCGCCCGGCTGCTCTCCCGAGGAGGCGAGCACGAGCGCTCGATCATCCTCGCCGAGACGCTGCGGATTCGCGCCGGAGAGCGGGTGCCGCTGATCTTCCAGCCGAAGGAGCTCCACGAGCTCCTGTATCCGTCGCCCTACCGGGAGATCCTGGTGGCCCAGACCCGTCTGCGCGGCGTCCCGCCCTCGCTGCTGGCGGCGATCATCCGCGAGGAGAGCCGCTACGACCGCCTGGCCCTCTCCCCCGCGGCAGCGCGCGGCCTGACCCAGTTCACCCTGCCCACAGCACGCAGGATCGCGGCTGACATCGAGCTCCCGCGTCTCGATCCCGAGGACCTCTACCGGCCCGAGATCGCGCTGGCCCTGGGCGCCGCCTACGTGGCCACCCTGCTCAAGGAATTCCAGGGCGCGGCGCACGTCTCCGTGGCCGCCTACAACGCCGGCGAGCCCCAGGCCGCACTCTGGAGAAGCTACTGCTTCAGCCCCGAGATGGAGGAGTTCTTCACCAAGGTGAGCTTCCAGGAGACCCGCAACTATCTAAGGAAGGTGCTGACCAGCCGGGCTCACTATGAGGAGCTGGAGTAGAGGGGAGCGGGCGGCGGCCTCCGCCTGGGGTTAAAACCCCAGGCGGACCGGACCTCACTGGAACTCGTCCTTCTTCCCAATCCGCTTGACCACCGGCGGCAGCTGATCCGCCGGCTTGTCGAAATAGACCTGAATGTCCGCGGCCCGCCGCAGCTCCTCGGTCCACTTCGCCAGCTCCTGGTTGAGCCGCTGTTCCTTGAGCACGGCGCGAATCTGGTCGCGCACCTCTTCCACGGGCGGCACCGTCTGCTTCCGCTTCTGCATCTCGGGCGTGAGCACGTTGCGGTAGTAGGCCGTGATGTCGTCCAGGCTGACGAAAACCCGCGGCCCGAGCTGCTCTTCCACGTGCGTGAAGACCATGAGCTGCCGGGCCACGAGCTGGCGCAGAGCCTGCTGGCTCAAGCCCAGGTCGCGGAGGGTCTTGCGGTACGCCTCCTCGTTCGGGAAGCGCGCGCGGATCTGCGCCACGTTCTTCTCGATCATGTCCACCGGCACCTGCTCGAAGCCGAAGCGGTCGATCTCGTGGAAACGCAGCCGCTCCTCGACCAGGCCGTTGAGGATGCGGCGGCGGAACTGCACGTCCCCCTCCCCTTCCCGCGGCTGGACAAGGCCGAGGGCGATCACCTTCGCCATCTCGGAAGCCAGGATGGGGTCTTCGTCCACCACGGCCATGACGCGGTCCTTGAGCTCCGGCGTCTGGGCAGAGGTGTTCTGAGGAAGGGGCGGCTTCGGTGCGGGGGGCTGGGCCGCGCCGGCAGGCATGGCTATGGCCAGGGCGAACAACAGGTACCGGGCTTTCATTTGGGACATGCTAGCATCGGCGCGGCCATGGCAGAAGCATCTACGTTGACGGTCGGTCTCGCGCAGATCGACTGCCGCCTGGGCGACATCGCCGCGAACCTCGAGCGCCACCTCCACTGGATCGAGCGAGCGCGGGAGCGGGGGGTCGGCCTCCTCGTCTTCCCCGAGCTCTCCCTCACCGGCTACCGGCTGCTCCACCTGACCTCGCGCGTCGCCCTGCCGCCGTCCGCGCCCCAGCTCCGCCGCCTGGCCGAAGCCGCGGGCCCGATGTCGGTCGTCCTGGGCTTCATCGAAGAGAGCGACCGCGGAGTCCTCCACAACACGTCGGTCCTGTTCGCGGACGGCAATCCCGTCCTCTTCCACCGCAAGCTGTACCTCCCCACCTACGGCCTCTTCCAGGAAGAGCGCTTCGTGCGCTCGGGGCGCCGGCTTGACCTGGCGACCCTCCCCTGGGGCCGGATGGGAATCCTGATCTGCGAAGACCTTTGGCATCCCGGGCTGGCGCGACGCCTGGCCGTGGCCGGCGCGCACCTCCTCGTCGTCCCCTCGGTCGCGCCGGGCCGGATCGGCGCCGGCGAGCTGCCGGTCAACCACGAGACCTGGGAGACCCTCACCCGCTCCACCGCGATCCTCGACACCTGCTGGGTCGTCTACGTCAACCGGGTGGGCTGGGAAGAAGGCTCCTTCTACGCGGGCGGCAGCCACGTGGTGCGGCCCGGCGGCGAGCTGGTCGAGCGCGCGCCGCTCCTGGAAGAGCACCTGCTCGTGACCGAAATCGACCTGCGCGAGGCCGACCGCCTGCGCTGGCGCCTGCCCCTGCTGGCCGACGAGCGCCAGGATATTGAGGGTCCTGGATGATTCGTCGCGAGCAGGTGCCGCAACGGCTGGTCCTGAACGCGCCCCTGGCGGTGGCGGTCCTGACCAGCTTCATCCGCGATGCGGTGGAGAACTCGGGCACATCCGGAGTGGTCGTGGGCCTCTCCGGAGGCGTGGACTCCTCCCTCTCGGCGGCTCTCGCGGCGCAGGCTCTCGGTCCGGAAAGGGTGGACGGCTTCCTCCTCCCCTATCGCACCTCGAACCCCGCCTCTGAGCAGGACGCCCACATCGTGGCCGAGCACCTGGGCGTCCCGCACCGGGTGATCGACATCTCGCCGATGATCGACGCCTACTTCGAAAAAGAGCCGGACGCCGATCCCGTCCGTCGCGGCAATAAAATGGCGCGCGAGCGGATGACAATCCTCTTCGACCAGGCCAAGAAGAGGAATGCGCTCGTGCTGGGGACCTCGAACAAGACCGAGATCCTGCTCGGCTACTCGACGGTCTTCGGGGACAACGCGAGCTCGCTCAACCCGCTGGGAGATCTCTACAAGGCGCAGATCTGGCAGCTCTCGCGCCACCTCGGGCTGCCCTCCGCGGTGATCGACAAGGCGCCGTCCGCGGACCTCTTCCCGGGCCAGACGGACGAGGGAGACCTGGGCTTCGACTACCTGACGGCGGACGAGGTTCTCTATCTCCTTTTCGACGAGGGCCTGCGGCCGGAAGAGGTGGTCGCGAGGGGCTACGACGAGCGGGTGGTGGAGCGCATCCTGAGCTACGAGCAGCGCTTCCGCTTCAAGCGGCGGCTGATGCTGATCGCGCGCCTCTCGGGTAGCGCGGTGAACCTGGATCAGGAGATCCCTCGGGACTGACATGGCCGGCAAGCTGGTGGTCGTCGCCACGCCGATCGGCAACCTGGACGACCTCTCGCCCCGCGCCAGAGCCGCGTTCGAAGAGGCCGACCTCGTCGCCTGCGAAGACACGCGGCACACCGGCCGGCTGCTCGCCCACCTGGGGATCAAGAAGCCGCTGATCTCCCTCCACGAGCACAACGAGCGCCAGCGCCTCCCCCGTCTCCTGGCCGACCTCGAAGAGGGGAAGACGATCGCGGTGGCGAGCGACGCGGGCACGCCGCTGCTCTCGGACCCCGGCTTCGTCCTGGTGAGGGAAGCCGCGGCAAAGGGCATCCGGGTGGAGCCGATCCCCGGACCCTCGGCCATCCTGACCGCCCTGGTCGCCTCCGGCCTGCCGCCGCATCCCTTCACCTTCGCAGGCTTCCCGCCGCCCAAATCCGGCAAGCGCCGCACCTTCTACAAGACCTGGGCCCCGCTCGGCCACACCCTGATCTACTTCGAATCCCCCCACCGCATCCTCCCCAGCCTGTCAGACGCCCTCGCCGAGATGGGAGACCGCCCCGCCGCGATCGGCCGGGAGCTGACCAAGATGCACGAGGAAGTTCTGAGGGGAACGCTCTCCGAGCTGCTGGAAGAGCTGCGGAAGCGGCCGTCGCTCAAGGGGGAGTTTGTGGTGGTGGTGGGTACATGACTTTCGAGCTACCGGCGAGTCTTGAGAGGAAACTCCGCGACTTGGCGGAGGTCCGGAGCCGACAGGTTCCGGATCTCGTCGAAGAGGCCGTCCGGCAATACCTGGAAGGCGCCTCCACCTCGGACGTTCGCGAGCAGCGGGGCCAAGGGTCGTGGGAAGAGATCCGGCGGCAGTTCCCACGGCAGTGGCTTCTGGTGGAGGCGATCGCAGCTCACTCCGCGGAAGGCAAGAGAGTCCTGGACGACATTGCGGTATTGGATGCTTTCCAAGAGGCGGGTAGCGCCATGAAGAGCTATCAGGAGACGCACCGCAGGTCTCCGCAGCGCGAGATCTACGTCGTCCACACCGATCGGGATGCGTTGGATATCGCCGAGATCGACTGGCTCGGAATCCGGACTGCATGAAGATGTCGGACTGGATTTACTTCTCCACGCTGGAACCGTCATTGACCTGAAACAACTCGAGATCCGTGGCTAAGCTTCTGTCAGGTGAAAAGCGCTAGGATTCCAGGCATGCCAGATCTCTTTGACGACCTCCCCCCTGACCCGGTCATCGAGTTCTACAAGAAGGATCTGGACATGACCCTGATTCGGGAGAATCTGAAGCGCACTCCTGAGGAGCGCGTTCGCAAGCTGATGGAGCTTCAGCGCTTCGCCGAAGAGCTGCGCAGGGCCGGCCGGGAGGCCCGGTCCGGGAAGTGACCGATTTCGGGCGTCTCCTCCAGATCCTCACGCAGGGTGGGGTCCGTTTCATCCTCGTGGGCGGCGTAGCCGCGACGGTCCATGGCGCTACGCGCCTCACCCTCGATATCGATGTCGTGTACTCCCGGGATCCCGAGAATCTGGCGCGGCTCGCCTCGGCGCTGGCACCCTGTAAGCCCTATTTGAGAGGGGCTCCGCCAGGGCTGCCGTTCCGGTGGGATGCCGAAACGCTTCAACGCGGCCTCAACTTCACCCTGACAACCACCCTTGGAGACATTGATCTCCTCGGAGAGATCGCCGGGAATGGAACCTATGATGAGCTGCTCCCCGACAGTTCTCCTGTCCGAATCTTCAATGTCGAGTGTCAGTGCCTGGATTTGAAGCGGCTGATTCAGGTCAAGCGTGCCGCCGGCCGTGCCAAGGACTGGGAGGCGATCGCTGAGTTGGAGGCGATCCTTGGGGAAGAGGTTTCCTAGTCAAGCTGAATAGGGTTCCACCGACCCTCATTCCCTTCCTCAGCCGGCCGGAGCGATGGTGAGAACGCCCGACGCGGCGTCGAACGAGAAGGCGCCGCCAATGTAGGCCGCGAGCTCCGGGGAGGCCGAGCTGACGCTCCCCGTCTCGTTGTTGGTCGTCAGGTCGTGGACACCCTGGAGCGTGAGGTTCGGCGGCACCCCGCCGTCGCTCGCTGCGAACATCATGGTCGCCGTCAGCATGGAGGCCGGGAAGCTGATGCCGGCGTGGCTGTTGTCCCGTTTCGTGGCGATCAACTGCGCCTGCTGGTATGTCGTCGGGCCGATGGCGGTGGCAGTGGCGGCGGCGTATTGCCAATTGCCCCAATCGTCGCCGGTCTGTTCGTTGAAGAGCAACTTGAGCTGAAACGAGAGCGTTGGCGCTGCCATGGACTGAGGATACAGCAGATCGGCTCCGGGCTCGGCACCTCGCGGCTGCGCGAGTGGGAGGGGAAGATTGGAGGGCACACGCCCTCGCCCCGGTCTCCCCCGGAGCCGACGCACGGCTTCCCCGGAGGCCAGGCCCCCTTCTTCTGGCGGACGGCGGCGTCCTTGGACACGGAGGCCAGCCGTCCTCTTCAATTTTCAAAGAACCACACAGCAGCGCAGATGATAGGCTCGATGTCTCATCGATTCAATAGTTGACTCAATCTGAGTTCTGTGGCAGCCTCTCGGCCGTTACGGAGGTTTTGCCGATGGCCGGCGAACGGACGCCGAGGGTCGGCCAAGGCTGGCCGGCCTTCGGGAGTAGCTGCCGGTCTTCGGCCAGGGATTGCCGAAGGCCGGCAACGGTCAGCGGGAGGCCGGCAGAGGCCGGCCGGGTGTCCGCGGAAGCTGGCGGAACACCGGCCAGGCCTGGCGGACGGCCGGGAGGCGCTCCCGAGGCTCGGCCAGGAGCAGCCGGGAGCCGGCCAGGAGCGGCGGACAGCCCGCAACGGTTAGCCGGACTCGCGCCAGAACTGGCGGATCGCCGCAACGGCTGGCCGACGCTCCCGGATGATCGGCCGACCCTCGGGAGCGGATGGCGGAAGGCTCCGTGGAGCCGCCCGATTCTTTGAAAACTGAACTGGGACGGCGGCCTCCGAGTCCAAGGACTCCGCCGTCCCCCTCTTGGAAAGGGGACCTGGTCTCCGAAGGAAGGCGTGTACCTGGCGGGACTTGAAAGCCCTCTACGTATCTCCGGACAGACCCACCCAACTTACTTCTACACCGGAGGTTTTGCAGTGAAGCGTACCCTGGCACTCATCGCGGTTCTCCTGACCGCTGTTTCCGTTTCCGCCGAGACCCTTCAGCGCACGTGCGGCACCCCGGATCTCGACCTCGCCACCGTGAAGTGGATCGAGGGCATGAGCCGGAAGATCACCACCGAGAAGCTCGCCGCGGAGGTGCAGATCCCGATCGCCTTCCACGTCATCCAGGCCGGCAAGAAGGGGAAGGTCTCCAACTCGCAGATCGAGACCCTTGTGCACAACCTCAACGTCGCTTTCTCCGGCACGCCCTTCTCGTTCTACATTGCCGGCGTCGAGCGGGTGAACAACAAGGCCTGGTTCAACAACTGCTCCTTCGGCAGCAAGAACGAGAAGGCCATGAAGAAGAAGCTCGCCTGGGACCCGCGTTTCGGCGTCAACGTCTATACCTGTCAGACCAACACGCCGGGCAATGGCGTCGTCGGCTATGCCACGTTCCCGTTCTGGTACGCGGAGAACAGCACCATGCACGGCATCGCGCTGCACCCGCTCACCATGCCCGGCTCGGGCAACCCGGAGGTCGGCGTCTACGGCCTGACTCTCGCCCATGAGATGGGCCACTACTTGGGCGCCTATCACACGTTCCAGGGCGGCTGCGCCGATGGCGACGAGGTGGCGGACACTCCCGCCCAGGCCGCGCCCACCATGACCTGCTCCCCCGGCGCCGATACCTGCGCGGGCGGCGGGGCCGACGATGTCTTCAACTTCATGAACTACACCCCGGACACCTGCATGGACCACTTCACCCCGGGACAGGTCCAGAGGATGATCGCCATCACCTCGGCGTTCCGTCCGAGCCTCGTCAACTGAGGGACAACGCCCGCCCTTCGAGGGGCGGGCGCCGCCGGGGGACTGTCACTCGTCGTGGGGGCCGATGGAGGGGATCGCGCTCAGGTATTCGTAGATCGCGCGCAGGTCGCGCTCCGTCATCTTCCCGTAGACAGGCCAGGGCATCACCTGGAGGATCTCGTCCGGGTCGTCGGGATCGTGCCCGTTCCGCAGATACTTCTTGAACTCCTGATACGTCACGCCGGCAGGCAGGCCGTCCTCGTCCGGCGTGATGTTGGCCGAGACGACGGGCCCGAACTCCACCCCGCCCGCGAGGTAGCCGGCGGTGTTGATGTGCTCCGGCTGTCCGAGGAAGGGGTTGCCCCCGGGCGCGTAGGGCGGGTTCGTGTGACAGTCGTTGCAGCCGCCCTGGGCATTGACGATATAGCTGCCCAGGCCGACGAGGTCGCGGTTCCGGCCCTTGAGCTTGAGCGGGACGGGCGCGATCTGGAACCCACGGGCGATCCGCGCCTGCTCGGAATTCCCCTGGTTGCCCTGGCCCGAGGCGTGCGGGAGGTTGAACAGGGCCGCACATCCGATCACCGACAGAGCCATGATCCATGGTTTTTTCACGCTGCTCCTCCTTCGGAGAAAGGTTGAGTCTCCATCATAATGGCCGCATGCAACGCGCGTTCCTCGTTCTGACCCTCTCCCTGCTCGCCCCGCCCGCCCTGCCAATACAGGCCGCGGATGCCCCGGTCACAATTCGCGCCGGCCGGCTGCTCGACGGCCGCGGCGGTGTGCTCACGGATGTCACGGTCACCGTCCAGGGCTCGCGCATCGTCTCGGTGGAGCCCGGGGGAAAAGGTGCTGCGACCTGGGACCTCCGCGGACTCACCCTGATGCCCGGCGGGATCGACACGCACGTCCATCTCTCCTGGCACTTCGACCCCGACGGCAAGACCCACCACGATGAGAACGAGGCGCTCGCCCGCACCGTCCTCTACGCCGCCGAGAACGCCTGGCAGACGCTCCAGGGCGGGATCACCACGGTCCAGAGCCTCGGCGCGCCCGAGGATCGGGATCTACGCGAGGCGATCGGACGCGGCATTCTTCCTGGCCCGCGGGTGATCACCTCTTTGGAGCCGCTCGGCGAGGAGGGCTGGACGCTCGAGCAGTACCGGGAGGCCGTGCGCAAGCTGAAGGCGGACGGCGCCGACGTGGTCAAGGTCTTCGCCTCGAAGAGCATCCGCGACGGCGGCGGCCCCACCCTCTCCCAGGAGCAGCTCGACGCAGCCTGCGGCGAGGCGCGCAAGCTCGGCCTGCGCTCGGCGATCCATGCCCATGGCCCGGAGAGCGCCCGCCGCGCCGCCCTCGCCGGCTGCACGGTCGTGGAGCACGGTGCCCTGCTCGACGCCGGGACCCTCCGCGTCCTCGCCGAGCACGGCACCTGGTTCGACCCGAACATCGACCTCGTCTTCCGGAACTACTTCGAGAACAAGGAGCACTTCCTCGGCATCGGCAACTACTCCGAGGACGGTTTCACGCAGATGAAGAAGGCCGTGCCCAGCGCCCTGGAGGTCTTCCGGCAGGCGCTCGCCACGCCGGGGCTCAGGGTCGTCTTCGGCACGGACGCGGTCGCCGGCTCGCACGGCCGCAACTTCGAGGAGCTGATCTACCGCGTGGAGCAGGGACGGCAGGACCCCGGGGCCGCCATCGTCTCGGCCACCTCGCTCGCCGCCGAGTCCCTCGGCCTCGGCAAGGAGGTGGGCACCGCCGCTCCCGGCTTCGAGGCCGACCTGATCGCCGTCGAGGGCGATCCGCTCCAGGACATCCGCGCTCTGAAGCGGGTCGTCTGGGTCATGAAGGGTGGGAAGGTAGCTGTCGTCACTCCGAGATCAGCACCTTGCGGCCGGCAGGGAGCTGATTGAAGACCTGGACCTTGCCGCTCGGCCAGCGCACGGTGAGACGGTCGGCCGCGGCGGCCTGACCCAGGCCGAAGTGCGCGGCCAAGGCATTCTGCGACTCGTACGACGAGCCGGTCCGGACGTCGCGGATCTGGGTCTTGCCGCCCGCCGTCAGCTCCAGCCGCGCGCCGATCCCCGAGCGGTTGCTCTTCTCCCCGCTCAGCTCCACCGCCAGCCACTTGCCGCCACTGCTGACATTCTCATAGACCTCGACGAGATCGTTCGAGTTTTCGAACACGGCCTCCAGGTCGCCGTCGCCGTCGAGATCGCCGGTGACGAGGCCGCGGCTGACGCGCACCACGTCCATGCCGGTTGCCTTGTCCTCCCGGAACTTGCCGTTGCCCAGGTTCTCGAAGACCTGGTTGCGCTGGGCGTAGGTGGCCCCCTTCAGGTACTGCCCGGGGTTCTCGTTGATGTGGCCGTTGGCGATCACGAGGTCGAGGTCGCCGTCCTGGTCGAAGTCGGCAAAGTCCACGCCGAAGGCGAGGTAGAAGATCGTGGCCTCGGCGATCTGGGCGATGTAGCGGTAGTCCGCGAACGTGCCGGCGCCCAGGTTCTTGTAGAGGGCAGGCGTCTCCAGGATGAAGTTGGTCACCACGATGTCGAGCAGGCCGTCGCCGTCGTAATCGTCGAGGTCGACTCCCATGCCCGCCTCGGCTTTCCCCTTGGCGCTGAGCGCGGTGCCGGACAGCAGAGACTCGTCCTCGAACGTGCCGTCCCCCTTGTTGCGGAAGAGGAAGTTCTGCTTGCCGTCGTTGGCCACGAAGAGGTCGGGCCAGAGGTCGTTGTCGATGTCGCCGAAGCTGGCTCCGAGCCCGGGTCCGACCGCGCCCGCGAAGCCGGCCGACTGGGTGGCATTCTCGAAGGTGCCATCCCCCCGATTGCGGTAGAAGCTGTCCGGCAGGCCGTTGTACGCCTGGGGTCCGCAGTAGTCGGCGATGCCGGTCCTGGAATCGACGCAGGGCTTGAAGGTTTCGACCGAGAAGTCGACGTAGTTGGCTACGTAGAGATCGAGGTCGCCGTCGCGGTCCGTATCGGCAAAGGCGGCGGAGCTGCTCCAGAGAGGGTCGGATGTTCCGGCCCGGGCGGTGCCGTCCACGAATGTGCCGTCTCCCTGGTTGATGAAGAGCTGGTCGGGTCCGAACTGGGTCACGAAGAGGTCGAGATCGCCATCGTTGTCCACGTCGCCGGCCCCGCCTCCGAGGCCGTACCCCGCCACCCGGATGCCCGAGGCCGCCGTGACGTCCACGAAGCGCCCGCCTTCGTTGCGGAAGAGGCGCGAGCGGGGCTCCTCGCCCTGATAGGGAGAGCCGGGGATCCGTCCACCGTCGACGAAGAAGAGGTCCTGGTCGCCGTCCAGGTCATAGTCGAACATGACCAAGCCGCCGGACGAGCTCTCCAGGATGTAGTTCTTTCCCGAGCCGCCATGATGATGGCGGAAGTCGATCCCCAAGGTCTTGGAGACCTCGCGGAACCGGATGCCTTCGCCCAGGGCAGGCACACTTACAAGGGCGAGGAGAAGGATCAGGGCCAACCGTCTCATGGCGGCAAGCCTACCATCCGCTCAGCGCCGGTTGAACTTCCGCAGCAGGTCATCAACAGTGGGACCCGGCTTGGGAGGAGGCGGTATTTTGCCAGGCCGGGCAGCGTTGCCCGCCGCCTGGCGAGGCTGCTGGGCGGGCGGCGACTGGAGGACCTTGATCGACAGGCTGATGCGCTCGCGCTGGTAGTCCACCTCGAGCACCTTCACCTTGACGATCTCCCCCACCTGCACGGCTTCGCGCGGGTCGGCGACCCAGCGGTGGGTCAGCTCCGAGACGTGCACCAGCCCGTCGCGATGGACCCCGATGTCCACGAACGCTCCGAAGTTGGTCACGTTCGAGACCCGCCCCTCCAACACCATTCCTGGCTGGAGGTCTTTCACGGAGGTCACGTCCGACCGCCACTCCGGCGTCTTGAACTCAGGCCGGGGATCGCGGCCCGGGCGGAGCAGCTCGGTGCGGATGTCCTCCAGGGTGAAGGTGCCCAGGTTCTGGCCGGCGTCGGCAAAACGGCCGAAGTCGAGGCGCGAGACCAGATCCTTGTTGCCCACGAGGTCGCCCACCGGCACGGCGAGCTGCTCGGCCATCTTCTTCACGACCGGGTAACGCTCAGGGTGGACGGCCGTGTTGTCGAGCGGGTTTTCCCCGCCGCGCACGCGCAGGAAGCCGGCGGCCAGCTCGAAGGTCTTGGGGCCGAGGCCCGGGATGCCGGACAGCGATTTCCGGGAGCGGAACGGCCCGTTCGCCTCCCGGTGCTCGACGATCGCCCGCGCCACGCGCTCGGAGAGGCCCGACACCCGCCGGAGCAGCGGCGCCGAGGCCGTATTCAGCTCGACGCCTACCCGGTTCACCGCCCCTTCGACCGCGGTGTCCAGCTCCCGCTCCAGCGACTTCTGATCCACGTCATGCTGGTACTGGCCCACCCCCATGGAGCGCGGCTCGATCTTGACCAGCTCGGCGAGCGGGTCCTGAAGCCGGCGGGCGATGGACACGGCGCCGCGCAAGGTGACATCGAGCTGCGGCAGCTCCTCACGGGCGACTGCTGATGCAGAGTAGACCGAGGCGCCGGTCTCGGGGACGATGGCTACCACCACTTTGTCCAGCCCGGCTTCCTGCACGGCCTTGCGGGCGAACGCTTCGGTCTCGCGGCCCGCCGTGCCGTTGCCGACCGCCACCGCCTGGACGCCGTGCTTCCTGATCAGATTTATGACCGTGGCCGCCGATCCCGCCTCGTTGGCGTGCGGCTGGACCGGATGGATGACCTCGGTGGCGACGACCCGGCCGGTGCCGTCCACGACCGCGAGCTTGCAGCCGGTGCGGAAGCCGGGGTCGAGCCCCATGACAGGCACCTGGCCGAGAGGCGCCTGGAGGAGCAGGGCTTCGAGGTTGGCGCGGAAGACGGCGATGGCCTGGGCCTCGGCGCGCTCGCGCATTTCGGACCGGACCTCGTTGGTGATCGAGGGCCGGAGCAGGCGCTTGTAGCCGTCGGCCGTGGCCGCGGCCACTTCCCCCCCGCAGGGAGTATCCAGGGGCACGCCCCAGGAGCGGGCGAGGCTGTCCACCTCGGCTTCGTCGTCGATGCGCAAGTCGGAGAGGAGGAAGCCCTCGCGCTCGCCCCGCAAAGCCGCGAGCAGGCGGTGGGAGGGGATGTCCCGGCCCGGCTCGTCGCGCTCGAAGTAATCGCGATAGACCGCGGCCTCCGGATCGTTCTCCTTGCCGGGGAGAACGCGCACGCGGAAGATGCCCACGGTGGCGAGCGTCTTGCGCAGGTCGGCGCGGCGCTCGGCATTCTCGGACAGGCGCTCGGCCAGGATGTCCCGCGCTCCGGCCAGGGCCGCGGCGGCGTCCTCTACCCCCTTCTCCTCATCGACATAGGACCCAGCCAGGGCGGCGGGATCGGCGCCGCGGTCCATCGCCTTGGCGAGGAGGGTGTCGGCGAGCGGCTCCAGTCCCTTCTCGCGGGCGATCTGGGCGCGGGTGCGGCGCTTCGGCTTGTAGGGAAGGTAAAGATCCTCCAGCTCCTGCTTGGTGTCCGCGGCACGGATGGCGGCTTCCAGCTCATCCGAGAGCTTGCCCTGCTCGCGGATGCTCTCCAGAATGGCATCGCGGCGCTCCGTCAGCTCCAGGAAGTACTCGCGGCGCTTGAAGATGTTTTCGAGCTGCAGGTCCTCCAAGCCGCCGGTGGCCTCCTTGCGGTAGCGGGCGACGAAGGGGACGGTGGCCCCCTCGGCAAACATCCCGGAAGCGGCTTCCACCTGATGCGGCCGGCAGCCGACTTCCTTGGCGATGATCTCCAGGAAACGGGATTCCAGAACGGCGGTCTTGCTCATGGTCAGGGGGGTCTCCTCGGTGCGAGGGCATATCCTACACGGGACGGACACGGACTCACCACGGACGATCACGGATGTGTCCGTGAGTGTCGGTGTTCGTCCGTGTGAGTCCGTGTTTTTTGGGAACTCTTCCAGGGCTCGTGCGTTAATCAGGCTGATGGACGCCATGATCATGAGCGTGCAAGCCCCTCCCGATCTCGATGCCGGTCTGATGGACCGGGTCCGGTCGGGAGACCGGGATGCCTTTTCCGACCTGGTCGACCGGCACAAGGATGGGGTGGTCAACTACCTCACCCGTCTGACCGGCAACCGGGACCGGGCCGAGGATCTGGCGCAGGAGACCTTCCTCCGCCTGTTCCGCTCGGCCGGTGGCTATACCGAGCAGGGGCTCCTGCGCGCTTACCTCTTCCGCATCGCCACCAACCTGGTGCGGTCGGAGGAACGGCGCGAGAAGCGGCTCCGGCTGCTGATGCCCTTCCTGGGCGGAGGCCGGCATTCCGAGCCCACGGCTCCCTCCGGCCTGCTCCGTCAGGAACTGCACCGGGAAGTCTCGTCGGCGGTAGCGCAGCTTCCGCTGCGCTACCGGGTCCCCCTCGTGCTGCATGAGATCGAGGGCTGGGCCTACTCCGACATCGCCCGCGAGCTCGGCTGCCGGGAAGGCACGGTGAAGTCCCGGATCCATCGCGGACGGCAGCATCTGAAGGAACGGCTTGCGCCTTACTGGAACGGAGGAACGACATGGAAGACCACAGCGTAGGGCCCCTGCTTCGCGAGCTTCCCCGCGAGCATGCCCGGGAGGGATTCACGGCCCGCGTGTTGGTGCGGCTGGATGCTCCCGAGCCGAAGCCCTGGCTGCACTCCCGGCGATATCGCCTGGTCCTGGCGGCGGCGGCCCTGGCGGGAGTGGTCGCTTCCGCGGGCATCCTCCAGGTCCACGCAGGAAGACAGGAGGCGCTCCGGACGGCCGAGGCGCGGAAGGTGCTCCGGGAGCTGCGCAGCGAGCACGACAGCCTCAAGCAGGAATTGCAATCGCTCTCCCAGCCGCCCGTGGTCTACCTCGGCGGCGACGAGAAGGTGGACCTGGTGGTCGACCTCTCGCGGGTCCAGAGCGCAAGGTTTTAGCCATACAACCCTTTGAAGGAGGATCGTCCATGAAGAACCCATCTATCTACGCCCTGGCCCTGGCTGGGCTCGTGCTGGCCGGCTCCGCCGCCTCGGCTCAGAAGCAGCCCACCCCCGGCCCCAGGCCGGTGGTGCGGGAGAAGATCGTCATCGTCGACAAGGATGGCAAGGAGCACGTCTACGATTCGGAGGGCACGCCCGTCCGCCGCGGCTACCTCGGCGTGGGCCTGACCGAGCTGACTCCCGAGCTGCGCGCTCATTTCGGCGCCCCCGAGGACGCCGGAGTCATGGTCTCCAGCGTGGAGGACGGCAGCCCCGCGGACAAGGCCGGCCTGAAGGTCGGCGACATCATCGCCGCGCTCGACGGCAAGGATGTGAAGTCGAGCTGGGACATCCGCTCCCAGGTCCGCGAGCTCAAGGAAGGGGAGCAGGTGCCGATCACGGTCTACCGCGACGGCAAGGCCCAGAACCTCTCCGCCGCGATCGCGATGCGTGAGCGGCCCGAGCTCGACATGGCGCCGTTCCTCTTCCGCGGCGGTGACGGCGAGAATCAGCCGATGGTCCTTCAACTCGACCGCGAGCACCTCCGCAACCTGCCGCGCGGCCAGGGCACGCCGGGAGAGGCCGACGTGCTCCTCCGCCGAGGGATGCGCTCCCCGCGCGAAGCCGAGCTGGAGAAGCGCCTCAAGGAGCTGGAGAAGCGGCTGGCCGATCTGGAAAAGCTGCTGGAAAAGAAGTAGGGCTGATCCCATCTCCCCTCTCCCCGGCCCTCTCCCCCGCCTGCGCGGGGGAGAGGGAGTCGGATCAGAATCGCAAGAGGTCCCGAGCCGCCGCCAGCGCCTTCCCCTTGTCCGGCAGCAATGCGTTTTCCAGCACTCTCGCGTAGGGCACCGGACGATCGGGGTAGGCCACGCGGCGGATCGGGGCGTCCAGCCAGGGGAAGGCGGCATCGGCCAGCCGGGCCGCCACCTCGGCTCCGAAGCCGAGAGTGAGCTGCGCCTCGTAGACCACCAGCGCCCGGCCGGTCTTCTTCACCGAGGCCAGCACGGTCTCCTCGTCATAGGGCACCAGCGTCCGGAGGTCCACCACCTCGGCCTCCACCCCCTCCTTCGCCAGCTCCTCCGCCACTTCCATGCAGGTCCAGGTCGTGGCGCCGTAGCCGATCAGCGTGATCCGATCCCCGGGTCGCATCACCCGCGCCTCTCCCAGACGGGCAACGGCATCCCCCTCGGGCAGAACCTCCTTGATCCGGCGGTAGAGGAACTTGTGCTCGAACATCATCACCGGGTTCGGATCGCGGATTGCCGCCTTGAGCAGGGCGCGGGCATCCGCTGCAGTCGCCGGGCAGACCACCTTGATCCCCGCCGTGTGGGCGAACCACCCTTCCGGGTTCTGGGAGTGGAACGGCCCTGCGCCCACGCCGCCGCCCGTGGGCAGGCGGATCACGATCGGGCAGGGCACTTCCCACCGGTAGTAGAGCTTGGCCGCCACGTTCACGAGCTGATTGAAGCCGCAGGAGATGAAGTCGCCGAATTGCATCTCGACCACCGGACGGTAGCCGAGCAAGGAGGCGCCGATGGCGATCCCGATCGTGCCGCTCTCGGCGATGGGCGTGTCGAACACCCGCCGCGGCCAGCGGGCATGGAGTCCCTTGGTGGTGCGGAACGCTCCTTCGAAGACGCCGATGTCCTGCCCCATGACGAGCACCGACTCGTCCCGCTCCATCTCCTCGTGGAGGGCGCGGTTGATGGCGTCCACGTAGGTGGTTTCTTTCCCCTCGCGAGACGAAATCACCGCGGGAGCTTCCGCAGCCGGCGCGAATACCGGCCGGAAGGCAAGGGAAGGATCGGGTGGCGCCGCGGCGATTGCGCTAGTGATCGCCGTCTCGACCAACTCGGCGATACGTGCATCCAGGCGGCCCCGGGTCTCCGCGTCGAGAACGCCTTCCTCCTCCAGACGGCGGGCGTAGGCGGGGACGGGATCGGCGGAGCGGTAGGACGCCAGCTCGTCGGGCGGCACGACCTTGAGAGAGTCGTCCCCCTCGCTGTGCCCCCGCATGCGGCCGAGCATGGCCTCTATCAGCGTCGGACCTTCGCCAGCCCGGGCGCGGGCGATGGCGCGGTCCAGGGCCGCGGCCATGGCGTCGGGATCGTTGCCGTCCACCGTTTCGGCGGGGATGCCGTATCCCGGGCCGCGGTCGCTCAGCCTTTCGGCCGCGTACTGGAGGTGGGCCGGGGTCGAGAACGCGTAGCGGTTGTTCTCGATGACCAGGATTAGCGGCAGCTTCCACACGGCGGCCATGTTGAGCCCCTCGTGGAAGTCGCCGGTGGAGGTGGCGCCCTCGCCGATGAAGTTGATCGCGAGGCGGTCGCTCCCGTTCTGGCGGAAAGCAAAGCCGCAGCCCGCGGCCACCGGGATCATGGCGCCGAGATGGCTGATCATGCCGATGTGGAGGAGCCCATGCTCCGGCGCCAGGTAGCCGTAGTGGAACGAGCGCTCCATGCCCTGGGAGAAGCCCTCCCCCTTGCCGAGGAGCTGGCAGGCGAGCCGGCGCAGCAGGTGCTCGGGATCGGGGCGGCGGACGTCGGGCTCACCGAAACCGAAGCCGGGGAAGGTGCGGGCGGGGTCGAGATAGTAGGCGAGGATGGCGCCGAGGTCGCGGTGCAGGGTGCAGAGCGCGTCGCCCGCTCCCAGCGCCAGCCCGGCGGGAATCGTGGTGGCCTCGTTGCCGACCTCGCTGTACCACTTGGAGACCCGGCCGGTGAGCAGCAGCGCCTCGAACCGGGAGTCGAAGTCCCGGGTGAGCTTCATGAACGCATATCGCAGCCGGCGCTCCAGGGCGCCCTGCGGAGCCGTCTCGAGGACGGAGGTTTCGCTGGGAGAGAGAATTGCCATAGACAGAAAGTCTATCGCATGCCTTTTACCTGCTTCTCCAGCCGCTTGCGGTGGCGGTTCTCGGGGTCCATCTGGAGCAGGATCTTGAGGGACAGCTCGGCCCTCGCGGCGTCACCCTTCTGAATGAAGTCCTCGACCTGCCGGACACCCTGTTCGAGCGACTGCTGCTTGCGGTAGTCGGACTCCAGGCGCTCGACGTGCGCGAACATCTCCGCCGCGCGCGGGCTGGCCGGCACGGTTTTGCCCATCTCATTGGCGTCTTCCCGGGCAGCGAACCAGTCGTGATTCTCCAGGTGCTTGCGGAAGCGCATCTCCAGGAACGAGACCCTCTCCTCCCGCGCCACCAGGCTCTTCATCTCGTCCAGGCGCTCGCGGTAAAAAGAGAGCGTCACCCGCGGGATGTCGAGCTGCGACAGGGCCTCGAGCTCCTGCTCAGCGTCGCGCACCCGGTGATCCTTGAGCATCTCGTCGAAACGGCGGCGGCGCTCGTCGAGCTCCAAGCCGGTGCGCGCCTCCCGCTCGGCCGCCTCGACGTCGGCGCGGAGCGATGCGGCCTTTTTGCCCGACGGATCGTTGCGGACGACGATCTCCAGCTCGCGGCGGGCGGCCTGGACGTCCTTGCGCGCCAGAGCCTCGCGGCCAGCCTCCAGGGCGGCGGCGGCGCGCTTCTCCTGCTCCAGCTCCTGGGAGAGACGGCCCAGGGCGGCCTCGTGCTCGGCCCGCTTCGGGCTCTGCGGATCGAGCTCGGCGAGCGTCTCCAGAGCCAGGCGGGCCAGGGGGAGCTGCTTGCGCTGGATGTAGTTGGAGAGCACCTGCTCGGTCTCGGCGATCCGCCGCCGGCGCTCGGCCTCGGCCTCCTCGGCGACGCGCTCCTTGAGCTGCTGCAGGCCCAGCGCTCTCGGGTTCGCCGCCTCGACTTGCGCGATGAGCTGCCGCGCTTCATCCAAGCGGCCGGAGGCCACGGCGGCCTCGATGCGGGACAGGTCGACCGAGGTCTCCTGGACCCGGCGGGCGGCGCGGTCGATCTGGGCGAGGAGGTCGTCACGCTCGGTCCTGGTGAGCTCGCTGGTGCTGCGCTGGCGTGGGGCCGGAGGGGCATCCGGAACAGCCGCAGGCTTCTGAAACACCGCGGGGATCTGGATCTCCCGCGTCTCGGCCGCGGACATGGACTGCTCCACCTTGTCCAGGGCCTGGATGAGGCTGATCGCGTCCGGGATGCGCTTCTCGCGGTCGCGCTCCAGCGCTTGGCGGACCACCCGGTCGAGCTCGGCGGGCACGTGGACCCGCGGATTGCGGCCCGTCAAGGGGAGCGGGTCTTCGGAGAGGCGCTTAAAGATGAAGCCGGCCTGGCTCTCGGACTCGAACGGAGGCAGACCCGTGATCATCTCGTAGAGCACCAGGCCGAAGGAGTAGATGTCGCTGCGCCGGTCGAGCCCCTCGCTGCCCGACGGGCTCGCCTGCTCGGGCGAGCAGTACTGGAGCTTGCCCATGAACATGCCGACCTGGGTGATCTCGTGATCGTGGCCCGCATCTCGCTCCAGGGTGCGAGCGAGGCCGAGATCGATGATCTTGATCCGTTTCTGCCCCTGCTTGTCCTCGGTGATCATGAGGTTGTCCGGAGACAGATCGCGGTGGATCACGCCGGTGGCATGGATCGCCTCCAGCCCGCGCAACGCCTGAATGCCGAGGCGGATCGCCAGGGGCGCGGGAAACGGGCCGTTGCGGCGGATCCACTCGCCGATGTCCTCGCCCTTAATGTGCTCCCAGACCATGTAGAAGCTTCCCTCCTCGGGGAGGGCCGCGAAGTCGTAGAGGATGGCGACGTTTGGGTGTTTGATCTGCGTGGCCAGCCGGGCCTCGCGCATAAAGCGCTTCTGGGCCGCGGGATCGGCCTGGAGGTCCTGGCGGAGGATCTTGATGACCCGCAGCTCCTGCAGGTGGACGTGGCGCACCAGGTAGACCTCGCCCATGCCGCCGCTGCCCAGGCGCTGGACGATCTCGTACTTGCCGTCAAGGATGGTCCCTGGATCACGCAACAAACCGACACACCTCCGAAGGATGAGCGGGTATTGTAACCTGGGGGGGCCTGCGATACGCCAGATCCTACCGATCGACGTCCCGGCGGTGACCGATCCGTACCACCAGCACGATGACCTGCTCGTGGATCACCTCATAGACGACACGATAGATGCCGATGCGGAGCCTCCGAAGCCCCGAGAACTCTCCTTTGAGCGCGCCTCCGGCGAGAGGCTCCGCGCGGAGCCTCTCGATGGCTTCGATCAAGCGCAACCGATCCCGCTTGGGGATGCCGTTCAATGCCTTTGAAGCGCTGGTTTTAATCTTGATCGAGTAGCCCACGCTTGACCTCATCCCAGTCCAGGACAGGGTCGGACGGGTCCTGAAGACGTTCGAGCCCAAGGTGGAGATCCTCGACGTCGTCGAGGTAATACTCCACTGCCTGGCGGATTACCTCCGCTCGAGTGCGGTGGAGCCGGCCGGCAACCCGGTCGATCTCCTCGACGAGCTCCCCGGGAAGACGGGCGCTGACTTGCGGCATACGAACCTCCTGACGGTCACTGACACTCAGTGACTACCACGGGCATCTTGCCACAAGGAGGTTTGTGTTGAGAAGTGGAGGGCGCCGGGGCGCCCTCCATCCTTACTCTACTCTCCGACCTTGGTGCCGCAGGAGGGACAGAACTTGGAGCCGGGCGCAAGCTTCTGCCCGCAGTTGTGGCAGAAGGCGGGCGCGGCTCCCAACCCGGCGGTACCGGCAGCAGCGGCTCCGGCCGCGGCTGGTGCCCCGCCGCCGGCTGGCGCCGCCGGAGTCTGCTGCCCTCCGCTCTGCATGGCCTCGCGCATCATGCCGGGGAGCATCATGCCCATCCCCGCGCCCATGCCCACTCCCAAGCCGGCCGCCACGTTGCCGCCTCCGCCGCCTTCCTGCTGAGCAGCATCGCCGATGGCGCGGGCGGTCTTGAACTTGAGATAGGTGTTCATGTCGCCGAGCGCCGCCATGCCGCTGCGCTCGTCGATCAGCTTCTGCACCTCTTCGGGCGGCGTGATCGCCCCCATATAGAGATCGACCAGCTCGATGCCGTACTTGGTGAAGTCATCCGCCACGCGGGCCTTGAGCCCCATGGCCAGCTCGTCGTAGAGCCGCGGCAGGTCGAACACGGAGGTCAGGTTCTCGCCCAGGATGTCGGTCAGCCGGGCCACGATGACGTCGCGGAACCAGTCCTCCAGCCGCTCGGTCGAATAGACCCCCATGGTGCCGACGACGCCATTGACGAACTGCTGGGCATTGACCACCCGCAGCGCATACTTGCCAAAGGCGCGGAGGCGGACCATGGCCAGCTCCTGGTCGCGGAACGGCACTGGCTCCTTGGTGCCCCACTTGAGGTCCATGAAGGTCTTGGTGGAAACGAAGACCACCGCGGCCTGGAACGGCGACTTGCCGCCGAACGGGATGCCGAACAGGCTTGCCAGCAGAGGGATGTTCTGCGTGGCGAGCGTATGGCGGCCTGGGCCGAAGGTGTCGAGCGCCTTGCCGTCGCGGAAGAAGACCGCCTGCTGGCTCTCCTCCACGATGAGCTGGCTGCCGAGGCGGATGTCCGAAGTGCCGTTGGCAGGCCATCGCGCCACCAGGGTCTTGCCGCTGGGGTCCTGATACTGGATCACGTCCATGGTCTTCTCCTATTTCCTCAGTCGCCCGCGCCAGTCTTGACGACCGAGCTGATCACCAACTCGCGCTGCTTCCACTTGTCTTCGAGGACCCGCATCCGCTGCTGCACCGGATCCAGGGCCTTGGCGGGGTCTTCGCCGCCCGGAGCGCCGCCCGGGTCCGGAACGGCCGCGACCAGCCCCTCGATATCTTCTACGTCCTGGAGCACGGAAAGATCGAATGCGTACAGTCGCTGCAGCTCCGCGTCGCCGATCTTCACCGCGTCGAACAGACCGCTCGCGCCGTAATCGGAGAAGCGGACGGCCTGGGAGAGCCCGTCGAGCTGCCGATCCAGGCGGTCGAACGCGGAAAGCGCGCCGATCTTGCCGGCGTCCGTATAGCTCCGGGCCTTGTCGCGCAACGCCGCCTTGAGCCGTCCCAGCTCCGTGGAGAGGTGCTCGCGCTGCATCTTGTCCACGTCCCGCCGCAGCTCGCGGTCCTGGAATCCCCGGAAACCCGGGATCTTGTCCCCGAGCCTTTCGAGGACGTTTCGCTGGCCCCTGGCCTCGTCATAGCCGTTGGTCATCGCATTCCTCCTGAAGGGGC
Source organism: Acidobacteriota bacterium (assembly GCA_034667225.1). Classification (GTDB taxonomy): domain Bacteria; phylum Acidobacteriota; class Thermoanaerobaculia; order Multivoradales; family UBA5704; genus DATMER01. Next base: position 252,554 of record JAXDKG010000004.1, read on the forward strand.
GATCCTATCAGAGAGCCGGGAAATCCAAATAAATGGAATGCCTTCAGCCACTTCCGTGGAGAAGCCGAACGCGTTATTCTTCGGGGGCTGAAAACATTCAAGGCCGTACCCACGTGCTAAAGCGACGTCCGACCTTTCCGATGGCTCTTGCGGTGGGCCTGGCCCTCTTGGGCGGATGCTCTCCCAGGGAAAAAACAGCCCCCCCCGCTTCCAACCTGGTGCTGATCACGCTGGACACCGTGCGCGCCGATCACCTCGGCTCCTATGGCTATGCCGCGGCTAAGACCCCATGGCTCGACCGTCTGGCGGCGGAAGGCGTTCGCTTCGCCCAGGCTTCCGCGGCCGTGCCGCTGACCCTTCCCTCCCACTCCAGCATGCTCTCCGGACTGCTGCCTCCCCATCACGGGCTGCGCAACAACGGCTCGGGATCGTTCCCGGACGGCAAGGAGACCCTGGCCACCTTGCTCTCCACCCAGGGCTGGCGCACCGGCGCGTTCGTCGGTGCCTTCGTGCTCGACCGCCGGTTTGGCCTGAGCCGGGGATTTCAGACCTATGACGACGAGATCGAGCGCGCCCCCGGTGCCACCGTGGCCTTGGAAGCGGAGCGCCCCGGCCGGGAAGTCATGGACCGGGCTCTCTCCTGGCTTGGACAGGACACTGGAAAGCCCTTCTTCCTCTGGGTCCACCTCTACGACGCTCATGCTCCCTACTCGCCCTCCTATGACGGCGAGATCGCGAAGGTCGACGAGCAGGTCGGCCGCCTGCTCCAGGAGCTGGAGCGCCGCGGTTTGTCGGGCAGCACCGTGGTCGCCGTGGCCGCCGATCATGGCGAGTCGCTCGGGGAGCACGGCGAGCTGACCCATGGCCTCCTCCTCTACGAGCCGACCCTGCGCGTGCCTCTCCTCGTCAAGGCCCCTGGATTGGCTGCGCGAGTGATCGAGACGCCGGTCAGCCTCGTGGACGTCGGACCCACCCTCGCCGGCCTGATCGGCAAACCGCTGCCTGGAACCCTGGACGGCCGCGATCTGTCCACGGCTCTCCGGGAGGGCAAGGAGCCTGCTCCGGCCGACGTTTACGCCGAGACGCAGTACCCGGCCGTGTTCGGCTGGAGCCCGCTCTCCGCCCTGCGGCGCCGCGACCTCAAGTACATCTCCTCGCCCAAGCCCGAGCTCTACGACCTCACCCGGGACCCGAAGGAATCGGCAAATCTGGCGGGGGAGCAGACTATGGAAGGTTTCGCCGCGCGCCTGGCCGCGATCGAGTCCGGTGCCGTCGAGACCCAGAAGCTGCCCGCCGACGCCGAGACCCGCTCGAAGCTGGCGAGCCTCGGGTATGTCGGAGGAGGATCAGCTCTCAAGAAGACGGTGCGCACCGGCCGCAACCCGGTCGAGGCGGTGGACCTGTTCCAGCGCTTCGAGCGGGCGCACAACCTGCTCGGGTCGGGGGATGCCCAAGCGGCGCTCTCCGAGCTGGAGGCCCTAGTGGCTGCCGATCCGGAGAACCCGGTCTTCCGCGGCAAGCTGGCCCAGGCGTGGAAGGAGCGCGGCGAGCTCGGCCGCGCCGTGCCGCTCTACCGGCAGGCGGCCGAGGACGCGCCGGACGATCCCGAGGCCTGGTACAACCTCGCCACCGCCCTGCAGCAGGCCGGCCAGACCGGCGAAGCCCGCGAGGCGCTCACCACGGCCATGCACCTGGACCCCTCGCGGCCCGAGGCCCACAACACCCTGGGGATTGTCCATCTTGCGGAGGGCAAGCCCGACGCCGCCCGGCAGGAGTTCGAGCTGGCGGCGCAGCTCGATCCCCGCAACGCCCACGCCCTGAACAACCTGGGCAACGTCCTGCGCGGCCTTCGGCGTCCCGAAGAGGCTGCGGACGCCTACCGCCGCGCCCTGGCCGCCGCTCCACGCTACGCGGAGCCCCTGAACGGCCTCGGAACCCTCGAAGTGGAGCGGGATCGGCCCGCTGCCGCACTCTCCTATTTTGAGCAGGCTCTCCGTCTCGCCCCGCGGTACCACGAGGTCCGCCTCAACCGGGCGATCGCCTACGACATGGCAGGGGAGACGGAAGCCGCGGCCGCGGCCTACCGGGAGTTCCTGGCCGCGACCGGACAGGACCCCCAGTTTTCGGAACAGCGCCGTGCCGCGCAGCAGCTGCTCGCCCGGCTTTCCAACCGCGCGACGGGCGTCGCGCCGGACCAGAGGAGGTGATCGCCGCCCGGACACGGTTGGAGCGCCGTTCAAATGAGGTTTTCCAGGAATGGAGTTGCGTTCCTTTTTCAATCCAGAGGACTCCCATAAGGAGGTCGAGAGTATGAGCTTGAAGAAACCATTCGCCGCGGTCCTGCTCGCGCTGGTGGCAATCCTTGCCCTCGCGCCGGCCGCGAACGCCCAGACATCGGGCGCCAGCCTCATCGGTCACATCAAGGACAAGGACGGCGGGGCCCTCCCCGGCGTCACCGTTACGGCCAGGAACAACGACACCGGCCTCGACCGTGTCGCCGTGTCCAGCTCGGACGGCACGTTCACCCTCCCCTCTCTCCCGATCGGCCTCTACACGGTCACCGCCGAGCTCTCGGGCTTCGGCACGGTCACCATCGAGGAGGTGCGGCTCAACGTCGCCACCACCCGCACGATCGAGATCGAGATGAGCTCGGCCTCGGTCGAGGAGCAGATCACCGTGGTCGACGAGGCCCCCCTCGTCCAGACCTCGCCCAGCATCGGCACGGTGGTCAGCGAGGAGCAGCTCGAGAACCTGCCCTTGAACGGCCGCCAGTTCGCCAACCTGGCCATCCTGGCGCCCGGCACCTCGCTCTCCTACAACTCCGACCCGACCAAACCCGGCCAGCTCACGGTCGCGATGAACGGCGGCATCGGCCGCAACGTCAACTACGTGATCGACGGCGGCGACAACACCGACGACACGATCGGTGGCGCGCTGCAGAACTTCAACCTGGAGAGCGTCGCGGAGTTCAACATCCAGACGCAGCAGTACAAGGCCGAGTACGGCCGCTCCACGGGCGGCGTCCTCACCGTGGTGACCAAGACCGGCACCAACAATTTCGAGGGCAGCGCCTGGGGCTTCTTCCGCGACGACAGCCTGTCCACCCGGACCACGTCCGAGGAGCTCGCCGGCGTCGACAAGCAGCCCCTGGAGCGCAAGCAGTACGGCCTCGCCGTGGGCGGTCCGATCATCCGCGACCGCGCCCACTTCTTCGCCACCTATGAGAAGACCGACCGCGAGACCGTCTACACCGTCAACACCGACGGCGTCCTGCCCAGCCTCGACGGCACCTCCGTGCCCATTCCCTTCCAGGACGAGCTCGGCACCGCCAAGATGACCTTCGACATCTCGCCCACGCAGTACCTCCAGGTGCGCTACGGCTTCCAGGAGAACAGCGACAAGTACGGCGCGAGCCCGCTGGCGGCGCCCGACTCGCTGGGCACGATCAGCAACGAGTACAGCTCGATCCTCGCCAGCCACACCCTGCAGTTCAGCGCCGATACGCTCAACGAGTTCCTATTCCAGTACACCAAGTTCGACAACCTGATCACCGCCGACTCCGACGCGCCGAACGTCTACTTCCCGTCTGGCGTGCACTTCGGCCAGAACATCAACACGCCGCAGAGCACCGTGCAGACCAAGTACCAGTACCGCGACGACCTGAGCTTCTCGCGCACCCTCGGCGGGCGCACGCACCAGCTCAAGGTCGGCGCCAACTACATCCACGAGCCCGTGCTCGGCGGCGACTTCTCGACCGGCCTTTCGGGCCAGTACGCCCTCAAGGAGGACCGCCTCGGCTCGCCGGTGACCGACATCACCATCTTCGGCGGGTTCTTCGGCGAGCAGACCCCGGTCGACCAGTACAGCGGCTACGTCCAGGACGACATCTACTGGAACGACCGCCTGACGCTCAACCTCGGCCTGCGCTACGACTACTGGGAAGGCTTCGACCTCGACCAGCGCACGAACCCGATCTGGCAGTACCTGTCGACGCAGACCGCGTTCAACGAGTACTACCTGCGCGATTTCCAGGGCGGCAGGGGCGGCGTGCTCGAGAACGACAAAAACAACCTCGGCCCGCGCCTCGGCTTCAGCTACGACCTCAAGGGCGACGGCCGCCAGCTCCTGCGCGGCGGCTGGGGCATCTACTACGACTTCCCCTACACCAACGCCACCATCCTCTTCCCCTCCGCGGCCGTGCAGTCGAACTACGGCGTGGTCTTCAACCACCACAACGACACAGGCATCAAGAACCCGGACGGCACCTTCTTCCAGCCGGGCCAGCCGCTGCCCCCGAACCAGCTCCCCGGCGCCGACATCCCGCCGCCGAACGAGGTGGCCTCGCCGACGCTCGCCACCCCCTACGCCGCCCAGGCCTCGCTCGGCTACTCGTGGCAGGCGACCAGCTGGCTCGGCATCAACGTCGAAGGCGTGCGCATCAACTACCGCGACATCCCCTACCGCTTCCGCGCCAACCCGTTCAACGATGCCAACCGCAACGGCGTGCAGGATCCGACCGAGACGCGGCGCTTCCCGTTCGGCAACTTCCGGCTGTGGTACGGCGACGGACAGGCCAACTACACCGGCATCAACGTGAGCGCCCGTGCCCGGTTGAGCGACAAGCTCGAGATGCAGGCCTTCTATACCTACTCCGAGGCCACCGGCAACGTCCTCGCCGGCGCCGATGAGTTCCGCATCACCGATGCCGGCAGCCAGTCCGACGTGGGCGGCGCCCGCCGCGACGTCTCGGCCAACCCGCTCGACCCGCAGTGCTCCAAGTGCTTCGGGCCGCTCAACACCGATGCCCGCAACCGCGTCACCCTGAGCGCGGTCTACCGGGCTCCGCTCGGAATCAATGTCTCGGGCATGTTCCGCTACCGCTCGGCCCTGCCGTACAGCCTCTTCGTCGCCCAGGACCTCAACGGCGACGGCTTCGCTTACGACTTCCCGGGCGGCCAGGGCGTCAACACCGAGCGCGGCTCTTCCTTCTCGCAGCTCGACCTGCGGCTGTCCAAGGAGTTCACCTTCGCCGACCGGTTCGGAGTCGAGCTGATCGGCGAGGTGTTCAACGTGTTCAACGAGGAGAACCCGACGGTGTTCAACCGCCTGGGCGAGCCGAACGCCTATGCCGGCGACCCGCTCCAGGGCGAGCAGCGCCTGGCGCAGCTCGGCGTCCGGTTCAGCTTCTAACCCGCCTGGGTTCCTGACGTGATGGTCTCTGGGGGCGCTTCGGCGCCCCCTTTCCAACTTCGACCACTTCCTTCACCTCGCGCACCCGCACCGCGTTTTCGTCCGGGACGATGTTCGAACCGTACCGCCGCGCGTACACCTGCGTGATCTCCGCGCCGAAGAACAGGATCTGGGTCGAGTAATAGATCCAGAGGAGCACGAGGACCAGCGAGCCCGCCGCTCCGAACACCGAAGCCGCGCTGCTGTGCCCCAGGTACAGGCCGATCGCGAACTTGCCGATCGTGAACAGCAGCGCTGTGATCGCGGCGCCGATCCAGACGTCGCGCCACGCGATCTTCACGTCCGGCAGGAAGCGGTACATCATGGCGAAGAGCAGCGTCACCACTCCGAAAGCGATGACGAAGTGGATGACCTGGAAGACCGACTCGGCCCCCGGGATCAGGCCGCTCATGTAGGTGTTGACCGCGGCCATGCCGGCCGAGACCACCAGCGAGACCAGGAGCAGGAAGCCGATCCCGAGGATCATGCCGAAGGAGGCGACCCGGGTCATGATGAAGCCCATGATGCCGCGGTTCGGCCGCGGCTCCACGTTCCAGATCTTATTGAGCGCGCTCTGGAGCTGCGCGAACACGCCCGTGGCGCCGAACAGCACCGTGACGCCGGCGATCACCGTCGCCAGGATGCCGGTCTTGTCCCCCTGCTTGGCGGCGTTGCCCACCATGGTCTGCAGCGCCGCCGCTCCCTGGGGGCCGAGGAGGCTGTCGAACTGGCGATAGATCTGCCCCTCCGCGGCCTCCCGGCCCCAGACCAGGCCGGCGACGGCGATGACGATCAGCAGCAGCGGTGCGATGGAGAAGATCGTGTAGTAGGCGAGCGCCGCCCCGAGCTGCAGCGCGTCGTCCTCCTTCCATTCGTTGAAGCTCTCCTTGAGCATGTCGAGCGCGGGCTTGAGACTCATAGCGAGGGTACCTCCTTCAAACGCTTGAAGCTTTCTCAAGTCGCAGGTTTTTGCGATCCAGGCTCCAGTCTTTCGAAATCCTTGTGGAACGAACCGAAGTTGAACGTCCACTTCCCGGCGCCCTGGCTGGAAAGGAACGGGCCTTCGAGGAAGGGATAGCTCTGGGGATCCAGGGCGCGGCCGGCCGCGGCGGCACGCTGACCGGGGACGAAGCTGACCTGCGTGCCGCTGCTGGCGCTGCTGGCGGTATAGCGGAGCTCGGCTCCCGGCGCCGATGCTCCTTCCAGGCGGGCCGTTGCCACCTTCTTCTTCCACGCCTCGAACTCGCCGTGCTCGGCGCGGCGCCCCACCTCCATGGCGACCGTGGCGGGCTGGCGCTTCGGCACCGCGACCCACGAGCCGCGGATGAGCTTGCTCTGCCCGTAGTAGTCCGGGAAGCGCTCCTGCGCCGCCGCCACATCCCAGCCGCCGGGCGAGACCAGGGCCACGTAGGTATCTCCATAGTGCGAGACGGCCACGTCACCCATCACCTCGGGCTGCGACCACGGCGAGGCCAGGTAGGCATGGCCGAGGGCCTCGCCCGCGCCGAGCCGCGCCAGGACGAGGTTCTTGTACCCCACGGCCTGGTCCTGGCTGATCCAGCTCCGCCACTGATCCTCCGTCGAGTTGTTGGTGCGGCTCCACAGGTAGACGGGCGCGAACTCCGTCCCCTCCGCATAAAGGGTGGCGACGATCTCCTGCCCGCCCGAGATCTGCAGGTCCAGCCCGCCCACGGTCTGGGCCGTGCCCAGGATGTAGTCCGGCGTCGCATAGCTGTAGAGCGAGGCGTTCAGGTCCTTGCGCTTGCCCAGGGGGATCTGCCGCCTCTCCTTGATCTCGTAGGAAGCCTGCTTGCGGCGCTCGGTGAGGAGCTTCACCACCGACTCCGGGACCTTGTAGCGGCCCACGGCCAGGTCGGGCCGCTCCATGAAGTTCATCCCTTCGGGCTTGCCGATCCCGGCGAGCATCCAGGCCCAGGCGGACCACGGCGTGCTGCGGTCGCTGAGCGCCCAATGGTCATAGGTGCGGGTCTTGGGGCCGGCCGGGAAGCCGCCGACCTGCTCCTGGGCCCAGGCGGCGAAGATCAGATCGAGCTGCCGCGCGGCCAGCTCCCGCGTCCGGGCCTGCGGGGCATGGTCCGCGATCTGGAGCAGGGACGTGATGGAGAGCACCATGTAGCCGTGGCTCTCGGCCTCGTACCAGCCCTTCTGGTCGTGGGCGAGGAGGAAGGCGTCGACATAGGCGCTCCACCCCTGCGCGCCGGGCGACTGCGGCGTGCCGGCCACAGTGTGGGCCACCAGGCTGCGCGCGATCGTGACCATGCGCTGATTTTCCGTCTCCTTGAAGGTCCAGGGGTCGCGGATAGCCTCCGCGCCCGGCGGCGGGGGCGAGGTGGAGACCTCGGTGCGCATCCGGTCGCGCAGCTCGGCCGGGAGCACGTCCGGATACTGGAGGACGATGCGCTGGAGGGGGAGCTGGACGCGGCCGCACTTGCCCGTGGCCCACCGCCGAGCGCAGGCGTCGAGAGCCGCGGTGGACCAGCGGACCGCGTCCTCCCGGCGCTTGGCCGCGTCGGCCTTGCCCTCGGCGGCGAGCGCGGCGGAAGCCAGGGCTCCGGCGGCGAGGTTCTGCTGGAACTCGGGGCCGAGGCCGCCGCGCTTCCCCTCCATGCGCTGGATCTGCTCGACGGCGAGCTCCAGGTAGCGGGCCTCGCGAGTGGCGAGGGCAGTCTTGGCAACGGGAACGGCGGCGGGAACGGCGCTCCAGGCGTAAAAACCGCTGCCGATCAAAAGGGCGGCCATTCCGGCTGCCAGGATGCCAGCGCGGCGTGAATTGGGTGAGGTGGGGTGCTTCATGGTCATCGCTTCTCCTCTATGCAGGAACCGTACACACTTCTTGCATGGGTGTACGGTGCAGGGCAGACAACCGTTTGGAGACAACCATGGAGCTCGTCGACATCCTCAAGATCTTCGCCGTCATCGCCGCGGTCGCCCTCGTGCTGGCCGCGGTGGTGCTCACCTACGCCATCCGCAAGCTGAATCGCATCCGGCTGCCCGCCGATGCCGACTTCTTCACCGCCGTGCGCGCGGTCCCCCTCTCTCTGGTGATCGGGCTCGACCTGCTCGACCTGGCGCTGGACGTCTTCTCGGCGCCGATCATCTGGGTGATCCTGAACCGCGCCGGGCTCCAGGCGCTGCGCAACACGGCGGCCATCGAGGCGCTGATCCCGATCACCGGGCCGATCCCGACGCTGACGATCGCCTGGGGCGCCGCCCGCCTGTTCAACCTCGGCCGGGCATACGACCCGGACGTGATCGAGACGCAGCAGGTCGGCCCCAACGAATACGCGCCGCGACCGGGTACCCGCTAACGCATGTCGGCCTGCATCATCGTCAACCCCGGCGCGGGGAGCGTGGAGGACCTCGAGGTGCTGGAGTCGGCGCTCGGCCGGCTGCCGGACAGCCATGTGTTGCGGACCGAGGCCGCGGGGGACGCGGAGCGGTTCGCCCGGGAGGCCGTGCGCGACGGCGCGGACCTGGTAGTGGCCGCGGGCGGGGACGGCACGCTCAACGAGGTGCTCAACGGCTTGTCCGAAGACTTCGGCAAGGCCCGCCTCGGCCTCATCCCCCTGGGCACGGGCAATGACTTCGCCCGCTCGATCGGCGTGCCGAGCGACCTCGAAGGGGCCATGACCGTCCTTCTGGAGGGGACCGTCCGCAGCCTGGACGTGGCACGGGCCGTTATCGGAGGGAGTGGCGAAACCTGCCGCTACTTCGTGAACATGTCGGCGGGAGGCTTCAGCGGCGAGGTGAGCGAGCGGGCGAGCGACGCCAAGGAGACCTGGGGTCCGCTGGCCTACATGCGGGCTGCGATCGGTGCCCTGCCGGAGCTGAAGGGCTTCCTGACCACCATCACCCTGAACGGCGCCGAGACCCTGAGCCTGGAGACCTACAACATCGTGATCTCGAACGGCCGCTACGTCGCATCCGGCATTCCGGCCGCCCCAAAGGCAGTCCTGGACGACGGCCTGCTCGACGTGATGATCGCGCCAGCGACCACGCTGCCCCAGCTCGCCGTGCTGGTCCCCCAGGTCCTGCTCGGCCGGCACCTGGAGAGCGACCTGCTGCTCTTCCGCCGGGCCACGCGGGTGGAGATCGAGTGCGATCCGCCCATGGCGTTCAACGTCGACGGCGAATTGATCGGGGCAGGCACCGCCAGCTTCGAGATCCTCCCCAGGGCGCTGCGTGTGATCGTGGGCCTCGAAGCCGAGGAGGGCGTTTTCAGCGCGGCCGAGAACGGGGCGAGCGGGTAGATCCCCCGGCTTGGGGTCGCGTCGTTGAACTATCCGGTCTTCAAAGGCCCGGCAACCTTGTAAGCACTGAGGATGATGCCAGACGGCATTGCTTTCGTGCTGACGAGCTCGAATGAGCGTGGCGGGGTCCCCTCCGCAAAGAAACGCTTCCCCGTGCCCTGGGGTGTCAACACCAAGGTCTCGACATCAAGAGAGCTCATGCCCCGACCAACACGTTGTTCTGTTCGAGAAAGGCGATCATGAGGCTCGGACTGCGAAAGTGGTGTGATGCGATTCCCAGCCGTGAAGCGCTGCTGACATTCTCCAACGTATCGTCGACGAACAGGGCGTCGGCGGGCGCAACGCCGGCGAGTTGCAAAGCGGCATGGAAGAAGGCGGGGTCGGGCTTGGCAACGCCCAGACGGCTTGAATTGGCTACTGCATGGAAGCGATGCGACAGGCCGAGAGACTCCATGTCGAGGGGCAAGCGTGAGGTAGCGTTGGTGGCTAGCACGACTCTGAAACTCGCTGGAAGTCGACGGAGGAGCTCGGCCACTTCGGGCACGAGCACACCTGCACTGCGTGACCAGAGGTCGACAGCGCGCTGCGATTGGGACTCGCCATGGGAACGCGCCAGGCCAGTGACGATGGCCGCGCGCCACGCTTCGTCTGGGACTACGCCCAAGATGACCTTCTGAAGAAGAGTCGGAGTGAACGCAACGCCGCGTATTTCAGCTTCAGTGATCTCGAATTGAACGGGCCAATCGGGCGAGTCGGGCCACTGCCTGAGCACTCCGTCGAAGTCGATCAAAAGCGCGTTAGGCATTGCAGAGGCTCATGGGCTCTAACGACCAGAGCTCAGCGACACGCGGTCGCGAGAGGAAGTGGTCCGGTGTGAATGCAACCCGCGTGTTCGCTGGAGCGCATGGTCAGGCGATTCGTTGTTGGTCTAGGGTTCAACGATTCTTCCGGTTGGCGTGTCGGTGGGCGACTTCCATTCGGCCTGGAAAAGCGCAAGGATTCGTTCGGTTGTTACGGCTGGGTCTGTGCCGTGCATCGAGTGATAGGCATCGGCAAGATGGCGGACAACGTCGGCGAGCATGATGCCCCAATGACCAGCGTCGGGCCAAACCTCTGCCGTGAGACTGATGTGCAAACCGCCCGCTGCTCCCCAGGCACGAAGTAACTCGACGCCCTTCGGGTCGGTCTGCGCTTTGGGCGGAATTAGTAGTTCATTCGGGTGCGGCATGGGTAGAGGCTTTCGCGCTAGTGGTGACTTGTCTGGCTTCCGTTCACGGGAGACACCGCAGCTCTGCCTTCTTTATTGTACAGCGGATCTGCCGTGTGTGCGACAGGAGCCACGAGCCCACGATCGGCTGTTTCCGCAGGCACTTTGCTTCCCGCCCCTAGTCCAAGGCCCAGCTCACGGCGCAGTCGGCCACGCCACTACCACCAGTGTGCTGAATCTGTACCCGAATGCTGGAAGTAAAGCGGATGTTCATCGGGATCCAGCCGGTATGCGTCTCTCCATAAACATCGGGAAAACCGCCCGACACGTCGATCGTCTGTGAGGCTGCACCGTTGACCGTGAAGATGATGTTCGCCCCGGCAGTGTTGACATAATGACAGCGGATACCCTTGACATTCCCGGAAACCGACGTCTGGTTGATGATATCAGCGGTGCCGGAGAATACCCCCGCAGTGCTGATCCGGGGCTTGGTATTCCCATCGTCCGCAGCGAAGGTGGCCGAGGCCGTCAGGAATATGAAGAGGGACAGGATAGCGAGTTTGCTGCTGGTCTTCATACGGTTCTCCTTAAAGAAAGGCTTAGCCGGCTCCTTTGCCGACCGTCGACGCTGTACTTTGAGGAGTGCTAAAGATTCATATTCCATTTCGCCTCCCAAAGACCCGCCCTTGTCAGGGCTTCCTTCTGCGCATAGGGCTTCTTCAATGGTTTCCCGGACGGACTCAGGATGGCCAGAGGAGCAAGACCAGCGGAAAAACGGCTCGGCCATAGCTTGGACGATTCAAGCTGGAGAAGATCCGGCCGGTGTGCCAGCCGAGCTTAGCCATGCGCCTTGAAGAATTCCCAGGAATGACATTTTGGACCCGTTTTCCGTCTCTACACGGGTACTATGTCAAGACCAATCCGCTTCATCCCCGAAGAAGGCGCGCTCGTCGACATCACCTGCCGCACCATCCACAGCCGGTATCTTCTCCGGCCCGATCCAGTTCTGAATGAGATCGTGCTGGGCGTCCTCGGCCGCGCCCAGCGGTTCCACCCGGTCGAGATCTCAGCTTTTTTCGTCGCCTCGAACCACTACCACCTCCTGGCCCGGATGCCGGACGTCGAGCGCATGGCCGACTTCATGGGCTAGACCAGTCTCCTGCCCCTGGCACCTGTACGACGCTGTTTTCCCTGGGAGCGCTGGCGTCTCGCCGGCGTCCGCCTGCAACCCCCCGGATGGCCCCCCTCCCCTGGCCTCCCCGTTTGCGTGGCGAGAGAGCTATCGCGACTTACGGACGGTTGGTAAATGACTTCCGGGGGCAGGAAACGACTTCCCAGGGCAGGTAAGTGACTTACGGATGCCGGGTAACTAACTTCCCCGGGACAGGTCGGTGACTTCCCGGTATAGGTCAGTGACTTCCCGGGGTAGGCAAGCGACTTACGAAGGGTTGGTAACTAACTTCCCGGGACAGGTCGGTGACTTCCCGGTATAGGTCAGCGACTTCCCGGGGTAGGCAAGCGACTTACGAAGGGTTGGTAACTAACTTCCCGGGACAGGTCAGTGACTTCGCAGGGCAGGTAAGTGACCGACAGATGGCGGGGAAGTGACTCCCGGGGCAGGTATCCGGAGGGCGGCCACAAGGGCCGCCCCTACATGAAACGCTATCCATCACTCGGGCTGTGACAAGGTACTAGTCCGCCGGCGCTTCGATCGGCGGAGGCGGCGGCTCCGGCTCCTTCCGCTTCCGGCTCTTGAAGCGGAACGGATTGATCCCGTCCCATCGACTTCGCTCATACGCCCTGATATCATTCCGCGAAATCTTTTGATCTGCCCGTCTGACGGGGAGGGGGCTAAACCGATGCAGTCATCGCAGGCTGTGGGCTTTGTCTCTCGTCTGGCCGCAACCGTCGCCTTGGTCTTCACCGCGCTGACCCTCGCCCACGGCGCGAAACCGCCTTCGGGCCCTCCTGTGAAGCCTCCCTTCGAGATCACCGAGGACCGGCCCCGGTGCAAGGACTACAATCCGCAGCGCCGGGCTCTCTTCGGCACCACGCACCTGCACACCGGCCTCTCCTTCGACGCCAGCATCCGCTTCGTCGACTACTCGAACGGCAACAACCCCCGCGGCGCCTACCTCTTCGCCCAGGGCAAGGCGCCGATCAGCATTCCCGAGCCTTCGGGCCTGCAGCCCAGGCGGCGCGCCAGCTGCAACGACCCGGCGACCGAGCCCGCCGGCGGCGGTCCGAGCCGCACACCCTGCATCGACGAGCCGCTGGACTGGGGCGCCGTCACCGACCACTCCGAGCACTTCGGCGTGATGGGCTTCTGCAAGAACATCGGCGGCAAGTACGTGCCCGAAAGCATGTCGATGGAATGCCGGATGCTCAACGGCTTCTTCTACGAGCCGCTGCGGGCCCTGAACCCGGGCCTCGGCAAGACCCTCGCTTCCAATGCGTTCACCCAGCTCACCATCATGAACCTCGGCGCGATCAGCAAGAACACGAACCTCCCGGTGTGCAACAACAACCCGGAGCTGTGCGCCAAGGCCGAGATGGAGGTGTGGAGCGAGGTCCAGAATGCCGCCGAGGAGGCCTACGACCGCAGCGATGAGTGCAAGTTCACCAGCTTCGTGGCCTACGAGAACGCCTCGACGCCCCTGCTCAACAACTGGCACCGCAACGTGATCTTCCGCAACGACCGCGTGGTCAAGAAGCCGGTCAACGCTCTCGACATGGCGGTGGTGGTCAACACCGACCCCACCAAGGAGCCGATCGACACCCTGGTCGCCGTCGTGCCCGACGAGCCGCGGGTATGGCCGGTGCCGCCGGGCACCAAGGTCAACCATCCGTTGCCGCAGCCCTTCTGGAACAAGCTCGAGGAGGACTGCACGAAGGGCAAGAACGTCACCCCGGGCAAGGCCCGCCGCTGCGACTTCATCACCATCCCGCACAACTCGAACCTCGGCGGCGGGATCATCGCGGACGGGAAGACGATCTTCCCGCCCATGTTCCTCGATCCCTACAACGTCGACGACGCCAAACGGCACCAGCAGATGGAGCCTCTGGTCGAGATCTACCAGGACAAGGGCGCCAGCGAATGCCGCTACGACCCGCGCTTCCTCTCCGGCACCAACACCATCGACGAGTACTGCGCCTTCGAGATCCTCAACGGCAAGAGCCTGGGCTCGGCCTCGGGCGTCGGCTCGGGCGGCAGCGGCGGTATTGCCGCGCCCGACACCTGGGGCGACCGCTCCTACGTGCGCAACGTCTGGAAGGACGGCATCCAGTACGCCGCGAAGAAGACCTACGACGGCATCAACCCCTTCAAGATGGGGGTGGTCTCCGCTTCCGACTCGCACACCGGCGTGATGGGCTGGCATCCGGAGACCGACCAGTGGCCGGGACACCTCGGCATCGACGACGCCTACCCCATGGCGGAAACCTCGACCATTCAGAACGGCACCGGCGGCCCCTCGGTGGTATGGGCCGAGGAGAACACCCGCGACTCGATCTTCGAGGCGCTCAGGCGCAAGGAGACCTACGGCACCAGCGGCCCGCGGATGAAGGTCCGTTTCTTCGGCGGCTGGAACTATCCGGTGGACGCCTGCGGCAAGGATTTCGTCGACATCGGCTACAAGGGCGGCGTGCCCATGGGCGGCGACCTGCCCGCCCGCACCGCCGCGGCCGGCCCCACCTTCATCACCTCCGCCACCTGGGACGACAACATCAAGACCAAGCTCCAGCAGATCCAGATCATCAAGGGATGGGTCGACGGGAAGGGCAACTCGCACGAGCGGGTTTACACCGTGGCCGGCGACCCGGGCAGCCCGCTCAACCCCCAGTCGGGGATCGACGCCGCCACCTGCAAGGCCAGGCCGGAGCTCGGCACTGTGCGCCTCTGCGCGGTCTGGAAGGACCCCGACTTCGACCCCAGCCAGCACGCGTTCTACTACGTGCGCGTGCTCGAGGAGCCGGTCTGCCGCTACAGCACGCTGTGGTGCCGCAAGTGGATCGGGGTCGACCCGCTCGACACCGGCAAGTGCAACACCCAGCTCGCGGCGCTCAAGAGCGGCAGCCTCGCAGACAAGGCCAAGGCGGATCACGGCGCCGAGTGCTGCTCGAACCAGACCACCGACACCTTCGTGCAGCCGGTGATCCAGGAGCGCGCCTGGACCTCGCCGATCTGGTACGAGCCGGCGGCGGCCAGAAGCCTCGCGAAGAAATGAAGTGGCTCAAGTCTCCGGCGCTGCACATGCTGGCGCTCGGCGCTCTCCTCCTGGGGCTCACCGAGCTCATGGGTGGGGGCCTGCTGCCGCACAAGAAGCGCATCGAGATCCCCTCCCATCGCCTGGAGGCGATGCTGAAGGACTTCGTCGCCGACACCGGCCGCCATCCGACGCGGCAGGAGTGGGAACAGATGATCGACATGCAGGTCGACGACGAGGTCCTGTACCAGTACGCGCTCGCCCTCGGCATGCACGAGAACTCCGCTGCCCAGGTGCGCCTGGCGCAGATCGCCGACTTCGTCGAGGCCAACCCGCACGAAGCGACCCAGGCCGGGAAGGCCCGGGCGGCCATGGATCTCGGCCTGCACGAGGGTGACCTCGTGGTGCGGCGCATCCTCGTCGACAGCGCCAAGCGGCTGATCCGCAGCGTCGTCCTGCTGCAGCATCCGATGCCGGAGATCGTCGAGGAGTTCTACGCCGCCCATGCCGCGGAGTTCACCCGGCCGGCGCACATCCGCATCTCGCAGGTGGCGGTCAACGGCTTCGTGCGGCCGGACTCGGAAGAGAGAGCCCGCCGGCTGCTCGCGCGGATTCGCGCCGAGAAGCTCGACTTCGAGGCCGCGCTGGCGCTCGCCGAAGCGACGCCGGCGCCGGTGCACCTGGCGCTGCAGACCGAGCAGGGGCTCCAGTCGGAGCTCGGCAGCGACTTCGCCACCGCGGTCATGGCGCTGCGGCCGGGGAGCTGGTCGGAGCCGATCCCCTCGGACTACGGGCACCATCTGGTCTGGGTCCACGAGTTCCAGGAGGCCCGCGTGCTGCCGCTCGACGCCGTGCGGGATGAGGTCGAGCAGGCGCTGCTCCAGAAGCTGGCCGACGATTGGCTCAGGCTGCGGCTGCGCGAGCTGCGCGCCGAATTCGAGATCGCCGTGCCCGGGAGCGTATCGTGAAGGGCCGCCTGCTCGTGGCGGCCCTCCTTGGCGTCCTCGCGGCTGCCGCTCCGGCGCGGGCTCACCAGTTCGCGCCCGCCCTGCTCGAGGTCGAGGAGCTTCCGGCCGGAGAGGCCGCGGTGAGGTGGAAGCAGCCGGCGGTCCGGGTGCAGGGCAGCCAGCTCCGTCCGGTGCTGCCGGTCGAGTGTGAGGGCATCGGCGATCCGGTGGTGAAGAAGGAGGGCACCGGGATCCGCGCAAGCTGGCGGATGCGGTGTCCGGGAGGCCTGGCGGGCAAGTCGGTGGGAGTCGAGGGCATCGCCGGCAGCCAAGCCGACGTGCTCCTGCGCGTCACCCTGCGCGACGGCCGCCGGATCCGGCACGTGCTCAAGGCCGAGACGCCCAGCTTCAGGATCGACGCCGACAGCAGTCGTGCCGGGGTCTTCAAGGACTA
Organism: Acidobacteriota bacterium; assembly: GCA_034667225.1. Classification (GTDB taxonomy): domain Bacteria; phylum Acidobacteriota; class Thermoanaerobaculia; order Multivoradales; family UBA5704; genus DATMER01. The sequence goes on from JAXDKG010000004.1 coordinate 268,867, forward strand.
CGCCACGCTGGGAGTCGAGCACATCCTGCTCGGCTGGGACCACCTCCTCTTCGTGCTGGCCCTGGTGCTGCTCGTCGGCTGGGGAAGATCGCTGCTGTGGACGATCACCTCCTTCACCGCCGGCCACAGCGTCACGCTCGCCCTGGCTGCGCTGGGAGTGGTGCACGTGCCGCAAGCCCCGATCGAGGCCGCCATCGCTCTCAGCATCTATTTCCTCGCGGTCGAGCTCACCAGCGCGCGCAAGGGCGGCAAGACGCTGACTCAAAGAGCCCCATGGGCGGTCGCCGCCGGTTTCGGCCTGCTGCACGGCCTTGGCTTTGCCGGAGCCCTGGCCGAAGTCGGCCTGCCCACGGCAGAGATCCCGCTCGCGCTCTTCTCCTTCAACCTCGGGATCGAGCTGGGCCAACTCGCCTTCGTCGGCGCCGTGCTCCTCGTCGTCGCAGCGCTCCGCAGGGTACCCATCGCCTGGCCGCAATGGGCGAAAGCCACAGTGGCCTACGGAATCGGCACGATGGCCGTTTACTGGTTCCTGCAGAGAGCCGTCGCGCTGATGTGATCAGCGCGACGGCTTTAAATCCTGACTGAAAATTCCGCTAACAGGCACGGCAACGAGCGCGAGCTCTGCCGGTCACTACGTATTGGGAGCCGTTCCACACGCAAGGGTCCTGTTGGGTGATCGTGACGAAGCAGACTCCGTCGAGGCCGCTGCAGGCCAGATCTGCCTCGTCGTCGCAATCTGCGAAGAAGCTGCCCTCTGCCGCGGAGCAGGTCGAGCCGGTTCCCGAGCAGTCGAACGATCCTCCCGGAACGCAGACGCAACTGGTGGGGATCGGCTCCGGCACGAGCCCAAGAGCCGGGGACGCGCAGAGGCCGCCGGCTTCCTTCGCCCACGAAGGCGAGGCGGCGACGGTCTCCTCCGCATGAGCAGCCTGGACAGCGAACGCGGCCAGCAAAGACAACATCAGTACGAGACAGAGTCTTTTCTTCGGGCTCATCCTGTCGTCTCCCTTTCTTGAAGTATGCAAACCCAACAATACTCCCAAGAGATGAGACGCGCAAGCGCTGGCGTAAGCGCGTCGGACGATTGCCCGGCAGCCTGATTTTCTGATCGGTGCCGCGGCGTTCGCCTATGATATCGGCGGATGACGACCTCTGCGCGCGAAGCGCTTGACCGCCTGCGAGCAGGAAACCGGCGCTTTTTGTCGGGTGTCCGGAGGTTCACTGCGATGCCGAACGTGGCCCTGCGTGCGATGCTCACCACTGAGCAGCATCCGATCGCCATTGTCCTGGGCTGTTCGGATTCCCGCGTGCCCGCGGAAATTGTCTTTGACCAGGGGCTCGGAGATCTTTTCGTCATCCGGGTGGCCGGCAACATCGTTGCGCCGTCCCAGGTTGGCAGTGTCGAGTTCGCGGCAGAGCAGTTCGGGACGCAGTTGGTGGTCGTCCTCGGCCATACTCATTGCGGCGCGATACTGGCAGCGCTGGAAGCGGTCAAGGCACCCACGAGTTTCACTCCAAACCTGCGTTCGATCGTCAATCGAATCCGGCCCTCCGTGGAAACGCTCATGGCCACGGAGCTCAGGTTCGATGAGGAACGACTCGTGCGCGAAGCCGTGCGAGCCAACGTCCGTGCCTCCGCCGACCACCTCCGCCACGGCTCCGCGCTTCTTGAACACCTGGCTCAGCAGGAGAGGCTCCTCGTCGTCGGCGCGGAGTATTCACTCGCGACGGGCGAGGTGGATTTCTTCGACGGCGTGCCGAGCTGATCGATCAGCGTCGGGAGAACCTTGGAGAGATCGACCCGGAAGACCGGCAGCCCCGCGGCTTTCCCCAGGAGAGCGGCGGCCAGCGTCTTGCCCGTACCGGACGGGCCGTGAAACAGGGCTCGGAAGCCGGGTTTCAGAAAAAGCATTCCTGCGACCGTCTGTAGAGGTGATCGCCAAAGTAAGGAGCTCTGATGAACAGAACGGTGTTTGGACTCTGGAAAGACCTGTCTTGCTGCACCTTGATTTTCGCCGCCGGGTGCAGCTCGTCCACCCCGGGTGTGATGACGCCCCTTGGAGCGGGGCCGAAGCTTACGGTCGAAGAGGTGCTCAGTCGCAAGCTGGCGGATGACGATGCTCTTCTGATCGGTGCCGGTGACATCGTCCGTTGCGGAAGGAGCTCCCAGCCCGCCAGGGACACGGCGGCTGTGATCAAGAAATTCCCCTCGGCCAGGGTCGTGACTCTGGGGGACAACGTCTATCGAAATGGGACGAAGGCTGAGTTCGACGACTGCTACGAACCGACCTGGGGAGGCTTCAAAGACCGAACCTGGCCCTCTCCCGGCAATCACGATTACGGGCCCTACTCAGTTCATCCGCGGCACAATGCCGATCCCTACTTTGAGTACTTCGGAACGAACGCGGGTGACAAGGGCAAAGGGTTCTACAGCCACGACCTCGGAAGCTGGCATATCGTATCGCTGAACAGCATGGCCGACCAGCGCGGGGCACCTTCGATGAACGATCAGTTGCAATGGCTCAAGAACGACCTCGCGCACAATCAACAGCCATGCATTCTGGCCTTCTGGCACCATCCTCTTTTCAGCTCGGGCGACGAGCATGGAGATCAAGACAACGATCCCGGGAGATCGATGGGTCCCCTATGGGCTGTTCTCCTTGATCACGACGCCGACGTGATCCTCAATGGCCACGACCATCATTACGAGCGGTTCGCTCTGCAGGACTCTCAAATACCGCCACAGCCGACCCCGGATGGCATCCGCGAGCTCATCATCGGCACTGGAGGAGGAGAGGAGCGCGGCCTGGGGATCATCAAAGACAACAGCGAGGTTCAATTGCCACACGTCTTCGGCGTCGTGCTGATGACGCTTCACCGAGACAGTTACGACTGGGACTTCATCCGGGCAGACGGCAGGGTAGTCGATTCCAGCTCATTCAGCTCGGGACCCACCGCTTGCCACTGAATCGGCGAAGCCTTTCCGCAGCCTGGGCGGCGTTCGCCTATGATATCGGCGGATGACGATCGTTGCGCCGTCCCAGGTTGGCCCACTTCGAGATCCTCCCTCGGGCGCTCCGTGTGATCGCCGGCCCGACCATCGAGGACGGGGCGAATCAAGTGACTGTGTCCCTGAGCGGTTCTGCAGTCACCTGAAAATCGTCCTCGTAGACGATGAAGCCAGGCCGTTCGGTTCGCAAGACCTCAACGAGAATTCCATGGTCAGCCAGTATCTGACAGATACGGTACATTCTAGAGATATGCTCAGTCGCCGTGTGGCGGAACCAGCTAAGAGCGATGTTCTTGGCATGAGGCTCTGTCGAGCGGGAGAAACTACGGGGCTTCCTCAAGTTCTCCCTGAACCACTCGTATATCTCGGCGAACTCCAATTCCTCATATTCATCGAGTGCACCAGCGTCCACCAAATCAGCCATCGCCTGAAACAGCCCTTGGCGCCTTCCAGACCGATCGTCCAACTTATGAATGACGAAGCGGATATACATGAGGGCCCATCCGAAGCTTGGCGCCATACGAGCTCTCCGGTTCGGCGGTCGTTACGGTCCCCGGCCGGGCGTGGCGTCGAGCCAGGTCCGGGCCTCTCCCTCGGTGGCAAAGATGTTGCTCACCAGGCCCCGGTTGGCGGCGACGGTCACCCCGAACTTCTGCGGGTCGATCATTTCCGGCCGAGCAACCATCGCCAGACGCACGCTCCATCTCGCCTCCTCCGCCCACTCCACGACCGCCAAGAACCTCTGGAATGTGTCGGGCGAGGGAAACCCGGTCAGCGCCGTCGTATCGACTAGAAGGTCCGTGGCCTGATTCGAGCGGGCGGCCGCGATGGCGGCGCGGACCAGGGCTACCACTTCGTCGAACGAGATGGAGCCAACAGGGCGATAGATTGCGCGCCCCCCCTCCAGAACGAAGCCATCGAGTTCGTCCAAACCACCCTCCTTCGCCGAATCGGGATAGGGGGGCGTCTCGCAACGCCCCTCCTCCCACACCACCGTGCATACGGATCACGACAGCGGCGGAACCGCGCATTATGCGGTTCCGTCCGCTGCAGGCCCGGGGTTGGCCGCCCTTGCGCCGAGCGATCGCTCAGTTCGCGAGGTTCTCCCAGCAGTTGATCTCGCCGGAGACCGTGCCGCCTGCCTGGCAGGACAGGTTCTGGTAGGCCTGATTGGCCGTGCTTCCGTAGGACACCCGGACGTACTCGAATCCTTGTGCGTCTCTGCACGTCGTGTTGCACGTCCAGTCTTCACCACCACTATCATCAATAACATACGCATGGCTGGTGCGCGTCGCCCCGGTCGCGAGCATCAACACGACGCCGATACCAAACAGCTTCTTCATCTTCATTCTCCTCTAGGTTTCAGTTTATCCGGAGTCCCCGAGCGGGCTCCGGGAGCGCTGTTGGAGATCTCCAGGAACCTCTCAGCGGGACCCGCGCGCCTCCCAGCGGGCAACGGAAATACGCTGCCAAGCGCGAGCCATTCCTCCAGCTGCGAAAAGTTGACGACTGCAAGGCCAATCGCCTGTAAGATACCACGGTCGGTGCTTCCATACAGAGATTCGCGGTTCTTGCCTACCATACAGTCGCCTTCATTCAGTAGCCGGCCAACGGCCCGTCGCTCACCGGCGAGGCCCGCACGCGCAACTCTACCAAGTTACCAGGATCATGACGCGGGCCTCGTCCGGTGCAGCGACCGAGTTAGGTGGCGCCGCCAGGGTCCAAAGCTCTCCT
>JAXDKG010000005.1:0-9207 GCA_034667225.1 Acidobacteriota bacterium
GTGGTGCTGGCGAAGACGCCGACGCCGCACTTGGTGATGTGGGAGTTCTTGACGAACACCTCGCCGGCGTTGGTCAGAGCCACGGAGATACCGCGGGTGGTGAAGCCGCTGATGGTGACGTTGTCGATAACGAGGCTCTTGCCGGCGAGGAAGCGCACGCCGCTGAGGCCGTTGCCGGCGCCGTTGATCGAAAGGTTGCGCAGGACGACTCTGTCGGTGGCGGCGGCGTTGATGGTGACGCCGTTGACGAGAGAAGCCAGGACGCCCGCGAGCGTGCCGTCACCGTTGATGGTAATGGACTTGTTGATGGTGACGGCGCCGAAGCCGCCCGGATCGAGGGCGGAGATCTCACCGCCGGCCGAGGTCTTCGAGAGGGCACCCGCAAAGGTCTTGCAGGGGGCGGTGCGGCTGCACGGGTTGGCATCATTGCCGACACCGGAGACCCAGGTGCGGGTCTGCGCGTTGGCGGCCGGAGCGGCCAGGATGAGGGCGGCAAGCGCAAAAGCGACGTTGGACAGTTTCATGGGTGGTTTCCTCCTCTAGGTCAAGTGGAACTTAATTTGTAGACCGGCAAGATAGGCGTCGGATGGATCGCCATCGTTACAAACCAGGGGAAACCAATGTCAGTTTAGCACGGCACGGGCCTTCAGGTCTTTCGCGCGCGCAGCATGAAGTGGCTGTAGGGGACGGTCAGCAGGTCCGTGACCAGCCTCTCCTCGATCTCGGGGAAGCACGCCGCCAGGAGAGCCCGGTACCCCTCGGGCGTCCGCACGCGGCGGCCCCGGTCGCGCGAGATGAGGAAGCGGGCGATCGGGGACTGTCCCGGGTGGAAGACCGGGTCCGAGGTGACGAGGCAGCCTCCCGCCCGCAGATGGCCGTGGGCGTCGCGGATCAGGCGCCCGGCGTCGAAGTCGTTCAGATGGTGCAGGATGCCCTTGGCCACGGCGAAGTCGAAGCCCCCCTCGAAGGGCGGCTCTTCTCCGACCCGGGCAACGAAGAAGCGGCCGCGGCTCCCATGGCGCCGCTCGGCATCGGCGATGTAGCGGGGGTTGAAGTCATAGCCGGTGTAGTGCACGTCCGCGGGCAGATCGTCGAGCAGCGAGCCGGTGCCGCAGCCGATGTCGAGGACCCTCGCCCCGGGAAATGGCCGCAGGATCTCCTTGACGAAATGCTGCCGGATCGTCCGGGCCCCGAGCGCCCGCTGGAACCGCTCGTACACGCCGGCCCGCTCCAGAAGCCGGTAGAGACCCCGCGAGGCCTGGTCCATCAACCGGGCTCCTCGGGAAACCCCAGCCGGCGGCGGACGAGGTACGTAGGCCGGTTCTCGCTGCTCTCGATGATGCGCAGGAGGTACTCGCCCACCACGCCCAGGCTGACGAGGAGCAGACCGCCGATCAGCAGCAGGGTTGCGAACAAGGAGGTCCAGCCCTGGACGTTCACGCTGTGGACGATCTTCCTGTAGATCACCACGGCGGCGAGAAAAAAGCTGAGCGCGGCGAAGGAGATCCCCACCACCCCCACCAGGCGCAGCAGGAACGAGGAGTTGTTGAAGAGGAGGTTGCTGAACACGCGAAACAGCTTGCGCAAGGTGTAGCCGCTCCGGCCCCCCCGACGGTCGCCATGGCCCACCGGCACGCCGACCACGTCCTTGCTCACATGGAACATCAGCGCCGGGAGGAAGGGGTGAGGAGTCCGGATCGAGAGGATCCCGTCCACGACCGTGCGGCCGAGAAGGCGAAAGGAGCTGAGCTGGATGCCGCGCGGCTTGCCGATGAGAATCCGATCGAAGAAGCCCTTGATCCGGCTGCTCGTCCGCCGGGCCAGGCTGTGCCGCTTGCGTTCGAACTGCCCGATCACGATGTCGCGGTCGGCGTAGGCCAGCAGCTTCGGGATGTCCCGCGGGTCGTGCTGAAGGTCGTCGTCCAGGGTGACGACCGCCTCGCCGCGGGCCTCGCTCAATCCGCAGAGCGTAGCCGCCTGCTGGCCGAAGTTGCGCGTCAGTTGGATCGCCCTCACCCGTTTCCGTTCCCCTGCCAGCCGCATGAGGGTCGGCCAGATCCGGGGATCGGGCGAGCGGTCGTCGACGAAGACGATCTCGTAGTCGTCCTCGGGACGGGCCCGGAACACGGCCTCTATGCTGTCCGCGAGCTCCTCCAGGACCGGGCTGTCATAGACGGGGATTACGATCGAGACGCGCATGCCCCCGCCGTGCTGAGAAGATAGCTCCGGGCCCCCAGCGGCCCTTCGTTGAGCAGCAAGTCCAGGATGCTCACCTCGTGGACGAACGGGGGGGAGAAGAGCTGCCGGTGCTCCGGGTAGCCGGAATAATCCATCCAGCGCACGGCAATGCCCTTGTCAGCGAATCGGTCCTCGTCCAGATAGGACCTGGCCGCCGGCCCCGAGAGATACTCTCCAGCCCCGGCCTGCTCGCAGAGATCGACCAGGCGATCGACCCGGTCGCCGCGCAGTTGGTAGTCCATGGAGCGGGTGATGCGGGTATCGATGCCCAGGAGCTCGCAGATCGCCCGCAGGAACTTCTCGTTGACACGACTCAGGAGCGGCTCGGTGGAGGCGCTCTCGTACAGTCCGGCGAGGACCGGCGCAAGCTCCGGGAACCAGGGTGCACGGGCGTAATGGGTCTGGATGGATTTCCAGTGCCTGGCCGCCCAGCGCGGATCCTCGATCTCCACCTCTCGGATCGGCTGGCCAAAGCGGCCCGTCTGGCGCACCGGGATCGTCATCCAGGCTGTTCCGGCCTGCGTTTTGATGCGGTTGCGGTTTCGCCAATCGTTCTTGCTGTACTGGACGTCGTCGTAAAGGATGAACTCGTCCACGGAGCCGATGATGTCAAAGTATCCCTTCCAGGGGACGTAGGACGACTGGAGAATGGCGACGCGTTTCATCCGGATGGTTCACGGATTCTAGCGCAATCTGCTACCGTCCCGGCGCACCTCATGGATGGCTTCCCCCTCTTTCTCACCGGCATGCAGCGCTCGGGAACGACGCTGCTCGAAAGACTGCTCGGCCAGCATCCCGGCGCCGCGATCCTGTCGCAGCCGTTCCCCCTGCTCTTCGTCGAGGCGAAGAGGGATTTTCTGCGCGGGCTCGGCAGGAGCGACATCCGCTATCCCCTGGGCCACCTGTTCCTCGAGGACGGCTACCGGCCGGAGGACTTCTACCGGCATCTGGAAGAGCTGCGGTTCGACGGCGCGCGCCTGCAACGGATCTTCGAAGAGATGCAGGGCTTCTCCGGTCAGTACACACGCGTCGACCCCTCTGCGATCCCGCGGCTTCCTCCCCGCGGCTTTGCCGAGCTCCTCACCAGCCTCTACCGCGCTCTCTCCGTAGCGGGCAGCAAGGAGACGATCTGCGAGGAGTTCCTGCCCTATTTCCTGGACCATGGCTGGAGGTGCGCGCTCATCCTCCGCGATCCTCGCGACGTGGTGGCCTCTCTCAACCATGGGCGGGGTCCCGAGTACGGGGGCCGGCTCAAGCCGACGCTCTTCAACGTCCGCAGCTGGCGCAAAAGCGTCGCCCATGCCCTCCATCTTGAGGGTACCCCGGGGTTCCTCTGGCTGAGGTACGAGGAGCTCGTCACCGATCCCGCGGCGGCCCTGCAAGCTTTTGGGCTCTCCGGTTTCGAGATCCGGGGCTGGACCGGCAACTCCTCGCACGGCGAGCGCATTGGGGTGAGCGCCGCGTCGGTGGGCGCCTACCGGAAGGTCCTCGACTCCGGCGTCGCCCGCTTCATCGAGGCCGCCTGTCTGCCCGAGATGCGGCTCCTCGGCTATCCGGTCAGCCTGGAAGCGGACGAGGCGCCAAGCGTCCTCCGCGATTTCGTGGAGCCTTACGAGATCACGCGAGAAGGCATGGAAAGCGATATCGCCAGCGATGCAAATGAGGTACGGCGTCTCGAGCTGCTCAGCGAGGAGACGGACGCCGCGGTGCGGCCATGGTTCCTGTTCGAGCGCGCTCACGCCCGGCTGAAGGAGTCCTGGTGACCGTCTTCGCGCCCCGCGCCTGCTCCATCCTCTACGGTCTCCTGCGCGAGGAGGAGCGGCCGTTCCTGATCCCGGCCAACATCTGCTCCGTCGTCCCGGAGACCTTCCTGGAGGCGGGGCGCGCCTTCGAGCTGGTCGACGTCGAGGAGCCCACGCTGGAGATCGACCCTGAGGCCTGCCTCGACCGCCTCGAGCGAGAGCCGGTCGGGGGGATCCTTTTCGTTCGCCCCTATGGCCGCGAGCGGGACGTGGACCCCTTCTTCCGCGCGCTCAAGGAGCTGCAGCCGGACCTGCTCCTGATCGACGACAAGTGCCTCTGCCGTCCGGACTGCGAGGGCCTCGGGATCTCCTCCTGGGCGGACGCGACCCTGTTCAGCACGGGATACGCCAAGCACGTGGACCTGGGGTATGGCGGGTTTGCGCACCTGCAGGAGGGCGGACGGATTCCGGAGCCTTCCTGGGAGAAGCACCGCCGCCGGACCGAGGAGGAGCTGGTCCGGGCCGACGAGCACAAGCGCCGGCTCAACGCGATCTACTCCGCCGCTCTCCCTCGGGAGATCCAGATGGACCCCGGATTTCAATCCTGGCGCTTCAACGTCCGCGTGCCGGAGCCGGACCGGCTGGTGGAGAGCCTGTTCGCGGCGGGGCTGTTCGCCAGCCGCCACTATGCGTCTCTCGAAGAGGGCCGGTTCCCGATCGCCGAGCGACTGCACGGCGAGGTGGTGAACCTGTTCAACGACCGGTACTTCGATGAGGAGCGGGCGGAAAGCGCGGCGCGGCTCGTGCTCCGGCACCTGGCGGGGTGAAACGCGGAGACCCGGCGAGGGCCGGGTCTCCAGGTCGGTTTACTGCTTATTGGACTGCTCCAGGAGCTGCTTGATCTCGGCCATCTGCTTCTGCAGCTCGGCGATCTGCGCGTCCTTCTCCTGCACGAGCTTGTAGAGGCCCTGAACCGCAGCCATGGTCACGCCCGTGACGTCCGCCGGAACGATGTACTTTCCGTCCGTCCCCAAGCCGAAGGCGCCCTGGAAGTCCTCGACGGTGGGGCCGACGTGGCGCATCTTGCGCTCGTCGGTCTTGTAGCTCCACTCGTTGATCGGTAGCTGGGCGAACTTCTGCAGCATCGTGCTCGGATCCACCGGCTGGAAGTTCTCCTTGAACGACCGAGAGGACGCGTTGGTGAACACGCCGTTCACGGTGAGGCCGTTGTTGGCCGTCACCAACCCGCTGGTGCCGTTGACCGTCAGGCGGCTGGAGTTGTTCGTGCCGAAGATGATGTCGTCGGCTTCGAGCGTCCCGATGAGCAGCCCGTTGCCGCCGGTGTGCAGGAGCTCGCCACGGTTGCCGAGCGCCACGCCGAACCTGAGGGCCGTCCGGCCGCTCCCGTGAGAGATGAAGTTCGTCTGGACGCCGGCGTCGTTCCGGGCGCGGAAGACCGCCGCCGCGGTGGTGCCGGTGTTCGTATTCTCGACCTGGAGGATCGTGTTCGCGTCGACGCTCTCAAGGATGTGCAGCTTCTCGCCGGGGCTGGCCGTACCGACGCCCACGTCGCCATCCGCCGAGATGTCGATCGAGCTCGTCGGCGCGCCGGGCCGGATGCGGAAGGGCAGGCGCGAGCCGCCGGTCACGTCGCGGACGAAGAAGTTGGCCTCGTTGCCGGCCACGTCCCAGGTCTGGGCCGTGAAGCCGCCGGAGTTGTTCTGCTCCAGGCGGATCGACGGAGTGTTGCTGGTGTTGATGTGGATGTCGAGGACCGGCGTGGCGGTCCGGAGACCGAGGCGGCCGGTGCTGTCGAGGAAGATGGAGTTGGTCGCGGCCCCCGCCGTGATGGTGAAGGGGACCTTGGAGCCGGTGATGTCCTCGATGGAGAACTTGTTCGCGCCGCCGCTCGCCGAGTCGTTCGCGGTGAGCTGCCAGTCATTGGCGGGGAAGCTCCCGGTGCTGGTGTCCTCGAACTTGATCCGGGTGCTGTTCTCCTTGAGCCGGATCGTGTCGAAGCCGAAGCTCTCGTTGTTGACGCAGTCGAAGCCGACGCAGAGGCTCTGCTGGACGATCAGGTCGTCCGGGATCACCTGGTCCGCGGCCGTGACGTTGCGCACGGAGCCGGCCGACTTGGCCGCCTTCGGACCCTGGGGCTCCTTGCCCTCGGACATCACGATGGAGCCGGCCTCAACCATGAAACCACCGGAGACGACCGGGCTCTCGGGCAGCTCGGCCCGCAGCCGCGCCATGGCGGCCTCGTCACCGTTCTTGCGCGCTTCGGCCAAGCCCTTGCGCACGGACGCGTCGATCCGCGCCTCCAGGCGCAGCTCGTAGGTGTAAGCGCCGTCCTTGGCGCCCGCGGCCAGGTCGAAGACCGGCGCCTGCTTGGCGTCGAACTCCTGGCGGACCACCTCTCCATTCGGCATGGAGACGGTCAGGACCGCACGCTCGTAATCAACTTCGGTATCCCATTGCACTCGCGCCGGACTGATGCTCACCCTGGCCGAGCCAGCCACGCCGGCCCACACCGTAGGCATCCCGACTGCCAGCAAAGCGATTACCACCACGAAAAGATGCAACCATTTCTTCATACAACTCCTCCTTCTCGGTCGGACGTTTGCCACCTCGTTGGGCGTTGTGACACCGAGGTCCGTTACAACCAAGCACAAGCAAGAACTACAATTCATAACAAAATCTCTCGGCGAGATCTGACCATACTGCCACAGCGCTGCGCTGCGAGCAAGAGGGAAGGAGATCAGCTTCGGGAGCGTTGCCGAACGGCTTCGTAGAGGATCGCGGCTGTGGCGGTGGAGATGTTGAGGGAGCCGACGCGCCCGCGCATGGGGAGGCCGATCATCCGGTCGCAGATCTGGCGGGTGCGGGCGCGGAGCCCCTTCTCCTCCCCGCCGAGGAGGATGAGCACCTTGCCGGTGAGGTCGATAGCCCAGGGAGGCTCGCCGTCGGCGTCGGTGCCATAGACCCAGTAGCCCTGCTCCTTGAGGCGCTCGACCTCGGCGGCAGTGTTGGTGATGCGCTCGATTTCGAGCCACTCGGTGGCGCCGGCGGAGGTCTTGGCCACGGTCGGGGAGACGGGCGCGGAGCCGCGGTCGCGGATGAGCACGCGGCCGACGCCCGCGCCCTCGCAGACCCGGAGCACGGCGCCGAGGTTGCGCGGGTCCTGCACGTCCTCCAGGAGAACGACTAGCTCGGGATCGGCAGCGGCCATCGCAGCAGCCGCCACGCTCTCCCTCACTTCCGCGGCCATGCCGTTGTGGGCGGGCCCGGCGCGCTCGGAGAGGATCTTCTCGGGGATGATTTCAAGAGATACGTGATGGCGCCGGCAGAGGTCCTCGACCTCGTCGCGGCGCTTCCCCGTCCGGCTGGAGCTTACAAAGACGCGGAGAACTTCCTGGGGGCGATGCCTCAGGGCTTCTCGGACCGGGTGGTATCCGTAGAGGAACTCCCCCGCCACCTCACACTTCCATGATCTGCTGCTCTTTTTTCTGCAGGGAAGTGTTGATCTCGCCGATGAACTGGTCGTGGAGCTTCTGGACCTCGTCGAACCCACGTCGCTCGTCGTCCTGGCTGATGGCCTTGTCCTTCTCCATCTTCTTGAGCTTGTCGTTGCCCTCGCGGCGGCTCTGGCGGATGCCGTTGCGGGCGTGCTCGGCCATGTCGTGCGCCTTCTTCACGATTTCCTTGCGGCGGTCCTCGGTGAGCTGCGGCAGCGGGATGCGGATGATCCTGCCATCCGACGACGGGTTGAGGCCCAGGTCGGACTTCATAATGGCCCGCTCGATGGCGGGGATCTGGCTCGGGTCGAACGGCTGGGCCGTGATCATGGAGGCGTCGGCCACCGAGAGGGTGGCGAGCTGGTTGATCGGCATCGGCGTGCCGTAATACTCGACGGTGATGCCGTCGAGGAGCGCCAACGACGCCCGGCCTGTGCGCAGGTGCTTCAGCTCGTTGTGGAAGTGCTCCACTGCGTGCTTCATGTGCTGCTCGACTTCGCGAAAGACCTCTTTCATGGTGGTTCCCTCCTGTCCGGCCAGAATCTTACTACTCAGCCCCGCACGACCGAGCCGATGCGCTCGCCGCAGACCACGCGGCGGATGTTGCCGGGGGTCATCATCTCGAAGATGCCGATGGGAAGCTGGTTGTCCCGGCAGAGGGCGATGGCGGCGGTGTCCATCACTTCCAGGCCCTTCTCGATGACCTGCTGGTAAGTCACCTCGGGCAGGAGCGTCGCGTTCGAGTCCTTCTTCGGGTCGGCGGTGTAGAGGCCGTCGACCTTGGTCGCCTTGAGGAGGATCTCGGCGTGGATCTCGTTGGCGCGCAGGGCGGCGGCGCTGTCCGTGGTGAAGTACGGGTTGCCCGTGCCGGCCGCGAAGATGACGACGCGCTTCTTTTCCAGGTGGCGGATGGCGCGGCGGCGGATGAAGGGCTCGGCCACCGTGTTGATGTCGATCGCCGACTGGACGCGGGTGGGGACGCTCCGCTTCTCCAGAGCATCCTGAAGGGCGAGGGCGTTGATCACCGTGGCGAGCATGCCCATGTGGTCGCCGGTCACCCTGTCGATACCGCGGTGGCTGGCGGCCAGGCCACGGATGATGTTGCCACCGCCGACGACGATGGCGATCTCCACACCCAGGGCGTGAACGTCGCGCACCTCGTCGGCGATGGCCGACACGACCTTCTCGTCGATACCGAAGGGCTGCGAGCCCATCAGGGCCTCGCCGGACAGCTTGAGCAGGATCCGGCCGTAGACCGGGCGGCCCTCCTCCGTCATCCCTGCCCTGCCTGGGCCATGACCTCGGCGGCGAAATCGTCCTGGCGCTTCTCGATGCCCTCTCCCAGCTTGAAGCGGACGAAGCGGCGCACCTGGATGTTCTCGCCGATCTTGGCGATCTTCTCGGTGACGAGCTGGCCGACGGTCTTGTCCGGGTCCTTCACGAAAGGCTGCTCCAGCAGCACGAACTCCGCGAAGTACTTCTCGATCCTGCCGTCGACGATCTTGTCCACGATGTTGGCCGGCTTGCCGGAGGCCATGGCCTGCTCGCGGAGGATGCTGCGCTCGCGCTCGAGGTCCTCCTGCGTGACTTCCTCGCGGCGCACGGCGCGCGGATCGGCCGCGGCGATGTGCATGGCGATGTCGCGGACGAGCTCCAGAAAATCCTCGGTGCGGGCCACGAAGTCGGTCTCGCAGTTGACCTCGACGAGCACG
>JAXDKG010000006.1:0-53862 GCA_034667225.1 Acidobacteriota bacterium
CTTCAACCGACCTCCAGTCCCTCAAGCTCTCCCGCAAGCCGTCTGGATCAACCCGCCAGAGCAGGCGGCTCCCAAAGCTTCCCTCATTCCCGAGACCCTTCTGTCTCAAGGGGCTTGACAGGTTCCGACCATCCGGACGGTTGAGGAAGCTTCCTTGGCGAGCGGTGGAGCTTCCCGGACGATTCGGGCAACATCCCGGACGATCCGGGATCCTGCCTGGACGGTCTGGGAAGCTTCCCGAAAAGTTCGGGCACCTTCCCGGAAAATCCGGGCACCTTCCCGAATCGTCCGGGCACCTTCCCGAACCGTCCGGGAAACTCCCTGAACCATCCGGGCAACTGCCCGGACGGGTGGGGAACGTTCCCGAAACGTCCGGGCAACTCCCCGCATCATTCGGGCAACTGCCCGGACCGTCCGGGCACCTTCCCGAAAAATCTGGGCACCTTCCTGGATCGTCCGGGCACCTTCCCAAACCGTCCGGGAAACATCCCGAACCGTCCGGGCAACTGTCCGGATGGTTGAGGAACGTTCCCGAAACGTCCGGGCAGCTCCCCGCATCATCCGGGCAACTGCCCAGACCGTCCGGGAAGCTTCCCGAATCATCCGGGCAACTCCCTTAATCGTCCTTTGGCGCATCAGGGACGGGCGGGGAGGGGGCCGACGCGGCCGAGGCTGAGGTTGCACGCCTGCGAGCTCTTTTGCAGAAGCTCTAGACAATCCCGATCGTCACCTTGCGGCCCGACGCCGCCCCCGTCTGCTAGACTCTCCCGCCGGCTCGGCTGGATGGCAGCGATTTCCCTATCAAGGAGGAGCTTTGCGATGAGCGATGTGCGTATCGGTGTGGTCGGAGGGTCTGGCCTTTACCAGATGGAGGGCCTGGTGGTCCGCGAGGAGCGGCGCATCGAGACGCCCTTCGGCGATCCTTCCGACATCTACATCATCGGCGAGCTGGATGGGCGGCAGATCGCCTTCCTGCCCCGCCATGGCCGCGGACACCGCTTGACGCCGACCGAGCTCAACTACCGCGCCAATATCTACGGTTTCAAGGTCCTGGGAGTCGAGCAGCTCATCTCGGTCTCCGCCGTGGGCTCGCTGAAGCTCGAATACAAGCCGACGGACATCGTCGTGCCCGATCAGTTCTACGACCGCACCCGGCACCGGCAGGATACCTTCTTTGGCAACGGTCTGGTGGCCCACACCTCGCTCGCCAAGCCGGTCTGCCCGCGCCTGATCGATCCGTTCGTCGAGGCTTGCCGCGCGGCGGGCGCCACCACCCACCGGGGCGGCGTCTACGTCAACATGGAAGGCCCCCAGTTCTCGACCCGGGCCGAGTCCGAGACCTACCGCCATCACGGCTTCGACGTCATCGGCATGACCAACTTCACCGAGGCCCGACTCGCCCGCGAGGCCGAGATCTGTTATGCGACGCTCTCCATGATCACCGACTACGATTGCTGGCACGAGACCGAGGAGGCCGTGTCCGGAGAAGCGGTGATGCAGGTCGTGATGGCGAACGTGGCCATGTCCCAGCGCGTCATCCGCGAGATCCTCAAGCGGGTGGCCGACGACGACGCCCGCACCTGCGGCTGCGGCGAGGCGCTCAAGTACTCCCTGATCACCGAGCGCTCCAAGATCCCCACCGAGACGCTCCGGGCCCTGGCCCCTCTCGTCGGCAAGTACATCCCGGTTTCATAGGGAGGTTGTTTGAAGCGGATTCTAGTTACCAACGACGACGGCATCTTCTCCGAGGGAATCAAGCTCCTCGCCTCCGCCCTGAGCGAGCTGGCGGAGGTCTGGGTGGTGGCGCCCGACCGCGAGCAGAGCGCGATGGGGCACGCCCTCACCCTGAGCCGCCCCCTGCGCATGCAGCGCATGGACGAGCGCCGTTACGCCGTGGATGGCACGCCCACCGATTGCGTCAACCTGGGTGTTCTCTACCTGCTCAAGGACAACCCGCCGGACCTCGTCTGCTCGGGCATCAATTTCGGTCTCAATCTGGGCGACGACGTGACCTACTCGGGCACCGTGAGCGCCACGTTCGAGGGGACGCTCCTGGGCATCCCCTCCGTGGCTTTCAGCCAGGAGGTCGCCGAGGGCTTCTCCTTCGAGCCGGCGGCGAGCTTCGCCGGGCGCATGATCAAGATGCTGCTCGGCCAGGAGCTGCCCAAGGACCTGCTGCTCAACGTGAATGTGCCGGCGGGCGAGATCAGCGGCATCAGCTTCACCAAGCTCGGCCGGCGGACCTACCAGCAGTCGGTCATCGAGAATGTCGACCCCCGGGGGCGCAAGTATTACTGGATCGCCGGCACGCCGCAGTGGAAGTCCGCCGCCGGCACCGACTACGAGGCGGTCTCCACCGGACGGATCTCCGTGACCCCGCTCCACCTGGACCTCACCTACTACCCGGGCCTCGAGAGCTTCGGCCACCTGCGCGACGAGCTGGAGCGGTTGGCCGTTCCTCCCATAGACCCCGCCGATCACCGATGAACGACCCGCACGCGCACCAACGGGAGCGCATGGTCCAGTTGATCGCCTCGCGGGGGGTCACGGACGAGCGCGTGCTGGCCGCAATGCGCAAGGTGCCGCGCCACCTGTTCGTGAAGGACCATCTGCGGACCCAGTCGTACGGCGACCACGCGCTGCCTATCGGGTCCGCGCAGACGATCTCGCAGCCGTACATCGTGGCGAAGATGACTGAGATGCTGGAGGTCAAGCCGGAATCCTCGGTGCTGGAGATCGGGACCGGCTCGGGCTACCAGACCGCGGTCCTCGCCAACCTGGCGCGGCGGGTCTACAGCCTGGAGCGCATCCCCGAGCTGGCGCAGCTGGCGATCCCGAGGATGCGGCAGCTCGGGCTCGACAACGTCAAGATCCAGGTGTTCGACGGCACGGTCGGATGGAGCGAGTGGGCGCCGTACGACCGCATCCTGGTCACGGCGGGCGCGCCCAAGGTGCCCGAGCCGCTGCTCGGCCAGCTCGCGCCGGGCGGCGTCCTGGTGGTGCCGGAGGGGCAGATCCAGTCCCAGAAGCTGGTGATCTACCGCAAATCGGCGCGCGGCGAGGTGCGGCGGCGCGAAGGCGAAGAGGTCGCTTTCGTCCCCCTGCTCGGCCGCCATGGTTGGAAGAGTGAGCGCTGAAGACCCAGTCGGCGTCCGCTGGCGCGTCCGGGGCCGCGTGCAGGGGGTCGGCTTCCGCTGGTTCACCCGCAACGCGGCCCGGGAGCTGGGAGTCGCGGGCAAGGTGCGCAACCTGGCGGACGGCAGCGTCGAGATCGAGGCTGTCGCGCCTGAGGGGGTCTTGAAGCACTTCAAGGAGAGGGTGCTGGAGGGTCCGCCGGGCGCGCGGGTCTCCGGCGTGGATGAAGAGGCGATGCCGGCTCAGGACTGGGACCGGTTCGACATCGAACGCTAGCTTGGAGGAGAGCATGGACGATCTGAAGCAGTACATTCGCGAGGTGCCCGACTTCCCCAAGCCGGGGATCAACTTCTACGACATCACGACGCTGCTCCAGAACCCGCTGGCGCTGCGCATGACGGTCGACCGCTTCGTCTGGATGTTCGCGGACAAGCACATCGACAAGGTGGCCGCCATCGAGTCCCGCGGCTTCATGTTCGGGCCGATCGTGGCCTACGACCTGAACGCCGGCTTCGTGCCTGTGCGCAAGCCGGGCAAGCTGCCTTACAAGAGCATCAGCCAGTCCTACGACCTGGAGTACGGGTCTGACCGAGTGGAGATGCACGAGGACGCGGTCAAGCCGGGGGAGCACGTCCTGATCGTGGACGACCTGGTGGCGACCGGCGGCACTGCGCTCGCTGCGGCCAAGCTGGTGGAGTCTCTGGGCGGCGTGGTCGCCGGAATGGGCTTCATCATCGAGCTGACTTTCCTCCCGTGCAGGGAGAAGCTGGAAGGCTACAAGGTGGAATCCCTCATCCAGTATTGATCCCATTCCCCCTCTCCCCGGCCCTCTCCCCCGTGCCGGGGGAGAGGGAGAAAAACGGCTTAGGTTATAATGCGCCGGCCTGCGGCTATAGCTCAGGTGGACAGAGCAGGAGTTTCCTAAACTCTTGGTCGGGGGTTCGAGTCCTCCTAGCCGCACCAGCCCTTTGATTTTCGGCCCTGTTCCCTTTCGACAGGAACGCTTTTGGAGAGTTGTTCGATGAACCAGCGTCTGACCCGTCAGGACATGAAGCGCAACGAGCTCTCCACGGCTCTTGGGAAGGGCTATGACTATGCGGAGAGCCATGGGAGGACCATCCTCATCGCGGCCGGCGCGGTGCTGGCCCTGGCTCTCCTGGCCGGGCTCTTCTACATGTACCGCAACAGCCAGGCCGAGCAGGCCAATACGGCCCTGGCGCGGGCGATCGAGGTCTACCAGGCCCCGATCGATCCGGCCGCTCCCAAGCCGGAAGATCCGTTGAGCCCGACCTTCGCAGACGAGGCGGCCCGCCAGACCAAGGCCAAGGCGCTCTTCCAGGATCTGTACGAGAAGTACGGCTCGACCGTGGCCGGCGACGTCGCCTCGGTCTACCTGGCCCAGATCGCCATGGCGGAGAACCAGCCTGACCGCGCCCGCAAGCTCTGGAACGACTTTGTCGACGAGCATGGCGAGCACCTCCTCGCCAGCCAGGCCAGGCTCAACCTCCTCCGCCTCGACCGCAGCCAGGGCAAGGGTCAGGAGGTCGCCCAGACCCTGACCGCCATGTTGGACGAAGCCGAGCCGCCGCTGCCCATGGACGTCATCCTGAACGAGCTGGCCGCGACCCAGGAGCAGCTCGGCAAGCCGCAGGAGGCGGTCCAGAGCTACCAGCGGATTCTCGACGAGTTTCCGCAGTCCCCCTATGCGCGGACCGCCCGCGAGAAGATCAGCGTTCTCGATCCTTCGCGCGCCGGCGAGCCGGGTGGCATGGGCATGGGCGGCATGCCTGGTATGCCCGGCATGCCCGGCTTCTGATGATCCTTCCCTACCGCATCCTGGAGCGGAAACGCGCCGGGATGCGCCTCTCCGAGGAGGAGGTCAGGGAGGTCGTCCGCGGTGCCACGGACGGCTCCTGGACCGAGGGTCAGCTCGCAGCCTTCCTCATGGCTGCGGCGATCCGCGGGCTCGACGTGGACGAGACCCGCGCCCTCACCCTCGCCATGCTGGAGTCGGGCGACCGCTGGCGCCTGGCCGATGACATCCCCGGCCTCTGCGACAAGCACTCCACCGGCGGCGTCGGCGACAAGACCTCCTTGGTCCTCCCGTTCCTCCTGGCGAGCTGCGGCCTGCCGATCGCCATGCTCGCCGGCCGCGGTCTTGGCCATTCGGGCGGCACCATGGACAAGCTGGAGAGCATCCCGGGAATCGACCTCGATCTGAGCCGTCCGCGCTTTCTTGATTTGATTGCCCGCTGCGGCATGGCGATCGGCGGCGCCACCTCCGGCATCGCGCCGGCCGACCGGCGCCTCTACGCCCTGCGCGACGCCACCGCGACCGTCGAATCGCTGCCGCTCATCACCGGCTCGATCCTTTCCAAGAAGCTGGCGATGGGCGCCGCGGCCGTGGTCTTCGACGTCAAGGTCGGCAACGGCGCCTTCCTGCCCGACCTGGAGAGCGCCCGGGCCCTGGCCCGGAGCCTCGTCGAGACCTCGCGCGGCCTGGGAACGGCCGTCTCGGCCCTGATCACCGACATGAACCAGCCGCTCGGCCGGACCTGCGGCAACACCTCCGAGGTCAAGGAGGCGTTGGACTGCCTGGAGGGGAATGGTCCCGACGATCTCATGGAGGTCACGTACCTCCTGGCCGAGGAGGTCTCGCGGATGGTGGGCCGTCCCTTGTACCGTGCCGATCTGGAGGAGGCCGTTTCCTCGGGCCGCGCCCGCGAGCGTTTCGACCAGTGGGCGGAGCTTCAGGGCGCCGACCCGGCTTGGCTCCGATCCCCCCGCCTCGATCTCGCTCCCGTGGAGCGGTCACTTCGAGCCCGGAGGCCGGGCCGCCTCGCCTATGTCGACACCCGCCAGATCGGGATGCTCCTGATCGAAGCGGGCGCCGGCCGCTTCCGGCCCGACTCGAAGATCGATTACGGCGTTTCCCTGGAGACGCGCGCACGCCTCGGCGACGAGGTGCGCGAGGGTGACGAGCTGGCGAGGATCTGGCTGCGCCGCGAGGACGACGGCCTCGCCGAAAGGTTCGAGGAATGCTTCACGGTGGGGGACGAGGGGGCGGCTCCGGAGCTGATCCTGGACCGCGTAGCCTAAGCCCCTGAGGTAAGATCCCGCCCCATGAAGGCCGCCATCCTCGCCGTCGGCTCGGAGCTTCTCGGGACCGACCGGCTGGACACCAACTCCCTCCGCCTCACCAAGCTGCTCGAGCGCTACGGCGCCCAGCTCCGGCAGAAGTGCGTGGTAGGCGATTCGATCGAGGACATCTCCGAGGAGCTGCACTCGCTCGTCGCCAAACACGACCTCGTCCTGGTCACGGGCGGCCTCGGGCCGACCTCCGACGACGTCACCCGCGAGGCCACTTCCCAGGCGCTCGGCCGCGGGCTGCGGCTCGACGAGAGCATCCTCGCGAACCTCGAGCGCCGCTTCCGGGAGTTCGGCCGGGAGATGCCGGCCGCCAACCGCAAGCAAGCCGAGGTCATCGAAGGAGCGGAGCTCATCCCCAACCACCGGGGGACCGCTCCCGGCATGAAGATCGAGGGGGAGGGCTCGACGCTGTTCCTCTTCCCGGGCGTTCCCGTCGAGCTCGAAGGGATGATCGAGTCCGACCTGGAGCCGTGGCTCGCCGAGCGTTCGGGCGGAGATGCTCGCGAAACGGTCACCATCAAGATCGCCTGCCTGCCCGAGTCGGTCGTCGAGGAGCGGATCGTGCCGGCCTACGCGGAGTTTGGCCGCGAGAACATCACCATCCTCTTCAGCCCCGGCGAGATCCGGCTGCAGGCCACCGCGCAGGGGCCGGAGACCGAGCGGAAGCGGCGCCTCGAAGCCATGGCGGCCCGCCTCCGCGAGCTGGTCGGCGATGCCGTCTTCTGCAGCCGTGAGGAGGACACGCTGGAAGGGATCGTCGGCGAGCTTCTGCGCAAGGCCGGCGCCACCCTCACCGCTGCCGAGTCGTGCACCGGCGGCCTCCTGGCCGAGAGGATCACCCGCGTCCCGGGCAGCAGCGACTACTTCCTCGGCGGCGCCGTCACCTACACGAACGAGCTCAAGAGCCAAGTCCTTGGCGTTCCCGAGGAGATGCTGCGCGAGCACGGCGCGGTGTCCGAGCCGGTCGCGCGGGCCATGGCCGAGGGCGTGCGCAGGATCTACCGGAGCGACTACGGGATCGGCATCACCGGTGTGGCCGGTCCCGGCGGCGGGAGCGAGGCAAAGCCGGTCGGGACCGTGCACGTCGCCCTGGCCGGACCTGACAGGATCGACCATCACAGGGTCCGCTTCCCCGGAGACCGCGAGCGCGTTCGCCTACAATCGGCGCAGTTTGCCCTCGACATGCTCCGCCGGAGGCTTCTCTCCTCGTGAGGCTCTTTGTGGCCCTGGAGGTTCCCGAGCCTGTGCGGAGGGAAGTGGCCCGCCGCACGGCCGGGCTGCGCGACCGGCTGCCCCGGGCGCGTTGGGTCGATCCCGAGAACATCCACCTGACCCTGCTCTTCCTGGGCGAGACTCCGGCAGACAAGGTGCCGGCTCTTTCCGAGAAGCTCCGTGAGGCTTTTGCGAAGCACCCGCCCCTCGCCGTCCGTCTCTCGGGCGGCGGCACCTTCCCGCCGAAGCGGCCGGCGCGCGTCGCCTGGATCGGAATGGAAGCTCCGGAAGAGCTGGAGGCCGTGCAGGCCGACGCCGTGGCAGCGGCGGTGGAGACGGTGGGCTTCGAGCCCGAGGAGCGGCCGTTCCGGCCCCATGTGACGCTGGCGCGCTGCGAAAACTGGCCGCGGGATGCGGCCGACAAGTT
This sequence comes from Acidobacteriota bacterium, assembly GCA_034667225.1. Classification (GTDB taxonomy): domain Bacteria; phylum Acidobacteriota; class Thermoanaerobaculia; order Multivoradales; family UBA5704; genus DATMER01. The sequence goes on from JAXDKG010000006.1 coordinate 7,925, forward strand.
CACGACGGCCTTTCCCGGAGAGATCGGTCCGCCGTTCACGGTGGACCGGGGCGTGCTCATGGAGAGCAAGCTGAGCCCGCGCGGCGCCCGCTACAGCGTGGTGGAAGGATTCCCCATGGAGGGCGAAGGATGAAGCTCGCGGTCGGGATCGTCATCCTGGCCTACCTCCTGGGCTCGATCCCGTTCAGCTACCTGATCGTCAAGCTGAAGACGCACAAGGACGTGCGCAGCGTGGGCAGCGGCAACGTGGGAGCGACGAACGCCATGCGGGCCGCGGGCAAGACAGCCGGCATCGCGGCGCTGCTCCTGGACATCGGCAAGGGGATCGCGGCCGTGCTGATCGCCCGCCGGATCGGCGCTTCGCCCGGGCTTGTAGGCGCAGCGGCCTTCTTCGTCATGCTCGGGCACTGCTATCCGGTCTGGCTCAAGTTCCAGGGCGGCAAGGGGGTGGCGACCTCGGCCGGGGCCATGGGCGCGCTGGCGCCGCCGGCCATGGCCCTGACGCTGCTCGCCTTCCTGATCGTCGTGGCCTGGAAGCGCTACGTCTCCCTGGGGTCCATGGCGGCGGCGGTCTCCTTCGTCTGGTTCGTCTTCATCACGCAGCGCCTGGGCTGGGAGGACCGCGACCCCGCGCTGCTCCTGGCCGCGACGCTGATCGGCCTGTTCATCGTCTGGAAGCACCGGCCCAACATCGAACGGATCCGGCAGGGGATCGAGCCCCGGCTGGGGGAGCGCAGAGCGGGATGAACGAATCTCCGAAGGAAATCGCGGTCCTCGGCGCGGGCTCGTGGGGGACGGCGCTCGCCGTCCACTTCGCGGCAGCGGGTGGGCACCGGGTCAAGCTCTGGGCGCGCGACGCGGAGCTGGCGCGGCACATGGCGGAAGAGCGCACGAACCCCGAGTACCTGCCCGGCGTCGCGCTGCCGCCGCTGCTCGAGCCGACCTCGGACCTGGAGGCGCTCCCGGGCTGCGACTTCTACCTTCTCGTCATCCCCTCGCACGGCTTCCGGCAGGTGCTCCGGCAGTTCCTCCAGGTGTACCCCAAGGACCGGCCGCTGCCGCTCATCTCGGGGACCAAGGGGATCGAGATCGAGACCCTGGCGCGCATGAGCCAGGTGTCTTTCGAAGAGGGGATGGCCGCGGACCGCGAGGTGCGCTTCGCCGTGCTCTCCGGCCCCACGTTCGCGGCCGAGCTGGCTCGGAATGTGCCTTCGGCCGCCGTGATCGCCGCCGAGGACGCCGGCTTCGCCACCGAGATCCGCGAGTGCTTCGCGACCCCCTGGCTGCGGCTCTACTCCTCGTCGGACGTGGTCGGAGTCGAGCTGGGCGCCGCGGTCAAGAACGTGATCGCGGTGGCCGCCGGCGCATTGAGCGGCCTCGGCCTCGGGCACAACACCCTGGCCGCGCTGATCACCCGCGGGCTGCACGAGATCACCCGCCTGGGGATCGCGTATGGCGGCCAGCCCCGCACTTTCGCGGGCCTCGCCGGGCTGGGCGATCTCGTCCTGACCTGCACCGGCGGCCTCTCGCGCAACCGCCAGACCGGGATCGAGCTGGCCTCGGGCAAGACCCTGGAGCAGATCACCTCGGGCACTCACCTGGTGTCGGAGGGCATCCGCAACTCCCTCGCCGTATCGCGGCTGGCCGCGGCCCGCGGAGTGGACATGCCCATCACGAGGCAGATGGCCGCCGTCATGTACGAGGGCAAAGACCCGCGCAAGGCCGTCGAGGAGCTGATGACCCGCGAGCTCAAATCGGAGTCCGAACTGTGAATGATCACCAGACCGTCCTCATCCTCGACTTCGGCAGCCAGTTCACCCAGCTCATTGCGAGGCGGGTGCGCGAGAACCGGGTCTATTGCGAGGTCCACCCCTTCGACCTGCCGCTCGACGAGATCCGGCGCCGGCAGCCGGTCGGGATCATCCTCTCCGGCGGCCCGCAGAGCGTCTACGAGGAAGGTGCGCCCGATGCCTCGACCGAGCTGTTCGAGCTCGGCATGCCGGTCCTGGGCGTCTGCTACGGCATGCAGGTCATGGCGCGCCGGTTGGGTGGCAGCGTGGAGGGCTCCAGCCACCGCGAGTACGGCCGCGCCGAGGTCTCTGTGTCCGACCCGGGCAAGCTGTTCGAAGGGCTCTCGGCCTCCCAGACGGTCTGGATGAGCCACGGCGACCGGGTGCGCGATCTGCCGCCGGGCTTCCGGGTCACGGCCAGCACCACGAACGCTCCGGTGGTCGCGTTCGAGAACCCCGACAAAGGGATGTACGGCATCCAGTTCCACCCGGAGGTCTCGCACACGGTGTCGGGCGGCGAGATGCTGCGCAACTTCCTCTATGGGATCTGCGGTGCGCGCGGCGACTGGCGCATGGCCTCCTACATGGAAGAGGCGGTGCGCACCGTACGCGACAAGGTGGGGGAGGGGCGGGTGATCTGCGCCCTCTCGGGCGGGGTCGACTCCTCCGTGGTCGCCGCGCTTCTCACCCGGGCGGTCGGGGATCGCTCCACCGCGGTCTTCGTGGACAACGGCGTGCTGCGCAAGGACGAGGCGGTCCAGGTCCTCCACAGCCTGCGCGACGGCCTGGGCATCCCGATTGTGGCGGTCGATGCGCGGCAGCGGTTCCTGAGTGAGCTCGCCGGCATCGAAGACCCCGAGGCCAAGCGCAAGACGATCGGCCGCGTCTTCATCGACGTGTTCAAGGATGAGGCGCGGCGGTTGGAGGGCGTACAGTTCCTTGCCCAGGGTACCCTCTATCCGGACGTGATCGAGTCGGTCTCGGTGAAGGGGCCGTCGGCGGTGATCAAGACCCATCACAACGTGGGCGGCCTGCCCGCGGAACTGGGCTTCGAGCTGGTCGAGCCGCTGCGCTTCCTGTTCAAGGACGAGGTGCGCCAGCTCGGCCGCGAGCTGGGTCTGCCGGAGCAGCTCATCGGCCGGCATCCGTTCCCGGGGCCGGGTCTCGCGGTGCGCATCCTGGGCGAGGTCACGGCCGAGCGCGTGGCCCTGCTCCAGGAGGCGGACGCGATCTTCATCCAGGAGCTGAGGGAGACCGGCTGGTACGACAAGGTGAGCCAGGCTTTCGCGGTGCTGCTGCCGGTCAAGAGCGTGGGAGTGATGGGCGACTACCGCACCTACGAGAGCGTGATCGCGCTGCGTTCCGTGGAGACCCACGACTTCATGACCGCCGACTGGAGCCATCTCCCCTACGACCTCCTCGGCCGCGTGGCGAACCGCATCGTCAACGAGGTCAAGGGCGTGAACCGCGTCGTCTACGACGTGACCAGCAAGCCTCCCGCGACGATCGAGTGGGAGTGAGAGAGTACAATCTCCCTCCATGAGCGAGCTCGCGTTGCCGATCGAAGTGCCTGAGGCGGAAATCGAGAGCTTCTGCCGTCGCTGGAAGATCGCGGAGCTATCCCTTTTCGGCTCGGTCCTGCGCAATGAGCTCCGGCCGGATAGCGACGTGGATGTGCTGGTGTCCTTCGGCCGTGACGCCCGCTGGAGCCTCTTCGACGTGGTGCGGATGGAGGAGGAGCTCGAAGAGATCCTCGGACGGAAGGTCGACCTCGTCGAACGCGTGGCCGTCGAACGGAGCGAGAACTACATCCGCCGCGAGAGCATCCTCAGCCATCTCCTCCCTGTCTATGTTGCGGGATGATGCCTACCTCCTGGACGTCCTGACGGCGGCCAGGAAGGTGCTTCTCTACAGCGAAGGCCTCTCCTGGGAGCGCTTTCGGGATGAGGGCATCATGCAGGATGCCATCATCCGGAACCTGCAGATCATCGGCGAGGCGGCCCAGAGAATCTCAAAGGATGTGAAGGATGCTCATCCGGAGCTTCCCTGGGCTCCAATGGCCGGCATGCGGAACCGGCTCGTCCACGAGTACTTCCGCATCGACTTGGAGAGAGTCTGGCAGACGATCCAGGAGGACATCCCTGCCCTGGTCAAGTTGATTGAGCCTCTGATTCCCCCGCCGCCCCAGTAGCGTCCTCCTCGGAGGACGTCTTTCACCCGAACCTCCCAATCCCCCTGCCCCCACCCGGTGGCATCCTTCTTGCGTTTAGCTATGGGTGTACACGTCGCGGGCCATTCCGCGGCTCCAAAAATTGCGCTAGGAGATTGCTATGAAAAACACACATCGAGCCTGGAGCCTGGTTGCCATGCTCTTGTTGCTGTCCCCCTTGGCAGCGTTTGCACAGGTGAGGAATTTCAACGCACAGGGGCAGGGCCCGTACCAGGACCTCCAGATCCAGGTGAAGGACCTCGACTCCGACCAGGTCATCACGACCGTGCAGCCCGGCGGGACCATCACGCTCCGTGAAGGCCAGCGGGTCCGCCTGATCATGACGGCCGACCATCCGGGCCAGAAGGGCATCATCTATCCCGAGACCGAGTTCACCGAGGCCGACCCCGGCCGTGGCTGGGTGCGTGTGACCAAGACCAACGTAGACAACGCCAACGCCACCCTGCGGATCGTGCGTCCGAGCGGCACGAACCGCAGCCGCACCGAGACCCTGAGCTACCGGATTGTCGAGAGTATTGGCACGGCGGGCATTCGGGACAGTCTGCGCCAGGGCACGATCAACGTCCGGGTGGAACCCGCGGCCGCCGCGGGCTCGTCGCCGACGTCGGTGCCGACCCGGCAGCAGGCCCGCGACCTGACCGACCGGCTCTATCAGGCCATCCTGATGCGGAAGCTGGACGAGACCGGCGCCCGTACCCACATCGACAACATCGCGAAGGGCGGCTACCAGGCGCTGATCCAGGTGGCCGAGCGAATCGCCGAGAGCGACGAGAGCCGCATCGGCGTCTACGAGCGCGAGGGCGTGTGCAACCAGCAGCGCCTGCTCTCCATGTACAAGAATCTGCTGGGCATGAGCGCGAGCCAGATCGACCGCGAACAGTGGGAGGAGGACCTCCGCCGCATGAACGCCGGCGACATCGACGCCGTCGTCGCGGGGATGGTGCGCTCCCCCCGGTTCCAGCAGCTCCACAACCTAGAGCGGATGGCCATTCGGTACTAACCGGGATGAGCCAAGAAGGAGAATTCTTATGAAGAACACACACGTATACCGAGTCTGGGGCCTGATCGCCCTTCTCGTGCTTCTCTCCCCCCTGGCCGTCTCTGCACAGAAGAGCGCCAGGGCCCAGGGTCCCTACCATAGCGTCGAGATCCAGGTGAAGGACCTTTCTAGCGACCAGGTGATCGGCACCATCGAGCCCGGCGGCACTTTCACCCTCACCGAGGGCCAGCGGGTGCGCCTGATCATGACGGCGATCCATCCCGGTAATGGCAAGGGCACGTACTACCCCGAGACCCAGTTTACCGAGACCGAGCCCGGCCGCGGCTGGGTGCGCGTAACCCGGACCAGCGCCGAGAACTCCAGCGCCACGCTGGAAACCGCGCGCCCGGGCAGCTCCAACCGCAACCGCACCGAGACCCTGCGCTACCAGATCACCGAGAATGTCGGCATCCCGAACAACCTGCGCCAGGGCACGGTGAACATCCGCGTCGAGCCGGTGTCCGCGGCAGCGGGCTCGGCCCCCTATACGTCCGACGGGTCGGCGCGCGGTCTCACGAACGTTCTCTACCGCGCCATCCTGATGCGGGACTTCGACCCGAGCGGCCAGCCGTACGTCGACCGGATCGCCCGCGGCGGTTATGCGGAGCTGATCAAGATCGCCGACGAGATCGCCCGCAGCGAGGAGAGCCGGTACCAGGTGTACACGCGAGACGGGAACGTGACCCAGGAGCAGCGCCTGACCGCGCTGTACCGAAACCTCCTGAACATGAGCTCGAACCAGGTCGACCGGGAGCAGTGGAGCAATGACCTGCGCCGTCTGGAGGAAGGCAAGGTTGCCGACGTGGTGCGGGACATGGTCCGCTCCGACCGTTTCCAGGACGTCCACGACCTGAGCGGCGAGCGCACAGCCATCCGGTATTGATCCCATTCCCCTCTCCCCAGCCCTCCCCCCGCGCGGCGGGGGGAGGGAGCACGCTATCCTTCCTCCGTGCTCTTCCGTCGATCCGTTTCCCCCGCCCGCTATGAGCTCGTGACCCGCGAGGGATGCCATCTCTGCGACGAGATGGCCGCTCTGCTCGACGAAATCCTGCCTTCCCACGGCCTTTCCTGGTCTCCGAGGGACGTCGACGCCGATCCGGATCTCCGGGAACGCTTCACGGACACCGTCCCCGTGCTTCTTCGCGACGGCGTCCCCGTCGCGAAGCTCCGGGTGGACCGCCGGAGCCTCGATAGGATCGTGCGCCGCCGCCGCTGAGTTTTCGGCGATATGGGAAAAGGAGGGAAAGCCTGTTTCCCCGGATTCCGCGAGGCGGGATGAGGAGTGAAAGGAGCTGTCCCTCCTTTTCCGAGATGGGAAATCGGGGGAAAGAGTCGTTCCCTCGATTTCGCGGCACGGCAAACCAGGGCAAGGCTCTTTCCCTTCTTTTCGGGAGACCCGAAAACCGGGGAGCGAGTCTCTCCCCGGTTTCTGGGAGGAAAGAAATTGGGAAAGAGGGGCTTTCCCTGCTTTCCGCAAGCGCGGAAACCCGGGGAGAGAGGCATTCACCGGGTTTCCGGCGATGGGAAAAGAGGAAGCGGGACGGAAAACCCGGGGACCGAGGCCATCCCCAGGTTTTCAGTCTTGCGGATCGGTCTTTTTCTTTCGGGGACGGCCGCCGCGGAAGGGCGCGACGCCGTGCTGGATCAGCTTCGGGCTGCGGTTGCCGTGATGGAGCCTCAGTCCGATGCGCAGGACGTTGGCGGTTTTGCTCCCTTCCTCCAGGAGGACCTGCATCTCACGCGTGGCGGCCTGTTTGGCGGCGGTCAACCGGGCCTGCTTGATGCGGAGCTCCGCGACTCGCTTGTACACCTTCGCGAGCTTGGTCCGGGCTGGCTTGAGCTCCGGGTACTCTTTGGGATCTTCGTCGGTAGAGTCGAGCATCCGTCTCCAGACCTCGATCGTGTCCGCATGGCTCCGCCGGGGCATTCCCCTCTCCTTTGCTCACATCAGATGTGCAGAACGTCATGATCCCATGCGCCCGACCGGCCGTCAACGTGCGCGTGGTAAAGTGAAGCCCTTCAACACAGTGTCTACGGGGGATCCGGAATGGACCTGCTGTCTGGCCTTTTCAGCCTCGGCATCTTCAGCTTCCTGCCGTGGATCATCAACCTCGTTGCGATCGTGGACTGCGTGCGTCTCGGGGCGCCCTGGTACTGGATCTGGATCATCCTGGCCTTCCCCGGGGTCGGCGCCGCGGCGTACTTCGTGGTGGTGCGGAGCGGCTGGATGGGCGGCCGGAGCGTCGCCATGTCTCCGGACACGGCGCGGCGGCTCCACGCCCGGCGCCGGCTGCGCGAGATCAACGTCCAGCTCACCAACTGGCGCGGCCCGGCCATCCTCGCCGAGGCGGGGGAGGAGATGCTCGTCCTTGGCAAGCACAAGCAGGCCGAGAAGTACTTCCTGGAGGCCCGGGAGAACGGCGCCGGCATCGAGGACGTCAACTTCGGCTTCGCCCAGACTCTCCAGATGCAGGGTCGCTTCGCGGAGGCCGTGCCCCTCCTGGACGAGCTGGTCCAGGCCAAGCCGGACGCCTACCTGGGCCGGGCGATGCTCCAACTCGGCCGCAGCCTGGACGAGAGCGGTCAGAAGGAGCGCGCCGAGAAGGTGCTGCGCGACGTGCTGGAGCGCCGGACCATCATCGAGGCCCAGGTGCGTCTCGCCCGCCTCCTCCTCGCCAGGGGTGAGAAGGGGGAGGCCCAGCGTCTCCTCCAGGAGGTGAAGACCGACGCCGCCAACCTGCCGCGCTACCTGCGGCGCGAGCACCGCTCCTGGATCTGGACCGCCCGCGCCCTCCGCTCGGGCAGCGCGCGCCTTCCGCGTCCCTACGTGGAGGGAGGAGAGAAGCCCGGCCGGCGTCTGCGTCTGGCGCTCACCGCCGCGGCCGCGGTAGCCGTGGTTGTCCTCCTCTTCTTCTATGCCTCCTGGGAGTTGAAGATGCAGGAGCAGGCCCGCGAGGCCGCGGCCCGGGAGGAAGCTGCCGCCGCCGCTCCGGCAGCGCAGCAGCGCTAGCCGGGCAGCCTTGCGAGGATCGCCTCGAGGGTGGCCTCCGGCGGTTGGGAGGCGTCGACGACGATCGCCTCGGTCGGTTCTTCCAGCGCGGCGAGCTGGCTCTCCAGAAGGGTCCGCCCGAAGAAGTGTCCCGTCCGCTTTTCCAGCCTCGATGCGAGGAGCGCGGGGTCGGCGCGCAGGTAGATGAAGCGCACCCGCGGATCGCTGCCGGAGAGGATCCGGCGGTAGCTCTCCTTGAGAGCCGAGCAGGCAAGGACGGCGCTCCCGCTCCGGGACACCAGCTCCCGCAAGTGGTGCAGCCATGGGAGGCGGTCGGCGTCCGTGAGAGGAATCCCCTGCCGCATCTTTTCCACGTTTGCAGGCGGATGGAAGTCGTCGCCGTCGAGAAAGGGCCAGCCCAGCCGCTCGGCGAGGAGGCGTCCGACCGTGCTTTTGCCGGAGCCGGCCACGCCCATCACGATCAGGATAGCCTCTCGCATGAGGGGATCTTAAGCTCCCCTGTCTCCCAGAAGCGCTGCGGCTGCACTATGGGAAGTAGTACCTGGGTCAGACGTCCGGCTGCAGCTCACTTCAGTGCCGAAGGCGGAGAGGGGTCTTTCGCCGTGTTCTGTCCAAACTGTCAGTCAGAGTACGAAGAGGGCTCGACGTGGTGTGATGAATGCGAGGTCGAGCTCGTGGAAGGGGAGGAGGGAGAGGGGGAGATCGAATTCCTTCCTCTCCTGGAGGTCACGGAAACGGATCTCTTCGGGCAGGTCACCGAGTGCCTCGAAGAGGCGGGCATCGCCTGGTTCGTGCAGAGCGAGGAGTCGCTCGGCCTGCTGCCGCGCGACGGACGGCCCGAGCCGGGTCCGCCCGGCGAGAGCGTCGCCATCGTCTACGTCGACAAGTCCCTGCTGGACAAGGCCCGCCGGCTGTGCGGCATGGCCGAGGCCATCTCCTATTCGAAGTAGCCGGTGACGTCCACGACCAGGTGAACCGTCCCGCCGCCGGCCAGGGAGCTCTGCGCCGCGAGGTTCCCGTCCGTAGCCAGCCCCAGGATGGCATTGCTGGCCCGGGTCCCGCCGGCCGGGAAGCTGAGCACGCTGGTGGGGGGCTGCGTCAGGTCCGCGGGCCACAGGACCACGTAGCCAAGGGCGGTGGCGCTCACGGCCGTCACGTTCACGGCGACCGCCTTGGCCGAGGCGGGCACGCCGCAGGTCCCGGCGATCAGGAACGTCCGCGGTGCTCCCGAGGACAGGGGTGATGCCGACCGCGTGTCCACCGCGCGGCAGGGCGTGATCGAGTAGTATTCGAGCGCCGGGGGCGTCGGGATGCTCCAGGCCGCCTTGACCTGATAGGTGAAGGTGCCCGGCGAGAAGTTGTTCACCCCGATCCACCAGCGGCCCGCGGCCGGCGACGCGAGGACGCACTGCTCGTCGAAGAGGCCGCCGATGAAGGGCCGGCAGTCCCAGGCGCCCAGGGTCGGCTTGGCGCCGTGGCGCGCATAGACATCGACGTCGTCGGTCAGAGCGAAGAGGTCGACCACGAGATTGGTGCTCCCCGCTTCGAGGTCGACGTAGTAAAACCTCCAGGTTCCCTGCTGGACAGGCGCGGTGAAGGAGCCGCTCCTGGCGACGTTGTTCGACAGCGCGATATCGGGGATGGCCGCGTACGCCACGGAGACGGCGTGCGGGCCGCCGGGCATGATCAGCGAGTTGAGGTTCGCGGTGCTCGCATTGTTGGACGTGCCGCTCCAGCCCGCGACCAGCCAGCCCGAGGCGGGGCTCGCGGTGACGGAGACCGCCGTCCCGGAGCGGTACTGGCCGGCAGTGCAGCCCGGAGAGTTGACCGGCGAGGCGGCCGGGTCCGCGCCCGAGCCCGAGTGGGTCAGCGTCAGGGCGTAGCACGGCGGCGGCGGGTCTCCGGTCAGGGCGTCGAACGCCGCCCGCAGGTTCGGCAGCGGTCCGATGTTCTTCGCGCCGGTGTGCGGCGTGCCGGTGCTCTTGAGCAGGTCGCGCAGGGAGAGGGGGTCGAGCGCCGAGGAGTAAGCCGCCAGGGAGCGCCCCTGGAGGCTCGCGGCGGCCCCGGTCACGATCGGGGAGGCGCTCGACGTGCCGCTGAAGAAGCCGGTGTACCAGCGGTCCGCGCTGTCCTCGCTGAAGAGGTCGCCGTAGCCCAGGGTGGTGACGCTCCCTCCCCAGCCGTGCAGGTCGATCCGGCTCCCCCAGTTGGTCCAGCAGGTCGGGCCGCGGTCGTACGAGTTGCTGGCGGCCACCAGGATGGCCCCGGAGTCGCGGATGTTGCGCTGGAAGACGCCGCCGTAGACCGGGTCGTCCAGGTTCGTCGAGCCGTTCCCACCCGCCTCCACCACGACCGTGCCGTTCGCGGTGGCATCGGCGATGGCGTCGAAGATGTCGGAGTAGTACTCGCCGGGGATGTAGTAACACTGCGAAAAGTTGCAGGTGCAGGGAGACGAGCTGGTCGGGCCGCTGTAGTGCAGCTCGATCAGCACGACGCCGCCGTTGCCGGCCGCGGCCGCGGCGTTCACGAGCGCGCTCGCCAGCCCCTGCGCGCCGATGCTCTCGTACCCGGCCTGGGCTTGGTGGACGATGCCGGTCACGCCGAAGCCGTTGTTCTTCCCCACGAGCTCGCCCAGCACCGCCGTGCCGTGGTTCCACCAGCTGGAGTCGTTGATCTGGGTGCCCCCGGTGTGGAACAGGACCGGCAGATCCTCATGGGTCGTCCGCCAGCCCCCCTCGATGTCGACGATCTTGACGCCCTGGCCGATGCCTCCGGCCTTGGTCCAGGCGTAGAGGGCGTCGATGCCCTGGGGCGCCGCGTTGAGGTATCCCTGCATGCTCTGGAAGTTGGGCGTGGGGCTGGGAGGAGAAACCGCGGCGCCGCTCGCGAGCTGCGGGCTGCCCAGGGATGTGGGCTCGGCGGGCGGCTGGGCATAGGCGATCTCGACGCTCGGGAGCGCATTGAGGGCGTCGAGGAGCTCCGCGACGTCGTCCGCCGTGACCCCCGGCTTCAGAGGCAGCTCGTAATACAGGTCGAGATCGGCGAGCCGGCGGCCGCTGCGGGCCTCGCCCCTGGCCCGGCGCTCGGCCAGGGCCTCCTCGTCCATGGCGAAAAGCCGCTGGATCCCCTGCGCTTCGGGCGCGAGGGCAACCAGGCGCCGGACCTCGGCCACGTCGCCATCAATCTGCTCGTCCCGGCCCTGCGCCGTGAGCATGCCCCCTCGAAGGCGGACCGCCGTCCCTTCGTGGAACTTGACCACCACGCGCTGGACCTCCGTGGCGTCCGGTAGCCGGGGGTGGCTTCGCTTGTCCGCCGGAACGCGCGGCTCGAGTGCGAAGGCTCGCGGCAGGCAGACCGCAAGAATGAGCAAGGTGGTGATGGACAGCTTGCCGCGCATAGGGGATCTCCTCGAACGTTGTGCCGGGGACAGCCGAAACGTTTCAGACAAGCGTCAGCGAGTACGCCCGATAGCGAGCACCAGGTAAGGATTAAGCGGGCTGCCCGCCAGGGAGCGGAGAACGGGCAGGCGGGTGCTCCACAGGAAGGCGGCGGCGGGCAGGTAGAGGAGCCGTCCGTACCAATGCTTCCGTACTTGGCGGCACGCCAAGCGGCCGTGGGGACTCAGGGGGCGCGCCCTCCAGCCTCCGGGAATCTTCGCGAGATAACCCCGGACCTCGCGCAGCGTCGGCAGGAAGCCCTCGTCCAAGGGATGCACCCGCGCGCCTCCGGCCTGGGGGCCGTGCCAGAAGTCGATGGGGAAGGCGCCGTTCGGGAAGTCGAGCCAGAGCTCGCCCCCGGTCCCCAGCACCCGCAGCAGCTCCCCCAGAAACCGGACGCGCTGCTCGTCCCGGTCCGGCAGCGGGCGGACGGTGTAGGTCTCGCCGCCGGTCTCGGCGACGCCGATGTGCTCGATCACTCCCGAGGAGAGCACGGCATGGAAGAAGCCGTCGGGGAAGGGCATCTTCAGCGCGTCCGCCACGAGCAGGTGGTCCCGGTGCTTCCGCTCGCGCCACTGCCACTTGCGCAGGGCCGAAAGATCGTTGCCCCAGGCCGCGAAGCCCGCATCGCGCAGCAGGTCCACCGAGAGTCCGTTGCCGCAGCCGCAGTCCAGGACCCGCACTTCGCCCGGCGGCAGCCCGAGCTTGCGGGCGAGGCGGCGGAGGAGCGGGAGGTAGTAGCCCTCGATCCGCGAGCGTGTGCCGCCCACCTCGTTCTCCAGCCCTTCCAGATGTCCGGCTGCCAGCTCCTGCCCGTCCTGCCCGCCGAAATTATCGTAGTAGACGCCGCGGGCGAAATCGGCAATCCCGTCCGCGACCGGATAGGTGAGGCCGCACGCCGCGCAGGAGAGCCCCTCCGGCGTATCGTCGAGGGGATCGTGGCACTGCGGGCAGACGTATGGGGTCAAGCCGTCGGCTCCTTTTCCTGAAGGTCGAGCTTCGCCATCTTCTCGGGGCTCTTCTTGAGCTCGCGGGCCAGCTTGAGCCCGAGCTGGCGCTGGAGCTTGCCGCGGTCGGCGGGGGGCGTCTTGCTGGCGTCTACCCAACCTCCGGCCATCATGCCGTGGCCTCCGCCCTTGCCGCGCCGGCCGACCAGGCGGCGCATGACCGAGCCGGCGTCCGCCCGCGAGTTCGTGGTGCGGATCGAGAGGTAGAGGCGCTCCCCGAAGAAGCCGGTGCAGAGCGACCAGGTCTTCCCCTCCATGCGCAGCAGCAGGTCCGCGATCTCGGGCACGATGTCGGGCTGCTCCACGTCCCCGAGATGGCTGGCGATCAGGGAGTCCACGGAGATCAGGTTCTCCAGCGCCTCGTGCAGGTTGCCGTAGTAGGTCAGGGGCAGGCGCGGGCTCTGGATGCGGGCCAGGACGCGGTGGTTCGCGTAGGGGAAGAAGTGGTCGTAGACCGCCTTGTCCGGGCCTGCCCATTCGCGGGCGAAGTCCTGGGTCTCGGAACGGATGGCGTAGATGAGAGCCGTGGCCAGCGCGTGCGTGTAGCGGACGCCGCTCGCCAGCAGGTACTCGGCCAGGATCGTCGCCGTCGCGCCGTAGGGGGGGCGGATGTCGACGAAGGGCATCGCCTGGGTGTTGATGCGCACGGGGTGGTGATCGAGGACCAGGTCCGGCGTGATGCGCGCGGGGAGCTGGTTGTTGCCGCTGCGCGGCTGGGTGTCCACGAGGGCGAAGTGCTCGTATTTCTTCCAGCTCAGGTTGCGCACGTGGCTGAGCTTCAGGTTGAGGCTCTTGACCATCTCCCGGTTCTCGGCCCGGCCGACGATGCCGCCGTAGGCCATGGTGACCCTCTGCTTGAAGGCGCAGCGCAGGACGTGGGAGAGGAGCATGGCCGAGGCCAGCGCGTCCGGGTCCGGGTTGTCGTGGGTGAGGACCAGCCAGCGCCCGCCCTTGCTATCCCGCCGGATCAGCTCGGATAGCTTCTGGAAGCACTCGCGGGTGGAGTCGGTGATCATGGGAGGGCCGATTGTACTCGCGATTGTACGGGCGCTTGTACGAGGTGACCGCCGTGCTACGATCCGCCCGGCCATGATCCAGGAGCTCTTTCGTATCGGACCGTTCGCGATCAGCCCCTTCGGGGTGATGCTGGTCCTCTCGTTCGTCGCCGGCTATCTCCAGCTTCTCTGGGGGATGCGCCGCTTCGGCCTCGGAGACGACGAGGATGCCAGCGCCATCGTCTTCGCCGCGGGTGTGGGCGGAATCGTGGGCGCCAAGGTCTACTACGCCCTCCTGAACCGGGACTTGGCGGTGCTGTTCGACCGCTCCGGCCTGGTCTGGTACGGCGGTTTCATCCTCGGCGCCGCGGCCGTGCTCTTCACCCTGTACAAGCGCCGGCTCTTCGCCTGGCGCATGCTGGACGTCGCCGCCCTGGCGCTCGCGCTGGGCTATGCCGTCGGCCGCATCGGCTGCTTCCTGGTGGGGGACGACTACGGCCGGCCCACCGACCTGCCCTGGGGCGTGGCCTTCCCCGTGGGCCTGCCGCCGACCACGGCCGGCGAGCTGCGCAGCCTGTTCGGCGTGGACATCCCCGCGAGCGTCCCCGACAGCGAGCTCCTGCGCGTCCACCCGACGCAGATCTACGAGACCCTCACCTGCCTCGCCATCTGGGGCTTCGGCCTCTGGCTGCTTCGTAGGCGGCTTGGGGAAAAACCGGGTGAAGAGCGCGGTGTCGGCGTGGTGGCGCTCACGGTCCTCGCCCTGATGGCGGTCGAGCGCTTCCTGGTCGAGATCCTGCGCGCCAAGGACGACCGCTTCTTCGGCCCGTTCACGCTCGCCCAGGTCATCAGCGTGATCATCGTGGCCGTGGTCCTCGCGGTCTCCTGGATGCGCCGCCGCCGTCTCCACCTCCGCACGGCCTAGGGCTTGCAGAAGTTTTGCAGATGTCTGCCCGGACGCCGCCGCGGCTCCTGACCATCGCCGGCTCTGATTCCGGCGGCGGAGCCGGCATTCAGGCCGACCTCAAGACCTTCGCCGCGCACGGCGCCTATGGCATGAGCGCCATCACCGCCCTGACCGCCCAGAACACTCTCGGAGTGCGCGCCGTCTACGAGGTCCCGCCGGAGATCGTCGCCGCCCAGATCGACGCCGTCTTCGAGGACATCGGGGTCGACGCGGTCAAGATCGGCATGCTGGCGAGCGCGCCGATCGTCCGGGCCGTGGCGGATCGCCTTCGATTCTGGAAGCCCTTGCGCGTGGTGCTCGATCCGGTCATGGTGGCCAAGAGTGGCGACGCGCTGCTGCGGGACGACGCGGTCGAGGCATTGCTCGAGGAACTGTTCCCGCTCTGCACCGTGGTCACGCCGAACCTGCCCGAACTGGAGCGGATGACGGGCAAGCCCGCGGGGCAGGCGGCGGCCGAGGAGCTTGCCCGGCGCGGGCCCGCGGTGCTGGCCAAGGGCGGGCATGGGGAAGGGCAAGAGGTCGTGGACTTGTTGGTTGTGGATGGGAAGGGTCATTTCATCCATCATCGCTTCCTGCACCGGCGGCTGGCGACCTCCTCGACCCACGGCACCGGCTGTACGCTCTCCTCGGCGATCGCGGCGCGCCTGGGTCGGGGAGAGGAGCTGCAGTGGGCGGTCGGCGGTGCGATCGAATACCTGCAGGGCGCAATGAAGGCCGCATACCCGCTGGGCTCGGGCCATGGCCCCGTGGACCACTTTTGGAGAGAAGCATGAGCGACGTTCTGGACTTATTGGTGGTGGGGGCCGGCCCCACAGGGATCGCCATTGGCGCCGAAGCCATCCGACGCGGTATTGGCGGCATTGGTGTGCTCGTCATGGACCGCGGACCGCTCACCGCCGCGATCCAGGGATATCCCACCTTCATGGAGTTCTTCACCACCCGCGACCGTCTGGAAATCGCGGACATCCCCTTCACCATCCCGGACGACAAGCCGACCCGCCGGCAGGCCCTGGCCTACTACCGGATGGTCGTGGAGCGCTACAAGATTCCCCTGGCCCTTTATGAAGAGGTCCTGGAGATCCGGAAAGAGGGGGAGGGCTTCACCATCTCCTCGATCGGCCGGAAGGGACCGCGGGAGCTGCGGGCCCGCGCCGTGGCCGTGGCGACCGGCTACTTCGGCAATCCCAGGCACCTGGGCGTGCCCGGCGAGGACCTCCCCTGGGTCTCGGTGCGCTACAAGGAGGCCTACCCGCACTACAACCAGGACGTGGTCATCATCGGAGCGGGCAACACCGCGGCCGAGGCGGCGCTCGACCTCTGGCGCAACGGCGCGCGGGTGACCCTCGTCCATCGCGGCGCGCACGTGAAGCCGGGGGTCAAGTACTGGGTCAAGCCGGACATCGAGAACCGCATCGAGGAGGGCTCGATCGCCGCCCGCTTCAACTCGCTGGTGTGCGCGTTCCGGGAGGGAGGAGTTGAGATCCAGGGGCCGAACGGGGCCGAGCTGCTGCCCGCCCAAGCGGCCTACGTGCTCGTGGGCTACACCCCCGAGGTGGACCTCCTGCAGCGCGCCGGCGTGCGCATCGACCCGGAGAGCCTGGAGCCGGCGTACGACCCGGCGACCTGCGAGTCGAACGTGCCGGGGCTCTACGTGGCCGGCACGATCCAGGCCGGCCGCCGCACCGACCGCATCTTCATCGAGAACTCCCGCGATCACGGACCGCTCATCGTGGATCATTTGGTGCGGCGGTTCGCGCAGGTGCCCGCGCTCACCTGACCCTGAAACTTTTTCGGCCCAGCCCCCGTCCAAGCCTACGAGGAGATGCTCCAATGAAGGTAGCGATGAAGCTCATGGCACTGGCGCTGGTTGCGGCCACTCTTTCTGCGGCGGAACCGAAGCGGATCGAGATCCCGATCATCGGCGAGTCCATCGACGTCCGCGTGGTCAACGTGGAAGTGGTGGCCACCTCCGGCGGGGAGCTCATGCGCGGCCTCACCGCCGCCGACTTCCGCCTCCTGATCGACGGCAAGGAAGTGCCCATCGAGTTCTTCACCGAGGTAGCTGAAGGCACGGCCGCCCCCTCCGCCCAAGGGCCGGCAGCCCCGGTCGCCCCTGCCGAGGCGGTCCCCCGCAGCTACCTGGTCTTCATCGACGAGTCGTTCTCGGTCGCCGAGCCGCGCAACGTCGTGCTGGAGAAGCTGGAGGCGGACCTGCAGCTGATGGGTCCCAAGGACCAGATGGCCGTCCTGGCGTTCAACGGCGCCACGATCGAAGTGCTGAGCCCCTGGACTTCCGACAGGGCCGCTCTCGCCGAGGTGCTGCGCTTGGCGCGGCAGCGGGAAGCCAAAGGCAACAAGGCCCTGGCCCAGCACCGCGGCCTGCAGAGGGACGATGATTGGCTCATCGAGTTGGCGGAGGCGGGCGCGATCGAAGGGGACGAGGCCCGGGCGGCCTTGGAGGCGACGGCGCTGCGGACCAGCCCCGAGGCGCGCACCCAGCTCGGCAAGACGGCGCTGGCCATGGCCGGCACCCTGCGCGGATTCGAAGTGCCGGTCGGGCGCAAGGTGATGCTGCTCCTCTCCGGCGGCTGGTCCCTCGGGGTGGCGCCTCACCTCTACGGCCCGGTGGTGAGCGCCGCCAACCAGCTCGGCTACACGATCTATCCCGTGGACGTGGCGAGCCCCACGCCGGAAATCCTGAAGATGCTCGACGCGGTAGCCATGCAGACCGGCGGCCGAGTGCTGGCCTCGGTCAAGCAGGAGGTCTTCAGGCAGGTTGTGGCGGACTCGGGCTCCTACTACTGGCTCGGCTTCACGCCGAGCTGGCAGGGGAACGACCGCAGCCACTCGATCCGGGTGGAGTCGAAGCGGCCCGGCGTCGCGATGCGGGCGCGGACGGGCTTCCCCGACCTTTCCAAGAAGACCGAAAACGCGAGGAAGGCCGAGAGTGTGCTGCTCTTCGGCGGCGATCAGGACGACCGCAAGCTCAAGGTCCTGCTCGGCAAGGCGAAGCCGTTCGGCCGACGCGAGATCGAGCTGCCGGTGACCGTGGGCGTGCCGGTCGAGGCCCTGGCCCTGACCCCGTCGGGGAGGGGCTACATCGCCGAAACGCCGCTCGCAGTGGTCGCGCTCGACGGGCAGGGCGGGCGCGCCGAGATCCCACTGGCGAAGCTGCGGGTGGCGATCAAGGAACTGCCCCAGGCCGGCAGCCTGGCCCGCTTCCAGACCACCCTGCGCCTGCGTCGCGCGCCGCAGCGCCTGGTGTTCACGGTCCGTGACGAAGTGAACGGCGACACCCTCTGGCAAGAAGTGGAGCTCGATCCGGCCCTATGAAGCTGCTGTTGGCGCTGGCGCTGGCGGTTCTCTCCGCCCAGGAGACGAAGCCGCCCGAGATCCCGGTCATCGGCGAGACCATCGACGTGCGCGTGGTCAACGTCGAGGTGGTGGCCACCTCCGGGGGCGAGCTCGTGCGCGGCCTCACCGCCACCGACTTCCACCTCCTGATCGACGGCAAGGAAGTGCCCGTCGAATTTTTCACCGAGGTTGCTGAAGGCACGTCCGTGCCATCCGCCTCGGGACCGGCCGCACCAGTTGCTCCTGCCGAGGCGGTCCCCCGCAGCTACCTGGTCTTCGTGGATGAATCGTTCTCCGTCTCCGAGCCGCGCAACGTGGTGCTGGAGAAGCTGGAGGCCGACCTCAGCCTGATGGGTCCCGAGGATCAGATGGCCGTGCTCGCGTTCAACGGCTCCAAGATCGAGGTGTTGAGCCCCTGGACCTCCGACAAGACCGGCCTCGCCCAGGTCCTGCGCCTGGCGCGGCAGCGGGAGGCGCAGGGGAACAAGGCCCTGGCCCAGCACCGCAGCCTCGCGAGCGACATCGATACGACCTTTGAGGCCGCCGAGATGGCGGAGTTCGAAAAGGCAGAGATGGCGATGTTCATGGCGGAGGGGTTGGACCGCCGGGTCAGCCCCGAGGCGCGGACGCAGCTCGGCAAGACGGCCCTTGCAATGGCCGGTACCCTGCGCGGCTTCGAGGTGCCGCCCGGGCGCAAGGTGATGCTCCTCCTCTCCGGCGGCTGGTCCCTCGGTGTCGCGCCGGGCCTCTACGGCCCTGTAGTGAGCGCCGCCAACCAGCTCGGCTACACGATCTATCCCGTGGACGTGGCGAGCCCCACGCCGCAGAACCTCAAAATGCTCGACACGGTGGCGAAGCAGACCGGCGGCCGGGTCGCCAACTCGCTCAAGCAGGACGTCTTCCGCCAGGTGGTGGCGGACTCGGGCTCCTACTACTGGCTCGGCTTCACGCCGAGCTGGCAGGCGAACGACCGCAGCCACGCGATCCAGGTGGAATCGAAGCGGCCGGGCGTGACGGTGCGGGCGCGGACCAGCTTCCCCGACCTCTCGAAGAGGACCGAAAACGCAAGAAAGGCCGAGAGCGTGCTGCTCTTCGGCGGCGACAAGGCCGACCGCAGGCTGAAAATCCTGCTCGGCAAGGCGAAGCCGCGAGGCCGCCGGGAAGTCGAGCTGCCGGTGACCCTGGGCGTCCCGGTCGAGGCCCTGGCCCTGACTCCGTCGGGAAGGGGTTATATCGCCGAGGCGCCGCTGGCCGTGGCTGCGCTCGACGACAAGGGCGGGCGCACCGAGATCCCGCTCGCGAAGCTGCGCGTGGCAATCAAGAAGGTCCCCCAGGCCGGCGGCCTGGCCCGCTTCCAGACCACTCTGCGCCTGCGCAACGCGCCGCAGAGGCTGGTATTCACGGTGCGCGACGAGGTCAACGGCGGCACGATGTGGCAAGAGGTCGAGTTCGCGCCCTGAAGAGGGAGCCCCGCCCGGCCACACGGCCCCCATGAGCGGCGGGCTCCCGCCCGAGCCCGCCGAACCTCATGGGTCCATCGGATGTCAAAGAACCGCCTCGCGGCAAAGCCGGAGGCGCCCTGCAGCTACTTTTTCGGTGTCCTCCCCCAGACTCCGCACGTCGCCCCCACATTCCTCGCGCCATCCCCCGAGCTCCGCACGCCGTCCCCCACATTCCCCACGTCCTCCCCGCGCTCCGCACGCCGTCCCCCGCATTCCCAGCTGCTCCCCCAACTTCCCGGGCGGGTCATCAGTGGCAACGATACCGTATAGAGTACTATGCGCCAACTATTGACATCATTCATTCCTCTGTCTATCATCGCTCCCGTCCTGCTCCCATGGCAGATCATCGGGGTAGGGCAGTGGTTCTTTGACAACTTGATAGGACGACCGGCCTCCGTGTCCAAGGACGCCGCCGTCCGCCCAAATGAAGGGGACCTGGTCTCCAGGGAAGGCGTGTGCCTCTCGCAATCGGGGAGAGGGCACGCCGGCTCCGGGAGGAGACCGGGACGAGGGCGCCTGCCCTCGAAGCCTCCCCTCCCACTTCGCGCACGAAAATGAGATCCCCTTCCACAGCGAGGTGCCGAGCCCGGAGCCGGCCTGTTGTTTGTCCGGCGAGATTACTCATCGGGGGCCGCGCTTCTCCGTTCCAATTGACAGTCTCCAGCGCTGAACCTAGACTTGCTGAGTCGATGTTTCTGCAAACCTTGAGGGGACGACCGCTTGGAGCTGCTGCGCCGTATGACACTGATCTGGTGTCCTAAAAGCCTGCGAGCGACACACGTCGATCCTGACGTTGGCCGCATGAGCCAAGATTCATATGAGCGGTACACCTAATGATTACTGCGCAGACCGATGATGTACCAAGAATCGCGATGCTGTTCCGCGATTACGGGGCGGCGATCGGACCCTCTGTGGCCTTCATGCTCGGGATTGTAGCGTTATACCTAAAGGAGCTGTTCGAAGGTCGCCAGCGTCGCCGCCGCTCGAAAAGGCTACTCGCGCAGTTCATAGATCTAGCGGTTATAGAGCCGCCCCAGTGGTTCCCAGTCCCAGACGAAGATGGCTACGCCAGAGGTGACGCGAATCGAGGGAACCGTTCTACCGTCACCCTATACCACTCCCACCTTCTCGCAGCAAAGGCGTTTCTTGACGCAAACGAGAAACAGGTGGTCGAGGATGCTTCCCTAGAAGTTATTCGTTCGCTATATCAGTGCAAGTGGCGATTCGACAAACTGCTAGCATACATGAGAGAAAAGCTCGATGCGGAGGAGCCGATCAAAAAGGTAGTCTTCGACCAGATTGACGCATTTCACGCTGCATTAACCCTGGCGGCAGGAAGAGATTCGGTGCCGAAAATGCCCGCGTGATGGCCACGAGTGGACGCCGTTTAGGCCGATCTTTCCGATGGCCAATGAAGCATGCAAGTTCAGACGCTTGGTTCGCCAACCCAGGGCATCAAGCGAACAGCTTCGCCGCCGCTTATGCCCGATCACGTTGAGCGTCAGGCAGGTAAATGAAGCGGACTAGGCGCTCAGCTCAATCGTTAGACGGCGCTTCGTCCGAATGCGTATGAGAAGTATGATCCCGCGCCCCTCAGCGACGGCAGCCGCAGTCCTCGTCGCCCTCGTCGTCGCCTGCAAGGCCCCGCGCTTCGAGGGTGGCGAACTGCGAAATGTCGGTCTCCCGTTGTATCCGCGATTCGTTGCCACCTTCGAGCCTCTGCCATTGAACCAGCCTGGGGAGTTCTCGTTCATGTTCCGTCGCTTCCCTTCGGCGCGCGCCGGTGTCGTGCTGGAGACGCCGTCCCGACCCGACGCGCAAGCGCTTGAGACCCTCATAACCCGCGTCGAACTGAGCATCACTGACCAGTCCGGAGCCGTTCGCTGCAGTGGAACCGGTTCGCCAGCTAGTGACGAGCCCTATCGGCTTGTCGTATGGTCGAACAGCGGCGAGGCGAAGGGGCTTTGGCATTCTGGCTGTAGCGGGGTCGACGTAAGTCTCTGTGAGCCGTGCACGCTCCACGTGAAGGTGAGCGGCATCGACCCCCGCGCTCCAGGTCTTGCTGTCGTCCCAGCCTTGCACGGTCGCAAGGAGTAACGGGGGATCTGGGCAAGGCCGTTCAGCAACTCAAGCGGGAGGCGGGCAACATCACTTACCTGGGGGAGCAGCTTTCTTTCAGCCATAGTGATGCATTAGGTGCGAAGCGTTGTCCTCGATGATCCGACAGCTTTTTATCTCGGGCGTCGACTGTCCACCTGGAGCGTGGACAGCCGGAAAGGGACTGACGCCAGCAGTATGAGAGGGATCTTCAAGCTAGCTCAGCTCAATGGCCAGCTGTTGGGTTGGTTGCTGCTCTTGTATATGGCAGCGAGCTTGCTGCACTTTACGCACAATGCGGAGTACATAAGCGACTATCCCAACCTTCCGTTCTGGCTCTCTCGGGTCGATGTCTATCTTGCATGGTGTGGCTCGGCTGTGGTCGGCATCCTCGGTTACGTGCTCTATCGCTTGGGGCGCCGGCTCAGCGGATTGGCCCTGCTGGGCGCATATGCGGCTTTCGGGTTCGATGGGCTTCTCCATTACACCCGGGCACCCTTTTCGGCCCACACCACGGCGATGAATTTCACCATCTGGTTTGAGGTCGTGGCGGCTGCTCTTCTCCTGATGGCCGTTCTGACGCTTGCTGCAGTGCGCTCTTCCGAGTAGAACAGTCCATCGACCCCCGGACCGTCGTGGAATTTGGATTCTCTTCAGGAATCGCACCGCGACTTCACCGCCGGTTCATACAGCCTTCATCTATGAACGGCATTCTCATCCTGTGGCAAGGCATTCCGCCTGCCCAGGAGGAATCCAATGAACGTGTGGAAGGCTGTATTCCTGGTTTTCTGGCTGGCGCTCACGGTTCCACGGGCGTGGGGTCAGGAGCAGGTTGCTGGCTCTGGAACGAAGTCGCGAGTCGAGGTGCCGAAAGAGATCGTGGAACAATTGCTCGAGTATGGATACGAGCTCGAGGTCAGCGCTGCCGGAACGGCCAGCAACGTGGCGGCTGACCCGATCGAAGTGAAGCGAGGTGGTGAACCCGCGCTCAGGGTACATGGTCTTGGCAAAGTCTGTGGCGCAGCGAACTGTGTGACATGGGTTTACGAAAAGACTGCAAACGGTTATCGGCTGCTGCTGGAAGCGGGCAGCATCAACCGGATAGAGATACAGAGGTCGTACACCAAGGGCTATCGTGATCTCATGGCCGTTATGCATGGCTCCGCCTGGCAGTCCGACCTCACCCTTTACAAATTCGACGGCGAACGATACCAGCGGGACAGCTGTTTCCACCGCACCTACCAGTATGAAGACAGACACGGTACCCTGCGTGAGTGGAAAAAGCCGAAGATAACCAGGGTTGAGTGCGAGGTGGAGTGCTGTTGAGAGATGCTGCCGGCGGTGGTGGCGGCTGGGGCCTTGAGACGCCCCGGCCTTGTACACCCGGGAGGTTCGTGACAGCGTGCTGGGGCGTCTCTACGCGGACCGGATGGCAGGACTGGACCCCTGAGGACTGCAACCTCCGCTACACTATCCCGTAAAGCATTTATCGACTCCCCCGGACAGGTCGCCGCGGGGGGGCGTTTCTGTTTTCCTCTGTTCTGGCGGCTAGTGAGGGCATTCCTGTGAAGCGTAAGTGGATTTGGATCGGCCTGGTCGTCGTACTCCTCGCCGTGGCGGGTGGCGTCGCGGCGTCGCGGCGCGGACCCAAGCCCACCGAGGTGCAAATGGCCAAGGTGGGGCGCGAGGACGTGCAGGCGAAGGTCAGTGCGAATGGCAGGATCCAGGCGCAGAAGAAGGTCGACATCTCCGCCACGATCCCCGGCCAGATCACGCGCCTCGCTGTGGAGGAGGGGGACCGGGTCAGCAAGGGGCAGTTCCTGCTCCAGATCGACGCGGTCAATCCCCGCGCCGCGGCGCGCAGCAACGAGTTTTCCATGCAGGCGCTGCGCAACGACGTGGAATCGGCCCGCGCCGCGCTCGCCCAGACGCGCGACGACCTCAACCGCGCTGAGCGTAACTACAAGTCGGGCCTCATCCCCGCCGCCGACCTCGAGCGTGCCAGGATTGCCGTGCGCACCAGCGAGGCCGTGGTCCAGGCCGCCGAGCGCCGCGTGCAGCAGGCCGGCGCCTCCCTCGAAGGCGCTCGCGATACCCTGGCCAAGACGACCATCCGGTCGCCCATGGACGGCGTCGTCACCGCCCGGCGGGTGGAGGAGGGCGAGGTGGCGGTGATCGGCGTCCAGAACAGCCCGGGCACCGTGCTTCTGACCATCTCGGACATGTCCGCGGTCGAGGCCGAGCTCGAGGTGGACGAGACTTCGATCCCCAACGTCAAGCTCGGGCAGGAGGCGCGGGTGCGCCTCGATGCCTACCCCAACCAGACCTTCCGCGGCGTGGTCGCCGAGGTCGGCAGCAGCCCCCTCGTCAACGCCGCCAACCAGGCGATCAAGTTCCTGGTCAAGGTGCGGGTCGAAAATCCGCCGGCCGACGTCAAGCCCGGGTTGTCGGCCCGCGCCGACATCTTGACCGGCTTCCGCGGCCAGGCGATCGTCGTGCCGCTCCAGGCGCTCGTGGTGCGCGAGGCGGAACGTACTGCCGCACAAGCGCCTGCCCAGGGAGATGAGTCCCGCCGCGAGCAGGAGGGGGTCTACCTCGTGGAGGCCGGCCCCAAGGAGGGGAAAGTCCGCTTCCAGCCGCTCGAGACCGGTCTGATCGGCGACCTGTCGATCGAGGTGGTGAAGGGTCTCAAGGGGGGCGAGACGGTCGTCACCGGCCCCTTCAAGGCGCTGCGGGAGATCAATCCGGGCGACGCGGTGACGCCCGAGAAGCCCAAGAAGGAGGAGGGGGGGCGTCGGGAGACCCCCGCGGGCTGATGGATCTCGGCGAGCTGTTCCGCGAGTCCCTGCGGGCGATCCGGACCAATGCCTTGCGCAGCTTCCTCACGCTGCTGGGTATCGTGATCGGCGTCGCCACGCTGGTGGGCGTGGTCTCGGTCATCTCGGGGCTCAACCTGTTCGTGCGCGACAAGCTGTTCGGCCTGGCGCCGGACGTGTTCGTGGTCAGCAAGTACGGCATCATCCGCAGCCGGGAGGAGTTCATCGACGCCATGAAGCGCCCGGACCTCGAGTGGGAGGACTACCTGCGGCTGCGCGCGGAGCTGCGCAAGGCCGAGTCGGTGGGAGCCCTGCTCCAGGGCCGGGGCGCCGTCAAGTTCCGCGAAAAGCGGATGACCAATGTGGTCATCAACGGCACCACGGCGAACTACGGCGAGCTCATGAATCTGGATCTCGCGGCGGGACGGTTCTTCCTCGACAGCGAGGCGCGGATCGCGCAGCCGGTGGCCGTGATCGGCTGGGACGTCAAGGACGAGCTCTACCCGCAGCTCGACCCGATCGGCCGCGAGATCCTGGTCAATGACGTCCCTCATAAAGTGGTCGGCCTGCTCACCCAGCAGGGGCGCATGCTCGGCCAGAGCCGCGACAACATCGTGCTGGTGCCCATCGATAGCTGGCGCAAGTCCAACGGCCTGCGCGAGACGATCGACCTCCTGGTTCAGGCGCGGGGAGGGGTCGAGGGGGTAGCGGACGCGACCGACGAGGCGCGGGGCGTGCTGCGGGCGCTCCGCCACACCGATTTCCGCGCTCCGGACCCGTTCGGGATCATTACGGCCGAGAACCTGCAGGAGATCTGGCGCCAGATCTCGGCCGCGGCGTTCGTCCTGACCATCCTCATCGCCTCGGTGTCGCTGGGCATCGGCGGCATTGTAATCATGAACATCATGCTGGTCTCGGTGGCCGAGCGCACGCAGGAGATCGGCCTGCGCCGGGCTCTGGGAGCTCGCCAGCGGGATGTCCGCCGCCAGTTCCTCCTGGAAGCGGCGATGCTCTCCCTGGTGGGCGGCGCCTTCGGCGTGCTGAGCGGCTCCCTGATCGCCCTGGCGGTCGACCGCATTGCCCACTTCCCGGCGAACGTCACGCCGGGCATCGCCACGCTGGGGCTGACCCTGTCCATCCTCGTGGGGCTCACCGCCGGCTACTGGCCGGCCGTCCACGCCTCCCGGCTCCTGCCGGTCGATGCGCTGAGGTCCGAGTGATGGCCATGTCGGCGGCATCGAGATCCCGGCTGCGGCTCTCGTGGACGGAGAACGTCCGTTTCGCCCTGGTGGCGATGAGGGCGCAGAAGATGCGCTCCGCCCTGACCCTGCTCGGGGTGGTCGCGGGCGTGGCCACGGTGATCATGATGGTCTCCTTCGTGGCCGGCTTCGACCGTTCGGTGACCACGGCGTTCTCGCAGTTCGGCACCCACCTCGTGCAGTTCCAGAAGTTCGAGCCGCGCTTCGGCGGGCCGCCGGACGTGCCCGAGGAGGAGCGCAACCGCCGCGACCTCACCCTGGACGACGCGGAGGCGCTCCGGCGGCTGGCGACGCTCGCCGCGGCGGTCTCGCCCGAGCGCTACCTCTTCACCTCGGGCGAAGTGCGCACCGGCGCCCGCATCGCCAACAGCCCGACCATCGCGGGGGTGACCCCGGCGTACACCGACGCCAATAATTCGGTCATCGAGGACGGCCGGTTCTTCATCGATGCCGACGTGCGCCACGCGGCCCGGGTGGCCGTGATCGGCGCCGACGTGGCCGACGCGCTCTTCCCGATGCAGGACCCGATCGGCCGCTCGATCACGATCGACGGCCGCAGTTTCCAGGTCATCGGGCTGCTCGCCCGCAAGGGCAACTTCCTCGGCGGGAGCAACGACAACAATCTGCTCATGCCGATCTCGACCTTCGACGACCAGTATCCCCAGGTGCGCGACGGCGGCGGCGACACCCTGCACATCGCGACGGTGCCGCGGCGGTCCGAGGACGTCGATGCCCTGATCGAGCAGGAGACCGCGATCCTGCGCACCCGCCGCAAGCTCCGCTTCAACCAGGAGAACGATTTCGCGACGTTCACCAGCATGGGCATGCTGAACAACTTCCGCCAGATCACGGGCGGGATCTCGATCGTGATGGTGCTGATCGCCGCGATCGCCCTGGTGGTGGGCGGGGTGGGCGTGATGAACATCATGCTGGTCAACGTCACCCAGAGGACGCGCGAGATCGGGCTGCGCAAGGCGCTGGGCGGCACGCGGCGGGATATTGCCATTCAGTTTTTAGCCGAGGCGGTGACCCTCACCGGCGTGGGCGGTCTGCTGGGCATCGCCCTCGGTCTGGGCGTGGCGCTCCTCACCCGGTTCGCCTTCAAATTCCAGGCGGCGGCGCCGCTCTGGTCCATCGTCCTCGGCTTCGGCGTCTCCACGGCCGTTGGCCTCGTGGCCGGCCTCTGGCCCGCGATCAAGGCCGCCCGCCAGGACCCGATCGAAGCGCTGCGCTACGAGTGAGGACGGGT
The DNA here is from genome assembly GCA_034667225.1 of Acidobacteriota bacterium. Taxonomy (GTDB): domain Bacteria; phylum Acidobacteriota; class Thermoanaerobaculia; order Multivoradales; family UBA5704; genus DATMER01. Next base: position 34,677 of record JAXDKG010000006.1, read on the forward strand.
GGCGCGTAGATTCGTCCTCGCCGGAGGACGATCCGCATCCGTTTTCCCCTTACAATGCCCCGGCACCCGCCTTGCTCTATCGGCTTCTGGAAAGAAGGAGGTCCACTCATGAAGTGTGTTGTCGTTTCCCTGCTTGCGGCTCTGCTGATCGGCTCCGTGCCGGCCGTGGCGCAGGTCGATGTGGAGGCGGTGGTGACCGACCTCGAGGGGAACCGCGTGCGCGGCCTCTCGGCCGGCGACTTCCGCCTCCTGGTCGATGGCGCCGAGGTGCCGGTCGAGCGCTTCACCGAGGTCGCCGAAGGCACGATGGGGCGGAGCTACCTGGTTTTCGTCGACGACAGCCTGTCGATCGCGGTGCAGCGCAACCTCGTGCTCTGGGAGATCGAGCGCGACCTGGACCGCCTCGGCCCCGACGACCGCATGGCGATCGTGGCCTTCGACGGCGAGCGTCTCCACCCGTTGGCGGATTGGACGGGCGACCGTGGGGCCCTCGCCGCCGCCCTGGCCGAAGCCCGCAAGCGCCCGGCCAGGGAGAGCCTGACCCGGTCGGCGGTATGGGTGGCTGACGCCGCTGCCGCGGCTCTGCGCAGCGTCTCGCCGTCCCCGGGCCGCAAAGCCATGCTCGTGCTCTCCGGCGGCTGGCCCTCCGGGCCGTCGCTCCATCTCGTCCGGGACGCCAACCGCCTCGGTTACACGCTCTACCCGGTGGACGTCCCGGCCTTCGAGAGGGAGCGCGCGCCCGAGGACACCCTCCTTGCCCTGGCCGAGGCGACCGGCGGCCAGGCCTCTCTCAACTCGAACCGGCTGGCCGCGCTGGAACGGGCCGAGGAGGACACCCGCTCCTACTACTTGCTGGGGTTCTCTCCGGCCTGGAAGGCCGACGACCGCGACCATCGCATCGAGCTGGAGGTCCGCCGTCCGGGCCTGGACGTGCGCGCCCGGCACGGCTTCCCCGATGTCTCGCCCGCCACCCTGGCGGGGATGGAGACCGAGGACCAGCTCCTGTCCGCAGAGAGTCGAGAGACCGCTGAATAGGAGCATACCGATGAGGTTTTTGCTGCTCGCAGCCCTTCTGATCCCGCTCGCCGCTCCGGCTCAAACCGCTGAAGAGACCTTCGGCGAATCCATCGACGTGCGCGTGGTCAACGTCGAGGCCGTGGTCACCGACCGCAAGGGGGAGCGCGTGCGCGGCCTCGCGGCCGGCGACTTCCGCCTCCTCGTCGACGGAGTCGAGGTGCCGGTCGATTACTTCACCGAGGTGGCCGAGGGGGTGGCGCTGCCCGCCGCGCAATCCGCTGAAGTGCCCGCGCCAACTACTGCCGGCCCGGTGGGGCGGAGCTACCTGGTCTTCATCGACGAGAGCCTCTCGATCGCGGCCCACCGCGATGTCGTCCTGAAGGAGATCGAGCGCGACCTGGACCGTCTCGGCCCCGAGGACCGGATGGCTGTCGTGGCCTTCGACGGCGGGCGGCTGCACCGGCTGGCAAACTGGACGGGCGACCGCAAGGCCCTGGCCGACGCCTTCGCCGAAGCCCGGCGGCGCCCGGCCCAGGGCATCCTGACACTGGCGGAGCGCCGGTCCGCGCTCGGCGACCAGCAGCTCGGTCAGGACGATGATTTCGACTTCTACAGTTCCGAGTTTCGGCCCTACGACAGTTTCGAGTACCTGGACGTGCAGCCCCAGCAGTACTCCCGCCTCGTGCGGGTGGTGGAGGCCGCGGCCGCGGCTCTGCGCAGTTTCTCGCTGCCGCCGGGCCGCAAGGCCATGCTGGTGCTCTCCGGCGGATGGCCGCTGACCCGTCCGGCGGCCCGGCTCGTCCAGGATGCCAACCGCCTCGGCTATACGCTCTACCCGGTGGACGTCCCGGGCATCGACATCGCCCAGACCGTCGGGGACGTGACGGCCGAGAGGCCGACGGACGGCCCGCCCAGAATCCTGACGTCCCCCTGGGAGCAGGCGTCCCATCACACGCTCCACCTCCTGGCCGAGGCGACCGGCGGCCGGGAGGCCATCAACTCGAACCGGCTGGCCGCGCTGGAGCGGGCCGACGAGGACACGCGCTCCTATTACTGGCTCGGCTTCTCCCCGGCCTGGAAGGCGAACGATCGCCACCACCGGGTCGAGCTGAAGGTCCGGCGGCCGGGCCTCGACGTGCGCGCCCGGAGCGGCTTCTCCGATCTCTCTCCCGCCACCCTGGCCGAGATGGAGACCGAGGGTCTCCTCCTGTTCGGAACCGGCGACAGAAAGCCCGGAGAGGACCACATGCAGGTCGAGATGGGGGAGCCCCGGCAGGCGGGCTGGCGGACGGTCGACGTGCCGGTGACGCTGGTGCTCCCCGCCGCCATGGCCCAGGGCGAGGACACGGAGCTGGTCCTATCCGTCGGCTCCCTGGACAGGTTCGGGGGGCGCTCGGAGCTGCCGCAGATCCCCTTCAAGGTGTCGCCCTCCGCGGGAGCCCAGGTACGCTCCGAGGTCACCGTGCGGCTCCGCAAGGCTGAGCAGAGGCTCGTCTTCCACGTCCGCGACCCCCTCACCGGCAAACAGTTGGTCGAGGAGGTCAGCTACCAGCCCGGGAAGTGAACGCCTGCTAGGATTTGTTGCAACAAGGGGCGCCCGTCTGACGCGGGTGCCCTTTCGTCCGGGACTCCAGGGAGGATTCCAATGAAATCCCTTCGCATACTTCCGGTCCTGCTGGCCCTTGCTCTGCCTGCAGGTGCCCAGCAGCCAGCGGCTCCGGAGGAGCCCAACAGCATCTTCGGCGAGCAGATCGACGTGCGCGTCGTCAACGTGGAAGCCGTGGTCACCGACCGCCAGGGCAACCGGGTGACCGGCCTCGGCCCGGGTGACTTCCGCCTGCGCGTCGACGGCAAGGACGTGCCGGTCGAGTACTTCACCGAGGTGCGCGGCGGCCAGGCCATCGCGGCCGGCGAGGCCGGTTCCGGCCAGAGCGCCGCGGTTCAGGGTCTGCCCGCTCTGGCACCCGGAAGCCCGGTGGGCACCAGCTACCTGGTCTTCATCGACGACTACTTCGGCGTCGGCGCGCGGCGCAACGAAGTCCTGCGCGAGCTGATGGAAGACCTCGGCCGCCTCGGCCCCGAGGACCGCATGGCCATCGTCGCCTTCGACGGCAAGAAGGTCGACATGCTGAGCAACTGGTCAGGCATCGAGCGCGAGCTGCACCGCGCGTTCCAGGAGGCCATGACCCGGCCGTCCTACGGCACCCAGAGGATGGCCGAGATCAGCAGCTTCGAGAGCTCCCGCCGGCTGGGCACGCTCGGCACGACGGATGCGCGGGCGGCTTTCGCCAACCGCCTGGACCTGGAGGAGCTCGGCTACGTGGAGCTGCTCGCCAGCCAGCTCCAGCGCTCGGTCACGGCCACGGTGGGCACGCTGCGCGGCTTCGCCGCCCCGCCGGGACGCAAGGTCATGATCCTGCTTTCCGGCGGCTGGCCGTTCTCGCCCGCGGACTACATCATCAACAATGTGAACCGGCCGGTCCTGAACCGCGACGTGCCGCGGGGCGAGGAGCTGTACCGCCCGATCGTGGACACCGCCAACCTGCTCGGTTACACCCTCTACACGGTCGACGTGCCGGGCGTCGATCCCCATGGCCCGAGCGCGGCGGATTCGAGCCCGAGCGTCGGCGGTCTCAATCTCCGCGAGCAGGAGATCCACTCGACGCTGGACTTCGTGGCCAAGGAGACCGGCGGCAAGGCGCTGCTCAACGGCGGCCGCGGCGAGGCCCTGGAGACCGCGGAGGCCGACACGCGCTCCTACTACTGGCTCGGTTTCACGCCGCAGCGCGAGCGCAACGACAAGCGCCACGACATTCAGGTAGAGCTGACGCGGCCGGGCCTCACGGTCCGCTCGCGCGACAACTACTTCGACCTCTCCCGCAAGTCGGAGGTCTCGATGATCGTGGAGAGCGCGCTGCTCTTCGGCAACCCGCCGGGCGCGGCCTCCATGCCCATGGAGCTGGGCAAGCCGGTGGCGAGCGGCCGCCGGGAGATCGAGGTTCCGGTGACCCTCGCCATCCCGCTGAGCTCGATGACCCTGGTGCCGTACGAGGGCAAGTACGTGGCGGAGCTCGAGCTGCGGGTCTCGGCCCTGGACGCGAAGGGGAACCGCGCCGACGTGCCGGTGATCCCGATCCGCCTGACCACCGACAAGGAGCCCCCCAAGGAAAGCGGCGGGCATGTGCGCTACGAGACCCGTCTCAAGCTGCGCAAGATCGGCCAGCACCTGATCCTCGCCATCTTCGACCCCGTGAGCGGCAAGATCACCACGGCCGAGGCCGACGTGGTCCCACCGCGGTGAGGCGTAGTATCCTGCCATGATGAAGCCTGCCATGAAGAAAATCACAAGAGCTCTCGCGGTGTGCCTTCTGCTCCTGTCGGCAGGCTCCGCCGTTCTGGCACAAAAGCCCGCTCAGCCCGAGGCAGTGGACCAGGACCTCGGCGAAATCGTCAACGTCAACGTGGTCAACGTCGACGTCTATGTGACCGACAAGAGCGGCAAGCGCATCCAGGGACTGAAGATGGACGACTTCGACATCTTCGAGAACGGCAAGAAGATGGGCATCACCAACTTCTACGCCGTCGAGGGCGGCAAGGCCAAGATGATCGGCGACGAGCCCGTTCCGGCGGTCCAGGCGCCGGCGAAGCCCGGGCCGCCGAATCAGGCTCCGCGGCTGCCCGAGGACCAGCGCCTCCGGCTCGTGGTCTACATCGACAACTTCAACCTGCACCCCTTCAACCGCAACCGGGTCATGCGCGAGCTGCGCGCCTTCCTCGGCCACAAGCTGAACCGCGACGACCAGGTGATGCTGGTGACCTACGACCGCGAGCTGCACGTGCGGCGCACCTTCACCAGCGATCCGGGGCTGATCAACGACGCTCTGGTCGAGCTGGAGAAGATCTCGGCCCAGGCCGTCCACGCCGACTCGGAGCGCCGCGACGCGCTGCGCAACATCGAGGACTCGCAGAGCGCCGCCGAGGCCCTGAGCCACGCCCGGAGCTACGCGCAGTCGACCTTCAACGACCTCTCCTTCAGCATCGACGGGCTCAAAAAGCTGGTCAGCTCGCTGGCGGGCATGCCCGGCCGCAAGGCTGTCCTCTACGTGAGCGACGGTCTGCAGATGATCGCCGGCCAGGACGTGTACTACGCGGTGCAGAGCAAGTTCGGCGAGCAGTCGACCGGCCTGACCGAGTCGATGCAGTTCGACACCTCGCGCCGCTTCACCGAGCTGACCGCCACGGCCAACGCCAACCGCGTCACCTTCTACACGATCGACGCCGCCGGCCTGCGGGTCTACTCCTCGATCTCGGCCGAGAACCAGACGGCGGGGCAGGGGGTCTACGTCGACTCGATCCAGATCTCGAACCTGCAGTCCACGCTCCAGATGCTGGCGGAGAAGACCGGCGGCGTGGCGATCATCAACGCCAACCAGGTGGGGCCGCACCTCGAGAAGCTGGCCCAGGACTTCGGCACCTACTACTCGCTCGGGTATTCGCCGACCCACTATGGGGACGGCCGGTACTACAAGATCGAGGTCAAGTTGAAGCAGAAGGGGTACCAGGTACGCCACCGCGAGGGCTACCGCGACAAGAGCCCCGACTCCCGGATGAGCGACGGCACCCTGGCGGCGCTCAACTTCCCGTTCGAGGACAACCCTTTCGGCGTCGAGCTGGAGTTCGGCCAGGGCACGCAGAAGGACGGCGGCCACTTCCTGGTGCCGGTGGTGGTCAAGATCCCGCTCGGCAAGCTGGTTATGGTGCCCCGCGAGCAGACCCACGAGGCGCGGGTGCGGCTCTACATCGCGGCCATGGACGATAAAGGCGGGGTCTCCGACGTCCAGCAGGTGCAGCTCCCGATCAGCATCCCGGCCGCGGATCTGCAGGGCGCCATGGGCAAGCACTATGCATATTCGGTCAACCTGCTCATGCGGCGGGGAGACCAGAAGGTTGCCGTGGGGGTTCGGGACGACGTGGCGGGCGAGTCCTCCTTCGTCGCCAGGACGCTCCGGGTCGGAACGCAGGTGAGCAGCTCGGGAAACCAGTGACGTGAGAGGAGGCGGGATGCAGGGCTGGATCGATCTGTTCCGATCGCTGGGCGAGTCGCTGATCGAGGTGGTGCGGGCGGAGACCTCCGCCCTTCAGGCGGACCTGAAGACTTCGGGCAAGCACCTGGGGATCGCCCTCGGCCTGCTCGGCGCCGCCGTGCTGCTGCTCTTCTGGGTGCTGGGCCTGCTGATCTTCTTCGTGATCACATTGCTCTCGATCTGGCTTCAGCTCTGGGCTGCGGCGCTGATCGTGCTCCTGATCTTTGCCGGGGTCATGGGTGTCCTGATCATGCTCGGCCTCCGCCGTCTCAAGCTGGTGGAAAACCCGGTGGACAGTGTGAAGCGCCACGTCGACGATCATCTCGACTGGTGGCAGAACGGGCTATTGGCCCAGGGCAAGGCGATGGACATTCAGCCGGCCGTGGCGGTCGACATGGAACGTGAGGAGCTCTCATGAGCAGCGATCTGAGCGATCTGGAGACTGCGCGGCGTCGCTTTGAACGCGAAACCAAGTTGCGGGTCGGAGAGGCCCAGCGCCAGGCGCAGCTCCGTGTCGAAGAGGCGCGGCGCGATGCCGAGCGTGCCCTGACCCAGGTGCGCACCGCGGTGGAGACCGAGGTCGGCATCCTGCCGAAGAAGAAGCACGTCCTCTTTCTCTTGGCCGGCGGCGCCGCCGGGCTCGCGCTCGCGCTGCGCCGCCGCAAGTCCAAGCGGCGTAAGCTGAAGAGATAATTGCAGAGATAGTGTAGGTATGAGAGGAGCCTTGCTCCCCTCCGGGAGCCGGCCCCTCTCGCGGTAAGGTGAAATCTATCCCTGGGCGGGGCGCTTGAACACCATGGCGATGTTGTCCGTCGCGCCGGTCTTGAAGTTGACCGACGTGATGGAAACGAGCTCCCACCCATCCTCGCCTAACTGATTCAATTGCGTAACGGAATTTGGGTCGAGGCGGTAGTTCTCACTCCGGATGTTGATGATCTTGTACTCCCACTTGCTCATCTCCACTCGCTCCTTCCAAAGATCCATCGGACACCGCGCTCTCCAACGCAGACCGCTCTCTACGCAGAGATTCTAGCCCGAGCCGGAAAGACTGTCACCGTTTCGTCACAACCACGTGATCCGAACGGAAGCGCCTCGTTCCACGCTCCACCGTCGCGCGAGATCGTCTCCCTTGAGCGAGAGCTCGACCGTGCCGAGAGAGCCGGGGATCATGGCAGCTTCGCCATCCGGGATCTCCGCATAGTGCCCCACGCGGAGGGTCACGGAACGGCCCGCGACCTCGGCTCGGCAGGACCCTTCCGGGAGCCAGTCGGCCGGGATGTCGGTGATCAGGTTTCCATATCGGTCCACATGCACCACCTGGCCGGAGACGGAGCCGGGCTCGCGCCTCGGCATCTCCAGCGGAAGCAGCACCGGGTCGGAGATCTCCTGCCCGAGCTCCTCCGAGCGTTCTCCCCGCAACAACCATGCCGCCACGGGCGCAAAGCGGTCGCGGCCATGGAAAGTCTGCCCCGGACCTGACAGGAAAACGTCCGTTTTCTCGACCGAGCGGATGGATCGCACCGCGCCGCGGAGGTGGAGGAGGGTGATGAGGCCGTTATCGGGCAGGACCAGCCAGCCGGCGTCGGTCCGCGCGACCAGGACGCGGCGGTGGCTGCCCACCCCCGGGTCCACTACGGCCAGATGGACGGTCCCCTCCGGGAACCAGGGGACCGAGGCGGAGAGCAGAAAGGCGCCCGTGGCTATGTCGCCCGAGGGGACCTCGTGGGAGATGTCGACGATCTGGCTGCCGGGCGCTAGTCGGAGGACGGTGCCTTTGACCGCGGCCACGTAGTAGTCGGAGGTCCCGAAGTCGGTCAGGAAGGTGAGGAGGGGCATCATTCACCGAAGGTCAACGTGCCTTGGTTTCAGTCATGATGTCAGCTTACGCCTCAGAAGCAACGGGAGTGGGTCCCTCCCGAGTGTCTCGGGGCTATCCCCGAGTCACTGAATCCTCTCCCCGAGTGTCTCGGGGCTGTCCCCGAGACACTGAATCCTCTCCCCGAGTTGCTCGGGGCCATCCCCGAGTCACTAAATCTTCTCCCCGAGTCGCTCGGGGCTGTCCCTGAGTCACTGAATCCTCTCTCCGAGTCGCTCGGGGCCATCCCCGAGTCACTAAATCTTTTCCCCGAGTCACTCGGGTGGCCGCCTTCCCTACATTCAAAGACAGCCGAGGACAGGCGTACTACAATCCCGCCCGTGCCGAGCCGCCGCTTGCTTCTGTTCACCAAGCCGGCCCGCGAAGGCCGGGTCAAGACCCGCCTCATCGGGGATCTTACCGCCGCCGAGGCCGCGGCGCTCCATGCCGCTTTCCTCGACGACCTGATCGACCGGCTGCGGGAAGGCGATTTCGAGCTGCAGCTGGCCTGGGCCCTGGATGCGCAGGACGAGCTGCCCGCCGGGCGGGTCCCCGGCGTCCGCCAGCAGGGGGACGACCTCGGCGAGCGGCTCTACCAAGCGCTCTCCGAAGGCGCCCGCGACGGCTCCTCGGTCATGGCCCTGGGGAGCGATCATCCCACCCTGCCGCTCGCGCTCATCCACGAGGCGTTCGAAAGGCTGGAGAGGGGGGCCGAGGTGGTGCTCGGGCCGGCCGAGGACGGCGGCTATTACCTGATCGCCCTGCGACCGCACGCGGTTGATCGCGGCATCTTTCGGGATATCGCCTGGAGCACCGACCGCGTTTTGTCCGAAACGCTGAAACGCTGTGGGGCGCTCGCCGTGGAGCTGCTCCCGTCGGCGTCGGACGTGGACACTCCCGAAGACCTGCGGCGGCTCGCGGCTAGCATGTCCGTGGATGACCTGGGATGCCCGCGCACCCGGGAGCTGCTTCTCGCCTGGCAACGACTGCCCGTGGAGGGGACGACATGAGGATCCTGAGCGCCGAGGCCATGCGCGAGGTCGACCGAATCGCCATCGAGGAGCTGGGCATCCCCAGCATGGTCCTCATGGAGAATGCCGCCATCGGCGTTGTGGATGCGATCGGCGAGATCTATGAAGAGGCCGAGTCCGCCGCGATCTTCTGCGGACCGGGCAACAACGGCGGCGACGGCCTGGCCATTGCGCGCCACCTGGCCGTGCGCGGCTACGACGTCCAGGTCTTCCTCGTGGCGGGCCGGCGCGGCATGCGCGGCGACGCCGAGGTTCAGCTCGGGATCTGCCGCCGCCAGGGCCTCGCCATCCAGGAGGTCGCGGACGAGGACGGCGTGGTCGAAGCCCTGGAAGAGGCCCGCGAGGCCGACTTGATCGTGGATGCCCTCTTCGGCACCGGGCTCTCCAAGCCGCTCGAAGGGATCCTTGCCGACCTCGTCCAGGGGCTGAACGACCTGCCCGTGCCGCGGGTCTCGGTCGACCTTCCCAGCGGCTTGAACGGCAGCAAGGCCGAGCCGCTCGGCCCGCACATCGAAGCCGACCTGACCGTCACCTTCGCCGCACCCAAGATCGCGCACGTCTTCCCTCCGGCCTCCGAATCGGTCGGGGAGCTGGTCGTCACCGACCTCGGGATCCCACCGGAATTGGTGGAGGAGGCGGAGGAAGAAGGCGGGGCTCTCCACCTGCTGGTTGGAGAGGAGCTGTCCGGCCTTCTTCCCGAGCGGAAGCCGGGCACGCACAAGGGGGACTACGGGCACGTCCTGCTCGTGGCCGGCTCGCCGGGAAAGGCGGGCGCCGCCATCCTCGCCGCCCGCGCCGCGGTCCGTTCGGGCGCCGGGCTGGTCACCGCGGCCGTGCCGGAATCGATCCTCGACGTGGTGGACCTGGGATCGATCGAATCCATGACGCTCCCTCTTCGCTCCCTGGATCGGGTGCTGGAAGCGATCGAGGGCAAATCGGTCCTCGCCATGGGGCCCGGCCTGGGCCAGGAGGACGAGACTGTCGCAGCCGTCCGCAGGATCGCCGGGGAGGTTTCCCTGCCGCTGGTCCTGGACGCCGACGGGATCAATGCCTTCGCCGGCCGTGCCGCCGAGCTCGCCGGCCGCAGCGCGGAGACCGTGCTCACCCCGCACCCCGGGGAACTGGGACGGCTGCTGGGCATTTCGACCTCCGAGGTGCAGGGTGACCGCATCGCCGCGGCGCGCCGGGCAGCGGTCGAGGCGGAAGCGGTCGTGGTCCTCAAGGGTTATCGGACCCTGGTGGCCACGCCCGGGGGCGAGGTTCACGTGAATCCCACGGGCAACCCGGGCATGGCGACCGGCGGATCCGGCGACGTCCTGACCGGGCTGATCGCCGGGTTGTTGGCTCAGGGGCTCGGCGCGCTGGACGCGGCGCGCCTGGGGGTTTATCTTCACGGCCTCGCCGGCGACCTCGCCGCCGCCCGGACCGGCGAAGCCGCGCTGGCCGCGGGCGACCTGCTGACGTATCTTCCGGCGGCATTCCTGGAGTTGGAAGAGGGCGGGCAGGAGTAGATGGTCCGCTGGACCACCAGGAGCGAGGAAGAAACCCGCGACCTCGGCGCCTCCCTGGCGGCGGAGCTGGCGCCGGACGGCGTGCTCCTTCTCTCGGGCGACTTGGGAAGCGGCAAGACCGTGCTGGCCCAGGGGATCGCCCGCGGGCTGGGGATCGGGCCGCGGGAGGTCCAGTCGCCGACGTTCAACCTCATCCGCGAGCACCAGGGACCCGGCGGACGGCTCGTCCACGTGGACCTCTATCGCCTCGATCCGTCGGAGGTGCCCGCCCTGGGGCTCGAAGAGCTGCTGGCGGGGCGGGGCGTCAAGGTGGTGGAATGGGCGGAGCGGCTGCCGTTTGAAGTCCCCGGGTCGCGATGGCTCCGGCTGCGGCGGCTGGACGAGGGCAAGCGAGAAATTACTGAAGAAACCTTACAGGAGGGTTTATGACCATAAAGAAGGTGGGTGTGCTCGGCTGCGGCCTGATGGGCTCGGGCATCGCCGAGGTATGCGCGCGCTCCGGCTACGAGACCGTGGTGCGCGAGGTGAGCCAGGACCTGGTGGACAAGGGGCTCGGCCGGATCCAGGGCTCTCTGGGCAAGGCAGTGGAGAAGGGCAAGCTCGACACCGGCGCCCGGGACGAGGCGATCGGCCGCCTGCGCGGCGCAGTTGATTTGAGCGACCTGGCAGACTGCGACCTCGTGGTCGAGGCCATCGTCGAGAACCTGGACGAGAAGCGGAAGACTTTCACCCACCTCGACGAAGTGGTCAAGGAGGGCGCCATCTTCGCCAGCAACACCTCGTCGCTGACGATCACCCAGATGTCCATGTTCACCCGCCGGCCCGACAGCTTCGTCGGGCTCCACTTCTTCAACCCGGTGCCGGTGATGAAGCTGGTCGAGGTGGTGCGCACCCTGATCACCTCGGAAGAGACCTTCAACGAGGCTTTCGAGTTCGTCCGCTCGCTCGGCAAGGAACCCATCGCCTGCCGCGACAACTCGGGCTTCATCGTCAACCGGCTGCTTGTCCCCTATCTCCTGGACGCCATCCGCGCCCTGGAGGAGGGGGTGGGGAGCGCCGAGGACATCGACAAGGGCATGCAGCTCGGCTGCGGCTACCCCATGGGACCGTTCACCCTGCTCGACTTCGTGGGGCTGGACACGACCTACTACATCGCCAACATCATGTTCGAGGAGTACCGGGAGAAGCGCTTCGCCCCGCCGCCGCTCCTCAAGCAGATGGTGTCGGCCGGCCGGCTGGGCAGGAAGAGCGGCCGCGGCTTCTACGAGTACGGCAAGAAGTAGGTCCGCGGTTTGCACGGGTAGAGGTCTGGTAAACTAGGCGCTTCCGAGGCCGCCGCTCGCGGCGGCCTCCTTATTTACAAACGTGTTCCCTGAAGAATCCCAAACATGACGCAAGTGACTCTCGCCGAAGAGGGACTGGATACTGTCTTCGGCACCCATGACGAAAACCTGAGGCGCGTCGAGCGCACCTTCGAGGTGAAGGTGACCGCCCGCGGCAACGAGCTGAACATCCAAGGTGAGCCCGAGCGCGTCGAGGCGGCCGAGCGCCTCTTCACCGGCCTCAACGCGGTGACCGAGAAGGGCTACCGCTTCAAGCCCGGCGAGGTGCAGACCGCCATCAGCGTGATTGCCGAGGCCCCTGAGTCCTCGCTGGTCGACTTCTTCCTCCCCGACGGCATGCTGGCCGTCGTGCGGCGGATGGTGACCCCGCGCACCTTCAAGCAGCAGCTCTACATGCAGTCGATGATCGACTTCGACATCGTCATCTCCATCGGCCCGGCGGGAACGGGCAAGACCTACCTGGCCGTGGCCATGGCCGCCGCCTACCTGCTGGAGAAGCGGGTGCGGCGCATCATCCTGGCCCGGCCCGCGGTCGAGGCCGGCGAGAAGCTCGGCTTCCTCCCCGGCGATCTGGCGGAGAAGGTCAACCCCTACCTGCGGCCGCTCCACGACGCTCTGCACGACATCATCGGCTATGAAAAGGTCGGACGCATGCTGGAGCGGGGCATCATCGAGGTGGCGCCGATCGCCTTCATGCGCGGCCGGACCCTGAACGACAGCTTCATCATCCTGGACGAGGCGCAGAACACCACCACCGAGCAGATGAAGATGTTCCTCACCCGGATCGGCTTCAACTCCAAGGCGGTGATCAACGGCGACATCACCCAGGTCGACCTGCCGCAGGGCCGGATGTCGGGCCTGCGCGAGGCGCATGAGGTGCTCAACGGCGTCCAGGGGATCAAGTTCTTCTTCTTCGACCAGCGGGATGTGGTCCGCCACGTCCTCGTCCAGAAGATCGTGACCGCGTACGACTCGTTCGACAAGCTGAAAGCCGACCGAGAACGGGAAAAGGCAGCCGTACCGGCGACGGTTTCGGCTTCCTCCTAGCTCCGCCATGTCGAGCCCTGCCCCGAAACGCCCGTCCCGGATCGATCTGCTCCAGACGGGCACCTTCCGCCTGCGGCGGCGGCTCCAGGACCAGCGGCCCTGGCAGCGGGCACTGGAGACACCCTCCCTCTGGGTGGTGCTCTTCCTGATCGTCGGCACCTGGGCCTTGATGCCGGGCGCCTTCCTGTTCTCGCCGCGGGCGACCCCGGGCGCCATCGCCGCCCGGGATTACGTCGCCTCCCGCGACCTCCTGGTCTGGGATGAAGACGCCACCCGCACCAAGCAAGAGCAGGCCCGCGAAGCCGTCCTGCCGGTCTACGACCTGGATCTGGGAGCCCTCGACGACCTCGACGGCCGCATCGAGCAGATCTTCGTCCGCGGCCGGCGGCTCCTCGGCCGTAGTCCGCAAGCCGGATCGGCCGGCTCGGATGGAGGGACCACGGAATCTCCGGCCCCTGCCCCGTCCTTCACGGCCCAGGACCTCCTCAAGGAGATCCGCCCCGAGCAGCTCCGGCTCTCGGACGAGCAGGCCGAGCTGCTCGTGCGCAAGAGGTTCTCGGCGCAGTTGGAGGAGCGCCTGCGCTCCGTGGCCACCCGCGCCCTGCGCCGCGGCGTGGTGAGCAACAAGGCCCTGCTCCTGGAAAACCGGATGCGCGGCATTTTCCTGCGCAAGCTCGAGTCAGGCGCGCAAGGCACCGAGGAGATCCACTTCGACCTCTTCGACCACCTGGGCTACCCCGGCGAGGCGCGGGAGTTCCTCGACTCCGAGATCGGCGACTGGAGCGGCTACACGAGCCGCGATCGCGTCCTCCTGGCCGACCTGCTGTTCGACAACCTGCCCATCAACCTGCTCCCCAACCGCAGCGAGACGCTCGACCGGAGCGAGGCCGCCGCGGCCGGGGCCGGGAGGGTCTTCAACCAGATCCGCAAGGGCCAGGTGATCGTGCGCAAGGGGGACGTGGTCGACGCCGGCGACGCCCGGGTCATCGCCCAGATGCGCGGCGAGCGCCAGCTGCGCATGCAGGTGCCGCCGCTCGCCGCGACGTTCTTCCTGCTGGCCCTCACCGCCGCCGTGGTCTGGCTGGCGTTATCGCGGGAGAAGGTCGCGGACCATGGGCCAAGGCGGGTCTTCGGCGAGAGCCTGCTGCTCCTCCTGGGCTCGCTCCTGGGGGCGAAGTTCTGCTTCCTGGTAGCCGGCGCGCTCTCGGGCGCGTTCGATGCCGAGCCGCTCAACTCGGCGCGGAGCTACACCTACGCGGTCCCCTTTGCCTCCTTGGCGCTCCTCGCAGCCCTTCTTCTCGGGCGCCACGCGTCGCTGGTGCTCTCCATTCTGGTCTCAGTCCTGGCGAGCCGTCTGGCGGTGGAGGGCGACGGGCAGTGGGTCATCTTCTACGGCTTTGCCGGCTCCCTCGCCGCCATCTACGCGCTCGACCGCTACCAGTTCCGGCAGCGCCTGGTCATGGTGCGCGTGGGGCTGGTAGTGGGGGTGATCAACGTCCTCATGGTGCTGATCCTCACCGCGCTGGGATCCGCGGAGCGCGGCTGGATGCAGATCGGCTTCGACCTGCTCTGCGCTTTCGTGGGCGGCCTGCTGGTGACGGCGGTCGCGAGCTTCGCGGTGCCGATCCTGGAATCGCTGCTCGCCATCACCACGGACATCAAGCTGGTCGAGCTGGCCAACACCAACCTGCCGCTGCTGCGCCGGTTGGCGTTCGAGGCGCCCGGCACCTTCCAGCATTCGCTGATGGTCGCGAACCTGGCCAAGGAAGGATGCGAGGCGATCGGGGCCGATCCCGTCCTCGCCTACTCCGCGGGGCTCTACCACGACGTGGGCAAGGTCCTGCGGCCGGAGTACTTCGTGGAGAACCAGCGCGGCGGGCAGAACCGGCATGACAAGCTGCTGCCCTCCATGAGCGCGCTGATCCTGCTCAACCACGTCAAGGACGGGCTGGAGCTGGCGCGCGAGCACGGACTGCCGCAGGTGATCCAGGATGCCATCGCGCAGCACCATGGCACCCGGCTGATCAAGTACTTCTACCATCGGGCGATGGAACAGAAAGACCCGGAAGCCGTCGAGGTGGTCGAGGACAAGTACCGCTATCCCGGCCCCAAGCCGCAGAACAAGGTCATGGGGGTGCTCATGCTTGCGGACGCCGTGGAAGCCGCCAGCCGCACCCTGGCCGAGCCCGCCCCAGCCAAGATCCGCGGCCTGATCCAGACCATTCTGGAGGACATTCTCAAGGACGGGCAGCTCGAGCACACCGACCTGACGCTCTCCGACCTGCGCACCGTCTCCGACACCTTCCTGCGGGTGCTCGCCAACATCTTCCATCAGAGGATCGACTACCCGGGCTTCGATTTCAACAGGCGCGCCGACAAGCGCGCTTCCGACGTCGGAGAGGCGGGAGCCGCCGCCCGGGCTTCGTGACTGGATGGTAGAGATCGTCCTGCAGAACCCCAACCGTTATCCTGAGGCCGGAGCACGCCGTCTCCGCCCCTGGCTTGAGCGGTTGACCGCCTCCCTGGTGGAAGGTCCGGCGAGCCTCGGGGTGCGCTTCGCGAGTGATCGCGAGGTGCACCGGATGAACCGGGACTACCGGGGAAAGGACAAGCCCACGGACGTGCTCTCCTTCCCAGGGGGGGCCGAACCCGATGGCAACCGTCACCTGGGCGACGTTCTGATCTCCGTTCCTACCGCCCGCAGGCAGGCGGCAGACCGCGGCCATCCGGCCGAGCGGGAGCTCAAGGTGCTCCTGCTGCACGGCCTGCTGCACTGCCTGGGCTACGATCACGAGGCCGACCAGGGCGAGATGGAGCGCCTCGAGCGCCGTCTGCGGCGGACCTGGATCGGCGAAAACCATGCCTGAGACCATCGAAAACACGCTTCCCTTCGCGCTCTTCGCCTGGAGCTTCGCCCTGCTGCTGCCCACCGCCGCGGTCGCCTCGGTGCTCTCGGCGCTCCTGGAGCGGAGCGGTCCGATCCGCCTCCGCCACTGGGCCGAAGAGGCGGGAGGCCGCCTGCGCCGGCTCTACGACTCGCCGCACCGCTTCGTGCTCTTCCGCTTCATCCTCTCCCTGACGACTCGGCTGGCCCCGATCGGCCTCTACGTGGCCCTGGCGGAGATGCTGGCCCGCTTCGGGAGGGCGCGCCCGGCGGCCTGGTCGCTCGCGGTAGTCCTCGTGATCGTCGCAGCTATCGAGATGGCCAATCGGGCGCTGGTGGGGCACGACCCCGAGCGCGCCCTGCGGGCGCTCACCCGCGTCTACCGCGCCGTCCTTCTGGTCCTCTCGCCGGTGCTCACACTCCTGACGCCGCTGGTCCCCAACGTCTCGCTGGAGCGCGACCGCCGCGAGGACGGAACGGAAGAGGAGGCGGCCACGGACGAAGAGATCGAGGCCTTCATCGACGTGGGCACGCGCGAAGGCATCCTGGAGCCGGAGCAGGGGGAGATGCTCTGGAGCATCGTGGACTTCCGCGACACCCTGGTGCGGAGCGTCATGACGCCGCGCATCGACATGATCTGCGCCTCGGTGGACTCGTCCATGGACGTCCTGGCCGAGCGCTTCATCGAATCGGGCCACTCGCGCATCCCGCTCTACCAGGACTCGATCGACAACATCGTGGGCATCCTGCACATCCGGGACGTGCTGCGCGCCTCGCGCCTGCCCGATCCAACGCCGGCGCAGGAGTTGATCAAGCCGCCGCTCTTCATCCCCGAGACCAAGCCGCTCGGCGAGCTGCTCAAGGAGCTTCAGGCACGCTTCCAGCAGGTTGCGATCGTGGTGGACGAGTACGGCGGCACGGCCGGCCTCGTGACGGTCGAGGACCTGATCGAGGAGATCGTGGGTGAGATCATGGACGAGCACGAGGCGCTCGCCGCCGAGCTGGAGCCGCTCGAAGGCGGCTACCGCCTGGACGGCCGGGCACATATCGACCTGCTGGAAGAGCTGTTCGAGATCGACATCGAGGACCCGGAGTACGAGACGGTGGCGGGCCTGATCTTCAGCGCCCTCGGCCACGTGCCACAGGTGGGGGAGAGCGTGGACTGCTTCGGGCTGCGCTTCACGGTCGAGGCCGTGGCGGACCGCCGCATCCAGACCGTGCGCGTCGAGAGAATTCCCGCTCCCCAGGCAGCCGGAGAGGAGACGAGCGTCTGATGGCCAAATCTGGGACCGTTGCTTTCGTGGGCCGCCCCAACGCGGGCAAGTCGACCCTGATGAACCTCCTTCTGGGCGAGAAAGTGGCGATCGTCTCGAACAAGCCCCAGACCACGCGCCACCGGCTGGTGGGCATCCTGTCGGACGAGCGCGGCCAGATGGTCTTCCATGACACGCCCGGCATCCACAAGCCGCTCCACCGCCTGAACCGCCAGATGGTAAGGCACGCCCTGGACGCCATGGGCGACGCGGACGTCCTCTGCCTTCTCGTGGACGTCTCCGAGCGCACCGGCTCGGGCGATGCCTACATGCTCGACCTGGTGGGGAAGACGGAAGGCAGCAAGCGTGTCCTGATCCTCAACAAGGTGGACCGGGTGAAGAAGACGGACCTTCTTCCACGGATGGCGCACTACTCCGAGACCCGTCTCTTCGAAGAGATCGTCCCGGTCAGCGCCAAGACCGGCGACAACTGCGACCGTCTGCTCGACGTCCTCTGGAACCTGCTGCCCGAGGGGGAGCCGATTTACGACCCTGAGCTGCTGACGATCCATCCGGAGCGCTTCCTGGTAGGGGAGCGCATCCGGGAGAAGGTCCTGGAGCTGACCAGCGAAGAGCTGCCGTTCTCCACCGCCGTGGTCATCGAGCGCTGGGAGGACGACGAGGAGAAGAACCTCATTCGGATCTACGCCACGATCCTGGTGGAGCGCGAAGGCCAGAAGAAGATCGTGGTGGGCCGCCAGGGCGACATGATCAAGAACATCGGCACCGCGGCCCGCATCGACCTCGAAGAGTTCCTCGAGCGCCGCGTCTACCTGGAGCTCTTCGTGCGAGTCGAGCCCGGCTGGCGGGAAGACCGGTCGGTGCTCGCCACGCTCGACCGCGATGTGGACGTAGACACGGACTAAGCTCTCCGCCTACCCTCCGAAGCGCCAAAGGCGCGCAGGCATAAAGCCTGGGGCTTCAGCCCCAGGTAGGCATCCCCCAAAATCCCAAGTCCCGAAGGGACGCAGGCATGGGCCAGGGGCGCGAGCCCCGCGGCGGGGGATGCGCGCTCCCGGGCTGCCGCCCGGGGCCGATGCCTGCGTCCCTTCGGGACTTGGGATGGTTTCGTGGGCTTTTACCTGGGGTTGAAACCCCCAGGCTTTTATGCCTACGCGCCTTCGGCGCTGCACGGAGGACCATGATCTGGGTTATTCTTTTCCGGAAAATCCACCGTCCAGGAGACCAGTTCCACATCTATGGCCACGACCTTTTCGAACCTTCTTTACCACCTTGTCTTCTCCACAAAAAACCGTCAACTGTCGATACGGACCGATTTCCGTGAGCCTCTCTACGAATATATGGGTGGCATCCTGCGCGCCGAGGGAGGGATCCTCCTGGAGATCGGAGGCATGCCCGACCACGTGCATCTCCTGGCCAAGATGAAGACGGACGTGGCCGTCTCTCTCGTCGTAAAGCAGGTCAAGGCCAAGTCCTCCAAATGGCTCAACGAAAGACCGGGTGCCTTAGAGCGGTTCGAATGGCAAGCGGGGTATGGCATCTTTTCCGTCAGCGCCTCGCTGGCTGACAAGGTCCGTACCTACATCCAGTCCCAGGAAGAGCACCATCGGAGAGTCTCTTTTCGAGACGAGCTGATCAGCTTGCTCGAGCGGAATGGGATCCCCTACGACGAGCGGTACCTGCTCGGGTGAAGTCGTTGGGGGTGGCGGGGGCAAAGCCCCAAGGGGGCATAGGCATAAAGCCTGGGGCTTCAGCCCCGGGTAGGCATCCCACGGTACCCCAAGCCCTGGAAGGGCGTAGGCATGGGCCAGGGGCGCGAGCCCCGTGGCGGGGGATGCATGCTCCCGGGCTGCCGCCTGCGCCAATGCCTGCGTCCCTTCGGGACTTGGGATGTTTGGGTGGCCTTTCCTGGGGCTGAAGCCCAACCTCTTATACACATCTCGGACCCTGAGCGGTGAGCCCCGAAGGGGGCGCAGGCATAAAGGCTGGGGTTTCAACCCCAGGTAAGCGTATCCCCAAAAACCTTCAGAGCCCTGGAAGGGCGTAGGCATGGCCAGGGGCGCCAGCCCCGCGGCGGGGGAGGGGGCTCCCGGGCTCGCGCCCGGGGCCAATGCCTGCGTCCCTTCGGGACTTGGGATGT
>JAXDKG010000007.1:0-11645 GCA_034667225.1 Acidobacteriota bacterium
TTCCGAGTCTTTCACGCAATGAATCCTGGACTTCTTTGAAGCCGTATATCACCTCACCCTCAAAGGTTTGTCCCACCTCCGGCCCGAAGTACCGACAAAGCAAGGCACGATTTCTATTCAAGCTGAAACTCCATTCGCGAAGCGTCTTCTGGTAGTCGTCGTACTTAACCCAAATCTCCTCAGCTGACTTGCCATCCTCAACCGCCCATGCAACCTGCCTCCACTTGTAGAGGCGGGTATCCATGAGTTCGCTGATAGACTCAAACACCTTTGTTGCCTCTATCCTTCGCTGTTCCCGAATTCTTTGCCGCTCCTGCGAGCGTTCATAAAGAAAGGTAAGTGCCCCACCTACCAAGGTAGTCAGAACAAAGCCGAGTATGAGCTTCGTGATTTCATGTCGCCTCTCGGCCCTGGCATCTACTCTCTCGGTCATTGTAACCTCAGAATCTCCTGCTTGGGCAAAGCGGTACTCGTATAACGTGTTAGGAGGTGAGCGGTGGCGTCAGCCGTCCGCTCGACCGACCGTGTTGGGCGTCGTTCCATTTCACTTGGCAATGCCTTATTGAACCCCATCTGACGACTCCTACTGCGAGCCTATCAGCGTCACACACCAACCAGCCTTCCGTGCCTAGGGATTTTGCTTCTTAGCCCGCGTTGACCTCCCATAACTAAGACCTATCACAGTTATAAACGCTGCATAGACTAAGGCTATAAATATCCACCCAACCGAACCTCTGGACGCTCCGAATAACAATGCCAGTAGGGAGGGAGCGTAGAACAGACTTAGCTTGAACAGTGCCAAGGAAAGTCTACCAAATGCGGGAAGGAATTTGGCTGCGTATTCGATGATTCTCCTGACAACGCGTTCAATCCATCTAGCTGCATCGTCCAAGAACCTAAGGATAGCCTCCAGGAATCTAGCCGCGACTGCTTCGACTTGCTTACCTAGCTGCTCCATGGCGGCCACGAGGTCATCAACGAATTTAGAAGGACCGTTTGACATGGGGTTGCCTTGTGTTCGAATCCTCTCTGCCGCCCAACGCCTTGGCGCTTCACCGTGCGGACGGCGAAGCCGGCCGTCCGGTGGAAGCGAGGGTTCGGCGCCGGTTCAAGTTGAGCTCCCGGCTTCGCCTGCAGCCGCCATGGTTGACGCTTTCATATCGGCGATGTCCTTTACCGTAAGTTGCTGGTGCTGCTGACGAAGTTCGTCGAGCTTTTGACTCACCTCAAGATCATAGAGGCTTTGCAGTGACTCGGTAGCCATTATTATGTGCTCTGCCAATGTTCCTGACAGCATTCGGAATTCCGTATCTTTGGGGCGAGCGTCGATCACCATTGATCCCTCGGCTCCGAACTCTAGGTGGCGGAGCACAAGCGAAAGAAAGGTGCTATGGGTATGTTGACTACTCATTCTGTAGAAGTATGCGTACCAAGCTTCCAAGCCTACCTTGCGCGCCAATGCCTCGAGAGAAAGCAGGGGCGCTTCGCTGGAATCCATTTCACCATCGGCCTGGCGTTTCCTCTCGGTCCATTTCTCTCTTTCTGCCTCGGATAAGAACCTACCGGGGTTGTCTACTCCCACTTGTGCCAGCTTGCGAAGGTTTCTCCACGTCGCCCTTGAGAAATCGGCTTCAAACTCGGGACGTTCGCAGCAGTTCTTAAGGTATACGAGCACCTCGAACACTGCACGAAGCTGTACTGAGGCCGCATTCTGCTGCCCATAAAGAAGAAGCGTGCTGGCGGCCCTCGCGAACTCACGCATTCTCACAAAGAGGGCGGCTGCCAGGACGCCTCTTTTGTCGTGAGGTTGTTGTGCCAGCTTGGCCAAGATCTCCTCTACAAGATCGAGCGCTAAGTAGAGGAGCGCCACATGGGCTGGATGCCGCACCGGAATGTAGGTGCGAGCCTTGGAACCTGCCTCTCCAAATATCACGTCACTCATCAGCCGTCATCATCCATGCAAGTTCAGTCGCCGAACGCTTGGGGCCTAACCGTGCGGCGCCGCGCCAGCGGTGCCGTCCGGTTGAGGCCCGGGGTTGGGCAGTGCCACCGACACAGGAGCGCATGTAGCTAGGCTCAAGCGGTCTTTCAACCGGCCGTGGTAGCCTTGTCCGTAGTCGACTTTAGGCAGGTCGCCCATGCGTCCACGAAAAACGGTTTATCACCGTTATTGTCGAGAGACAGAATCAGATTGCGCTCCTCAGTATAGATCTGGACCAAGTTAACGGCCGACTTATCATTTCTGAAGCCGCCACCGACAGGAAGCGTGCCGATCGGGCAAGTGACAGTTCCTGTGGTGGTCTTGTCGCCAACCGCTACCTGGAATTTCGCCGGTGCTATGGATACGGCGACAGGGTTGCCCAATTCCTTTACGACCAAGTTGAAGCGCTCACGGATAGTAGTTTCTACCTTTGCCCCTAGATCCTCGTCTATCTCTCGAGACAGGACGTCTATTTTCTCCTGAAGAACCCCCGCATCCTCTCTTGCGTCCGAAAGCTTCGTAAACAGTGAAGCGCCGGCTAGGCCAAGCACTGATGCAAGCCCACCTAGAATGTAAGCAACGTTCTCAAGCTTGTTGACTCGGCCTTTGAGCGCTTCCAAATCCTTCTCGATCTCGGGCATATTACCTCCTATCGCCTGTCGCCCAACCTTAGTTTCTACGTCTCCCATCGGATGATCAGAAAGAGCGCAAGCAACGAAAAAAGATTTGAGCCTATCCTCTTGCACCTCCAATACTTGCCTTGAGCCTACATCCTTCTCTTATCAACGTCAAAGCGATAGAGCTTGACGCATAAGCACTCTCTCAGGAGACAGGCATCCGAACTCTTGGCGGTGACGGATAAGAAGCTTGATTCAGGGCGAGAGCGGGGTTCTTCTGCGACGGAACCTGTCGGATAAGCCTGCCAGCGAGAGGCGGAGGCTGGGGAATGCCTATCGCAGGAGGGTTGGACGTATAAGCGCCCCGCGTGGATGAGGCTCAGGCTACCCCGATGTCCGTATGCCCATGACCCGAGCGGCTGCAGAATCGCGGCAAGCCGTCCGCATGGCGGCGCGAGTCGTCCGAGTCGCGCTCTGAACGGCTCCGGGCGCGAGCGGAGCGATTCCGGCCGCGATTTGGGCGGCTCCCATCGCGGTGCGGGCGGTTCCCATCACGAGTTGGACGATCCCCATGGCCGGACGGACGGTTCGAACCTCGATCCGGACAGTTCTCATCGCGGCATGGACGGTCCCCACCGCGATTTGGAAGCTTGCAGCCATGGTGTGGACGGTTCAAACCGCGTTTTGGACGGTTGCAGCCATCTCGCGGACGGTTCAACCGGCGATTTGGACGGTTCCAGCCAACTCATGGACGGTTGCAACGGCGGATTGGACGGTTGCAGCGGCGGATTGGACGGTTCAATCCACCGCTTGGACGGTTCAACCGGCGGCTTGGACGGCTCCTCCCGTGATTTGAGTCATCCGTACCGCGGCCCGAACCGTCCGCGGATCGGTGGGAGACGCTCCAATCGAGCTTCGAACCGTCCGCGACTTTCCCCGAACCCTCGGCGACGCGGCCCGAGCGACCCGGGTCACAATTTTGGTGACTCCCGCCGACTCCCGAGAGATTCCCGCACACCCCCGCCTCTGTCCTGCTCCGCTCCGAGGGAGAGAAAGCCTTCCCTCCCTCGCTCGCGACAAGGTTGGAGCCGGTGCCCTTGCGGGTGATCTCCTAAAAACTTAGTTGACAGCCGCCCGGAGCAGCGCTACGATCCTAAAACGTTAGGAGATGACGGCATGGCAAGGCCTCCCGGAAAGCAGCAGGAGCAGCTCACTCCCCTGGAGCTGGAGATCATGAAGGTCCTTTGGGAGACGGGGCCCGCCGCGGTCCAGACCGTTCAGGAGAAGCTCCCCGCCGAGCGCCAGCTCGCGTACAACACCGTCCAGACGATGCTGAACATCCTGGTCCGCAAGGGGAAGGTGCGGCGGGAGCTGCGGGCGCGCGCCTACTTCTATGATCCGGCGATCAGCCGCGTCCAGGCGACCCGGCAAGCGGTCGGCGACCTCGTGCAGCGGATGTTCGACGGCTCCCCCGAGAGTCTGGTCCTGAGCCTGGTCGAGAACCGCCAGCTCACCCCCGAGAAGCTCGCCAAACTGACGAAGATGCTCGAGGAGGACGGCGATGAAGCTTGAGACCCTCGCTCTGACGTTCCTGCTCAATGCGCTGTGGCAGGTCCCGGTCGCCGTCCTTGCCGCCTCGCTCGGCGAGCGACTTTTGCGGCGCGGACCCGCCCGCTTGCGCCACATTCTCTGGCTCGCCGCACTGGCTTCTTGCGTCCTGCTGCCGGCGGCCAGCTTGATTCCGGAAGCTGCTCCACCGGCCCCGGAGATCCGGTTCGCGGCTCCAGCCACGGCTGTCGATCCACAGCCTGCTCCCGCTTTCCAGGCGCCGGAGCTGCCTCCAGCCCTTCCGAGCGCGGTCGCTCTCCTCTATGGCCTGTTCGTGGCTGCCGGCGCCTTCCGGTTGGGACGCTCCTGGTGGAAGGCCCGGATTCTCGCCCGGACGGCCTCGTCCGCCGAGCTCTCCGAGGGAGCTGCCGCCATCGCCCTGCGCTGCCGCGAGGCGTTCGGGTTGGAAGAGATCGATCTGCGCGTCTCCGACAGCGTCCCGGGACCCGTCACGGTCGGGGCCGTCGTGCTGCTCCCTCCGGCCTTTTTGGCGGAGTCCACTCCGGACGAGCTGACCTCGGCCCTCGGGCATGAGATGGCGCACGTCCGGCGGCGGGACTATGCCCTCCACCTCGCGGGCGAGGCCCTGCTCATCCCCATCGCCTTCCATCCCGCCGTCCGCCGGCTGCGGCGACGGCTCGCCGAAACCCGGGAGATGGCCTGCGACGAGGCTACCGTGGAAAGGCTGATCGGCGCCCGCGCCTATGCCCGTTCGTTGCTCTCCATGGCCGCCTCGATCGCCGGGCTCCCGAGGCCGGCCCTCACTCTGGGCGTTCACGATGCCGACACTCTGGAGGAGCGTATGAAAAGGCTGACCGATCCGCGTTCCCGCCTGGGCAGGCGCCTGGCGCTCGCCTCCCTCTCCCTCGCCCTCCTCGTCCTGGCCGGGACGAGTCTGGCGGCTTCTTGCCTGGCTGTCGATGCTCCGTCGGGCCAGTGGAGCCCCTTCCTGGGAGTGTGGCGCAGCTCTGGGAGCGATCTCGAGGTGCGGATGAGTAACGGCACGCCCGAGGCCATCGTCACCCTGTACCAGAACAATGAGAAGACCGGCGTCGACATCCCCGCCTACGACCTGAGCGTCGAGGGCACGGCCCTGACCTTTCACTTCCGCACGGCGATCCGCTACAGGGAAGGAGCCCGCAAGGAGATCGTGGAGCACACCGTCGAGCTCGATCTGACGGGCAAGGACGAGGCGGTCGTCAACTGGCTCGGAGGCGAGCACTCAGCCGATTCCTCACAGATCCCTCCTCCCCCGCCGCCCCGGACCGCCCGGCGAATCCGCTGACTCTACGGGCGCCGCTCGATCAGGAACCAGAGCCCGGCCGAGCGCACGCGGAGATCCGCCAGGTAGGGACCGAAGGCGGCGCTCAAGTTCTGCCTGGTGCCGCGCAGGAGGAAGTACCGGAAGTGCTTGCCGTGCCGCGGGTAGGAAAACTTGCGCGCGTCCCACTCCTGCCACTCGGCGAGCAGCCCGTCCTCCCAGTTCTGCCCCGGGCGGTAGCGGACCGGGGAGTTGAAGAACTGGACGAAGGAGAAGTGGATTCTCCCCCCTTTCTCCACCTGATAGTAGGCGGGGAAATGGACCAGCATCGGAGGCAGGTATTCGGACGTGCGGTTGAAGAAGATCAACCCGGCTAGGGGCTGGCCCGGCTCCAGGGAATCCAGGATCTCCTCCAGGCCGGCTGTCTCGGCGCCGAATCTCAGAAAGCTCGTGGAGATCTGGCCGGCCGCCAGGACCAGGAGCCCGCCCAGCAGCAGCGCCGCCACACGCCGGCGCACGGGGGATGGAGGGACCGGAAGCGCCGGCACCACTAACATGAACGCCAGAGGGAGGATCCGCTCCGAGATCAAGTAGCCGCTGGCGAACTCCGGGAGGATGAAGTAGAGCGCGGTCAGCCCCAGCGCCGGAACCAGGAAGCGCGACCGGTAGAGGTAATCTTTCGCAGCCGGTCGGATCGCTCGAGGAAAGGGCACGAGCAGGGAGAGGACCGCCAGCAACAGCACGGAGAGCAGAAAGTACTGCCCGTAGTTTGAGTACCCGCCAAACCATGCGTCCGGCATGTTCATGACCTTCTGCATCAAGGACCCGTAGTACGGCTCCCTCGATTGCAGGCGGTCCTGGTAGCCCGTCATCACCTCCGCGGCGTGGAGATGTACCCAGGCGAGGACTCCCATTCCCAGCGCCAGACCCGGCACGAGCGTCGAGAGCCAGACGCCCAGGCGCTTCCGGTCCGGCCTCCTGGCCAGCGCGAGCCAGCCGGCCAGGCCGGCGAAGACGAGCAGGAACTGCAGGTGGACCGTGTAGAAGAGCAGCCCGCAGCCGGCCAGGGGGAGCCACTCGCGCCATCCGAACCGGGGGCGGTCGAACAGCTTGTCCGCCAGCGCTCCCCCGGCCAGCACCAGAGGGTAGGCCAGGAGGTTGTCGGCGAAGCCCCAGTAGAACGCATGGTTGTAGGTCACGGCTAGGGCGAAGAGCGCATACCAGTCCGGCCGTCCGGTGCGGCGGCAGAGGGCGACGGCGGCCGGCACCACGAGGGCCAGCGAGAGGGCGAGCACCACCTTGCCCGCATGCTCGATGGGCATCAGCCAGGCCAGGCCGGCGACGATCATCTCGAACAGCCCCTGCGGCCGGAGCAGCGCGGGCTCGTAGGCCTGCTGGAGCATCCGCGACGGATCGTTGTAGTAGCGCAGGATCGAGGCCACCGCGAGCTGCTGCGGATAGTCGACCATCGGCAGGTAACGGATGAGCCAGAGCGGCAGGACCCAGGCGATACTGGCAGTGGCGAGCCAGAGGACGCGCGAGGGGGACGATGGGGGCGGTTGGGACAAGAGAGAATGGAGCGGGAGACGGGATTCGAACCCGCGACCAACAGCTTGGAAGGCTGTGACTCTACCCCTGAGTTACTCCCGCTGGGAGCAGATATGGTGGAGGCGGATGGATTCGAACCACCGTAGGGCGAAGCCCAGCAGATTTACAGTCTGCCCCCTTTGGCCACTCGGGTACGCCTCCAAAGAACTCTCTTCCTGCTTGCTTCTTTCGCGCCGGGTCTTGGAGCCGGCACCCGGAATCGAACCGGGGACCTACTGTTTACAAGACAGTAGCTCTACCCCTGAGCTATGCCGGCGGTGCCCCCCCTGTAAACTTTTCCGGGCGTCGCCCCTATTCCAGGAGCCGGGAGAGTTTAGCTTCTGGCCGTCCGTCTGGCAAGCGGGGTATTCTCCCCGGGTCTTGCCAAGATCCTCACTCTATCGTTCCCTGCCCTTATTGGCAGGCGTGGCCCTCCTGGGACTGCTGCTCTTCCTGGCGGATCCCAGTCGTCTGCTCGCCACCCTGAAGCGCGGCGATCCGGCCTTCGCCGCCGCGGCCGCGCTGCCGTTCGCAGCCCTGCTCCTCCTGGAGGCGCTGCGGATCGCGCAGGTCTTCGAGCCCTACGGCCTGGGCGGGTGGACTGCCTTGCGCGTCACCCTGACGAGCGCCTTCTTCGGCAGCTTCACTCCGGGCACCCTGGGGGGAGAGGCCTACAAGGTGTACTTCGCGCAGCGCCGGGTGCCGGGGCTGGCCCGGCCGATCGCGCTCACGGTCCTGCTCCGGCTGACGGGGATGGGCGCGACCTTCGCGCTCGCGCTGGTCTATTTCGCCGTGTATCCCGCGCGGATCTTCGACGCGTGGGAGCAGGTCCACTGGGGCCGGCCCGGGCGCGGCGTGATCGCCGCGGCGGCTCTGCTGCTCGTGGCCCTCCTCGGGATCGCCCTCGCAAGCCGCAGGGGCCGGGAGCTCGTGGCGGAGGCCGGACAGGGCCTGCGCGAGATCCGTCCCTCCCGGCTGGCCGGGCTCTTCCTGGTCAGCCTGCTGAATTCGGCGACCCGGATTGTCTACCTCTATCTCCTGGCGCGCACCTTCGCGCCGGGCGTGTTTCTCCCGGATCTGGCGCCGGTGGCGGCGGCGTCGACTCTCGCCGGCGTGCTTCCGGTGACGCTGGGCGGTCTCGGGATGCAGGAGGGGGTGCTCGCGGCCGGGCTCGTCCTCATGGGCGTCCCCTATCCGGAGGCGGTCGCAGCTTCCCTCGTCAACCGGGGTTTCCTCTGGGCCGCGGCGGCTGCCGGCTGGATGACCCTGGCCGCCTCGCGGACCGAGTGATATGGTGCGCGGGATTTCCGATGGATGCTCAAGCCTTGCATGATGCCGGGCGGGCCCGCCCGGACCGGAATCTCGCGGCCCTGGCGCTGCTGCCTCTCGTCCTCCTCGCCCTCGATTCGGACTGGATCTTCAGCGGCCCTCACCGCGACGCCTGGATCTACTACGGCTACTTCGAGAACGGCATCGCCTATCTCCGGAGCTTCCCCGATCTGTACTACGCGTCCCGGCTCGCCGTGATCCTGCCGGGCTTCGTCCTTCAGCATCTTCTGCCTGGCGTGGCAGCCAACGTCCTGCTCCATCTGGCGGTGTACTGGAGCGCCGTCCTGTCCTTCTACCTCGTCGTCAGGGACCTCTTCGGGTCCCGAGTGGCGCTGCTGGCGGGGCTGGCGCTCGGCTGTCACCCCTACTTCCTGCAGGCCGCCGGCTGGAACTATGTCGATGGCTTTGGCATCGCCTACTTCCTGATGGCCCTGATGTTCCTGACCCGGGCCATGGCATCACCGATATCGCCGTCGTGGCGCCCCCTTCTCCTGGCGGCGGGGGCGATGGTCACGGCCATCGTATCGACCAACGTCTTCTACGCCGCGGTCTACATGCCGCTGCTGGCGGGGCATTTCCTCCTCCTCAACCGCCGGCGTATCCCACTTCTCGCTGCCACTCTATGGGCCGTGGCCGGCGCCGCGGGGCTGCTCGCCCTTTTCGAGATCGCCTTTCGGGCCGCGGGCGGCAGCTCTTTCTACCTGAGCTCCTCGCTGCAGTTCCTTTCCGGGAGCGTCGGGACCGCGAACCCGTTCCGCAACCCCTCGTACACCTGGCTTCGAGTCGCGGTCTGGCTCGTCTTTCCGGCAGCCACCCTGCTCGGCACCATCTTCCTACTCGGGCGGAAGGACCGCATCCTGCTCTGGTCCCAGCTCCAACTCGTCCTTCTCGCCAGCATGATGCTTTACTTCCAGATCTTCGGCGACACGGGGGTGCTGCAGAACTTCTACTATTCGAGCCTCCTGCTGCCCGCGGCGTTCCTGGCTTTCGCGGGCCAGCTCGCGCCACTGGTGGAGGGGCTTCCGCTCCGGCGGTTCGGCGCCCTGGCCGCAGGCCTGGCACTCATCCAGATCTTCCCGCTGCTCGCGCCGAAGATCGCAGTCCTCGCCTCCGCTCCGGCGCTCTTCGCCCTGCTTGCCGCGCTCGGGGCCGTATCGGGGGCCATCCTGGCGGCCAGGTGGCGGACGGGCGGAGCACGCGCGGTGATTGTGGTCTTCCTGTGCCTGGCGGTTTCTCAATTGCTGGTCCGGCAGGCAGGGAGCATCTTCTGGCAGTTCGAGCGGCACGAATGGGATGGCCATGGCCTCTACTCCCAGATGGATCACGCGGTGCGCGCCATCGACGCCTTCGATTCCTCCCGGGCGCTGCGCCTCTGGTACGACGACGGGGCGGAAGACGGGCTCGTCTACGATGCCCTGGCCTCGGCGTTCCTGCTCTGCCCGCGCATGGTCAACTTCAACTTTCCCGACCTTCAGACCCCCCGGATGTGCGACGGCGTCCATCTGGTGCCCGGCATGCAGATCGCTGTGCTCTCCGCCGATCCGTCGGCGTTCGAGAAGGCCGCCGCGGCGCTGCGGGCGATCGGGCTCTCCAGCCGCCGGCTGAAACGCGAGGAGATCCCGGGGCCGTCGCGCGGTTTCGCGATCACCTATCTCCGCTGCGAGGCGTGGGTGACCCCATGACCCTGCCTCCGATCCCCTTCAACCGGCCGGAGCTCGCCGGCCGCGAGCTCGACTACGTGCGCGATGCCGTCGCCCGGGGGCATATCTCGGGAGACGGCTTCTACACCCGCGAATGCCAGGATCTCCTCTCCGGAATCCTGGGAGGGGCGCGCGTGCTGCTGACGACCTCGTGCACGCATGCCCTGGAGATGGCGGCGCTGCTGCTCGACATCCAGCCCGGAGACGAGTTCATCGTCCCGTCGTTCACGTTCGTCTCCACGGCCAACGCTTTCGTCCTGCGCGGCGCGCAGCCGGTCTTCGCCGACATCCGCCCCGACACGCTCAATTTGGACGAAGAGCGGCTCTCCTCTCTGATCACGCCCCGGACGCGGGCGATCCTCCCGGTCCACTATGCCGGGGTGGGCTGCGAGATGGATCGAATTCTGGAGACGGGCATCCCGGTGGTCGAGGACAATGCCCACGGCCTCTTCGCCTCTTGGCGAGGCCGTCCTCTGGGGACCTTCGGGAGCATGAGCACGCTCAGCTTCCATGAGACCAAAAATGTCTTTTGTGGTGAAGCGGGGGCCCTGGTGATCAACGATCCCGGCCTCGCCGCGCGGGCCGAGATCCTGCGCGAGAAAGGCACCGACCGGAGCCGCTTCTTCCGCGGCGAGATCGATCGCTACACCTGGGTCGACGTGGGATCGAGCTACGTCCCCTCGGACCTCCTCGCGGCCTTCCTGCTGGCGCAGCTCGAAGCCCGGGAGGCGATCCAGGCGCAGCGTTGCCGGATCTGGGAGCGTTACGAAGAGGAGCTGGCCGGCTGGGCCGCGGCCCGCGGCGTTCTCCTCCCAACCGTGCCGGCCCACTGCCGGCAGCCCTGGCACCTCTTCCATCTCCTGTTGACGTCGCTCGAAGAGCGCCAGGCCCTGATCGCCCACCTCAAGGGGAAAGGCGTCCAGGCCGTCTTCCACTACCTCCCGCTCCATCTCTCGGAGATGGGCCGGAAGTTCGGTGGACGGCCCGGTGATTGTCCCGTGACGGAGAGTGTCAGCGATCGCCTCCTGCGCCTGCCCTGCTTCCCGGGTCTGACCGAGGCAGAGCAGGCGCGGGTGATCGAGGCGATGCTCGCCTTCTGAAGCTACTGGACCGGGATCGACGCCGGGGGCAGCGGGTCCGACAAGGTATTGCCGGCGACGCGGTTGTTTCCGGCCGTCTCGACAGTGCCGGCGACGATGTCGACGCCCGTGTCGTTGTTGAAGATGTCGTTGTCGGAGAGCCGGGTGATCGAGCCAGCGACGGAGGCATTGATACCGGTAACGTTGAACGACACCTGGCAGGTGGTCAGGGCGATGCGGGTGGTCCCGGAATTGGCGAGGACCCCGTTCGTGCCATTGCCGGAGATCACCGAGTTGCTCACGTTGATCCGGCTGTTGGTGCTCCCCTCGATCCCGTTGGTGGTATTACCCACGACACTCGTATTCTCGAGCGAGACACGAGCCAGGCCGACGGTGGTGCTGGCGAAGACGCCGACGCCGCACTTGGTGATGTGGGAGTTCTTGACGAACACCTCGCCGGCGTTGGTCAGAGCCACGGAGATA
>JAXDKG010000008.1:0-297488 GCA_034667225.1 Acidobacteriota bacterium
CGAGCAACTCGGGGAGAGGATTCAGTGGCTCGGGGACAGCCCCGAGCAACTCGGGGAGAGGATTCAGTGGCTCGGGGACAGCCCCGAGCAACTCGGGGAGAGGATTTAGTAACGCCTACGGCGCATCCAGGACAGTCTCTACGTCATCCCCCACCACATCCTCCACATACAGGAGCTTGACCGCGACCATGATCGCGGCGAGCAGGGGGACTGCGACCAGCATGCCGAGGAACCCGAAGACCACGCTCATGATGGCCAGGCCGATCAGGGTCATGACCGGCGGCAGGTCTACCCCCTCCCTCATCAGGATCGGGATCAGGAGGTGGTTCTCGAAGAACTGGATCCCCACGTAGGCCAGCACCACGAAGAACGCCTTCTGCGGCGAGTCCACGAAGCCCATTGCCACCGCCGGGATCGCGCTGAGGAGCGGGCCCACCATCGGGATGAACTCCAGGAGGCCGGCGATGATCCCGAGCGGCAGCGCCGCCTTCACCCCGAGCAGCTTCAGGGCGACCGTCGTCACCACGCCGATCACCACCATGGCCACGAGCTGCGTCATCAGCCACTTGCGCAGCGTGATCCCGACCGCCGTGAGCACCTCCTCCGCCCGCGGACGCACCCGGTGCGGGAAGAGGTGCAGCAGACCGCGGTGGTAAAGCTTCGGCGCCGAGCCGATGTAGATGGACATGAAGATGATCAGGAGCAGTCCGCTCAGCACCGCGACCGTCGAGGAGAGGAACGAGAACAGGTAGCGCCCGACCGCGTCGAGCTGGCCCGAGAGGCTCCCGGGCAGCCCGGACAGAGGCCCAGCCAGGGGATCGTCGTGCTGGTTCTGGGCGTCGGGCTTCGCAGCTCTCTCGGGGGCCTCGGGGGTCGGGGCGGGCTGGGCGGCCGGCTGCTGCTCGGGCATCAGTTGGCCCAAGAGGCCGCCTGCCCGCCGGTTCAGCCAGTCCTCGGCCCGATTGATCGCCTGCGGCAGGGTCGAGCGCAGCTCCCCTGTCTGCTCCCGCAGCGTCGGCGCGATCCAGGTGCCGATCCCGGCGAGCAGGCCCAGGACTCCGAGCACGATCAGCGTCGAGCCGATCCCGCGCGGGATGCGGACGCGCTCCAGGTAATCCGCACCCCGGGCCACGGCCAACCCGAAGAGGACGCCGAGGAACGCCACCAGGAGGAGCGGATAGACCACCCAGAGCAGCCGCAAAACGAGATAGAGCCCCATCACCAGGGCGGCCGCGCGCAGGATGTCCACGCTCCTCCATCCCGGCTCACGCCGCGCCCGATGAGCATCGGGCTTCGAAATGGCGGGGGGCGATTGGGCAGACGGGTACCTTGGTTGGGCATCCATGCCTTGCGGAAGAAGCAAAGAGAATGCCCGAAAAGCAAAACGCCCCGCCGGGAGGCGGGGCGTCTGAGACCTGCGAGTCAGCTCCGGGATCAGTTGGCGTGCAGGAGGCGTGCTGCGATGGCTCGCTCGCGATTGATCCGCGACTCCCAGGTGGCCAGGATGTCGCCTTGCGCGTTCGCGGACACGGAGATCTGGTACTGAGGATAGAGGCGCTCCTCGCTCATCCGGACCTCGTCCCCCAGCGGGACACCGATGTCGTCGATGACCACGGCAAAGGCGCCGATCGGCACGGCGCCGATCCAATCCATCCAGGCCACGACGACGTTGCCCGAGGGCAGGAGCGCCAGGGCGGGCGCGATCTGGACTTCGCCGATCCCCTTGCTGATCTGGAGCTCGGAGCCGATCCGGGCGCCGGCGGCGCTGTAGAACTGGCCCTGGATGCCATGGACCGGGGTGTCTTTCACGTAGCTCTGCCAGGCGACCAGGAAGTCGCCGCCGCGGGTGGCCAGCACAGCCGGACGCCGCTGGCGGCCCAGGGTCGAGGGGTTGGCCACGAAGCCCGCGCCGAGGGGAGTGCCGTCGCGCTCGTACTGGCGAGCCAGGATGTCCGGGCTGTCGACGTTACCGCCCTCCCAGGCCACCAGGAAGTCGCCGGCGCCGTTGGCCGCCACCGCGACGTTCCAGATCTCGGGGGACTGGCCGGCGTCGATCCGGAACTCGCCGCCGATGGGAGCGCCGCGGCGGGTCAGGAGCCGGCCGTAGATGGCGGCCGAGTCCCTCTCGAGCGTCTTAAGGGCCTGTTCCCAGACCACCACGACTCCGCCGGGCCTCACCGCGACCTGGGGGCGGCGCTGGAAGTGGGTGGTCGTGGCATTGACGCGGAAGCGCTGGCCGAGCGGCGCGCCCTGTGCGGAGAAGCGCTGGCCGTACACCTCCTGCTCGCGGATCTCGCGGCGCAGGTAGAAGTAGTCGATGACCATGTAGGCCTTCTCCTGGGTCCAGAGGACGAGGAACTCGCCGCCCGGGAGGTAGGCCACCGCCGGCTCTTTGTGGATGTTGAACACGCCGCTCGCCGGGAGGTTCGGCAGGTTGTTGTTGGCGAGGATCAGCTCCGGAGTCGTGGGATTGCCGTTGCGGTCGAACGCGCGCCCCTGGATGCCGTGAAGGTCGTTCTGCCAGACGATCAGGGAGTTGCCCGACGGGCTGGATGCGGCCTGGGGACTGAGCTGGCGCGAGTCGTTCTGGTTGACCTTGAACTCCCCTCCCACCAGCTCAGGTTGCGCCCACCCCGGAACCGCGATCGTGGATAGCAGAGCGGCGGCCATGAGCCACTGGACAGGCTTGGACCTCATGTTGTGAATCTCCTCCAACTGCAAAGTTGATGAGTTATTCCTACATAGAGATCCTAGGCCCTTCGATCGACGAGTGTCAACGTTCGGCGCGTCAGAGGAACAGCAGCGCCACCCCGGTGACCGCGATCAGGGCGCCGACAAACCCGCCGGGACCTACCCTCTCCTTCTTGAGGACGATCACCAGCGGAATGATGAGGACCGGCGTGAGCGCCATGATGCTGGCCGCGACCCCCGCCACCGTCTCGCGGACGGCGATCAGCGACAGGGAGACGCCCAGGAAAGGGCCGAAGAAGGCGCCGAGCGCGGAGAAGCCCAGGGCTTTGCCGTCACGAATGCCGGTCCGCACGTTGGGCCACCACTTCAGCGCGAAGAACAGGAGCGCGTAGCCCACGGCCCCGGCGAGGACCCGCACCTGGTTCGCGGCGAAGACGTTGTACCCCGCCATTCCGATCTTGCTGAGGATCAGGCCCACCGCCTGGCCGAGCGCACCGCCGAAGCCGAGGGCCACGCCCGCGAAGGAGATGGAGAGCGGGCCAGTCTCAGTACGCCGGCCGCGTTCGAGTA
This sequence comes from Acidobacteriota bacterium, assembly GCA_034667225.1. Lineage (GTDB taxonomy): Bacteria > Acidobacteriota > Thermoanaerobaculia > Multivoradales > UBA5704 > DATMER01. The sequence continues at coordinate 3,262 of JAXDKG010000008.1, forward strand.
TGGCCCAGCCGATGCCCACGATCGTGAGAGTCATGCCGAGCAGGTCGCGGCGGGTCAGCGTCTCGCCCAGGGCCGCCCAGCCGATCAGGGCGGTGATCGGCGGCACCAGCGCCATCATCAGGCTCGACAGCCGCGGCCCCAGGACCACGTAAGCGCGGTAGAGGCAGAGGTCGCCGAAGGTGAAGCCCACCAGCCCGGAGACTGTAAGCCACGCCCAGTTGTGCGCCGTGGCATCCACGGGCAGAGGGATACCGCGAACCACGAGCCCGGCCAGAGACAGGAAGGCAAACCCGAAGACCAGACGGACCAGGTTGATGGTCAGCGAGCCGATGCGCCGCGCTCCGCCCTCGATGGCGAGCGCCGTGGCCGCCCAGGCGGCGGCGGCCCCGAGGGCCGCCAGCTCTCCCGTCATCCGCGAGCGAGCTCCGCCACTGCCCGCACCGCCTCCTCCAGGTGCCCCCGCTCCGTCTTCCCAGACGATACCCGGGGCTTGAAGGAGTGGTCGCCGTCCTCCAGCCAGACGAAGCGGATGGAGGGCGAGAGCGCGTACCCGGCGACATCCTCGCGGGTGCCGAACGGGTCGCGCGTGCCCTGGACGAACACCGCGGGCGTCTTCAGGTGCTCCAGGTGCTGAACCCGCAATTTAGCCGGCTGGCCCGGCGGGTGGAACGGGTAGCCCAGGCAGGCGAGACCGCGGACCCCGGCCTCGTCCGCGACCATGCTGGCGAACCGGCCGCCCATGGACTTGCCGCCGATGATGATGTGCTCGCCTCCTCCCAGCTCCGAGATCGCCGAAAGCCAAGCCTCCCGGAGCACGGGCTCGCGGTCCGGCGGCCGGTTCCGCCCCTCCTCCCGCCGCGCCCGCATGTAGGGGAACTCGAAGCGGGCGACACGCAGCCCCTCGGCGGCGAGACCGCGGGCCATGACGTTCATGAACGGGGAATCCATGGGCGCGCCGGCGCCATGAGCGAGGACCACGGTGATGCCCTGTGCCCCTGGCTCGGGGCCGTCGAAGAGGAAGTGGGTTGCCATGGCCGGCATTCTAGTGTGCTAGCCTTTCCCGCAGGTGATCCCTACACCCGAGCAGCTCGACGCCATCTCGCAGATGGAGGCCGGCACTCTCCAGGAGGTGCCCATCGCGCCCCTCCTTCTGGCGCAGGCCGTCCATCGCCGAACCGGCGTGCTCGAAATCCGGCGGCGCCAGGTCTGGAAGAGAGTCGCCTTCGACAACGGCGTGCCGATCGACTGCCGGTCCAACCTGGCTCACGAGACCCTCGGCCGCTACATGGTGATCGAGGGCAAGCTCAGCGACGAGGACTTCACGGCCTCCCTCGGCCGGGCCGCGTCGCGGGGTGTCCCCCTGGGTGAGGAGCTGCTGGAGCGCGGCCTCGTCACTCCCGACGATCTGTTCAGGATCCTGCAGGCCAACCTGGCCAAGAAGTTGTTGGACCTGTTCACCTGGCGCGAAGGGGACTTCCAGACCGACGGCGACCTGCCCACTGGCGAGTCGTCGCTCAAGATCAAGGTCCCCCAGCTCATCCTGACCGGCGTCACCAAGCTCGCACCGCAGGAGGAGGTGGACATGGCAGTGGGCCCGCTCGTCGGCCAGCGGCTCTGCCTCCACCCCACGCCGCCCATCCCGCTCGAAGAGATCCGCCTGTCGCAGCGCCAGGCGCAGCTCGTCGACGCGGCCCGGCCCGGCCGGCGCATGGGCGAGATGGCGGAAGCGACCGGCCTCTCGGTCGACGAGATCAGCCGGCTCCTCTACGCCCTCATGGTCCTCGGTTTGATCGTGCCTGAGAGCCGCCTGCCGAAGAGCTCCTTGAGCTCCACCGGCAGCTTCCGGGGGCCGATCCTCAAGACTCCCCCGCCCCAGTCGGCCGCGGCGACGCAGCCCGTACCGATCCCGGTCATTCCGCCAATACTGCCAATACCTGCCGTCGACCAAGGGGAGACCGAGCGCCGGCGCAACGACGTCATGCAGGCCTACCTGGTCTACCGCCGGCAGGACGCCTTCGAGCTGCTCGGCGTGCCCGAGGAGGCGACACTGGCGGTCGTCCACGAGAAGTTCCTGGAGTTTGCCCGGCGTTTCGCCCCGTGGAGCTTCCAGATCCCGGAGCTGTCCGGCGTCGAGGAGAAGGCCCAGGACCTCTTCCTGGCCGGCGCCCAGGCCTACGGCGAGCTGACGGACGCCGAGAAACGCAACACCCTCCTCTTCCGGCGCAAGACCCTGCGCGAGGAGAGGGCGCGCAAGTCGCCGTCGATGCACCAGATCAAGACCGACCTCCTCGACTCGGAGGCGCAGTTCAAGAAGGGCAAGGCGGCCTCGGAGGCGGGCAAGCACAAGGAGGCCCTCATGCTCCTGGAGTTCGCCGCGGACTGCGATCCCCAGAACAGCCTCTACGCCTCCGAGCTCGCCTGGTGCCGCTTCCTCCTCTCCAGCACCGCCGCGCCCACAGCCATCAAGGAGCTGCAGGAGACCCTGCGGCGCGATCCCAACTGTGGCCTCGCCGCCTATTACGCCGGCGAGATCGAGCGCCAGGTGGGCAACTACGCCGAGGCCGAGGACCACCTCCGCCGGGCGATCAAGCTCATGAGCCCGGACCGCCGGCCGATCGACGCCCTCAAGTCCCTGTCCACCGAGCGCAAACGCTAGCAAACCCTTGTGCTAGCATCCCTCCGCCCTGGAAGGAGGGGACACATGAAACTCGGACAAGTGTTGAAGAAAGAGCGGGAGAGGAAGAAGCTCTCCCCGGCGGATACAGCGTCCCGCCTGGGGATTCCGGAAGACAGATACGCGGAGATCGAGGCCGGGGGCTCGCCTGTCGAGAAGTGGGGGCCCCTTCTCTTCCAGAGCGCCGTCAAGCTCGAGACGCCCACCTCCCGCCTGCTGGCCGAGAGCGGCAAGTCCAAGGACTGCAAGCCCGGCCAGGCGGGCGAGCTGATCCGCAAGCACCGCGAGCGCAAGCAGATCACCGCCGACCAGTTCGCACAGCAGCTCGGGATCACCCGGGAGGAGTTCGACGAGATCGAGGCCGGCCGCTCCGGCATCGAGGAGTACGGCCCCCTTCTGCTCGGCTTCGCCGAGATCATCGAGCAGCCGGTGTTCAATCTGTATCTGCCGCACGGAATTCAGTTCGACCAGCTAGACGACTACCCTTAGTCTTCGAGCCCGGCGCGCCGGGCTCTTCCCTTCAGGAGCACGATGAGAGACATGCGCCGTACCCTTCTGTTCGCTCTCTGCCTTCTCATCCCGGTGACCGGCCACGCTGCCGAGAAGAAGGCCAGGAGCCTCGATCCCGACCTCTGGAAGCCCCTGGAGTGGCGCGAGGTCGGCCCCTACCGCGGCGGCCGCTCGGCCGCGGTCACCGGACTGCCTGGGGAGCGTGACACCTACTACTTCGGCTCCACCGGCGGCGGCGTCTGGAAGACCACGAACGGCGGCCGCAACTGGAAGCCCGTGTCCGACGGCTTCTTCGGCGGCTCCATCGGCACCGTGGACGTGTCCGAGCTCGACCCGAACGTCGTCTACGTGGGCACGGGCGAGAGCACGGTCCGCGGCAACGTTTCCCATGGCGACGGCATGTGGAAGTCCACCGATGCCGGCAAGACCTGGACCCATGCCGGCCTGCCGGAGTCGCGGCACATCCCGCGGGTGCGCATTCACCCCAGGGACCCCGACATCGTCTATGCCGCGGTGCTCGGGCACCTCTTCGGCCCGAACCCGGAGCGCGGCGTCTACCGCACCCGCAACGGCGGCAAGACCTGGGAGCGCATCCTCTTCGTCAACGAGAACGCCGGCGCGATCGACCTGATCCTGGACCCCACCAACCCGCGGATCCTCTACGCCAGCACCTGGCGGGTGCGCCGCACCCCCTACAGCCTGGAGAGCGGCGGCCCCGGCTCCGCGCTCTGGAAGAGCACGGACGGCGGCGACACCTGGCTCGAGCTGACGAAGAACCCCGGCATGCCCAAAGGACCGCTGGGCATCATCGGAGTCACGGTCTCGCCCACCAACCCCGAGAACGTCTACGCCATCGTCGAGGCCGAGGAGGGCGGCGTCTTCCGCTCCCGCGACGGCGGCCGGACCTGGACGAAGAGCAACGACGAGCGGGCCCTGCGCCAGCGCGCCTGGTACTACACCCGCATCTACGCCGACCCCAAGGACGAGGAGGCGGTGTACGTGGTCAACGTCCAGTTCCACCGCTCCAAGGACGGCGGCAAGACGTTCACCGCGATCCGCACCCCCCACGGCGACAACCACGACCTGTGGATCGATCCCGCCGACCCGCTGCGCATGATCGAGTCGAACGACGGCGGCGCCAACGTCTCCATGGACGGCGGCCGGACCTGGACCGGCCAGGACAACCAGCCCACGGCGCAGTTCTACCGCGTCTCGACCGACAACGACTTCCCCTACCGCCTGCTCGGCGGCCAGCAGGACAACAGCGCGATGCGTATCCGCAGCCGCTCCGCCTTCGACGGCGCCATCGGCGAGCGCGACTGGGACGAGACGGCCGGCGGCGAGAGCGGCTACGTCGTGGCCGATCCGCAGAACCCGGACGTCATCTACGGAGGCTCCTACGGCGGGCTCCTCGTGCGGCTCAACCACGATACCGGCGAGGCGAGCGACGTCAACGTCTGGCCCGACGATCCCATGGGCGGGGGCGCGGCGGACCTCAAGTACCGCTTTCAGTGGAACTATCCGATCCTCTTCTCGCCGCACGACCCGGACATGCTCTACGCGGCGGCCAACGTCCTCTTCCGGTCGACGAACGAGGGCCGCACCTGGGAGGCGATCTCGCCCGACCTGACCCGCAACGACAAGTCGAAGCAGGGACCGTCCGGCGGCCCGATCACCAAGGACAACACCTCGGTCGAGTACTACGGCACGATCTTCACCGTGGCCGAGTCGCCGCTCGAGAAAGGGGTCCTCTGGACCGGTTCTGACGACGGCCTGGTGCACGTCTCCCGCGACGCGGGCAAGGCCTGGAAGAACGTCACCCCCAAGGGCATGCCCGAGTGGATGATGATCAACAGCGTCGACGCGCACCCGTTCGAGAAGGGGGGCCTGTACGTCGCCGGCACGAAGTACAAGTCGGACGACTTCCGCCCCTACCTCTATCGAACCACGGACTACGGCGCCACCTGGACACGAATCGACCAGGGCATCGACCCGATGCACTTCACGCGCGTGGTGCGGGCCGATCCGGTGCGCCGCGGCCTGCTCTACGCCGGCACCGAGCACGGCGTCTACGTCTCCTTCGACGACGGCGGGCGCTGGCAGCCGCTGCAGCTCAACCTGCCGATCGTGCCGATCACCGACCTCGCCATCAAAAACGACGAGCTGATCGCCGCCACCCAGGGGCGCGGCTTCTGGATCCTGAACGGCCTGGCCAACCTGCGGCAGCTCCCGGGCGACCTGGCCCCGAAGTCCCCGCACCTCTTCGAGCCCGCGCCGGTCCTCCGCGTCATGGCCGGCGGCTTCCAGGCCCAGAACGCCGCGGCGCGCAACCAGGGCACCAACCCGCCCGCCGGCGCGGTCGTCTACTACTTCCTCGACAAGGCGCCGTCCGAGAGCGTGGCCAAGGAGGCGAAGCTCGAGTTCCTCGACGGCGACGGCAAGGTGATCCGCAGCTTCTCCGGTATGCCGGCCGGGACGAAGCCCGCGGAGAAGGCCGAGGCGCGCACCGAGGGAGAGGAAGAGGAACAGACGACGGAAGAGACGGAGACGGTCCCCGGCAAGGAGACGGAAAAGAAGAAGCCTAAGAAGGATGAGGAGGAGCAGAAGGCGCCCATGGAAGCCGGCCTCAACCGCTTCGCCTGGGACCTGCGCTACGGCGCGGGCAAGGTCTTCCCCGGCCTGATCCTGTGGTCCGGCGATCCGTTCGTTCCCATGATCCTGCCCGGCAGCTATCAGGTCCGGCTGACCGTGGGAGACGTCACCCGCACCGCACCGCTCCAGGTGGCCAAGGACCCGCGCACCTCGGCCACGCAGGAGGACCTGGAGGCCCAGCACCGCTTCCTGATGGACGTCCGCGCCAAGATCGACGAGACCCACGACGCCATCCGCCAAGTGCGGGACGTGCGGGCGCAGCTCGACGACCTGAAGCAGCGCATCGAGGACCAAGAGGCTGAGGAGAAACACGCCAAGGTGCTGGACGCGGCCAAGGCACTCGGCGAGAAGATGACCAAGGCCGAAGAGGCGCTCTACCAGACCAAGAACCGCAGCCCGCAGGACCCTCTCAACTTCCCGGTCCGGCTCAACGACAAGCTCAACGCGCTGGCCAATTCGGTGGGCGGCTTCGGCGACGCCCGGCCCACGGATCAGGCGGTCCAGGTCAAGGAGGAGCTGACCCGCGCCATCGACGCGGAGCTGGCCAGGCTTTCCGAGATCTTCGCGAAGGATCTGCCAGCCCTCAACGAGCTGGCGCGGACCGAGGGGATCTCGACGGTGATCCTCTCGCCTTCTCGGCTAAAATGACGGGGATAGGAGCCATATGACGACGACAACCGTGATGACGCCTCCCCGCTTTGCGACCTACGAACTGAAGGGCTGGGACCTCTCCGAGCTCCTGACGCAGCCGACCGACGAAGTCATCTCGGCACGCCTCGGCGAGATCGAGGCGGCGGTCTCCGCCTTCGAGGCGCGCCGGGCGGACCTCCACCCCGATATGGACCCCGTGACCTTCCTGGAGATCCTGCGCCAGTACGAGGCCCTGATGGAGCAGACGGGCATCGTCGGAGGATACGCCTCGCTCTGGTTCTACGCCGACACGAGCAACCAGGAGGCCCTGGCCTTCCGCAACCGCGTGCGCACGGCCATGACCACGGCGGGCAACCGCATCCTCTTCTACACCCTCTGGTGGCGCGCGCTCTCCGACGACGAGGCCGAGCGCCTGCTGCCTCAGGGCTCTGAGAATGCGGACCAGCTTCACTACCTGCGCGACCTCCGGCGCTTGAAGCCGTTCACCCTGGACGAGAAGTCCGAGCAGATCATCAACCTCAAGGACGAGAACGGCATCGGCGCCGTCAACACCATCTACTCCATGCTGACCAACCGGCTGGAGTTCAATCTCGACGTCGATGGGGAAACGAAGACGCTCACCCGCGACGGGCTGATGGCTTACGCCTTCTCGCCCAAGCCGGAGGTCCGCGCCGCCGCCTACCGGGAGCTCTACCGGGTCTACGAGGGCGAGGCGACCATCCTCGGCCAGATCTACACCAACCGTGTGCGCGACTGGCACGACGAGCACGTGACCCTGCGCGGCTATCCCTCCCCGATCTCGGTCCGCAATGTGGACAACGACATCCCGGACCAGGCGGTGCAGGTGCTGCTCGACGTCTCGCGCGAGAACGCGCCGATCTTCCAGCGCTACTTCCGGCTCAAGGCCGGCTGGCTGGGTGTGGACCGGCTCAGGCGCTATGACGTCTACGCGCCGCTCGCCACCTCGGACCGGACCATCGAGTACCCGGAAGCAGTGCGCTCGGTGCTGGAGACCTTTCACGATTTCCATCCCAGCTTCGCGCAGATGGCGGACCGGGTGTTCGCCGAGAACCACCTCGACGGCGAGGTCCGCAAGGGCAAGCGCGGCGGGGCGTTCTGCTCCACGGTCCTGCCGCGATTCACCCCCTGGGTGCTGGTCAATTACACCGGCCGGGTGCGTGACGTGGCGACCCTCGCCCACGAGCTGGGGCACGCCATCCACAGCATGCTTGCCGAGCACCACTCTCTGCTCACGCAGCACTCCTCGCTGCCGCTGGCCGAGACGGCCTCGGTCTTCGGCGAGATGCTGATGACTGACCGGTTGCTGCGCGAGGAGCCGGACCCCCTGGCCCGGCGCGAGCTGCTGGCCGCGGCCGTGGACGACGTCTATGCCACGGTGCTCCGGCAGGCCTACTTCGTGATGTTCGAGCAGGAGGCGCACAAGGCGATCTTGGAGGGCCGCTCGATCGAAGAGATCTGCGAACTCTACATGGCCAAGCTGGTCGAGCAGTTCGGGGACAGCGTGGAGATCGCCCCCGAGTTCCGCTACGAGTGGCTGTCGATCCCGCACATCTACTCGACGCCGTTCTACTGCTACGCCTACAGCTTCGGGCAGCTCCTGGTGCTGGCGCTCTACCGGCGATTCCAGGAGGAGGGCGAGGCCTTCAAGCCCGGCTATCTGCGGATGCTCGCCTATGGCGGGTCGGCGAGGCCCGAGGCGATCCTGCGCGAGGCCGGCATCGACATGAGCGACCGCGCCTTCTGGCAGGGCGGCTTCGACCTCGTCAAGGAGCGGATCGACGAAATGGAGGGGCTTTAGTACCTCTCCCCCACCCGCCGGTAAGCCTCCCGGAAGGGAATCCCCTCTTCCAACACCAGCCGATAAGCCTCCTCGGCCGCGTTGAGCTCGGGCGCGAGCTCAACGCGGTGGAAACGCACGCCGTCCAGCGCCGGGGCCAGGATCGCCAGGGTGTCGCGGGCGAGGTCGATGCCGCGGAAGAGCGGCGCCTTCAAAAGCTGGAGATCGCGGTGATATCCCGAGGGGAGCTTCGCGGTGATCCCCAGCACCTCTACCAGGCAGGCGATCCCGGTGGCGGTGCGTCCGCGGACCAGCTCGAAGACATCCGGGTTGCGCTTCTGCGGCATGATCGACGAGCCCGTGGTCATCTCCGGGCTCAGCGTCACGAAGCCCAGCTCCTTCATCGAAAACAGGACGAGATCGGCGGCGAGCCGGCCCATGTCCTGAAGGAGTAGCACCACCTCGAACAGCACGTGCGCCTCGGCCTTACCCCGCGAGAGTTGAACCGCGGTCACCGGCTCGTGAACCTCGGCGAAACCCAGGCTCTTCCTTGTGGCTTCGCGGTCGATCGGCAGCAGCGGCACGCCGTAGCCGGCAGCAGATCCCAAAGGGTTCTTATCCAACCTGCGATGGGCAGCGGCAAGACCGTCGGCGTCATCCCGCAGCTCCGAGGCGAAACCGCCGGCCCAGAGCGGAACGGAGCTCGGCATCGCCGGCTGCTGATGGGTGTATCCCGGGAGCGGCGTCGCGGCTTCTCTATCAGCCAGATCGTCCAGGACGGCGGCCACGGCCAAGGCTCCCTGAGTGAGCGCCAGTACCTCATCGCGCAGATAGAGGCGCAGCGCCGCCAGAACCTGGTCGTTGCGTGAGCGGCCCAGGTGAAGGCGGGCTCCGGCCTCGCCAAGGTGCCTTTCGAGCGCGGTGTGGACATCCTCGTCCGCCAGCTCGATCCGCCAATCCCCTGCGGCATGCTGCTCTGCAAGGGCCATGAGCCCCTCGCGGATCGCAGCGAAGTCATCGGCCGACAGGAGACCCGCTCCGTTCAGCATCTCGGCATGGGCTATCGAGGCCCGCACGTCGTATGGGACCAGGCGGGCGTCGAGGAGGTGGTCCTCACCGGCCGTGTAGCGGAGCACCCTCTCGTCGAGCGGCTCGCCCTTGTCCCAGAGGCGTGTCACCTCGCCCCCGCCGCAGCCAGGAAAGCCGCGTTGGCGGCCGGATCCCGCAGCTCCGCGTAGGCGCCGATCAGGCGGGTGTAGAAGCGGGCTCCTTCGAGCACCTCCTCCTCCAGCACGAACTCGTCCGGGGTGTGGGAGCGCTCGCTTCGACCCGGCCCGCACTTGATCGCGCCGTCGCCAAGAAAGGCCATGTCGGACATCGTCGACGACCCGTAGAGGCGGACGCCCGGCAGGGAGCGGCGGGCGGCCTCGACGATCGCCGCGCTGGCCGGCGTCTCCGCGGGCAGCAGCCGGTCCGAGAGCACCCGCACCTCGCCCTGTACCCGCTCCTGGATGCGCCGGACGATCTCGCTCCGGTGCAGGGCAGGCGTGCTGCGCACGTCGAGGATGGCCGTGGCCTCGGCCGGCACCACGTTGCGCGCCGTGCCTGCCTTGACTTGCGTGGGCTCCAGCGTGATCGGCCCGAGGTGGGGATGAGCCGGCCCGAAGTCGATCCCCTCCAGCGCGACCAGATCGCGGGCGAGGAGCCTCGCGGCGTTGGCGGCGCCGAGCGCGGCGGCATGGGCGGCGTGGCAGGCATCGCCGCGGGACGCCAGCTCCAGCACCATCAGCCCCTTCTGCGCGACCGCCACGTCGAGGCCGGTGGGCTCGCCCACGACCGCGGCTTCAATCTCCAGCCCGCGCTCCGCCAGTTCCTTCAGCACCGCCTCCGTGCCCGTGCCCCGCGTCTCCTCCCCTTCCACCAGCGCCAGAGCGAGGGTGAATGGCAAGTCTACTTCCTGGAAGGCGAGGAAGGCCGCGATCATGGCCGCCACCGAGGCCTTGGCGTCATTCGCGCCGAGGCCATGGACACGCCCGTCCACCACTGCCACCCGCCAGGGGTCGCGCGTCCAGCCGGGTGCCGGGGGCACGGTGTCGAGGTGGGTGTCGAGGAGGAGCAGCGGTCCCTCTCCATGGAGGGCGAGCACGCTCTGTCCGATCCGGACTGGAACGGCGCCCCTCTGCCGCAACCGCTCCTCCACGAAGCCGGCCAGCTCCGCCTCGCTTCCCGATATGGAAGGGATGCCGACGATCGACCGGTGCAGGGCGAGGATCTCGCGCTCAGGCAGGATCATCGAACCGCTCCTGCAAGATGGCCAGCGGCCTGCTCGGCTGCTGACAGAGTCCCCACATCCTCCACCACCATGGTCCCGACGCCCTGGTTGGTGAAGACCTCGGCGAGCAGGCTGTCGGGCATGTCGGCCCCGACGATGTGCACCCGCCGCACGCCGCCGAGCACCGCCGACTCGATGGCGCTCGCCTTGGGCAGCATCCCCTTCACGAAGCCCCCCTGCTCGCGCAAGCGGCGCAGCCCGGCGAGGTCGGTGTAGGAGACGAGCGATCCCGGGTCGTCCGCCCTCTCCAGGACGCCGGTGGCGCCGGTCATCAGGATCAGCTTCTCGGCGCGCAGGCCGACGGCGAGGACCGACGCGACCGTGTCGGCGTTGATGTTGAGGAGCGTGCCGTCGTCCGCCGCGGAGAGCGGGCTGACCACCGGCACCATGCCCGCATCGAGCAGTGTGTCGAGCACGCCGGGTGAGACGGAGACCACGTCGCCCACGAAGCCGTAGTCGACATTCTCTCCCTTGACATCCACGGGCGGGCGCTTGCGCGCCTGGATTAGGCCGGCATCGACTCCGCTCACTCCCACGGCCGGCAGACCGAGCCGGCGGCAGGCCGAGAGGATGCGCGTGTTGACCGAGCCGTTGAGCACCATCGTGGCCACGGCGAGCGCCGTTTCGTCGGTGACCCGGCGTCCTTCGACGAAGCGCGGCTCGGCCCCCAGAGCGCGCGCGAGCGAGGTCGACTCGCTGCCGCCGCCGTGCACCAGGACGGTGCGGATGCCCACGTGGTGCAGGACTTCCACCTGGCCGAGAAGGTCGAACGTGGCGGCCTCGGACTCCAGGGCGCCGCCGCCCACCTTGACCACGAACGTCTTCCCCTTGAACAGGCGGATGTAGGGGGCCGCGTGCCGCAGACCCGCCAGCTCGGCGGACCGCTGTCCCACGTCTTTCATCGGGCACCTCCGTGCAACAGGCGGTGAAGGACCGCCATCTGGACCCACATGCGGTTGTGCGCCTCGCGCACCACGGCGGAGCGCGGACCGTCGAGCACCTCGTCGGCGACGACCACGTTGCGCCGTACCGGCAGGCAGTGCAGGAAACGGCAGCCGGGCTCGGCTGGAGCGAACCAGGATTCGTCGACACACCAGGACCGCAATGGCGCCCGCAGCTCGGCCTCCCCTGCCGGATCGCCGTAGCGCGACGGCGCCGTCCACGACTTCGCGTAGACCGCGTGCGCTCCGGCCATGGCCTCGTCGCGGTCGGTGGTCTCGCGTACCGAGCCTCCGGACAGAGCGGCGGCGCGGCGGGCTCTCTCCATCACCGGCTCCGGCAAGGCAAAACCCTCGGGGCGGAGCACCGTCACTTCCATACCGCGCAACGCGGCCATGTGCACCGCAGCAGCAGGCACGGCCAGGGGCAACGCCTTGGGATGCCAAGCCCAGGTGAGGACGAACTTGCCTCCTGTGGGGATACCCAGCTCGTCCAGCGTGCGCCAGTCGGCCAGCGCCTGGCAGGGATGATCGATCGCCGACTCCAGGTTGATCAGCGGCACCGGACAGAGCGCCGCCATCTCGGCGAAGGCCGAATCGGCCAGGTCCGCGGCGAGGTCGGTGCCGCCTGCAAAGGAGCGGATGCCCAGCGCGTCCGTGTACCCGGCCAGCACCGGGATCGCCTCGCGGACGTGCTCTGCCGCGGCGCCGTCCATGACTGCACCGATCCGGGTCTCGAGCTGCCAGGTCCCCTGTCCGGGCGTGATCACGAAGGAAGACCCGCCCAGGCGCGACATCCCGGCCTGAAACGAGGCCAGGGTGCGCAGCGAGGGGTTGAAGAACAGCAGCCCCAGAACCTTTCCTACCAGGGATCTGTCGGGATGCTTCTCCAGGCGGTCGGCGAGCGCCAGGAGGTCCAGCACCTCTTCCCGCGAAAGGTCGGACAGGGAGAGGAACTGCTTCACGGACGGATCTCCCGCAAGGCCGCGACCAGGGAATCCACATGTGCCTCGCGGAGGACGAGCGGCGGCAGCAGACGCACGATGTTGGGGTCGCCGCTGGTGCCGGTGACGATCCCCCGGTCGATCAGCTCTGCCTGGATCTCCTTGGCCGGGCGCGTGGTGCGCAGGCCGAGCAGCAGGCCCTGGCCCTGGATTGCGGTGACCGGCCCGGTGACGCAGGTGGCGCGGATGCGGTCGGACAGCACCCTCACGTTGCGCAGCAGTCCTTCCTCTTCGATGGTGTCGATCACCGTCTCGATGAGCGCGCAGGCGAGCGGGCCGCCGCCGAAGGTGGTGCCGAGGTCGCCCTCGCGCAGCCCGGCGGACAGCTCGTCGCTGGCCAGCAGGGCGCCCGCGGGAAAGCCGCCGGCCAGACCCTTGGCCGTGGTGAGCAGGTCGGGCGTGACCCCGTACGCCTGCGCCGCGAACGGCTGGCCCGAGCGGCCCATGCCGCATTGCACTTCATCGAAGATCAGCACCGCGCCGGCCTTGCGCGTCAGCTCGCGAGCGGCCGAAAGCCACGGACCGCCGAGGTCGTACGCGCCGGCCTGCCCCTGGATGGGCTCGACGATCAGCGCCGCCGCTCCTTCGAGAGCCGCCTGAAGCGCGTCCAGGTCGCCCCGGGGCACCCAGGTCACCTCGAACGGCGCCTGCGGGAAGCCGTACCACTTGGCCGAGCCCCAGGTGACGGCGGCAGCCGCGGCGGTGCGCCCATGGAAGGCACCTTCGACCGCGACCACCCGGCTCCGACCTGTGTGGCGAAAGGCGAGCCGCAGCGCGTTCTCGTTGGCTTCGGCGCCGCTGTTGACCAGAAAGGCGTGGTTGAGCCCTTCCGGCCCCCATTCCACCAGCCGGCGAGCGGCGCGGGCGCGCACCTCCAGGGGCACGACGTTGCTCTGGAAGAAGAGCGTCTTCGCCTGCTCCGCCAGCGCCGCGAGCAGCCGCGGATGGCCATAGCCGAGAAGGGCCACGGCATGGCCGCCGTAGAAGTCGATCAGCTCCCGGCCATCGCGGGTATAGAGCAGCGCGCCTTCCCCCCTCACCGGCTCGATGGGCGCGTGGGGATAGACGGGCAGCAGCCAGCGGCGCTCCTCGGCGGTCATATCCATCACTTCAAGCATTTCCTCTGTCCTCTCACAACCACCCGGGACCGGGCTGGGTCAGGCCGGCGGTCTCGGGAAGACCCAGGAGCCGGTTCATCCACTGGATGCCGCCCCCGGCGGCGCCTTTCACGAGGTTGTCGATGGCCGAGAACACGGCCACGTGGTCACCATCGACGGCGACGCCCATGCGGCAGCGGTTCGTCCCCACCACGTCCTGCAGCCGAGGCGGCGCGGCGAGCACGTCCACGAAGGGCGAGCCGGCGTAGAACGAGGCCAGCGCGGCACGCACGTCCTCCCCCGGCCGCAGGAGCTTTCCCTGCACCGTGGCGTAGATGCCCCGGGCGAACGGCCCGGCCTGGGGGATGAAATGAATCTCCGCCTCGACCCCCGAGGCCGCCTTCGCGAGCGCCTCCATCTCGGGCTCGTGCCGGTGGGAGAGCGGGCTGTAGGCGAACAGGTTGCTCCGCCGCGCCGGGTGATGGGTCGTGGCTGTCGGCGTCTTCCCCGCGCCCGTGCTGCCGGTGACCGCGACCACGCTCAACCGTGGCTCGACCAGCCCGAGTTTGAGCAGCGGCACGGTCGCCATCAGCGTCGCGGTCGTGAAGCACCCCGGGTGAGCCATATGAGTCCGCATCCCATTCGCATGCTCGGGAACGGCGCAATGAAAAGAGGCCAGCCGCTCAGGCGCGCCATGGGCATGGCCGTAGACCCGCTCATACGCGGCGGCATCGGCAAAACGGAAGTCGGCCGAGAGGTCCACGGCATGAGCCGTCAAGCCCGCCTCCTCCGCTTCGGTCAGTACGCTGTCCAACAGAGCCGCGGCGGCGCCATGCGGCGCGGCACAGAACACCGCCACCTGTCCATCCAATCCGGCGAACAGCCCGTCCCGTCCGGAGAACCTCAGCCCGGGAAAGCAGCCGGTCAGATGAGGGAAAGCCGACTCGACTGGCTCCCCCGCCTGGCTCTCCGAGAGGATAGCCGCCGGGCGCAGATGGGGATGGCCTGCGAGGAGCCGCAGCAGCTCGCCGGCCACATATCCCGAGCCGCCCAATACGACGACTGGGATCATGCGACGAACTCCAGGGGCACCTGCAGCCGCTCCCGAATCCGCTCTGTCAGCCGCGCCGCGTCGAGCCGGGCATTGATCGCCGGCACGCCGAGCTGCTCCTCGATGATCCGCGTCCCGGCCAGGTTGTCGGTCGCCGGGCCGGTCACCGCGGCGGGCTCGATGCCGAAGCGCTCGCGGAGCATCCGCACGCCGCCCCAGGCCGCCACCGGATCGTTCGCGGCGAGCACCACGGCCGTGAACGCTTTCCGGATCTTCTCGTCCTCCAGGATCGCCGCAACGCCGTAGGCGCCGAGCAGGCCGTCGCCGAGCTCGGCCACGATCGCGTCCGGCCGGTTCGCGGCCAGACGGGTGAGGAGCGTCCGCGTCACCGAGGCCGCATTGGCCGCCGTGGTGGTCACCACCCCGAGGTCTGTGAAGATGGCGGTCGTCCGCGCCCCGGCATCCTCCATCGCGAGCACGTCCCGGCGCAGCGACACGCCGGTCGCCTTGAAGCCATCGACAGTCAAACCGCCGTGGCTCAGCTCACGCACCAGCGCGCAGGCCGCGGCGGTCTTGCCGCAGTTCATGCACGAGCCCACCAGCGCCACCACCGGCACGCCGCCGGTCATCACGGGCGCGTTCGCATCGAGAGGAAGCCCGCCGATCTTGGCCGCCACGCCGATCCTCTCCCCGAGATACGGGAAATGGAGCACGGCGCCCAGCACCTCGCATTCGAACGGCGGCCCCAGGTCCGGGCTCACCGAGTCGCAGATGCCCAGCACGCCGCCCATGTTGAGCAGGTGGATGTGGTCGCCCGGCACCAGCGACGTGGGCAGGTGGCCCGCGTAGCCGAAAAGCGCGCTGCGATGCCCAAGCGCGCCGACGATGATGTCGCCGCGCTTGACCTGGGCCATCCGCCCGCTGGGCAGCTCGAGCTGGTTGTACGTGCTCTTGTCGTGCAGCACGCGCACCGCGACCACCACCCCCTCCTCGCAGGGGATGTCCGGCGTCAGCCGCACCTCCCGCTTGAGCTGGCAGGAACGGGTGACCGACGAGACCTTGTCCAGGACGACCGTCTTCATGAGACCTCCTCCAACACCGGAATCTTCTTCTCACCGGCAGCGCGAGCCCAAAGCATCCCCGGCAGACCTGCCAGGCGCGAGAAGCCGCGGGCATCCGCGGCCGTCCACTCGCCGGTCGTCTCGCCGTAAACCCCTTTCGAGGCGGCGAGCAGCGAGAACGGCGAGGTCAAACCTTCGACGAACACCTGGCCGGTGCGGAGCAGGAGGCGCACCTCGCCCGTGACCCGCTCCTGCGAGCTGGCAAGGAGCGCCTCGATGTCGCGGCAGACGGGCTCCAGGTGCTGCCCCTCGTGCACGAGATCGCCGTAGACCGCGGCCACCATCTCCTTGACCTTCTGCTGCCGGCCGGTCAGCGTCAGCTTCTCCAGCTCGCGGTGCGCGGTGAGGAGCACCTCCGCGGCCGGCGCCTCGAACGCCACCCGGCCCTTGATGCCGAGGATCGTCTCGCCCAGATGAATACCGCGGCCGATGCCGTACGGCGCCGCGGCCGATTCCACCCGCTCCAGCAGCTCGACCGGCGGCAGCTCCTCGCCGTTCCACGACGTGGGTACGCCCTGGGTGAACCCGATCGTGGCGCGCACGGGCGGGAGAGGATGGTCGAACGCACCGCGGGTGAGCACCCAGGCAGCCTCGGGGAGCGGCTCCACCGTGTCCAGCGTCTCGCGCCCGCCGATGGTCACACCCCACATGCCGCGGTTGATCGAGTAGGCGGCGCCGAAGGGAGGCACGGGCAGGCCGCGCTCCTCCAGGAAGGCCACCTGCTCGGCCCGGGCGCGCGGCTGGTCGCGCACCGGCGCGAGGATCTCGAGGCCCGGCGAGAGCGTCCGCAGAGCCACGTCGAAGCGCACCTGGTCGTTGCCGGCGCCGGTCGAGCCGTGAGCGACCGTGTGGGTGCCCAGGCGTCCCGCGGCCCGCGCCACCTCGGCGGCCTGGATCACGCGCTCGGCGCCCACGCAGAGCGGGTAGGTCTGGCCGCGGCGGACGTTGCCCATGATCAGGAAGCGGATCACCTGCTGGAAGAAGGCGTCGCGGCCGTCCACCAGCACGTGCTCCACAGCCCCGAGCGCGCGCGAGCGGTCTTCCAGCAGGGCGGCTGCGGCCTCATCGATGCCGCCCGTATCGACCGTCACCGTGACCACGGGCCGTCCGAGCGTCTCCGAGAGGAACGGAATGCAGAAAGAGGTGTCCAACCCGCCCGAGAAGGCGAGCACGATCGGCTCGGTCATGGTTCACCTTTCCTCGAGGTAGCGCTCGAGACGCTGGAAGAACCGTTTCTGGTCCTGGGCGCCGGCCGTGGCCACGAAGATCGTGTCGTCACCCGCCATGGTCCCCACCACCTCCGGCCAGGCGGCGCGGTCGATGGCGAGGGCCACGGTCTGGGCGGCCCCGGTGGCGGTGAAGACGACGGACAGGTGCGGACCCGCCGGTTTGAAGCCGTGCACGAAGCGGGCGACCTCCAGGATGCTTCCCTCTTGCTCCGCCGGCCCGGACGCGAGAGGCACGTAGCGCCCGGCCACGCGCGGGATGCCCATGTCGCGCAGGTCGCGGCTGACGC
Organism: Acidobacteriota bacterium; assembly: GCA_034667225.1. Lineage (GTDB taxonomy): Bacteria > Acidobacteriota > Thermoanaerobaculia > Multivoradales > UBA5704 > DATMER01. Next base: position 20,606 of record JAXDKG010000008.1, read on the forward strand.
TCGACTGGGTCGCCTGGACCCCCCGCCGCGCCAGCTCCTCCATCAACACGATCTGGTTGGCGATCGGATGCTCCCGGAGGATCGCGAGGATCTCCCGTTGGCGCTTGTCTCGGAGGTGGGTGTCGGTAGGCATAGGTCATCTGTCACGTGCAATATTATGCGCGTGATAGTGACCCGAGATGAATGAAAAGTCAATAGATCTGTTTCAGCCCCCAGCGGGGGCTGAAACGAAATTGGGATATCAAGCGTCCTGCTTCAGGCGCGTCATCGAGGTGACGGCCTGGCGCACCAGCTCCACCTCGCGGGGCTCGAAGTAGGGCTGATCGCAGCGGGTACAGACCCAGGCGGGCAGGTTTTTCCACGCCAGGTTGTAGCCGTTGCGATGGACGTTGAACTCCGTGGTCGTCCGCTCCACCGGCGCCTGGCAGTACAGGCACTTCATCGGCAGCACTTCGTGGGCTTCCTGCGGCGGGCGCTCGGGCGCGAGAGGAAGGGTAGCGTCGAGGTCAGCCGGGCTCACGCGGCGCGGAGCACTCCTGTACAGACCGAACGAGCTCGGGGCCGGTGAAGCGACACGGTTGGGCAGGCTCATGCGAGGAATCCCCCACGTAATGGTGTGGAGTAAATGCAATTTTCTTGCCTTACACGGACGATCACGGACGAACACCGACTGGCACGGACACCGGAGCTGTCCGTGAACGTCCGTGAATGTCCGTGAACGTCCGTGGTCGTCCGTGGTCCCTGGTGTTAGCATTCCGGCTATGCGCCGGCTTCTACCCCTCTTTGCCCTGCTTCTTCCCCTGTCTGCCGTGGCCGAGGACTTTCCCCGGGGCCGGTTCGAGAAGGTGGTCATCCAGGCCGACCCCAGCCAAAGCTACGTCCTGTACCTGCCCACCGCCTACCGGCCCGACCGCCAGTGGCCGATCCTCTACGTCCTCGACGCGCGCTCGAACGGCCTCGAGGCGGGGCAGCGCTTTCTCGCCGGCGCCGAGCGTTACGGCTTCATCGTGGCGAGCTCGAACAACTCGGCGAGCGACGGGCCGACCGAGCCGAACGTGGTGGCGATGCGGGCAATGTGGGCCGACACGCACTACCGCCTCGCGGTCGACCCTCGGCGAGTGTACGTCGCCGGCTTCTCCGGCACGGTCCGCTTCGCCTGCCAGAGAGCGCTGGCGGCTCCCGGGACCATCGAGGGGATCGTCGCGGCGGGCGCGGCCTTTCCGTTCGAGACCAAGCCGACGAAGGACACCTCCTTCCTCTACTACGGTACGGTCGGGGACCGCGACTTCAACTATTACGAGGTCCTGGACCTGGCGGATCAGATGACCGGCCTCGGCCTCCCCCACCGCATCGAGGTCTACGCTGCCCCGCACCAGTGGATGCCGGAGGAACTGGCCACCCGGGCGCTCGGCTGGCTCGAGCTCCAGGCCATGAAGAAGGGGCTGCGGGAGAAGGACGCCGCGCTCATCCAGGCGCTCTGGTCCGACGACCTGGCCCGTGCGCGGGCGCTGGAAACGTCCGACCTTCCCGAGGCCCACCGTCTGTACACGCGCATGGCCGAGGACTACCGGGGGCTCCTTGACGGCGAGGCCCTGAACGATGTCGCCGTCCGGGTTTCGCAGATCGCCGACGACGACGCCTTCAAGAAAGAGCGCAAGCTCCGGCAGGAGCGCAACCTGCGGGACAAGCAATACCTCGCCGCGGCCCCCAAGGCCATGAGCACGGCGGACCTCGCCCAGGCGATCAAGGACCTGCGCATCCACGAGCTGAAAAAAGAGGCGGAGTCGGAAGACCCAGGCACGAGGCTCTCCGCGCGCCGGCTGCTGAACACGCTGGCGGGTCAGACCAGCTTCTACCTGCCCCGGATGTTCACCGAGCAGGGGAACCACGACAGGACGGTCTTCGTGCTCTCGATCGCGGCGGAAATCGCGCCGGACAGCCCGGGAGTCTGGTACGAGATCGCGGCGGCGCACGCCCGCAAGGGGTCGAAGAAGAAGGCGCTGGAGAACCTGCGCAAAGCGGTCGAGAAGGGCTGGGTGGACCTCCCGAGCCTGGAGGCGGAGCCGGCTTTTGCCGGGCTCCGCCAGGAAAAAGGATATCGGGAGCTGGTGGCGGAGATCGCGAAGAAAGGCCCCTAGCGGCCCGGAGGCGGCTCCTCGTTGCCAATGGAGAACATGCGGTCCATGTTGTAGCGCGAGAAAGCGCGGAAGGCGATCAGGGTCTCGGAGCGCTCGATGCCCTCGATCTTGAGCATCTGGTTGGTGACGGCCTCGGCCACGTCCTCGTTGGTCTTGACGCGCGCGATGGCGACCAGGTCCCAGTGCCCCGCCACCGAGAACACCTCAGTCACGCCCGGGAGCTCCACGATCTTCTCCGCGACCTCGTTGACCTTCCCTTTTTCTACGCTCAACAGAATGACCGCATTGACCATGACCCGGTTCTCCTCTGCCTGGAACTCTACAACAGCACCCCGGACAACGGGAGGCCGTCCCGGCATCCGGGCCGCTCGACCGGCGGGTTTCCTGTCCAACCCGCGGCGCGGACGGTTCTACCCGCGACCGGAGACTCTGACGCCGCGGGCCGGACGGTTCTACCCGCGGGCCAGGACCCAAAACCCGCGAATCCCGCCGTCCAACCGGCGGGTTGGTATGCGGAACCCGCGGGTTGGGAGGCAAAACCCGCGGGTTCGGACACAGGACCCGTGGGTTTTAGACGCAAACCCACGGGTTGAGGCATGAAACCGGCGGGCCGGGTCGGAAAACCCGCGGCTGGAACCGTCCGGCAAACGGGTTTTCCGGTCCTGCAAGGTTCCAGCGACGCTGCGATCCTCCCGTCCTCAGTTGGGCGGGGGCGTCCTCTCCCGCGCAGCGGGGGAGGATTGAGGAGGGGGTCTTCTTCTTCCCCGCTTACAATGGTGTCTCCATGCCCACCCCAACCCGGCCCACGGTCTTCCTGAGCTACAGCCACCGGGACGAAACCTGGAAAGAACGCTTCGCCACGGCGCTGAAGGCCCTGGAGCTTCAGAACGAGCTGGTCGTCTGGGACGACCGCAGGATCGCCGCGGGAGACGGCTGGTTCGCCGAGATCGAACAGGCCATGAACCGCGCGGCCGTGGCCGTGCTCCTGATCTCGACCGACTTCCTGGCCTCCGGGTTCATCCGCAACACGGAGGTCCCCCACCTGCTGAAGCGCCGCAAGGAGGAGGGTCTGCGGGTCATCCCGCTGTTCGTGAGGCCCAGCCCTTGGAAGGCGGTGGACTGGCTCGCCGCCATCCAGGGCCGGCCCAAGGATGCGAAGCCGCTCTCGAAGTGCAGGAAGGCCAGGCGGATGAATTCCTCTCCGAACTGGCCTTGGAGATTCGAGCTTGGCTCAACCGCGACAGCGAGCAGCCGGTCCGGGAAGCCCCCCTCGGGGGCGCAGGCATAAAGCCTGGGGTTTCAACCCCAGGTAGCGCCCCACCCACCACCACCAGCCCCGAAGGGGCGGAGGCATCGGCCCGGGGCGGAGGCATCGGCCCGGGGTGGCAACCCCGGGCGGGAGGGGGGCCCGCCTGCGTCCCTTCAGGACTCGGATATGTTGGGTGGTCCCTCTCCTGGGGTTAAAACCCCAGGCTTTACGCCTGCGCCCCCGAGGGGGGCTCTCCCCCGCCTCGACCTAGGCCGCCTCCCCACCGCCGGCCCTCTTCTCCTCGGCCGCGACTCCGAGCTCGCCCGCCTCGACGCCGCCTGGGAGGACCCCGGCCTCCACGTCGTCACCTTCGTCGCCTTTGGAGGCATGGGCAAGTCCGCCCTGCTGAGTCACTGGCTGGACCGCATGGCCGCCGACGGCTGGCGCGGCGCCCGGCGTGTCCTTGATTGGTCCTTCTACAGCCAGGGCACCGAGGAGCGCGTCACCTCCGCCGACCGCTTCCTCGATCACGCCCTCGGCTCGTTCGGGGACCCCGATCCCAAGGCCGGCGCGCCCCGGGACCGTGGCCTACGCTTGGCCGAGCTCGTTCGCCGGGAGAAGACCCTGCTTGTCCTGGACGGCGTCGAGCCGCTTCAGCACCCTCTGTCCTCGCCGCTGGCCGGGCGGCTCAAGGACCCGGGTCTCGCGGCATTGCTCAAGGGGCTGGCTGCTGGCAATCCCGGCCTGTGCGTGGTCACCACCCGGGAGCGTATCGCGGATTTGGAGGGGTCCCCCACGACCGCACCCCAGGACGATTTGGAGGCCCTCAGCCCCGAGGCCGGGGCGGAGCTGCTCAAGCAGCTAAAGGTCACGGGGAAGGATTCGGAGCTTCTGGCCGCCTCCAAGGAATTCGGCAACCATGCTCTGACGCTGACGCTCCTGGGAGGCTATCTGAGCCGGGCCTGCGGAGGAGACATCCGCCGCCGCAAGGAGGTGGACCTCGCCGGAGCCGCCGAGCGCAAGGGCGGCCATGCCCTGCGGGTCATCGGCACCTACGCAGAGTGGCTGGGAGAGGGTCCGGAACTGGCGGCCCTGCGGCTGCTGGGGCTCTTCGATCGGCCTGCCCAGCCCAAGGCCCTGGTGGCACTGCGGGCGAAGCCGGCCATCCCGGGGCTGACCGATGGCCTGATGACCAAGAAAGGTTGGTGGCGCCGCTCGGAGCCGATATCCGAGGAAGCCTGGCAACTGGCGCTCTCGAATCTCCGAGACTACGGCCTCCTCCTGCCCGCCGATCCCCATCAACCGGGCACCCTCGACGCTCATCCCCTGGTCCGGGTCTTCTTCCAGGAGGAGCTCGAGAAGAAACGGCCGGAAGCCTGGCAGGCCGGGAACCTGCGCCTCTACGAGCACCTCCAGAAGGAGGCGCCGGACCTGCCTGGCACGCTGGAGGCCATGGAGCCGCTCTATACCGCGGTGATCCACGGCTGCCGGGCGGGGCGGCAGAGGAAGGCTTACCGAGAGGTCTACCGACGGCGCATCCGGCGGGGCGACGAGTATTTCAGCATCCATAAGCTCGGTGCTATCGGCCTAGAGCTGTCAGCGCTTTCCGGCTTCTTTGATCGTCCCTGGGACCAGCCCTCTGCCAGCCTCAACTCCGCGGCTCAGGCAACCATTCTCAACCAAGCCGGGTTCTGCCTGCGCTCCCTAGGCCGGCTGGCGGAGGCGGTGCAGCCGATAGAGGCGAGCCTGGAGGTATGCCAGAGGTTTAAGAACTGGCAGGCAGCCGCCGTCCGGGCCGGCAACCTCAGCGAGCTAACCCTGACCCTAGGTGAGCTGGAGCGTGCCCTCGCCTTCGGGAAGCAGAGCGTCGACCTAGCCGAACGCAGCGGCAACGCCTACCAGCGCATCGTCAAGCGGACGACGCTTGCCGATGCCTTGCACCAGGCGGGCCGTTGGGAGGAAAGCGTGGAGGCCTTTCGCGAGGCCGAGGCCCTTCAGGCGGAGGACCACTACCCCCGCCTCTACTCGCTTCGGGGTTATCAATACTGCGACCTGCTGCTCAGCCGTGGGGAGCCGGACGGGGCCATTGCGGACGGCCTCACCGCGGACCCGGACGCGGCGCGACGGTTCCGAGAGGTGTGCCGGGAGGTGCGGGAGCGAGCGGAGCAGACGTTGGAGTTTAGGAAGGAAAGTTGGTATCCCTTGCTCGCCATTGCCCTCGACCACCTGAGCCTGGGCCGAGCGCATCTCGGCCTAGCTCTGATAGCCCCCTGGCCGACGGCTCCCGGCGAGGAGGCAGAAGCGGGTTTCTCCGAGGCCACGAAGCATCTGAGCCATGCCGTGGAGGGCCTGCGGCGGGCGGCTCAAGAGCTCTACCTCCCCCGCGGCCTTCTCGCCCGCGCCGCCTTGCGGCGGCTCCGGGATGAGCAGGCCGCTGCCGAGGTGGACCTTGCCGAGGCGCTGGAGATCGCCGAGTGGGGCTCGATGCGCCTGCACGAGTGCGACGTGCACCTGGAATGGGCCCGGCTCTGCCGCCAGCGGGGGGACCGCGACGGCATGCAACGGCACGTGGCGCGGGCGCGGAAGCTGGTGGAGGAGACGGGGTACGGACGGCGACGGAGGGAGGTGGAGTGGCTGGAAAAGGCCCTCACCCCTGTCTCCTCTCCCGGTCCCCCGAGCACGCCCTCTCCGGGCGAGGGGCGCCACCACCCACCCTGAAGACCCCCTCCTCGATCCTCCCCCGCTTCGCGGGAGAGGAGGCCGGAGACCCTCACCCCTGGCCCCTCTCCCACCCGCCACACCGGCCTGCGGCCGGGCAAACCCGGGAGAGGGGGAACCGGAGCCGAACGTTTTTGGGAGGGGGCGCCCCTCTCCCGGGGGAAGGGAGTGCGGGTGGGAGAGGGGACGGGGGTGAGGGTCCTCTGAGTTAGGCTATCCCCCATGAGCACCGGCCTCCCAGCCCCCATCTTCGAGCGCACGCTACAGCTCCTGCGCGAGCTGACCGCGATCTCGTCTCCCAGCGGCGACCTGCTGGGTCTGCGCCGGATGACCGAGCGGCTCTCCGCGGAGCTGTCCGCCCGGGGGCTGACGCCCGAGGTCTGGGAGGAGGCCGGCGAACCAGTGCTCCTGGCGCGGGGGGCGGACACCTCCCGCGGGCATCTCCTTCTGATCGGCCACATGGACACGGTGCTTCCGGCCGCGGAACCCCGGGTCGAGGGAGACCGCCTCGTCGCCACCGGCGCCATCGACATGAAGGGAGGCCTCGCCGCCTTTCTCGGAGCGCTCGACCTGCTCGCCGAACGGGGCGTGAAGCCGCCGGACGACCTGCTGCTCGTCGTGGTCCCGGATGAAGAGGTCGGAGGACCGATCTCCCACGGCTCCATGAAGCGCTGGGGAGAGGGGGCGCGGGCGCTCTGGGTCCTGGAGCCGGGCGAGCCTGCCGGAGACGCCGAGACCATGGTCGCGGGCCGCCGCGGCATGTTCGACTGGCGGCTGACCGTCAAAGGCCAAGCCGCGCACTCGGGCCTCCACTACTGGGAAGGCCGCTCCGCCCTGACCGCCGCCGCCCGCTGGTGCGTGGAGGCCGAGTCGCTCTCAACACGGAACGGTGGTCCGACCGTCAACGTGGGCCGCCTGGTCGCGGGAGATGCCAGCTTCGTGGAAAACCTGGCCGCCGCGCATTCTCTGGTCGGCACGGACCGGCAGCTCAACATCGTGCCCGATCGGGCCGTGGTCGAAGGCGAGGCGCGCTTCCTGCGTCCCCGGGAAGATCTTGAGATGGAAGACCGGCTGCGCGCCCTGGCCCGGGTGATCGCCCGGGACACCGGAACCGAAATGGCCCTCACCCGCGAGCCTCCCATCCCGCCCGTGGATCCGGATGGCCCCCATTGCGCCGTCTGCGACCGCGCCGTCGCCCTCGCCGCCGCCCGTGGCTGGACGCTGGAAGTCGAACGCGAGCGCGGCGGCATCTCCTTCCCCAACTTCCTCCCCGACCCCGGACGCCTGCCCGTCCTCGACGGCCTCGGTCCCGTCGGCGGCGGGATGCATACGCGGGAGGAGTATGTGGAGCTGCGCTCGCTCCGGCGGCGGGTGCTGCTGCTGGCGGATTTGCTGACAGAATCGAGATCCGATGCTGAAGCCCCGGCTTGAGATCCTGCCCCCTTCCCAGCGGAGACTCTGGGACGAGATGCTCGGCGCGATCCCTGCAGACTTCGTCCTCTATGGAGGCACCGCTCTCGCGCTGCGGCTGGGCCACCGGGCTTCAGAGGACTTCGACTTCTTCTCGAACCGGAGCTTCCTTCCAGCCGACCTGGAAGCCCAGGTGCCGTTCCTCGCGGGCGCCGAGCGGATTCAATCCTCTCCGAACACCCTGGTTTCTCTCGTGGACCGAGGTGGCCCGGTGAAGGTCTCCTTCTTCGGTGGCCTGCCGCTGCGCCGGACCGGCGACCCCGAGCCGGCGGAGGAAAATGGCGTGCTCGTGGCCTCCCTGCTTGACCTCGCCGCGACCAAGGTCAAGGTGGTCCAGGATCGCGCCGAGGCAAAGGACTACCTGGACATCAGCCGCCTGCTGGAAGAAGGAACCGATTTGAGCGAGGCGCTCGGGTCTGCACAGGCCGTGTACGGTTCAGCCTTCAACCCTCTTCTCAGCCTTAAGGCTCTCTGCTACTTCGTAGACGGCGACCTCCCGACTCTGTCCTCCAACGTGCGGAAACGCCTCACGGAGGCTGCCCAGGCAGTGAATCCCGGCAGACTGCCGGAGCTGACACCCCTTCCCGGAGGGTTGACACCATGACCGACCTGGAACGGGTCGCCAAGAGGCTCTTCTGGTGGAAGACGCCGGCCGAGGCTCTCGCGGACCGGAAGCGCTTCCTGGCCCAGGTGATGACCTACGGCAACGTGGAGGACCTCGCCGCCACTCTCCGCCACTTCCCCCGAAGCGCATTGCGGGAAGTCCTGAACGATGCGCCCCCGGGAGTCTTCGACCCACGCTCATGGAACTACTGGCACGTGGTCTTCGGGATCCCCACGCCCGAGCTGCCGAAGAGGCGGTTGCCGGACATCCAAACGAACGGGTAGACGGCTCCAACGGCTGGGTAGGCGGTCAAACGAGTCATTTGAGGCGTCTACCCAGTAAGTAGAGGCGCAAACGAGTGGGTAGAGGGATCTATCCACTCGTTGGAGCGGCCAAACGAACGGGTAGAGGAGTCTACCCACTCGTTGGAAGCGCCAAACGAGCCGTTGGAGAGGTCTACCCACTCGTTGGAAGCGCCAAACGACTCGTTGGAGGGGTCTACCCACTCATCTAACCCTTCCCGCGCTCCTTCACCGCCACCCCATCCGTGACGTCCGCGCTCGGGTGGATGATCACCTTCTCCCCCTCCTTCAATCCCGAGAGCACCGCGGCCGCCCGATCGCTCTGCGGGCCGACCTCCACCCTCCGACGCATGGCCTTGCCGTTCTCCAGGACGAAGGCGGCCCAGCCCTGCTCGTCGCGGAAGAGCGCGCTCGTGGGTACCTGGAGAGCGTCGGCGCTGTCCCAGATCACCACCCGCACCTCGACGCGGAAACCGTCTCCCAGACCTCGCCGCTCCTCGGGCGAGCCCGCTAGATCGATGATCACGTTGACCCGCTGCTCCTCCACCCCCAGGGCGGAGATCTTCAGGAAGCCCGAGGGCTCGACCCGGCGCACGCGGCCGGCCAGCGCCTTGCCCCCTCCCCATTGCTCGATCTCCACCGGCTGACCCGGACGGAGCCGCGCCGCGTCGGTCGAAAGCAGGTCGGCGACGATCTCCAGGCTGGCTGGATCGCCCACCTCCATCAGCGGCTCGCCCGCGGGCACGACCGTCTCGCTCTCGCGCAGGCGGCGCAACACCGTGCCGTCCACGGGCGAGCGCACCTCGTACGCGCCGCCCCCGCTTCCCTGCCCGGCTTCCAGGAGGCCGGCGCGGGCCGCGGACAGCTCGCTCTGGGCCACCTGGATCTCGAACTCGGCGGCCTTGAGCGTCTGCTGCCGGGTCTCGACCGCGAGTTGCGCAGCTTCCACCTCCTCGCGGGAGACGATCCCCTGCTTGCCCAGCGTTTCAGACCTTTTGAGGTCGGACTGCGCGAAGCGCAGCTCGGCGCGGGCGCGCTCCCGATCGGCTCGGGCCCGTCCCAACGCCGCTTCAGCCGTGCGGACTCGCGCCTCGGAGGAGACCCGGCTGCGGGCGTCCAGGAGGTTCGCCTCGGCCGGCCGCAGGACGGCGAGCACACCTCCCGCCCGCACCGGCTCCCCCGGCTCCAGCTCGATGCGCAGGATGCGGCCGGTGAACGGCGCCGAGACCACGAAGCGGTCGCGCACCCGGGTCTCCCCTTCCTCGTCCAGGGTCACGCGCAGCGGCCCGCGGCCGACCGTGGCCACGTCCACCGGGAAGGGGTCGGGGCGCAGCGCCAGGACAAAGCCGGCGACCAGCACCACGGGTGTGGCGAACATCAGGATCTTCTTGGATATCTGCAGATGGGGCTTCATGGGAGTCACTCCCGCATCTTGAGCACGGCGATGAGATCGAGCCGGTCGAGCTGGCGGCGCACCGCGAGCCCCGAGACCAGCGAGGCAAAGACGACCGTCAGGCCCGCCGCGGCGAACGCCTGGCGGGTCATCACGGTCGGGAAACGGTAGAGCTCGGTGGCGAATGAATGCAGGGTGAGGGAGGCCAGCGCCCAGCCGAGCGCGAAGCCCACGGGCAACGAGAGCAGCGTCACGATCGTCAGCTCGCCCAGAAAGATGAAGGAAATTTCGGAGCGCCGGAAGCCGAGCACCCGCAGGCTCGCCAGCTCGCGGCTGCGCTCCGAGAGGGAGATGCGGGCGCTGTTGTACACCACCCCGAAAGCGATGATGGTCGCGAACAGGGTGAAGAAGAAGATCATCACGCCGAGGTTCTTGGCGATGCTGTCCTGGAAGCTCCGGAGCGCGGCCGCCTTGCGGCCCACCGCCGCCACGCGCGGCGTCTCCTTGAGCCGGCGGTAGAGCTCGTCCGCCTGCGAAGGCTCCACCTGCAGGTAGGCCCCCGAGAGGGACCCGCCATCCTTCATCAGGCGATGGACCGCGTCGATCCGCATGTAGGCGAAGGTGCCCATGTACTGGTCCACGACCTGGGCGACGCGCATCCGGCGCACCGGCCGCGACCCCTCCAGCACCTCCACGATCAGCTCGTCCCCCCGCCCGGCGCCCAACAGATCGGCGAGCGACACGGAGAGCACGAGCCCCTCTTCGGGAAGCGGGATGACGTTGTGCCGCGTGTCGATCAGGCGGTTCAGGCGGGGCTCGGCGACCAGGCCCTGGATGGCGATCTGGCGCGAGAGGTGGCCGTGGCGCACCCGCGCCGACACGGCGCGGAACGGCTCGACGTAGGCCACCCCGGGAAGCCGCGACAGCTCGTGGAGCGCCCGGGCGGAGGCGGGCTCGGTGAAGGTTACTGTCGCATCCTGGCGCTCGATTACGGAGAACTGTTCGCTCATGAGGACCTGGACCGCAGCGCCGAGCGACCTGCCCATGATGACGAGGGAGCAGCCGGCCGCGATGCCGACCACGGCGATCAGGGTGCGCACCGGGCGCCGAGAGAGATTGCGCAGAATCATCCGCGACGGCGCCGACAGGAAGCGCCGGAGGCCGAGCCGCTCCAGCAGGGTCTCGCGGTAATCGGCCGGCGCCTCGGGGCGCATGGCTTCCGCCGGAGGTAAAGCCGCGACCCGCCGCACCGCCTCGAGCACCCCGGCGAGGGCCGCGACCAGGGCCACCAGTACGGCTTGAATGACGCGGGACGGGGCGAGCTCATAGTGCAGCACCGGGAACTGGAACATCTCCGTGTACAGCTTCGTGACCTCCACGGCCAGCCACGCTCCGGCCACGGTGCCGATCAGGCTGCCCACGGCGGCGATGATCAGGCCGAGCTTCGCGTAATGGAAGCCGAGCGTGCGGTTGGAGTAGCCGTTCGCCTTGAGCGCGGCGATCTGCTCCCTCTGTACGGCCACGGTCCGGGCCATGACCACGTTCAGGAGGAAGGCCGCGACCAGGAGGAAGATCAGGGGCAGCGTGTTGCCCATGTTGCGGAGCTGTTCCAGCTCGTTCGAGAGATACCAGTGGGAGATCTGCAGAGAGCGCGGCAGCGCACCCAGGCCGCCGTAGGGTTCCAGCAGATGGTCCAGCCGCGCGATGACCTCCTTCTCCGAGGCGCCGGGCACGAGCGTCAGGGTCACGTCGTTGAAGCCTCCCTCGAGGTCGAAGGCGGCGGCGAGCGCCTTGCGTTCCATCCAGACGACGCCGAAGCGCTTGGGGTCCGGCATCAGGTCGCCGGGCCGGATGCTGTAGATGTACTCGGGCGTCAGGCCGACGCCCACCACCTGGAGCTTTCGCCGGGTGCCGTTGAGCACCGCGGTCAGGCTCTCCCCCGGCTCCAGCCCGTGGGCCAGGGCGAACGACTCGCTGACCACCACCTCGTCGGGACGGCCCGGGGCGATCCACCGGCCGCGGCGGAGGAAGACGTCGTTGAGCCGCGGCCTACCCGAGGCGGGCACGGAGATCAGCCGGCCCATGGCGGGCTCGTCCATCCCGGGCATGTCGAGCGTGACGCCGGCCACCACCCGCGTTTCGGCCTGGGCGACGCCCGGGATGGAGGCGATGCGCGGGGCGAGGCTCAGGGGCACCCGCTTGGCCGAGGCGAAGACTTCGGCGAAGCGCTGCTCGCCGTAGTAGGAGCTCAGGGTGATCCCCAGGGAGTCGAACGTGCTCCGGTACATGACGAACATGCAGATGCCCGAGCCGATGACGCAGGCGATCGCCAGCGCCTGGCCCTTGATCCGCCAGAGGTCGCGGAGGAGCTTGCGATCGATCGCGGAGATCATGATCGGATCACCAGATCAGCTCGTTCGGGCGGACCCGCTTCGTGTTGCGGCGCTCGTCGGCGATGCGGCCGTCGGCCATGGACACGACCCGGTCGGCCATGCCGGCGATGGCGGCGTTGTGGGTGATGACGACGACCGAGGTGCCCAGCTCGCGGCCCACGGTCTCGATCGCCTCCAGCACCACGATGCCGGTCGAAATATCGAGCGCGCCGGTGGGCTCGTCGCAGAGCAGCACGTCCGGCCGCTTGGCGATGGCGCGGGCGATGGCCACGCGCTGCTGCTGGCCGCCGGAGAGCTGGGCCGGGAAGTGGTCCATGCGGTCGCCGAGCCCCACCATCCCGAGCGCCTCTTCGGGAGTCATGGGGTCGTCGGTGATCTCGGTGACCAGGGCGACGTTCTCGCGCGCGGTGAGGCTGGGGATCAGGTTGTAGAACTGGAAGACGAAGCCCACGTGGTGCCGGCGGTAGAGGGTCAAGTGGCTCTCGTCCGCGGCGGTCAGGTCCTCGCCGCGGTAGCGCACGCGCCCGGCGGTCGGCACGTCCAGGCCGCCGAGGATGTTGAGCAGCGTCGACTTGCCGCTGCCCGACGGACCCAGCAGCACGAGCAGCTCGCCTTCCTGGAGAGCGAGGTCGATGCCGCGCAGCGCGTGGACCTCGACCTCGCCCATGCGATAGACCTTGGTGATCCCTTCGGCCTCGAAGACCGGGGTGCCGTTCGTTTGGCTCAAGGCAGAGATCATAGCGAGTCACATGGCCTCATGACAATTGATCAATTTTTTCGCCGCCGTGAGGGAATTGCGGGCCGCCCTACGTTCCCTTTGATGACCGCAGTTAGCTTGGAAGTGCTCACAAACCGGACGGCGGTTGATGAAACGTTTTCGCGATCTCACCGCCAAGAGAAGGAAAAGGAGGATGAGAGTCATGTCTACCCCGATGATGGTCAAGTTCCAGATTGCGGTGTCTTCGAAGGACGAGGACGGCCAAGCCACAGAGAAGATCTTTCTCGTGGATATGACCGTCACGTCCGAGAGCGGCGAAGTGCTCGGGATCGAGCTGCTCCCGGTGGTCATCAGCAGCAACGACAACGAGAGTATCCTGAGCACGGGGGGGCCGTCGCCCGTGCCTTCGGGCGAGGTCATGCCGCCGCAGGATCCGCCGAGGGCTCGAGTTGCAATCTCGATGGCCGCTTGAGCCGGCCGGCCGGGCGGGACGGCGGTCCCGCCCGCGTTGGTTTATGATGTATTCATCCTTTGATGATCAGGCCGCGCGCAACCTTCGCCTCGATAGCCGCTGCGATCCTCGCGATTCCCGCTCTGGCAGGAGCCTCTCCCCCATCAGATCTGGAGATTTGTGAACAGCACCTGGCGCGGTCTCCCGGCGAGGAGGCGCCCGCCCTCTGCCTGTATGAAGCGGCGGCCGGCAATGGACCGTCGCGCGCGGCCGCGGCCCGGCGCCTAGAAGAGCTGGCGGCGAAGCATTCCGAGGACCCGTGGCTCCTGATCTACCTCGGCAGGCTCAAATGGCAGACCCACGAGCCCGGCGAGGTGCAGAAGGCAGCCGATCTGTACCTCCTCGCCGCCGGCATGGCCGGCCGGCGGGGCATGCCGGCAGCGGAATTTGAAGCGCGATCGAGCCTCTGCCGCATCTTGCGGGATGCGGGCCGCCTGAACGAAGAGGAGGCCGAGATCGAGAGGGCGGTCCAGGTCGCGGAGTCCTCCGGGTTGCCGCTCCTGGGTCTGCGCGCCAACATACTCCAGGCCTTGCACTGGCATGCCCAGGGAGAGTTCGAGCAGGCATTCCAGACCCTGAGCCGCATCCAGGGAGCCGTGGAGGCCGGGAGCCCCTACCCCGTCCTGCGGCAGCACCTCTTCGCCCTGGCGAAAGCCGCTCAGCAGACCGGCCGCTTCCACGAGACACGTCAAGCCTATCGGCTCGCGGCCGAGAAGGCCGCCGCGGCCGGCGATCTGGGCTGGCGGGCTCAGGCCGTCTATGGCATCGCCTCCGTGAGCCTGGAGGAGTTGATCGAGGTGCCGAGCGCCAGCGGGCGCCAGCAGGTGCTGGAGCTGGCTCGGCATTTACTCGATGCGGCCCGCGCCGCCGGCAGTCCCTCCCTGGAAGCGCAAGCCCTCTGGATGCTCGGCTTCCTGGGAGGCGTCGGCGAGGCAGCGAGCCACCTGGAAAGGTGCTATCAGGTTGCCGTCACCCCGGCAGAGAGGAGCTTCTGCCGCAGCACGCTGGCGAGGCGTCTGGCGGGCACCGACCCGAAAAGAGCGAAGGCTGCCATCCAGGAGGCTTTGACGCTGGCGAAGCAGTCCGGCTCGGCGCAAACGCAGGTAATGGCTTGGAGCAACCGCATGCGGGTGAGCTGGGCGCTGAACCCCCCCGGGATCGCGCTGGCGGATGCCCGGGCGGCCCTCGACGCCATCGAAGCCCTCCGCGACCAGCAGAGTGGATCGGCAGGCCAACCCGGCCTCTTTTCCACCTGGGCCGAGCAGTACTACTGGCTTTCCGGCCGCTTGCTCAAGGCGGGGGACCTGGAGCGCGCCTTCGGAGTCATCGAGCGCATGCGCTCCCGGACCCTGATCGACTCCCTCGGCCTCTCCGGCCGGTCCGGCCGGAATTCCTCGATCTCACCGGCCTCGCTGGAGCAGGTGCGCGAAGCCCTCGCCGAGGATGAGGCCCTCCTGTCCTTCCAGGTTGCCCCCTGGAAGGACCTCGCCGGCGACTTCGGCGGCGGCTCCTGGCTGCTGGTCTCCACCCGCAAGATGACCCGGGTCTATCCTCTCGCCGACCGGACCGGCCTGCGCACGGCCGTGACGGCCTTCATCGGCATGTTCGAATCCCGGGACGGTTCGGAGGCCAACGGGTCCGCCGTCCTCTATCGGAAGCTCCTGGCTCCTGCGCTCGCGAAGTTGCCTCCCGGCGTCCGGCGTCTGGCGATCGTCCCGGACGACTACCTGCATCGCCTCCCTTTCGGCGCTCTGCGTCCGGAGCCGGACGGAGACCCTTTGGCCACCCGCTACGAGATCACCCTCGCCCCCTCGGTGACTCTTTGGCTGCACTGGAGGAAGGCGCGGCCGAAGCCAACCGTCACGCCGGCTGTGGTGCTGGCCGACCCCGCCACGTCCGTAACCCGGGGCAATACCGTCCGCCTCCGGCCGCTTCCCCACGCGCGCACCGAGGGGGAGTCGGTGAAGCGGTACCTCGATGGAAGCGAGGTGCTGATGGGAGAGGACGCATCGGAGACGTACATCAAGAAGAGGAATATGGCCCGGTCGTTCGGTCTCATCCACTTCGCCGCGCACGCCGTTATGGACGAGGTCAACCCGGACCGGTCGGGAATCTATCTGAGCCCTGGCAATGACAAGGAGGACGGCCTACTCCAGGCCCGGGAGATCGCGGATCTCCCAGGCCTGGACAGCCGCATCGTGGTGCTCTCCACCTGCGAGAGCGCCTCGGGAGAGATCCTGCGCGGCGAGGGGGTGATGGGCCTCGCCCGCGCCTTTTTCCAGGCCCGCGCCCACACGGTCGTGGCGAGCCTCTGGCCGCTGCGGGACGACTACGGCGCCGCCCTCTTCGACCGCTTCTATCACCACCTTGGAGAAGGTAAGAGCGTGGCCGCCGCCCTCCAAGCCGCTCAGCTCGACCGCATGAACGACGGCGCGCCGGCTGAGGCCTGGGCCGGAGTGGTCGTTCTGGGCGACGGTGATCGGGTACCCGTGCCAGGTGGGAGGAGGTCGAGCCTGCTGCCGTGGGCCTTGGGACTGGGGCTGCTCGCCTCTGCGCTGCTGGTCCGCCACTACCGGAAAGGGTAAACTACACGCGATGGGCGATTACGGCATCCCCTACCCTCCGGAGATCCTTTGGGCCTTGCAGCAGGAGCCCGAGGAGTTCGAGAACGACGCTCGGTTGCTCCTGGCAGTCAAGATGTATGAAACCGGGAGGCTGAGCAGCGGTCTGGCCGCCCGGCTCGCGGGTGTGCCACGCACCACATTCCTCTTCCTGTTGGGACGGCATGGCCTCTCGCCGTTTGGCGTAGCTCCGGAAGAGCTGGAACAGGATATGGAGAATGCCCGACGGGCCAGTCATACTGAATAACACTCCTCTCGTCGCCCTATCGGTCCTGGGGCGGCTCGACCTTCTCCGTCATCTTTTTGGCGAAGTATTGATTCCGCAGGCGGTCTGTGACGAGTTCCTCGCAGTGGAGGCGGAGTCGCGCCGAGCCACGCTCGCGGCGGCTCTCTGGATCCGGTCTGTTCCGCTCACCCAGCCCCGCAGGGCGTTGGCCTACGCCGGCCTGGATCTCGGCGAGTCCGAGGTTCTGGCTCTCGGAGAAGAACGCTCGGCTCGCCTGCTCGTGCTCGACGAGCGGAAGGCGCGTCGGTATGCCGAGCGCATGAAGTTCTCAGTGACGGGCACCCTGGGCCTTCTCCTCCTGGGCAAGGAGAAAGGGCTCATCGCGTCGATCACTGATGAGGCGGCGCGGCTGCAGCAAGCCGGCCTGTACCTGTCTCTCCCTCTCCTGGCCAAGGCCAAGGAGATCGCCGGGGAGTAAAGACCAGCAGGGCTCAGCGCCTGCGAATCAGGCGGCGCGCCGAGCCCGCCAGCGCCGGACGACGATCGCGTAGATCAGCACGTTCAGCCCGACCACGATCCCTCCCAGGATGTACTGAATGTCCCGCGTGAGGGCCTCGGGGTAGAGGACGGGGAGGACGTAGTGCTCCACGAAGCCGC
This sequence comes from Acidobacteriota bacterium, assembly GCA_034667225.1. Lineage (GTDB taxonomy): Bacteria > Acidobacteriota > Thermoanaerobaculia > Multivoradales > UBA5704 > DATMER01. Next base: position 37,606 of record JAXDKG010000008.1, read on the forward strand.
CGGCATAGCCCGCCTCCCCTCCCAGGCGGCGCAGGTGGATCTCCAGCGGGGTCAGGGGGCAGATGCCGCCCAAGAATTCAATGCCGGCTCCCCAGAGGGCCGCGGGCAGGTGAACCCAGGCCGCCCGCGACCAGCGCAGGGCGAAGAGACCGCCCAGCACCACGAAAAGGACGAAGCAGAAGTGGAGGACGACGACGGCGTCGGCCAGAGCCCGGTAAAGCACTACTTCGAGCCCAGCTCCTCACGGCGGAGGGTCAGGTCATCCACCCTGTTCAAATCCACCTCGACTCCGATACCGGGCTTGTCGACCGGGACGTCCATCCAGCCCTCGCGGTCCATGGTCCACTCGGGGATGACGACGTCCTTCTCCCAGTAGCGCTCACTGGGAGAGAGGTCTCCGGGGAGCGTGAAGTTCGGCAGCGAGGCCAGGGCCACGTTGTGCGCCCTTCCCACCCCGCTCTCGAGCATGCCGCCGCACCAGACCGGGATGCCATGCGCGGCGCACAGGTCGTGGATCGCCTTCGAGGCGCGGAATCCTCCCACCCGGCCGGGCTTGATGTTGATGATCCGGCCGCTCCCCAGGTCGATCATGTCCTGCGCGCGGTCCAGGCTGGTGATCGACTCGTCCAGGCAGATCGGAGTCTTCAACTGCCGCTGCAGGTCCGCGTGGCGCAGGATGTCGTCCCAGGCGAGCGGCTGCTCGATCATCATGAGGCCGAGTCCGTCGAGCTCCGTCAGGCTGGGCATGTCGTCCAGGGTGTAGGCGTTGTTGGCGTCGGCCATGAGCGGCGCGTCGGGGCCGAGGGCCTCGCGCACGGCGCGGACGTACTCCACGTCCTGCCCCGGCTTGATCTTGATCTTGACCTTCTTGTAGCCGCGCTCCAGCGCCGTCCGGGCCCTCTCCACCAGCGCCTCGGGGCTCTTTTGAATACCCAGGGAGATCCCGACCTGGATGCGGTCGCGCGTGCCTCCCAGCTTGCGGGCGAGGGATATCTTCTCCGCTCGGGCTGCCAGGTCCCAGGCCGCCATCTCGATCGCCGCCTTGGCCATGTTGCTGCCGCGGAAGTTCTCGTCCAGGGCGGGCTGGATCTCCTCGGGGCCGGCGAAGTCGCGGCCGAGCACCCGGGGCGCCACGTACTCGCGGATCGCCACCCAGGCGAGGTCGATCGTCTCGGGCCCGTAGTTCGGCTGCTCGCCGGCCACGCACTCGCTCCAGGCTTCGATGCCCTCGGCGGAGCGGACCTGGAGGAGCAAGATCCGGCGGTGGGTCACCGTGCCGGAGGAGATCTGGAACGGCTCCTTGAGCGCGAGTTGGATCTCGCGCAGCGTGATGCTCTCGATTCTCATCTATCTGGATACTCCGTAGTAGCAGCGCCCGCTATCAGGGTCGCGGTAGAAGTCTTCGATCCGCCAGCCGCCGCTCAGGTAATGTTCGAACGCCCGACGGATCGAGGAGCGGTAGGCACGGGCCAGCTCCAGATCCTCCGTCTTCAGGGCCTGGACGTTGGAGGGGATCTCGATGCCGACCCGAGGAGCGTCGGGCAACGGCCCCTCCTCTCCAGGACGAACAATGGGCGCGTCCCGGAAGCGGCGGCGGACCGCCTCCGGGTCGGGCGGTCCCTCGGACAGACGGCGCGCGACCCGGTCGCTCGCGATCTGCCAGGCCACGATGAAGCGGTCGGTCCCGATCCCCTTGGCGAGCTCGCTCCCGAACTCCCCTTCGTACATGTCGCGCACGTATTCGGCAGGCACGGCGCCCAGGTGGTTCAGGTTGAGATGGGCGTTGCGCGCCTCCAAGGGATCGTAGGTCCACTCCACCCGCTCGACGCCCAGGGGTAGCAGCAGCTCGCGCTGGTAGAGCTTGAGGCGCGTGCCGAGACCGAGGTCGCGCGCCTCGGGGTCCACCGCCAGCATGTGGGACCAGTGGAAGACCTGTCCGCCGCGCACCCCGGCCAGCCCGTAGACGAAGCCGAGGATGCGGCCGTCGGGCGCGAACGCACCGGCCGCGATCCCGCCCGCCTTCTGGGTGATCTTGAGGATGCTGATGGGCACCGCATCCGAGAAGTCCCGGCCCCAGGTCTTCTTCTGCAGCTCGATGCAGGCGAGGTAGTCCTCCTCGGTGGAGAGAGGGCGGAACGTGATTCCGTCGTGGCCGGGCATGGCAGGCGGGATCTTGTCATATGGTTGCCCGCGGATGGACCCACTTCCTCCTCCCATGCCCCAGACACCGCCCGCGCGCATCGACTTCCGGCGCTATCGCAAGGTGCGGAGGTTCGTGACCCGGACCTTCATCCACGTCCTGTGGTGGGACATGTTCCTGAACGTGCCGGGGTTGCGCCGGTTCCGCCCTCCCGCGGTGGGACGCTGGGCGCGCATCGCCCGCCGCTACCGCCACCTGGCGGGCGAGATGGGCGGCGTCCTCATCAAGCTCGGCCAGTTCCTCTCCGTACGGGTCGACCTGCTCCCCTCCGAAGTGACGCGGGAACTCGCGGGCCTTCAGGACGAGGTCCCCCCGGAGCGGTTCGAGGACATCGTCCGCCAGATCGAGAGCGACTTCGGGCGCCCGCTCTCGGAGGTCTTCTCCTGGGTCTCCCCCGAGCCCGTGGGCGCGGCCTCCCTCGCCCAGGTTCACTCCGCCCGGCTGCTTTCAGGCGAGCCCGTGGTGGTCAAGGTGCTGCGGCCGGGGATCGACGTCCTGGTCGAAACCGACCTCGCGGCGGCCGGGCTCGCGTTCCGGCTGCTCAAGGTGTCGCGCAAGCTGCGCCGCCGGTTGGACCTCGACCGCCTTGCCGAGGAGATCGCCGTCACGACCCGGCGCGAGCTCGACCTCGCCAACGAGGGGCGCAATGCCGAGCGCTTCGCCAAGGATTTCGCGGACGACCCGCGGGTAGCGATCCCCAGCGTGGTCTGGAGCGCGAGCGCCCGCCGCACCCTGACTCTGGAGAACGTCGGCTATCTCAAGATTGCGGATCTGGCAGGAATCGAGCGCGCCGGAATCTCCCGCCCCGAGGTGGCGAGGGTCCTTTATAGGATTTACATGCAGCAGATCTTCGTGCACCACTTCGTGCATGCCGATCCCCACCCCGGGAACCTGTTCGTCAGGCCTCTCCCCCTGCCCGGAGAAGCGCCGATCGGTCCTGGCGATCCCGTTCCGGAGGGCCCCCCGGGAGATACCCGGCCGTTCCAGATCGTGTTCGTGGACTTCGGGATGGTGGCGGCGATCCCCGATCACCTGCAGGGGGCGTTGCGGGAATACGCCATCGGCCTGGGGACCAAGGACGCGTCGCGGCTGGTGCAGTCCTACGTCAGCGCCGGGGTGCTCCTACCCGGGGCCGACCTCGTGCGGCTGGAGGAGATCCACGAAGAGCTGTTCCGGCGCTTCTGGGGAGTGAGCATCGGCAGCCTGCGCGACGTGGCGTTCTCCGAGGCGGGCTACTTCTTCCGGGAGTATCGGGACCTCCTCTACGAGATCCCCTTCCAGGTGCAGGTGGATCTGCTCTTCGCGTCGCGCGCGGTCGGCCTCCTGGCAGGGATGACCACGCAGCTCGACCCGGAGTTCGATCCCTGGGCCGAAACCGTGCCCTTCGCCGAGCGTCTGGCCCGCGAGGAGCTGCGCCTCGGCTGGCGGGAGCTCCTGCAGGCCGGCACGATCCAGTTGCAGGCGCTGCTCGGGCTGCCGAGCCGGGTCGGCTCCCTGATCTCGCGCATCGAGCGCGGCACGCTCACGGTGCAGTCGACCCTCGCGCCCGAGGCGCGCAAGACGATCCAGCGCCTGGACCGGTCGATCCGACGCGCCTCCTGGATGATCGTCTCCGCCGCGCTCCTGATCTCGGGCGTCATGCTGCGGATCGACCGTCCCGAAGAGCCCGCCGGCCGCTGGCTGCTGGCGCTCTCCGCCCTGACGTTCCTGTGGGGCGTGCTCGCCCGCAGGTAGAATTATTGGCATCTATTCTGCAAAAGAGTTCGCGCTGAGGGTGCGACGCGTGAGCCGGTATCGGGCGGGCGAGTGAAAGCACCAGCACGACACGTTGCACCCTCCACTTCCAAATCTCATGGGCCAGCCGACGAAGACCGCCAGACCCGCCACGCGGGTCATGGCTTCCCTGTGCCTGCTGTTCTTCCTGTCCTGCGGCACCGAGACCCAGCCCCGGCTGACCGACGCCGGTCCGCGCCCCGCGGAGATCACCTCGCGCGGCACCGAGCGCCTGGGCGCGAGCGGCGCCCTGCTGGTGGCCACGGGCCGGCAGTCCTTCGAGGGGACGCTACCGGTGCGGTGCGCCGTCCATGACGGGGCCGGGTTGCAGGTAAATCTGCGCACGGGGGATCCGGACCTGCCGGCCGTGGCCGTGCGGATCGACGAGCTCCACGGGGGTGGTCCCTACCGGGGGCGGCTGTTCGTGACGGGGCGGAGCCGCACCGGCGCGCTCGCCAGCTCGACCGGCCAGGTCTCCGTGGAGTTGGAGGACGGACCCGCGGACGGGCCGGTTCTCCTAAAAGGCTCTTTCGATGGCACTTATGAAGGAGCGGCGGGCAAAGGCTCCGTCGAGGGCAGGTTCCAGGGTTGTTCGCTTTCCGCACTTTCCCGTTGACGGCTGAAGCGGTCCGGCGTACCCTACTCCGGGTTGGGCTTACACTTTAGCTGCACAAAAGATCCCGCTTTTGCCGACTTCCGGCACCTGTATTTGGTAGAGCACTTGTACTGTGGGCGCCGGCGCCATGAGGGCTCCGGACTTCTCCCCCTGGATCACGGAGGACTGCATGCTTCGCAACATGATTCGTCGCAGTGGGATGCTGGCCCTGGTGCTGGCGCTCGCACTGGCCGGTACTGCGCCGGTGGCTGCCCTGGACTTCGGCGGAAGGAATCTTGACGGGTGGAACACGGTTTTGAATTGGTTGAGCGATGTGTTTGGATGGGGCGACGAGGCGGTCGGGAACTCCGGCGGGCCCACGGCGGTCTATGAGAATGAAGGCGCCGGACTCGAGCCCAACGGCAATCCGACCACCAATGGGGCTTGCATGACCTGTGGTGACGAGGGCGCTGGACTCGAACCGAACGGCTCGCGCTGAAACATTGGGGACTAGATTTCCGTAAACGTCTGTGAAAGAATCGCAGCGCATACAAAATGCGTAGACATCGGAGGGATCGATGAGCGATCGTCACCCGACCCATGAGATCTTGGAGAGCTTCTCGAACGGCAGTCTCTCGTCTCATGCGGCCCGAGCGGTAGTTGCCCACCTGGTCGGTGGGTGTTCCCAGTGCCGGGAGAGCATGGCACTGATGACGGGGCCGTTGTTCACGCCGATTCCCGAGGAGGTCGAGATCTCCGCCGAGATGGATGCGGCGTACGACTCGGCCATCTCCGCCGCCTACGCGACTGCCCTGGCCAAGACGGGCGGCGTGGGACACGGGGACCCGGCGCGCGTGGTCCGCGGGGCGGAGGGGCTCCCTCTCCCTGGCGAGCCGGGCTTCGCCACTCCCGATGTCTGCGAGACCCTTCTGGACAGATCGTTCTCCCTGCGCTTCAGCGATCCGGCGGCCATGCTGCGCCTCGCCGAGCTGGCCGCGCAAGCAGCCGAGAAGCTCGACGTGGAAGTCTACGGCGCCGAGAACGCCGCGGACTGCCAGGCCCGCTCCTGGGCTGAGGTGGCGAACGCTCATCGAATCATCGGCGATCTGCCCGAGGCCGATCGCATGATGACCCGGGCCGTCGACTGCCGCTCCCGCGGCACCGGCGATGCCCGCCTGCTGGCGCGCCTGTCGGACCTGGCCGCGTCGATCGCCTGCGCACAGCGGCGCTTCGACCAGGCATTCCGGCTGCTCGACATCGCCTATTCGATCTACATCAAGCTCGGCGATCGGCACGCAGCCGGCGTCGTGCTGATCACCCGCGGCCTTTACTCCGGGTACACCGGCGACCCGCTGGAGGGCATCCGTTTCCTGGTGCACGGTCTCAATACCATGGACCGCGGCCGGGATCCAAAGCTGGCCTTCCTGGCCTTGCACAACATCGCACTCCTCCGCGTCGAGCTGGGCGAGTACGAAGAGGCTCGGCGGTCACTGCGGCTGATGAAGCCGCTCTACGTCCAGTTCAACGACGAGATCGTGAACATCAAGCTGCGCTGGATCGAAGGCCAGATCGCCACCGGTCTCGGCGAGTTGGCAGAGGCCGAGGAGGCCTTCGCCGAGGCCCGGGACCGGTTCGATCAGATCGGGCTCGGCTACCGTGCCGCCCTGGTTTCGCTCGACCTCGTTTCGGTCTGGCTGCAGCAGGGTCGCACCGGCGAGATCCGGCAGCTCGTGGGAGAGTTGCTGGTGACCTTCCGGGCGGTCGGCGTCGAGCGCGAGGCGCTCGCCGGCATCCTGCTGCTCCGGGATGCCGTGGAGTGCGAGCAGGCCACCCTGGAGCTGCTGCACCTCATTGCGCACTCTCTCGGCAAGCTGGACGGTCGCTCGGCACCGCCGCTCGATCCTGAAATCCGGTAAGCCGAGGATCAATCCCCGGTCAGTCCTCCAACGCCCGGCCCCCGCCGGGCGTTTCCGTTTTCTGCCCTGCCTCGTTCCTCTCGATCTCGTCCAGGCGAGCCAGTTCCTCCTGCAAGGCGCGCGTCACCGCGCTCTCGATGTCGGCGTACCGCAGCTTGGGCACCAGGGGAGATATCTGGGCGTCGGGCTCTATCTGGCGGAAGCCCATCTCGATCTGCTCCAGAACCCAACTGGGGTCCTGAGGGAGAGATGGCCATTTGTCTTCTTTCATCGGTTGGAAGTCTACCCCTACTCTCAGGGTGCCGGATCACCGAAAAACGCGCCAAATTTCAAGAACTGGACAGCAGGGCGACGGGGAAACGCCGGAGAAGGTCCGACAGGCGGACTTCTCCACCGGAAACGTCCTCACCGGTGAGCTCGTTGCGGCCAGGGGGTAGATCCAGGGACGTGTCCCCCCAGTCCCCTCCCAAGCCGATCACCAGGCGCGGCACGACCGTGACGATCTCGCCCCGCGAGAAGGCAAAGACGTGCCCGGCGCGGTCCCCCTTCGCCTGGAGCGGAGCATAGCTTCCCAATCGGCGGTGCAGGCGGAGGGCCTGGCGGATTACCCAGAGCTTGGGGAGGCCCTGATCCATGCGGGCGAGGATCTCCTCGGGCGCGGGCTCGCCGGCGAGGTCGTTCAGGAGCTGGCGGCGCTCCTCGTAATCGACAGGCCGGCGGTTGTCGGGGTCCACCAGAGCGAGGCTCCAGAGCTCGGTGCCCTGATAGATGTCGGGTACGCCCGGGGCGGTGAGCTTGACCAGGGTCTGGGCCAGGGAGTTGATCCTCCCCGGCTCGACCAGCAGCGCCACGAATGCTTCGAGATCGGCGACGAAGTCCCCGTCGGCCAGTACGGCCTCGACGAAGGAGCGCAGGGAGTCCTCGTACTCAGTGTCGGTACGGGTCCAGGAGGTCGCACCCTTGGCCTCCCGCGCCGCCTTCTCCATGTAGGCGACGACGCGGTCCGTTTCGATGGGCCAGGCGCCGACCAGGGTCTGGTAGAGGAGGTATTCGGCGTTGGGATCGGAAAAGCGTCCGAACCAGCGATGGACGAACTCGGCCCAGCGGTCCGGGATCTCGGAGAGCAGTGCGAGCCTTGCCCTTACGTCCTCGCTGCGCTTGGTGTCGTGAGTGGAGGTGGCGAGCATGGCCCGCGGCCAGCTCTCGGAGAGCGTGCGATGGACCTCCTCCGGGGAGATGCCGAAGCGGCCGGGATCGCCGCCTACCTCGTTCAACGCAACCAGGCGGTGGAAGTTGTAGAAGGCCGTGTCCTCGACCCCTTTGGCCATCGCCGGCCCGGTGAGCTGCTGGAAGCGCATGACCAGCTCGCTTTCCACTGGACCCCGAACCTTCAGGAGGAGCAGGTCGCGGAAGAAGTCGAAGAGGTCGGAGGGAAGGTCGACGCGGCGCGACCGTGCCGCTTCGATCGCCGTGGTGACGTGCTCCTCGTCCTCCGCGGTCACCTTGCCGGCCTCGGCTCGAACGTAGGAGCGGTAGACCGGGAAACAGGCAGCCACCTCGCGGACCGCGGCGCGCAGCTCGTTCCGCATGAAGTCGCGGTAGCAACGATGCCGCTCGCAGACCTGGAGGAAGACCTCGGCGACCCGGTTGACCTCGGCGGCGAGCAGCTCCTCCAGCACCAGGTGCTTCTTTTGCCAGACCAGTTCCGAATACTCGGAGCACGGGCCGGTCAGCTCGGCGTAGAGGTCTGTGAGAGGCCGTTCCCCCTCGGGATCGACGAAGAGCCCGCCCACCAGGTTGAGGAAGTCGTAGCCCGTAGTCCCGTCCACCGGCCAGGACTCGGGCAGGCGCTCGCCGGGCTCCAGGATCTTCTCCACCACGATCCAGGCGTCGGGTGCCGCCGCCCGCAGCCGTTCGAAATACTGTTCCGGATCGCGCAGGCCGTCAGGATGGTCGATGCGCAGGCCGTCGAGCACACCGCGGCGGACCCAGTCGAGCACGAGGGCGTGGGTATCCGCGAAGACCCGCTCGTCCTCGGTGCGCAGGCCCGCGAGGGTGTGGACGTCGAAGAAGCGGCGGTAATCGAGCTCGCGGCCGGCGGTGCGCCAGAACGCAGGGCGGTAGTTCTGCCGGGAGAGCAAGGCGTCCAGGCGGTCGGGATCGCGGTTGGTCTCCTCCACCACCTCATCCACGGCTCGGGCCACGTCCGGCTGCTCCCGGAACAGACGTTCGAGCTGAGCGCGCACGACCTCCTTGTCCCGGTGCCGGTGGGCGGCGCTTTCCAGCCGGGAGCTCGCCTCGGCCAGGAAGGCCAGCTCCTCCGAGCCGCAGCGCTCCGCGGCCTCGCCGAGCAGGGTGTCGAGGGAGCTGGGCGAGACCGGCATCCGGTGCTCGAAGTAATGGACCTCGAAGCTCCCCGCCCGGCGGACGAGCTGGATCTCCCCCGCCTCCAGCACCCGGCCATAGTGGTCCCCCAGGATGGGCAGCACCACCGTGTTGCGGAACCGCTCCTGGGGAGGGCTCCAGTCCACGTCGAAGTAGGCGGCGTAGCGGCTCGACGGGCCGTTCTCCAGCACGTCCCACCACCAGAGGTTTTCTGCGCCGATCGCCATATGATTTGGGACGATGTCGAGCACTTGGCCCAGCCCGTTCTTGCCGAGCGTCCGGCAGAACCGCTCATGGGCCTCGGCTCCGCCCAGCTCCTCGTTGACCCGCGTGGGATCGATGACGTCGTACCCGTGGGTGCTCCCCTTCGCCGCCTGGAGGTAAGGAGAGCTGTAGAGATGGCTGACTCCCAGCTCCGCGAGATAGGGAGCGATGGCCGCGGCCTCTTCGAAGCCGAAGCCGGGGCGGAGCTGGACACGATATGTCGCGAGCGGCGGTTTTCTCGGGTGGGGGGGCACGCTCGGCGGGCGTGCAAGCGCCGGGCCTACTCCACCCGCACGCCCAGCTTGCGGGCCAGAGCCTGGAAGCGCTCCACCCACTCGGCGGCAAGTGCCTCGCCTGACTCTTCCATCATCAAGGGGTAGACCGTCTCCAGCATCTCGTAGCAGCGGTTCTGCACTCGCCAGAGGTTCACCCGGAAGGGTGGCGTGCGGGCGAGATCGACAGCCTCCTCCACCTGGAGCAACAGCTCCGGGTCGTTCGGGCGGTCGCGCAGGTGGTCCACCCGCTCCTCCACGGCGCGCTCCAGGGCATAGCTCAGGCCATCCACGTCCAGGGTGACGCCCAGGCCGGAGGTCTCGTCGAGGAGCCGGCGCACCTCCTCGGTCTTCAGGCCGGACAGGGCACGCTTCAGGTCCATGTTGAGCACGTGCTCAGCCGCGGCGCCGAAGGCTCTGGGCAGCGGAGTACCGAGGCCATTCAGGAAGCGCATCAGGGGCGCGTGCTGGTGGAAGACTTCGCGCAGCTCGTCCTCGACCTCGTTCAGGGTGGAGGCCAGGATCAGGTCGAGCACCCGGCGCTGCTCGTCGCGGAACAGCGAGCGGAGGGAGTAGGAGAGGCCGCCGAAGTCCCGATCCAGCAGCCGGATCGCCTGCGCGATGTCGCCGTGCTCGAACGCCTTGCCGGCCTCATAGGTCTCGTCATCGCGGTGCTCCCGGACTCCGGCGTTGAGGTTGTGATCCCCGAAGTGCAGCACGGCGTAGCTCAGAAGCTCGGCGTCGCCGGTGAGGCTCGACGCGACCCGGGCCTTGCCGATGGCAAGGCGGGCCCGCCCCGCCTGGAACGTCCGGCCGTTCTGCCGTTCGACCGAGTAACAGTAGACCGACGCGGGATTCGGGTAGTCCTGGAACAGGGAGGTCACGGCGTAGTGGACGGCCACCTGCTTGAGATCCACCATGGCCGGCCGCACGTGCTTCTCATACAGGTCGCGGCCCGTCTCCCCTTCATTGCTCCGAGCCTTCTCCAGGCGGGAGAGGAAGCCCTCCTCCACCCCGTCTCGGGCGAGCTGCACCGCCCTACCCGCATACTGGAGGACCTGGACTGCCTCGATCCCCGCCAGGTCGTTGAAGAACCAGCCGCAGCTCGTGTACATGAGCATGGCGTGGCGCTGCATCTCGAGCAGCTCCAAGGCGCGGACGTCCTTGCTCTTCGACATAGAGATATAGCCGTCGCGTGCCGCCCAGGGATCGGCGAAATACCGGCTGGCCTCGGCCTCGAAGCGTGGGGCCAGCTCGTCCCGGAGCCAGTCCAACGCCTCCCTCAGCGGTGCGCGCCAGGCCTGGTTCCAGCCGGTCTGCCCTCCCGTGTGGCAGCCGCAGTCGCTCCGCCAGCGCTCGATCCCATGGGCGCAGCTCCAGGAGGTATTCTCGACGATCTCGACCTCCTGCTCGGGCGGATGCGCAGCCAAATATTCGCCGTAGTTGGTGAGCCGCGCCAGTCCGTTCGACTCCACATGATGGAGCGCGTAGGAGAGGGCCATCTCGCCGTAGCGGTGGTGATGGCCGTAGGTCTCGCCGTCCGTGGCGATGTGCACCAGACGGTCGCCCTCTCCTGCCGGAAACCGGGAGACCAGCCGCGAGGCGAACCGCTCTCCCGAGTCGAGCAGGCCCTCGAACGCGACGGCCCGGGAGGTCGCCCCGTCGTAGAAGAAGACGCTGATCGAGCGGCCCGAGGGAAGCCTGACCTTGTAGGGGATCGTCGTGTCGACATGCGCCGCTGCCTGGCCGGGCTCCAGGATCGTAAAGAGGATTCCCTCGGCCGCGAGGATGTCGAGGCTCTCCAGGTCCACCGCCGCTTCGGGCAGCCAGGCGCCTTCCGCCTTGCGGCCGAAGCGGCGCTCGAAGTCGGCGAGCCCCCAGAGGATCTGCGTCCGCTTGTCGCGCGAGTTGGCCAGGGGGAGGATGAGGTGGTTGTAGGGCTGCGCGAGCGCCGAGCCGTGGCCGGAGAAGCGCAGGCGGCTCAGCTCGTCGGCCTCCAGGATGGAGCGGTAGACCTCGGGCTTGCGCTCCTCCATCCAGGCCAGCAGCGTCGGCCCGAAGTTGAAGCTGATCCGGGTGTAGTTGTTGACGATGCGCTCGATGCGCCCTTCGCGGTCGAGGATGCGCGACGCGGCATTGGGCGCGTAGCACTCGGCGGTAATGCGCTCGTTCCAGTCGTGGTACGGGTACGCCGAGTCCTGGAGCTCGATCGCCTCCAGCCAGGGGTTTTCCCGCGGCGGCTGATAGAAGTGGCCGTGGATACAGAGAAATCGGCTCATCGGAGGCGGGATCTTACACTCGGAGGTTCCTTCGAGAGGCTTGGAAAGCCTCCTGAGGTCTGTAAACTCGATCTGCCGCCCTCGGAATCGCTATAGGCGCGCCAGAATGAAAACGGCGCGCCGAAGATGAGTTTGACGCCCCGGAAATGCCTTTGGACGCGCCGGAATTCAATCTATTGGAGCCGGAATCAGTTCGAACCCCTCCGAAATGAATTTGAGCGCGCAAAAATGAAAACTGCGCTTCCGAATTCAATTCGGACCAATCCGATTTGATTTTGACTCCACTAGATTGGAATCTGACGTCTCATGATCCAATCCAATGGAGCCAGAGTCAGTCCGAGTCCACCAGATTGGAATCTGGCGCGCTGTTATCCGATCCATTGGAGCCAAAGTCTTTCCGGTTGCCTTGCTCTCCAATCTAATGGGCTGAAAGTCTTTTCGAGCGGGTCAGATTCATTCTGGGACGCCGAAAGTCTTTTCGGATGCACAGAATCGAATCTAACGCGCTCGAAGAGATTTCAAGCGGCGAAAATCCAATTCGCTACTCCAGGATCTCGACGTACCCGTCCGTTCCATGCACGCGGATCCGCTGCCCGTCCCGGATCAACCGGGTGGCATGCTCCACCCCCACGACCGCCGGCAAACCATACTCGCGCGCGATCACCGCGCCATGCGTCATCAGGCCCCCCACCTCCGTCACCAGTCCACTGATTGAGACGAACAAGGGCGTCCAGCTGGGGTCCGTGTAGGCGGTGACCAGGATGTCGCCCGCTTCGAGGTCCGCCTCCGCCATGTCCAGGATGACGCGGGCCCGCCCCTCGATGGTCCCGGCGGAAACAGCCAGGCCGAGCAGCGCGCCGGCCGGCACATCGCCGCGCCGGTACGCCCCGGAGAGCATCTCGCCATCCGACGTTAGTACCCGGGGTGGCGTTAGCGCCTGATACGACCTGAACGCATCCTTGCGCTGGCGAATGAGCTGGTCATCCACCTGGTTCGTGCGCACGACGTCGTGGAGCTCCTGGAACCTGAGGTAGAAGATGTCTTCCTTCTCACGAAGCACACGGGCCTGCACGAGGCGCTCGGCTTCTTCCAGCAAGGCCTGCTTGTAAACGAAGTAGCGGCTGACGATCCCGTACTTCGGATATTCCCGGTACCCGGCGAAGGTCCGGACCCGGTCGATCATCCGCTTGGCCTCTGCGGCCTTCTGCTCCCCGTCCGGCAAGGCTCGCAGGCGCTCCAGCACCTCCTCTTCCTTCTTCCACGCCTCCTGCCGCCCTTGCTCGAAGCGCCGCGTTCCGGCGCCTGGCTCGAAGTTCCGGACGTGGCCGAGGAGGATGGGCACGAGCATGGTGGGGCGTTCGCTCCAACGCGGCCTCGTGATGTCGATCTCGCCGACGCCGCGCATGCCGTACTTGTCGAGCCAGGCCAGGATGGCGTCTCGCGCTTCGCGCCCGCCCGCGAGCCTGGGCAGCTCGTCCAGGAATCCCTCGTCCTCCACGTTCTGCAGAAAAGCCACCACCTCCGGATGCGGGCGGATCACATCTGCGACGTCCAGGAGCTCCAGGCCCATCTCCGACGTGACGTTGTTGGGGACGGATTGCGTGAGCGTATCGGCCGCGTTCTTCTCGCCCAGCCACGCTTGCAGCTGGTCGTTGAGCCACCAGGCGGCCTCCATCCCCGCCATGACCACCTGCATGCTTTGCGGCTCGAACTGAGCTCCCCTCCTCTCCTGGATGTCGGCCACGATGAAGTCGAGCAGCTCCGATCCGGACTTCGTCCGGATGTCGTGCTTCAGGGCGGCGAGAGAGGCCTGGCTGCGCGCGATCAGCCCGTCGACGATCGCTGAATCGGTTTCGATCGGGTTGGGGCCCGAGCCAGGCGGCGTCCATGCGGGTCCTTCGTTCGCGACCGGCGGGATGAAGTCGCCGCGGTCGAGGACGGTCTCGAGCGCGTCCCGGATGAGCGGATCGGATTTCCCCAGGGCGCCGAGGAGGCCGGCGCGGCTCGCCGGCGAAGCCAGGATCTGCGTCACGTCGACGAACAGCCTCCCGCCGGCCTCGGCCATGGGCCGTGGGGTCGTGAGCTGCCACACCGAGAGCCCCAGCGGCTTTATCGGATCGGTCATCATCTGCTGATGACCGACGGAGACGTAGACATGGTTCTCCCCGTCGCCGGCCTCAGGAATGGGGAACAGCGTGGTGATCGGCCGGCTCTGGACGATCTGAAAGTCATCGTCGACCAGGCACCATTCGATGTCCTGGGGCCGGCCGAAGTGCGCTTCGATCCGCCGGCCCAGCTCCGCGAGCCGCACGACCTGCGCATCCGTCAGCGCGGGCTGCTCCTGCCGCTCCGGCTCGATCACCCGTTTGGCGACGACCTCGCCGTCCCGCACCTTGTAGACGTCCACGTTCACCAGGCCGGAGACCAGGGCCTCGCCGAGGCCGAAGCTGGCCTCCACGGAGGCGACCTTCCGGTTGCCCGTGACGGGGTCGGCCGTGAACAGGATGCCGGCCGCCTGCGCCCAGACCATCCGCTGCACGACCACGGCCATCTGGACCTTCCTGTGGTCGAATCCATTGCGCAGGCGGTAGGTCACGGCCCGCTCGGTGAAGAGCGAGGCCCAGCACCGGCTGACGTGCTGGAGGATCGCCGCCGGCCCAACGACGTTCAGATATGTGTCCTGCTGGCCCGCGAAGGAGGCCGTCGGCAAGTCCTCCGCCGTCGCACTGGATCGGACGGCATAGGCGGCCTGCTCGCCGAGCCCGGCGAGCGCGCGGACGATCGCCGCCGCAAGATCGTCGGGGATGGGGATCCCTTCGAGGGTCCGGCGGATCTCTGCGCTGAGCGCGCGGATCGCCTCCCGGTCGTCCGGCTTCAGGCGCGACAGCCGGTCGAGCCGGTCATGGAGCGAGGGGATCGACGGCGCTTCCGCCATGATCCGCTGGAAGGCGTCCGTCGTCACGCAAAAGCCAGCCGGCACGCGGAGACCTTCGATCCGCGAAAGCTCCCCCAGGTGCGCGCCCTTGCCGCCAACGACCGCGACCTGCGTCTGGTCGATCTCCTGGAAACCTAATACGTAGCTGTCCATCGGCTACCCTCCCTTCGGCCGGCGAGTCTGCGACACGACCCGGGTCTTCCCGCAAGCCCCCGGGTGCGCTATATTCTGAGAGTGGGGAGGAGGGAGTACTCTCCCTTCCCTGGTCCGCACCGCCGCTTCTCCTTCGTCTATCTGGTCCTCTACAGCTTCCCGTCCCGGGTAGTGGGATAAGGGGGCGAGTCGTCCCACTCTTCGGAGGAGTGCGACTTCTCAACCTTGAAAGGGGATCTCTATGAGCGACCTGCCTTCTTCTGCCGGTTTCTCCGGGCGTGGCTATCTCATTCTCTATGCGAATGGATCCGTGCGCTCCTTCGGCAACGCCCCCGGCTTCGATTTCTTATCCAATTCCGACGCGGCGGTCGCCATCGCCATACAGCCCAACGGGACGGGGCTCGCGGGTGTTTGCACGGATGGCACCCTGCTCTATGCCGGAACCGCTGCCAACCTCGCTTCGAGCCTGAAGAACGACAACGACTTCGTCGACCTCGTCTACAGCCCGGATGGCAATGGCCTGTGGGGACTCGACAACGACTGCGGCGTCTGGCACGCGGGTACCGCCGAGTCGATCGGCTACGGCTCCAGCGAGGGAGACTGCATCCGCCTGGCCATGTATTCCAGCACCGCGGGCGTGGTCATCGACAGTCACGGACATCTTTACCCGGTCAATACCGATCATGATGGCGGCAGCCAGATCCATTTCAACAATGGTGCGGTGGGTGGCGGCTACTTCCCGCCCTTCGCGGGCCAGGACACGGACCAGTTCGTGCTGGCCACCGACCAGACGACGGTCAATCAAGTGACCTCCGTGGACCAGAACAACGGCGATCTTTGGGCCAACCTGAACGATGGGTACTATCCCAGCCAGATCGGTACCGCCGATGCGCAGTCGGCCCTGGCAACCGGGAAATTCAACATCGTCGACATCGCCCCCACGCCCAGCGGCCAGGGCTACTGGCTGCTGGTCAACTTCCGCTCGGAGCTGAACTTCAATCCGCAAAACACGGTCATCGCCGTGGGGGACGCCCGCCCGGCCGGCGGAACTCAACTGGGCACCGTAAAGCCCTTCAGCTCCACCAACTCTCCCGTTCCGGCCATCCGCATCATCCCGATGCCCAGCCTGCCTGCCTGGGCGGACCTCTACCTGGACACGATCACCCTGCCCGCGCTCTACCAACAGCAATTGTCAACCTATGCCGCCGACTATGCGTACGGGCAAGCCACCGGCTTTTTTGACATGGGCTATCGCTACGCGCTCTACACGCCGGAATGGACCCTGCAGTCACCCGGAGCCGCGCCCACCGGTCTGAGCCTCGTGATACCGCTGGAGTACCTCTCCCAGTTGAGCTACAACAGCTACATCACGGTCCAGCTGGCCTTCGCTTACAACGCGGGCAGCAGCAGCCCGTGGAGCTTCGCCAACGGCAAGTACCTGGCGTGGCAGGGCAGCAGCGCCATCACCCCGGAGGACGTAAGCGATGTGCTCGACACGGTCAAGAGTCTGACGGAAACACTCGAAGAGCTGCTGGTGGACGCGGAGGTCATCAGCGAGGGTACGCTGACACCGGTGGTAGCCGGCATCGAGGCGCTGATCATCGCGGTCGACCTCTATGCCTGGGCCAGCAAGATCTTCGCCCTCTTGAGCGATGGCGGGCAGGTCAACTTCCCGTCGGTCGCGGCCCACGCCGTCGTGCGCACGGGATCCTGCCTGCAGCCAGCCTCCGGTCTGGTTCTGGCCCCCATCACCTCACTTTCGAGCGGCGACGGCCCGCAATCCTTTGTCGATGAGCTCGGCAGCCTGGTGAAGGCTTCGCCTATCCCCTTCCAAACCGCCATCGGCGGCGATCCCAATTGCAACGCCTGGCAATACACCGTGCTCGTAGGCAGCGATGGCAGCCTGAATCCCACTACCGGCGGCTCTTCTCAGGTCGTGTTCCGGGTCGTGCAGCCCGAGCAGTCGATGGCCTACAACAATGGCGGCTGCGTGGTCTCCACCTTGATCACCATCAACGAGGCCGGTCAGTTCGACACTCAGTGCGCGGTGCTTTGCCACTTCGCCAAAGTGCAGGGCACGGCGCCGGTAACCGGCAGCTCCACGGAGCCCCTGACGCTGGTCGCCATGTCCGGCGGCGTCGCCTGGGTGTCTCTCCTGGGCGGCAGCACGGTGACGACCCCGATCTCGCCCTGCGTGCTCGGCAGTCCGAATCCGGCTGACCAGGCCCAGACCTTGAACACGCCGCAGGACATCCTGAACGCCGTGTGCTCGATGATTGCCACCGGCGCGCAGGACCAGAACAACTGTCCGGCCAGCACTGGTGAGGGACTCGCAAACTTCGCGGTGCAGACCGCGCAGGCCTTCATCAACTGCCTGGGCTCGGAGGCCTAGGTTCGCGGGGACGGCGGGAGGAGGGTCCTCCCGCCGCTCCTGGCAGCACCTACTCCGCGAGGAAATACCCCGCCACGTCGAGGATGAGGTGCACCGTGCCGGCGGGCTGCTTCGCGAGCGCTGAGACGGCGCCGCCTGTTCCCAGCGCCAGCAAACCGTTGCCGGCCCGGGTGACGCCCGCGCGGTAGCTGACGGGGCCGCCGTCGGCGAGCGGCGTGCTGCCGGCGGGGTAGATCTGCAGCCCGCCAGCGGTGGTGGGCCCAACCACGGTGACGATGAGGGCGACCGCCACGGCATCGACCGGGACGCCGCAGGCGCCGGTGAGGACGAAGTCGCGCGCCACATTGGCGGCGAGCGCCGGACCCCCGAGCGACCCGGCCGCCAGGCGGGTGTCGACGAGGCGGCAAGGGGTCACGGTGTAGTAACCCGTCAGGAGGTCGACGGCGAGCATGGCGCCGTCGTCGTTGTTGTCGATCTCGGGATCGAAGTCGTTGCCGTCCACGGCCGCGGTGTTGGTGATCGTCCCTGAGGCGCCGGCGTCGACGGTAACGGTGAGGTGGCAGGTCGCCGAGGCGAGGTTGGCGAGTGCGCCGATCGTCCAGGTGAGCGTGGGGCTGGCGAAGGCGGCACCGCAGTCGTTGCTCACGTAGGTCAGGCCCGCGGGCAGGGTGTCGGTGACGGCGACGCCGGTGGCGCCGGAGGGTCCCTGGTTGGTGGCGGTCAGGGTGAAAACCACGGTCTCACCGGGCGTCGGAGCGGCGTTGTCAACGGTCTTCTGGATCTCGAGATCTGCGACCTTGACCGTGAGAGTTGCGTCGTCGTCGTTGTTGTTGGTCTGGGGATCGAATTCGTCGCCGTCCACGGCCGCGGTGTTGACGATCGTCCCCGAGGCCCCGGCGTCGACGGTAACGGTGAGTTGGCAGGTCGCCGAGGCAAGGTTGGCCAGAGCGCCGATCGTCCAGGTGAGCGTGGGGCTGGCGAAGGCGGCGCCGCAGTCGTTGCCCACGTAGGTCAGGCCCGCGGGCAGGGTGTCGGTGACGACGACGCCGGGGGCGCCGCCGGGTCCCTGGTTGGTAGCCGTCAGGGTAAAGACGACCGTGTCTCCAGGGTCGGGATCGGAGACGTCGGCGGCCTTGTCCATCTCGAGGTCGGCCGCGGGTCCAAAGACGTAGGCCGCACCGGAACCGCCGGCCGAGTCGTCCGACTGGTCGCCATCGACGCCGGTGGCATTGCTGCTCTCGCCGTACGCTCCCACCACAATGGTGTCGCCAGAAATCGCCACGCTCTGGCTGAATAAATCGCCACTGTCTGTGTTGGAGGCCTTGAGGTAGGCCTGCTGGCTCCAGGAGCCGGCGCTGCGCACGAAGACGTAGGCCGCGCCGGAGAAGCCAGCCGAGTCATTCGACTGGTCGCCGTCGACGCCGGTGGCGTTGCTGGCCTCGCGGGTCGCCCCAACCACGATGGTGTCGCCGGAGATCGCCGCGCTTTCGCCGAATTGATCTTCCGCGGCTGCGTTGGAGGCCTTGAGGTAGGCCTGCTGGCTCCAGGAGCCGGCGCTGCGCACGAAGACGTAGGCCGCGCCGGAGGAGATAGCCGAGTTGTCCGATTGGTCGCCGTTGACGCCGGTGGCGTTGCTGGCCTCGCCAAACGCCCCGACCACGAGGGTGTCGCCGGAGATCGCCACGCCGGTCCTGCCGAAAAGATCGTCCGCGCCCGTGTTGGAGGCCTTGAGGTAGGCCTGCTGGCTCCAGGAGCCGGCGCTGCGCACGAAGACGTAGGCCGCGCCGGAGGAGGAAGCCGAGTTGTCCGATTGGTCGCCGCCGACGCCAGTGGCGTTGCTGTCCTCGCCCTCAGCCCCGACCACGAGGGTATCGCCGGAGATCGCCACGATGCCGAATTGATCGAACGCGTCTGTGTTGGAGGCCTTGAGGTAGGCCTGCTGGCTCCAGGCGCCGGCGCTGCGCACGAAGACGTAGGCCGCGCCGGAGGAGGAAGCCGAGTTGTCCGATGAGTCGCCATCGACGCCGGTGGCGTTGCTGTCCTCTTGGAACGCCCCGACCACGATGGTGTCGCCGGAGATCGCCACGCTTTCGCCGAATCGATCATCCGCGTCTGTATTGGAGGCCTTGAGGTAGGCCTGCTGGCTCCAGGCGCCGGCGCTGCGCACGAAGACGTAGGCCGCGCCGGCCCATTCGGCCGAGTTGTCCGACTGGTCTCCGTCGACGCCGGTGGCGCTGCTGTTCTCCAGCATCGCCCCGACCACGAGGGTGTCGCCGGAGATCGCCACGCTGAAGCCGAAAAACTGGAACCCTTCTGTGTTGGAGGCCTTGAGGTAGGCCTGCTGCTGCGTGAAGGTGGGGTCGATGGTCACCGGGAAGCGCGCTCCCGCGTCGTCGATTTCGAAGCTCAGCTCTCCGCCCGCGACCCGCAGCCGGGCCGGGAGCTCCCGGCCTTCTGCATCGTTCACCCGCAGGTGGTCGTAGCGCAGCACGCGCCGCCCGGTCGCGTCGACGAGCTCCAGGGCCTGCCCACCTTTCACCTCCCGGGCGCGCAGCTCACCCCCGAGGCTCAGGACGAGCCGCAGCGGCTGGCCTGCCCACCGCTCGCCCGGGGGCTCCGCCAGGGTGAAGCCGTGTTCCAGGCCCTCTGGCCGGTTGACGAACCACTCGCGGACCACCGCCGCGGGACCGCCGTCGAGCGAGTGCGCCGACTCGACGCGCTGGCCGGCTGCCGAGATCTCACCCGGACCCACCGGCAGTTGCCGCTCGCCGTAGCCGAGGCTCTGCAGGCGCATCGTCAGCCGGAGGCGATCCGGGGCCGTGCCGCTCTCGAGCGCCAGGCCGCGGCCGTCGAAGCGCGCCCGCAGCTCCTGGGCCGGGTTGTTGAAGGTGAAGTCGTCAGGCCGCCCCGGCGAGGGCCGAGCGCCGTAGCGGGCCGCGGTGAGGGCCTCCGCCAGCGAGCCGTCGAGCCCCTCGCGCCGGAGGTGAGCCAGGGCCGCCTCGCCCTGCAGGGCCGGCAGGGGCGCCGCGCGATCGGCTCTCGCGGGTTGCGGTGCGAACGCCAGCGTCGTGGCGAGGAGAACGAGCGACAGGGGTGCCAAGCGATAGTTGATGATACTTTCCTCCGATCAGATACGAAGTTCGCATGCGCTGGCTAGCTGTCGCCCACAAGGCGTTTTTACCTTACGGATTTACCGTTAACCCACCTGAACGCTCACCCTCCGGCGTTCCGACGGCCGTAGAGGCGAAGCGAGAGGTGGACATACCGGACCCCAAGTGTGTCCAAGCCGCCGACCATGATTTTTAAGACTAGGAGGCCAAGATAGCACGCGTAGGATTATTAGCAACCTTATGTTCGCATCGCGAACTGGCGCCGGATTCCATGCGGCAGGGAAGACGGACGGCGGGAGGAGGGTCCTCCCGCCGCGCGGGGAAACGTCAGAACTGCGACCAGAGGAACTGGTTCGTGACCTCGTGGTGGTACTGCACCTCGGAGGCCTTGATGAGGGTGCCGAGGGCCTTGGGGCAGCGTTCGGCCTGGGCGAGCTTGATCTCGGCGAGCTTGGCGTGCACCTCCTCCCCCAACACCTCCTGCATGAACCGGCTCCCCTTGAACAGCCGGATGGCGTCGTAGATGTTGTCCGGCAGAAAGCGGGTGCGCGGCCGCTTGTCCCCATCCTCCTCGCTCTGGGGGCCTTCGAGCCCGGTCTTGAGCAGGGTGTAGATCGCCATGTACGGGTTGGCGTCGGGAGCGATGGAGCGAACCTCGACGCGTGCCGAGCGCTCGTTGCCGAGGGGGATGCGCACCATGGAGCCGCGGTCGATGGCCGAGGCCTTGATCTGGTTGGGCGCCTCGAAGTGGGGGTCGAGGCGGCGATACGAGTTGACGCTCGAGTTGAGCACCAGGCAGATGTCCGAGGCGCTGGCCAGGATGCGGCTGATGAAGTCCCAGCCGGCGGTCGAAAGACCGTCCTTGCCATCCTTCTCGTAGAAGAGATTGGTCGACTGCCGGGTCACCGAGAGGTTGGTGTGCATGCCCGAACCGTTGATGCCGGTCACCGGCTTGGGCAGGAAGCTCGCCGTCATCCCCAGGCGCGCCGCGACCTGCCGGGAGAGCAGCTTGTAGAGCTGCACCTGGTCGGCGGCCACCGAGGCCTCGGTGTAGCTGTAGTTCATCTCGAACTGCGAAGGCGCCACCTCCGGGTGGTCCTTCTCGTTGGCGAAGCCCATGGCCCGCTGCACCTCGGCGGCGGTATCGATGAACTGCCGCAAGGCGTCGCCCGGCAGCGAGTGGTAATAGCCGCCCGTGGAGATGAACTCGAAGCAGCCGGTCTTGTGGTAGGTGCGCTCCGCGTCGCGCCCGCAGAATAGGAAACCCTCGATCTCGTTGGCGGCATGGGCGACCATGCCGTCCTGGGTATACAGCTTGTCGGCGTACCCCTTGAGCAGGGCCCGCATGTCGGCGCTGTACGGGCTGCCGTCGCGCTCGTGGACCTCGCCGAAGGCCAGCACCTTGCCGGCGCCGAAGATGTCCGACGGCAGCCAGTAGAAGGCCGGCCAGTCGATTGCCAGTCGCAGGTCCGACTCCTGCTGCCGCGAGAAGCCGCGGATCGACGAGCCGTCGAAAGTCAGATTGTCCGCCGACTTGAGCAGGAACTTCTTGTCATAGTCCAGCATGTGCAGCCGGCCTTCGAGGTCGGTGAAACACACGGTGACCGCCTTGATGCGCTTCTCGTCGTTGAGATAGCGCATCCGCTGTTCGCGGACCAGGTCGGCGGGCCGCCGGGCCAGCCGCTCCTCCTTGGCCTCGAGGTTCATCTCCTCCAACTGGTCGTAGGGGATCTCCAGAAAGTCGCGCAGCCCCGGATGCGAGGAGCGGGGCGCCGGCCGCGCCATCTCCTCCAACTTCTCCGGGGTCATGGCGGCGAGCGCCTCGGCACGGCTCGGTTCTGTTGGGGTCATAGCGTCCCTCCTTGGATTGGCATACTACCTTCTAACCTAAATTCTACACGAACTAGATTAGCCGTCAACATGGATAGGCTAAATATCTGCCAACCTAGGCTAATTGCGAGCCTGTCCTGCTGCGTTCCTGCTCCGCCGAGGTACGCGGTGCATCCCGAAAGGCGCCATCTTGCACTCGGCAGGCACCTTCAAGGATGAAAGGAGACTTGACGATGCGTAAGCTCGCCCTCATCCTCGCCTTCACCGCCCTGCTCCTGCCCGGCTTCTCTCTGGCCGAGACGCCCAAGGAGCCCGCTCCGCAGACCCCGGACCTGAGCCTCGAGGAGATCCTCCTCGGAGATTCGTGTCCCACGGATGCCTCGTCCTCCTGGTCGCCGCCGGGCTGCGCCAAGCCGTGCAAGTCCAATCTGAACTGCCCTTACTATCCCGAGCAGGTCTGCCTCAACGGCTGCTGCACCTTTTGAAGTGGAACCCCGCTCCGAGCGGCGGCACGGCTCGTAACCTCTTGGAGCGGCCCGGAATCTTCTCGGACGAGTCCAAGATGTCTGGGACGGTCCGGAAACTTTTTGGGCGGCCCGAAAAGTTCTTAGGCGGCCCGGAATCTTTCTGGATGGATCCGAAGGGCTCGGCGACCGTCCTGAGCTTTTTGGATCGGGTCCAAGAATCTTCGGGCGGGTCTAAAAAGTTTTGGACGGGTCTAAGAAGCTTAGGACGGATCCAAGAGTTTTTGATCGACTCCAAGGAGCTTCGCGACGCTGGGAAAAGTTTTAGGGCGGACCCAAAAAGCTTCCGGCCGTCGAAAAAGATTCTGGGCGAAATCCGGGAAGATTGGAGCCGTCCAAAAAGATTTTGGCCCGTCCCGGAAGTTTGGACCCGTCCCCGGCCGGATGTTTCGCTGCGGAAACGTCGGGAGGCGCCAAATCAGCTCGCTGGCGCTGCGCTCTTCTTCGGAAGCGCGCAGTAAAAGGACGAGCGCTGCGGCAAAATTCCTGGCGGAAAAGATCTTCGTCAGTTCCTCCCTCGCACCAGTGTGAGCGAAGTCCGAGGCCGGTGTGGTGAAGCGCTGGACCGCCGCTACGAGCCGTGCTAAGGTTTTTGGCAATCCAGAAGCATTGCCGACATCCACGTCGTTCAGGAAAGATATCTATGAAGGGTAAACAACTGCGTCTGCTCATCGTGTTCCTGCTGCTTTTCGCCGGCTTCGCACTACAACCTTTTCCCTGCGGAGCCGCCTCCGAAACGAACGCAGGTCTTGACGAGCGGCAGAGGATGCACATCTTTGACAAAGTCTGGCAGACCATCCAGAAGTGGTATTACGATCCCACCTTTGGTGGTGTCGATTGGAAAGCCGCGGGGAAGGACTTCCGGCAACGCGCCGTCGTCGCCCCCGGCGACGAAGCATTCCATGCGCTTATCGCCGAAATGCTCGCGCTGCTCAACGATACTCATACATATTATGAGCCGCCGGTGAATTACTCAGCGTTCGCGCGCGCCGGAGCAGCCGAGCGCCGCTTCGCGGTTGCCGAGATCGAAGGGCAGTTTGTGGTGACGTCGGTGGACCCTGCGCTGGCGTTGCAGAGTGGCATCCGTCCCGGGTTGGTTCTGCGGACGATCAATGGTCAACCTGTTGAGGCACGGGTCCGCGACGTGGATGCTCTAATTCGCCGCTCTGTGGGGCTCTCCAGCGAGAAAGTCCTGGCTTTTTTCAGGCGACAGCTGATCCTGCGCACGCCGGCTGAGCAGCCTATGATCTTGGCCTTCGTCGATCCTATGGGCAATCCGGTCGAAGCTCGGATCGACAAAGCCTTGACGTCAAGAATGGAGCCACCGGTGACCTCGCGGAGGCTGGCATCCGAGTTGGGATACGTTCGGTGGACTACATGGGACCTTGCGCTGACGGATGAAATCCGGACTCATCTCGCGTCTCTCGGCGACGTTTCCGGCCTGATCATCGATCTGCGAGGGAACCAGGGCGGTGATCCGCAAGTGGCTGTCGACGTCCTGAGCTGCCTGTTCAAAGAGGCCGTCCCTTATGGTCTTTTCTACGGCCGGATATCTCCTCCCAAGATCAAATCCCATCCATGTCCTCACACTTACATGGGGCCGGTGGCAGTGCTGATAGATGGCGAGAGTGGAAGCACCTCCGAAATCTTCGCGAACCTCATCCAGGAGAACCGCCGGGGATTGCTGGTCGGCCAACCGAGCGCCGCCAGCGTTGTCTATCACCGACATGAGGAGGTTCGGGGAGGCGGTCGTATCTTTATTAGCTTTTGGGGTTACAAATCTCCCCAAGGGAGACGGCTCCAAGGTACCGGCGTCGTTGCGGATGTCATGGCCGAGAGCACGATTGCAGGTCTCTGGGAAGGACGCGACGAGATCCTGGAAGCTGCTGAGAGAACTCTCAAGCCAAGAGCCGTCCTAGCGCTCCAGTACCTTCACCAACCGGCCGCCGCTCCCCCGCCCTCCCCATCGCTCCTCGGTCGAGTCGAGGAGCATCTCCCATCCGGACGGCACCGATAGATCCTCTTCTCCGAAGTTGAAGAGGATCAGAGCCTCGCGGTCGCCGTTCCAGCGCCGCATCACGATCGTCTCCCCCTCGACCCTGACCTCCATGTCCCGCTTGCTCAGGTGCGACAGGACGGGATGGCTCTTCCGCAGCCGGATCAGCTCCTTGTAGAAGGCGTAGAGGCGCGCATTCGGCTCCCGCTCGCGCAGCGACGGATCGATCCGCGAGCGCTCGAAAGTCTCCGGGGATTGGGGATCGGGAGCTTCGCCTTGCCAGGAGAAGGCCGCGAACTCCTCGGCCCTCCCCTCCCTTACAGCCCGGATCAGGTCCTCGTCCGAGTGGCTGACGAAGTAGAGGAAGGGGGCGGTCTCGCCCCACTCCTCGCCCATGAAGAGCAGCGGCAGGAAGGGCGAGAGCAGCACGGCTCCGGCCGCTAGCTTGAGGCTTTCGAAGTCCACCAGGGAGGCGATGCGCTCACCCAGCATCCGGTTGCCGGTCTGATCGTGGTTCTGGATGCAGATCACATGGCGCGCGGCCTCGATCTCTTCGGCTGGCACACCATGGCGGCGGCGACGGTAGGGCGAGGGTTGGCCGGTGTAGACGAAGCCGCCAGCCATTGCCTTTGCCATCTGGTCTAGCGAGCCGAAGTCCTGGTAGTAGCCGGTGCGCTCGCCGGTGAGCAGGGTGTGGAGCGAGTGGTGGAAGTCGTCCGTCCACTGCGCGTCGAGACCGCAGCCGCCCTGCTCTCCCGGCCGCAGGAAGTGGAGCGTGTTGAGGTCGCTCTCGGCGATGGCGTAGGCCCCGTGCTCGTGCAGGGCCGCCCCCAATTCTTGGAGAAACGGACGCTCGGAGGCGTCGGCAATGGCATGGACCGCGTCGAGCCGCAGGGCATCGATGTGGTACTCGGCGATCCAGTGGAGGGCATTCTCGATGAAGTAGTGCCGGACCGGATCGCAGTCGGGGCCGTCGAAGTTGAGCGCGAGCCCCCAGGGGGTCTTGTACCGCGCCGTGAAGTAGGGGCCGAACTCGGCGAGGTAGTTGCCCTCCGGGCCGAGGTGGTTGTAGACCACGTCGAGCACCACGGCGATCCCTCGGGCATGGCAGGCGGCCACAAGGCGCTTCAGCCCCGCGGGTCCGCCGTAGGTATTCTGGACCGCGAACGGCAGGACGCCGTCGTATCCCCAGTTGCGTTCTCCCGGGAACTGGGCGACCGGCATGATCTCGATCGCGTTGATTCCCAGGTCCCGCAGCCGGTCGAGGTGCGGGATCACCGCTTCGAAAGTCCCCTCCGGAGTGAAGGTGCCGACGTGCAGCTCGTAGAGGATGAAATCGGAGAGGGGGAGCCCGCGCCAATCCTCGTCATTCCAGTCGAATCCGGGATCGATCACCATCGACGGTCCGTGCACCCCGTCGGGCTGAAAGCGGGAGGCGGGATCGGGTCGCGCTTCCCCACCATCCAGGCGATAGGAATACCGGGCGCCCGGCTCGATTCCCTCGACAATGCCCTCGAAGTAGCCGCCCTCCCCGCGCTGCAGGGAGATCAGGTTGACGTCCACGCTCTCGGCGAACGGAGCCCAGACGCGGAATTGGCAACGGCCGTTTCCTAGGTAAAGGGCTCCGAGGGTAGGCGACCAGGCAGTCCTCACCCCCAGCCCCTCTCCCAGCCGCACGCCCGGACCCCCGGGAGAGGGGGGCGCGCTACGTCCCACCTTGATCCCATTCTTCTCCGCTTCGTCCCTGCGGCCCCACGGATGGAGAGGAGGTTGACTCAGTCACACTCCCCTCTCCCGGGGGTCCGGGTGTGCGGCCGGGAGAGGGGTCGGGGGTGAGGGCCTCCTCCTCCACCTTCTCCCCGGCGGGCAGCTCCGGCGCCTTGAGGAAGATGGCTCCGAGCGGCGGCAGGTTCAGCGTGAGGGACCAGGTGCGGCCGTGAAGAGGGATCGGCGAGGTCTCGACCCCGCCCATGTTCCCCTGCCCGCTCCCCTGGTATTCGGCGGCGTCGCTGTTCAGCACTTCGGCCCACAAGCCGCGGCGGGGCACGCCCACCCGGTAGTTCTCCCGCGGCACGGGCGTGAAGTTGAGCACCACGAGAAGGAGGTCCCTGCCATCCTCGCTCTTGCGCAGGAAGGAGAGCACGCTGTTCAGGGCATCGTTGGCGTCGATCCACTCGAAGCCGTCCGGCGAGGCGTCCAGCTCGTGCAGCGCGGGGTCCTCGCGGTAGAGATGATTCAGGTCTTCCAGCCAGCGGGCGATGCCGGCGTGGGCGGGGTCGTCGAGCAAGTGCCAGTCCAGGCTGGTTTCATGGTTCCACTCTCGGTACTGCGCCAGCTCGGCCCCCATGAACAGCAGCTTCTTGCCGGGTTGCGCCCACATGTAGCCGTAGAGCAGCCGCAGGTTCGCGAGCTTCTGCCAGTCGTCGCCCGGCATCTTGTTCACGAGCGAGCCCTTGAGGTGGACCACCTCGTCGTGGGAGAGCGGCAGCACGAAGCTCTCGTTCCAGGCGTAGACCATCCGGAACGTGATCTCGTTGTGATGGTACTTGCGATGGATCGGGTCGTGCGACAGGTATTTCAGGGTGTCGTGCATCCACCCCATGTCCCACTTGTAGCCAAAGCCGAGCCCACCGACGTAGGTCGGCCGCGAGACCATCGGCCAGGCGGTCGATTCTTCTGCGATCGTCTGCACGCCGGGGAACTCCTTGCAGACCTCGTCGTTGAAGGCGCGGAGGAATTCGATGGCCTCCAGGTTCTCGCGCCCGCCGTAGCGGTTCGGAATCCACTCTCCATCTTTACGCGAGTAATCGAGGTAGAGCATCGAGGCGACCGCATCCACCCGCAGGCCGTCGATGTGGTACCGGTCCAGCCAGAAGGCCCCGCTGCTGACGAGGAAGCTCCGCACCTCGTTGCGGCCGTAGTTGAAGATGTAGCTTCCCCAGTCGGGATGGAACCCCTGGCGGGGATCGGCGTGCTCGTAGAGGTGCGTGCCGTCGAAGTAGGCCAGGCCGTGCTCGTCCGTGGGGAAGTGGGACGGTACCCAGTCGAGGATCACCCCGATGCCCTGCTGGTGCAGATGATCGACCAGGAACATGAAGTCCTGCGGCGTGCCGTAGCGGCTGGTCGGAGCGAAGTAGCCCGTGACCTGATAGCCCCAGGAGGGATAGTAAGGATGCTCCGTGACCGGCATCAGCTCGACGTGGGTGAAGCCCAGCTTCTTCACGTGCTCGGCCAGGACCGGCGCGATCTCGCGATAGGTGAGCGAGCGGTCGCCCTCCTCCGGCACCCGGCGCCAGGAGCCCAGGTGAACCTCGTAGATCGATATGGGCGCCCCAAGCGCCTGGCGCGGCTTGCGCCCCGCCATCCAGTCGGCATCTCCCCACTCGTAGTCGAGCTCCCAGACGACCGAGGCCTGAGCCGGCGGGACCTCGGCATGGAAGGCGAACGGGTCGGACTTGTCAGCCTTGTAACCACCATGCCGAGAAACCATGTGGTACTTGTAGTGCGCTCCGGGCCCTACCCCGGGGAGGAAGCCCTCCCAGATGCCCGTGTCGCCGCGGCGGGCCAGGGGATGAGCCGCCTTGTCCCAGCCGTTCCAGTCGCCCATTACCGTGATGCTCTCGGCGTCCGGCGCCCAGACCGAGAACCAGGTCCCATCCTCTTCGGGATGAGACCCAAGGTGGTCGTACAGCCGGTAGTGCGTCCCTTCATTGAACAGGTACACGTCCTGCTCGGTCAGTAGGCTCATCCCCTCTCCTTGCGGACTGCATCTACGCGCCGCAGCGCTTCCACCACCTCCGGCTTCGTCGAAAACTCCTCGAACGTATAGCGGGCCTTGCGCCGCCAGTTCGGCCGCTCGGTATGGGTGCCGGGCACGTTCTGCGGCTCGGCCTCCCCCCAGAGGTCCTCGAGATTGATCAGGACCATCCGTGCCGGACTGGCCGCCAGGATCTCCAGCAGCCGGCGAAGCACTACGGCGTCGCTCCGCTCCTCGGGCGGCAGCTCCTCGAGGAGTTGCCGGCGGAGCGCGGACCGGCGTTCGCGCTCCGCGCGCGCCTGGTCTTCATTGTAGAAGCCGAGCCGCTGAAGCTCGGCCACGTCCCTGGCTTCCCAGAACGCCCGGAAGGGCGGCATGTCGTGCGTGTTCAGACTCGCGGCGGAGCGGGCCGGGGGCGGTCGCAGTTGGTTCCCGGGCTGCAGCTCATACTGGACCACGTACATTCCGAGCACGTCGTGGAGGTCCATGGCTTCGCCGATCTCGGGCGGGACCGTGCCCAGGTTCTCCCCCACCACGATCGCCTGATGGCGGTGGGACTCGACCGAGAGCACCGCGAACATCTCATCTACCGGGTAGCGGACGTAGACGCCCGCCGATGCCTCCATGTCCTGCGGGATCCAGAACAGCCGGTAGAGCTGCATCACGTGGTCAATCCGCAGCAGCCCGGCGTAGCGCAGGTGATGGCGCAGCGACTCGATCAGGTAGCTGTAGCCGTGCTCCCGGAGGCGCTCGGGGTGAAGCGGAGGGGAGCCCCAGTTCTGGCCGCCGGTGAACAGGGAATCCGGTGGCGCGCCGGCCGAGATCCCCTCGGCGAACAGCTCGCGGTAGCGCCACACGTCGTAGGAGCTGCCATGCACCCCCAGCGGAATGTCGAGGTAGAGCCCGGGTCCGCGGCGCCGCGCCTCCTTGGCCAGGGCGCTCACCTGCTCGTCCGTGATCCACTGCACCCACAGGTGATAGCGGCGGTCGTCCTCGTCCCAGTCCGCGGGAGCGAGGGTGCCTTCGCGGAGCCGCTCCGGCCAGCTCTGCCAGGGCTCTCCCCTCCTCTCCCCCACGGCCCGGAATGCGGCGTAGTTCTCCAGCTCGGGCCGGTTCTCGGCGAACGCCTCGTAGGCGTCCCGGCGGTCGGGGCTCGGTTCGGCGAAGAACTGCCGGGCCAGCTCCTCCAGGATCCGCCGCTTGAGCGCCATCAGCCGGGCATAGTCCACGAGGGGCGCCTTGCGCAGCTCCTCCATCTCCTTGCGGAACTCGACCGACGCTAGAATGCGCTTCGCCTCCGCGCAGGTCTCCAGCTCCGGTACGCGGCGTGGATCGAGAAAGAGCTCGTTCCAGAACAGGCGGCTGGCCGGCCCATACGGGCTGGGCTCGAACGGCTCGTCCAGAAACTGCGCCAGCATGGGCAGAGTCGCGACCACGCCGCCGCCCAGGCCTGCTGTCCACTCGGCGAGCCGCTCCAGGTCCGAGAAGTCGCCCGCGCCCCAACTCTCGCGTGTCTGCAGCGCATAGAGCGGCAGGAAGACTCCCCAGAGGGGCTTGCCATCCCCGGCGAACGCGCGTGTGGGAGCGGAGATCACCAGCGCCTCGCCCGACCGTCCGCCGTGCTCTACGCGCAGATGGTGATATCCGATCGGCAGGTCGTGGGGCAGGACCAGCAGCCTTCCCATGGGAGACGCGGGAGGCAGCGAGGAGATCTCCTTTTCCCAGGCCCAGCGCTCGCCGTCTTCAAGGTCGAAGCGGCATGTGATCCGGCCCGAATCCGATCCGAAACGGAGCAACATCTCCGGCGGCCGGCCGTCCCAGGCCACGAAGACCGGCTCGATCACGCGCTCGGCCAGCTCCTGCCGCCGCTCCTCCAAGGCCTCGGCCGCGTCGTCCTCGCTCTCCATGGGAGCGCCCAGAGCGCGCAGGACCGCCAGGAGCGACTCCGGAGTCGCCTCGACGTGACGGCCCATGGCGTCGTTGTAGGAGGTCTCGACCCCATAGAGGCGGGCCAGCTCCCGCAGGTCATGCAACATCACTCTCCCTTGCCCAGGATCTGGCGGATGCCCTGAAGCGGGATCCGGACCCAGCCGGGCCGGTTGTTCAGCTCGTAGGCCAGCTCATACACGGCCTTCTCGAGCAGGTATACATCGATCAGCATCGACAGCTCCTCGCGCGACGGCGGCACGAACGACGCGCCCCAGGCGCGGTCGAGATATGCCTTCAGGAAGGTGGCCGAGGTCCAACGCTCCCAGTCGAGCGCCCAGCTCTCCAGCGCCGGGAGCGCGGCCGCCTGCACCACGCCCTCCTCAGACTCTTCGTAGAGACTGGCATAAGCCGCGTAGTGGAACGAGCGCAGCATACCGGCCACGTCGCGGAACGGCGAGCGCTTCATGCGGCGCTCCGAGAGCGGCCGCGCCGGCTCGCCTTCGAAATCGAGGATGACGAAGTCCTTGCCGGTGTAAAGCACCTGCCCGAGATGATAGTCGCCATGGCAGCGGATGCGCGTCGCCGGGACCTTGCCGGTGAGCAGCGCGCCGAAGCGTTCGACCACCCGGTCCTGCGCCGCGAGCACCTCCTCGGCCTCGGGCCTGGCGGCCTCCGGAAGCATGCCGAGCTGCTGTCGCAGGAGTTGGAACGTCCGGCCCGTGAGCGTCCGCATCGACTGGTAGAGAGACCGCTGGTAGAGCAGCGAGAACGCCTCGGGCGAGAAGTCCGGCTCGTCCGGCCGCGAGGCGAGCGCGATGTGCATCTCCGCCGTCCGCTGGCCGAGGAGCTGCGCGGATTGGAGATAGATGCCGATGCGCTCCTGCACCTCCACGGGAACGTCCCGGGTGGCCAGCTCCACGAGCGGCTCCGAGGGCGGAGCGGCGAACGCGTGATCGCCTCCGATGGTCATGACGCGCTCGAAGTAGCGGCCCAGGATGTCCAGCGTGTAGGTCCAGGCATCCCCCTCGTTGGGGACGAAGGCGTGAAGGACGCCGAGCGTGAGCGCCTCGCGGCCGTTCCTCACCTCCAGCCAGCCGGCGACCGGAGGCACGTGGCGGAAGGTGGTGCGCTCGGTGAGGAACCGCCCGACCTCCAGGTCCGGGTTGATCCCCTCTTCAAGGCGGCGGAAGAGCTTGAGCACGAAGCTGTCGCCGAAGCGCACCGAGGTGTTGCTCTGCTCCCCCTTGAGGATGGATGGCTCGAGCGAGCCCGCCTGGCCGAGGCTGTCACGGAAGGTCGGCGCGGGAGAGGCCGCAAGCTCGCGGCTATTCCCCTTGAACCGGCGGCGCCGGGTGATCGCGCCGAGCAGGCCGCGGGCAAAGGCGGGGTCCCAGAGCGCGTCGTAGAGAAGCCCCATCCCCTCCGGGCTGTCGGACTGGAGCCGGGCGAGCGCCGCCGGCCGCCAGTCGCGCAGCACCTGCTCCGCCCGCTCCCCATGGGCGAAGGCCAAGGGCAGCGCGTAGGTCTCGGCCTCCCCTTCCGTGTACTCGACGGCGACCAGGATGAGACGGGCATCCACGTCGCCCCCCTCCTGGTCCAGAGGGATCGACTCCGTGATCCTGAGATTGCGGATCGTCCGCGCCTTGGCGCCGAACCAGCGGCGCGTTGGGAGCAGCCGCGTCAGCGCCGCCTCCAGCTCGGACTTGCAGCGGCCCTCCAGGCAGCTCTCCCAGGTGCCAGGGATGGCGATCACCGGGATCTCCGTTTCCGAGCTCTCCGAGGCGATATCCCCCAGCCGCAGGCGGATCGGCACCGGCTCGGTCTCCAGCACGAACCAGTAGAACGTGTGCGGTCCGAGGCTCAGCGAGTAGGGCTGATCGCCCACGATGGGAAAGGCATTGCGGCCGAAAAGCTCCAGCGGCGTCGCGCCCCGGAAACCCGAGAGGTCGAGCTCCACGTGCTGGGCGAAACGCGAGAGGTTCGCCACCACCAGCAGGGTCTCGTCCTCGTAGCGGCGCAGGAAGGCGAGTACCCGGTGATTGTGCGGGTTGAGGATCTCCAGGGTGCCGCGGCTGAACGCCTTGTGCCGCTTGCGCAGCGCGATCACGCGGCGAGTCCACCAGAGCAGCGAGTGCGGATTCCCCTGCTGCAGCTCCACGTTGACCGCCTCATAGTGGTACTCGGGGTCGGTGATCACTGGCAGGAACAGCTTCTGCGGATTGGCCCGCGAGAATCCGGCGTTCCTGTCCGAGCTCCACTGCATGGGGGTGCGCACGCCATTTCTGTCGCCCAGGTAGATGTTGTCCCCCATGCCGATCTCGTCCCCGTAGTAGAGGACGGGCGCGCCGGGCAGTGAGAAGAGCAGCGCGTTCATCAGCTCGATGCGGCGCCGGTCCTTGCCCAGCAGCGGGGCGAGCCGGCGCCTGATACCGAGGTTGATCCGCGCTCGCGGGTCCGAAGCGTAGACCCGGTACATGTAGTCGCGGTCCTCGTCGGTCACCATCTCCAGCGTCAATTCATCATGATTGCGCAGGAAGGTCGCCCACTGGCAGTTTTCCGGGATGGGCGGCGTCTGCTGCAGGATGTCCACGATCGGGAAACGGTCCTCCATGCGCAGCGCCATGTAGAGCCGCGGCATGACCGGAAAGTGGAATGACATGTGGCACTCGTTGCCGCCCGTCTCGGGATCGCCGAAGTAGGCGATCGAGTCCTCCGGCCACTGGTTGGCCTCGGCGAGCAGCATGCGGTCCCCGTACTTCGCGTCCACATGGGCGCGCAGCGTCTTGAGGTACTCGTGCGTGCGCGGCAGGTTCTCGCAGTTCGTCCCCTCGGCTTCATAAAGATAGGGGATCGCATCCAGGCGCATGCCGTCGACGCCCATGTCCATCCAGAAATCGAGAGCCTGGACGACCGCGCGATGGACACGCTCGTTCTCGAAGTTCAAGTCCGGCTGGTGCGAGAAGAATCGATGCCAGTAGTAGGCTTTCGCGACCGGGTCCCAGCTCCAGTTCGAGCTCTCGAAATCCTTGAAGATGATGCGGGCGTCGGCGTACTTCTCGGGCGAGTCGCTCCAGACGTAGAAATCGCGCCAGCGGCTGCCCGGCTCGGCGTGGCGCGCGCGCTGGAACCAGGGGTGCTGGTCCGAGGTGTGATTGATCACCAGCTCCGTGATCACCTTCAACCCGCGGCGGTGGGCCTCGCGCAGGAAAACCTTGAAGTCCTTGATCGAGCCGTAGGCCGGGTGGACCTCCGTGTAATCGGAGATGTCGTAGCCATCATCCCGCCAGGGAGAGGGATAGAACGGCAGGATCCAGAGGGCGGTGACGCCGAGGTCCTGGAGATAGTCGAGCTTGGCAGTCAACCCCTTGAAATCGCCCATGCCGTCGTTGTCGGCATCGGCAAAGGCGCGGACGTGGATCTCGTAGAGGATCGCGTCCTTGTACCAGAGCGGCTCCCGCTCAGGAGTTTCATCTTCCGCCATCTAAGCTCCTCATCAGGCGAAGGGTTCGAAATCCCTTTCCGACCGCGCCTGCCGCCGCACCCGGAACACGTGCGCCGCCTGCTGCGGATCGAGCTGGACATAGTTGCGCGCTCCCTGCCACAGATAGCGCGCGCCGGTGAGCAGGTCGTGTACCTGGAAGCTCTGGCCGGGCTCCACCCCCAGAGCCTTCAGGTCCAGCTCGACCCAGGCTGCGTGGACATGGAAAGGATCCAGGTTCACGGCGACGAGGATGATGTTGCTGCCATCCTCGCTCGACTTGCTGTAGCAGAGAATCTGATCGTTGTCCGAGCCGTGGAACCGCAGCGTGCGGTCGAGCTGGAGCGCCGGGTTCTCCCGCCGGATCCGGTTCACCAGCGCGATCAGCTCGCTCAGGCTGTCGGGCGAGCCGAGATCCCATTCGCGGATCTGGTACTTCTCAGAATCCAGGTACTCCTCGCTCCCCCGCTCCTTGGCGCGGTGCTCCAACAGCTCGAACGCCGGGCCGTAGATGCCGTAGCTCGCGCCCAGCGTCGCCGCCAGCAGAAAACGTTGCGCGAATGCCGGCCGGCCGCCGAACTGGAGCCGCTCCGTGAGGATGTCCGGCGTGTTCGGCCACAGGTTCGGGCGGAAGAACTCGCGCACCCGGGTCTGCGTCAGCTCGGTGAAGTACTCGGTCAGCTCCCAGCGCGTGTTGCGCCAGGGGAAGTAGTTGTAAGACTGAGTAAAGCCGAGCTTGGCCAGCCGGTACATGATCTTCGGCCGGGTGAACGCCTCGGACAGGAAGATCACCTCCGGGTGCTCTCGCTTGACGCTGCCGATGAGCCACTCCCAGAACGCGTAAGGCTTGGTGTGCGGGTTGTCCACGCGGAAGATCCGGATGCCCTCGCCGATCCAATGGTCGAAGACGCTCTTGAGCTCCTGCCAGAGCGCCTTCCAGGCCTCAGTCTCGAAATCGAAGGGATAGATGTCCTGGTACTTCTTGGGCGGGTTCTCGGCGTACTGGATCGTGCCGTCCGGCCGTTTGCGGAACCACTCCGGGTGCTCGCGCACGTAGGGATGATCGGGCGACACCTGGAAGGCGATGTCGAGGGCGATCTCGATCCCCAGTTCTGCCGCGCGGGCCACGAAGCGCCGGAAGTCCTCGATCGTGCCCAACTCGGGATGGATCGCCTTGTGCCCGCCCTCCACGCCGCCGATCCCCCACGGGCTGCCCAGATCGTCGGACCCGCCCTCGGGGTTGTTGTTCGGACCCTTGCGGAAGGTCCGCCCGATGGGATGGATCGGGGGGAGATAGACGACGTCGAAGCCCATCTCCGCCACGTAATCCAGACGCTTCGCGGCGTCCTGGAACGTGCCGTGGCGGCCGCTTTTGCCCGTGGAGCGCGGGAAGAACTCGTACCAGGAAGAGAACCGGGCGCGCTCGCGGTCGACCACGACCTCCAGCTCCTTGCCATAGATCGCGGCGTGAGCGCGCTCCGAGTGGCGGTTCATCAGCTCGGCCAGCTCGTCCTCCATGGCGAGGGAGGTGCGGGCGGCGAGGTCCTCTCCGTCGGAGAGGCCCGAGGCCAGGCTGTCGAGCACCCGGGCGTCGGACTTGCGCTTGGTTTCGCGAGCCCGCTCGGCCGCCTGCCGGATCAGCTCGGCGCCGATGAGGAGATCGACCGACACGTCCTGGCCGGCGTCGATGCGCTTCCTGAGATCGCGGCGCCAGGTCTTGAAGCGGTCGACCCAGCCGGTGACGGTGTAGGTCCATCGGCCCATCTGGGAGGGAATGAGCTCGGCGCGCCAGCGGTCGTTGACCAGGGCCTCCATGGGCACCTCGGTCCACTTCCCCGCCGTGCGGCTCTTGGATGCAGGCCTGTACAAGAGCAGGCAGGACAGGGCATCATGGCCGTCCGTAAACACGTCGGCCTCGACCACCACCCTCTCCCCGACCGTCCGCTTGATGGGAAACCGTCCGCAGTCGATCTCCGGCTCGACGCCTTCGATGATGACCCGCTGCCTGCCCGTCTCGTCCTTCATCCGCATCCCCCGTGCCCCGATGCAGGTCGCCTGCCAGCCAATCCGGTGGTCGCGACCCTGCCCGGGGGAGGTTTACCAGACTCGGGCGGGGGATGCTAGCCCTGGGGTAGACTCAGGGGATCATGGCAAGACCGGCTTACGTCTGGGACTACGACATCGACGAGCCGACCTTCCGGGAGATCCTCGCCGGGAAGACGACGGTCGGCCGTCTGGACCGCAACTGGGCGGCGACCCGGCTCCTGGAGCATGCCCCCTACAGGGAGATCGTGCGCCTGCTCGGCTTCCGAGCCTTGATCGAGGGCTGGCCTGCGTGGCGCCCCAGGATCCGCTCCGAAAGCCGCAGGAGGGGATTCGACTTCCTTGCCGAGTGGATTCCCAGCCACCATCCGGAACTGCTGTCCTCAGGCGAGGGCCGACATCCCGGTGAATAGGGAATTCTACTTCGACGTTCTCTACCCGCTTCAGGACCGGGTACTCGGCATCCTGAGCGGTTTGGAGACGGGCTTTTATCTGAGTGGAGGCACTGCGGCCTCCCGCGGCTATCTCCATCACCGCTTGTCAGACGACCTGGACCTCTTCGTCAATGATAACGCACAGTTCGGGCTTTGGGCCGACCGCCTGATCCAGGCCTTGGAGGCCGGGGGCGCCTGGAAAGTCGCCGTCTCCCTGAGGGAGCAGCGGTTCGTTCGTCTGAGCCTGGTCGAGGGCGAAGCGGTACTGAAGATCGAAATGATCAACGACGTTCCAAGTCACATTGGCTCCTTTCGGGACGATCCGCTCCTGGGAAGGATCGACAGCCCGGAGAACATCCTCGCCAACAAGGTCACTGCGCTGGTGGACCGGGACGAGCCGAAAGATCTGGCCGACATCTGGGGGTTCTGCTGCCGGCTGGGGCTGCCGCTCGCGACTGCCATCGAAGGGGCGGGGAGCAAGGCGGCAGGTATTTTCCCGGCAGATGTCGCACGAAGGCTCTGTGTCGTGACGCGTGACGACTGGAAGCTGGTGCGCTGGATCGAGCCACCCGATTCGGAGCGCTACGTGTCCGAACTTGTCAGGCTCGGCGAAAAGCTAATCCTTTAAGAGAGGGAAACCCATGGCTACCGACCCCCAACCCGTCTCATCCTCAGCCCCCGCCCCTCGCCGGCGCGGCTGTGGCAAGCCTGTTCTCGTCCTCCTCCTGCTGGCGCTCGTGGCAGCCGGAATCTTCGCGCTCTGGGCCTGGATTACCCTGAGCTACGACTACGCCGACGGCGAGCGGGCGGGGTACGTCCAGAAATTCTCCAACAAGGGATGGATCTGCAAGACGTGGGAGGGAGAGCTGGCGATGGTCAACCTTCCGGGCTCCATGCCGGAGATCTTCCACTTCAGCGTGCGGGACGAAGCCGTGGCCCGGCAGCTCAACCAGACCATGGGCCAGCGCGTGACCCTGCACTACGAGCAGCACATGGGCGTGCCCACCTCCTGCTTCGGAGAGACCGACTACTACGTGACCGAAGTGCGGCCCGTGAAGCCCTGAAGGCGTATCACTGTAGGGGGAACAGCTCGCGGAGCCGGTCGCGGACCTCGGGCCGCTGAAGCAGCTCAACGTGAGCCACAACCCCATTCACCGTATGCAGGCAGAACAAGCCTTTCATTCGGAGGATGAACCGCTCGACCTCCTTTCCCTCCCATGACATCTTGGGCTGGGTATAGAAAGAGGCACAGAAGTCGTCGCTGCACGAACACCGATCAACCAACTCCAGTTGTGCGACCTGCTCCGACAGGTCATCTCGTCCCTCGAGATGAAACCCGTGGGCGAGCTCCTCGGCAACCTGCGGCAAGGCATTTTTCAGTAGCATCTCGTGTTCTCCGTCATCGCTCCTCGATTCGCCCGAGAACGGGCTTGATGTCAACGATGGGCGTCCCGTCGATGGCCTCCATGGGAGCAACCCTCAATCGTTGCCCGGAGACCTCCAAAACCAAAACCCGATGAAGTCCCACGGGATTGGGACGATCCGGCGACCGCGTCGCGAAGACGCCCGTCAATGGCGCGTCGAGCCTGCCGCGTGGGTGCACCTGAAGCACGTCGCGCCGCGCGCGGTGAAACCAGGTCAGCACGATCAGCTCGTCGCCCACCAGGACACCGGTCAGCCCTTGGGCTATCTCAGCCGTGAGATCCAACCACGCTTCCGGAGCGCCTTCGTCTCCCTGCCGCGGTGCTGCCTCGAGACTGGCCAACTCGGATCGTACGATCCCGATAGGTTGGATCGTATAGCTGGGTTCGGTCATGCCGTCAGTTTACCCGAGCTCCAGAGTCGCAATGTTGCGCTTCCGGAGTTGGTGCGAGTCCTGCAAGAGACGAAAGGCGAGGGGCCGGAGGGAACGACAGAGACCCGTCAGCGGCGCCCCTCACTTCAAATACGAGGAGGTATGAAAATGATCCATCAACGGCGACTGCTTTTCCTGGCCGTCCTCGCGGCGGCAATCTCCCTCACCGCCTGCGGCGGGAGCTC
Source organism: Acidobacteriota bacterium (assembly GCA_034667225.1). Taxonomy (GTDB): domain Bacteria; phylum Acidobacteriota; class Thermoanaerobaculia; order Multivoradales; family UBA5704; genus DATMER01. The sequence goes on from JAXDKG010000008.1 coordinate 75,911, forward strand.
CGGCAACGCGCCCGCCAGCCCTCAGGAACAGTCCGTCCAGGTCCAAGTCACGGACGAACACATCCAGATGCCGACCGAATTGCCTGCTGGAATGGCGACGTTCGAGGTCACCAACGCGGGAACCCACGAGCACAGCTTCGGGATCACCGGCCCGGGCGGCGACAAGGCGCTGGAAAAGAACATCAAGCCCGGCGAGACCGAAACCCTCGAGATGACGCTCGACGCCGGCACCTACCGGATCTACTGCCCCGTCGATCAGAAGCATGGCGATCCCATGCAGCTGGCGCTCAACGTCAAGGACGAGGCCGCGCACGGTTGAAGCGCTTCAGCGCGCTTCACCGGTTGTACGGCCACTCGTTGATCCAGTGAAATCCGCGGCTGATGAGCCGGTACCGGGAATCGCCCATACGGCGGTAACGGCCGCGGATCTGCCTGCCTTCGACCTGGCCCTCCAGCATCAGGACGTTCTCATCAACCAGCTTGTAGGACAGGCCGGCCTTCCATTTTGGATCGTCGAACTTCGCCATGGCGAATATGTGCGGCCCGGGGTCGGTCTTGAGCTCGAAGAACTCGGGCTCCGTGTGATGCGGATACTGGATGGCAAGAAACCCCGGCCACTCGAAGATCAGCCGGCGCCACAGCGTCTCATCCGTCGCCAGCAGCGGCCGGTTCACCCCATCGACCGCGAGCTCCTCGACTTCCCAGACCCCGTACAGCCGCGACCTGGGCGCCAGGGCTCCGTACTGCATAAAACCCTGGTAAGACTCGTACAGCGTCGAAAGGATGACGAAGAGGACGAAGGCCGTGCCGAGCACCACCGCCGTCCGGCGGCGCATCGGGCTCGCGAAGAGCGGACGGCTTTCGGCGGGCGGCAGCACCCGGCGGTTGAGCACCAGCAGGTCCGCGAGCCGCTTCAGGTCGGGGGCGGCGAGGACGACGGCCATCAGGAGCAGGTGGGACGAGTAGAGCTTGACCGGCACGTCGTAGCTGAAGTTGATCATCACCACGTTGCTCATGGCGCCGATGCACACGAGCGCGCCGAGCAGCGCGGTGCGCCGGAAGACCAGGAGCAGCCCGCCCAGCATCTCGCACGCGCCCGTGAAGATCATGTAGCTGGCGGACGACCCCATGAATGTCCAGACGAGACCCATGGGCGAGGAGTCGCCGATCGGTTGCAGGAGCTTGCCGGGCCAGGGAGGGATCATCTGGACCGGAATGAGCTTGGCCGCTCCGTACCGGATCATCGCGGTGGCGAGCACGAAACGGAGGTAGACCCGCAGCCCGTCGTTGAGACGCACGTAGTCCGGCCGCTTCCGGTCGAGGACGGTCCAGACGGCGACGGCAACCAGCGTCAGGATCAGGTAGCAGAAGAGCTGCACGTAGTTGTAGGTCGTGTCTCCGCTGCCCAGCGGCCGGTGGAGCACCTCGACCCCGAACACCCGCTCCCCCACCCACGGCACGGCCGCGTCCCAAAGGTCCGTATACGGCTGTCCGATGATCTCGCCATAGACGGGGATGACGTCCAGCGGGAACGGGAAGGTGTACAGGACCACGTAGACGAACAGGAAGCGGAAGAGGATCCGCTTCACAGGTCCCCAGGCTGGAGTGGCCGGTGTCGATGGCTCCATCCTCTGATTCTACGTGCTAGGCTGCCGGCATGCGACAGCGGCTCCTGTTTCTGCTGCTCCTGGCCTGGATTCCTCAACAGGTCCAAGCCCACGAGGCGGACGTCATCGTCGAGCTGCGGGCAGAAGGCTCCGACCTCAGAGTCCTCGCATCCACGGTCGTCAGCGGGAGCCGCGCCCTGGGAGCGAAAAACGTTTCGGGGCTGTCTCACTTCCCCCTGCTCCACCTGCAGATTTCCGCGGACCGGCTTCCTCAGCTAGCCGCCCTTCCCCAGGTGCGGGCGGTCTATCCCAACCACCGTGTGACCGCGGCCCGGACCGAGGGTGGAGCCCTCATCGGGTCTCCCCAGCTCCGGTCCAAGTACCGCGCGAGCGGCAAGGGGATCGGCGTGGCGGTCTTCGACACGGGGATCGATTCGAGCCATCCCGAGCTCGCGGACCATGTCGTCGCGGGGTTCGACTTCATCGGCAACGAGCCGTTCGCAGACCGCAACGGCCATGGCACCGCCGTGGCGGGCATCGTTCACGGCATGGCTCCCGACGCGCACCTCTTCAGCTTCAAGGTTCTCGACGACGAAGGCAATGGAACGGAGTGGAGCGTCCTCGAGGGCCTCAACGCGGTCTACGCCAACCGTACCGCTTTCGGCGGGATCCACGTCGTCAGCGCCTCGATCGTCTACGGCGGCCCGGCCGACGAGGATTGCGACGACGTCATCCCCGAGCGTCCGGCCTTCGATCTCTTGGAGGCGGCCGGCGTGGTCGTCGTCTTTGCCGCGGGCAACGACGGCTTCCGCAATGGCATCTCGGAGTTCGCCTGCCATTCCAAGGTGATCTCGGCGGGCGCGGTCTACGACGCGGACATCGGCCCCTCTCACCATGGCGGCTGCGACGATCCGACGACGCGCGCGGGGCAGATCGCCTGCTATTCGAACTCGGGCAACCCACTCGACGTGCGCGCGCCGGCCGAGGTCGCCTGGACGACACGATCCGGCGGGGGGTACACCGGGTTCGGCGGCACCTCGGCCGCCACACCGTACGTGGCCGGCGTCATCGCGCAGCTGAGGTCGAAGTTCCCCAAGGCCACCCCGGCGAAGATCCGCTCCGTGCTGATGTCCACCGGCACTCCGCTGACCGACACCAATGGAATTACACGCCGATTGATCTCCGGGCCGGCCGCTTACAAGAAGCTCAAGAAGTCTCCTCGGTAGCTTCTGAATGGCCCCGCTCGTCGAGCTTCGCAACCTCACCAAAGCCTAAGAGGAAGGGGATCGCCGGCGATCCGAGCAGACCGCGGATCGTCCTGCTTCTCTGGATCGTGGTGCTGGAGGAGCGTGAGCTGAGGCAAGGGAAACGGGTTGCTCGGCACGCGCAGCGGTCGGTTGGCTAGCCGGCGCGGACGGTTGGTGGTGCGGGGCGGACGGTTGTGGACGTGCCGCGGCGGTTGTGGAGGTGCCGCGGGCGGTTGTGGACGCGATGCGGACGGTTCGCAAGGCCAGGCGAGCGGTTCGCGAGCCGGTGCGGACGGTTCCGATCGAGCCGCGGACGGTTCGCGGCGGGTTGCCCACCACCCGCGAGGCTTCGCCAACCGTCCACTCCGGTTGCGTATCCGCTCGCGAAGCTTCGCTCGAGGCGGACGGTTGCCGGATGATTCCCCGGGAGGCGCCCTCGACGCCGGGGGGTTCGAGTCCGTATGCTTCCGCGAGGAGGACGACATGACACGCGAGGAGTATGAGAAGCGCCTGCGCGCGCTCGAGGAGCAGCACCGCGCCGATATCGCCCTATTGAACGCGGCCCACGAGACGCGGCTCCGGTCGCTGGCGAGGCTCTGGCAGGATGCGGCGGAGTGGGGGCAGGACGGCGCCGCACCCGGGGCCGCCTCCGCGACGGCTCCCGCGAACACCGCCACGGGGCCGGCTTCGAAGCCGGCGCTCGCCCGCTTCACCGTCCTCAACGATCTCGAAGAGGTCTTTCCCGGCCTCCCCGACGTCTTCGACCGGCGCGACGTCGTGCGTGCCCTCGGCTATACGCCGGCCCGGGCGACGCTCACCCGCGCGTTCGCGATGCTCCAGGAGGACGGCCTCATCACAACCGACACGCAAAGCATGGGCGGCAACGCGAACCGCTACCGCAAGCTCCCTAGAGCGGACTGATCCACCGTTTCCCTCGATCGCAAGACAGCAGGCTCGGGCTCGACTAGGATCAGGGTCCTTATGACGCCCTCCCCTCCCCTCGTCGAGCTTCGCAACCTCACCAGGGCTTATGAGGAGGGGGACCGCCGGCGCACGGTGCTGCGGGGGGCGGATGTGGCGATCGGGCGCGGGGAGCTGGCGGTGCTCGTGGGGCGGAGCGGGTCGGGCAAGTCGACCGTGCTCAACCTGATGTCGGGGATCGACCTGCCCGATTCGGGCGAGGTGGTCATCGACGGCGTCTCCCTCTCCACCCTCCCTGAGCGCGAGCGGACGCTGTTCCGGCGCGACCGGATCGGATTCGTGTTCCAGTTCTTCAACCTGATCCCCACCCTCACCGTCGAGGAGAACCTCCTGCTCTCCCTGGAGCTCAAGGGGCGGGTGCGGCCGGAGCAGCGGCGGGCGGCTCTCGGCCTCCTGGAGGAGGTCGGCCTCGCCGACCGCGCCGGGAGTTTTCCGGACCGGCTCTCCGGCGGCGAACAGCAGCGGGTCGCGGTCGCCCGGGCGCTCGCCCATGACCCGCTCCTTGTGCTCGCGGACGAGCCCACCGGCAACCTGGACCTCGAGACCGGCCTCCAAGTGCTGGAGATCCTCGACCGGCTTACCCGGCGGGCCGGCAAGACCATGGTCATGGTGACCCACGGCCGCGAGGTGATCGGGCTCGCCGACCGGGTCTTCCGCATGGAGGATTGCCGGCTGGTCGAGGACATATCCATATAATGGCGCCATGGACGCGGAGGCAATCGAGCAACGGCTGCGGGAGCACTTCAGGGCCAGGGCGGAGGCCGAGGGGATTGCCGCGGCCTGGCTGTTCGGCAGCGTGGCCCGGGGGACCGCCCGGCCGGACAGCGACGTGGATGTCGGCGTGCTGTTCCAGGAAGATCCTCCCCTGACACTTGCCGGCTATCACTTCGACTTGGAGGCGGACTTGCAGGAACTCCTGCTGCTGCCTGTGCAACTGGTCGTGCTCAATCGCGCTCCGGCCGATCTGGCTTTCCGTGTTTTGCGCGATGGCAAGCTGCTCGTGAATCAGGATCCTTCGCGGCGCATCCGATTCGAGGTACGGACGCACAACGAGTACTGGGACATGGAGCCTTATTGGCGGCTCTACCGGAAGGAGCGGGGCGAGCTTGACCGACATCGATCTCGTTTATAAGAAGCTGGCCTTTATCGAGGCTTGCGTCAATGAGCTGAGGACGCTGGGACGCCCGGAGGAGATCCGCACGGATCTGCGCGAGCAGAGATTCGAGGCTTACACCCTTCAGGTGGCGATTCAGGCGGCACTCGACATCTCGGCGCATATCGTTTCGGATGAGCGATTGGGTTTTGCCAGCAAGAATCGGGACTATTTCGAGCTGCTCGTAAGGTATGGCTGGCTTCCCAAGGAGCTTGCGCCGGCTCTCCACAACATGGTCGGGTTCCGAAACATCCTGGTGCACGGTTACGAGGTCGTGAACCCTGCCCACATCGAGAAGATCACCCGTCATCACCTCGACGACCTCCTAGCGTTCGTCAGGGCCATCCGGGAGCGGCTCGCTTCCGGATGACCCCCGCATGATCTCACCCCTCCTGCGCTCCAGCATCCGGCACCTGCTCCGCCACCCATGGCAGTTCGGGCTCGCCGTGCTCGGCGTGGCCCTCGGGGTCGCGGTGATCGTCTCGATCGACCTCGCGAACGCCAGTGCCACCCGGGCATTCAGCCTGTCCAGCGAGGCGGTCACCGGCCGCGCCACACACCAGGTGATCGGCGGACCTGAAAGGCTCACGGATGAGGCCTTCCGCCGCCTCGCCCTGGAGACCGACCTTCCTGTTGCGCCGGTGGTCGAAGGCTACGTGTTCGTTCCTTCTGGAAAATCGGGTAAGCCCGGCCGGATGCTCCACCTGCTGGGGATCGATCCATTCTCGGAGCGCCCGTTCCGCCCGTACCTGAGCGGCGGCACCGGGGGGAGCCGCGAGGGCAGCTCGATCGATCTCGCTCCCCTGCTCACCCGGCCGGCCGCGGGGGTGCTTTCCGCCACGACGGCCGGGGAGATGGGTCTGAAGACCGGCGGCTCGTTCACTGTGCGCGTCGGCGGCGGAGTGCGGACGATCGAGCTGGTCGGCGTCCTGGAGCCCGGAGACGAGAGCACCCGCAGCGCCTTGAGCGATCTCCTGGTGATGGACATCGCAGCCGCCCAGGAGATCCTCGGCCGCGTGGGCCGGATCGACCGAATCGACCTGATCGCCTCTGAAAGTCAGCTCACCCGGGCTCGGGCGGTGCTCCCGGCCGGCGCCCAGATCCTCCGCTCCAGCGCGCGCACGGAGACGAGCGAGGAGATGACCAAGGCGTTCAGGCTCAACCTGACCGCGCTGTCTCTCCTGGCGCTGGTCTGCGGGGTCTTCCTCATCTACAACACCATGGTCTTCTCCGTGGTGCAGCGCCGGACCCTGATCGGCACGCTGCGGGCGCTCGGGGTCACGCGCGGGCAGGTGTTCGCCCTGGTATTGGGAGAAGCCGCGGTCGTCGCACTGCTGGGTACTGCCGCCGGCCTGGGCGCGGGTGTGCTCCTCGCCCGCGAGCTGGTCCGCCTCGTCACCCAGACGATCAACGACCTCTACTTCGTCGTTTCTGTGCGGGAGCTGGCCGTGCCGGCCGCGCTTCTGATCAAGGGGGGCGTGATCGGGATCGGGGCCACGCTGGCCGCGGCGCTCGCTCCGGCCATCGAAGCCACCCGGGCGGCGCCCCGGGCCGCGCAGATCCGATCGGCCCTGGAGGCGCGGCTGCGCCGCGTGCTGCCGCGGGTGACGCTGGCCGGCGCGGCCCTGCTCGCCGTCGGCGCCGGGCTCCTTGCCTTCCCCGGCCTGGTGGTGAGCTTCGCCGGTCTGTTCGCCGTGATCCTGGGCTCGGCGCTGCTCGCTCCGGGGGCCACGGTCATTTTCATGAACCTGCTCCGGCCGGTCATGGGGGCGATGTTCGGCATCCTGGGCCGGATGGCGGCAGGCGGCGTCGTGGCTTCGCTCTCGCGCACCGCCGTGGCCATCGCGGCCCTGGTCATTGCGGTGTCGGCGACGATCGGCATCGGGGTCATGATCGACAGCTTCCGGGGGACGGTGGTGAGCTGGCTGGAATCGACCCTGCGCTCGGACGTCTATCTCGGCAGGCCGGGCCGCTCCGGCGGGTTCAGCGGCGGCGATCTCGATCCGGAAGTGGCGTTGCGGGCCGGGCGGTTGCCGGGAGTCGAGCGCGTGAACCTGCTGCGGCGGACCGAGGTGCCCTCCCCCGGCGGTCCGGTGCGGATGGTGATCCTGGGGACGGACCTCGAAGGCTTGTCCGGCTACGAGCTCAAGGAGGGGCGGCCCGGCGAGGCGTGGCCGGCGTTCCAGGAGCGGGACGCCGTGGTGGTCTCTGAGCCCTTCGCCCATCGGCACGGGGTCGGCGCCGGGGACGTCTTCCGTTTGCGTACTTCCAGGGGAGAGCGGGACTTCGCGGTCGCCGGGATCTACTACGACTACGCGTCGGACCTCGGGCTCGTGCTGATGAGCCGGAAGACCTATCTCCGTCACTGGCGCGACCGGCCGTTGACAGGGTTTTCTGTTGATCTCCAACCGGGCGCGGACCTGGAGGGGACGATCCGCCGGCTGCGTTCGGTCGTGGGCGGCGAGGGGTTGTCCATCCAATCGAACCAGGCGCTCAAAAAGATTTCCATGAAGATCTTCGACCGGACCTTCCGCATCACCAGCGTGCTCCGGATGGTCTCGGGCCTGGTGGCGTTCATCGGCGTGCTCTCGGCGCTCATGGCGCTGCAGCTCGAGCGGGCACGGGAGCTGGGAGTGCTGCGGGCGAACGGCCTCACACCCGGGCAGGTCTGGCATCTGGTCACGTCGCAGACCGGGCTGATGGGATTGGCCGCGGGCCTGCTCTCGATCCCCGTGGGCCTGACTCTCGCTGCAATCATGATCTTCGTGATCAACCGGCGCTCGTTCGGGTGGACGATCCGGATGGAGGTCGATCCGATGATCCTTCTGGGAGCAATGGCATTGGCGCTGGGGGCGGCGCTGCTCGCGGGGATCTATCCGGCTTGGAAGATGGCGAGAACTTCGCCGGCTCTGGCTTTGCGGGAGGAGTGAGTGCGTAAAGTCCTCGCCATCGCACTTCTCTCCCTTCTCGCCTGCCGCGAACCCGATCACCTCCCCCAGGCCTCGCTCTCCGTGGCGGGCGCCCTGAGCGGAGAAAACACCGCGGGCTACGCCCGCGCGATCGCCCCTCGCGAATTCCGCTTCCCCGAAGACCACGGCCCCCACCCGGAGTTCCGCACGGAATGGTGGTATTACACGGGCAACCTATCCACTCGCGAGGGCCGGCAGTTCGGGTTTCAGCTCACATTTTTCCGATCGGCTTTTGCTCCCTCGATGCCGGAACGGCTCTCTAAATGGGCCACGCGGCAGGCGTACCTGGCGCACTTCACCATCTCGGATATCGAAGGCCAACAGTTCCGCTCGTTCGAGCGCTGGAGCCGGGGAGCGCTCGGCCTCGCGGGATCTCAGGGGGAGCCATTCCGCGTCTGGCTGAAGGATTGGTCCGCCGAAGGCAACAAGCTGCGGGCCGCGGAGGACGGCGTCGCTCTCGACCTGACCCTCGAACCGGGCAAGCCTCCGGTGCTCCAGGGGGAGCGCGGGCTCAGCCGCAAGAGCGAGGAGCCGGGCAACGCTTCCTACTACTACTCCCTCAACCGCATGCCCGCATCGGGAACGGTCCGCCTCGGAGATGAGCGCTTCGAGGTCTCCGGCCTCGCCTGGATGGACCGCGAGTGGAGCACCAGCTCCCTCGGAAAAAACCAGGTGGGCTGGGACTGGTTCGCGCTTCAGCTCGAAGACGGCCGGGACCTCATGCTCTACCAGCTCCGCCGCAACGACGGCACCGCGGACCCCACGAGCAACGGCACCCTTGTCGGCCCCCGAGGGGAATCCCGCCATCTGGGCCTCTCCGACTTCACGCTGGAGGTGCTGGACCGGTGGAAGAGCCCGCGGAGCGACGCCGTCTACCCGGCACGATGGCGGCTGCGCATCCCCTCCGCGAACCTCGATCTCACAATCGAGCCTCTGCTCGCCGACCAGGAGCTCGACGTCTCCTTCCGCTACTGGGAAGGGGCCGTGCGGATCGGGGGGACCTCCCGGGGAAGGGGCTACGTCGAGATGACAGGCTATTCGCGGTAAGGCCCGGCCCTCGCGCGCGTTTCAGGGGTGTGCGCACGCTTTCCTTCACGTGCGCAAAGTGCGCAGCCCGCCGGCACCCGCGCGCGGGAGGGGAGGTCCCCTCCGGATGGGTGCCGGCAGTTTTTGCTACTCGTAGCGAATGGCTTCGAGCGGCTCGACCCCTGCTGCTCTCCGCGCGGGGAGGTAGCTCGCCAGCAGGGCTACGACCGCGAGCAGCACCGGCACGGCGGCGAACGTGGCCGGATCGGTCGTACTCACCTCGAACAGCAGCGCCTGCATGAAGCGGGTGACCGCGAACGAGCCCGCGAGCCCCAGCCCGATCCCGACGAGCGCAAGCATCATCCCCTCCTTGAGCACCATGCCGGAGACCTCGCCGCGTTGCGCTCCCAGCGCCATGCGCACGCCGATCTCCTGCGTCCGCTGGCTGACGACGTAGGAAATGACGCCGTAGATCCCGACCGCGCCCAGGGTGAGGGCCACGACCGCGCCGATGGCCAGAAGGAACATGGTGAACGACACCCGCGCCATGGAGCGCTCCACCACGTCCTCCATGGTCCGCACCTGCGCCAGGGGGAGCTTCGGGTCGATCGACCAGACCGCTTTCCTAACGAGTTCGACCAGCGTTAGAGGATCGATGCCGGCGCGGGCCTTCACCGCCAGGGTGAAGTCGCGGGGCACCCACTCGCCGCTCGCGCCGGGCCCATCGGGATTGCTGCGCCGCACCGGGTAATAGACCACCTCGGCAGGCTTCTCGTGCAGCCCCTGCTCGCGCACGTCGCCCACGACTCCGACAATCGTGTACCACTGAGAAACCGCCTCTCCCGGGCCGCCGAGGCTGAGCCGCTTGCCCAGGGCGCTCCCCTTGGGCCAGAAGCGCCGCGCCACGGCCCGGTTCACGAGCACGCCGTCGTGGGGCGTGTCCGGATCGATCCGTTCGAAGCTCTTCCCCTCCAGGAGCGGGATGCCGAGAGCCTCGAAGTAGCCCGGGCTGGCGAAGCGGGTGCCCAGCATGGGCGGCAGCGAATCGGGCGGCAGAGGATGGTCCTCGATCATGTGCGAGCTCATCGAGTTGGTGTTGGACAGGGGGAGGATCGTCACCGTCCCGGCCCTGGTCACTCCGGGGATGGCCCGCACCTGCTCCAGGAGCCGGGTGTAGAAGCGCGCGGTCCGGGCCGCCTCGCCGTACTCCGCCTCGGGCAGGTTGAGCTGCACCGTGAGCACACCGGCCGGCTCGACGCCGGAGTCCACGTTCGCCATCCCCCAGAAGCTCCTTACCATCAGGCCGGCGCCGACCAGGAGCACGAGGGCGAGCGCCACTTGCACCACCACAAGCGCCTGCCGGGCGCGATGCCGGGCCCGCCCCGCGGTGCCGCCCCGGCCTCCCTCCTTGAGCGCGGGCACGAGGTCCGGCGAGCCGTAGCGCAACGCGGCAAAGCCGCCGATGAAGGCGCCGGTCAGAAGCGCCAGGAGGAGATTGAAGCCGACCACGGTGGCGTCCATCCCGATCTCGTCGAGCCGCGGAATGCCCGGGGGCTGGAGAGCCAGCAGCAGGCGCACACCGGCGGCGGCGAGGGCGAGCCCCACGAGGCCGCCCAGGATGGAGAGCGCCAGGCTCTCGCCGAGGAAGACGCGGGCGATCTCCCAGCGCGAGGCGCCGATCGCGGTGCGCACCGCCACCTCCCGCTGCCGCCCCTCGGCGCGGACCAGGAACAGGTTCGCCACGTTGGCGCAGGCGATGAGGAGGATCAGGCCGACGCCTCCGAGGAGTACCCAGAGAGTGCGGCCGATGTCGCCCACCAGGTGGTCCCGGAACGGTTTCGCGAGTACCCCGAGCTTCGCCTGCTCGATCATGCCCCGCGGCATGATGTCGGGCCCGAGCGCCTCCGGCAGCCTCCAGACCAGCGCCGAGAGCTCCTTCGTGGCCCGCTCCGTGGTGACCCCGGGCCGCAGCCGGCCCACGCCGCCGTAGTTGAAGTTTCCGGGCTGCAGGTTGGCCGGGTCGATGACCATGGGGGTCCACAGCTCCTCCTGCGCGGAGGGGAAATGGAAACCTTCGGCCAGCACTCCCACGATGCGGCGCGACACGCCGTCCACCTGGACGAGCGAGCCCACGACGTTGCGGTCCCCTCCGAAGCGGCGCTGCCACAGGCCATGGGAGAGGACCAGAACCGGCTCGGCGCCCGGTTTGCCGTCCTCCTCGAGGAGGGGCCGGCCCAGGACGGATCGTGCGCGAAGCACCTTGAAGATCGAGGGCGTCACCCTGGCGGCCCCGATCCGCTCGGGCTCCTGGCCGCCGGTGAGTGTGACCGCACCCTCCCAGTAGATTCCCAGGTCCTCCAGCACCTTGTTCTCTTTGCGATAGAGCAGGTAGGTGCCGTCCGAGAGCGCGGCTTCCTCGAGCCCCATTCCCGGCGCGGTCTGCGTCACCCAGACGATCCGCTCGGGCTCCGGGTACGGCAGCGGCCGGATCAGCACGGCGTTGATGACCGTGAAGATCGCCACGGTGGCGCCGATCCCGAGCCCCAGGGAGAGGACCGTGATCAGGAAGAAGCCCAGGGCCTTGGCGAAGCCGCGGGCGGTGGAGCGCAGGGAGGAGAGGAAGCTCATGGCTAAAGCTTACTCGTAACGGATGGCCTCCAGGGGCTCGACCCCGGCTGCTCTCCGCGCGGGCAGGTAGCTCGCCAGCAGGGCCACGGCCGCGAGCAGGAGCGGCACGGCGGCGAAGGTGGCCGGGTCGGTCGTGCTCACCTCGAACAGGAGAGCCTGCATGAAACGGGTGACGGCGAGGGCGCCCGCGAGCCCCAGCCCGATCCCGAGGAGCGCCAGCGCCAATCCTTCCTTGAGGATCATGCCCGAGACGTCCGCGCGTTTCGCGCCCAGGGCCATGCGCACTCCGATCTCCTGCGTGCGCTGGCTGACGACGTAGGAGATCACGCCGTAGATGCCGACGGCCCCGAGCAGGAGCGCCACCGCCGCGCCGATCGCCAGCAGGACCAGCGTGAACGAGGTACGCGCCATGGAGCGCTCCACCACCTGCGACATGCTCCGCACCTGGGCGAGCGCCAGATTCGGGTTCAGGGACCAGATCGCCCGCTGCACCGGCTTCGCCAGCGAGATCGGATCTCTGTTGGGATCGCCCTTGCTCTTCACCACCAGGGCGAAGCTCCGCGGCACCCATTCCTCTTCACCTTCTTCGCGGAGATCGAGCCGCACCAGCGGGTAGTAGACCGACTCGGCCACGGGCTTGTGCAGCCCCTCCTCGCGCACGTCTCCGACGACCCCCACGATGGTGGCCCAGCGGCCGTCAGCGGCAAGACCGGGAGTGAGGCGCCGGCCCAGCGGGCTCCGGCCCGGCCAGAAGCGGTCCGCCACCGACTTGCTCACCAGCACCTCGCCCGAGCGCTTCTGCGGATCGATCCGGTCGAAGCCCTTCCCCTCGAGCAAGGGGATGCCCATGGCCTCGAAGTAGCCCGGGCTGATGAAGCGGGTGCCTAGCACGGGCGGCACGGTGTCGGGCGGCAGGGGATGGTCCTCCATGCTGTGCGTGCTGTTGTCCCTGAACCCGGTCAGGGGGAGCACGTTGACCGTGCCCGCCCGCTCCACCCCGGGGATCGCCCGCACCTTCTCCAGGAGCTGGCCGACGAAACGCGCCGTGACATGGACGTCCGGATACTCCGGCTCGGGCAGGTCGAGCCTCAGCGTGAGCACCCCCTCCGGCTTCACTCCGGGGTCCACGTCCGCGAGACCCCAGAAGCTCTTGAGCATCAGGCCGGCGCCCACGAGGAGAAGCAGCGCGAGCGCGACCTGGGCCACCACCAGGACCTGCCGCGCCCGGTGCCGGGCCTTCCCCGCCGTCCCGCCGCGGCCCCCGTCCTTGAGCGCGGGGACGAGGTCCGGCGAGCCGTAGCGGAGCGTCGCGAAGCCGCCGATGAAGAGCCCCAACAGAAGGGACAGCAGGAGAGTGAAAGCCACGACCGCGCCGTCGATCCCGATCTCCTCGAGCCGGGGGATGCCCTCGGGCTGCAAGGCGAGCAGCAGGCGCACGCCTCCGGTCGCGAGGGCGAGCCCCAGCAGGCCGCCGATCAGCGCGAGGCCGACGCTCTCGAGGAGGAACACGCGGGCAATCTCGCCGCGGGTGGCGCCGATCGCGGTGCGCACCGCCACCTCCCGCTGGCGGCCCTCGGCCCGCACGAGATAGAGGTTCGCCACGTTGGCTCCGGCGATGAGCAGGATGATGCCGACGCTGCCCAGGAGCAGCCAGAGGGTGCGCGCGAGGTCCCCCACCATCTCGTCCCGGTACGGCTTGACGACCATCGCCATCTTCGCGCTCTCGAGCATGCCGCGGCTGATCTCGGAGCTCGGGAATTCCTCGGGGATGCGCCAGATCAGCGCCGAGAGGTCCCGGTGGGCCTGCTCGATCGACACCCCGGGCCGCAGCCGGGCGATGCCGGGGTAGTTGAAGTTGCCCACGGACGCGTTGGCCGGATCGACCACGAGCGGCAGCCAGAGCTCCGTCTCCGCGTTCGGAAAGTGGAAGCCCTCGGGCATGACCCCCACGACCTGACGGGCGACCCCGTCGACGCGCAGGGTCCTGCCGATCGCCCCCGCGTCGCCGCTGAACAACCGCTGCCAGAGCCCGTGGGAGAGGACCAGCACCTTCTCTCCCTCAGGCCCGCCGTCCTCTTCGATCAGGGCTCGGCCGAGCGCGGGCGGCACGCGGAGGATGCCGAAGACCGACGGGCTCATGCCCGCGGCGCCCACCCGCTCAGGCTGCGGGCCGCCGGTCAGGGCGACCGAGCCGTCCCAGAAGATCCCCAGGTCCTCCAGCACCTTGTTGTGCTTGCGGTAGAGCAGCCAGGTCGCCTCCGAGTGCTCGAGCTTGTCGAACCCGACCCCGGGCGCCGTGTGCATCACCGACACCAGCCGCTCCGGCTCTGAATAAGGCAGCGGCCGGATCAGGACGGCGTTGACCACCGTGAAGATCGCCGAGTTGGCGCCGATCCCCAGTCCCAAGGTGAGGATCGCGAGGAGGAAGAAACCGGGAGATCTGCGGAACCCGCGGGCGGTGGAGGTGAGGAGGCTCATATCCTGGCACTACGGCAGGGTTCGGGGAAAGGTTCCAGTCTGCTACCCTTTCGCACGATGAAATCAGCCCTGATCCTCCTCGCCGCCTTTCCTCTGTTCGCTCCGGTCTTCGGATACCAGGCCCATGACCATGCCGCTCCCCCGCCGGCTCCGGCAGGCAAGGGGAACGTGATCGACGTGCCGCCGGCCGACTCCGGCGCCGCCACCCTGATGGCGCGCGTCCAGGCGGAGCGCGCGACCGAGGGACGCTTCAAGGTCTTTCGCGCCTTCCGCTTCACCGACCGGCAGCCGGAGAGCAAGATCACCTTCGCCCACCGGATCGTGGACGACGCGGGCAAGACGTACAAGGCCGCCCACTACGACCATGGCAACGGGATCGCGGTGGCGGATGCCGACGGCGACGGCCTGACCGACGTCTACTTCACCAGCCAGCTCGGCGGCAACGAGCTGTGGAAGAACCTAGGGGACGGCACGTTCCGCAACATCACCGCCCAGGCCGGCGTGGGGCTGGCGGACCGGATCTCCGTCTCAGCCTCGTTCGCCGACGTCGACAACGACGGCGATCAGGACCTCTACGTGACCACGGTCCGCATGGGCAACGCGCTGTTCGAGAACGATGGCAAGGGCAAGTTCCGCGACGTCACCAAGGCCTCGGGCCTCGGCTACGTTGGGCACTCTTCGGGAGCGGTCTTCTTCGACTACGACCACGACGGCCGGCTCGATCTCTTCCTGGTCAACGTGGGCAAGTACACGACCGACGCGAGGGGCCGCGGCGGCTTCTACGTGGCCTACGAGAACGCGTTCCAGGGGCACATGTTCCCGGAGCGGATCGAGCGCAGCGTCTTATACAAGAACGTCGGCAACAACCGTTTCGAGGATGTGACCGACAAGATGGGACTGGTGGACAACGGCTGGAGCGGCGACGCCACGGCCACGGATTTCAACGAGGACGGCTGGCCCGACCTCTACGTGCTCAACATGCAGGGGGACGATCACTACTGGGAGAACCAGGGGGGCAAGGCCTTCGCCGACAAGACGGCGCAGCTCTTCCCCAAGACCTCCTGGGGAGCCATGGGCGTCAAGGCCTTCGACTATGACAACGACGGCCGCATGGACCTCTTCGTCACCGACATGCACTCCGACATGGTGGGCGACATCCCGCCCCAGGACGAGAAGGCCAAGTTCCCGCCGAAAGAGGAGATTCCGGTGCTCCAGGGCGCGGCCAACAACGTCTTCGGCAACTCGTTCTACAGGAACCTCGGCAACGGCAAGTTCGAAGAGATGTCGGACGCGCTCAACCTGGAGAACTACTGGCCCTGGGGAGTGAGCGTCGACGATCTGAACGCCGACGGCTGGGACGACGTGGTAATCACGTCGAGCATGAACTTCCCCTTCCGCTACGGCGTCAACTCGGTGCTGCTCAACAACCGCGGCGAGGGGTTTCTGGACAGCGCCGCGATCTTGGGAGTTGAACCGCGCCGCGGCAACATGACGCGCAAGCCCTGGTTCACCCTGGACTGCTCGGGGGAGGACAGCGGCCACAAGCAGTGCCAGGGCAAGACCGGGACCTACACCGTGACCGGCACCCTCGGCACCCGCTCCGCCGCCATCTTCGACATCGACAAGGACGGCGACCTCGACGTCGTGACCAACGAATTCAACTCCGAGCCCCTGGTGCTGGTGAGCGACCTGGCGCAGCAGAGGAAGATCCAGTGGGTGAAGGTCAACCTGCGGGGCACGGCATCGAACCGCAACGGCCTCGGCGCCGTGGTCAAGGTCCACGCGGGCAACCGGGTGCTGACCAAGGTCCTGGACGGCTCCTCGGGCTACCTCTCGCATAGCATCCTGCCCCTCTACTTCGGGCTGGATGAGGCGAAGACGGTCGAACGCATCGAGGTCCGCTGGCCCTCCGGGCAGACGCAGACCGTGCAGGGGCCGATCGCGATCAACAGCACGGTCGATGTTACCGAGAAGAAATGACTCTGCGCGCCACGTCCTGAGCGGAGACGATCACCGGCGTGATCCCTCCGCCGGGACGCGTCCAGTGCCCGACGAAGAAGAGGTTGGAAATACTTCCGGTCACGCCGGGCCGGCTTTCGCCGAGTTGGTCCGGTGACATCTCCCAGCCCAGCATGGCGCCCTGGTGGTTGAGCGTGAAGCGCCAGGAGGTGCGCGCCGAGGCGCTGCTCTTGACCACGATCCGCTTCAAGATCCCCGGGATCTTCTGCTCCAGGTGATCGAGTAGAAAGGTTTCCATGCGGGCCTTGTGGGCCGCCCAGTCCCCGACCTTGCCGTAGTCCATCTCCAACACTTTCTGGAGGATGACGATCTGCTTGCCCGGCGGCGCCATGCCCGGTTCGTAGAGCGTCGGGACGAAGATCTTGCAGCGCAGGGCATCGACGCCTACGCGGTCCATGTCCCAGGAGTCCCAGTAGTAGCCCTGGGCAGCTTCGAGGACGTCGTCCGGCACCCCTTCGAGCCCGACGTGGGTGAGGAAGCAGGGGTAGGTGGGCCGCAGGCGGCGCAGCGGCTCGAGCGCTCCCGGCGGCAGATGCTCCGGCCCCACCAGCTTCTCCAGGGTCAGGAGCAGGTCGGCGTTGGAGATGACGGCGCCGGCCCGCACCGTGTCCCGCCGGCCGGCGCGGGGGCCGCGCGAAACCTCCAGCTCCACGCCGCGCGCGGCTCCGTCCTCGACGAGGATACGGCTCGCGAACGTGCTCATGAGCACATGGCCGCCGAGCTCCTCGAAGCGCGCGGCCATGGCGTCTGCGAACGCCTGCGATCCCCCCTTCGGGTAGTAGTTGCCGAGGAAGTAGGAGAGCCGCAGCATGGAGTCGAAGACGAACGACGTGCGGCTGGGGGGCGAGCCCCAGTGCGGGCAGTCGGCCGTGAGGAGGAGCTTGAGCTTGGGATCGGTAAACCAGCGGTCGAGCGCCTGCCACACGGTCATGTCGCGCCAGGGGTCCAGCCGTTCCAATGATTTTCCGCGGAAGTAGTGGAGCAGGCCAAGGAGATAGGTCTCGTTCACCGCCTGAAAAAAGGAATCGAGGGCGCCGGCCTCCGCCGGGAACTCCTCCTTGAGCCGCGCCAGGTAGGAGTCGAGGTCGGCCGGGACCGCGAAGCGCGTGCCGTCCGGGAAGTGAAAGGTGTCGACCGGGTCCATCTTGACCCAGCCGGTATCGATCCCGAGCTCGACGAGCAGGCGACCGGTGAGCGTCTCCGGGTTGCCCAGCAGCGGATAGAAGTGGGTGGCCGCATCGAACGTATAACCGGCGCGGCGAAAGGTGCTGCAGTAGCCGCCCACCATGTAGTGCTGCTCGACAAGCAGGACGCGGAGTCCCTCGCGAGCCAGTAAATTGGCGGCGATCAGCCCGCCGACTCCGGCGCCGATGATCACGGCGTCATAGCGGGGATCGGGCGCGGTTCGCAGCCCACGGAAGGGACGCTTTCGATTCAATTCCCGGGTTCTGAGGGGCGATTGCGCCCGTACGTCTCGTGAGCCGCCACGAACTCGCCGCTTGCGATTGCGGCTCCGAAGGAAAGCTCTCCCCCGAGCACCAGGGCGGCGGCGATCTCAGCCAGCTTGGGCGCCTTGCCGACGCCCACGCAGCCAAGCATCTCAAGGCATTCGCGCGCGGTCCCGAGCCCCGTGCCGCCGCCGACCGTGGCCACGGTCAGCGAAGGCAGAGTCACGCTCGCGTACAGGTCTCCCCCCTCGACGGCTTCGAAAGAGGTGATCCCGACAGCGGAGTTGGCGACGTTGGCCACGTCCTGGCCGCAGGCGATGAAGAGCGCGGTGAGGCCGTTGGCGATGTGGCCGTTGTAGCCGGTGGCGCCCGTCTGGAGGTGTCCGAGCACGGTCCGGTGCCAGACGTCGGCCATCTGCTCGGGCGTGGTGTGCAAGTAGGCGCGCATGAGCCGCGCCGGGATGCGCACGTCGGCGGTCACCTTCTTGCCCTTGCCGCCGGCGAAGAGCGCGCCGCTCGCCCGCTTCTCGGACTCGGCGCCGCTGAACACGTAGTAGCGGGGCGCGTGGCCCTGCTCGACCAGCCACCGGCAGGCGCGGTCGGTCGCTTTAACAATCATGTTCATGCCGTGGGCGTCCTCGGTCCAGTAAGCGAAATGGACGACCACCTCGCGGCCCAGGGGCAACGGCTCGACGCGCAGCAGCCGGCCGTGCCGGGTGGTGGCATCGGCTTCGGCTTTCAGGGCCTCGAACAGCCCCGGAAGACCGCGGGAGAACGCGGCAGCCTCGGCGGCACCCTCGAACAGGAACACCGGCGAGACCCGGTTCTCATCGGTCAGGACCCGCGCGGTTGCGCCGCCGGCCCGGGTGATCGCGACCATGCCCCTTTCGTAGGAACGGACCAGGGCTCCTTCGGTGGTGGCCAGAGGCACATAGAACGTCCCCTGCGCATGCTCTCCCTGGATCAGCAGCGGGCCGGCCACACCCAGTGGCACCTGGGCGGCGCCGACGGGGTTCTCGATGTTGCCCCGCATCTCCTCCGCAGGGATTGTGGCCGAGCCGGCATGGGCGAGGCGCGCACCCGTCCGCTCCTCCAGCCAGCGCCGCCGCTCCGCGAGCGCCTCCGCCGAGTAGCCCTGCCCTTCGAGCCGGGGTACCAGGTCGGCCTCGCGTATCAGATTGGACATCCCTATACCCTACCTCAAGGGACGGAGCAGGCGAAGGGCCGGACGGGTGTTGTAACGCTCCCGATAGAGGCGGTGCGGCTCGTCGCCGGGGAAGCTTTCGCCCTCCGGGTAGGGGTACTGGCTCATGCCGTGGAACGGCAGCGGCTCCACCGTCTGGGAGAAGGCGGTGTTGGCGTCGCCATCCTTGGCCCAGCCGTCGACCAGGAGCAGGAAGTCGCGCCGCCAGCCCGGGGCCAAGGGAGGCAGGGCCTTCGCGTCGAAGAGGAGCCGCACCTCGTCGCCCGAGCCCATGACCAGCAGCCGGTCGTCCACCTCTTCCAGCAGCGGGCGGACGTCGCCGTAGCGGGTATAGAGGCCGGGCGTGGGGTTCCACATCGAGACGGGCATCCAGGAGTGATAGTCGAAGCTCTCGGGCTGCCGGCGCTCGGGATGGATCACGGGCCGCGAGAAGCCGCGGTAGCGCAGCTCGGCCAGCGAAGGCGCCAGGCCGGTGATCTCCACGGGAGGCTCGCCGCTCTCTTCGGAGAGGAAGATCTCGTCCCAGTAGAGGCAGAGGCTGGTCTCGATCCGCACCTCGCGCGAGGAGGAGAGAAACCTGCCCGTCAGGTCCACGGCAATCGTCTTCGGCTTGCCGGCCGGCAGGCCCATGTCCTCGATCACCGTCTGCCATCTCCCCTGCCCGTCCTTGACT
Organism: Acidobacteriota bacterium; assembly: GCA_034667225.1. Taxonomy (GTDB): domain Bacteria; phylum Acidobacteriota; class Thermoanaerobaculia; order Multivoradales; family UBA5704; genus DATMER01. The sequence continues at coordinate 95,344 of JAXDKG010000008.1, forward strand.
TGGAGCCGGGGGAACACGAGCCCGGCAGGCATCGCCTGGGCGGCGCCGAGGAAGGTGCTGCCGTCCGCCCAATCCACCCAGCCGGAGAGCACGAGGACGGCCCGGCCACCTTCTGCCGCGGAGCCGAAATCGAGGTCCAGGTGGTGCAGCTCGGCGACCCCAGACAAGTCGCGCCGGAAGCCGTCCGGGTAGGTCTGATCACGGGCGAGGAGGCGGGGCAGCACGTCCTTGCCGTGATGGTCCGTGGCCCGGACCGGATAGATCCTCTCCTCAACACCGAACAGCCGGAACTCGGGGAACGGTGGAGCCTTGAACTTGTCGTTGGTGAAGACTTCGACCCCCACCGGATGGTCCAGGGCGATCAGCCGCATCTGATCCAGGTAGGCGACCTCGCGCAGCTCTTCGGTGACGCGGATCTCGTAGCGGCCATCCACTTCGGCAAGAGCCTCGCCGGGGATCTGCACGTACTCGTCATGATCGACCGGGAAGTACTCGCCGTCTCCGGCGCTGGCTCCGAGCGGCGCGACGCCGAGGACGTCGGTGATGAATTGGAACCGCTCGCCGTTCCAGGTAAAGATCATCGGGCAGGAGCCGGACAGGCGCGGCGCCTCCTTGAAGGTGACGGCGCGGTCCGCGGCCTGCCTGGTCTCGTTCTGGATCAGGCCGTTCGGCCAGGTGATGCGCACGGCGTCGATCGCGGTCCGCGGCCCCAGGCCGAAGGTCAGGGGGAACCCGTGGTAGACCTTCTTCTGGTAGCTCGCGCCGGCCTTGACCTCGACCTCGGCGCCCGGCGCGAGCTTCAGGTTCTTGACGCCTTCGAGCCCGATCCGCAGCCAGTGGTGATCGGTCTTCGTGCGGTTGAGCAGCCGCCGAAGCACGCCGTCGTTGCCCACGACAGCCAAGTCCTCGCGGCCGTCGCCGTCGAAGTCGGCGGATGCCGCGGCGATTGCCGGGGCCGCCTTCGCCGCTCCCACTTTCCCCCGACCTTCATTGCGGTGCACGCCGTCGCCGGCCACGAGGTCGCTCATGCCCCGGCCTTCGAGGTCCGCGAACGCCAGAGGAAGCGCGGGCAAGGAAAGCTCGGCTTTTTCCAGCACTCCTTGCAAGCTGCGGCGGTTGAGCCAAAGGGAAGAAGACAGGAGATCGCTCCAGCCATCCTGATCCACGTCGTACGCCAGCACCGCGCCGTCAAGTCCGGGCAGCTCGACCGCCTCGTAATGCCCGCCGAGCCGGTCGCGATACAGGACAGCGGGGCGGCCGGCGTAGGTGACCGCGAGGTCCATGCCCTGGGTGTCGGCCACGGCCTCGATGATCGCGCCGGAGACCGCCCGACCGCTCACGAACGGGAAGCGCTTCGTCTCGTCGCTCCAGCCAGTTCCGTTGTTACGGGCGAGCGCCGCTCCCTCTCCCATCAATATCAAATCGAGGTCGTAATCGTGATCGAAGTCAAGCCAGAAAGCCAGGTGAAAACGACCGGCAGGGAGCTTCGCGTTGACTCTCTGAAAGCTGCCTCCCACGTTGCGGTAGAGCATCGGAGCGTCGGCAAGGACGCAGAGGTCCGCGAGGCCGTCGTTGTCGAAGTCGCCGGCCGCGACGGCGGTCACGTTGCGCAGATTCTCCAGGCCGTTCGCCCCGCTGACGCCGGCCTTGGACCATGCCAACAGATCGGGAACGAGATCGCCGTCGGCGTCGAAAACGGTCAGGCCCTCGATCCCCCGGCCAAGCTCGGAGACCTCGAAGGACGGCTCGACCGGAGCGGCTGCCTCGGCCGGCGGATCGATCTCGTCGAGGAGCTCGGAGTACCAGCTCCAGTCCACGTCCTCCGGAATCGCGGCCCCCTTCTGCGCCTCCTTGATCGCATCGTATTCCTGCTTGCGCGCCTGGGCCTCCGCGGTCCTGCCGGCCTTCCGGTAGGAGTTGTAGAGCTGGAAGCGGGGCGCGGCGAAGTAGGAATCGAGCTGCGCGGCCCTCTCGAAATGATGGAGAGCCAGGTCGGGCTTCTCCGTGAGCTTGTAGAGGACGCCCAGGTTGTATTGAGTGATCGGCTCGTCCGGGACCAGGGCGGCCATGCGCTCGAACTGCTGGAGGGCCTTCTCGTACTGGGAGTCCTGCTTGAAGGCGATTCCCAGGTTGAACCAGGTGTGCGGGATCTCCGGGGCCTGCTTCTGCACCGCCTCCAGCTCCTTGATCCCCTCCGCGGTCTTGCCGGCCTTGAGGAGCGCGAGGGCGTAGTTGAGCCGCTCGCGCGGAGAGCCGGGCGCAAGGTCGAGAGCCTTCTTCAGCTCCTCCACGGCTTCATACTGGGTCGTGGGATTCTCGTAGAACGCCTTACCCAGGTTGCGATGGTGCCAGAGCCGCTCGTCCTGGGGAGACGCCGCGGCGTTAGATTCCCGAATGACCGTGATCCGGTTGAGTGGCGCAGTGACCTTTTCAATCTTGCCACTCGGCCAGCGGATCTCCACGGCATCGATCTTACCGACAGATCCCAAGCCGAAGTGGAGGCGCGTCGAGCTCTGGCCGGCGTAGCCGTTGCCTCCGTTGACCTCGCGGATCCAGGTCTGGCCGTTCGACCTCACCGTCACCCGGGCGCCGATCGCGTCGCGGTTCGACTTCGTGCCGACCAGCTTCAGCGCGAGCCAATTGCCCGTGCCCTCGGTCACGTTGCGGTAGAACAGCGCGGGCTGGTCGACGTTGGTCTGGTAGAGGTCCAGCCGGCCGTCCTGGTCGAAGTCGGCCATGCCGATCCCGCGGCCGTCCCGGTCGTTGTCCACACCGGCCTGCGCCGCGACTTCCTTGAACGATTGGTCGCCCAGGTTCCGGAAGAGCTTCTTCTTCTGGTAGCCGCTCCAGGTGCGGTCGCCGATGGCCGGCCAGTTGCGCACGTCGGTGAAGTCGATGTCCGGCGTGACGATCATCTCCACGAGCACGGGAATGAAATTCTCCGGGCCGGCCGAGCGCAGGCCGTTGACCACGAACAGGTCTTCCCAGCCGTCGTTGTCGAAGTCGCCGAACTTGGCGGCCCAGCCCCACAGGGTGTTGCAGGTCCCGGTCTCCTTTGACAAGTCGGAGAAAGTGCGGTCTCCGTTGTTGTGCCAGAGCATGTTGCACTCTTTCATGTACTCGTCGGTGATGTTCGTCACGTAGATGTCGAGCTGGCCGTCGCGGTCGTAGTCGGCCACATCGACATTCATCCCCTTGCGCGTGTCGATGCCCACGGCCTCCCTGGTCGCGTCGCGGAAGGTGCCGTCGCCGTTGTTCCAGAACAGGCGGTCGGTGCCGTAGTCGCCGGCCAGATAGATGTCCTGCCAGCCGTCGTTGTCGAGGTCGGCGTGGCCGGCGTCGAGGGTCCAACCCTTGTGGTGAGAGAGGCCCGCCTTCTCCGTGACCTCGACGAAACCGATCTTTCCCTTTTCACTCACATTGCGCCACAGGCTCGCGCCGCCGCCGTTGTCGGCTTGATCGAGATTGTTGGGCAGCACGTGCGGAGTGGGCAGATCGATCAGGTTTACAGGCGGGAAGTAGTTGCCGAGGAGCAGGTCGAGCCGGCCGTCCTTGTCGTAATCGAAAGTGATGGCCGTGATCGTATTGGCGAACTCGTCGAGCCCCGAGCCCGCGGACACGTCCTTGAACTTCCCCTTGCCTTCGTTGCGGTAGAGGACCGGCGTGCCGAAGCGGGCCAGGAGCAGGTCGAGCGCGCCGTCATTGTCGGCGTCGAGCCAGAGGGCGTCGGACACGATCGACTTGGCATCATTGCCGCCCCCGACCCCGGCCTCGGCCGTGACGTCCACGAACGCCAGCTTGCCCGTCTCCACGAGCTGGTTGCGCAGCAGGTGGCCCGGTTTGCCGGCTTCCGAGTCCGTGACGTAGAGGTCCTCGTCGCCGTCGCCGTCGTAATCGCCTACCGCCGACGTGGCGCCGCCCGAGGTGAACATGCCGAGCACATCCGCGTGCGGCCCGGAAAAGGTGCGGGTGTGGTGCTGAATGTGGGCGCCCACCTTCTCGCCGATCTCCTCGAAGCGCAGGCTTGCCGCTCCGGCAGGCAAGGCAACCAGCAGGAGCAGCGCGAGACGCCTCAGGGTTCCTCCCAGAGTGGCGACAGGTTCGTATCCACCCGCTTGTTGGGATCGAGCTGCTCGTAGATGTACTTCTCCAATTCCTCGCCGTCCCGAGCCAGGCGGGCCTCGAGCAGCGGATCGCCTGGGAAGAGCGCCAGCGCCTCCTTCCAGGTGGCTTTCGCTTTGTCCGGCTGGTCGGTCCGCCAGTATGCGTCGCCGAGCGCGATCCAGGCGCGCATGTGGACCTTCTTCTTCGGCTCCTTCTTCGAGATCGCCACCGCTTCCTCGAGGTCGGCGACGGCGAGCGGGCCGCGGCCGAAGACCTTCGGCCAGTAGAGATAGCTGTTGCCGCGCGTGTAGAGGGCGATCCAGCTCCGCTCGATCTCGATCGACTTCGTGAAGTTCGTGAGCGCGTTGTTGGCCAGGATCACCTGCGTGATCGAGCCGGCGGCCGGGATCTTGTCCACGTAGGCATAGCCGAGGTTGAGCCAGGCGTAGGCAGCCTTGGGATGGCCGGCCACGAGCTTCTTGAAGAAGTCGATCGCCCGGTCGTACTCGCCGGCCTGGATCACCGCCTTGCGGTAGTCGTTGGCGGCCTTCATGTCGTTCGGGGCGGCCGTGAGCGCCGCTTCGAATTGCGGCAGGATCTGCGGCAAGGTGGTGGCCGCCGCGGGCCAGGCCAGGAGGATGAGTAAGGCTGCTGCTCGTCGCTTCATCGCTGTCCTTCCAAGATGGAATAGGCGTGGCCGGGCACGATTCCCTCGAACGTCTGCTTCGCTCCCGAAGGCCAGAGCACCTCCAGCTTCACGATCTCTTTCGAGCTGCCAAGGCCGAAGTGAACCCGCCGGCTGCTCTGGCCCGCGAAGCCGTTGCCGCCGTCGACAAACCGCAACAGGGTGCGGCCGCCGGCTGTCAGCCGAAGCTTCGCACCGACCGCATCGCGGTTCGATCTCCTCCCTTCCAGGAGGAAGGAGACCCACTGCCCGGCCGGCGCCGCGTTCCGGTAGAGGAACGGCTCGGCGTTGGCGTTGGCCACGAACAGGTCCTGCCGGCCGTCGTTGTCGAAGTCTGCGACTGCAATACCGCGGCCGTCGCATAAGGAGTCGAGGCCGTGGCGCGCGGCCTCGTCCTTGAAGATCTGTCCGCCCTGGCTGTGGAAGAGCTTCTTCTTCTGGTAGCCGGACAGGGTCTTCTTGCCCATGGGGGGCCAATTGCGGGCGTCGGCGAAGTCCACATTCTCCCGGGTGATCATCTCGAATATGTCGGGCACGTAACTTTCGGAGCCGGCCGAAACCCAGCCATTGACCACGTAGAGGTCGAGCCAGCCGTCGTTGTCATAGTCGAAGAACTTGCCCCCCCAGCCCCAGCCTGTGTCATGCGTGCCGGTCTCGCGCGCGACATCCGTGAACGTCAGGTCGCCATTGTTGCGCCAGAGGAAGTTGCCTTCCCGCATGTAGTCGTCCGTGATGTTGGTGACGTAGATATCGAGCCAGCCGTCCTCGTCGAAGTCCCCCCACTCGGCGTTCATCCCCTTCTTGGTGTCGATGCCGATGGCCTCGCGGGTGCGGTCCGTGAAAGTTCCGTTGCCGTTGTTGACGAAAAAGCGATCGGTTCCGAAATCGCAGGCCACATACAGATCGTCGTCGCCGTCGTTGTCGGCGTCGCCATGGCCGAGGTCGAGGGTCCAGCCCGCGAGGTCGAAGCCGGCCTGCTTAGTCACATCGGAGAACCGGCCGTCGCCCTCGTTGCGCCAGACGGTCAGGCCGCCGCCGTTGTTGGCGGTCTCGAAGCTCTCGGGGAAGAAGCGCGGGGTCGCGGGATTAAAGACATCGACCGGCTGGAAGTAGCTCCCCACGAAGAGATCGAGATCGCCGTCGAGATCGTGATCGAAGGCGACGGCGGTGATCGCGTTGCCCGCGCGGTCGAGGCCGGCCTCGCGGGTGACCTCGCGGAACCTGCGGCCATCGAGGTTGTGAAAGAGCTGGCTCCGCCCGAAGCGGACCACGAACAGGTCGGGCCGGCCGTCGTTGTCGTAGTCGAGCCAGAGCGCGTCGGCCGAGGCGTTGGAAGCGTCATTGCCGCTCGCGACACCGGCCTCGCCGGCCACGTCGGTGAACGTGAAGTCACCGTCGTTTTTGTAAAGCTGGTTCTTTCCGGTCTCCGAAGAGTCGGTGACGAAGAGGTCCTCGAAGCCGTCGCCATCGAAGTCCGCGGCGGCTACGGAAGCGCCCAGAGCAGTGTAGCCTGCCATGATCTCTGCATAGGGATTGCGAAAGGTACGGTTCGTATGTTTCGCGGCCACGCCGGCTTTCGTAGTGACGTCCTCAAACCAGCGCTCGGGACCGGCCGCCGCGGCGGCCAGCAGAGCGACGGATACGAGACCTCTCCCGATCCTCACTCCTGCCCGGCTCCGTAGCGCTTCTCCACCAGCCGTCCCCCTTCGGTGACCTCCACGATGCGGTTGACGGGAACGTTCCGGAAGCGCTGCACGATCCCCGAAGCGGGCCAGCGCACCACCATCTCGTCAATCTTTGCCGTCCGGTCGCCGAGGCCGAAATGGAGGCGCAGCGCGCTCTGCTGCGCGTAGCCGTCGCCCGCCACGACCTCCCGCGCCTGGATTGTACCGCCCGTGTGGATCGTCACGCGGGCGCCCACGGCGTCGCGGTTGGATTTCGTACCCACGAGCTCGACTCCGAGCCAGCCGCGGCGTCCGGCCAGCTCGTTGCGGAGGAGGGCGTGGCGGTCGGCCGAGGCGGCGACCGCGATGTCCAGCACGCCGCGGTTCCAGAAGTCCGCGACCGCGATGCCGCGGCTGTTGGTCAGCAGGTCGGTGCCGGCCGGGCGCCCGATCTCGCGGAAGTCCTTTCCTCCTTCGTTGCGCAGGTGGCGGTTGCGCTCCCAACCATGCCAGGAGCGGCGGCCGAAGTGCTTCGGGTCGAAGAGGCGCCCACTCTTGTAAGCCTGCTGGTCTCCGACGACGTCGTTCAGGAAGTCCAGCTCGAGCTCGCTGTCACGGTCGTTGTAGACCCAGCCGTCGGTGGTGTAGATGTCCTGCCAGCCGTCGTTGTCGAAGTCGGCGAAGGCCGAGCCCCAGAACCATCCGATCGGGTTCGTGTGAGTCTCCCACGTCACGTCGTCGAACTTGCCGTCTCCCCTGTTGCGCAGCAGGGTGTTGCCCGAGGCCATTTGCTGGAAGACGTCGACGAACTCGAAGCCGGACTGGCGGAAGATCTCAAAGTAGAGCGGCATGTCGCTGCGCCAGACCCCCTGGCGCCAGGAGTTGGCCATGTAGCGCCAGACGGTCGGCGGCTCGGCGAACCAGCCGTGCTCCGAGCGGATGTTGGCCACGTAGATGTCGAGCCGGCCGTCGTTGTCGTAGTCGCCGAACGAGGCGCTCATGCCCGCGCCGTAGGCGAGCGTGCCGGTGTCGACCGTGACGTCCTCGAACCTGCCCCCGCCCTCGTTCCGGTACAGCGTGTTGCGCCCGAAGTCGTTGACCACGTAGAGATCGGCATCGCCGTCGTCGTCATAGTCCCCGAAAACGGAGCCCAGGCAGAGTCCCGTCTCCCCCACCCCGGCCTCCTCGGTGACGTTGGTGAAGCGGCCGTCGCCCTCGTTGCGGTAGAGCTGGTTGGGCTCGCCGTTGCGGGCGTAGAAGGTGGTCGGGATGTTCTTGCGCGGATCGAGATAGCGGCCCACGTAGAGATCGAGATCGCCGTCGTTGTCGTAATCCCCCCAGGAACCGACAGTCGTACAGCAGTCGGCCCCAATCCCGGCGCGCGCCGTCGCATCCGTGAAGGTCCCATTTCCTTCGTTGTGGAAGAGCTGGTTGGGCTTGAACGTGCGGCTGACGAACAAGTCCTTCCAGCCGTCGTTGTCGTAGTCCGCGAACACGCCCACGGACACGCCGTCGAGGCCGGACAGGCCGGAGGCGGCGGTGACGTCCTCGAACGTGCCGTCCCGCCGGTTCAGGAAGAGCCGGGACTCGACGCCGTCCGGGATGAAGAGGTCGTGGAAGCCATCGTTGTCCACGTCCACGGCGCTGATGCCGCCGGGCCCGTGCCGGATCATGCCGAAGCGCAGTGGCTCGGTGAGGAACGGCGGGTAGTACTGGTTCACGAACGCGATGCCGGCCTTCGCCCCCACCTCGGTGAACTGCGGCCGGTCGCTCGCCAGGCGCTCGCCTTCGGCCGGCGAGGCCTCGGCGATACGGAGCCCCTCTTGCGAAGGCACGAACCGCGCGCGGAAATAGCCGCGGTCGATCTCGGGCCGGGGCCGGCCGCGCGGCGTGCCGATGACCTCGAAACGGACCTGGACGGTGACCTCGCCCGTCTCCTGCCACTCCTCCACCCGGTGGACGTGGAGGCCGAGCTCCTCGATGGACGCGAAGCCGTCCAGGTACGAGCGCCACTCCCCGAGGGCGGCGGCGCGGTCCGCGGCAGACCCGTCCGGGGCGAAGCGGAGGGACTCGATGCCGTCCTTCTCCTGAACCCGGCGCAGTTGGGTGAGCCCGAGGGCAGAGCCGCGGAAATCAGGGCTGTAGAGGCGCCCGGCCGTGTCCAGGTCGCCGCCTTTCAGGGCGCGGGCGAGGCTGCCCAGGGTCTCGACGGCGGCGCGGCCGGTCTCGAAGAACTGCTTTCCCCGTTTCTCGAAATGCTCGAAGGCGGTGAAGGTGCCGCCGACCAGGAGTATCGGCGCCAGGAGGCTGAAGAACAGAGGCTTCGGCTTGTGCAGCTTCACGGCATGTCCTAATAATTCCGCGCATGACCGAACAGATTCTTCGCTATGCCGCGGCCGCCTGCCAGGTGGACTTCCCGAATCCGGCGGACCGCGCCGGCATCAAGCCCCACACCGATCGGATGATCACGATGATCTCCCAGGCGGTGGAGGGCTACGCGCCCTTCCTGCCCGTGAAGCTGGTGGTCTTCCCGGAGTTCGCGCATGCAGCCCCAGTCTACCCCACGGCCCGCGAGCTGCTGGACAAGCTGGCCATCCCGATCCCCAACGAGCACACCGAGCGCTACGCCGCGAAGGCGAAGGAGTACGGCGTCTGGATCCAGACCGGCACCTTCCTGGAACGGGACGACCGCTACCCCGGCGTGGTCTTCAATGCCACCTGCCTGATCGGCCCCGAGGGGATTCTCACCAAATACCGCAAGGTGAACCCGTGGATTCCGTGGGAGGTCCACGCCAGCCCGCACGATCTGCCGGATTACCAGGACGAGATCTTCCCGGTGGCGAAGACGCCCATCGGCAACCTCGGCGTGGCGATCTGCTACGACTGGCTCTTCCCCGAGGTGCTGCGCCAGCTCACGGCCAACGGCGCCGAGGTGCTGATCCGCGTCTCGGCCTACATGGACCCCTGGGGGGCCACGCCACCCATGGACTGGTGGACGGTGGTGAACCGCTGCCGCGCCCTGGAGAACGTCTCCTACGTGGTGGCCTCGAACCAGGCCGCGAGCCTCTCCCACTACCCGCCGTTCTCCTGGCCCGGGGGAAGCATGGTGGTGGACTTCGAAGGCCGCATCCTCGCCCAGGCCGATCCCGGCCCCGGCGAGAAGATCGTGGTGGCGCCGATCGACCTCGGAGCCCTGCGCCACGAGCGCGCGGTGCGGAGAGGCCACCAGAACCTCGGCCACCTGCGCGCCGAGTGCTTCCCCATGTACCGCGAGAGCTTCTACCCCGCCGGGAGGGGGGAGGACCGCGCGAAGCTCAGCGTCGAGGGCAACGACGAGGCGATCGCGGACGTGAAGGAGAGGATGGGGTACCGGTAGTCAGGCAGTCAGCCAGGCAGTCAGCCTCGTCGAGCACGTTGAGCGTTCCGATCGCCGCCCGATAGGTGCCAACGCAGCCCGAGCCGAGCCAGGTCACGCGCACGCCTTCGACCTCCTCCGCCCGCCCCAGCCCGACGTGCGCGAGATAGGGCGCGCTGCCGAAGCCGGTCTTGCCATCCATGTGGTAGGTGCGGACGAACCGCCGGCCGTCCTCCGCCCTGGCGCGGACCTCGATCATCGATCCCAGGCCGAAGCGGTTGCTGCGCCGGCCGCGGAGCCGGACCTTGATCCAGCGGTTGGCGGTGGCGCTCTCGTTGACGAACATCTGGCTCAGCCATGGATCGGAGGGCCACATGCCGCCCAGGCTGGAGAAGACGTCCTGGTCGCCGTCGTTGTCGAAGTCGAAGAAGACGATGCCGTGCCCCTTCTGCACGTTGCCGAAGCCGTTGAGCATGGAGATGTTGCGCAGCCGGCCGGTGCAGCGGCCTTCGACCTGCTCGCCCAGGTACATGAGGTTGGGCAGGATGAACCAGGGCTCGGGGTTGCCGGTCCCCAGGTAGACGTCGAGGCAGCCGTCGTTGTCGAGGTCGCCGTAGCTGGCGCCCATGGTGCTCATCGGCATGTCGCCGCCGCCGAATAGCTCGTTGTGCTCCTCGAAGCGGCCGCCGCGCTGCAGCAGGAACGTGCTGTGCCCGGTCTCGTAGCGGTCCCGGTTCTGGCCGAAGACGGCCTGCTCGACCGCGGTGCGCGCGTCGCCGAAGCCGGCGTGGAAGAGGTCGAGCTTGCCGTCCTGGTCGTAATCGACGAACGAGCCGGTGAACCCCGGCTCGCTGCGGTCGAACAGGTGGACCGGCGCGAAGCGCCTTCCGCGCTCGTTGCGAAGCAGCGCGGTGGCGCCGCGAAGAGGGCTAGAGAGGTAGAGGTCGGCCCAGCCGTCGCCGTCGTAGTCGCCGAAGGCCGAACCGATGAAGTAGCGGTCGGCCAGGAAATCCGCGAGACCGAAGTCCGCGGTGGCATCGCGGAAACGGCCGCCCTGATTGACGAAGAGCTTCGAGTCCATCCGGGGGACGGCCATGATCCCCTCGACCAGCGGCAGCTTGAGCCCCCACTGGGAGAGGAAAAGATCGAGGTCGCCGTCGTTGTCCACGTCCCCCCAGGCCGCCACCCAGGTGGCCGCGATGGCGCCCTCGGGCTTCGCGTCAAGGAGGCCCGAGGCGGCCGTGACGTCCTCGAAGGTGCCGCCCCGGTTGCGGAAGAGCTGGTAGTGGGTGAACGGCCGGGAGACGAAGAGGTCCATCCAGCCGTCGCCGTCGTAGTCGGCCGCGGCCATGGTGAATGGCTGGACCGCGCTGGCGAGCCCCACCCGGTCAGTCAGGTCGGTGAAGCGGGCGCCGGCCTCGTTGCGGTAGTAGCGGACCCGGTTGCCCTCCCCCACCGTGAAGAGGTCGAGGTCGCCGTCGTTGTCGAAGTCCTCGACCGCGACGCCGCGGCCGTTGCCGAAGTTCTCCACGCCGAGGTCGCGCGCCCGGTCCTCGAAGCGCAGCCAGGCGAATTCGCGGCGAGTGCGCTCCGCCCGCTCGCCGTAGAAGGCGTCGACGAACGGCGTCGCGATGCGGTACTGCTCCGGCACCTCGCCCGGAAGGCCGCCGACCGTCATGGCCGAGAAGCTGAGCAACCAGCGGTACAGACGCGCGTCCGACGCGCCCGGGCTGTGGTTGTCGAGGATGCGCGCGAAGGACTCCGCGGCGCGGCGCGAGAACTGCTTGCGGTCGTGGGTCCTGCGCAGCGGCAGCGAGCAGAAGAGCGCGTGGTCGTGTGCCAGGAGCGGCTCCAGGCAGTTCACGGTCTCGCCCTCGCGCATGGACGACATGGCCAGCCAGAAGCGCCCCTCCTCGGACTCGCCGGCGGCGCGCAGGTGGCGGTCGATCAGGGAGGTGGCGCGGGCGAACTGGCCGCGGTGGAAGGCGAGGAGCCCGGCGTCGAAGTCGTTCAGCCCGCGGTCCGGGGTGAGGCGGAAGTTGTAGATGCCGGTGCTCGGGTCGAGCCGCAGCTTCTCCATGAAGCCGAGCCAGTAGTGGATGCAGCCCCAGAGGTTGCGGTTCTCCTGGACGGTGCCGTGGCGCACCTCGTTCCACATGCCGCTCGCCATGCCCGGGTAGGCCCGGCGCAGGGCCGAGGCCAGGCAGAGGACCAGGAGCAGGGCGAGTGCGGCGGACCGCCTGCCGCGGAGTTTCATGGATCGAGCGAGCCGAAGAAGATCGACTTCCGCTTCCGGAGCATGTCCTGCAGGGCCTCCTCCATCCGGCGGCGCACTTCCAGACTGATCTCGCGCACGACGGCGGGATCGTCCGCCGCCGCGGGAGGATGGCTCAGATGGATCGGCATCGGCTCCAGAAAGCGGGTGTGCCACTTCGACGGCAGCGGCACCAGGAAAGGGGGCGCGATCGGCAGAAAGGGCCAGTCGGTGTGCTTCCTGAACCACTTCCATTCGATCTTGCCCAGCATCGGGAAGGCCTCGGCGCTCCCCAGGGTCACGAAAGGGATGATCGGAGCCCGGTTGCGCAGCGCCGTCTTCACGAACTCGTCGCGCCCGAACTTCTTCAGCTTGTAGGCGTCGCGGTACATCGAGAACGCCCCGCGGATGCCTTCGGGGTAGAACCCCAACAGCTCGTCGTTGCCGAGCACCCAGTCCGCGTTCTCCTGGCAGGCGATGATGCCGCCCAACCTGGTCATGTAGTTGGCCAGGAACGGGAACTTGATCAGGGCAGGATGCATCAGGAACCGCGGATGGCGCCCCACCTGCGTCGCGATCGTATGCAGGATCATGACGCCGTCCCACGGCTGGAAGCCGCGGTGTATGCCCACCAGCACCGTCCTCCCCTGCCGCGGCACGTGCTCGAGCCCGCGGGTCTCGATGCGCCACCAGTGGCGGTGAAGGAAGCGGAAGAGCGTGCGGCCGAACGCGGCGATGTAATCCTTGTCCATCCCGTAGGGATCGAACCCGGAGTCTCCGGCACTCGGCTCGAAACCCAGCTCGTCCTTGATCTTCCGGTTCGAAACGGTGCTGGAGTAGCGGATGACGTCGAGCTGGCCGACCGGATCGGCCCAGCCGAGCCGGGCTGTAACTGCCCTGGCCAGCCGCTGCATGGTGCGGGGCAGCGGAATGCGGCGCGCCCCGGCATGACGGAGGGCGGCGCGCAGCGGGACGGCCCCGTCCGGCGCCACGTGATAGATGCCTGGCCTCCCCCGCTCCACCGCCAGGGCCACGGCCTCGGCCAGGTCGCCGGGGGTCAGGAGCTGCACCGTGGGGTCATGACCCGCCAGGGTGAAGGCAAATTTCCCATGGAGCAGCCGGCTCAGGTAGTCGGGGCTGTCGGGGGCCAGGACGGCCACCGGCCGGAGGATCGTCAGCAGAGTCTCCGACCCCGGCGGCAGCAGGCGCTCCGCGAGCGCCTCCAGCTCGATCCATGCCCGGGCAAGAGGGGTTCCGCCAGAGATCCGGAACGCCTCCCCCACGTGCCCGGGATGGCTGTAGCGCGGCGAATGGACGGCGGCGCTCGAAATCAGCACGAGCTTCGCCGGCCGGGCGGCGGCGCAGGCCCGGAGCCGCTCCGCGGCCTCCTCCAGGTCGGGCAGGGCGAGCTTCCTGCCGCGGAGCCGCGGACGATAGACGGCAGCGTCCAGCTTCCCGCGCGGCTCTCTCACCACCTCGCTGCCGGCGGCCAGCCGGGCCGCAATCACGGCGGTCACGCCGTCATCCGGGCCCAGGAGGAGCACCGTGCGCATGGCTCGCCTCCGTCAGCGGTGGGCTTTGACGCCGCGGGCCATCAGGCCGATGCCCCCGAACAGGAGCACGAGCATGATGATCGTGTTGAACAGGCTGGTCTGCTCGAAGTAGATCCGCAGGTTCATCAGGATGCCGGCGAGGATGATCACCGATCCCGCGATGAGGAGGAGCCAGCCGAGGACCGACCGGCCGTTGAAGAAGACGATGCCGATGCCGAAGATGAGCGGCACCAGCGAGAGCCCGAACGTGTCGTAGCCCCGGAGGGTCCAGAAACCGCTGTGCACCGTCACATGGCTGGTGAGGAGGTAGCCGCCGGCCACCGCCATCACCAGCCCGATCAGGAACTCTCCCATGCCGCCCGGGGTACCCCCGGCGCCTCGCTGCTCGGACATGCGCTGCCTCCGCCGATGCTTCAGACCGCGGCCCGCCGCACCTCCGCTTCCAGCCGCCGGAGCTGGAACCGCTTCATGCAGGGGACCTCGAAGCGCCAAGTATAAGCCTCGGAGGTCTCGCGGCAGGCAGCTTCGAGGCGCGCGGCCATGGCGGCGGGGTCGAACTGCAGGTTGTCGAGGTCGATGCCACGGATGTAGGCGGCGTTGGTCGCGGCCCGCGGATCGTCGAGCACGGCGGCCGTGACGTGGGCGATGGTCCAGCGCGCCAGGTCGCGCAGATTCTCGAGCTGGTCGTCGAGCACCTGGCGGGCCTCGTCCAGGCCGACTCCGACCTTGTAGAAGGTCAGCTCGGCGGCCACGAGCGCTCCCACCTCCATGAAGTCGAAGAAGACCGGCTCCGGAGCTTCCAGGACCGCGTTCTCCTTCTTCCACCGGTAGTAGTCGGCCAGGACGCGATGGATGCCCTGGTTGATCGGCCCCAACTGGCTGAAGCGCCTCAGGAACCCGGGCAGGAACGACTGGTTGACGTGCAGGTCGTTGATGAACGGGAAGACGTAGAAGGCGAAGTAGACGGTGAGCTCCCAGACGTAGCGCAGGGAGAAGCACTCCTGGTCGCCGAGCGTGTTGTAGCTCACGGCGAAGCTGGGGACGTAGGCCTCGTAGATCGCGCGGGCCAGCGGCTCGTAGTACCGGATCTTGGACTCCAGCTCGCCCTGGTCGGAGGTCAGGATGGCGTCCGAGATCAGGGTGTTGTAGGTCGAGATCAGGTCGCCGCCCGGGCTGTAGAGCGGATCGGTGAAGCGGCAGGCCTCGCCGCAGAGCGCCCAGTGCGCGGGCGAGATCATCTGGCCGTTGTCCAGCGCGAAGCTGGTGAGGCCCGAGTGGTAGAGGATCTTCCGGTTCGGCAGGTCGCGGGCGAAGAGCGGGTATTCGCGGCAGATCCACTCCACGAGCTTCTCGGGCGTGGAGACGTCCTTGAACGCGATGTTGGCGGAGTCGTACACCAGCCCCAGGCTCGTCTTGCCGTGCAGGGGGATCTCCCAGAACCAGTAGCCCTCGCCACAGTAGTGGTTGGTGGCGAGAAAGGTCGGGAAGTGCCCCAGCGCCGACCGCTCGGGGCGGAGCCGGATCTGCTTGCGGTCGAGGTTCGTGCACTTCTCGGGGTCCAGGAGCCCCTCGACCCAGAGGAACGAGGAGCCGTGCTTGATCGGGCTCGGGCGGTCGAGCTTCTGCTTGCGGACCAGGTAGCGGCCGCGGCCCGAGGAGTCCACCACCCAGGCGGCGCGGCCCGCGATCTCGCGGCCGTCCACCTGGAAGCTGAAGGAGTGCGGACCGCCATCCTCCGCCAGGTCCACGTTCAGGTCGGTGATGGGGTTGACGAGCTCGAAGCTCGGGCACTCGCGGTTCTTCTCCAGGACCGCGGCCTCGAACTTGTTGCGGTCGAGCTGGTAGGTGGCGATGTTCGAGATCTTGCGGACATAGGACTGGCTCAAGTCTTCCCAGACTTCGCCCCCGCGCTCGGACTTCCAATAGAAGCGGAGGTTGTACTTGAGGAAGTGCTCCCGCAGGAGGTGCTCCTCCATCTCCAGCACCCGGGAGTAGTAGTAGCCGCTCATCTGGACCGTGGCTTCCCCTACCTTCTGCTTCGGCGACGGGACCTCGGCAAGGCGGTCCAGCATCAGGATCTCGATTTCCGGCCGGCTGAGCAGGAGCTGACGGGCGAGCGTCAGGCCCGCCAGACCGGCGCCGATGATCAGGACGTCAACATTCTTCTGTTCCATCCAGTTCTCTCCCCCTTCTGTTCCGTCTCTCAGGCGCGGCAGCTCCGCCTTTCGTTTCATTTTACGTCCCTGTCTCGCTGTGGGGGCTGTCGACCGGCTTCGATTCCGGCGAGCGCCGCTGGCGCAGCCAGATGGAGAGCACCACCATGAACCAGATCGCGAGAAATTCGCTCTGCCAGTTCTGGAAGGATTCGAACCAGAAGCGCGACGTGCTCATGTAGCCGAGCACCGAGACCGTGGTCTGCCCGTGCTGGAGCTGCTCCTCGTTGTACTCCCGCTGGCCGCCGACCCCGTGCAGGCAGAACGCGAAGAGGAACAGCAGCAGGAAGGCCAGGGCCAGGGAGTTCTCGTAGAGCTTCAGGACCAGCCCCCCCTTGCGCACCGGCCAGGGCGCGTCCGGGTTGTCCTTGGACTTCCCCGGGTCGCGGTCCTGCGGGTTCTCCTCGTCCAGCTTGCGCGATTCCGAGGAGCCCTTCTGGTAGAGATAGGCGGTCAGGAGGATGTAGAGGAACATCTGGAGGAACTCCGACTCCCAGTTCTCCATCGTCGACTCCAGGAAGTGCCCGGTTTGCAGGTACTCGCCCATCTCGACCTGCTCGCCGCCATGCTCGGCCTGGTCCTCGTTGTACTGCCGGAACCCGGTGGAGATCTGCCCGAAGAGGAAGGTGAAGAGGAACAGCCCGAAGAGAACCAGAGACAGCCCGTTCTCACGCAAAAAGCGTTTCATCCAGTTCTCCCTTGCTTGCGCAGGAGGATGTGACGGTAGGCGCCGACCGTGGGCTCGTCGTGGACGATCTCGAGCGGCGCGCCGGAACGGACGAGGATCTCGCCCATCTTCCGGTTGGTGCTGGTGAAGACGAAGTCGAGGATAGCCAGCCCCGCGCGCCGAATCAATCCCGGCCGCGCGCCGTCGGGCAGGAACTTGTCGAACACGGCGATCCGGCCGCCGGGCCGCAGCACCCGCGCCGCCTCGCTCAGGCACCGGGCCGGATCGGGGATCACTTCCAGCACCATGTGCAGGACCGCCGCGTCCTGGGAGCCGTCCGGCAGGTCCAGGGCGAGCGCGTTCATGACTCGGAAGTCGATGTTCGGCCGGGCGTGCGCCTCGGCCTGGCGCAGCATGGCAGGAGTCAGGTCGGTCGCCAGCACCTGCACGCCGTCGGGCAGGTACGGCAGGTCGGCCCCGGTGCCGCAGCCGATGACCGCCACCCGCTCCCCGGGATGCAGGGCGAGCAGCTCGATCGAGCGCCGCCGCTGCGGATGGAGCTTCGTCACCCGGTCATAGTGAGGGGCCCAGAGGCTGTAGCGGAAACGGAGCCAGGCGTTCGGCGGCATCCAGGGGAGGTTATCAGCAGGGGGCTTTCGTGCTGTCCTGCCTCGGCCAGGCGCCACAACGGCCCTCGCCGATGCGCGCCCACTCGGCCAGACCCTCGGCGGTGATCAGGTCCTCCCCGACAAGCCAGCTCAGCAGGTCGTCGTCGGGATCCCCGGTCTCCAGCGCAAGGGCCAGGTGGAGCTGGAGCTCTTCCGGGACCTTCAGCACCGCCGCCCTCTCCAGGTCATAGATCATGGTGCAGGTCCCATCCTCATCGAGGAGCGGGTGCAGCGCCCTCCATCGTACGGCTCCAGGCATCGGCGTGGCAATCATGCTCATGGCATCCCTCCCTATTTACTCTGGTTGCCGCTGAGCCGTTTTTCGGGACAAACTGGCAGCTTGCCCCCGCCCGGGAGGGGGCGAGCCCCTCCCCTACATCAACGGGTCCACCGGCCGAGCCAGTCGAGGACGGTCTCGTGCCAGAAGAGGGAATTGCCGGGCTTCAGGACCCAGTGGTTCTCGTCGGGGAAGATCAGGAGCCGGCTGGGGATGCCGCGGCGCTGCAGGGCGTTGAAGGTCGCCAGCCCCTGCGCCTCGGGGATGCGGTAGTCCAGCGCGCCATGGACGACGAGCATGGGCGTCTTCCACCGGCTCACGTAATTCACCGGGTTGAACTTCTCGTAGGTCTCCGGGTCTTCATACTGGGGCGCGCCGTGCTCCCACTCGGGGAACCAGATCTCTTCCGTGGAGTAGTACATGCCGCGGTCGTCGAAGATGCCGTCGTGGTTGACCAGGCAGCGGAAGGCGTCCGGCCAGTTGCCCGCGATCCAGTTGATCATGTAGCCGCCGTACGAGGCGCCGAGGGCGCAGGCGCGGCCGCCGTCGATCCACGGGTAGCGCTCCAGCGCCGAGGCCAGACCCTTCTGGAGGTCGACCAGCGGCTTGCCCCCGGCGTCCTTGTTGATCGCGTCGGTGAACGCCTGGCCGTAGCCGGTGGAGCCGTGGAAGTCGACCTCCACCACCGCGTACCCGGCTCCCGCATAGGCCTGGGGGTTCCACCGGTAGTGGAACTCGTTGTGGGACGAGCCCTGCGGTCCGCCGTGGATGATGAAGGCGAGCGGGTACTTCTTCCCGGCCTGATAGCCCACCGGCTTGACCGCCCAGGCGTAGACCGTATCGCCGCCCGCCCCCTCGAAGTGGAACTGCTCGGGCTCGCCGAACTGGACGCCGGCCAGCTCCTCCTTGTTGACGTCGGTGATCTTCGCGAGGCCCGAGCCGTCGGGCAGCACGGAGTGGAGCTCGAGCGGGGCCCGGAGGTTGTCGAGACCGAAGACGATCCAGCCGCCGGCGAGCGTCGGCGAATGGGTGCTCCCCTCGGCCACGAGCTTGCGCACCGTGCCCGAGGCCACGTCGATCGCGAAGAGCGGCACCTGGCCGGTGTCCATGGCGGTAACGTAGAGGGTCTTGCCGTCGCGGGAGAACAGCAGCTCATTGGGCGAGCGGTCCCACTCCTCCGCCAAAACGCGCTCGGGCTGCCTGCCCGAGAGATCGCGCACATGGATCCGCAGGCGGTCGGACTCGTAGCCGGGCCGCTTCATGGCCAGGTACGCCAGGGTCTTGCCATCCGGCGAGAAGGCCGGCTGCGTGTCCCAGGCCAGGTTGGACGCGGTCAGGTTGCGCGGCGGGCGGGACCCGTCGACCGGCGCCTCGTAGAGGTCGAAGTTGGTGGACCAGGGCTCCTCGCGGTTCTTCTCCCCGGCCAGCCGCAGGGAGAAGACCAGGGTCTTGCCATCGGGCGAGAAGGCGAGCTCCTCGGTGCCGCCGAAGGGCCGGGACGGCGCATCCCCCTCCATGCCCTTGGTGAGGTCAACGGGGTCTTTGGCTTTGCCCCCTTGGAGAGAAGCCACAAAGATGTGGTTCTTACGTCCCTCGGACCACGTGTCCCAGTGGCGGACGAAGCCGCCGTCGTAGAGCTGGCCGGAGGTCTTGTCCTTGTCCCTCTCCTCCAGCCGCTGCGTGGTGCAGGCGAGGGTCGGGCAGTCGGCGAAGACCTCCAGGCTGAAGGCGATGCGGGAGCCGTCGGGCGAGACGGTCAGGTTCGCCACGTCGAGCGGCAGGTCGGTGACCTGCACGGCCTCCTTGTCGCTGCCCGGCACGGGCACGCGCCAGACCTGGTTGGACCCGGAGCGGGTCGAGAGGAAGTAGAGGCTCTTTCCGTCGGGAGCCCAGCGGGGATTGCTCTCTCCCGCCTCATGGGTGGTCAGGGGGGCCGCGTCTCCCCCGCCGGCCGAGACCGTCCAGACATCGGTGCGTCCGCGGTTGGCTGCGAAGTCGGTGGTGCGCACGATGAAAGCGATCCGGTCGCCTTTCGGCGAGCCCTGCGGCTCGGAGATGCGCTGCATGCTTTGCATGTCGCGGGCGGTGAACGGATGGGGGGCCGCGGCAGCGGCGGTGGCAGTCAGGACGAAGGTCAGGAGAAGGAACGGTTTGCGCATGGGGGAACTCTACCAGGGCGTCGCAGGCTTCTGGGCGTCGATGAAGAAGATGCCGTCGAACACCCGGGTCCAGTTGGCCGCGTGGGGCTCGTGGAAGTAGAAGCCGCCCGTCATCGGGGTGCGGAGCCAGTGGTCCGCGGGCAGGCGGGAGAAATCCAGGAAGAGCAGCGGGCGGCCGGCAGCGTGGAGCAGCGTCTCCAGGGCGCCGGGGACCACGACCTGATCTCCGTCACCGTCGTCCAGGGTCATGGCACTGCCGCTGTGGGAATCGAAGCCGATGGTGTAGAGGTCGGACCCCAGCTCGTCCTTCAGGAACTGGCCCATGGGTCCGTCCGGGGCTGTCACCTTCGCTTCCCGGACCGGAGCGACGCCCGGGCTCGCGGTGCGGCCATAGAGGTCGTGCATCACGTGGTAGTTGTGCGCCCAGACGATCACCTTGCGCTCCTTGAGTGGCCCGTTCAGCCACCACAGCAGGTTCTCGGCCATGGCCGTGTCGCGGGTGTAGCCTCCTGTGAAGGCCTCCTGGTCGCCGGGGCCGAGGGCGCGGTCCATGGCCATCAGGCTCACCAGGCTCTGGCGCACCCAGTCGATCTCGCGCGGAGGGTAGTGGATCAGGAGCTCGCCGCGGCGGCGGTCGATCGTCTCGACGAGGCGCTTCGGCAGGCCGCGGTTGAACTGCCGGAGCCCCGGCTTGTTGTAGTACTCCACGGGCACCAGGCCGACGGACATGGCGGTGAGCTCCTCCCGTTCCTTGGCGGAAATCAGGAAGGGATCGAGCCGGTCGAAGAAGCCGAAGACCATCCGCGGAAAATGCTCGGCCCGGGCCTCGGGCGTCGACACGCGGCAGTCGAAGCCCACGAGCTGGAGGGGCCGGTCCGTGCCCTGGCTTGCCCGGACGTAGTCGAGGGTCATCCCGACCTCCCGCACCCTCCAGGTCCGATAGAGCCCGCGGCTCGCAGCCTCGGCCGCCGGCTGTCCGGCCCGCAACGCCGTGTCCACCAGCTTGGCGTCGAAGAACCCCGCCTCCCAGGCCAGGGTGTCGAAGCCCATCACCTTGTGCAGAAACCGGATGAGCCGCGCCTTGGCCAGGAAGGTCGAGCCGTCGCCATGGGTCGCCTCCCCGAGCTGCACCACCCGGGCCTTGCCGATGACCTGGACCAGCGGCATCAGGTCCGAGAAGTCCTCGTCCGCGGGATCGATGGAGCGCACCGCCACGGTGTGCCCGGTAAGCCAGCGGACCTGTTCCTCCGATGGCGGTAGCTCCTGGGCGAGGGCCGGGAGGGAGACGAGGAGCAGGGCGAGACAAATCCAGGGTTTCATGGAGAGGGATTGTAGGTGAACGCGTCCTCCCCGCCGGGGAGCGGCGCGTCCGCGTCGGGGAGGGGCTTCCTCCCCAGCGGGGAGCAACCGCTCCCCGCTGCTGGCGGTCCGCGGGCGTCGGGGGAGCAGGCCGTCCCCGTCGGGGAGCAAGCCGTCCCCGTCGGGGAGCAGGCCGTCCCCGCTGGGGAGCACGTCAGCGACGTCGGGGAGCGGCCTCCTCCCCGACGAAAGCGGACCGCCAGCGCCGGGGGTGAGCTGTTGATGCGAGCCCCCGTGCCATTGACCAGCAAAGATGCCACGTGGAACCCGCATGTGGCACAATGAAGGCTATGGATAAGCTGGCGAGCCCCGCAACCGTCACTGTAGGCCCGCAGGGCCGGCTGGTCATCCCTTCCGAGATCCGGCGCGAGATGGGAATCGGCCCCGGAGACGTCCTCCTTGCACTCGTCGAGGACCAGCGCCTTGTCCTGGAGAAGCGAGAGGCGGTCTTCAAGCGCCTGCTCCAGCGCTTCGAAAGCGTTCCCGCCGAAGTCAACCTCGCGGACGAGCTGATCGCCGAGAGGCGGTCCGAGGGCCGGCGCGAGGAGGAGCGATGAGTCCGGAAGGCTCGGGCGAACCGGCAACCGTGCTGGATGCTTCGGCGCTCCTGGCAATGTTGCATGCCGAGCCAGGAGGAGACATCGTCAAGGATCTCTTGCAGACTGCTGCGATGTCCACCGTCAACTGGTCGGAAGTGGTCCAGAAGGCGCTGTACCGCAATGTCATGGTCCAAGGTCTCAGACAGGATCTTGAAGCGCTGGGGCTCAGGATTTTGCCCTTTACCGCGGATCAGGCCGAACGGACCGCCTCCCTTCGAGCGGAAACCCTACATCTCGGGTTATCTCTTGGAGATCGGGCCTGCCTCGCCCTCGCCGCCGAGCTCGGCCTGCCTGCTGTCACCACAGACAGAGTCTGGCGGGACCTCTCCATCGGCATCGAGATCCGAGCCGTCCGCTAGGGAGCGGACCTGACGCGGTCCAGGTCCCACGCCTTCACCAGCGTCTCGTCGTGGTGCATGACAGGGCTCTCGCGGAAGCCCTTGGTCCAGAACGGCCCGGTCCAGAACAGGAAGAGAATGAAGAACCGCGCCGCGCTGCGCTGGAGCCCCTGGCCGAGCAAGCCGCTACGGGGTATCCATGGCCGGCCGATGGCCATCGCCACCCAGAGGAAGACGAACGGCAGCACCGGCAGCAGCCACCGGTTGAGGACGATGGGATCGTCGAGCCCCGCGGGAGAGAGCAGCAGGACTCCCGCAACGTATCCGGCTGCCGCGGCAAGGGTGTAGAGGCCGAGCCGGAAGTTCTTGCGCAGGAGCAGCACGAGCCCGACGAGCGACAGGACCCAGAAAAAGACGGTCAAAGGCCACGACCGCGTACCGGCCTGGAGACGAAGGACGTCGCCCAGGGTCTCGAGCGGAATGTCGACCCGAGCAAGGAAGGGCGCCGCCGCGATTGCTAGGACGGCCAAGGCTGGTACAACCGCAAACGCCCGCCGCTCCAGCGCCATGAGCACGACGAACGCGGCGAGGGCCAGAGGCATGTAAGGGAGGGCCATCCGGCTGTGGAGCACGAAAGCCGGCGAGAAGGCCACGAGCCAGCCCGACAACTCCACCGGGAAGCGCTCCACCCGCCCGCTGAACATCCGCGGGAAAACGACCAGGGCGAGCAGGCCGCAGATCACCGAGGGCAGGCGGGCTTCGAGCTCCGAAAGATTGAGCTCGGCCGCGAAGCGCAGCTCGGCGCCCCCCATCACCTGGTTGCGCAGGTTCCAGAGGCGCAACGTGGTACCCGCCATCACGAAGCCGACCATGGCGAGCCGGGGCAGAGGACGGGGGCGGTCGGCTTCCACGTTACGGCACGCCGAGCACGAGCTTGCCGATCGTCCGGCCGGACTCGAGGCGGGCGTGGGCCTCGCGCAGGTTCTCCGCGTTCAGCGGACCGCAGACCTCGCGCAGCGTGTGGCGCAGTGTGCCGTCCTCGAGAAGACCCGCCGTCCGGTCCAGGATCTCGTGCTGGGCCTCCATGTCCGGCGTCTCGTACATGGCCCGCGTGAACATGTACTCCCAGCAGATCGCCACGCTCTTGGACTGGAAGAGGTTGATGGGCACGGGCCGGCCCCCCTTGGAGCCCACGATCAGGCAGATCTTCCCCTGCGGCCGAACCACGTCCGCCATGTTCTGGAAGTGCTCCTCGGTGCTGGCGGCGCAGAGGATGTAGTCCGCCTCGCCGGCCATCTGGTCTTTCAGGGACACCCGGTGGTCGATCACCTCGTCCGCGCCCATCTCGCGGCACCAAGCCTCGGTCTCCGGGCGGGAGGCGGTGGCGATCACCCGCAGCCCGGCTACCCGCTTCGCGATCTGGATGGCGATCGAGCCGACCCCGCCGGCCCCCGCGATGACGAGCAGGGTCTTATTCCGACCCTCCACCGCCATGCGGTCGAACAGCGCCTCCCAGGCGGTGAGCGTGGTGAGCGGCATGGCCGCGGCTTCCTCGAACGTCAGGTTGCGCGGCTTGCGGCCGACGATGCGCTCGTCGACCAGGTGGTACTCGCTGTCGCATCCCTGGCGGGCAATGCTCCCCGCGTAATAGACCTCATCGCCCGGGGAGAACAGCGAGGCGCCCTCGCCGGCCGCCTCGACGGTCCCCGCGGCGTCCCAGCCGAGGATCTTGGGCTCGGCCTCCACCTTGTCCTTGGGGGCCCGCACCTTGGTGTCCACTGGGTTCACCGACACCGCCCTGACCCGGACGAGCAGGTCCCGCCCCCGCGGCTCGGGCTTCGGAATCTCCAGGTCGATCAGGCTCTCCGGATCTTCGATCGGCAGGTATTTGTAGAGTCCGACGGCTCTCATGGCTCCCTCCCTGGAAGCTCGGGCGCGGGTCAACATTATGCAGCCAAGCATTATGCTGGACGGCATAATGTTCAAGAGCGCAGGGGCTCGGGCGAGGATTCGGACTGGAGAGAAGGGACGGGGCTCGGCGTAGCGCGCTTGAACCGCCGGCGGACCGGACGCACGGCTCAGCCTTCCGCTCGAGCAACCTCGCTGGACATCTTCACCCAGCTCAACTCACACGTTACAAGATCCCTGAAGGCCAGCATATTGATATCAAGGATTCTGAAGGAATACGTCCGCCACACTTTGTCGGGATCGAGCCGGCTGAAGCTGACCGGCTCGTCCTGCTTGAGGAAGCTTCGATTCTCATTGGCAGCACCAAAATCAATTACGACATTGTGAACAAGCCCATCTTTGGCGTCACCAAAGCTGATCTTAATCGGGGCCTTGTTCGCTGATACAGCCGTTGTGTGCTTGTCTTGAAGCACCAGAACTGTAAAGCCTGCATAATGGGATTGCTCGACTTGCTTTTTCAGATCTCCCGCAGTTCGCTCTATTCGCTGCTGGAACGTTGTCGAATCGATCGAGGCCTCCTTGCGAGCTTTGGCGGAATCTTGTAGCTCAATTTGAAGAGCGGCCAGCCGTGTATCTAACTTTTCATCATTACCCTTTTGAGCTGCACCGAGGCCTCTGAGCGTCGAGTCGACTTCTTGTACGATGCGCGCCTTTAAAACGGCAGCATCCTCTTTCACCTGCATCATCCTGCCTGTCTCAATCAGCGCGTCCCTGATGACGCCGTCGTGTTTGGCCAGGTCGGTGGACACCTGGTTGCTCTTGATGCTCAGAGTCGAGAGCTCATTCTGAGCTACGGAGGTATTCCGCTTCACGTCACTGATGCTCGTCTCAAGAGCCTCGAGCTTTGCGGATATGTCCTTCCATTTGTTGAAGCCAAAGAATCCGAATAGACCCAAGCCGAGAGACAGCGCTACGCCCGTATAGCCGATCATTGTCATCGTCTTCTTGTAGACGAGGAATGCCAATCGGTCTAATTCCGCCTCGTCCATCGAGCTTCGAAATAAGGTGGCCTTGTCTTCCATATCGACCTTTCCGCCCTGAACCGTTGGACCTGGGACTCCTGCGCGAGTAGACGGACTCCGGCGCAGGCTTTCCGCAGCGCCCCGTCCTTCTCTCTACCGCCGCCAGTAGGACCACAACCCGGCGAGCAGCACCACGAGCGCCGTGCCGCCGCAGACCACGCCCCAGAACCAGTAGGGCAGAAAAAGAAGCCGCTGCATCTGCATCACGTCCGAGGGGAAGGAGCCCTGCGGGTTCGTCACGCCTTGCGTGAAAAGGTAGTCGGCGCGGGAGAAGACGCTCAGCGCGAGCTGCACCCCTATGAAGACGACCGCGAGCTGGGCGCCGTCCGGGGTGAGCCGGGAGGCGGCCAGGAGGCAGAGGGCCAGGACTGCGCCCACGAAGAAGAAGCCGAAGAGGTTGCGCACCACCAGCAGCTCGGCGAGCAGGAGGAGGGCGCCCAGCCCCCAGAGGCAGGCGCGGGCGCCGCGGCCGGTCCTCCCCAGGACGAAGCAGATCGCAGCGGCCACGGCGGGGCCGACGAGCCCGCCCGCGATGGTCAGCCCCTCCCGGATGCGGCCGAAGCCATTCAGGTCCATCTCCGCGACGCCGGCGCCGTCCAGCCACATCTTCAGGCGCTGGAAATTGCCGCCGAGGAGCACGGCGGTGAGCCCGTGCCCCATCTCGTGAGCCAGAGTCGAGAGGAGAATCAGCGGCCGGGCCAGGATGCGGCCAAAGAGCGGCACGTTGTAGAGGAGGAGCGTGGCCGCGGCGCTCGCGACGAGCACCACCCGGGCGCCGGGGCGCTCCCGTCGTTCGGGAACCGGCGGCGGCGCCAGGGGGGCAAGCAGGGGCTCTTCTTTGGGGATCATCCGTCTCCCTCCGGGAAGCTCCCCTGACTCTATCTCAGCCGCCTAGAACTCCCGTGCCCGTCCTCAATCCAGCGTCACCTGCACCGTCCCCCCCGGAACGATCGTGGCCGTGCCGGACCAGGTGCGGCCGTCGTCGGCCTTGACGTCGAGCTTCCAGGTGCCGGGCGCGAGGCGCTGGAGCTTCAGGGCTCCGGCCTCCAGCTCGAATGCCGTCAGGGACTCGCCGTACGCGGTGCGGAACGGCTTGCCGTTCTGGTCTGTCAGGGTGACCCGGGCACCGACACGGGCGTTCTGCAAAGCGGGTACTTTCAGGTCCAGGACGCCCGGCAGCGGCAGGACGACGCGGCCGGCGTTGCCCGGGGCGGTCACGGGCAGTGAGATCGGAGCCGAGCCGTCCGCGTCCAGGACCAGATCCCAGGAGCCGGCAGGCACGATCCCCAAGCGCAGCCGGCCCTCCTCCCCCGCTGGATAGGTGCCCGAGGCGACCACCTGGCCTGACGGGTCGAGCACCGCGGCCCGCACGTAGCTCGGCGGGCGCCCCGAGGCGAGCACCACCTGCAAGGTCACCCCCTCGGTGGCCTGGAGCGCGATCTCCACCTCTTCCGCCCCCGAGCCGGCGTCCACTTCGATGCTCTGCTCTCCCGGCGAGTAGCCGTCCAGCACCGCCTGCACCCTCCAGCTTCCCCCGGGCACATCCGGCAGCCGGAACCCGCCCCGGGAGTCGGTGACCGCGCTCAGTTCGTGGAAGGAGCCGCTGTTGACCTCGACTCCCCTGGGCGGCAGCAGCTTCACCCGGACACCGGCGAGAGGCTGCTTGTCGGACGAGTCCATCACCCGGCCTGTGAGAGTCACCGCCACGAGCTCGAGCTCGACGTCGAGGTCCCGCGTCAGCTCCACGGTTTCCTTGTGGTGCGCCTGGCCTCGTGCGTCGATGATCGTGAGATCGTAGGTGCCGGCCTCCAGTCCTTCGTAGCGGAACCGCCCCTCGTGATCGGTCTTTGCCCAGGGCCGCCCTGCCACCCCCGGACCGCCCAGGGCCACGTTCCCGCCCGGCACCGCCTCGCCGTTGCGCAGCACCCGGCCGGTCAGCAGGTACCCTTCTCCGAACTCCAGGTCGAGCCGCGCCTCGCGCTCGTCCGGCTCCAGCGTGACCCGCCCCTCGGTCTGACGCTCGCCCCGCAGGGAGGCGAACACGCGGTGCTCCCCCGGCACGACGTTCTCCAGGCGATAGGAGCTGTCCGGCAGAATCCGGCCCGGCCGGTACTCGTCGTTATCTGCCCAGACCCGCACCTGTGACAGCTCGGCGAAGTCGAGGCCCGAGAGCCGCCCCACGATGGCGCCGCCGGTGCTCAGCCGGACCTCGACTCCGGACACGTTGCCGGATACGGTCAGACTCTCTCCCTCGGACCGGGCGTACCCCTCCTTCTCCGCACCGATCCGGTAGGTGCCGTCAGGCACGCCGGTCAGGGTGAAGGAGCCGTCCGGCCGGGTCACGGCGCTCGGCAGGTTCCAGTTCCACCCCTCGGACAGGGCCACCCTGGCGGCCGGCACCGGCGTGCCGTCGTCGTCCACGACCCGGCCCGTGACCTCGACGCCCGCCTCCAGAGCGAAATCCAGGGCGTTCTCCCCCGGCCTCACCTCCAGGTCCCGGACGGCGGTGCTGAAGCCCTCTCTCCGGGCTTTGAAGGTCCGTGACCCGGGCGCCACGCCATCGAGCCGGTAATAGCCGTCGCCGTCGCTGGCCGTGTCCGCGCGTATGAGCATCCGGCTCGACCCGATCACCGGCTCCTCGGCCATCTCGATCCGCGCCCCGGCCACCGGCCGGCCTGAAGAGAGCACCCGCCCCTCCACGATCCCGCCCGCCGTCAGGACGATCTCGACCCCCGAGAGGTCCTGGCCGGAGCGGACGTCCAGTCCGCTCCTCTCGGCGGACTGGCGGCCCGAGGCCATGGCTTTGAGCTGGTAGGTGCCGGGCGGGACGTCTTCGATCCGGAAGGAGCCTTCATCCCCGGAGCGGGTCTCTCTTACGGAATCGGAGGAGAACATCACAAAGCTGCGGCCTATGCCGGCCGGCGCGTCGGCAATGAGCAGGATCCCCGCGCCCGCGACCGGCTTGCCGTCGGGATCGATGGCGCGGCCTTCGACAACCGAGGAGGGCTGGAGCACGATGCGGACCGCCTCTTCGGAGGGCACCTGCACGCCCGGGGCGCTGCCCTTGGCGTAGCCGGCACGGCGGGCCTCCACGTCGAGCATCTCGCCGGCGCGCCGGTCTGCGATCCGGAAGAAGCCATCCGCGGCGGTGAGCACAGGGGAGTCCTCCGGCGGACGGGGCCGGCTCATTATCGGATTGGCGCCGGACTCCTCGGCCGAGATCCGGGCGCCTTCGACCGGCTTTCCGCGGGGATCGGTCACGTAGCCCTCCAGAGCCACGCCCCGCACGAGGACCACGGTACCAAGATCGGTGGAACCGCCCCCCTCGGGAATGGCAAGGCCCGGCACGGTGGTCGCCGCATGGCCGGAGCCGCCGGCCATGAGTTGGAAGGTGCCGGCCGGAACATCGGGGAGCTCGAAGCGGCCGCTTGCGTCGGAGACGGCTTCGAAGCGGCCGGAGTCGTCCGAACCGCTCATCATCCGGATCATCATGCCGCCCGAGGGCTCGATCTCCAGGACCACCCAGGCGCCGGCCACGGGCTTGTCGGCGGAGTCGACCACGCGGCCCAAGGCGGTCCGGCCCTTGCGCAGCACGATCCGCAGCTCGGATGCGGATGGTCCGGGCTCGACCGGCGGCACGTCGGCGGTGGCGGGAGCGTAGCCCTTCCGGGTGAGCCGCAGTTGGTGGGCGATTCCGCTCGCCAGCCTCGGGATGCGAAACCTGCCGGCCGCGGAGGTGCGCGCGTTGCCGCCGCTGTCCCAATAGTCCCTGGTGTGGGTCCCTGGCTGGATGCGGGCCTTGATCTCGACGCCCGCGACCGGCTTCCCCTGCTCGTCCACCACAATTCCGGCGGCGGCGAACGCCGGCTCCAGCGCCACCGTGGGCGCCCGCCGCTCCCCCGCCTTGACGGCCCAGTTGGAATGTCTCCTGAAAAAGCCGGCGGCCGCGGCCGTGATCGAAAGCTCGCGGCCCGGAACCGCGGACAGCTTGTACACGCCGTCGGCGCCGGTCCTCCAGAACGCGCCAAGGTCCCTGGCCCAGACCAGGGTGCCGGCCACCGGAAGGCTGGACACGGTCGAGACGACCCGGCCGGACAGGGTCTCGACCGGCGGCAGCCGCAGGTCGCGGGGGCCGGTCTCTTCCGGCTTCTTCGGTTCGAGATAAAGAGTGGCGGAGCGGCCGTCCTCGGCAATGGCGAGGACCTGCAGCTTCAGCTTGCCGGCGAGCGGCACGGGAAGGACGCCGTCCGCTCCGGTCCGGCCGGCGGCCCAGCGGGCCTCGCCCAGGCGGACGAGCGCCCCCGGCACGGGCTTGCCGGCAGTATCCAGGACCCGGAGCAATACCCGGAGGTCACGAGTGCTCCCGGCGGGCAGAGCCATGGAGACGGCCGAGGTCCGCACGTCGCGCTTCTCCACGAACGGAAGGCCCGGCGCGCCGGCCCGCACGAGGAGGCCCTCGGACGGCTCGCGGGCCAGCACGAGCTTGCCCTGGGAGTCCGTCAGGCCGGACCGGGGCGGCGCCTGCCATTCCCCATCGTCCATGTCCCAGGAGCCGGAGGCTGGAGGATCGCCGATCCGCACCCGCGCGCCCTGGACGGGCCTGCCATCCGCCCCGGTGACCCGCACTTTCACGCTGACGTCCTTCTCCAACTCGACAGGCGGCAGGTCCATCTCTTCGAGCAGGGGCGTGAGCTTTCGCTCCCGGGGCACGAAGCCCTGAGCCTGGACCATCACCCTGTACATCCCGGGCTCGGGAGCCTCCAGGCGGAAGCTGCCATCCGCGGCCACCGCCGCGCTCGCCACGGGCTCGGGATCTGCCTTCCCTTCCAGCTCCAATCGTCCGGCCTCGATCTCGGAGACCACAGGGATGAGGAGGGCACGGGCGTCCTTGACAGGCGGGGAAACCTGGCCGCCGACGGGGATCGGAGCTGCGAACGCCGGGGAAGAGAGCAGCAGGATCAGGAAGGCTCTGGCGCGCAAGGGTGTCCTCCACAAGAAGACGCTGAAAATCTGTCCTGAAGATGATACGGACCCGCGCGCCGGGCCGTCCAGGGCCGTTCCGCTATTCTCGGGCGCGCTCGCCCAGGAGGGAGCGCAGGCGGGCCGCCTCGGCTTCAGCGGCTTCGGTCAGCTCGACCTGGGTGGGGATCATGCGGCCGTCGGGATGGAAGAGGCGCACCCAGGTCTTCTCGTAGCGGCGGGCCTGGACGCCGGGCCAGAGGCCCACATCCACCCCGAGCACGTCGCTGCGGAGCCTCCCCCGGCTGTCGGGCTCAATGGGCTGGTAGGCGCCGCCGGCCAGGCGGAAGCCTTCGAGGGTCCCGGTGTCGAAGTCGTAGAGGAAGTAGTCCCGCGTGCGGAAGGTGCGGGCGTAGAGGTCTTTCTTGACCGTCCGGTCGATGTGCGCAGTCGAGGGGGAGAGCAGCTCGACGATGAAGTCGGGAAGGCGTCCTCCCTCCTCCCAGGACACCCAGCCCTTGCGCTCCCCGGAAGGCTCGACGTTGTCGACGAAGTACACGTCCGGCCCGCGGAAGTAGGGACGGCCCGCGGCCACGTCCCGCGCCTGCTCCACGGCGTAGTAGACGAACTCGTCTCCGCCGGTGTGGAAGTCGCTCCGCCCCCGCTCTCCCATGAGCTGGTCGATCAGGTCGATGAGCAGGTTCATCTGAACGCGGTGCCAGGGCGTTTCCAAGGGCTCTCCGTCGCTGTAGACGAGCTCGAAGGGAAGATCGAGCGCCTTGAAGGCTGGCTGGCTCATGACTTTCTCCCGCGGAGTCGTTCCTTGGAGGAACTTTACCTTAGGCCGTCGCGCAAGGGAAGGTCCCGCGCGGCTCTTCGTTTCCTGTCCAGGATAGCACTCGACCCTCTGCTACTCCAGCGTAACCTCGGCCATCCCGCCCGGCAGCACCGTGGCGCTGCCGCTCCAGGTGCGGCCGTCGGTGGCGGAGACGTTGAGGGTCCACTGGCCCGGCGTGAGACTTTCGAACCTCCTCGAACCGCCCTGCAGATCGAATTCCTTCCTCACCTGGCTTCCCCAGGGGACCCGGAAGAGCTTGCCGCTCGCGTCGGTCAGCGTGACCTTGGCTCCCACCCGGGCCTCCGACAGGCCGGGGACCTTGAGGTTCAGCCCCCCCGCGCGCGGCAGGACCACCCGGCCCGCGTTGCCCGGCGCGGTCACCGGCACCACGACCGACGCCGAGCCGTCCGAATCCAGGTACAGCTCCCAGGTGCCGGGAGCCACGCTGGCGACACGCACCCGGCCATCCTCCCCCGGCGGGTACGAGGCGCGGGAGACCACCCGGTCCGCGGCATCGAACACCGCCGTGTTCACCATGTCCGGCGGCCGGCCCGAGGGCAGCAGCACCTCCAGCAGAATCCCTTCCGTGGCCTCCAGGGACAGCTCCAAGCCGTCCACCGGCCGGCTGGAATCGACCTGCACGTCCACCTCCTCCGGCGCGTAGCCCTCCTGCATCGCCCTCACCTTCCAGCTCCCCTCGGCGACGTCGCGCAGGCGGAAGACGCCGCGCGAATCGCTGGTGGTTTCCGTGTTCTGCCAGGGCGCCGGATCGTCCGTCTGCGCCGCCAGCAGGAGGATCTGCGCGTTCGGGATGGGGGCCTGGTCCGCTGCGTCCACCACGCGGCCTGAGATCGCGACGGTGTGCAGCTCGATCAGCACGTCGCGGTCGGCCGAGAGGTCCACCGCCTCCCGATGGCGCGAGCCGGAGCGGAAGCCGTAGACCTGCAGCTCGTAGTTGCCGGCCTCGAGCCCCTCGAAGCGGAAGCGGCCCTGGTGATCGGTGTCGCCATGGCGGCCGGAGAACGCGCCGCCGGAGAGCATCACGTTCAGGCCGCTGGCCGCCTCGCCGTTGCGCAGCACGCGGCCGGTCAGGGTGAGCCCGCCGGAGAACTCCAGGTCGAGCCGCGCCTCGGGCGCGCCCGGCTCCAGCGTGACCCGGCCGTCGGCCTGCCGCGAGCCGCCCGGCAGAGAGGCCGTCACCCGCTGCTCCCCCGGCTCCACGTGGTCGATGCGGTAGCTGCCGTCCGGCGAGACCTGTCCGGCCTGGCGGCTGCCGCCCAGCGAGATCTGCACCTTGGACAGCTCCGCGAAGTCCAGGCCCGAGAGCTGGCCGACGATGGCGCCGCCTGCGGTCAGCTTCACTTCGATGCCGCTCACGGAGCTGCCCGCGACCGTCACCTCCACCCCCTCCCGGCTGCGCGCGAACCCCTCTTTGTCGGCCACGACGCGGTAGGTGCCGTCCGCCACGCCGTCGAGGACGAACGAGCCGTCGGCGCCGCTGGCGGCATCCGGCTGGTTCCAGGACCTCGGCCCTGCCCGCAGGGAGACGCGGGCGCTCGGCACCGGGGTCCCCCCTTCGTCCACCACCCGGCCGCGGACCTCGACGCCCCCTTCGAGGCGCAGGTCGACGGAGTTCTCCCCCAGCCGCACCTCCAGCTCCTTCATCGCCCGGCGGTAGCTCTTGTGCTCGGCCTGCACCGCGCGCGTCCCGGGGGCGATCCCCTCCAGACGATAGCGGCCGTCCCCGTCCGTGGTGGCGCTGCCGAAGAAGAAGTCCATGGTGGGATCCGCCACGCCCACCTCCGCCCCGGCCAGCGGCTGCCCCGAGGGAGAGAAGACCCGCCCCTCGATCACGGCGCCCGGCGCGAGCACCACCTCGACCCCTTTGAGCTCCTGCCCGGGCCGGACCTCCAGGTTGTCGAGCTCGCTGCGCTGATAGCCCGTGGCCGTGGCCTGCAGCTCGATGCCGCCGGGGATGACGTCCTCGATGCGGAAGAAGCCCGTCTCGTCCGAGATCGACTGGCGCGAGCGCGCCCCGACGAACATCCGGAAGCGGCCGCCCACGTTCACCGGGTCGGACGGATGGACGAAGAGCCGGGCGCCCGCGACCGGCTTGCCGTCCGGATCCACGGTCCGGCCCTCCACGGCTGACGAGGGCTGCAGCACGAGGCGGACCGGCTGGTCGGGAGGCACCTGGACGCCGGAGGCCACGCCTGGGGCATAGCCGGGCCGGGAGGCGTCGAGATCGATCGTCTCTCCGGCGAGCCGGTCCTGGATGCGGAAGAAGCCGTCCTCGGCGCTGGTGGCCGCGGGCAGGGGGTCCTCCTGCTGCAGGAACCGGGACATGGGATCGGCGGTGGCTTCGCCCACGCGGATCTCCGCGCCGGGTACGGGCCTCCCTTCCGGATCCACGGCGTAGCCCTCGACCGCCACACCCGGGATCATGACCACGGTGCCCAGGTCCGTCGAGCCTGCCCCTTCGGGAACCGTGAGCCCGGGCACGGTCAGCGGCGCGAACCCGCTGCCGCGGGCCGTGAGCTCCCAGGTGCCCGCGGGCAGATCCCGCACCTCGAACCGGCCGGTGGCATCCGCGACGGCCTCGTATTTGACGGAATCGGTCTCGCGCATCCGAATCATGCTCATGCGCCGGTCCCCTCCGCGCGGGCGGAGCTCGACCCGGGCTCCCACGACCGGCTGGTCGGACCGGTCCACGACGCGGCCAAAGCCGGTCCTCCCCTTGCGCAGCACCATGCGGAGATCGGCGGCGGGGCGGCCGGGCTCCAGCGGCGGGATCTCCGCCCGGGCCACGGCGAACCCGGCCTTGGAGAGCCGCAGCTCGTAGCCGACGCCGGCCAGCAGCCCGGAAGCCCGGAAGCGGCCCGTGGCCGAGGTGTGGGAGGTCCCGCCGCTGATCATCATGGCGGAATTCCGCATGCGGGTCGCCGGCTGCGGCGAGGCCTGCACCTGGACACCGGGCACCGGCCGGCCCTGCTCGTCCACCACCACGCCGGCGGCGGAGAGGGAGGGCTCCAGGGTGAGGGTCGGCCCCCGGCGCATTCCGGGCGTCACACCCACCTGGTCATCCGCCGGCAGGTATCCGGACGCGGCCGCCCGGGGCGTGGCGTCACGGCCGGCGATCACCTCGATCCGGTAGGCGCCGTCCGCGCCCGTGCGCCGAGCCGCGCTCGGCTCCTGGTCCCAGACCAGGGCGCCGGCGATCGGCCGGCCGTCGGCCGCGGAGACGACGCGGCCGGCCAGGGTCTCCAGGGCGGGCAGCATCAGGGTCTGGAGTCTCTTCTCCTCCGGTTTCGGAGGCTCGGCATAGGTATCCAACCGCCGCCCGTCCTCGGCGGTCAGGTCGACCTTCACCTTGCTCCTGGCAGTGAGAGGCACGGAGAAGTGGCCATCGGCGTCGGTCTTGCCCGCGACCCAGCGGCTCTCGCCCACCCGCACCCAGACTCCGGGCACGGGGCTCTTGCCGGCGGCGTCCATCACCCGGATCTCCCGCACCGTCCCCGCGGCCAGGCGGAGGGTGACGGAGCCGCTCCCCACGTTTTCCTGTTCGGCGAAGGGCTGGCCCGCCACGCCGGCACGCACCAGCAGGCGCTCCCGGGCGCTCCGGGGGAGGACCGCCACGCCCTTGGCGTCGGTCAGGGCGGCGCGGTCCGACGTCTGCCAGCGCCTCAGCTCCGCCCAGCGGAAACCCATGGAGCCGGACATTTCGCCGGCCTGCACCCGGGCGCCGGCCAAGGGCTTGCCGTCGGGACCGGCCACCCGCACCTCCAGCTTCGCGTCGCTCTCCAGCCGCACGGGCGGGAGCTCGGTCTCCTCCAAGAGCGGCTGCAGGAGGATGTCCTGGGGGACCATCCCCTTGGCCTCGACCACGACTCCCCACATCCCGGCCTCGGGAGCCTCCAGGCGGAAGGCGCCGTCCGCACCGGTGACCGCCGTGACCGCGGGATCGGGATGGGCCTTGCCCTCCAGCTCGATCCTGGCGGACTCGGCGAGGCTCGGGGTGGGGATCAGCAGCACGCGGGCGCCCGCAACCGGCGAGCCTCCGGAGCCACTTCCGGAGCCAAATACCAGGCCGGTCACGGGGATGGGAGCCGCCGCAGCGAGCGCCGGGATCAGGAAAAGGAGCAGGACGAGCAGAGGCGGAAAGGCTTTGATGCGCACGGGTCCTCCGGAAAACCGACCGATGCCGCCTATCATACAGAGGGCAAAAAAAAGGCGGCCTCTGAGGCCGCTTTTGAGGGAGGGAAGCGTTGGCGAATCCCGCTAAGGACCCGCTGACGTCTCTCAATGCCCATAGTACGGCCCCAACCTTACAAACAATATTACGGACCAAACACAGAGATCGTTTAAATGGTCGGCCCCGCCGCCGACCCGCGGCGCGAGCCTCCAACCCCGAGGCGCCAGCCGAAAAACCCGCGCGGCGGACGGTCGGGCAAGCGGGTCGGACGGTTGGGCTGCCGAATTCCGTGTTCCCACCCGCGAGCTTTGTGTTGCAACCCGCCGGTTTTATGTATCAACCCGTGGGTTTTTTGTTGCAACCGGCGGGTTCGGCCTCCCAACCGGCCGGTCGAGCGTGCCAACCGCCGGGTTGGGGCTTCCAACCCGCTTGTGTTTCGGCTCACCCCGCGGGTTTTCCGGCTCCGCCCGCGGGTTGAACCGTCCGCCCCACGGGTTGAGCCGTCCGCATCCGGCCCGCATCGTTGACCCTTCCGATTCCCCGGGCTATAGTCCCAACCATTCGCGAAAGGGCCCGCCATCCATGA
Organism: Acidobacteriota bacterium; assembly: GCA_034667225.1. Classification (GTDB taxonomy): domain Bacteria; phylum Acidobacteriota; class Thermoanaerobaculia; order Multivoradales; family UBA5704; genus DATMER01. The sequence continues at coordinate 130,804 of JAXDKG010000008.1, forward strand.
GTGACGTCCTCCTCGGCCACTCCTTCTTCCTGAGCAACGATTCCAAGCAGCTCCAGAAGATGAAGCCGTATGCTCCGCTGGGGACGCTCTATGCCGCCAGCATCCTGCGGGAGCACGGCTACGAGGTGGGCCTGTTCGACGCCACGCTGGCCGCGGGGGAGCACGAGTTCGAGGAGGCCCTGGAGCGCCACCGGCCGCGCTTCGTGGTGCTCTTCGAGGACAACTTCAACTTCCTCACCAAGATGTGCCTGACCCACGCCCGCGAGGCGGCGTGGCGGATGAGCGCCAAGGCCCGCGCCATGGGCGCCGCCGTCATCGCCTCCAGCTCGGACGTCACCGACCATCCCGAGCTCTACTTCGCCCACGGTATCGAGTACGCCCTGCTCGGCGAGGCCGACTGGACTCTGGTCGAGCTGATCGAGACCCTGAGCGGGCGCCGGCCCGGAGACCCGGGTAGCATCCCGGGGCTCGCGCTCCCCGATCCGGCCGACCCGGGCGGCGTCCGCCGCACCGCGGCCCGGGCTCCAGAGCGCCGGCCCGACGTCTTCCCCTTCCCCGCCTGGGATCTGGTCGACGGCGAGCGCTACCGCGCGGCGTGGACGGGCGCGCATGGCTACTACAGCGTGAACATGGTCAGCACCCGGGGCTGCCCATTCCACTGCAACTGGTGCGCGAAGCCGATCTGGGGGCAGCAGTACGCGATCCGCTCGCCCGCCAACCTGGCCGAGGAGATGGCTCTCGTCAAGCGCCTGCTCCGGCCCGACCACGTCTGGTTCGCGGACGACATCTTCGGCCTGCGCCCGCAGTGGGTGCCGGAGCTGGCACGGGAGATCGAGGCGCGCGACGCCCGCATCCCGTTCATGATCCAGTCGCGGGTGGACCTGATGACCCCGGCCGCGGTGGAAGGCCTCGCCCGCGCCGGTTGCGTGGAAGTCTGGCTCGGTGCCGAGAGCGGCAGCCAGAAGATCCTCGACGCCATGGACAAGGGGACCAAGGTCGCCAAGATCCACGAGGCGCGGCAGCGCCTGAAAGCTGCGGGCATCAAGGCCTGCTTCTTCCTCCAGTTCGGCTATCCCGGCGAGACCTTCGAGGACATCCTCGCGACCGTCCGCATGGTGCGCGAGGCCCTGCCGGACGACGTCGGAATCAGCGTCAGCTATCCCCTTCCCGGCACCCGCTTCTTCGACATGGTGCGCGAGGAGCTGAGCGGCCAGGAGAACTGGCAGGACAGCAACGACCTCGCCATGATGTTCCAGGGGACCTACCAGACCCCCTTCTACCGCAAGCTCCACCAAGTGGTGCATCATGACCTGGACCTGCGGCACCGGCTCGCGAAGGGCCCGAATGGGGAAATAACCCCCGGCCTGCTGGAGGAGCTGGACCGCTTGAACGCCGACTGGCTGGAGCTGGGCCGTCTCGAAGTCGAGCACCGCAGCGCCGAGCCCACGCGCATCCACAAGCCGTACGGCGAGCTCGAAGCGCCGGACCTGAGCAAGGACTTCAACTGATGACAGACATCCTGCTCACCCATGGCTACTTCCTTTTCGAGGACGAGAAGGAACGCCAGATCATGAAGCCCTACCCCACCCTGGGGCTGCTCTACCTGTCCGCGTACCTGCGGCGGGAGGGCTTCGAGGTGGAGATCTTCGATACGACCTTCGCCAGCCGGGAGGAGCTGTACCAGCGCCTGGCCGCCGGCCGCGGGGTGATCGGGATCTACACGAACCTGATGACCCGGCCCTCGGTGCTGGACGTGGTCAGGCAGGCGAAGGTGAAGGGATGGACCGTGGTGCTCGGGGGTCCCGAGGGCGCCGGCTGGCCCGAGGAGTATCTCTCGCATGGCGCCGATGTGATTGTGGACGGCGAGGGCGAGCGCACCATGGCCGAGCTGATTCCGGCTCTCGCCGAGCGCGGCCCCCACCGCCTGCACGGGGTGGCCGGCACGATCTTCCGCGACGAGGACGGGCTGATGGTGCACAACCCGGCCCGCGAGCAGATCGAGGACATCGACTCCCTCCCCTTCCCCGACCGCGGGCAGATCGACACCGCCCGCTACGTGGACGTCTGGCGCGAGCATCACGGCATGGGGAGCGTCAACCTGATCACGGCCCGCGGCTGCCCCTATCACTGCCGCTGGTGCTCGCACGCCGTGTTCGGCTTCACCCACCGGCGGCGGAGCGTGGGCAACTGTGCGGACGAGCTGGAGCTGATCCGCGACACCTACCGGCCCGACCAGGTCTGGTACGCGGACGACGTCTTCACGATCAACCACCGCTGGCTCTTCGAGTACTCGGCCGAGCTGAAGCGCCGCGGCCTGCACCTGCCGTTCGAGACCATTTCGCGCGCCGACCGGATGATGAAGGACGAGGTGCTGGCGACGCTCGCGGAGATGGGCTGCTACCGCATCTGGATCGGCTCGGAGAGCGGCAGCCGGCGCGTCCTCGACGCCATGGAGCGCGGGGTGACGCCCGAGCAGGTGCAGTGGGCCTGCCAGGCCGCCCGCCGGCACGGCATCGAGGTCGGCATGTTCCTGATGTGGGGCTACGAGGGGGAGACGGTCGAGGATATCGAGGCCACGATCGACCACGTCAAGAAGAGCGATCCCGGGGTCTTCCTCACCACCGTGGCCTACCCGATCAAGAACACGGCCTACTACAAGGAGGTCGCCGGCCGCGTGGTGGCGCCCGAGAGCTGGGCCGCGGGCAGCGACCGCGACCACGCCATCCGCGGCCGCCACTCCCGGACCTACTACAAGCACGCGGACCAGTGGTTGCGCCAAGAGGTCGAGTCCTTCCGCCTGGCGGGCACCGATCCGGTCCGCGCCGCCGAGCTCAGCGAGCTGGCGGCGCGGTCCCGGGAAGCCCTGCTCGCTTCGGCCGGCGAGGTCGAGGCCTAGGGCTTCACTGCCGCGGCGGCGCGGCGCCGCAGCTCGGGGGCCAGGCGGGCCACAGCCCTGGCGTCCTTGAGGATGCCCTCGAACTCCTCCTGCTTCATCCCGGACTGCTCCTTCACCAGCGACTCGAGCCGGGTCGCGGCCTCGGCCTGGACGGCCAGGTCGCCCCTCTTCAATGCAATCGCACTGCGCCAGACCCAGCCCTTGAGGACCTCAGGAGCCAGCTCGGTCGCACGGGCCAGCTCCTCGCTCGCGGCTTCCAGGTCGCCCTCGGCCTCGTGAGCGTTGGCCCTCGCGATGTGTGCGTCGACGGTGTCGAGCGGTGAGCGAGGGGCCCGCATCACGACCAGCGGATCGCGTTGGCACCGCACGTGATTGGCCTCGTCGGCGACGCTCAGCTTGTAGAGGCCCAGGGGAAGGTCACCGCCGTTGGCGGCGGAGAGGCGCAGGACGACCACGGCCTCCTCGTAGGTGGCGAGCTCGTGCGGCAGCTCGTCCACGGCCTGCTCCTCGCGCCGGGAATCGTCGTAGGGCATGAGCGGATCGGAGCCGGGCGAGGTCGGCCGGCGCGCGAACCGCGGCTCCTCGACCGGCTTGCCGTCCTTGAGGTAGACGAGGGCCCGTCGCAGCCGCCTGACAGGCTGGACCTGCACCTCGCCGGGAGCGAGCTCGACGCCGTCACGCAGGACCTGCACCCGGAGAGAGCGCTCCCAGTCGCCGGCCGCGCCGGAGATCCGCTGGCGGTCCGGGCTCAGGTTCATCAGGGACACCCGAAGCTCGAAGAGCTGCGGGTTGTCGAACAGGTAGAAGGTCGAAAAGCGCGAGTGGTCGCGGACGTCGTCCGGCCGCTGCTGACGCTGATCGATCAGGGCGTTCTCGGGCCGGCAGGTCAGCTCCAGGTCCGTCGGCTGTGCTGCCAGCGGGGCCGAGACGAGAAGGAGGAGCGATGCCGTCCGCAGGGTTCGACGAAGCCATTCCATAGCTGTTCTCATGTTTGGATCCTCCTTCACTTGAGCTTGATCTGCTTCAGGGAATTGAGGTGATAGGCCGTGGCCGGAGCCGCTAACCCATTCGTGCTCAGGCCGATGCGCCGGAAGATCGCGCCGCTGTGCATGAAGAAGACACCGTGCGGGATCACTGACTCCGGATCGATCTCGGTGCCGGGCTCGCAGTTGGGGTCTGGCAAGGCGTTGCCTTGCTCATCCTCCTCGCGGTGGCAGATGTCCACGGCGTGACCGATCTCGTGTGAGTAGACCCAGTTGATCGTCCCGGCCAGGGGCAGCTTTTGCGGGTACTGGTCGCGGTACTGGGAGATCCGTCTCGTCTGCATGGTGCTCGTGACCGGCGCCGCGCCGCGCAGGGAGACGGTGCCCTTGGTGAAGCCCAGGGTGGAGGGGGGGTTGTTGGGGCTATACGGGGGCAGCGGGCTCTGATCGTCGTTGACGAGGGCGACGGCCACCACCATGTCGCTCTCCAGGCTGTTGGACATGCCGTGGATGTTGACCGCCAGGATGCCGGAGTTCTCCCACACCTCCCCCGGCCGGGGCCGGTGGATCTGCAGGCCGAGACCGGTCGTTCCGCCGTCCGCGAAGGCCGCGTCCCACATCACGAAGAGGTCCTTCTTCCCCGGGTCGAGGCGGTAGTGCCTTCCGTCGATGACCACGCCGCGGTATTCCGAGGTCACCGAAAGCCCGTCTCCGGTCTGGCCGGTCCCCGCCGGCATCTGATCGCCGTCCACGTTCTCGGTGGCCTGCACCGGGTTGCCCGAGACGGCGGTCCAACCGATGCTCGGCAGGCGGGAGCCGAGGGACGTCGCGGGCAGGGCCAGAGCCGTGGTGAAAGCGCCTTCCGGCAGCGGCCGGGCGCGGATGCTGGTGCTTCCTCCGTAGTCGTTGCAGAGAAGGTTGATCGCTGCCATGGACCCGTCGAAGCTCGCGGTGACGGTGTCAGCCTTCCCGCCCGAGCTGTCGCCCGAGGCCGCGAGCCAGAAGTCCGGGTCCTGGTTACCGCTGCCGGGTCCGCCGGTGAAGTCAATCGGGTAGTTGGTCGCGATGCCCGCCAGCATCGAGGTGTTCTGCAGGTTGATCTCGACGGACGTGATGCCCGCCGGCGGCGGCACGATCTTCAGCTTGCCGTTGTAGCTCCGGACGTAGGCCGCGCGTAGAGGCATGAGCTGCGGCAGCTGGCTGGGCAGCAGGCCGGCCCCCGGCGGAGCGGAAGTGCCGCCGAGCGGCGAGCACGGCAGGTAGCGCCCGCTGTCGTCGAGCTCGGACGGCTCGTAGAGGTACTCCGGATCGGGCTTGACGTTGTCGCCGTCGACGTCCAGGAAGACGCGCAGCTCAGGAGGCCCCGGGTTGGTGCAGTTCTCCGGATTGACCGACATCACTTGGCCCTGGACGTTGTAGTTCGTCCCCAGGGCCTGGGCATTGATGTGCAGGGAGACGTTGGCCGGGGTGCAGCAGTCCACCTGGATTTGCCCTCGGCGATCGCCCGACCCGTATTCCGGAGAGTCAGGATCCTCCTCCTCCGAGGTCTTGTCCTTCACGGTCACGCATGAGCTCGACGAGCTCCACTCCTGCTTCGAGATGAAGCCCTCCGCCGCGAGCTTGACCTTCGGCCCCTCGGTTCCATAGCAGTAGTCGAACGCGAGCCTGTAGCCTCCCACCACGGGCACCATCTGGTTGAGCTCTCCACGCACGCAGGCGTAGGCGAGGGTCGTCCAGTTCTGGCAGATCTTGAAGTAGAGCTCGAACTCCAGGAAGGCCCTGGCCGCCACGGTGAGCGAGTTGAAGTCGAGGCGCTGCCCGGGCTTCAGCTTGTTCAGGATCTGGCGCGTCAGGGGCTTGTTGCTGAACGGGTCGGTCAATCCCAGCAGGATGTAGCGTTCCTCGAAGCTCTCGCGCATGGAGACGAAGCCGCAGATCTCGAACGACTGCCCGGTCGTGCCGCGGATTCCGCTCCCGTCCGCGGGCTCACCCGGCTGCCGGTATCCGAGGACGGGCAGCAGGGAGGACGAGGTGACCGGGGTCTGCATCAGGACGTTCGGGACGTCCGCCAGGCCCGAGCGCCCGGGGATCTCGAGCTCGGTGGTCGTGATCGAGGCGGCGTCCGCGCTCCCGGCGACATCGATCAAGAGCGAGAGGGACTCCCCGCCGGGGCTCTCGACGCGGATCTCGGTCGCACCGACCGGCCCGTCCGAATCGACATACAGCAGGCCCATCAGCATGTGGTCCTTGCTGTTGTCGAGGTCGAGCACCTTGACCGAGGGATCGGTCGGCACGACCTCGGCGCCCATGAGGTTGACGCCCGCGAGCATGAGGATGTGGATGTTGCCCTGGACGGGTTGCGACGGAGTGTAGACGTCCACGATAGGCGCGGTGCCCACCACCCGGAACTGGGCGGCGGTCTTGCCTCCCGGCGTGTTGATGGCGAGGTTCTGCCAGCCCTCGATACCCGGCTCACTGGCGTCGATGATCACGGTGAGCCAGGTGCCGTCCGGGCTGATCTCGTTGAGCTCGGCCGCCGGGAACGGGTTGATCGTGGCAGGCTTGCCCTCGTCGGGCTGGGTGGCGATGTAGACGGTGGCTCCCTGCAGGTTCTCTCCCGTCACCGTCAGCATGGTTGTGGTGCCCTGGTTGATCAGCTTCGGAGAGGCCGACGTGACCTTCGCCGGCTTTCCGACGATCTCGACCTTGCCTGCGTTCGCCGTGGCGGAGTAGCCGCCCCCGTTCTCGTCCGGAGCGGTGAGGCTGTCCCGCACGAGGACGAAGTGGTCCCAGGGCCCGACGTCGGCAAGACTCGGCTGCCAGGTGAAGACGTTGCTCGACTGCCAGGCCGAGGTGATCCACGGATCGCTGCTGCCGGTCCGGTGCCGGGCAATGAGGTACTCGATGGTTCCCGGCACTCCGCCGGTCGGCGTGACCGTCCAGGTGACCGGATTGAGATAGCTCGACGTCGCCGGGGGCTGCGTGACTGTGAGGGTCGGGGACGCGGCCACCTTGTAGCGGCCGTTCCACTGCGTCACCCGGGCGGTGTTGTCCTTGGCGCAGAGATAGAGCAGGTTGTCGCCGTTGGGCGCCGTGAGCGCCGTCCCCGTCGCCGTGGCCGTGCCCGTCGTGCAGCCGGCGTCGAGGGCGGTGTTCCAGCTGTAGCGGACGCCCTGGAGGCCCGAGCCGGCATCACTCGCCGAGATCGTGGCCGTGCGGCTCCTGAACCAGGAGTCCGAGGCGTTGGCGGCGCTGACCGTGGGCGCGTTGCGGTCCACCCACACATAGCGCGGCGTGTTCCAGCCGCTCAGGGCTCCGGAGGAGTCCTTGGCCTGGAAGTAGTAGGCGCGCCGGAAGCCGTCCGACGGCAGGTGCGTGCCCGACACCAATATCGACGTGCCGCCGGTGAGGGTCAGGTTCACCTCGCAGCCGCCGAAGCCCGTGGTGTCATTGCTGCGGCAGATCTGGTAGACGAGGCTCCCCTTGCCACCCGTCGAGGCGGTCACGCTGGCCGTGAAGTCGCCCTGCACCCAGCAGTCCCCCGCCGCCGTGTACGCGCAGCTCACGGTGGTCGGACCCGGAACGGTCGGAGCGCCCACGATGTCGATCGGCTGCGTGTTGAAACCGGCCGCGAAGCCGTTGGTGTTCATGGTGGCCGGCGTGTCGCCGTCCTTGACCCAGATGTAGGTCTCCCAGGTGCCGGTGTCCGTAGAGGCTAGCTGCCAGGTAAAGGTGTTGCCCGCCTGCCAGTTCGCAACGGTCACGTCCGGAATCCAGGTGGGGCTGCCGGGCCGGCGGCGGAAGAAGGCATACCGGATCGTGGCCGGAGTGCCGCCGGTGGCCGTGGCCGTGTAGGTCACGGTCTCCTGATAGCTCGCCGGCTTCGGGGTGACCGTGCCGGTCAGGCCCAGCGGCGAGACCCGGTAGCGGCCATTCCACTGGGTGACCCGGCCGGTGTTGTCCTTGGCGCACAGGTACAGCAGGTTGTCTCCGGGCGGCGCCGTCAGCACCGCGCCGGATGAGGTCGCCGTGCCGGTCGTGCAGGCGGCATCCAGGGCCGTGCTCCAGTTGTAGCGGACTCCCTGGAGACCCGATCCGCCGGTATCGCTCGCGGTGACCGTGGCCATGCGGTGCGAGAACCAGACCGTGTCCGAGGCGTTGCTGGCGCTGACGGTGGGCGCGTAGCGGTCCACCCGCACGTACCTCGGCGTGTTCCAGCCGCTCAGGGCTCCCGAGGAGTCCTTGGCCTGGAACCAGTAGGAACGCCGGTAGCTGTCCGCGGGCAGGTGCGTGCCGGAGACCAGGATCGACGTGCCACCGGTGAGCGTGAGGTTCACGTCGCAGCCGCCGGAGCCCGCCGTGTCGTTGCTGCGGCAGATCTGGTAGACGAGCGAGCCCGAGCCTCCGGTCGAGGCCGTCACGCTGGCCGTGAAGTCGCCCTGCACCCAGCAGTCGTCCGCCGTGGTGTAGTTGCAGCTCACGGTCGTGGGGCCTGGGACCGTGGGCGGACCCACGACGGTGATCGGACCCGGGTTGCAGCCCGCGGCGTAGCCGTAGACGTTCTGGGTCGGAGGCGTGTTGCCGTCCTTGACCCAGATGTAGGTTTCCCAGGTGCCCGCGTCAGCCTGGCTCGGATTCCAGGGGTAGGTGTTGCTCGCCAGCCAGGTCGGAGCGTTGACGTCCGGAATCCAGGTGCCGCCCGGACGGCGGTGGAAGAAGGCAAAGCGGGTCGTCGACGGGATGCCGCCGCTAGCCGTGGCCGCATAGGTGAACGTGCCGGTGTAGCTCCCCTGGGCCGGGCTGACCGAGCAGCCGGTCAGGCTCAGGCCGGCCGCAACGCGGTACCGGCCGCTCCATTGTGCTACGCGGCCGGTGTTGTCCTTGGCGCACAGATAAAGCGTGTTGTCCCCGACCGGAGCGGTCAGCGACGCGCCCGACGAGGTCGCCGTGCCGGTCGTGCAGGCCGCGTCCAGAGCGGCGTTCCAACTGTAACGGACCGACTGCACGCCCGAGTGGGCGTCGCTCGCCGACACCGTGGCCGTGCGGCTGTAGTACCAGTCCACGTCAGAAGCATTGGTAGCGCTGATCGTGGGCGCATAGCGGTCCACCCGCACGTAGAGCGGCGTGTTCCAGCCGCTGTAGGCTCCCCCCGAGTCCTTGGCCTGGAAGTAGAACGCGCGACGGTAGCCGTCGGCGGGCAGGTGGGTGCCCGAGACCAGGATCGACGTGCCGCCGGTGAGCGTGAGGTTCACGTCACAGCCGCCGAAGCCCGCCGTGTCGTTGCTGCGGCAGATCTGATAGACGAGGCTCCCGGAGCCTCCCGTCGACGCGGTCACGCTCGCCGTAAAGTCGCCCTGCACCCAGCACTCGCCCGACGCGGTGTAGGCGCAGGCCGCGGTCGTGGGACCCGGCACGGTCGGCGGCCCCAGCACGGTGATCGGTCCCGTGTTGAGGCCGGCAGCGTAGCCGTACCCATTCATGCCGGCGGGCGTGTCACCGTCCTTGACCCAGATGTAGGTCTCCCACGTGCCCGTGTCGGAGGAGGTCGGCGTCCAGGTGTAGACGTTGCCCGCCTGCCAGGGCGGATTGTTGACGTCCGGAATCCAGGTGCCGCCCGGACGGCGGTGGAAGAACGCGAAACGGGTCGTGGAGGGAGTCCCGCCGGAGGCCGAGGCCGTATAGGTGAAGGAGCTCAGGTAGCTCGCCTGCGACGGGCTCACCGAGCCACTCAGGCCCAGGGGCGACACCCGGTAGCTGCCACTCCATTGCCCCACCCGGCTGGTGTTGTCCTTCGCGCACACGTAGAGCACGTTGTCGCCCGCCGGCGCCGTCAGCGTCGCGCCCGACGAGGTCGATGTGCCCGTGGTGCAGCTCGAGCTGAGGGAGCTGTTCCAACTGTAGCGGACCGACTGCACGCCCGACCCGGAGTCGCCCGCCGAGATCGTGGCCGTGCGGTTCGAGTACCAGAGGCTCGAAGCATTGCTGGCACTGACCGAGGGCGCGTAGCGGTCCACCCGCACGAACTTGGGCGAGTTCCAGCCGCTGTAGGCGCCCCCCGAGTCCCGGGTCTGGAAGTAATAGGCACGCCGGTAGCCGTCGGCCGGCAGGTGGCTGCCGGAGACCGTGATGGATGTGCCGCCGGTGAGCGTGAGGTTCACGTCGCAGCCGCCCCAACCTGTCGTGTCATTGCTGCGGCAGATCTGATAGTTGAGGCTCCCCAGGCCTCCGGTCGAGGCGCTCACGCTGGCAACGAAGTCGCCCGTCACCCAGCACTCGCCGCCCCCCGTGTAGTCGCAGCTCACCGTCGTCGGACCCGGCGGTGTCGGCGGCCCGAAGACCTCGATCGGTTGCGAGTTGTGGCCGGCGGCATAGCCGTAGGTGTTCTGGTTGGCCGGCGTGTTGCCGTCCTTGACCCAGACATAGGTCTCCCAGACTCCCACGTCGGACAGGGTCGGGTTCCAGTTGTAGGAACTGCCCGACTGCCACGCCGGGCCATTGATATCGGGTATCCAGGTGCCGCCCGGCCGGCGGCGGAAGAACGCGTATCTCGTGGTGGCTGAATCGCCGCCGCTCGCCGAGGCCGAGAACGTGGCGGTGCCGATGTAGCTCAGCTGTCTGGGGCTCACCGAGCCCACCACGCTCATCTGCGCGGAGGCCGCCCGCGGCAGAAAGCCCGCGGCCAGGAACAGGACGGCGAGAACGGCGGCGGTACGGACACGGCGGAGCCCGAATTCAAATGAATAAGACACGCAGAACCTCCTCTGGTGGCTCTCGCTCCATCTACAAGCCGAGATGACTAGAAAGACCCCGGATCGGGAATCCCGTTTACACTGGGTTGGATTGAAGGTCCGCCCCGACTGCGTGTTACCCTCCTCCCCCAAGCCATGACGCAAGCGCTCGTACTCAGAGAGGGGGAGCTCCACCATCTGCGCCGGTTCGGACCGGAGACGGTCAACCGGGGGGCAGTGATGTGCCACACGCATGCCTTCCACCAGACAGGGCTGGAGCGGCACGGGCGGGCGCTGCAGGAGGCTGGAAGGTGATCTTCAACGCGCTCGGCCGCACCCTCCTCCTGGAGACCGACAGCGAAGCGATCCTCGCCATCGCCGAGGAAACCTTCGGCCGCTTCGGCCCCGCGGAGTCAGTGGAAAAGCCGGACATCACCCTCCGTCTCCCTTCGAGCAGTCTGTCTTCATCGGCGCTGGCCAACCCGGCCACCTTCCGCAGCGAGGTCCTCCTGCTCGGGTTCCTCTCCCAGCTTCGGGAACATGGCCTCATGGCCGTGCACGGCTCGGCCGTCGTTCGCGATGGGCCGGCCATCCTCCTGCGCGGGCCGAGCGGCTCGGGCAAGACCACCCTGGCCTACGCAGCAGCTCGTTCCCGCTTCCAGGCGCTCGCCGAGGATGTGGTCTGGATCGATCTCGAAGCCGGGCTCTGGCGCGGAATGCCCTGGTTCTTCCATCTCCTGCCGGACGCGCCACGCCTCTTCCCCGAGCTCAAGGGCCTGCCCGCAGTCGTCCCCGCGGTCATGGGGAGCGCTGGTAAGATCAAGATCGAAGTGGATCTCGACTCGATCAGGCCCGGGAGCACCGTCACGGAAGCCAGGCCCGGACCCGTCGTCCTGCTGGAACGGGGCGCCGGCCGGGGGAGCGTCCTGGAGCATCTGGATCTTCCCGAGGCGTTGGAAATCTGGCGGCGCTGCCCTGCCGGAACCGAGGAGAGCTTCCCCGATTACGACCGTCACGTCGAAGCGCTTCTGAAGAGCGGCGCCTGGCGGCTGGTGCTGGGAACGAACCTCGAAGGCGCCTTGAAACTTCTGGAGACACTGCCCCGATGACAACCCGCATCCTTGGACCCGGCGAGTTCTTCTACAAGGAGACCTTCGGCCCCGGCACCGTCTGCCAGGGCGCCGTTCTCCTGGAGTGCGAGTGGGACGGCGGCGTCGTGGAGTCCGGCGCGCTCATGGGAGTGGTCTTCCGCTCGGGCGAGTTCCGCGGCGGCACGTTCTGGGGGGGCGTCTTCCTCGGTGGCACGTGGGCCGGCGGAATCTGGGAGAGCGGCTTCGATGGAACCGGGCGCTATCGCCCGCGCACCGATCATCCATAAGACACTCCCCATGCCGCGCATTCTCATCGCCAGTCCGCATCGCTACGCGGACCTTGCCCGTCTCTGGTACCGCTTCGTGGCCCGCGACCTCGTCCCCGTCCTGGAGAGGGCCGGCCATCAGGTCGAGGTCCTGATCTTCCGCGACGCCCACGTGGACGAGTTCGACTCCGCCTGGTTCCCAGGCGCCACGCTGGAAGCGCCCGGACCGGGCGTGCGCGATTTTCTGGAGTTCTACGACGCCGCGCTCGTCCTCGACTCGGACTATCTGTTCCTCCTCGACGCCGACCTCTTCTTCCTCGACGCGGCCTGGGCCGCGAGCTGGACGGCCTGCTTGAAAGATCCCAAGGTCGCCGCGGTCTCCCTGCTCCGGCGAGGCGAAGAGCCCGGGGTCTATGCCCTGCTCTGCCGCTCGGACTCCTACCGCGCCCTGCCGAAGCCGGTCTTCGCCCCGGCCTACGAGAACCTGGACAACGCCCGCAACACCGTCAATCGCCAGCCCGGGGACGTGGCCGCGCGGCGCCTGCGCGAGCAAGGGAAGCAGATCATCTACGCCAATCCCGAGGATGCCGAGGAGCGGATCGCCGACTTCCACGGCACCACGGTGATCCGGGCGTCCCGGGAGGTCTTCGGCCATCTCATGGACCTTAGGGGTTTCGAAAAGCTGGTCTCCCGCAAGCGGTACTTTGCGATGGGCGCCTACGACAACGCCCTCCTCGGAGCCCTCTACCAGGCGCTGTTCGGCGAACCGTTCGCCCCCGGCCCGGGTGGCGAGCCGCTGGGCGGGAGCGTCACGGCCGAGGCCGTCCGCCGGGAGCTGGCGCAGGTGCTGGACATCCCCCTGAAAGACGTCCTGAGCGACTACTTCGACCGGTCGGACAAGGCGATCCTGCGCCTCGCCGCCCACGAGGGGATCGAATTCGCGCTGCCGGTCCTGCGCCCCGAATCGTGGAGACGGCCTTGAAGCTCGTGACGGTCTTCACCAGCACGATCTATCCCGACCTCGCAAGGCTCTGGCACGCCTGCGTGAGCCGCTCCTTCCCGGCTGACGAGGCGGCGATCGAGGTTTTTCAGGATTCCGACGAGCACGTGGTGGACTCGCGCTGGCTCCCGGGCGCGAACGTCCTGCGGCGCTCAGCCTCCCGGCGCGAGTTCCACGAGGCCTACAACGACGCGCTGGCCCGGGTCGAGACCCCCTACCTCGCCTTCGTGGATACCGATGTCTTCTGGATCACGCCGGACCTCTGGCCCCGCGTGCAGGAAGAGCTGAAGCGGCCCGAGGTCGGAGCGGTCTCCTGCGCCTCGCGCGAGCAGACGGTCAGCCACGGCACCTTCGCGGTCGTCATGAAGGTGGAGGCCTACCGCGAGGCCCTGAAGAGCCTGCCTGGCGGCTTCTTCCCGGCCATCGAGAACCCCGACCCCGCCGTGCCCGAGCACCAATGGGTGCGGCACGACACCGGCGACCTCGCCACTCGCGCCGTGGTCGAGGCCGGCTGGAAGGTCGAGCTCCTCCATCTCTACCGCACGGGAGAGCTCGCCCGCTTCCGGGGGATCACGCTGTCGCGGCGCTCGGCCGAGTGGCTGGGTCGGCGCGCCCTGGTCCGCATGTGCCATCACAGCCGCTACTTCTGGCGCGGCTATCTCGGCAACCTGGTGCTCAAGAGGCTCCACGACCGGCTCTTTCCTGACGGCCCCCGCTACGCCTTCCCGCACGGCGCCGGCCCGCTCCTCCTCCAGAGCCTGCGTCGCGACTACCGCTACCGCCTCGCCTACCTGCGGGAGCTGCGGGAGGGAGCCCGGCGGATCGAGGAGTTCGTCCGAAGATGGCCGTCGAGCTTCATGTGACGATCCTGCACTCGAACCTCGGCCGTCTCCGCGGCGGGATCGAGACCCGGGCCGCCCGCATGGCGGAGGAGCTGGCGCGCCGCGGGCACGAGGTAGCGCTCGTGGGAGCGCGCTGGCCCGGCAGGTCGCGGCTCTTCCCCGACCTTGCGCGGCTGCCCGTGCGCTGGCTCGCGGTCCCCTGTCCGCCGATCCCGCATCGCTTCCACACCTGGTTCTACCTCGCCTGCCGGCTCCATCCGGAAGCGCGCCGGCTGCTCGCCAGCGCCGACGTGACGCTCACTTTCGCGCCTGGGGACACGGCGCTGTTCTCCGCCTGGCGCCAGCGCGCCGGACTGCCTCATGTCTCCTTCTTTCCGGGCGGCAACCGGCGCTGGCTCCAGCTCGACCGTTCGACCGTCCGGGTGGTCAATCCCATGGTGGCCCGCAAGAACCGCCACGTCGCCGATTTTCCCATCGATGGCGAGCTGCCGCCCGGGGTCCCCCAGGCCCTGCTGCAGGCCCCCTATGAGGTCCGCCCGCGGGCCGCCGAGCTGCTCTTCGTCGGCCGCCTGGAGCCCAACAAGGGGGTGGTGGAGCTGCTCCGGCTCTTCCGCTCGCTGGCGTGCGAGCGGCCGGACCTGCGGCTGCGCCTGCTCGGCGACGGCCCTCTGCGGCAGCATCTGCGGCGGCAGGCCGCGGCAGACGGCCTGGAGGAGCGCATCGACTTTGCCGGCGCGGTGCCGCCGGAGGAGGTCTGGCGGCGGATGCGGGAGGCCGACCTTCTGGTCTTCCCTACCCACGGCGAGAACTTCCCGCTGTCTCTGCTGGAGGCGCAGGCGGTGGGGCTGCCGTTCGTCAGCTCCGACATCGAGGGCATCCGTGGAACGGTCCACCCGGGGGGCGCGCTCCTGGCGCTCGGTGACGAGCCGCAATGGGAGCGGACGGTCCGCAGCCTCCTCGACGACACCGCAGCCCGGCGGGCGATGTCGGAGGAGGGCCGCCGGTGGGCTGCCGCCTATACCTGGGAGAAGACGGCGGAGAGGCTCGAAGAATACCTGCGGCTGGCCGTCGAACGCTCAGGCCGGGTCCGGTGATGATTCCGGGGCGGCAGGGACGGGCGGGGCATTGCGCGGCCGGTAGCGTCCGTTGCGGTCGTAGCCTCCCCCCCAGCTCCCTCCCGTCCAGGTGCCGGCGAAGACGCCGCCGGAAAAAGTGCCGCCGCGGAACTCGCCAGAGCGGAAGACCCCGCCCAGCATGACCCCCGCCTCGAACAGGCCGCCGTCCCACTCGCAGGACATGAGCACCGCCCCGCGGTTGACCGTGGCGGAGCCGAAGCGCTGCTCCACATGGCACTCGCCCGGCCGCAGCACCTGCGCCGGAGGCCGGGCGCTCGGATTCCGCTGGACACCGCGCCGCCGCGGCGCAGGTTCCAGGTAGGCCTCGATCCGGCGGGCCGCGGCGCGCAGCCGGGCGGCGTAGCGCAGGCGCCACAGAGCCTTTTTCGGTCCCCGGCGGCCGAGCTGCCGCAGGAGGAGGAGCCAGGAGCTCTGGAACCCGTACGCCGGCCCCTCCGGGAACAGGCGGTCGTGCAGGCGGCCGAGGACGAGATTGCCGGCGCAGCCGTGCCAGAACAGCCGCCCGCCTCCCTGGCGCGCGGCGTACGCCTCCGCTCCGACGATTTCGACGAGGCGCCGGATCAGGGTGATCGAATCGAAGACCACCAGGTCGCCGCGCTCGTCGAGGTGCAGGAGCCGGATCTCCCGGCCGGAAGCGAGCACCGCCTCGGTCGCCAGATCCGCGGTGTCGCTCCAGCGCCACTGCGAGCGCTCGACCGCGAGGTCGAGGCCGGTAATGGCCGGAGAGAAACCTCCCGGCAGGCCGGCGAGAACCTCGCGGTAGACTTCCGTCTTGAACACGACGGCGAAGGTGCCGTGGCTGCGGCGGTCGTGGCGCGAGACGCAGGCGACCGCCGCTACCCCGGGATGGGCGAGCTCGCCCGCGAGCCAGGGCCAGAGATCGCGCGACAGCCAGAACACGTCGCAGTCGACGAAGGCGAGATACGGCGTCGCGGCGCGCGCCAGGGCGTCGTTGTAGGCCTCCTGGTAGTCCCGCCGCCCGGGCCCCGGGCCGAGGACCGTGGCGCCGGGGAACCACTCGGGGAGCAGCGCGCCGCAGCCGGAATCGTCGAAGATCTCCACGGCGACATCTGCAGCAGGGAAGGAACGCCGGATGCAGGCGTACCAGATCCGCAGCACGTCGGGGTACACGCCGGCGGTGAAGATGGTCAGCCGGGGAGACAGAGAGCCGGCCTCAGGCATTCCCTCTCCCGCGGAGCAGGCTCGCGGCCCAGCCGGACCAGGCTCCGGCGTGCGCGGGGTGGAGCCGCAGGCAGGCGAGGAACTCCCGGCGCGCTGCCGCCGGGTCGCCCAGCTTCTGGAGATAGCGGCCCAGCCGGTAACGGTACATCAGCATCATCTCGCGGTGGAGCGCGCGCGGGATGGCTCCCTGGGCGTAGAAGCTCTCGACGCTGTGGATCGCCTGCGCGAAGCCGTCCATACCCGCCTGCAGCGCATGCGTCATGTTGCCGGAATGCTTGCGGATCCTCACCAGGGGCCGGTGCAGGACCGCCGCCGGGTAGTGGAACGCCAGGCGGGTGCAGAGCTCGAAATCGCCGATGGGCAGCTCCTCGTTCAGGGTTCCGGCGCGGTCGAAGGCCTGCCGCCGCACCGCCAGCGTCGAGGTGAAGAGGGTCAGGCTCGCCCGGATCACCGCCGGGAAGATCCCGCCCACGGAGCAGCCCCCTTCCTCCTGCCCTGGGCCACAGTGGACGTTACGCCGCAGCGGACCCTTCTCGTTGAACGACTCGAAGCCGCAGATGCACCAGCCAGCTTCGGGATGGCTCGCCAGCACCTCCACCTGCGCCTGGAGCTTGTCCTCCCGCCAGAGGTCGTCCGAGTCGAGGAAGGCCACCTGCTCGCCGAGCGCCTGCGCGATGCCGAAGTTCAGCAGCCGGGAGAGGTTACCGGTCCGCTCGAGCCCGAAATAGCGGATGCGGGGCTCCCTCAGGCCCTCGACCGCCTCCCGCGTGCCGTCCGTCGAGCCGTCATCGACGATGAGCATCTCCCAGTCCTCCCAGGTCTGGGCCATGACGCTGGCGATCGTCTCCCGCAGCAGCTCCGCCCGGTTGTGGGTGGGCGTCACGATGCTGACCCTCGGCGCTGGCATGATTGACTCCCTTCTCTCCATACTCTTTAATACATCGTATCCCGCTGTCGGAGGAATGCCGCAGCGAGCCCGCAAAACCGCGGCTCGAGCCTTCCCAAGGAGGGAAGATGCGAAGAAGCACGATGTCCTTGAAGGCGTTCGGAGCATTGACGATGTCCATCGCCCTGCCCTGGCTTCTGCACTGCGCCGGGCCGCAGGAAGAGGGGAAGGAGGCGGCGCCCGCGCCGCAGGCGGCCGGGGCGGCGCCGGCGGCGGCAGGCCCCCTGTGCAACACCTCGCAACCGCCCAATCTCGGCGCTGTCCAGCAGGCGATCACGACGACCCAGGGCGGTCAGACGCAGTTCATCAGCGACGACGCCCTCCTGGCCCAGGCGGGCTGGTGCACCTTCATCAACCTCAACTGGCCCGCGCAGGGAACGTCCCCCACGATGACGCCAAATCCCGCGATGAAGATCGGCCAGGGGATCGGCACCACCCCCGCCGTCTGGGAGACCTGGTGTGACTCGAGCCTGGTGTTCAAGGCCGACGGCTCCGCGCCGCCCCCGGGCTGCAGTGGCGGCGGACCCCTCTCGGCCACCGAGAGCAGCAGGCCCATGCACCGGCTCAGGGCTGTCAACCCGAATACCTCCGAAGGCGAGAGGGTTGGACCCCACCAGCTCAAGGCCCTCAACCTGAGCACCACCGCGGGCCAGCAGACCACGCCCTACCAGGCCACCGGCTTTACGCTGCCGGACAAGAACTGGTCGCAGGCCAACCCGAGCTACATCCTGTACGAGGTGCGGCAAAATCCGGCCACGGTCGGCTACATCGTCCAGAACAAGCTCTACAGCGGCGATCTCCAGGTGGCATTCTGGCAGAAGTACAGCTCGCAGCCCCTGCCGCCGGACTCCCAGGGGAACCCGCTGGGCTTCCCCGGCACCGCCTTCGAGGTGAAGCCCTCCTGGTACGTCATCCCGTCAGGGCAGACCCCGCCGGCCGGTATGTTCACCGCCCAGGCCTGCACGCAGACGGACTCGCAGGGAAGGTGCACGCAGACCGTCAACGTCGGCCTGACCGGGTTCCA
Organism: Acidobacteriota bacterium; assembly: GCA_034667225.1. GTDB lineage: Bacteria > Acidobacteriota > Thermoanaerobaculia > Multivoradales > UBA5704 > DATMER01. The sequence continues at coordinate 148,898 of JAXDKG010000008.1, forward strand.
CCTCATCTGGAAGGCGTTTCCGAAGTCGAGCTGGTTCTGGGCCACGTTCGAGTACAAGGGCAACGCGTCGCTGACCCCGATCCTCCAGGCGGCGCAGAGCTATCCCACCGGCACCTGCCCGACCAACGATCAGGACTCCTGCACCGGGCCCTACATCCCCGGATCGCCGGCGCCCTCGACCGTGTCCCAGGGCGCGAGCGCCGCCAATGCGATCTACCAGCCCATGCTCAACGGCACCGTGTTCGCCAACTACAACCTCGTGGGCGTCCAGGTGGCCTTCACCGACAGCAACGGCAACCCCACGCTGCTGGCCAACAATCACATCGAGACCGACTTCGGCGCCCAGCAGGTCGGCGCCACGAAGCTCAACCCCTCCTCCTCCTGCATCACCTGCCACTACCGCGCTTCGATCGGCAACTGCACGGTGAACCCGAGCAACCAGAAGAAAAACATCAGTCGGCTGGGGGTAGCCGTCCCCAACACCAAGCCGACCCAGGGGTACACCGGCAACGGCCAGCCAGGCTGGTACTCGGCGAACGGGGTCAACTACGTGGGGACGGACTTCATCTGGACGCTGCTGGAGGCGAACCGCCCGACCAGTTGCCCACCGTGAGGCCCGCGCGCGGGGATGCCGGCGGGCATCCCCGCGCCACCCTTCAGGCCAGCGGGTTGAAGCCGAAGAAGGCTTCGGCAAGCTCGATCACCTCGGGATCGAAGACGGCCCGGTAGCCCGGGTCCCCGGCGCACTCCCGCCAGCGGTCGAGGACCACCGTGTTGTCGGCGGCCACTCCCTCCGAGTCGAAGCTCGACAGCCCCGGCAGGACCACCTCCCGGAACCCGGTGTCGTCGAATGGCAGGCCCAGCTCCCGCGCCAGCTTGCGGCGGTAGCCGGCCTCCCCTACCCAGCGCCGGAAGTCCACGGGCACCAGGTCGGGCAGCACCTCCGTGCGCCGCAGGCACTCGCGGACGTGCCCCTTCCAGGTTTCGAGCAGGGCGCTCCGGGCAAGCGCCGGGGTGGGCAGGGTCTGCAGCCGGCTGGCCACCCAGTTGAACGGGTCGCGCACCACGATCAGGTGGCGCACCCGGCCGCTGGCGCCCCGGCCGCCCACCCGCGCCAGGCAGGCTGCGAACTCGCCCACGCTCAGGTCCTCGAAGTTGAACACCAGCAGCTCCTTGGGCACCAGGTCGCCGGCCCGGTCGCGGCCGGCATCCTCCTCGGAAAGGTTCACGTAGCGGCTGAAGCGGTTGCCGAGGAGGGCAGCGCCCCTCTCGCCCTCGCCGCCATCGTCGAGCTTGCAGTCGTTGAGAAACAGGCCCGGCCCGCGGAGCTGGCGCAGCAGCCAATGGATGACCGCATGATGGCCCGAGCGCCGCATGGCGAGCACCCGCAGCTCCGTGGCATTGACCAGATTCGCGCTCAATCAGGGGAGATCTCCGCCGCCGAATGTACTATAAGAGCGAAGCCTATCGAAGCGTGGGGGGAAACGCCTGGCCAAGCTCGCCGTTGTCTCTGTCCATTACCGTTACCCGGAGCTGCTGCTCGATCAGGTCGAGAGGCTGCGGCTTTGCGCCGGCCCGGCGCGGAAGGCGCTCGGCCTCGATCTCCACGTCCATCCGGTGATCCACTCCGGCTCGGCTCCGGAGCTCGTGGCGGCAGCACTGGGGCTGGAGAGCGGCGGGCCGCTCCCGGTCTCGGTGGTCGACCTCCGCGACGCCGGCACGATCCGTCATGCCCATGCCGATAGCCTGGCGGAATGCTACCGGCGGCTCGGCGAGTCAGGGCTCCTCGGTCCGGAGGACTGGATCGGGTTGCTCGACCATGACGCCCATCCACTGGACGCCTGCCTGTTCGCCCTTACCGGACGGCGGCTCCTGGACGACGGCGGGCTGGCCGGAGTAGGCATCCCGCAATGGCACCGCGGTCATTGCTACCTCCATCCCTCCTTCCGCCTGACGCGGGCCGCGATGGTCGAGGAGATGGGGCCGGACATGGCATTCCGGTTCAGATCCCGAGGAGAGGACGGCTCCCCTCTCCGGGACACGGGGGAGAGCTTCACCGTCTGGTGCGAGCGGCACGGGCGCCCCGTCCTGCCGTTGCGGGTCGTCTCCACTGCCTTCCCATGGAGCCGCTGGGACAGCGAAATGGCTCCCGGGAGCAGCCCCCGCCTCGTAGGCGAGCACGGCGAGCCGGTCCATGTCGGCTACCTGATGCGCTACGGGCTCGACGAGCGGCCCCTGGTCTCCCATGTCTGGACCCTACCGCTCCGGTCGAAGCTTTTCTCGGACCATGACACTGCAACCGTGCTGGCAGCCTACCTCGAGGAGCCGATGACGGCATGACCATGGAGCCTCTTCCGGACTGCCCGAAGGTCAGCATCGTCATGCCGACCTTCCGGCGGCCGCATGCGATCTTCAATACGGTGGGGACGATCCAGTCCCAGCTCTACCCCCACTGGGAGCTGATCGTGGTCGAAAACGAAGAGGCGGGCTACCGCTTCGACGACCCCCGCATCCAGGTCCATGTCCATGCCGGGCGCGCCAGCGCCAGCCTTGCCCGCAACCGGGGGCTCGGCCATGCCCGCGGCGAGCTGGTCTGCTTCTTCGACGACGACGACGACATGTTCCCCGAGTACCTGGAGGAGTTTGTCGCCGCCTTCCGGAGGCACCCCCGCCTCAGGCTGGCCCGCTGCGGCATGGTCATGCCCGACTGCCACGTCAACTTCAGCTACGCCACGCCGGAATGCTGCCTGCGCCGGGAGTTCGCCACGCCGACGTGGGACGGACAGCGTGCCTGCGAAGACCAGCGCTATTTCGGCGCCATCGTCCAGGCCCACGGCTGGACCGAAGAGTCCGGGGACATCGTCGTCATCGCGAAGCCGCTCTGCCGGGCGCGCACCGATCCCCGCGGCGGGCGCCGGGATGGCGGGGGATGCTGAGGCGGTTCATTCACGCTGATAGGATCCAGCCATCTCGGCAGACCGGAGGACCGCTCTCAGGATGAACCTCTACGTCACCACCTCGGACTGGTACAACCCGATGCTCCCTGCCTTTGCCCACCTCTTCAACCTCCACTGGTCGCAGGACCAGCCGGTATCCGTGCTGGGCTACACTCGGCCGGACCTCCCGCTGCCGGACAACTTCGCCTTCATCCCCCTGGGAGGCCCTGGGGAGCTCGGCGCCGACGGCCGGGAGTGGTCCCGCAACCCGCGATGGACGGACAGCCTGCGGCCGTTCTTCGAGACCCTGGAAGACCGGCACTTCATCCTGATGCAGATCGACTACTTCATCCATCTCCCGGTCGACCTCGACCGCCTCGACCGGCTGCTGCGCTACCGCGCTGATGAGGGTGTGGTGAAGATCGACCTCTCACCCGGGCGCTCCCGCTTCCGCCACCGGCCCTACGCGACCGAGAGCGGCCTGGAAGTCATCCTCAGCGAGCAGGACACGTCCTACCGCTCCGCGCTCCAGGCGGCCCTCTGGGACCGGGACTACTTCGTCGGCCTGCTCAAGCCGAACCGCGACCCGTGGCAGTTCGAGCGGGTCGGGATGGAGGAGGTGAAGAACGACGGCAAGCTCATCCTCGGCGCCAAGGGCGGTGAGCATGCCCCGGTGCCCTATCTGAACGTCTACAGCAAGGGCAAGGTGAATTGGGGCGAGCTTGGGCAGCTGCGCGGGGACCTCCTCGACGAGCTGTTCCGGTTGGGGCTGATCGGCCCCTCCTGGAACGGCTGGGAGCCGCCACCCGAAACGAGCGGCCGCAGCCGCCTCCCGGGGCTCGCATGAACCTGGCGGCGCGGGTCCTGAGCTTCGCCTGGCTCTACCTCAAGCGGCCCTTCCTCCTCCCCCGGGTCCGCAAGCCCGCGCTGGAGAGGATCGACGGCGTGACCCTGCTCTCCCTGCCGGACGTGCTCAACCCGGTCGTCTTCCGCAGCGGAGAGCTGCTCGCCCGGACCGTAGCTGAATCCCAGCTTGCCGAGCCGTCCGCCGGCCGCGCTCTGGACATGGGGACCGGCACCGGAGTCGGCGCCGTCTTCCTCGCCCGCCGGGGCTGGCGCGTCCTGGCCGTCGATCTCAACCCCGAAGCGGTGCGCTGCGCCCGGATCAATGTCCTCCTCAACCGCCTGGAAGAGCGGGTGGAAGTCCGCCAAGGGGACCTGTTCGGGCCGGTTGAGGACGAGCGCTTCGACCTGATCCTCTTCAATCCGCCGTTCTTCCGGGGCGAGCCCAAGGGCCTCTTCGACCTCGCCTGGAGGAGCCCGGACGTGTTGGAGCGCTTCGCCTCGGGCCTGCCCGAAGCCCTCTCCGAAGACGGCCGGGCGCTGATCCTCCTCTCGACCGACGGCGATCCCGAAGGCATGTTGAAGGCGCTCGCCGCCCACGGATTGCAGATCGAGCCGGCCGTCCGCAAAGATTTTGGCAATGAAGTGATGACGATCTATGCCGTCCGCCATTAGGATGTAGCTCATGGATCGGGTAATCCTGGTGAATCCGCGCATGTGCTCGCCTCGGAGCGTGCGCCTCCCGCTGTCGCTCCTGGCGCTGGGAGCCGTGCTCGAGCGCTACGACTGGCACATCGTGGACGGCAATGTCGATCCGGATGCGGCCGGAACCCTCCTGCGCCTCCTGGACGAAAAGCCCTGCGCGCTGGTGGGGATGACGGTCATGCCCGGTCCGCAGGTGGCGCCGGCCATCGAGCTCTCCTCGATCGTGCGCGCCCGGCATCCCGAGGTGCCCATCGCCTGGGGCGGCTACTTCCCCACCCTCTACCCGGATTCGGCCGTCAACGCCTCCTACGTGGACTACGCCGTCCGCGGTCAGGGCGAGGACACGCTCCTGGAGCTGCTCGAAGGAAAGCCGTTGCAGGACATCCGCGGTCTCACCTGGAAGGATCAAGGCGCTGTGGTCCACAACCCGGAGCGCCCCTTCCGGCAGCCGGACGAATACCCGCTCTATCCCTACGAGCGGATCGCAGACATCGACACCTACCTGCGGCCGAGCTTCCTGGGCAAGCGCACGGGAGTGCACCAGGCGGCGATCGGCTGCCGCTACCGCTGCACCTTCTGCGGCGTGGTCTCCATGTTCAACGGCCTGACCCGCCTGCAGGGTCCGGCGCGGATGGAAGCGGCCCTCGCATCCCTGAAAGGCTACGGCGCCGACTCGGTGCAGCTCTACGACCACAACTTCTTCGACAAGGAAGAGACGAGCATCCCGGCCCTGGAAGTGATGGCCCGCTCCGGCCTGCGCTTCTGGTGCTACGCGCGCACCGACACCCTCGCCAACTTCTCTGCTTCAACCTGGGAGCTGATCCGCAAGAGCGGCCTCTCCATGGTCTACGTCGGAGCCGAGGCCGGGAGCGACGAAGTCCTCAAGCGCATGAAGAAGGGGACCAGCGTCGAGCAGACCTTCGAAATGGTCCGCCGCTGCCGCGAATATGGAGTGATCCCGGAGCTCTCCTTCGTCCTGGGAGGCCCCGAAGACCCCGAGGGGGAAGTCGAGAAGACGCTCCGTTTCATCCGCAAGGTCAAGGAGGTCCACCCCGCCTCCGAGGTGATCCTCTACTTCTACAGCCCGACACCGCAGCGCGATCCGGCCCGCTTGAAAGCCGAAATGCCGGTGCTGAAGCGCTATGGTCCGGAAGGTCCGGACCTCCCCACTACGCCCGAAGAGTGGACCGAGCCCAAGTGGATCTCCTACGTCTGCCACCAGGATGCCCCCTGGCTGTCGCCCAAGATCCGCAGCCGCGTCCAGGGCTTCGCGAAGGTCCTCGCCTGCCGCTTCCCCACCGCCCAGGACTGGTCCACCCCCGCCTGGGGCAAGGCCACCCTCCGCACCCTCGCCGGCTGGCGCTACGCCACCGGCCGCTGGGACAACCCCTGGGAGTTGGATCTCGCGAGGAAGGTCATTCCGCTGCGGGAACCGCAGCGGGAGAGCTTATAGCTAACGGAACATTCAGTCTGTTTTCGACTTTCCCTCGATGATCAAGAAAATCCGCCGCAGCACCATGGATACCGATAATCGATAGATCCATCGCACCAGGCTCCTGGGCTTGACGGCTGTGCATCGACCACATATCGTTCTTACTAGCCCCTAGCTCATCCGCGGAGAGCGAAAATGCCATGCGCGAAATCCTTTACGAACGCAGTCTTTGTCGGTCCGTGCTGGCGATCTTTGTGCTGGCCGCGAGTGGGCCAGCTCTCGCTCAGCCCATGCCCTTGGGAACCGCTTTCACCTACCAGGGCTTCCTGACCGAAGGCGGAATCGCTGCCTCCGGCACGTACGATTTCGAGCTCAAGCTGTTTGATTCCGCCTCGGACGGAAATCAGATCGACGGCACGCTCGTCCTTGAAGACATCGTCGTGACGAGCGGTATCTTCACCATCGCTCTCGATTTCGGTGCGAGTGCCTTCGCAGGAAGCGCGCGCTGGGTCGAGATCGGCGTCAGACCGGGGGCGAGCAGTGGAGCATATACGACGCTCACCGGGCGCCAAGAGCTCACGCCGGTCCCCAATGCGCTCTACAGCCAGGCAGCACCCTGGAGTGGGGTGACGGGCAAGCCGGCGGGCTTCGCGGACGGCGCGGACAACGACGGTCTGGGCAACCTCTCCTGCGCCGCGGGAGAACTGGCAAAGTGGAATGGTTCCGCATGGGGCTGCGCATCGACGGGGACCGTCACGTCCCTCACCGCCGGCGCGGGGCTCGTCGGCGGCACGGTGACGTCAAGCGGCACGTTCAGTGTCGCCTTCGCAGGCAGTGGCTCCGCCGCTACCGCGGCCCGCAGCGATCACAACCACGGAGGCGTGTACCAGACACAGATTACCGGCAATTGCCCTGCTGGTTCGGCTGTCCGCCAGGTCCATGCCGACGGAACGGTCGACTGCGAGGCGACCGCCTTGCACACGATCGCTGCCTGCTGCAGCAGCATTAACTCAAGCAAAATTTGTCCGGGCTGTACCGGCGTCTGCGGCTCGGGCAAGGTCGTGGCAGATGTCGCAGGTGGCTGTTCTGTGACTTCTGACACAGGTTCATGCAACTCCGGCCAAACCGTCTTTGGACGGTGTTGTGTCTGTCGGCCTTGATCCTCGAGCGTGCCAAGATGGCGGATAGAATGCTCATCAGAGCACTCGCTGCGTTCCTGAGCTTGGCTGGAGCGTCCGCCACGGCCCAGACCTATGACGTTATCTGGTACAGCATGGATGGCGGCGGTACGTCATCCACCCCCGGGGGCACCTATGCATTAGCGGGAACCGTCGGACAGGCCGACGCTGGCAGCCCGCTCGTGGGCGACTTGTACTCGGTGTCCGGCGGCTTCTGGCCCGCAGCGAAGCTCGCTCCAGCGCCTGAGCCCCTGGGCCGCTTTTACAGCGTGACTCCCTGCCGGGCGGTCGATACTCGCGGCAACGGGGCTCCCCTCCAGGGGGGCGCGCTCATCTCGGGAATTCCGAGGGCGCTGCTTCTCGCCGGAGTGTGCGGTGTCCCGCTCTCCGCGATCGCGGTCTCACTCAACGTCACCGCCGTCCAGGCGACCGGCGCAGGCGCCATCACCCTCTATCCGTGGGGCCAGGGAGTGCCCGGGACCAACGCGATTAGCTTTCCGTCCTCCGCGGCGCGCTCCAACAATGGCGTGTTGGCGCTCGCCTTCGACGGTACCGGCAAACTGGGCGCTCTCGCCACGGTCACCGGCGCCGGCTCGGTCCACTTGATCATCGACGTCAATGGTTACTTCGAGTAACCCCAGCCGCTTCCCTGGTGAGCCGCAGGTGACTTCCCGTCTGGCAAATCAGCCGCTATCCGAGGCGGCGAGCGCCTGAGTTGAGCCTCGCGAGAAAGCCGACTGGCGCTACGCCACCAGCCGCTGGACAATCCTTGGGAGCCCGACAACAGGTGCCATGCGAACGTACGGGGCTCGAACGAGATCTCGGGAAGAGCGGCGGCCGCTAGAGGCGCGGCAAGCAGCAGGAGTCCGACGGCGAGCGCTTTCATCCAGGCTCCTCAAAGAAGATGCCCTAACTATATACGGAGGTACCCGGCTCCGCGTCGGAGGGCATTCTCACCATCTTTGCCATCACGACGTATTTCACGTTTTTACCGTATAAGACACAGTATCGCTGGAAGGGGCTTGACAACGAGATTCGACCTTCCACTACGATTTGCACAACGAAGTCGCAGTAAGATTCCCGAGCGGGCCCCAAGGCGGCGTCAATTCCGGCGCCGTATTCATAGGGAAGGAGAGACCGATGGCAACTGGAAAGATGGCGACGTTGGGTGATTTGCAGCGCTTCAAGGAGTCCCTGTTGGCGAACGTGGACAAGCTCAAGCCGTACGAGGACACCCGCCTCAAGTTCGAGGGTCTGGTGACGAGCGCCCAGAGGGTGACGCAGCAGCAGGCGGCGTTGACCGCGGCCAAGCAGGAATCCTCGAAGCAGCTCCAGGACGCGCTGAACGAGGCGATGCGGGTGGCGACAGTGTTGCGGTTCGCGATCCGGGAGCTCTACGGGAAGGATGCGGAGAAGCTCGTCGAGTTCGGCGTGAAGCCGTTCCGCGGCCGGCCCCGGAAGAAGAAGGAGCCGGAGACGCCGCTGCCCGAGGCCCCTGCTCCGCGCGTCGAGTAGGACGGCAACCGCACGTCATTCATCTCGGGGGCGCATTCCGCGCCCCCCTTTTTTTGCCTCGAGAGCCCGGGAGGCGATCGCTGCCCGAAGAGCGGCGGCCGAAAGATCCTCACTCAACAGGACAGCCTTCAATTCGGGCGTGAGCTCTGCCATCGGCTCATCTGCGATCCTGTGTCTGTGGAACCCTATGGATACTATAGAAGAAGTATCGGTCGTGATCCGAACCAAATCCACGAAATCCCCTGCTGCACGAACGACATCGCGAATACGCTCAGGGGGGACGCCCATTCCAAAGGTAAGCAGCCTCTTCTCTGGCTCTGGGGTCTTCCTCGGATCGTCGAATCCACCGCTGACAGGGATTCCGGATTCAAGCAGCCGATGGATCAGGTGCTCGGAGTCGGCAAGCAGATCGTTGACGGCGACCGGGATCTCCTGCCACTTCAAATCCTGGCTCCGCCTCCATCGAGCGGCCCTCCTCACCAGATGCCACGGCAGATGCATCAAGGAGAAGGCGAGAACACGAACGAGCTCGACAGCAAGGGCAAGCATCTCGGAAGACGTTGGACGATAGCGGCGGGGCTCGTGCCGGTGGTAGACGAGCCTGCCATCACGCGCCGAGACCGAAAACTCCGGCTTATACTTGAGGATCTGCACGCAGGACAGCTTTCTGCTCCGAAGGGCAGTCGGCTCAAACAAGTAGTTTGTCTGCGAGTCCGAGAACGTCACCCAGGCGTGAGAGCCGCGGCCGCATTTACCGCACACGAAACGCGCATCGAGCTTCATCGCGAGGAGTTGCCGCCACGTCCATAGCGCGAAGTCCTCACAGTCGCCTCTGCGAAGCCTTTCGAAATGCCGGGGATGCATCCAGTACTCCCGGGTACCGAACTGATCGCCATCGGATACATAGCGGCACTGCCCGAGAAAGGCCTGATTTCGTCGAGAGAGTTGCACTTGACGGTGAGATCGCCAGCGAGAAAGGGAAGGAATCTATCCGCCGGCTGCGGGCGCCCACGATGCTCCGCTGACGAGGCAATGGCACGGCCTTCGTAGTCATAGGCTTGAGGGTTGATCTCGCCGATCATGTAATCTCGAGACTCAAAGCACCCACTCGGACGCGTCACGGAGACGCCTCGACGGCCCGTCAGTTCGCGAGCATGTGCACGGCAACTCTTGCCAGCATTCCTCCGGCCGTCAACGTCATCGCAGCGATGAACAGCGTCGCCAGGTCCGCATGGCTCGAGGCGAGAAGCCCCCCTGGGGCGTGCCGCGACTCGACTTCATCATTCCAGTTGCGCAGCAGCGTGGCGCAGCCGGTGACCACGGCGATCAGCGGCAGAACGATGAGCAGCGCCCAGAGAGTCCACTGCCGCCCCGCGTACCACATGGCGACCTCATGAGCCGTGCGCGCCGGCTCGTCTTGCAGCGGCCCCAGCTTGCGGACGAAGAGCGCGGTCATGAAGAGGGCGGCCGGGGAGATGAGCAGCAGCTCCGTAGCGGCGATGATGCGCTTCATCGATTTCATGGACTACTTTTAAGGCAAGTACACTCCGGATGCAAGTGGCTGAGCTCAATCGTCCGGGTGCTGTAAAGCGCGCGTCCATTTCGCCAGCCGGGAATACTCCTGGGCGGCCAGGCTCTTGTTCAACCACGATCGTGCACGTCCTCGTGCTCGGCCATTGCCTTGGCAAACCGCGCGACAGTGCCGGGCACGAGTGGCCGATAGAGGTAGCGCAACAACCACCCGGGCATCCTGCGCCCGCGTTCCTCCAGCACGACACGGGCACGCAGATGATCCATGAAGCGGAACCCGGACACGCGATATCCGATGTCTTCGCTCCTGAAGTCGATTCGAGACAGGTACTTCACGGACTTGTATCCGTAGTGTGCGGGCGCGATCAAGCGCAACGGCGCGCCATGCTCGACGGTAAGCGGTTTTCCGTCAAGCGTATCGGCGAGCAAGACGTTCGGAGCAAGCAGATCTTCCAGTAGCATGCCGGTACGAGCACCATCCTGGCCCCGCAAGGCGACGAGCGTTGCGCGTGGACCGGGACATGCCCGAGGGATGACCACCCTCTCGAAGAAGTCCCTGAAGCGGACTCCACCCCAACGTAGCGATCGACGGCTCCACGTCGTGACGCAGTGAAAGTCACTGCTCTGTTCGACCCGTGGCAAGTCATTCAGAGCATCGGATAGGCAGAGCTCGTGCTCAACATCACCGATGACTTCGATCTCAATTCGTGAAGGCTCTTTGGGAAATCGGCGCGCGAACTGAGTAAGGCCGAACCGCGGAAAGGCCGAGGTTTCTCGTTGTCCAGGGGGTAGCGGTTCGCTCATGGGCTTCCTTAAGCTTTGGTGCCAAACGTTTCGAGGCTCCTCAATGTGTTGTCGTCACTATATACGGCGTCCGAGGCTCGGCGTCGGGGGTGGAGGAGGCCGGGTGAGATAACCAGCCTTGCCACGACAGCTTCATGACGGATCTCAGAGAGGAGAACGTCATGAAGAAAGAGTTTCGATATGGAGCCCTGGTTGTCGCGAGCCTGTTGGCGGCAGCTTCCATCAGCCGGGGCGATATGCCTGAGGCGCTCAATCAGCCGGCTGAGGCATCCGCTGCACCGGCTCTCAGCTTCGTGGAGGGCCTCGGCAGCGAATGGCTCTCGACGTCGCGGCCGATCGGCACGGTGGACGACGTGACCGCCCGCACAGGTGTCGCCGTGACCGGGGGTGTCTCCTATTGGGAGACTCCCCTGACAGACCGCGTCGTGGAACATGTGGCGGGCAGGAGCCCCTCCGGAGAGCTCCACGTGTTCTGGTGGGGGGCGGACGGCGCGGTGCACGACGTCAACGTCTCGGCCAAGACCGGGATTCTGATCGCGGGCTCGCCTGTCGCCTGGCTCGGCGCAACACCACGCGAGCACATCGCCGCCATCGACCCGGCCGGCGCCCTCGTGCTCTTCACCTGGACTCCCGCCAGCGACTGGACGGCACAGCGAGTAGGGGCATCGGGAAAAACGTTTACCGGCAACGTGGTCCGCTGGCTCACGCCGGCGACCGCGCCCGTCGAGCATCTTGCTGCGACCACCTCCGACGGCGAGATCATGGTTTTCTGGCGCAGCAACGACGGCGTGCCCTTCTCCTATCTCAGCGTGACGGCGAAGACCGGGGTGCGTTCCTCGGGGCTCGGGGGAGCCTTGACCGTGAAAACCGGCGACGTGGTCTTCGAGCACCTCGCAGCAGCGGGGACCGACGGCAAGCTTTACGACCTCATCTGGTCTCCTCTGCGGGATTGGACGGCGTTCCTGATTCCCCTTCCGGCAGGACATCTGGCCACGCCGGACATTGCCGCCTGGCGGACCCTGACCGGAATGGAGAACGTCGCCGTGCGCACCCAGGGCAATGCGCTCATTGTCCTGTCGCGGAGCGGTGCGGGACTCTGGTCCGCGGCAGACCTCACCGGGCCCGATGGCGAGCAGGTGACCGGACGCCCTGCGCCCTATCCTGCGCCGATCTGGACCGATGCCCTGGCAGTCTCCGGACAAGACGGCGAGGCCCTGGTCTTCTGGCGGGTCACTTGGAGCCCGATGTGGCAGGTTCTGAGCCTCACCGATCTGACCGGAGCGAAGTTGGCCGGCGCGCCGGCCGCGCAGCCCGTCGATGGAGGTCCCCGAGACATCGTCGCTGGAGCCGGGCCGGACTTTCACCTGCGGGTCCTCCGCGATTTCACGGAGGCGCGCTTCCTCACCGAACGTCTGCAGGCTCCGTTTGAAGCGCTCCATACCCAAAACGGCACGAGGCGGACCGTCACGATCCTGTGGAACCCTGAGCAGAATGCCGTCAACTGCATGGCGGATACCGGCCCGGGTTGTCTCAAAGGATGCGCTCCGGGCGACATCGGCAAAGACGTCCGCAGGAAGTTCCAAAAGGCCGCGGCCGTCGCGGCGATGCAGTCGCTGACGAACTATTACCGCGAAAACAGCGGCGGTCTGTTGAACGTCGACAATGTCGCGACGCTCGGGTGGTACACCTCCCAGAAGCCCGGCCCGCACTATTGGCAGGATCATGCCGCGGGCAAGTGCATGGACGGCTGGTGGAACGTGGGAGGGGGCGGCGACGTGGAAAAGTGGGTGGAAGCGATCCGGCTCGCCGCCAACGAATTCGACTTCGGCGCCTTTGACACCAACGGCGACAAGACCTTGTCGGCGGATGAGCTCGCAGTGGTCATCATGATTCCGCGTGAAGCCGGGGACTGGGGGTTCCACCGCGCCGTCCAGGCCGAGGCCGGCGCTCCCCTGGTCGTCCGGGGGGTGACAATTCCGGCGATCACCGAGATCTATGTCGGCTCGCAAGAGAAGTCCGGCTCCGATTACACCGACGGCGTACCCCACCTGGGAAGTATCGCCCATGAGCTAGGCCATCACCTCTTCGGCCATGCCGACATGTACTGGGGCTCGCCCTTTACAAGTCCTTCTACGGCCCTCGGCGCTCTCGCGTTGATGGATGACGGCTGGAGCCAGGGGCATCAAGACGGCTTCAGCAAGCTGAAATTCGGCTGGACCCGCCCGCGCATCATCTGGCATCCGGGCCGTTACACCCTCAAGGACGTGGAGACCCGCCACACGCTGCGCGCCCTCCTGCATCCCGAGCGTGGGGTCGGGGAATTCCTCCTCTTCGAGAACCGCTTCCGGAGCGGCACGTTCGATCGGCACTTGCCTGCTGATGGCTTGGCCATCTATCACGTCATGCAGGACCGGAGCGTCTTTCAGCGCTCGCGGCCTCCGTTCTACATGAGCCCAGCCGACTGGGCCAAGATCGGCTTGGGGGACTGGGGCCACCGGGCCGTCCGGCTCATCCGTCCGGTCTCGAACAGCGGATATGTGAGCGATGGCGGCTCGGCGGAAGGGTACAACGACTTCTGGTCGCTCTGGAGATCCGAGCAGATGCGGACGAGCTACGATCTCGAGCCCTTCCCCGCGTCCAGGGAGCGTGCCTGGCTGCGCTGGGGCGACGGCTCGAATCCGGGGCTAGCCATTCGCAACGTCTCAGGTTCGGGCTCGGCAATGGCATTCACGGTCGCCATGGCTCCGCCTGTCAATCCGGCCCTCTGCGCTGCCCGAGGGAAGAATTGCGGCTTGATCGATGACGGCCTGGGCGACCAGGTGAGCTGCGGCACTTGCACAGGCACCAACACCTGCGGCGGAGGAGGTGTCCCGAACGTCTGCGGCTGTACTCCGCTGGAGTGCGGCACCCGCCGCTGCGGGAGTCTCAATCGTGGTTGCGGGCTCGGCCGCGTGGACTGCGGCGACTGCCAGGGCGATATGTTCTGCGACCGGCAGAACTTCTGCCAGAAACCCTGTGAATGCGGCGGGACACCCCCGAACTGTCTCCGGTGCTGCCCCTGCGGAGGGAGGTTCCCGGTGTGCGTGAAATGCGACGACGGCCATCCGCGCGTGCTCTTCTCGCCAGAGACAAGATAGCCCCTCCTCTACCGGTCCAGGGCGGCCCAGGCCGCCCTGGACCTGCCTAAAAAGCACGTGGCTTCCAGAAAGGACTCGACTCTCCACATGGTAGGCTAAGTCCAACTTCCCCTTCCTGGAGAGGATGATGAACCTGGCGCAGCGGATCACGACAACGGCCGAGGGGCACGATTCAGTGCTTGAGTCGCAGACCCGATCCGAAATCGAGGATCTCGTCAGCTCGCGGCGGCTGAAGCCCGGCTTCCGAGCCCTATTTCAAGGCCCGTCCGGAACGGGCAAGACGCTGGCCGCTTCTCTACTGGGGGACGCCGCGGGGCTGCCGGTCTTCCGGGTCGATCTCTCCAAGGTTCTCCCGGACTGGACTGAAGAGACGGAGCAAGACCTGGCGAGCCTCTTCGCTCAGGCCGAGCTTCAGGAATGGATCCTCTTCTTCGATGAGGCGGAACTCCTGTTCGACAAGCGCACCGAGTCGCGGAACACCAACGATCGGAAGGCGAACCAGCAGATTGCCTATCTGCTTCAGAGGATCGAGGACTTCCCCGGCATCGTTATCTTTGCCGCCGACCTGCGCTCCCACTTGGACGATGCGTTCGCCCGCCGGTTCCAGGAGATCCTCCACTTCCCCGATTCGGGCCGGCTGTAGGGCAGGCGCAGCCAGAAACGCCTGGCACCTCCTCGGCCCAAGGCCAAGGCCATGAGCGGGGTCTACCCAATGGGTAGAGGGTCTAATCCGAACATTCGCCTGACACCTGTCCCCGTTCCCACCTGTTCCCGGTGCCGGGCCGGGCCAAGGGAGAGAAGCACAGAGATGATGCTTTAAGAGCCGCCGCTGATGGCGTCCAACAAGCCGCTGGCACCTCTTCCAGTTCTGTCTACTGCATGTTCCGTCCTCCCTTCCCAGGCTTGACCTGGCGCGAGGCACCTATTCTGTGCCCTGCAATTGCAGACGCCGACATCCCACTCTTCTCGTAGAGGTAGCATTCTCCTTGAACCTGGCGCGCGTTGCGCCGCGCTCGGGCATGCCCGGGGGCCTGATTGAATTTGACCGCGCCAACACTCCCTCAAGGTTGGCTCACCTACGGACGTTAGGGAGGACCTTAATGCCACACGTCACGGCACAGCAAATTCGAAGAATGGGCACGCATGCCCTGACGAGAGACGGTATCGATCTGGTTGGAGTCGCCACCAACCTGGCCTGCTGGAACTTTGCTCTTACAGGCACTCTCCTGGGCATGGCACATGTCCAGTCTCCTGACTCAATCTACAGCTCGAACGGCGTTGGGCAAAATCCGAACGACGCGATACTCGATGTAAATATTTTTCCAATTCAGTGCAATGGCCTCAAGGCGACCGCAACTCTTTTGAACCATCCGGGCTGTGCGGCGGAGCTCCAGGTTCTCAATCTACACATCAACAATGCCATGGCTGGCAACAACGCGGCCCAGAACCACTGCGCGGAAGCAATGGTGAAAATCGTTGCTCGTAAGAATGGGCTGACTCCGGGCGTCGGCAACGACAGGTATCAGCTACACATGACGGCGAACGCATGGTTCGGGTGGGATCACTGGGCGCTGAGCATCAGGGCAGAACAACCGGGGCGGCCTAGAATTTTCATTCAGACGGTGACTGGCGTTCCGCTCGCCCACGCTTGCGACAGAATCTGGGACGAGCACTTGCCGGTTACAGTGGTCGTCAACCTTCAGGATCTGCATGCAGCGCAGGTGACGTTCATCAACCTGGTGAATATGTTTGGCAACCTGTGTGTCGGCTGCGGCGCGGCGCACGGTCGGATTCCGAGCAATCCGTTCAACGCGTGGCATCGGTGCGCCGTCTGCAATGTGGTCTACTGCCCGACTCATGGGCAGGCGCTTGTCGGCAAGCTTTCGTGGAATGATCGCACGAGGAGCTGCGGCCAGCCGGGGTGCGGCGGCCGAACCAGCGTCGCTGCAAACGTATAGAGAGGCGTACCATCAGCTAAACGCGCTTGCTCCAAGATGACCATCAAAAATCGCTGGCCGAAACCCGCGGCCTCTATCTCCAGCTTGGGGAGCGCACTCCCTGTCGCTCGACCTTGCCATAATCCTCCTGGAACGGGGCGACGCCGGGGAGCTGAAGCGGCTGGCGGCGGAGATGATCCCCGTGTTTCAGTCCCGGGACGACCACCAGAAGGCGCTCGCCGCCTTCCTCCTCTTCCAGAAGGCCGCCGAGGCCGAGCAGGTCACGCTCGGGCTTCTCCAGGAGGTCGCGTCGTCCCTCGAGAGGACGCGGAGGGCTAGCGAGCGGGGATAAAGAGCGGCCGGGCGGACTTTCCCGGTCAGCGGGGAAGGTTTCCGGACGGTCGCGCAAGGTTTCCCGGTCAGCGGGAAAGGATTCCGGACGGTCGGGAATCCTTTCCAGGTCGCCCGGAAAGGTTTCCCGACGGCCGCGCAACCTTTCCGGGTCGTCGGGAATGGTTTCCCGGTCGCCCCGCAATCTTTCCGGGTCATCGGGAAAGGTTTCCCGGTCAGCCCGCAACCTTTCCAGGTGAGCGGGAAAGGTTTCCCGGCCACCGCGCAACCTTTCCGGGCCGTCGGGAAAGGTTTCCCGGTCGTCCCGCAACCTTTCCGGGTCATCGGGAAGGGTTTCCCGGTCAGCCCGCAACCTTTCCGGGGCAGCGGGAAAGGTTTCCCGGTCTCCGCGCAAGCTTTCCCGGCCGTCGGGAAAGGTCTCCGGCTCAGCGGGAAAGCTTCCCCGATCGTCCGGAAAGGTCTCCCGGTCAGCCGGGAAGGTTTCGCGACCCGCGGTACCGATGGCTTCAACTCCTGTCACCGATGGCCGCTCGGCGGGCGGGCGAAGTCTCTACCTGCTCGACGTCATGTGGCGGCAAGCTCAGACGCGACGCGCTCTGCTACGGAAGCATCGCGACTGGCAAAGTAGCAATACTCGTCGTGTGAGATGTAGAACGCATCGCGGCCTGTGGATGAAATGCCGTAGCAGTCCCAAATGAAGAGAAGTGAGGTAGCGACGATGGAGATGGCGTCGTCAGTATCGGCCGGGGTGACAAGGTGGCCGGGAGCCTCAATGACTGGACGACTCTCGCCGAGAGCCTCGCGGAACCGGGTGAACAGCGGCATGTGCTGGGAGGACGGCCACACAGCACAGTCATCGACCAAGACCAACGTCTCCGGCCCGGAAGCGACGAGAGAGAAAAGGTATCGCGCCAGACTGACCTTCGCGCCGGAGTCCGATTGATAGGGTACGTCCGCGATGTGGAAGTGGTCCGCGCCGATATCCGGGCGAATCCAGCCAGCCTCTCGCAGCGGAACCTGCCGTTCAACGCACCACGACTGCCATTGGTCTCGTGTAAGAAAGCGCATCATTCAAGGGTGACAGCTAGTCGACCGACAGGGATAGGTGGCTGGGCGGCGCTGCGGCACTCTCTTCATGCCATAACGATACACCTGATCTTCCTTGCGCTCGGAGCCTCCAGGAACGGTCCGCCCCTGGTAGGATCAGCGCCGGGAGGAAGCGACATGCGATGGACACCGAAGGGCCGTAGCGCCGATCTGGAAGACCGGAGGGGAACGCGGGGCGGAGGCGCCGCCAAGCTGGGAATCGGGGGCGTCCTGGTCCTGGGCCTGCTCAGCTTCATCTTCAAGACTGACTTCTTCGCCCTGGTGGGAGGGGACGGCTCGGCCCCTCCGGCGCAGGACGGGGGGGCTCCCCCGCCGACCTCGGCGGAAGAGGAGAATCAGATCCAGTTCGTCTCGACCGTCCTGGACGACACCCAACGGAATTGGGAGCGGATCTTCGCGGAAGACGGCCAGCAATACCGCAGGGCGAAGCTGGCCATCTTCACCGACAGCGTGGACTCGGGCTGCGGCGCTGCACAGGCCGCCATGGGTCCGTTCTACTGTCCCGCGGATGAAAAGGTCTACGTGGACCTCGCTTTCTACAACGAGCTGCAGGAGCGCTTCGGCGCCCCGGGCGACTTCGCCCAAGCGTATGTGATCGCCCACGAGATCGGCCATCACGTGCAGAACCTGTTGGGCCTGAGCGATCAGGTCCGCCGCGCGCAGGGCCAGAATCCCGACGCGGCCAACGAGCTGTCCGTCCAGTTGGAGCTCCAGGCCGACTGCTTCGCGGGCATCTGGGCGCACTCGATGGACCCGAGACTGCGCGGAGCCGACGAGCCCGCCATGCAGCCGGGCGATGCCGATGAGGCTCTCAATGCCGCCGCCGCCGTGGGCGACGACCGCATCCAGAGCCAGAGCAGGGGCGGGGTCAATCCCGAGACCTGGACCCACGGCTCCGCCAAAATGCGCGCCCAATGGTTCAACACCGGTCTTCAGACCGGCAACGTGGACAATTGCAACACCTTCAGCCAGCAGTGAGACAGAGAGAGAGCTAGCCGCCCACCAGGATCACGAAGCGGCTCGGCTCTCTTTTTCGCTTCAGGCGCGCCACCCAGGGACGGAGCGCCCATCGCCAGCCGTACCAGGTAGGGAACCGCTGCCAGTGGATGCCCAGCTCGCGGGCCAGCTCGTCGAGCCTGTCCCAGGTGAGGTATTCGATGCTGGGCAGGGCGTCCGAGCGGGTTCCGAAGCGGCGATCGAAGTCGGCGTGCCGCTCGGCAACCATGCGGCGACCGCTCTCTTCCTTGCGGTAGATCGGGGATTCCAGGATGACCAGGCTGCCTCCGGGGCGGAGCACCCGCTGCGCTTCCCGGAGGGTCGCGGCGTAATCGGAGCTGTAGTGAAGGCTGGCGTTGAAGATGGCGGCGTCGGCCTGGCCATCCGCGAGGGGGAGATGGTCGAGCTCGGCCTGAAGACGCGGCCAGCTCGGCGTGTAGTGACGGGCCGCGGCGAGGCCGTCGCGGTCGTCGACGCTCACATCCACCGCGCAGGGCTGGTAGCCGAGCCCGGCCAGCCGGTGGCTGAGCCAGCCGACGCCGGCGCCCAGGTCCAGGATCTTCGGACCCAGCCGGGGCAGCACCCGGCGGCGGAAGGTCTCCCAGGTCTGGCGCCGCATCTGCCACTGCCAGGCGATGGGATGGGACGGATCGCAGTCGGGCAGCCGGAGATAGTGCTCGGGATCTTCCGAGCCGCGCCCCTCGGCGTGGCGGATGCGCGTGTAGTCGCGCAGAAAGAGCGCGAAGATCTCAGCCCGCTCCGGAGGCAGGAAACGCCAGATACCGTCGATTTGGGGCCAATCGCGGCCGCAGCCGAGGCAGTGCGAGCTTGCCAGGGTTGTGCGGCAGACGGGGCAGGCGAGGGTCCACCCGCTCATAGTGGCTTCAGTAGTGATGGCGGCAGCTGAGGATCCGGATCTTATCAGCGAAGACCTCATACACGATCCGATGTTCCTGGTTGATGCGCCTCGACCAGCAGCCAGCCAGATCGTGCTTCAAGGGCTCAGGCTCTCCGACGCCCCGAAACGGATCGCGGTGGATGGCTTGAACGAGCGTCATGATCCGCCGGAGAGTCTTGTTGCGGTTTTGCTCGACCCACCAGGTCAGGTCTTCCATCGCTGCCTTCTCGAATACCAAGCTTCTCTCGGACTTCATCGAAAGGCGTATCCTCCTGACGCTGCCGCGCTTCCAGCAGGCGCCGCCTCATGGCATCGCTCTCGAGCAAGTAAGCAGTCTCCTTTTCGGAGCTGATCTCGCGCCACAGCTCAATCGGAACGATGACCGCGGTCTGGTTTCCTTCTTCGTCCGAGATGTATTGTATTCCGGTTAAAGGCTGGCTCATAGTCTACAACCCTCTCCTAGGAAGAGGTAAGATGTCGTCGTTCTTCAGTATAACCCAGGAACCAACCTGGCTCCTCCACAACTCGCACCACCGAACAGTCTACGGCAAGCCACGTATCGGGTCATCATCTCCGCTCCAGTTCCATAAGGTAGTGGTCGGCCAGCCACGGAAGCGGCGAAACCGTTTCAAGCCTCCGTTCCCAGCGATCGAGCCGATCGATGAGCGCCGGATGCCGGGACGCCCAGTCTTCCGCGTAAGGAGGAGGCAGCAGCGCGCCGAGAGCGGCCACGCGCCGCATCCGAAATGAGGGGGCGAGAGATCGCCGGAGCGTGCGAATCGAAGGATACCGGACCCGGAGGCCCCTCCACTCCACCCCGCCTGGGGTCAGCCGCCGGAATGCCTTGCCTCGTCCGCGGAACCAGACCCACTCCCAGGGGACGACGGGCCCCATAACGCACAGCACCGCGATCGCCCCCGGCCGCAGCCGAGATGCGAGCGCCTGGCCGACGGCGGGCAGGTCGGCGACGCAGTTGAGACCGCCGAAGTTCGACAGGGCGCCGTCGAAGGGCGGCGCGTCCAGGCGATCCAGCTCTTCGACAGCGAGCTGCCTGACCTCGACTCCGGTCAGTTCCGCACGCCCGGCCTTCTCCCTCGCGACGTGGACCATCTCCGGCGAGGCATCGGTCGCCAGGACCCGGACGCCACGCCCGCCGAGGTGGACGGCATCCTCTCCGGTGCCGCAGGCCAGCTCGAGGATGCGGTCCCCGGGCACAAAAAGGGCATCCAGCCGCCGCCAGACGGCGCGGCGCAGGCGTTCTCCCAGAACGGTCCGGGTGAACCCGTGGTCATATTCGGCGGCGAGTTTGTCGAAGGCGGTGCTCAACAGCGGGAGCATAACGCAGGCGGGCGGGAGCACCCCCGACCGCCTGTTGGGAAATTGTCTTCAGGCGTGGGCGCCGGCTTGCGCGGCGGCGGGGATACGGAGCCGCTGGCCCGGATAGATCTCGTCGGCGTCCTTGAGCATGGGCTTGTTGGCTTCGAAGATCTGGTGGTACTTGTTGGCGTCGCCGTAGAACTGTTTGGCGATCTTGGAGAGGGTGTCGCCCGACTTGACCTCGTAGTACTGCGCCTCGGGCGCGGCCTGGGCGGCGGTCATGTTGTCGTCGACGCTACCGATGCCTTCGACGTTGCCGACCAGAAGCGCGATCTTCTCGCGGACTTCCTGACTGGGCGCCTGGCCGGTGAGGGTGACCTTGTCACCGTCGACCCGCACGCCGAGGTCCTGGACCTTGAAGCCCATGTCCACCACGAGCTTGTTCAGGGCTGCGGCCTTGCGCCTGTCGTGGAGATCCTGGACCTGCTGTGCGGTGGGGGCGGCGTGCTGCCCCTGCTGCGGCCCCTGGCCCTGGACCTTCTTGTCGTCGTCGTCTCCAAGGCCGAGCTTCCGGCCCACATTTTTGGCGAATTGAATCAGACCCATGTCATTTCTCCTTTGCAGTTCGGTACTCATGACGGATCGAGTGAGCCGCCCCTCATCGGGAGTTGCAAAAGGGTTGCCGGATGGGTCAGGAACGGCTGCGGACTTCGATGGCCTGTGACATCTCTTCGACCACTTCGTCGATCTCCAGGTCGGAGGTGTCCACCAAAATGTAAGTACTGTCGCGGGTCAGGGGGGAGTCTTCGCGGGTGCGGTCACGATGGTCGCGGCGGTTGATCTCGTCCACGACCTGCTCGTAGGTGATGGCCTGGCCGGCGGCCTGCAGCTCCTCGAAACGGCGCCGGCCGCGCACGTCGGCACGGGCATCCAGGAAGAATTTGTGCGGCGTGTCCGGGAAGACCCGGGTGCCGATGTCCCGCCCTTCCAGCACGCCTCCCCAGTGGCGGGCCGCCTCCTGTTGGAGCGCGACCAGGCGGCGGCGCACCCCGGGATGGGTGGAGATCGTCGACGCCACCTCCCCCACCTCGGGCGTCCGGATGAACGGCTCGACCGGCTCCCCTTCGAGCAGCACTTCGAAACTGCCGTCGTCGTGGCGCTCCAGGCTGACCTCCGTGCTGGTGGCGAGCGCTTCGACGGCATTCCGGTCCGCGGGGTCCATATCGCAGCGCAGGACCTTCAAGGCGATCGAGCGGTACATGGCGCCGGTGTCGAGGAACGGAACGCCAAGCCGTTTCGCGAGCCGGCGGGCCGCGGTGCTCTTGCCGACGCCCGAGGGGCCGTCGATGGCGACGATCAGGGGCTCGCTCATCGGGATGTCTTTTTCGGGGACCGCTTCTGAGCGGCGGCCTTCCTCGCGGCAGGTTTCCTGACCGGAGCTTTCTTCTCGGGAGATTTCTTGGCGGGAGCTTTCTTCGCCGTCAGTGCCTTCTTGGCGGCGGGCTTCGCGTTCCTAGAAGACGTAGGGGAGGGGTTTACCCCCTCCCGGGCGGGGGCAAGCCCCGCCCCTACTTTCTTCTTCGCCGGCTTTTTGGCCTTGGCTTTGGCCTTCTCGCGCGAGCTGCGCAGCAGCAGCTCGACCTCACGCGGCTTCAGCTCGCGCACGGAGCCGAGCGGCAGGTCCGGATCGCGCAGCGGGCCGATGGCCACCCGGCGCAGCTTCTGGACCGGATGGCTGATGCGCAGGAACATCTCGCGGATCTGGCGTGTGCGCCCCTCGGTGAGCTGGACGGTCCACCAGGAGTTTTCGCCTCCTTCGTCGTCGGCCTTCTTCCGGCGGTGCGCGACGGGCGAGTGCCGGGGGGTGATCTTCGCGGGCGCGGTCCTCTTCCCTTCCAGCAGGATGCCGGCGCGGAGCCGGTCCAGCGCGGCCTCGCTCGGCCGGCCCTTCACTTTGACTTCGTAGGTCTTGACGCTGCCGTAGCGCGGATGCGCGACCCGCTGGGCGAATTCGCCGTCGTCGGTGAGGAGGATCAAGCCCTCGGTGTGATAGTCGAGGCGGCCCACCGGAACCAAGGCCTTGTGGAACACGGGCGGGATGAAGTCCATGACCGTCTGTCGCCCCTCGGGGTCGGTGATGGTCGACATGACCCCTCTCGGCTTGTTCAGAAGGAGGTAGTGGTATTCCCCCCGGTGCGGCTGGATGCGCCGGTTTTCGATCTTGATGGCATCGCGCTCGGGATCGGCTTTGTCCCCCAGCTTGGCGACCTGTCCGTTGACGGTCACCAGCCCTTGCTCGATCATCTCTTCGACCTTGCGCCGGGAGGCGACGCCCGCTCGCGCCAGAATCTTTTGCAGCCGGTCTTCCATTACTCGGTCTCCATGGCATCGGAGGTCGCTGCCGCTTCTTCCAGATCCGCCACTTCCCGCAGGAAGGTCTCTTCCCGGTCTTCAGGGGCCGCTCCTGTGAGCTCCGATTCGCCGCCGATGGCGGCCACGGCGTCGAGCGTTGCCTGGCTCAGCTCCGGCGAGGCATCGGTGACGCCCGCGGCGCCGAAGGTCTCTTCGAACTCTTCCAGGGGCGGCAGGTCTTTCAGGGAGTTGAGCCCGAAGTGGACCAGGAACTCCTTGGTCGTGCCATAGAGGAAGGGCTTGCCCACGACTTCCTTGCGGCCGGAGATGCGCACGAGGCGGCGCCCCAGTAGGGTCGTGATGACCCCCGAGGGGTTGACGCCGCGCAGCTCCTGGATCTCGGGCCCGGTGATCGGCTGCCGGTAGGCGATGATCGCCAGGGTCTCCAGCGCGGCCATGGAGAGCTTGGTGCCACTCGAAACGTCGAAAAAGCGGCGCAGCCAGCCGCCGATCTCGGGCCGGGTTGCGAGCCGCACGCCGCCGGCCACGTCTTCGACCAGAACCCCACGGTCACCGCGGAATTCGCCGTCGGCGTAGCGGGAGAGCACGGTTTCCAGGGCCTCGGCGGCCTCGGCGCGCTCGGCCTCGTCGAACAGCTCCAGGAGCTTGGTCCTCGACACCGGCTCGGAGGAGACGAACAGGATCGCCTCCAGCGCCGCCTCCATCTCACTCCTCTCAGTCATTTTCTTCCATCATCCGGAGATGGCCTCCCGGTCGTCATGGCCCAGCTCGCGCGTGGTGCGGTAGAGGAGGATATCGCCCCCCTCGGTCTGGTGAACTCGCACCAGGTTCAGCCGCGCCAGCTCGAGCACGGCCAGGAAGGTGGAGATCGCCTCGGCGCGGCAGGAGCGGGTGCGCAGGTCGTCGACTAGGTCGAACGGGTGGCCGGCGTCCAGGATCGCGAGCAGCCGGTCGAACTGGCCGCGGACCGAGAAGGCATCCAGCGAGAGCTGCATCGGCGGCGGATGCTCTTTCTCGTAGCGGACGAGCGCCGTCTTGAGGGCGCCCATGAGGTCGAACAGCGAGACCTCGCCAAGCTCGATCGTCCCTTCTTCTTCCGGCGCCTGGGGGAGCGGCTGCGGCTTGCGCGTCCAGATGCCCATGCGCACCCGGTCCAGCTCGGCGAAGGATTGCGCGACTTCCTTGAGCTGCCGGTATTCCATCAGGCGCTGGACCAGCTCCTGGCGCGGATCTTCCTCGGGCTCGCCTTCGGCCTTGGCAGGGCGCGGCAGCAGCATCTTCGACTTGATGTGGATCAGCAGGGCCGCTTCGTAGATGTAATCGCCGGCGACATCCAGGTTCAGCTCTTCCATGAGCTGCATGTAGGCGTGGAACTGATCGCAGATGGTGGCCACCGGGATGTCGGTGATCTCCACCCGGTTCATCTTGATCAGATGCAGGAGGAGGTCGAGCGGCCCTTCGAACACGGGCAGGTGAACGCGCCAGGATTCGGGGAGCAGGCTTGTGGCTTCGGCTGCCTCAGCGGGTTCGGGAGCCTGCCCCTCACCGTCCGTCGTAGTCTTTCGGCTCATCCGTGAACCCTCTGCAGGAGCTTGCTGTAATCCAGGGCGATCGCCTCGCGCACCTTCTGCATGGTCTCCCCAGCCGTCTCGCGCGCCCGCCGCGAGCCGTCGAGGAGGATGTCGTAGACGGTGTCGCGGTCGAGCTCCCGGCGCCGCTCGCGCATCGGCTCCAGGAAGGCGTTGATGATCTCGGCGAGCAGCTTCTTGTCGTCCACGCAGCCGATCTCCGCGGCCCGGCACTGGTGATAGACCCGCTCCTGGATGTCGGGCGGCGACAGCAGCTTGTGGAACTCGTAGAGGTTGCAGACCTCGGGGCGGCCGGGGTCCTTGCGGGTCAGGCGCTGGGGATCGGTGAACATCTGCTTGCATTTCTGGAGCACGACGTCAGCCGGGTCCGAGAGGTTGATGGCGTTGCCGTAGGACTTGGACATCTTGCGGCCGTCGATGCCCGGGACTTTCGGCGTCGGCGTGAACAGCGCCTTGGGCTCGGGGAAGACTTCGCCATAGAGGCCGTTGAAGCGGCGCACGATCTCGCGCGCCAGCTCGAGATGGCTGGACTGGTCCTCCCCCACCGGCACGAAGTGGGCGCGGTAGATGGCCACGTCGACCGTCTGGAGCACCGGGTAGCCGAGGAAGCCATAGTTGGAGAGGTCCTTGTTCTCGATCTGCTGGACCTGCTCCTTGTAGGTGGGCACGCGCTCCAGCCAGCCGAGCGGCGTGATCATGGAGAACAGCAGATGGAGCTCGGCGTGCTCCGGCACCATGGACTGGACGAAGATCACGGAGCGCTGCGGGTCGAGCCCGGCGGCGATCCAGTCGGTGACCATCTCGATGGTGTTCTCCGCCACCTGGGAGGTGTCGGCGTAGTCACTGGTCAGGGCATGCCAGTCCGCCGCCATGTAGAAGCAGCGGTAGCGGTCCTGCAGGTCGATCCAGTTCTTGAGGGCGCCGAAGTAGTTGCCCAGGTGGATCTTGCCTGTCGAGCGCATGCCCGAGAGCACAATCTGCTGTTCCGTCACGTGTCCTCTTCCTTCCTCTCTACGTCCGGAGGCGCCGGTCGACGTCCGCCATGAGCTTCTCGTTCTGATCGAGCACGCCCTTCTCGATCCAGAGGGCGCGCGCCTGCACCAGGAGCGTGGCCCAGAAGAGCCCGTGGTGAATCCACGCGGGCAGGCTGTTGGTCGCCGCGCCGCCGCCGAGGATGAAGGTCGCCATGGCGAGCGCCATCGCCAGCATCAGCGACGGGTAGGACTCGTTCTTGAACCGCTTGGTCTCTTCGATCAGGGCGGGCTCCAGCGAGTGCTCGGCGACCGCTTCCTTGATCGCCTTCCCGGTGCCGATCAGGTAGAACATGATCCAGCAGTGGGAGAAGAGCAGCAGAAGGCTGGAGGCGAGCGCGACCAGGACGTGGCGCGTCATCTCGGGCCCGACCTGGCGCCCGGCGGTTCCGTCCAGGCCATATCCAAACACGGCGGAGGCGATCAATCCAAGGGTCGCCATGGCGCCGACGATCAACAGGGCACGTCCCATCATGGGTTCATTTTTCTCCTAGAACCGCCTGTTTCCAGGCGGTTACTGCATTCATCGGCCGGAAGCGCTCGTCCACCCGGCGGCGTCCTGCCTCGCCCCTTCGCCGCGCCACGTCCGGCCGGTTCAGGACTTCCAGGAGCGCGGCGGCGAGGGCCCGCGGGTCTTCCGGGGGGACCAGCCAGCCGGTGACGCCGTCCTCCACCACCTCGGGGATGCCGCTCACGCGGCTCGCCACCACCGGCACGCCCGCCTCCATGGCCTCCAGAATCACCAGCGGCATACCCTCATAGATGGAGGGCACGACCAGGGCCGCGGCTCCCCGGAGCAATCCCCGCACACGGCCGGCGTCGCAGCGCCCCAGGAACTTCACGCCCGGACCGGTTTTTCCCTCTAGCGAGGCC
The DNA here is from genome assembly GCA_034667225.1 of Acidobacteriota bacterium. GTDB lineage: Bacteria > Acidobacteriota > Thermoanaerobaculia > Multivoradales > UBA5704 > DATMER01. The sequence goes on from JAXDKG010000008.1 coordinate 175,450, forward strand.
CGGTGCTCGCCGTCGCCCGCGATCAGCAATCGAGCCCCGGGAGGCAGTGCCTCCAGCAGGATTTCAACGCCCTTGCGGATCCGGAGTCGGCCGACGAAGAGCAGGTAGCCCGGCGGTTCTTCCGTTCCGGCTGGCTCTACCGCGAGCCCCCCGGTCACGTTGGGGACGACCGCCGCGTCCCGCACCCGGTAATCCCGCCGCAGCTCGGCGACGGTCGCGGCGCTCGGCGCCAGGACCAGGTCCGCCACCCGGGCGGTCAGCCGTCCGAGCGCGATCTGGAGCGGCGCCTTGAGCCAGCGGAACCGGCGCTCGACGCCGCCCGGCCGGCCCAGGACCCGGCCATCCGCGACCAGGGGCCGCACGGCCCACAGCTCCTCGACGTAGCTCACCTGGAGCAGGGCCACCAAGCGGGGTATCGGGTCGAGCCGCGGCGCGAGCCTCCGCACCAGGAGCGCCGCCAAGCCGCCGTCCGATTCGTGAACCTGGACGACGTGCGGCCGGAAGCGCCGAAGCGCCCGCCGGACCGCCGGCACCGCGAAGAGAGGAAAGAGGACCTTGGGTCCTCCGACCTGTCCCGGGCCGCGGCCCAGCACTTCCACCTCGAAACCGGCCTGGCGCAAACCGGTCGCCAACTGTAGCACCTGTTCGCCGACGCCGGAAACGTCCCGAGGAGGCAAGGTATTGGCGATCAAAAGGACGCGGATCATAGCCCTCCCACTTCCCCGCTCCCCTTCGGTTGCACGCTCTGCCGGAGCAGCTCCAGCTCCCCCAGCCGTGGGAGCAATTCCTTGGCATCGTCGCGGGCTTTCTTCAGCCATTCGAGGTCGTCAGGCAAGCGCGCGATGCGGAAGCCGGGCAGCCCAGCCTGCCGCAGGCCCAACAACTCGCCCGGACCGCGGATCGCCAGGTCTTCCTCAGCGATGCGGAAGCCATCCGTGGTCTCCTCAAAAGCTTTCAGGCGCCGCTCCCCCGACTCGGTGAGCTTGCCATGGAGAGCGATGCAGCGCGAAGGCCGCGGTCCCCGGCCGACCCGGCCGCGGAGCTGATGAAGCTGGGCCAGGCCGAAGCGCTCGGCGCTCTCGATCACCATCCAGGTGGCCTCGGGCACGTCCACTCCGACCTCGATGACCGTCGTGGAGATCAGGACCCGCACCTCGCCCGCGGCGAACGCGGCCATGGTCCGCTCCCGTTCGGCCGCCGGAATCCGGCCATGGAGCACGGCGCTGGGGAAGTCCGAGAGGTACTCCCGGACCCTTTCTCCCATCTCCTCAACCCCCTCTTCGATGACCGGAAAAACGACGTAGGCTCTTCCGCCCGCCTCCAGCTCTTCGCGCAGCCTTTTATAGACCTCCTTGCGCTTTTTCGTGAGGAGGACCTCGGTACCAATAGGAGTCCTTCCGGGCGGCAGCTCGTCGATGGTGGACACGTCCAAGTCCCCCCAGGCAGCGAGGGCGAGCGAGCGCGGGATGGGCGTCGCGGTCATGACCAGCATGTCCGGAGTCTTTCCTTTGGAGCGCAGCAGCCCGCGCTGGAGCACGCCGAAGCGGTGCTGCTCGTCGACGACCGCCAGGCCGAGATCTCGGAAGCCGATCCCCTCCTGGATAAGCGCGTGAGTCCCAACCGCGAGCCGGATCTCGCCCGCAGCCAGTTCCTTTCGAAGACGGGAGTCGCCTTTCGTCCCCGTGAAAAGCCCCAAGCGATAGCGGCTCCCCAGCAGCCGCTCAAGGCTCGCGAAGTGCTGCTCGGCTACGAGCTGAGTGGGGGCCATGAATGCTCCCTGATATCCGTTCTCCAGCGCCACCACCAGGGCCAGAGCGGCCACGATCGTCTTGCCGCTCCCCACATCCCCCTGGAGGAGCCGGAGCATGGGCCGGGGACCCTGAAGATCGGCCACGATCTCGCGCAAGGCCCGCTTCTGCGCCCGGGTCAGAGGGAACGGCAGGATGCTCCGGGCCACTCCGCGCAATCGGTCGTCGACCGAGTAGCGACGGGTCCGCTTCTCGTCTCTCTCACGCTCGCGGAGGAGAGCCAGCCCGAGTTGCAGCTTCAGCAGCTCCTCATAGATCAGGCGCAGGTGCGCCGGGCTGCGCCGCCGGTTCAGCTCCTCGGGATTTCCTTCCTCCGGGGCATGGAGCGCCTGCAAAGCCTCGCCGAGCGGCGGCAGGCCGTGGCGGGCGAGAAGGTCGGCGGGCAGCGTCTCCGGCACCTCGCTGGGCAGATCCACCTTCTCCAGGATGGTATCCAGGATGCGGCGCAGGAGCGCCGGTCCGATCCCTCCGGCTGCCGGATACACGGGAGCGATCCGGGCGCCATGGATCGCCTGCTCGGGCCGCTCGCATGAAGGGTTCAGCAGCTCCGGCCCGCTCTTGCTCTCCCGCACCTCGCCATGGAGGAGCCACTCCTCCCCTTCCAGCGACTGGCTCGCCAGGTAGGGGCGGTTGAACCAGACCACGGGGATCGAGCCGGTGCCGTCACTCAGGACTCCGCGGACGAGGCTGAAGGCGCGGCGGTGCGTGCGGATGCGGCGCACGGAGGCAAGCCGGCCGCGCAGGGTGTACGAGCCGCCGGAAACGGCATCGGAAACGGCGTGCACGACGCGGCGGTCCTCGTAGCGGAAAGGGAGATGGTAGAGCAGGCCCGACACCGTTTCGTAGCCTGCCTCGGAAAGCGCCCGGGCGCGGGCGGGGCCCACGCCGGGGATCTCCGAAAGGGGGGACGAGAGCTTCAGCAGGACGCTAGGGGACCTGGAGCTTGAGGATGACCACGCCGAAGCGCAGCTCGTCCCCGGGGCGGACCTCGGCCGGCACTCCGGTCTCCAGCCTCGCCCCGTTGAGGAAGGTGCTGTTCATCGTGCCGATCTCCTCGCCGAGGAAGAACTTCGACCCGCGGCGGAAGAGCTTGGCGTGGCGGCGGCTGATCGAGCGCTGCTGGTCGAGGGGCGAGAGGTCCACGTCCGGGTAGATCCCGGTGACCGCATCCTTGCGCCCGATGGTGGTCTCGGGGCCGGCGGAGAGCGGGAACTCCATGCCGGAAGGGGCATGGATCAGCTTCTCGGGCCCCTCGGCCGGAGCCTGCACGTTCATCTTCGGCATCTCGCGCGAGACCTCGGCCGCGGCCTCGCGGCTGAAGGTGGACGAGCGGAGCAGGTCGTCGGTCTCGCGTATGCGGCGGGCCAGCTTGCGCATCATGCGGACGGCGATCTCCGGGTTGCCGCGCAAAAGCTGGTCGAAAGTCGAGCCGTTGATCTGGAGCAGCTTGACCGGGGTGACCGCCCGCGCCGACGCGGCGCGCGGCAGGTCCTCGAGGATCGCCATCTCGCCGAAGAAGTCCCCCTTCTCCAGAACGGAGAGGAGCTGCTCCTTGCTGCCCGTGCCGCTCAGGATCTCGACCTTGCCCTCGTGGATGATGTACATCTCCGTACCGAGGTCCCCCTCGCGGAAGACGTATTCCCCTTCCTTGACATCAAAAAGATAGGGGCCGGCAGGCTTCTGGACGGCAGGCTGGCTGCCGGTGGTCGTCTTAAAGACAGGGTTGTTCATTCGCCGATCACCATCCGCAGGCTCCCGGCATCCAGGCGCGCCGGCAGTCCCAGGGGAAGAGTCCAGTTCGGTGGGACATGCCCGGCCGGAAGCCCCCACGCAAGGGGCCAGGAGAACCCCGAGAGGCTCTCATTCACCAGGGCCGGCCAGCCAGACCATTCTTCTTTACCTGCCACGTGGCCGACGATCATTCCCGCTATCCCTTCGAGATTACCCGACAGCCGCAGGTGGGTCAACATTCGGTCGACGCGGTACGGCGCCTCGTTGATTTCTTCCCAGAACACGATCGCGCCCCGAAGATCCGGGAACCATGGGGTGCCGACCGTGGCCGAGAGCAGGCTGAGGCATCCGCCGAGGAGCGGACCCGACGCGCTCCCCTCCCGCAGCCAGCCATGAAAAGGCTGCTCCACCGGATAGCGCCCGGCCAGCGCGCCCAGCAGGGACGCCTCCTCCTCCGGATCAAGACCGCGGGCGAGCTCGCCGGCCACCAGAGGACCGTGGAACGCCACTAGGCCGAGCCGGCGCACGATCTCCATCAGGAACGGAGTCAGGTCGGAGTACCCGACGTAGGCGCGGGGGTGCCGGGCGAGGAGGTCCCAGTCGAGCGCCGGGAGGATACGCATCAAGCCGTAACCGCCGCGGGTGAAGAAGATCGCGGGGAGATCGGGATCGGCCGCCAGCTTGTGGAAGGCGGCGAGCCGCTCCTCGTCGCCGCCGGCCAGGAAGCCGCGGCGGGAGAGGACATTGTCGGCGAGCACGGGCTCGAAGCCGAGCCGGCGCAGGGATTCGACGCCGGCCGCGAGCTTCTCGGGGTCGACCGGCCCGGACAGGGCGGCCACGCCCACACGGTCGCTGGGGCCGGCGGGAGGTGCCAGTTTGGGGATCAATCGGGGAAGAATCAAAAGGCTGGAGAGCTCCGTAAGCCGAGTTCTGTTTCCCCGGCCGAAGCCGGGTGAGCTGTCATTCCTCTGGGACCGGCGTTGCCGCCGGCCTCCAGCAACCTACCCGGAAACGGCCCCGGCCCGGCGAACCGGATCGAGGGCGGGACGGGCAGCCCGCATACCGTTCCCCTATTTGGTCTTGCTCCGCATGGGGTTTTCCGTGCCTCCGCCGTCGCCGCCGGAGCGGTGCGCTCTTACCGCACCATTTCACCCTTACCTCAGCCCCCATCCCGAGGGATGATCGCTGAGGCGGTATATTTTCTGTTGCACTTTCCGTCGCGTCGCCGCGCCTCGCCGTTAGCGAGCATACTGCCCGTAGGAGCTCGGACTTTCCTCTCCAGGCGAACCCCGAAAGGTTCCCCGAAGCGACCGCCTGTAGCTCTCCAGCCTGGATGTATCCTAACCTTTTTCCAGCGCAGAAGATTTCTGCCGGGTATAGAGCGTCAACTCTTCTTCTTGCGGAAGGGAATGGGCTGCGCCGGTTGTCCCTCCTGCCCCAGCTTCTCCCGGACCTCCTTCAACGCCTCGGGCAGGCCCGGCTCGGTGGCCCCCATCTCCATGGCGCGCTCCAGCGATTCGAGCGCCTCCTCCAGCCATTGGGGATTCTTGGCCAGAAGCAGCCCAAGCAGCCCAAAGGCCTCGGCGTCGGGAACCAGCCGCACCGACTGGCGCAGGAGCTCGATCGCGGAGTGGAAATCCTCGGACTCGGCGAGCGCCCGCGCCCGGGCCAGGCAGCGCCGCGCCTCTTCCTCGCGGGAGGCAGTCGAGGTCCGGAGAGCGGTCCAGCGGGCGGGGCCCACCTCCCGGTCATACTTTTTGCGCCGGTCGGTCTCGACGAGTGTCAGGTAGCCCAGTGTGGCGCGTTCGAAGAGGACCTTGAGCACCTCTTCGCGCCCGTCCAGCCCGACTCGGCTCGCGTGAGACGGGTGAACGAGACGCGCGATCTCGTCGTAGGCGTCGTGGACCTCCCGCGCCCCTGAGGCCGGATCGATCCCAAGGAGATGGTAGAACGTCACGTCCCCGAGCTGCTTCAGAAGCTCCGCCACGCGCTCCCGGTGCTCCCGGGGCGGGACCGTCAGAGGACGCTCCGCAAGGCCGCGAGCGATGCGCTCGCTGAACAGGCGGTACTCCTCGTCCGTAAGCTCTCGGTGTGCAGTCATCTGAATGACAAACATTTTAGCATCCGGATAGACTTCGCGCGCCCATGAGCCGTCCTCTCCCCTCCATCAGCGCGGCCCTGCCCTGGATCGCAGTCCTGCTGCTCGCCGCGGCCGTGCGCGCCCCCTCCATCACCGCGGCGCGGCCTTACATGAGCTATGTGGACGAGGGCAACTACCTCCACGTCCCGGCCCGCATGATCCGCGATGGGCGCTGGATCCCCGACGAATTCATGTACCCCTCGCTGCCGATCACGGCGGTGGCCGCCGCGGCGCGGGCGTACGGCCCGCTGATGGGGGACGACGTGCTCACCCGGGAGGGCGGCTACTACGACGTGCTGGAACCGTTCGAGATCCTGCTCCTCGGGCGGATCCTGAGCTTCCTGGCGGGGCTCGGGGTCGTGCTGGTCACCGGGCTCCTGGCCCGCCGGGTGGCACGCTTTGAATCCAATACCCGCGCCGGATACCTGGCAGCTTTTACGGCTGCGCTCCTCCCAGCCCTGGTGGCTCGCGGGGGGATTGCCACGGTCGATCCCTATGCCACTCTGTTCGTGACGGCCTGCCTCCTCTTCACGGACCGCGTCCGCACTTCCGATCAGCCCGGCCGTGACGCGCTGCTTGCTGGAGCCATGGCGGGCCTCGCCTTCGCCTCCAAGTACCCGGCGCTCCTCGTCTCCCTCTCCTTCGCCCTGACCGTCTGGCTGAGCCGGCCGGCCTGGCGCGAGCGGCTCCGGCTCTGGGCGATCGCAGCGGCAGGTGCCATCGGCGCCGCGCTGGCCGCCATGCCCGGGATCGTGACCGTGCCGGAGCAGGTCCTGGGCGGGATCCGGCGGCAGTCCGAGCTCTACCGCGAGCTGACCTCCCCTCCCCTCTGGCCCCAGGTCGTCCAGCAGGCCGAGTGGGACCTCCCGCTCCGCGGACCGGAGCTGGGATGGATCTTCCTGGCGCTGGCGGCGGCGGGCCTCGCGGTCGCCCTCTGGGACCGGCGCACCCGTCCTACCGCCGCGGGATGGATGCTTTTCCTCGCCCTGATCGTGATGCTCTACTCCCGGCAGAGCTTTCAGCCGTTCCGGAACTTTCTCCCCGTTGTCCCCATCGCCTGCGTGGCCGTGGCTATCCTTTTCCATAGCCTGAAGGCGCGGTTCTCGTGGGCCTACGCGACCGGGTTCCTCCTCATCACGATCCTCTTCGGTCCGCAGGCGGTCCGGTTTGCCCAGGAGCGGGCACAGTTCGAGGACTCCCGCACCCAGACGATCGATTGGATGGCGCGGAACAGCCGGCCCGGACAGACCGTGCTCGTCCTGAACGATCTGGCCTTCCTGCCCTCGGAAATCGGGCGCCTGGAGGGGAGGAACGTGGAGGTCCAGGGCTGGGACCGGATGCAGCGGCGGCTGCTCGGCCGGCGGGTGCACTATCTGGTGATCACGCAGATGAGCACTCCGGAGGGCCGGCCGCTGATCAGCCCGGAGCAGATCGGGACGATCTTCGAAAGCTTTGAGCAGCGGGCCGAATTCGGCGAAAAGCCGACCACGCCCTCCCCGGGCCAGTGGCACGGCAACCGGCAGGTCATCCGGATACTGGAGCGGCGGTCGACTCTGCCGGCGGGTGGAGCTGGGCGAAGATCTTCCGCCCCACCACCTGGCCAAGAATCTCCTGCAGCTCCTCCACCCTAGCGTTGCGGACCCCCTCGGCGCTGCCGAAATGGGTGATGAGCAGCTTTCGCCGGCGGGGTCCGATGCCGGACAGCTCGTCGAGCTTGCTGCGAAGCGTATTGGCGGAGCGGCGGCTGCGGTGGCGCGCGACTGCGAAGCGATGGGCTTCGTCGCGGATCTCCTGGAGCAGCCGCAGCCCCGGATCGTTGCGCTCGAGGCGCAGCGGCTCGGGCAGACCGGGCACGTAGATCTCCTCCTCCCGCTTGGCCAGGGCGACGATGGAGGTCTCCTCCACTCCCAGAACGGCTAGAGCGTCCAGCGCGGAGTTGAGCTGGCCCCGGCCGCCGTCGATGAGGATCAGGTCCGGCATCTCGCCGATCTCCTCCAGCCGGCGGCGGTAGCGGCGCTCGACCGCCTGACGCATGGAAGCGAAGTCGTCCGGCTGGGTGAGATCGCGGATGTTGAAGCTGCGGTACTCCCCCTTGCGCATCCGGCCCTCCTCCCAGGTGACCAGGGACGCGACCGTCTCGCCGCCCTGGAAGTGGGAGATGTCGAAGCCCTCGATCCGCCGCGGCGGCCCCTCCAGGTCCAGGTGGCGTGCCAGGGACGCGGCGCCCGGGTTCTCCTCGATCCCGCGAAAACGCCGCTTGTGGGCCAGCTCCGCATTGTGCATGGCGAGCGCGACCCGCTCGGCCTTGCCCCCCCGCGAGGGCATGCGGACGTAGACCTTCTCCCCCTTCTTGTCGCACAGCCACTCCAGCAAGGCCTCCTCCCCTTCGATCGGCACCGGCAGGTGGATCTCCTTGGGGATGAAGGTGGTGCGGTCGTAGATCTGCGGCAGGACCTCGGAGAGCAGCTGCTCCGGGGAGACCGGGCCGACTCCTTCCCAGAACAGCTCGCGGCGGTCGAGCACCTGGCCGCCACGCATGACCAGGACGACCACGGCGGCATGCCCCCCGCCCACGTGGACGCCGTAGACGTCCAGGTCCTCCCCCTCGACCGACGAGAGCTTGCGCCGCTGGCTGATCGACTCGATCTCGTCGAGCGTGTCGCGGAGATGGGCGGCGCGCTCGAAGTCGAGGTCCTCGGAGGCCTCCCACATCTCCTTCTTGAGCCGCCGGACGAGTTGCTCGTTGCGGCCGGAGAGGAAGAGCCGAGCCTGCTGGACCGCCTCGTCGTAAGCGGTCTTGGAGGTGAGGCCGTCCACGCACGGTCCGAGGCAGCGGTGCATGTCGTAGTACAGGCAGGGACGCGGCAGGCTGCCGTCGATCTCGATGCGGCAAACCCGGACCTGGAACAGCTTCTGGACCAGCTTGATGGCCTTGCGCGCCAAGCCGCCCGGCAGGAAGGGCCCGAAGTAGTCGCCCTTGTCGTTCCTCACCCGCCGGGTGAAGGCGATGCGGGGGTACTCGTCCTCCAGGGTCAGCTTGATGTAGGGGTAGGTCTTGTCGTCCCGCAGGAGGATGTTGTAGCGCGGGCGCCGGCTCTTGATCCAATTGTTTTCGAGAAGGAGCGCCTCGGCCGGAGAGTCGGTGACCACGTACTCCAGATCCGCGGCCTCGTGAACCATTGCGGCCAGGCGCGGCTCGTGATCCCGGGTCAGGTAAGACGACGCCCGCTTGCGCAGCGACGTGGCCTTGCCCACGTACAAGACCTTCCCCTCGGCATCCTTGAAGATGTAGATGCCGGGCCGGTCAGGCAGCTCCCGGATGCGCTCGACTAGGTGTTCGTGGTGCGGTTCCATTGCCTCAGATCGTCACAATGCTGGAAATGCCCCAGAGCATTCCAGGCTCCAGATTGGAGCGTACCATCTGAGGGGAATCGGGATCGCGAGGCTACTCGACCTTCAAGGTCCCCTTCATCATCCGCGCGTGGTAGGTGCAGACGTACTCGCTCTCACCCGGCTTTTCAGGCGCTTCGAAGACCAGGGAGTCGGTACCGGTCCGCCGCAACGCACGCGTGGCTACGTCCAGCGACTCGACCGCGAAGTCGTGGGTCATGCCCCGGTCCTGGTTGGTCAGCGTGAGCCGCACCCTTTCACCGCGGCGCAGGATGAGCGTCGGGTTCGGCGTCGGGTCCCCGGCCAGGTAAAACGCCATGCCCCTGGCCGTCAGGTTGATGACGCGCGACTCCTCCCGGGAGTTGGTGCGCGCCGAAAGACCGACGCCGCAGGCCAGCGCCAGACCGAGCAGCGGCAACAACAGGCGGATTCTCGCCGGGCGGCTGCCAAAGATTTTCCGGTACAGAGTCTTGAGAGCGCTCATGGTCGATACCTCACTGGATCAGCATGCCCGTGGTGTACATCAGCGCAAAACCGGCGAGCAGTCCTGCCATGACAGGCCCGCTCCGCAAGGCGTCGGCGAGCGGACGCCCGGCGGCCATGCCCTTGGAGATCTGCACGATCACCTGCGCGATCGCGCCGGCCCCCAGGGCCAGGAACAGAACCGACAGGGTCGGCGAGTAGACGAAGCCTCCGAGCCATGCGCCCGCGATCGTCGGCAGGCTCCCGACCAGCCCCAGGAAGAGCAGACGGCCCAGGGAGACCGGAGTCCGTGCGATCGGCGCGATGATCGCCAGCCCCTCGGTCGTGTTGTGCAGCGTGAAGCCCAGGATCAGCAATCGCCCCAGGGCCACCTCCCCCAGACCGAGCGCCGCTCCGATCGCCAGGCCCTCGCCCAGGTTGTGCAGACCGATGCCGATGGCGACCAGCAGCGCCGTCGTCCACGCCGCGCCCGCCCCGGCCCGGCGCCTGGCAAGCCAGCCGCCGAACGCCTCGATCCCCAGGTAAGCGGCGAAAACTCCAAAGACGAAGAGGGCGATGCCCTGGAAAGCGGCCGGCATCCCGTCCACCGCCTCGAGCCCCTCATGCGCGGCGTCGACCAGCAGGAAGAGCAGCAGGCCGACGGTGAGGGCCAGCAGGAAGCCCAGGGCGCGGGGGCCGAGCCGGCCGACCAGCGGGTACCAGAGCAACCCCAGGGTCACCGGGATCACTCCGACGTACAGACCGATGAGCGCGAACAGCCAGAAGAACCGCCACCCCGGCCGGGGCGTCGCCACCGCAACCGCGATCTCGCGGTCGAAGGTCAACCCCGTCGAGCTGACGAGCCGCACTGCGTGGGCCTCGTCTTTCACCCAGGGGTATGGGATCTCGATCCGCGCCCGGCCCAGGCGCCCCAAGGCACCGGGCGGGGCCATGGTGAAGGCCCAGTAGGCTTCATCGACCTGAACCTGAGCGATCCGGACCGGATCGGGCCCGTCGTTGAGCACCTCGACGACGAGTCCCTCGGGGGTGAGCTCCACCCGCTGGAAGCTCAGCGCTTCGACCGGCGGCGCCTCGCCGCGGACCGCATCGGCGAGCCCCGTCCGCAGGATGAGCGCCACGAGCCCGCCGAGCAGCACGAGCGGCAGCAGCCCCATGAGCCACAGCCGCCGGACCTCAGGCTTCACGGTTGATCCTCCCCGGCTCTGAACAGACCCATCCAGCCGAGCTCCGCAAATTCGCTCTGATGGGCGTGGAACATGAACAATCCGGGGTAACGGAACGTCGTCTCGAGGATCGCGCGCTCGCCCTGGCAGAGCATCAACGTGTCGGTCACCTCCTGGCTTTCGAGCGACGTGCCGGTGCGGTAGACCTTGAAGAACATGCCGTGGAGATGGAAGCTGTTGAGCAGGTCGAACTCGGTCAGGTTGACGAGATAGATCCGCACCAGCTTGCCCAACGGCACGGCGATCGGCTCCGCTATGTGGAAGTGGGCCACCGAGTTGACGGCGTAGACCTCGTTGTCGGCGTCGAAATTGGTGTCGAAGCCGTTCATCACCATCACCATCTCATCCGCGGGCGGCCGCGGAACACGGGGATCGATGATGAAGGTGCCGTAGAGCCCCTTGTGGATATGCCGCTTGAGCGGCACGGCATGACAGTGGTACAGGTGCAGGCCGAACGGCTCGGCATCGAACTCATAGACGAACTGCCCGCCCGGCAGCACCTGGTGCTCGGGCATCGCCCCGTCCATCTCCGGCGGATGCCAGCCGTGGAAGTGCAGGGTATGCGGATGCGAGCCCTGATTCAGGAAATGGATGCGGATCCGATCCCCCTCGGTGGCGCGCAGGGTCGGTCCCGGCACCTGGCCGTTGTAGGTCCAGGCGGGGAAGAAGACGCCCGGCGCGATCTCGATCTCGCGGTCCACGGCGAAGAGCTCGTACTCGCGCAGCAGCGTGCCATCCGGCTGCGGCGTCTCGCGGTAGAAGCGGCTGCGCTCCTCGTCGGGCAGGTCGGAGAAGTTCCAGGCGCGCAAGAAGCGCATCGGGTCGAACGTCTCGGTCGAAACCCGCCCGACGGCCCCCATTGCATGCCCGGCGTGGTGCATCACCGCCCTCGATACGGCCTCAGGCCCGGTCCCGCCCAACAGTGCGCTGGCGCCGGTTGCCAAGGAGCCGAAGCCCGCGATGTGGAGGAGAGAGCGGCGTGAGAGCGAGGGTTTCATGGTCTGGAGGATGGGGAGATTTTGATTAGTGGAAATCTTAGCCACTAGTAGGCGAAAAGTCAACTGCGGAGAAATCAGGACCGGATTGCGGGCAGGCGAAGTACCGCCCAGCGAAGCGCCGCAGCGTCAAATGGAGCAGGCGGTCCGCAGGCGGCGGGAGTGGAGACAGACGGCACAGAGCGCCGGTACAAGGAGGGCGAGCCGGGTTCTAGAGAGCGGAAGATCCTTGCCAGGCCCGCAGGTGCTTCAAGGTGTCAGCCCGATGGCGGAAGCGGCTGACGAGGCCGTCGTCTCCGAAGTGCCAGATGTGAACCTCTTCGAACTCCTGGACCCGGAGCCCCGTTTTCCGGACTGTGGCGTCGATGTCGATCAGGGCCACCACGGTCGTACCCTCCTCCAGAACCATCCTGAGCTCGAAGCGATGAAACTCGAGGCCCCCCAGGCTCGCGAAGAACTCGGCAGCGCCGGCCCGGCCCTGCCGTGGCTGGAGCCAGGGCACCTCGGTCGGGCTCGCGTCGTACTCCCACACCACGTCCGGTGCCAGGTGCTCCAGAATCGCGGGCACGTCGCCGCGCCCGAAGGCGGCGTACATCTCAACCACGGTCTCTTTGCTGGTCATGAAATATCCCTCCATTTCCAACTACGGCGAGACAGGATAGATGGATGACTGCTTTCTCGGCGGTTTTCGGATGTGAAGAGTAATGGAGTCCCTGTTGGCGTAGTCGACAAGCTCGGCATCTGACACCAAGGAGCCTTTGCAGCTCAAAGCGGCGAGGAACTTCTCCGTCCATCTGGGCTGCACGATGACTTCAGCCTCATGATCCTCGATCGTGAGGCGACGGAGGGGCTCTGAGAGCTTCGCGTCGTCGGGAGCGAACAGGAGCAGGTCGCAGCCGTCGAGGTTCTCTTCCGGCGGAAGAACGAATTGGACCGATCGGTCGCAGGGGACGAAGAGGCAGCCGATTGGGAAGCGGATCGCGATGAAGATCGCCACTGCAACGAGGAGGAGACATCCGGATCCGAGGATGGCGAGCTTGGTCATGGATGGATTCCGGGATGTAGGTCCTGTCGATTCTAGCACCCTCACAACGTCCGGGAAAGTCGAAGGAGTCACAGGTGCTGGTGCAGCCTATTGCGGGGCGCCTTTTCTCATCCTTTCTTCTCCTCAACGGTCGTCTGCACCTGTTGCGCCTGCATGGGCGTCTGACCGGGCTCGAGCGGGGTGGGCACCGTCTTCGGCGCTTTCGGCTTCTCCTCGGGAGCGCGGCCCGACGAGCGGATGCTGATGAATTTGTTGAGCAGATCAAACCAGAACGGCGCGCCTAGGGAGATCGCGAAGGCGGTCAGCAGCCAGCCGATGACATGGTTGAGGAGCGTCCTCGTCCAGAGGCTTTTCTCGGTGAAAGGAACCCCGGGCCACAAACGATAGTCGGCATTCTTCGGCGCTGCTTCGTCTGACGGGAGAATCCAGCCGATCGGCAGCCCGAGTTGATCGATCTGATCGCGCAGCGCGCTGTACCTCTCGGCAGGGCTCGGTTCAACGTTGAGCAGCGCGAAATCGGCCAGGCTTCCCACGACGGTCAGAGAGACCGCATGCGCCGTCGAGACCGTCTTGGTCGTGACCTCGAAGGAGACTCTCTGCTGTCCTTCAGGCACCTGGACCCCCGTCGGCGCAGGGATGATTTCCGGCTTGCTGCTGGTGATCAGGATCGGCGTGCCGCCCGCGGGCAGACGGCTGCCGGAGGCCTCGGTCTTCGGCTGGTTCGAGCCAGAGTCGTCCGGAGACGAATTCTTGGCGAACTCCTCAGCCTGAGAGACGATGGATTGCCGCAGAGTCTGGTTTTCGGATAGGGCTTTGACGATCAGGATCGTATCCACGTTTAGGGCAACCGCCAGGATGATCCCGAAGACCAAGTGGAAGGTCTGGGTTCTGCGCTTGTACCAGCCGCTGACCCGCGTCATGGAGTTGTTGAACCAGATCTCCATGTTTTCCTTGAGCGCTTCCAGGTCCTCCCTCGATTCGTCCAGAAGGGCTGCCAGGGATCTGCGCAGCTTGTCGTTCGGCACTTCCGCGATGAGATCCGCGAGAGGCATGTCAGTCATATTCAAGAGGCTTTTCTTGAGCTCGGCAGTGGAAGCCTGCTTGGCTATTCCGTCTACTTGCTTCTGGAGCGCATCCCTGAGACTGGTAGGGTCGTCCGGCAGCTTGGTCAAAAACGTGGAGAGTTTGCTCTTCACTTCTTCCAGAGAGGTGTCGTCGGGAATGCCGCGGATCTCTCTCTTGAGGGCTTCTCTAGGCTCCCGGAGGATCTGCAGAAGAGCGAGGGAGAACGTGCGGGAGGGGATGTACGAAGGACCCCGGCCACTCATCTTTCCCGGTTTTCTTGCGGCGGGTTTATCCTGCTTCGTTCGAGGCGAGAGCCCCTGGATCAGAGGATGCTCATAAAGCTTGTTGACCCATAGGTCCGAGTCGCCGGACTCGAGAAGGGTTCGTATCCCTTGCCACAGATCTTTGGCGCGCCATCTCATGGCTCCAGCGACTATCTCGGTCAAGGCGGTGAGCACCAAGCTGAGCAGCAGATAGACGAAAACCATTCCTATCGCGACTTCCAGAACCATAGACCCAAACATGTTACCTCCACTCCTCACCATCAGGATTCGGCAAGGCTTTAGACGGCCGCGATTCGTGATTTCCGGGGATGCGCCAGGGGCGGAAGATCCTTTCCAAGCCCGCAGGTCGCGATGAGAGCCGCGCTGGCGCCATCTCTCAAGACGAGACAGCCGTTCCGCGGCATCAAGCGGAGCCGCTCCGAAACGCAGGCAGTCGTCCTGAAGCGCCGCGGGACGGCTCGGAGCCTTTCAGAGCCTTTCCGAAAGCTTCGCAGCGGCTCCGAGCGCCAGAAAGTCGTTCTGAAAAGTTCAGAGCGACTCCCAAGGACCTCGAAGCCGCTCCGAGCGCTGCGGACCGTCCGGATGGCGCTGCGGACCGTCAGGGCCGCGGCTTCCTCAGTTCCTTTCGACGAGAGCGTAGACCGTCGATGCCAGGATGCTCGCCTGAGGAGTCCGGTTGATCCGCCTGTCCAGGGGGCGCAGCGGTTTCGTCAACAGCAGGGTCGTTGCGGCGGCCACGCGCGCCAGGAACTGCGAGGGGATGACGTTGCGAAGGTAGAGAGAGAAGAGGTCGAGGATCATGAACGTCGGACCTACGCAGGTCCCGGCATCGAGAACCCGGAAGCCGTTGCTGCGGAGCAGATGGTTGTGCCCTTCGAGGGTGTAGTTCTGATAGTGGTTCGGATAAGCGTGGTACGCCTGGAGGAACGGAGTGACGAAATACCCGAGCCCGCCAGGGCGGAGGACGCGGCGCATCTCCTGGACTGCACGGGCCGGCTCGGCCAAGTGCTCGAGCACGGCTTCGCAGTGGATGGTGTCGACGGCGTCGTCCGCATAGGGAAGGCTATAGGTGTCCCCCACCACGTCCACGTTCGCGAACAGATCGATGTTGAGGTTGGTCAGGCTCGGGTGCGGCCGGGTAGGTCCTCCTCCGATGGACAGGCACAGACTGTCCGGCGGCTGTGCTGCGGTGACTGCCAGGAAGGCCTTCTCGGCGGCGGCAGAACGGTAGTCGTTGCCAGGGCGGACAAGGCGACCGAGAGCCTGCTTCACCCGAGCCGGCCGTCGCGCAAGGTACTCCTCATACATCTGCCCGGAAGCCTCCTGGCGATATCTGGCCTGCTGGTCGGGGTCGGCGACGAGGATCGGCACGCCTCCCTGGACGGGGTAGGTCCGCTCGCCGTCAGAAGTGACGAGCCCTTCCTCAGTTGCGAGGAGCCTCTGCCGGGTGACCGGGCAGGCGAGCCTTCCTTGCGCGATCTGTTCTGGGATGGGCAGCACGAGGTTGATTATAAGGAGAGCCAGGATTGTTCCTCTTCAACGTAGGAAGGGGACCGGTGACGGAACTCCCGCTCACCCCGCGTAGATTTGAAGCTCGCGCAGTTCCTTGAGCTGGTCGCGGAGGGCCGCGGCTTCCTCGAACTCCTGGGGCGGAAGGGTATTCAACGGAAGCTGGAGGACCCGCATCTGTGCCAGGTCCGTAGCTTTCTGACGTAGCCGGCGGAGCCCCGCGAGCTAGCCGCGGTGCCGGGTGTAACTCTGGAGCACTGCGGTGCTATAAGGAAGATGAGGGGAGCCAGGGACACGGCTATGTCAACGACGATCGTGGCCTTGGAGGCCAAGCCCGGAAAGGACTGGACCCATGAGGAGCAAGAGGCCTGCCGCGAATGGTTGATTGCGCAGAAATGGAGTGATCTCGAACGGGAGGTTTCTCACACACTCCCATCGACTCCTGCTGATGATCGTGTCGGCGTAATGGCGGCCTTCCTGAACGGGAAGCTCGAATCTGTCCTGTGCGGATACAGGCCCGGATTCCGCGGTCTCTGGCCTTATGTCTTGATTTGCCTGCGCCGCTACTGCTGGCAGGCCGCGAGAAAGTTGAACCGCGAACGAAGGCTAACCCGGCCGATCATGGAGAACGAGGCGGATCTCGCGTTTTTGGACCCAAGCTCCCCTTCGCCCGGCGCTCCTCCCGACTCGCTTCTGGATCGGGCTTTTCAAGTTCTTGTGCAACAAAAGTTTGCAAGCCTCGAGCTTGGCTATCGGGAGCCCCTGCTACGTCGAATCCGAGGAGCGCCCCCCCGGAGGCCAGCGCTTCATTCACCAAGCTCCAACCAGCCGCCTTGAAAATCCGGAGGAAGTGCCACACGTTTTGCTGGGCTGGCCACTAGACCGTCGAAAGTTCTTTTTAGCGGTTCAGGGAGACTCTGGACGCCTAAAACTTTCCCTCGACCCGTCCAAAGTGATTCTGACGCGTTCCGTGTAACTATTACGCGTTCCGCGAAACTTTTAGGCGCCGCGAGAAACTCTGAGGCGTCGCGCCAAACTTTTAGGCGTCCCGCGGAACTTTTAAGCGCCAAAAAAATTTGTGAGCCGTCAGAGTTTCTCTGGACGCGTCGAAAATTCTATTGAGCCGTCCAGAGTAACTCTGAACGCCTCAAAGTATCTTTTAATCGTCCAAGAGGGACCCGCAGGTCTCACCCTGCGTAGATTTGCAGCTCACGGAGCTCTTTAAGCTGGTCGCGCAACGCCGCGGCTTCCTCGAACTCCAGACGCTTGGCGGCGGCGCGCATGTCCTTCTCAATGCGAGAGATACGCTCGGTGAGGGGGATGTCCATGCCGTCGGGCGTTGCGGAAAGGCGCGCCGGACCGGCCGAGTAGAGGTCGAGGTTGCTCATCTGGACCAGCGGGTTGTGGATGTCCTTGAGGATCGACTGCGGCTCGATCCCGTGCTCTTCGTTGTATTCCTTCTGCTTGCGGCGGCGGCGGTCGGTCTCTTCCAGCGTCCGCTTCATCGAGTCGGTCATGCGGTCGGCATAGAAGATCGCCCGGCCGTTCAGATTGCGGGCGGCGCGGCCCGCGGTCTGAATCAATGAGGTGGTGCTGCGGAGGAATCCTTCCTTGTCCGCATCCAGGATAGCCACCAGCGAGACTTCGGGCAGGTCGAGCCCCTCGCGCAGGAGGTTGATCCCCACCAGGACGTCGAAGTCGCCGCGGCGCAGACCGGTCACGATCTCGACGCGCTCCAGCGTTTCGACGTCGCTGTGCATGTAGCGCACCTTGATCCCGAGCTCGCTCAGGTACTGGGTCAGCTCCTCGGCCATGCGCTTGGTCAGGGTGGTGACCAGGACCCGCTCCTTGCGGTCCACGATCTTGCGCACCTCGCCGATCAGGTCGTCCACCTGCCCCTGGGCCGGACGGATCTCGATGACCGGGTCGATCAGGCCCGTGGGACGGATGACCTGCTCCACCACGACGCCGCCGGTGCGCTCCAACTCCCAGGGGGCGGGGGTCGCCGAGACGTAGATGCGCTGGCCGATCCGCTCGTCGAATTCCGGAAAGGTGAGCGGCCGGTTGTCGAGCGCCGAGGGGAGGCGGAAGCCGAAGCTCACCAGCGTCTCCTTGCGCGAGCGGTCGCCGTGATACATGCCGCGGACCTGCGGGACCGTCTGGTGGCTCTCGTCGAGCACGAGCAGGAAGTCGTCCGGAAAATAGTCGAACAGGGTCGGCGGCGGCTCCCCGGCGGAGCGGCCGGAGAGGTGGCGCGAGTAGTTCTCGATGCCGTGGCAGTAGCCGATCTCCTGGAGCATCTCGAGATCGAAGCGCGTGCGCTGTTCCAGCCGCTGGCGCTCCAGCAGCTTGCCCTCGGCTTCCAGCTCAGCGAGGCGCTCGACGAGCTCGATCTTGATCCCCTCGATGGCGCGCTCCAGCTTGTCCTTGGGTGTGACGTAGTGCGTTCGGGGGTAGACCGCGATCTTGTCGATCTCCTGCACGGCCTCGCCGCGCAGCACGTCGAAGCGGGTGATGCGCTCGATCTCGTCGCCGTAGTACTCGACCCGGATGCCCAGCTCTTCGTAGGCGGGGAGGATCTCCAGCACGTCGCCGCGCACCCGGAAGCTCCCCGGGAACAGGTCGAGCTGGGTGCGCTGGTACTGCATGTCCACCAGCCGCTTGAGGGGCCTGTCCATGCCCTCGACGTCCCCCTTGCTGAAGAACTGGAGCATGCCGAAGAAGGCTTCCGGCGAGCCCAGGCCGTAGATGCAGGAGACGGAGGCGACGATGATCACGTCCCGCCGCTCGAACAGGGACTTGGTCGCCCGCAGCCGGAGGCGGTCGATCTCTTCGTTGATGCTCGTCTCTTTCTCGATGTACGTGTCCGTCGAGGGCAGGTACGCCTCGGGCTGGTAGTAGTCGTAGTAGGAGACGAAGTACTCGACCGCGTTGTGCGGGAAGAAGCTGCGGAATTCCTGGAAGAGCTGCGCGGCCAGGATCTTGTTGTGGGAGAGGATCAGGGTCGGGCGGTTGATCGACTCGATGAGCTTGGCGATCGTGAAGGTCTTGCCCGAGCCGGTGACGCCGAGGAGCACCTGCTCCTTGTCACCCCGCTGGATGCCCTCGAGGAGCTGCTGGATGGCCTCGGGCTGGTCGCCCTGAGGGGTGAAGCGCGAAATGATCTCGAAATCGGCCATTGCCTGATTCTAAACGTCAGGCACCGCCTGCTTCTTCCCTGCCACTTCCTCCAGGGCGTGGGTCAGCTTGAGGACGTCTTCGCGGGAGATCTGCCGGCCTCCCTGGGCGAGCTCCAGGAGCACGGCGTTGAGCTGGTCGGCCTTGGCCTGGTTGGCTGTGCCCGAGCCGATCGCCTCGGCCGCGGCATCGAAGGACCGGTCCAGTTGCTGGCGCTCCTCGGGAGTCACGTCCTCCGGGAGCTTGGCGAGGATCTGCGCCTCCAGCTTCTGGAACATCCAGCCGACGAATTCCGCCCGCTTGGCCACGAGGACGATCGCCGCGATGCCCAGCAACAGGAGGAGCGCGCCGCAGCCGATGAGCAACGGCCGCTTGCCCGAGCTGCCTCCCGGGGAACGGGATCGTCCCGGATTGAAGGGGGACGCGGGAGTCGAGGGTGGGATTGGCGGTTCCATGTCCGGTCGGCTGTTTCTACCACGATATGGGGGATAATAGACACGTGCAATACGACCCGCTGAATCGCGCTCCCGAGAGAACTCCCCCCGTGGTCCCCCCATCCCGCAGGCCGCGAAGGATGATCCGCTGGATCCTCCCCCTGCTGGTCTCTCTGCTCGTGGGGGCCCTGACCGGGGTGGCGGTGGCCGCCGCCATCCACATGCCCCGGGTGGATGCCCTGGCGGATTACACGCCGAGCCTCGTCACCCAGCTCTATGCCCGCGACGGCAGCATCTTTGCCACCTTCGCCCGCGAGCGGCGGGTCATGCTGAAGGAGGGGCAGATCCCGGCCATTCTGCAGCAGGCGGTGCTCGCCTCCGAGGATTCCAACTTCTTCCATCATGGCGGCATCGACGCCCTCGGCATCGCCCGCGCCGGCCTGGCCGACCTGCGCGCCGGCAAGGTGGTCGAGGGAGCCTCGACGATCACCATGCAGCTCTCCCGCACCCTTTTCCTCAGCCGCGAGCGCACCTGGCGCCGCAAGGTCGAGGAGGCCTTTCTCGCCGTCGAGCTGGAGAAGAACTACAGCAAGCCGCAGCTCCTCACGCTCTACTTGAACCTGGTGAACCTCGGCCATGGCAACTACGGCGTCGAGGCGGCCTCGCGCTACTACTTCGGCAAGCCCGCGGCCAAGCTCACGCTCGCCGAGGCGGCCACCCTGGTCGGGATCATCCCGGCGCCGAGCCGCTACAGCCCGTACCGCACGCCGGAGCAGGTGGTCAAGAACCGCAACCGCGTGCTGCGCCGCATGCTGGACGAGGGCTACATCAACCGACAGCAGCACGATCAGGCCGTGGCCCAGCCGCTCCTGGTCGCCACCCAGCAGGCCGAGAAGATGTTCGCCCCCTACTTCTCCGAGGACGTCCGCAAGTACCTGGAGGGGAAGTACGGCGCCACCGCCCTCTACGAAGGCGGCCTGCAGGTGCGGACGACGCTCGACCGCCAGATCCAGGAGGCGGCGGAGAAAGCCGTCCGCTCAGGCCTTCTGCGCCTCGACCACCGCCGCGGCTGGCGCGGCCCCGTCGCCCACCTCGATGCCGGCGATCTGAACACCCAGGTGCTCCCGACCTGGAGCGGGGGCAAGCCGGTGCCCGGGCGCTGGTACCAGGGTGTCGTGCTGGAGTCCGCCGGGGCCACGGCGCGGGTCAAGATCGGTGAAGGGACCTACACCCTCGATTCCAAGGGCATCGCCTGGACGCGGCGCAGCACGCCGGGCAGCCTCCTCAAGAAGGGGGACGTGGCCTGGTTCCGCCTGGACGTCCTGGAGGAGAAGGGCAAGAAGACGGATGAGAAAAAAAAGCCCGAGACCGGGAAGGAGCCGGAGCTCAAGCTGTTCCTGGAGCAGGAGCCCCGGATGGAGGCCGCGGCCGTGGTCATCGAGCACCGCACCGGCGCCGTGCGCGCCATGGTCGGCGGCTGGGACTTCGACCGCAACAAGTTCAACCGCATCACCCAGGCGCGGCGGCAGGTGGGCTCGGCCTTCAAGCCGATGGTCTACGGCGCCGCCCTGGAGGCCGGGTGGACCCCGTCCGACACCCTGCTCGACGCTCCCACCTACTTCCGCGGGGGCGACGGCCGGATGAGCTACCGGCCCGAGAATTACTACAAGAAGCACGCAGGCATCGTGACCCTGCGCCGCGCCCTGGAGCAGTCGATCAACGTGCCGGCGGTGAAGCTCTGGGACCTCGTCGGCGGCCGGAAGGTGATCGACTTTGCCCAGCGCTGCGGCATCCGCACCCGGCTGCCGAACTATCCCAGCATCTCGCTGGGCGCGGCCGATCTGATCCCCATGGAGCTGGCCGCGGCCTACGCCACGATCGCCAACCAGGGGGTCTACATGGAGCCCAAATTGATGGAGCGGATCGTCGGGTCGGACGGCCAGGTGCTGGAGCAGCGCTTCCCCGGCACCTACAGCTCCACAACCCCGGCGACCGCCTACGTGCTGACCCACATGATGGAGGGGGTCATCGACCACGGCACGGCCTACGACATCCACGACTTGCCGATCGACATCGCGGGCAAGACCGGCACCACGGACGACTTTTCCGACGCCTGGTTCGTGGGCTACACGCCGCGTTACACGATCCTGACCTGGATCGGCTACGACCAGAAGCGCTCTCTCGGCAGCGGCATGAGCGGCGCGGTCGCCGCCCTGCCTATCTGGCGGACGATTGCCGAGGAGGGCCTGAAGACCGGCTGGCTGAAGAAGGGCGAGGTGTTCCCGGTGCCGCCGGGCGTGCTGGTGAAGAACGTCGAGTACTACAGCGGACTGCTCGCGTCGAGCGGCGGCCGCAACTTCCAGGAGGCCTTCGTGGCCGGCACCGAGCCGGCCCGCGAGTACAGCAGCCAGTGGTCGACGATCACCAGCCTCCCCTGGTACCAGCAGAAGGCTTTCTACATCCCCAAGGAGGGGGAGAACATGCCGGGCAAGAAGCCAGAGCCCGAGTCGCCACCGGCGGCTACGGATGCGACTCCCGGTACCACGGTTGATCCTGGACCGCAGGAGAGCCCGCTGGAGGAGAGCCCGGCCCCCGAGGCGACACCGCCGCCGAGGTAGGCCTTACTTTTTTCCGACCATCCCGAAGTCCTGATACCCGAACAGCAGCTCGTCCAGCCGATCGCGCAGGCGGTTGACCTTGTCGGCGAGGATACGCTGCTCTTCGGGGAGCTGCGCGAGGTCGATCTCGGGCAGGCGCTCGGAGTCGGGATACGGACGGAGGTCGAGGCGCTCCACCGGGTCGAAGCCGGCGAGCTCGTACATGAGCTTCAGGCTCTCGGGATGGACCGGGCGGACGTGGGTCGGGTCGAGCCAGAAGCTGCGGGCGGCGACCAGCATGGAGAGCGGGTTCGGGGTCTCCAGGATTAGGACGCCTCCCGGCTTCAAGGCCCGGTAGGCGAGGCGGACCAGGCGGTCGAGCGAGGCTGCGGGGAGATGCTCGATGACGTGGAAGGAGACCACGCCGCCCAGGCTCCCCTCGGGCAGGGCGGCGAGGGCCTCGAAGGCGTCCCCCTCCTCCGCTTCCAGGCCCCGCTCGCGGCAAAGCGCCACTATGCGGGCGCTGCTGTCGATCCCGCGGGCCGGGATGCCGTGGTCTCGAAAAAGGGCGAGCGCCTCGCCTCGTCCGCAGCCGATATCAAGAACGGGAGACTGGCGCAGCCAGGGGAGATAGGCCGAGATCCTCTCGCGGATCTCCTCCTCGGTGCCGCGGTAGCGGCGCTCCAGCTCGAGATAACCATGCTCCTCGTGGGCGCGCGCGACGCTCTCGACAGGAGATGCCGTCTGGACCACGGAGAGCGCGGCGCCGAGGCTGCCGAGCAGGTCGCGGACCTCCCGGCGGTAGCGATCGAGCTTCTGGTCGGCGCGGGCGAAGAGGGCGTCGTTGTGCCGCATGATCTCGTGGATGCCCTCGGCGTTGAGGGCCTCCAGGTACTCCAGGCGGCGGCGGTGCTCGTCCCGTACCTCCTCGGCGCGGCCGAGGTGCTCCAGGAGGATGAGGTTGAAAATCTGCTGGCGTTCCCAGAGGTCGTTCTGGGGGACTCTGACGAGCGGGCGGAAGAGGCGCTTGAAGGCGACCAGGAGCTTGCCGAAAGGGCCGCGGTGGCTGCGGATGGGGAACGGGTGGTCCCCCTTCCAGAGCCACTCCCAGTCCGCGAGGTCGCGGGTGGGCTCGTCGAGGAACTCGTCGATGGACGGCGAGCGGCGCTCCTTGGAGTCTTCGCTCGCCGTCATCTCAGATATCTGGTAGGGAGAGGGACTACTCCTCGGCCACGACGGAGACGGTGATCTCGGCCGTGACGTCAGAGTGAAGATCGACGCGCACGGGGTGGTCGCCGAGGGTCTTGATGCCGCCCTCGAGATCGATCCGCCGGCGGTCGACGGTGACTCCCTTGGCTTCCAGGGCCTCGGCCACGTCGCCGGCCGTCACCGAGCCGTAGAGCGTGCCGGTCTCGCCGACGCGCTTCGGAATGGTGATCTGCAGGCCCGAGAGACGGTCCGCGAACTGCTGCGCTTCGTCCCGCTCCTTGGCGTGGTGGGCGTCGATCTTCTTGCGCTGCTGCTCGAAGAGCTTCTGGTTGCCGGGGGTCGCTTCCAGGGCGACGCCCTGCGGAAGCAGATAGTTACGGCCGTAGCCGGGCTTGACCTCGATGGTCTCGCCGCGCCGGCCGAGATTGCGCTGATCGGAGAGCAGTATGACTTTCATGCTGGCCTCCTAGTCCGTGGTGAAGGGGATGAGCGCCAGGTGGCGCGCCCGTTTGATCGCCTGCTGCAGCGGGCGCTGATGCGTGGCGCAGGTCCCGGAGATCCGGCGTGGAAGGATCTTCGAGCGCTCGGGGATGAACTGCTGGAGCAGCTTCACGTCTTTGTAGTCGATGTAGTCGATCTTGTCGGCGCAGAACTTACAGACCTTGCGCCGGCGGAAGAAGACCTTTCTCGGTCGCGTCATGGTCATACTGCGTCTCCAGTCTCGAGATCGTCGTCAATCCGCTCGTCGTTCATGCCAGTCGCCCCGGGACCTGCGGGCCCCCTGCTGGACGGCTTGCGGCGGGCAGCCCGCTTGAGATCCTCATCGGTGCGCACCGTCAGGTAACGCAGGATCTTGTCGTTCTGACGCAAGCGGTGCTCGACCTCGGGCAGCGAGGTCTTGCCGCCCTGGCTGGTGATGCCGAGGAAGACGTACTTGCCTTCGGTCAGCTTCTCGATCGGGTAGGCGAGCTTGCGCCGGCCCCAGTTCTCTTCCGTGCTGATCTCGGAGCCACCCGCAGAGATCATCTGCTTGTACTCCTGAATCAGGGTTACGACATCCTCGTCGGAGACACGGGGGTCCACGATGAAGATGAGCTCATAAGTACGCATAGGTACGCTTGACCTCCCTATGGCCTTTGCAGTCCCGCTTCTTGGCGGAACAGAGAGGTGAATGATGTCGGTCCGGGGACACACCCCGGCCGGCGATGACAAGGGGAGTGATTATACAGATTGATCGGCGCCGGTCAACCGTTGAACTTCCCCATTGCCGCTTCCGCCCCCTCGCTCACCCACAACTCGCAGGCATCGGCGGCTCGGGCAACCATGGCTTCAACCGCTTCGCGCTCGCCTGGGGGAAAGGGGGCCAATACGAACTCGACCAGATCTTCCCCTCGCGGCGGACCGTCCTCGGGGGAGACCCCCAGCCGCAGCCGGGGCACCTGGTCGGTGCGCAGGTTCTCGATGACCGATTCCAGGCCGCGGTGGCCGCCGGGGCTCCCTGATTTGCGCAGGCGCAGCTTGCCCAGAGGCAGGGCCACCTCGTCGTAGACAACCAGCACACCTGCCGGATCGAGCCCGTGGCTCTCCAGCAGGCAGCGGGCGGCCCAGCCGCTCCGGTTCATGTAGGTCTGGGGCAGGGCGAGGAGCGTCGATTGATCCTCGCCCACGAACGCGTTGCACTCCCGGCGGTCGAGCCGGACGCCCCAGCGGCGGGCCAGCTCCTCGACGACGAGGAAGCCCACGTTGTGGCGGGTTTCGCAGTACCGCTCGCCGGGATTGCCCAGCCCGAGGATGAGCCTCTCCATGCGCGGGGAGGCCTACTCCTCGTCCGTCTTGCCCTTCTTGACGACCACGGGCTCGTCGCGGTCCGTCGCTTCACCCTCGGCACCCGTGTCCTCGGTTTTGGAGTGCGCCACGGAGACGATCACCTTGTCTGGGGAGTCGTACAGAGTGACTCCCTCCGGCAGCTTCACGGCACCGGCCTCGGCGTGCTGGCCGGCGTGCAGCTCGGTGACGTCGAGCTCGACGTGGCCCGGGATGTCGCCGGGGAGGCACTCCACCTCGATCTCGCGGGTCACGAAGTCGAGCACGGCGGCCTGGGTCTTCACGCCGTAGGAGATGCCCACCAGCTCGACCGGCACCTTCACGCGAATCTTCTGATCCATCAACACGCGCTGGAAGTCGATGTGGACCACCTGGCGGGAGATGGGGTGCGTCTGCACCTCGCGGATCATGGCGTGGCGCTCGTTGTCTCCCAGCTTCAGCAGGTAGACGGGGTTCTCGCTGCCGGCCTTCTTCATCAGGTCGAGCATGGACTTACGGTCGATCTCGATGGAGACGCTCTCCTTGCCGCCGCCGTAGACGACGGCCGGGATCAGGCCTCCGGAACGGGCGCGGCGGTTCGGCCCCTTGCCCGTCTTTTCACGCTTCTGGACATCGATCTTCAGTTCACTCATGGTTTCCTCACTTTATACGAACAGGGAGCTCACGGAGCTGTTCTCGTGGATACGTTTGATTGCCTCGCCCAGCAGGGGGGCGACCGAGAGGGCCTTCAGCTTGTGCGAGCGCGAGAGCTTCTCTTCCAGAGGCGTGGTGTTCGTGATGAGCACCTGCTCCAGGGGCGAGTCGTTGATGCGCTGGAGCGCCGGACCGGAGAGCACGCCGTGCACGCCCGCGGCGAGCACCCGGCGCGCGCCCTTTCTGGTCAGGGCGTCCACCGCCTTGGTCATGGTGCCGGCCGTGTCGATGATGTCGTCCACGATCAGGGTGTTGCAGCCGTCGACGTCGCCGATGACGTGCAGCACCTCGGCCTCGTTGGGGGCCGTGCGGCGCTTGTCCAGGATGGCCAGGCCGACTTCGAGGCGCTTGGCGATGGCCCGCGCTCTCTCAACGCCGCCGGCGTCCGGCGAGACGATGACCAGGTCCGGGATCTCCATCTCGCGGATCGCTTCCAGCAGCACCGGCGCGGCGAACAGGTGGTCCACCGGGATGTCGAAGAAGCCCTGGATCTGGTCGGCGTGCAGGTCCATGGTCAGGACGCGGTCGGCGCCGGCGCGGGAGATCAGGTCGGCCACCAGCTTCGCCGTGATGGGCACGCGCGGCCGGTCCTTCTTGTCCTGGCGCGCATAGCCGTAATACGGGATCACGGCGGTGATCCGCGATGCCGAGGAGCGCTTGAAGCTGTCGAGCAGAATCAGGAGCTCCATCAGGTTGTCGTTGACCGGCTTGCTGGTCGGCTGGACGATGAACACGTCGGAGCCGCGGACGTTCTCGTCGATCTGACAGAACGTCTCGCCGTCGGAGAAGTTGAGAGCGGAAGCCCGCCCGGGCTCCAGGTTGAGGAAATCGCAGATTTCCTGCACCAGGGACGGGTGAGCGCGCCCCCCGAAGATCTTCATGTCTCCCGCCATGTTCCCCCGCTGATAGGCAGATATCGGGACACGCCGCGGCGGCGTCCCCCGAAAAGGTCAGGGATGTTCTTCGCGCACAATCTGGTTGGGGCGGGAGGATTCGAACCTCCGGTAACCAGATCCAAAGTCTGGCGCCTTACCGCTTGGCTACGCCCCAGTCTCGGGTGTTCCCACCCTGAGCCTTCGCTCTCTCCTCGACTGGGGAGCGCCCGGGCTCAGGGCACGGTCCAGAAGGAGTCCCGGAGGTGCATCTCCTGGACTTCCTCCATCGACTTCTCGGACGGCGGAGGGGGCGCCGCGGCCAGAGGCATCCGCTCCTCCCCCTCGTCCCCCAGCCCCGGTATCGCCGGCATCGCCGATGTCGCCGCTATTGCCGGCATTGCCGGCATTGCCATCGGCTCCTCCCCCCGCTCTTCGAGCACTCTATGGTACTCCCCCAGCACCTTATCTTCGATCATCCGCCGAGTCTCATTGTTCAACGGGTGAGCCACGTCCTTGAACTCCCCGTTCTTCTTCTTGCGGCTCGGCATGCTGATGAAGAGGCCATCCCTCCCCTGGATGATCTTGATGTCGTTGACCATGAAGCATTGGTCGAAGACGATCGAGACGAAGGCCTTGAGCTTCTCTTCCTGAATCGGGAAGACCTTGACTTCTGTGATCTCCATTTCGCTTCCTCTCCATCCGGGACAAGCACCCGCTCCGGGTGGCACCTTGGGCGACCCGCCCTACGCTTCGGCAACCTCGCCGGATATGGACGGACTCGGGACCGCCCGGGCTCCGGAAGACCGCTTCAGACACGCGCCAGCATCAATGGGACGATTATATACCGATGCCGGCTCCGTGAGTATGGAGAGAAACACGCATTGCAAGGCCTTTTGGGGAACCCCGCACTTCGCAGCGGCGTAAATGCTAGAGGGGAAAGGCCGCCCTGTCAACCAGGGCCGTCTCAACGGGGTGGATACAGATCGCGGCAAGGCGCCTCCCGGTAGCCTGGGGGGGGCTTCAGGGCGGCCGGTTCCTGCTTCAGGTTCTCGTGCACGGTCTCCCGCCAGCGCACTTGGACCCCCCGCGTGCGATCCGAGAGATAGGCCCAGTTGTCCCGGCGGCTGAACCAGACCGTCGGCTGCTCCTGGTCCCAGAGCCTCCAGCCCTCCACCCGACCGTCGCCGTCCACTTCCGCGGCCCAGCGCCGGCCGATGTCGTCGCGGTATTCGACCTGCCCTCCCTTGCGCTCCGGCTCGGCCTCGCCGGAGGGCTCGGCCGGCACCCTTCCCATGAGCAGGGAGGGCAGCGACAGCAGGGGGAACGGTCCGAGGGCAATCCCGGAGACGTCGAAGCTCCCTTCGAACGAGCAGGTGGCCTTGTTGCGGTGGTCGATCCAGACTCCCCGTTCCGCGGTGACGTCGAGCGCCCAGAGCGACCTCCCCATGGGGTCGCCGGCCACGATCTGGTAGCGCAGCGGCGTGGCGAGCCGCAGGGTCACGGGAAACGACCCCTCTCCCTCCGGGCCTGAGTAGTGGGCCCGGTAGAGGCGCTGCGTACCGTAGGCTTCCTCGGGGATCTGCCAGGGAGGGGTGGTGTCGCCGGAATGGGGCTTCCCCGGCTGCATCCTGCCGCCCGTGGCGCAGGCGGTCAGGAGAAGAGTCAGGAGAACGGGAAGAAGATCACATCCGAGGCCGCGGGCCGTCCTCCTGAAGCCGTTCCAGCTTGCGCTGCACCTGCTCCGAGTTGTCGTCCGCCAGCTCGAGAGCCCGCCGGTACGCCTCACGCGCCCTCTCTTTCTGCCCCAGCGCCACATACACATCCCCCAGATGCTCCTGCAACGTCGCGTCGGCGGGCTCCAGCCTCACGGCCCTTTCCAGGGTGTCGCGCGCCTGCTCGTGACGGCCGAGCTGATAGTAGGTCCAGCCCAAGGAATCGACGTACGAACCGTTGTCCGGCTCCAGCGCCACGGCGCGGCCCACCAGCGACAGGGCCTCCTCGAGGTTCTCGCCCGTCTCGGCATAGGTGTAGCCGAGGTAGTTCAGGGCGGCGTGGAAGTCGGGATCGAGCTCCAGGACGCGGCGGAACTCGGTCACCGCCTTGCCGCGCTGCTCCGTGCGCTCGTAGGCGACACCGAGCAGGAAGCCCGCCGCGATCGAGTCCTTCTGCTTCGCGGCCAGCCGCTCCAGCACCGGGATCGATTCCTGGTAGCGGTCCAGCCGCTGGTACGCCTGCGCGGCAGCCAGGACGGACGGCAGATCGCCCGATTCGGACAGCGCGCCCAACAACCGGCGGCCCTCGCGCTCGTCGCCCGAGCGGAACAGCACCTCGGCCCGGCGGCTCTGGATCGCCGGCGACGAGCCCCCCTGGTCCAGGGCGGCCAGCGCCTCGGCGTGGCGGCCCGCGCCGACCAGCGCCTCGGTCCGCAGCAGCAGGGTCTGATTGCGCAGCGACTCGTCGGCTGTTGCCTGTCCCTGCCCGAGAGGCGCCAGGGCCTTTTCGGCCTGATCCCACTCCTTGGCGTCGAGGTACGCCTGCACCAGCTCCATGCGCACGTCGCGCTCGTCGTCAGGCTTGCCTTCCTTGGCGAGGCGCTCGGCGAGCTCGGAGAGCAGCTTCGCGGCATCGGCGCGCCGGCCCTCCCGCTGCATCACTCGCGCCACAGTCAGGGCCAGGGGGATGTTGTCCGGCTGCGACACACGGAGCGGATCGAGCAGGTCCAGGGCTTCGCGGTGCCGGCCCTCGGCCGTGAACACGAGACCCTTGACCAGCGAGAGGAAGGGCCGGTCCGCGCCGGCCTCCCCCTGGACGCCGAGGAGGGCGTCCGCGGTTTGCAGGGCGGCTTCCAGCTCGCCGGTGCGGTAGAGCTCCCAGGCGAGCTGCCGGCGCACCCGCGCCTCCTCCCGCACCGGCTCCGGCGTGCCGCGCAGGGTGTCGACTGCGGAGCGATGATCGCCGCGCTGGCTCTGCAGCTCGACCAGGGTGAGCCGGGCTTCGAGCGAGCCGGGATCGAAGCCGAGGATGTCGCCGAGCACTTTCTCGGCCTCGGCCGACTTGTCCGCCCGCAGCAGCGCCTCCACGAGCAGGGCGTAGGCCATGCGCTGCTGGGGCAGCCTCGTCACGAGGTCGCGCAGGACCTCGGCCGCCTTCTCGGGCTGGCGCTGGTCCATGTAGATCTGTCCCAGGGTGAGGGCCGCCTGCGGATCGTCGGGATCGCGCCGGCGCACCGTCTCCAGCGCTTCCTGGGCGGTGGCGAGGGCCGCGGGGTCCTGGGCGGAGAGGTCGAGGTAGACCTCGCCCACGGCGCGCAGCACGTCGAGGTTGTCCGGCGCGATCTCCCGCGCCTTGCCCAGCGTCTCGGCGGCGCGCTGGAGATACTCCTCGCGCACCCCTGGAGCGCGCGAGTACTGGGCCAGGCGCGCCAGCAGCTGGCCGTGCTCCAGCCGCACGTAGGGCGAGTCGGGAGCCAGCCGCTCCGCCTCCTGGTAGGCGGTGAGCGCCTCGGGCAGAGAGCCCTCCACCGACAGGAGCTTGGCCAGGGCAAACTGATATGCTGCCGTCGATTGAGGCTCTGACAGCGCAGCGGGCGGAGGAGGGCTCACCGGCTGCGGGATTTGCGCAGCCAAGGCATGGCAGGACAGCAGGGCGATCGCGAGCGCGGTAGGGAAACCTTTCACAGCACGCAGGATATCAGCGGCGCGAGGCGCTTTACAAGGCCGCCGGGGCGCCTCTATAATGACGCCTTATCAGTTAAGTTGCCTAAGATGAATAGGTTAGAAGCAAGCGGGCCGAAGAGGGCGAAGAGAGGATAGCGCAGGCTTTTACGCATGGGCAAGCTCGGACAGCTCCTCGTGGCACGCGGCTGGATCACGGTCCAGCAGCTCAACCGCGCCTTGACGACCCAGCAGGTGGTCGGCGGCCGCCTGGGTACCTGCCTCATCGAGATGGACTCCATCACCGAGGACAACCTCCTCAAGGGCCTTTCGGAGCAGCACGGCGTGCCCACGGTCAGCCTGGACGATCTGCGCGGCATCCCAGACGAGGTAATCGCCCTGCTCCCGGACAAGCTCGCCCGCCGCTGCCGCACCATCCCCTTCCGGGTCGTGGGCACCCGCCTGGACGTGGCCATGCTCGAGCCGCGCAACCTCGCCCTCCAGGACGAGATCGCCTTTGCCTCGGGCAAGCGGGTCATGGTCCACGTGGCCCACGAGTTGCGGATCGTGGAGGCGCTGGAGCGCTACTACCGCGAGGAGGCCTCTTCGCGGTTCAGCATGCTGGCGGAGCGCCTGAACCGCGCCCGCTACTTCTGGGAGCGCGACAAGCAGCCCGAGCCGCCGAAAGCCGAGGACGAGCTGTCCCGGCTGCCTCCGATGGCCCGGTCGGCGGCCCAGCGTCCAGCGCCTCCGGTTGCGCCTCCGGCTGCGACGAGGGCCCAGGCCCCGCCGGCCCCGGCGCCCCGGCGGCCGTCGATCCAGACCGTCTCGATGACCGAGGAGGAGCGCAGCGCGCTGGGCAACCTTTCCAGGCCCGTACCGGCCGAGCCGGCCGCTGCCCCACCGGCACCCTCACCGGTGGTCTCTCCGCCGGCTGGGCCGGCTCGGCCGGCCATGCCGCCATCCCTCCCCACGCTGGCCTCGATCGACGAGGTGGATGCGGCGTTCACGCGTACCCATGACCGCGAGGAGGTGGCGCGGATCGCGCTGAGCTTCCTCGCCCGCAACTATCGCCGCGCGGCCCTGTTTCAGATCGGCAAGGACAAGGTCTCCGCCTGGATGGGTCAGGGCGAGCTCGACCTCCCGATCTTCCAGAAGTTCTCCGTCAGCCTCGACCAGCCGTCGCTGTTCCTGAACCTGCGCAATGGGAGCAGCATCCACATCGGTCCCCTGCCGCCGATGCCGGCTCACCGGGAGCTGGCCCGCGCCTGGGGCGGCGAGCTGCCCAAGGATGCCGTGGCGCTGCCGGTGCGCATCAACGACCGCGTGGTGGCCGTGGTCTACGCGGACGGCGGGCTCAAGGCGGGCAAGGGGGGCAGCGGTGCCGGCGGGCTGGGCGGCATGGACCTCCCCCACCTGCAGCGCCTCGCCGCCGCGACCGGCGCGGCCCTGGAGCGTTGTATCCTGCACAGGAAACGCGCCGAGGCGAAGTCGTGAAAGGTTTTGTTTCGTTGACACCTGCAGGACCCATTGTTAGACTCTGCGCCGCCTCGGAGCACTCATGATCAAGTCGGACATCGTAGACCGCGTTGCGGAGATCACGGACGTTCCCCGGGTGAAAGCAGCCCAGGCCGTGGATACCATCATCGACGCCATGAAGGACGCGCTCTGCGACGGCAAGCGCATCGAGCTCCGCGGCTTCGGCGTCTTTCAAGTGCGCGACCGCAAGAAGGGCGTGGGGCGCAACCCCAAGACCGGCGTCGAGGTGGCGATCTCCCCCGGCAAGACGGTCCGCTTCAAGCCCGGCAAGGATCTGAAGAATCTCTGAGACAGGCGGACCCCGGCCTCCCGGCCCGGTGCTGGTGCCCGAGCTGCTGCCCTCGCACGGCTACGTATCCTGGACGCCTCCGCCGCCGCCCCACCAGCCGCGCTGGTTCCTGGCGATCATTCTCTTCGCGCTGACCTTCCTCTGCACGACGACGCTCGGGCCGGTCTTCTGGGCGATGACCCGGACCGACGTCCTCACTCCCCACGAGCCATTTCTGACCCCCACGCTGGCGGCGGCCGTCTGGACCGATCCCGAGATGCTCAGGCTCGGCCTCTCTTTTTCAGTTCCAGCCCTGCTGATCCTGCTGGCTCATGAGCTGGGGCACTATGTGGCCTGCCGGCGCTACCGCCTGCCCGCGACGCTGCCCTACTTCATCCCCCTCCCGACCATGCTGGGGACGCTCGGCGCGTTCATCCGCATCCGCGCTCCTTTGCGCGACCGCCGGGAGCTGTTCGACGTGGGCGTCGCCGGCCCGATCGCCGGCTTCGTGATGCTGATCCCGTTCCTGTTCTACGGCGTCGCCCATTCCGCGCCCGCGCAACTGCAGCTCCGTCCGGGCGAGATCATTTTTCTGCCCGGAAAGAGCCTGGCCATCGGCCTTGTGTCCCGGCTCTTCCACGGACCTCTGGGGGATGGGATGGTCCTGAACCTCCACCCCTTCGCCCTGGCGGCCTGGTTCGGGCTCCTGGCCACCTCGATCAACCTCATCCCCCTCGGGCAGCTCGACGGCGGGCACATCCTGTACTCCGTGTCCCGGCGCTGGCAGCGGCGGCTGGCCCCGCTGGTCTGGATCGGGCTCGCGGCGGCCGGTTTCCTGTGGCCGGGATGGTGGGTCTGGTGCGTGCTGTCGCTGGTGTTCGGCATCTTCCATCCCCGGCTCCAGAACGAGACCGTGCCGCTCACCCGGGGGCGCAAGATCCTGGCCGCCACGGCCCTCGTGATCCTCATCCTCTCCTTCATGCCCCGGGGGCTCGCCCAGGTGGGGGGGGTTGAAGCGCCAAGGCCATCCGGGGAATGGGTTCAGAAGTCCACGACGAAGGTCACCGGCCCGTCGTTGACCAACGACACCTCCATGTAGGCGCGAAAGCGTCCCGTCTCGACGCGGAATCCTCGTCCGCGGAGCTCTTCCACCAGCTTTTCGACGAGCGGAGCGGCCTCTTCGGGAGGCGCGGCGTTGTCGAAGGACGGCCTTCGCCCGCGGGCGAGCGATCCCGCCAGGGTGAACTGGGAGACCACCAGGAAGGCCCCTCCGGCCGCCGCCGTGTCGAGGTTCATCTTCCCGGCCTCGTCCTCGAACACCCGCAGGCCGGCCAGCTTGTCCGCGGCGGCCCGGACTTTCTCGATCCCATCCCCCCGCTCCACGCCCGCGAGGATCAGCAGGCCCCTGCCGATCTTCCCAACAATTTCTCCTTCGACCCGCACCGCCGCCGAGCTGACTCTCTGAATGACCAGTCGCATCTTCCCGCCCCTTTTTCTCCGCCTTGCGGACCTCCCCGTCGGGCCGGCGTGTGATAGCGTAGCCGGTCAAAATCGGGGAGGATTCGGAGCATGTTGAACAAAGTCATCCTGATCGGCAACCTCGGCAAGGACCCCGAGGTGCGGTCTCTGCCTTCGGGGCAGCCGGTCGCGACCTGGACGATGGCCACGAGCCGGCGCTGGCGCGACAAGAACGGGCAGAAGCAGGAGCAGACCGAGTGGCATCAGATCGTCTGCTTCGGCAAACAGGCGGAGATCGCCGGCCAGTACCTGCAGAAGGGCAAGCAGGTCTGCGTCGAGGGCCGCATCCAGACACGCTCCTGGGAAGACCGCAACAGCGGCGAGAAGAAGTACCGCACCGAGATCGTCTGCGACAACTTCCAGATGCTCGGCCAGCGCGGCGGCGACTTCGAAGGCTCCGACCGCCAGGCCGCCCAGGCCGGCCCCACCTATGACGAGGGGAGCTACGGCGGCGGCGGTGGTGGCGGCGGCGCGGACATCGAGGACGACGACATCCCGTTCTGATAGCCTTGCCTCACTGGAGGCAATCATGAGCCAAGAACCGCCGTCGTCCGGGGAGATGGTCACGGTGTTGGTGGTCGAGGAAGCCCACGCGCAGGCGCTCGCCGAGTCCGTGCTGCGCGAGGCCGGCGTGCCTTTCGCCGTCCGCAACGCCGGAGTCCAGCACCTGGTGGGCGGCGGCCAGATCGGCGGCGTCAATGTCGCGACCGGTCCACCGCAGATCCAGGTCGCTGCCTCGGACGCCCTGCGCGCCAACACGCTCCTCCGCGAAGCTTTCGGCCCGGCCGAGCTCGAGGATCTCGAAGAAGATACCGCCGAGGAGGCAGAGGCTCGGGCGGTCGCCCTCCGCTACGCGCGCTACAGCGCCGTCTGGGCAGTCCTCGCCCTCTGGGGCGTCGGCTCACTGCTGGGAGTCTTCTTCGGCATCCAGGCCCTCCGGCGCTCCCGCGGCGCTCTCACTCTCACCAAGGGCCTGGCCGTCTTCGGCCTCTGCCTGGGCCTCCTCGGGGTCATCGGCTTGACCGCCGCGCTGTGGAACGCGCCGC
The DNA here is from genome assembly GCA_034667225.1 of Acidobacteriota bacterium. Taxonomy (GTDB): domain Bacteria; phylum Acidobacteriota; class Thermoanaerobaculia; order Multivoradales; family UBA5704; genus DATMER01. The sequence continues at coordinate 209,956 of JAXDKG010000008.1, forward strand.
GCATGCCCGAGGCTCTCGCCTACCTCCATCCGTTCTAGGCCCCAAGCTCCTGCACGAGCCGTGAGGGAGGCCGGGCGATGCTCGCCGCCGCTCGACCGTATATCTTTGCGGAGACACACGATGGCCTCTATCTCTCTGTCAGGAGACGCTCCCATGCCAGCTCACGTCCGCCGGTCCTTCGCCGTCTGCCTGCTCGCCCTTCCCTTCCTGATCCTCGGCCAGGCCTCGCCGGCCGCCGCGACGGCATTTACCTGGGCCGGGCCCCATGGCGGTCCGGTCAACGCCCTCGTTCTGCAGCCGGGAAGCTCCAACGTCCTCTACGCCGGCACTCGGACCGGCGTGTTCAAGAGCGTCGACGGCGGCGCCACCTGGTTCCCCGGCGATGGGCCGCTCGGGAGCGTGCTGAGCATCGCTGTCGACCCCGCCCATCCCGCCATCGTTTACGCCGGTCTGGACCAGGGTGGTGTCCACAAGAGCATCGACGGTGGCGCGCACTGGATCGATATTGGAGGGGGCTTGCCCGTAAAGCCTCACCCGCGGCCGAGCGGGCACTCCCTGGTGGTCACGCCCTCCGGCGCGGTCTATGCGGCCACCACGAATGGCGTGTTCCGGAGCAACAAGGGCGATGGCGTCTGGAAGCCGCTCAACGAGGGATTGCCGCAAGAGCGAATCGTCCTCTCCCTGGATATCGATCCGTCCCGGCCGCAGAGGATCTATGCCGGCCTCCTCTCCGGAGGGCTCTACCGGAGCAACGACGGCGGTGCCCACTGGACCCACTTCAGCGACATACGCGTGCCCCTGTCCGTGCTATCAGACATTGCCGTCTCCCCGGCTGACCCGAAGATCGTCTACGCCGCAACGATCAGCGGCGTAGCCCGGAGCTTCGACTCCGGGGCCACGTGGCTCCGTCCCACGCAGGGCTTGACAGGCTTCCCGGTCTGCCTGGCCGCGCACCCCACCCTGCCCGGGACCGTCTACGCCGGCACCTTTTTCGGGGTATTCCGGAGCGATGACCGGGGCCAGACCTGGGTGAGCGTCAGCGAGGGGTTGAGCGATCCCGACGTCCAGGCGCTGGCGATCGATCCGGCTCATCCCGCCACCGTCTGGGCCGGAACGGCCAGCATCTCCTCTCACCTGGGCGGCGTGTTCAAAACCAGCGACGCCGGGGCGCACTGGTCGTTCAGCAGCAACGGCATCTCCTCCGTGGGTATCCGGTCGCTGGCCATCGACCCGCACGATCCAGGCACGCTCTTCGCCGCCAGCGGCCTGGAACTCGTCCGCAGCCGGGACAGGGGGCTCCACTGGACTACGCTGCCCGTGCTTGCAGACGCGCTGATCTGGGACGTGGAGATCGATCCCGTGGATTCGTCGACCGTCTATGCCGCGGCCAACCTCGATGTGCCGCTCTTCAAGAGCACCGACGGCGGCGACACCTGGACCCAGCACGGCACGTCTCCCGGCGGCGGCATCGAGGTCGAGTTCGAGATCGATCCGGCCAACCCCTCCGTCTTTTACGGCGGCGCCGGCTACAACGGGTTCCACAAGAGCACGGATGCCGGCGAGACCTGGATTCGAAGCCCATCGTTCCCGGACGTCCAGCCCGAGCAGATCGTGATCGCGCCCGGTGTTGTTTATGCAATCGGCACGTCAGGAGCCAACCTGCCCCAGATGTTCCGGAGCACGGACGCGGGCCAGACCTGGCAGGCCGTGATCCACGCCGACCAGAGCCCTGTCAGCCTGGCCGTCAGCCCGTCGGACCCGAAGACCGTCTACACCGTCCTCCTCGATGGCACGATTCTGCGCTCGACGGACAGCGGGAGCACCTGGCAGAAGGTCAACACTCTCCTCCACGTGGCCTCCCTGGCTATCGCTCCCGGCTCTCCGGAAACGCTCTACGCGGCCCTGTCCGGACAGGGCGTCTATACGAGCACGGACGGCGGCGCCAACTGGATCCCCGTGATACAGAACGCGGGGCTCTCCTTCGGCGAGATCTTCCTCGATCCGCAAGACCCCGAGCGGCTCTACGTGGCCACGGACAACCGCGGCATCCTCGCACTCTACGAGCCGGAAGAGTGCGAGCCGGGGCCGGCGAAGCTCTGCCTTCAGGGGGGGCGCTTCCAGGTCGAAGTCGCCTGGACGGACTTCGAGGGCAACAACGGCGTCGGCCAGACGCTCCCTCTGACGAATGAGACCGGGGGGTTCTGGTTCTTCGACTCGGGCAACGTGGAGCTGGTGGCCAAGGTGCTGGACGGCCGCGGCAGCAACGGCAAGTTCTGGGTGTTCGTCGCGTCGCTGACCAGCGTGGAGTTCACCCTGACGGTGACCGACACGGAGACAGGCAAGCAGAAGGTCTACCACAACCCCTTGGGGCACATGGCGAGCTTCGCGGATACGGACGCCTTCTAGGCGTACAGCCGCTCGATCTCGTTCGCGTACTTCTCGTAGATCACCCGCCGCTTGAGCTTCATCGTGGGGGTGAGCTCGCCCCCCTCGATGCTCAGCTCTTCGGGGAGGATGATGAAGCGCTTGATGGTCTCGTAGCGCGCCAGGGTCTTGTTGACCTCTTCCACCTGCTTCTCCAGGTGCTGGTGGAAGATGGCGCACTTGGCCAGGTCCTTCGGCTCGCGCATGGGGCTGCCGGCGGCTTCCCCTTCGGCCGCGGCCCGCAGCGGATCGAGCGTGACCAGGGCCGCCAGGTAGTTGCGGCGGTCCCCGAGCACAACCGCCTGCGAAACGACCGGGATCTGCTTGAGCTTGCTCTCCAGGTTCTGGGGGCCGATGTTCTTGCCGCCCGAGGTGATCAACAACTCCTTCTTGCGGTCGGTGATCCTGAGGAAACCCTCCTTGTCGACCTCGCCGATGTCGCCCGAGTGGAGCCAGCCATCGCTATCCACCGTCTCCTGGGTGGCCGCCTCGTTCTTGTAATAACCCGGGAAGATGTGGGGGCCGCGCATCATGACCTCGCCGTCCTCGGCGGTCTTGATCTCGGTGCCCTCGATGGCGAGGCCCACCTTGCCCAGGCGGTAGCGGCCCGGGTAGGAGAAGGTCGCCGGACCGGTGCACTCGCTCATCCCGTAGACCTCCAGGATCGGGATGCCGAGGCTGCTGAAGAAGCGCAGCGTCTCCACGGAGATCGGCGCGGTCGAGGTCGAGCAGACGCGGGCCCGGTCGAGCCCCAGCCGCTCGCGCACCTTGGAGAAGACCAGCTTGTGGGCGAGCCCGTAGAGGAACGGCTTGCCGCGCCCGGCCTGCTCGGCCTCCCCGCCCGCGAGACCCACGCCGCGCGCCCAGGCCGAGATCTTCTTCTTGAGCGGCGGGTTCGCCGCCCCCGCGGCCATGATCGCGGCCTGCATCTTCTCCCACACCCGCGGCACGGCGAAGAAGAAGTGCGGCCGCACCTCCCGCAGGTTCTCGCCCAGCTTCTCCAGGCTCTCCGCGAACCAGGAGCAGCCCCCCATCGCCATCGGCGAGTGGAGGGAGACCACCTGCTCGGCGATGTGGCTGAGCGGCAGGTAGCTGATCAGGTCGTCTTCCGGATTGACGCCATACGCTTCGGCGACACGCCGGGCCGTCCAGGTGACGTTGTGGTGGGTCAGCATGACCGCCTTGGGCGGACCGGTGGTGCCGGAGGTATAGATCAGGGTGCAGACGTCCTCGGGCTTCTGGGCGTCCAGGCGGACCTGCAGATCGCTCTCGGGCACCTCCTTCGCGAGCTCCAGGAGCTGCTTCCAGGAGGTGGTCCCTTCGTGCTCGCCTTCCATGAGGACGATGGCCTTGAGGGCTGGCAGCCGGTCGCGGATGGAGAGGAAGGCCTCCAGGTAGCGCGTGTTCTCCAGCACGGCCACCGTGGCCCCGGCGTGCTCCGAGATGTACTGGCACTGCTCGGGGGTACTGGTGACGTAGATGCCCGCGGGCAGCGCGCCGGCCATGATGGCCCCCATGTCGGCGAGGAACCACTCGGGCCGGTTGTAGCCCATGATCACCACGCCCTCGCGCGCCTGAAGACCGAGACGCAGGAAGCCGCGGGCGACGAGCCTCGACTGGTCGCGGTACTCCTTCCAGGTGGTGGCCTGCCAGCGGCCGTCGCGCTTCACCCGCATCGCCGGACGGTCGGCGTGCGCGCCGGCCCTCCGTTCCAGCACTTCGAACACGGTCTCAGGCATGGGGCCTCCTCGAAGATCGAAGGGCTAGGTGTAGCACCCGGGAGGGGGGGAGGTCAACGGAGCAGAGCGTCTCCGGAAGCGAATTGATACACAAAACCCGCGGCGGGGGTCTCCCGACCCGTGGGTCGAGACACAAAACCCGTGGGTGGGGAGGCAGACACGCCGGGTTGAACGATCCGGCTCCCGGGTGTTGTGTTTCAACCCGCGGGTTTGATTCAAAAACCCGCGGGTTGAAACAAAAATCTGGCGGGTTTTGCTTCTCAACCCGCGGGCCCAACGTTTCAACCGCCGGGCTGAGCCTCGGACCCCGCGGGTCTTGTGTTTCAAGCCGTGGGTTGAGCTGATGTTCTCGCCGGTTGAGCGGTCCGAGCCGCGGGTCGGGTGAGGGTTACGCCTCGGCCACCGGCGCCTGCATCTGCTCGAACGCCTGCCGCACGTTCTCCAGGCGCTCGCCCTGCTTGCCCTCGCGCATGAGGTTGATGTAGTCGCGGGCGGAGCGCAGGGTGCGCAGACGCTGGCGGTAGACCTCCAGACGGCGGCGGGCCTGGACGCGCCGCTCTTCGAGCTGCGGGTCTTCCAGACGCGCCACCACGTCGGGCAGCGCCTCCAGCGTGTGGCAGAGGAGGAGCACGTCGCAGCCCGCCGCGAAGGCCAGGACCGAGCGCTCGGCCAGGTCCCCCCAGTCGTCCAGCGCCTTCATCTCCAGGTCGTCGCTGAAGCAGAGGCCGTCGAACTGGAGACGGCCGCGGAGCACGCCGCCGATGATCGGCGGCGACAGCGTCGCGGGCCGCTGCTCGGCGTCGTAGGCGGGATAGATGGCATGGCTCACCATGACCGAGCCCGCGAGCCGCGCCAGGGCGTCGAAGGGGTCGAGGTCCGCCTGCAGGACGACGGAGGGGAGATAGACGCAGGCGAGCTTGAAGTGGGTGTCCGCGGCCGCTCCGCCCAGCCCGGGGAAGTGCTTGAGAGAACCGCCCGCCCCACCCATGTGCAGGCCCCGCAGGAACGCCCGGGCGCGCGGGATGATCTCGGCCGGGGTGGCCCCCAGGTAGCGGCCGTCGAGGGCATTGTTGGTCTCGTTGCGGTCGAGGTCCACCACCGGCGCAAAGTCGACGTCCAGGTCGAAGAGGCGCAGCGACTGGGCGACCCAGAGCCCGGCCTGGAGCGACAGGCTCGTCGGCCTCCGGCGCAGCAGCTCCGCGGACGGGGCCGGCCCGACGATGTCCTTGAGGCGGTCCACCTTCCCCCCCTCGGCATCGATGGCCAGGACCGCGTCAGGGAGGACGGCACGGATGGCGCGCACCAGCTCCCCGAGCTGCTCGACGGCCTGGATGTTGCGCTTGAACAGGACGATCCCGCCGGGCTGGTGCTCGGCGAGCAGCGCGGCCGAGGCCGAATCCAGCTCGGTCCCGGGGATTCCTACGAAGACATGCTCGGCAGCGCTCATGATGGATCGGGGCCCCCCTCGTGCCCCATGCTCGGTCAGGCGAGCCGTGATTTTAGACTATGGAGGAGGTTCAATGCTGCTATGGGCGTCAAGCGCTCCACATCCAAGTCTTTGAGGATAGACGCAACGACCTGTTCGGGCGGCGCGAACAGGGTGAGCTGCGCGGGCTGATCGCTCTCGGGCGCGTTCCCTTTGGCGAGGCGCGGCTTGCCCGAGGGATCGTATTCATGGGCCTCCAGGTTGCCGAGGATCTCCCCCGCCCGCTCGATCACCTGGACAGGCAATCCGGCCAGCCGCGCCACGTGCAGGCCGTAGGACTTGTCCGCCGCCCCGGGCACCACCCGGCGCAGAAAGACGATCCGCTCGTCCCACTCCTTGACTGCCATGGTGCGGTTGACCACCCGCGGCAGCAGGGCCGACAGCTCGGTCAGCTCGTGGTAGTGGGTGGCAAAGAGGGTCTTGGGCTTCCGGTGCTCGTGCAGGTACTCGACGATCGCCCAGGCGAGCGAAAGCCCGTCGAAGGTGGCTGTTCCCCGGCCCACCTCGTCCAGGATGACGAGGCTGCGGTCCGTGGCATGGCGCAGGATGTTCGCGGTCTCGATCATCTCCACCATGAAGGTTGACTCGCCGCGGGCCAGGTCGTCCGAGGCGCCGACGCGGGTGAAGATCCGGTCCGTGACCCCGATCTCGGCCTGCTCGGCAGGCACGAAGCTGCCGGCCTGGGCCATGAGGACGATCAGCGCCACCTGGCGCAGATAGGTGGACTTGCCCCCCATGTTCGGCCCGGTGAGGAGGACGATCCCCGAGTGCTCGTTATCCAATTCGGCGTCATTGGGGATGAAAGCGTCGCGGCTCGCCAGCTCGACGACCGGATGGCGGCCCTCGCGGATGCAGATCCGGCTTCCCGGCGGTCCCATGACCGGCCGCACGTAGCGGTGGCGGGCCGCGGCCTCGGCGAACGAGGCCAGGACGTCGAGCGTGCCCAGGGCGGAGGCGAGCGCCGTCAGGCCCGGTGCTTCCAGGGCGATCACGGCGGTGAGCTTGCGGAAGTACTCCCCCTCCAGATGGATCTGGCGCTCCTCGGCGGAGAGGATCTGCTCCTCCAGCTCCTTGATCTCCGGCGTGACATAGCGCTCCGCATTGACCAGGGTCTGCTTGCGGATGTAATCCGGCGGCACCCGCAACTGGTTGGCCTTGGTGATCTCCAGGTAGTAGCCGAAGACCTTGTTGTAGCGGATCTTGAGCGACGAGATCCCGGTGCGCTCCCGCTCGCGCAGCTCCAGGGCCAGGATGTGCCGCTTGCTGTCCCGGGCGAGCGAACGGTACTTGTCCAGCTCGGCATCGACCCCGGACGCGATCACCCCTCCCTCCTGAAGATTGTGCGCCGGCGCCTCTTCCAGGACGCGGGCCAGCTCGGCGTAGAGGGCTGAGAGAGGATCGGTCGAGGCGATCTGGGCAAGGAGAGCAGACTGAGCGTCCGCCAGCTCTCCGAGGATCGCCGGCACCTCGGCCAATCCGTCGCGCAGGGCTCCCGCCTCGCGGGGGGTGAGGGTGCCGAGGACGGCGCGGGCCAGGATGCGCTCCGGGTCGCCCACCCGGGACAGGCGGTCGCGCAGCCGCTCCCGCCGCGGGTTGTCGCCCACCAGCTCACCCACGGCCCGGTGACGCTCGGCGATGGCCTCGGGGTCGACCAACGGCCTGCGCAGCCACTCGCGGATCGTCCGGCCGCCCGGAGGGGTCGCGGTGCGGTCGAGGACCGAGAGGAGGGTCGTGCGCCGCTTGCCGGCCGCCAGCTCCTGGCGCTGCGGCCGGAAGACCTCCAGGTTGGCGAGGGTGGCGGCGTCGAGGACCAGGCGGTCCCGGGCCTCGCGGACGGCGATGCCGCGCACATGGGAAAGCAGGCTCTTCTGGGTCTCCTGGGCATACGCGAGGGCTGCTGCCGCGGCGCGGACGGCGAGCTCCCCCTCGACGAGGCCGAAGCCGCGCAGGGTGCCCACCTGGAACTGGCGCATGAGCAGGTCCTCGGCCCGGCGCGGGTCGTACAGACGGTCGCCGGCCAAGGGGGTGCGGCAAGGGCACTCGCGCTCGGCCCACTCGCGGATGGCGATGGGAAAACCCTCCTCCCCCCGGTCCGAGTGGAAGAGCACCTCGCGGGGCCGCAAGAGAGCGAGATCGTCCACTCCCTCCTCGGCGCTCCCCCACCGCCGGACGAAGAACGTCCCGGTCGAAAGATCGAGAAAGGCGCCCGCCCCGCCCTGCCCATCCCACGTCAATCCGGCGAGGAGGTTCTCCTCTTTGCCATCCAGGAGGCCGGGATCGCTGATCGTCCCCGGGGTGACGACGCGGGTGACCTCACGGCGGACGAGCCCCTTGGCCTGAGCGGGGTCCTCGACCTGGTCGCAGATCGCGACCTTGAGCCCGGCGGCGAGCAGCTTGGCCAGGTAGACATCCAGGGCGTGATGGGGGACGCCGCACATCGGCGCCTCGTTCTCGCTGCCCCGGTTGCGCGCCGTGAGCTGCACTTCCAGGATGGGCGCGGCCTGGCGGGCGTCGTCGAAAAACATCTCGAAGAAGTCGCCCATGCGATACAGGAGGATGGTGTCGGGATGCTCCGCCTTGATCTCCAGATACTGGCGGAGCATGGGGGTAAGAGAGCCCAGGGAGAGGCTCGGGGTGGCGGGGGCGGACGACATGGAAAGGGAGTATATCCGGAGGCCTGGCGCGAGACAGGCCCGGCGAGACAGGCCCGGCGAGACGCCTGGGGTTGAAACCCCAGGCTAGAAGAGTATCTCCCCCTCCGGGGGCGAGGAGGCCGAAGGCCAGCCTCCGGAGGAGGTTGTACTTTTCTAGCCTGGGGTTTCAACCCCAGGCCGGCCCGCTTGACACGGCCGGCCCATATACTCCCCCACCATGGCCCCCCCCCTCCTCCTAGCCCTCGACACCGGCTCCCCTCAAGTCAGCGTGGCCCTGGGCCGGGGTAGCGAGCTGCTCGCCGAGCGCTCCGTGGAAATCGACCGCTCCTCGGGCCGCCTCCTGGAAATGATCGCCGAGGTGCTCGCCGAAGCCGGTGCGAAGCCGGCAGACCTCGGAGGCGTGCTGGCCCTCCAGGGACCGGGGAGCTTCACCGGCCTGCGCATCGGCCTGGCCACGGCCCTGGGGCTGCACCAGGCATTGGGGGTACCAGCCACGGCCATCTCCACCCTGCGGGTTCTGGCCGCCCGGGCGGCCGAGCCGGGCACGATCGTCGCCGCGGTGGATGCCCTCCGGGGCGAGTGGAGCGCCCAGGCGTTCCGGGGAGACGAGCCGCTGAGCGGGATGGAGCTGGTCCACGGCAACAGCCTCACCTCTTTCGTCCCCGGGATCACGGCGATTACCGGCTTCGGGATTTCGCGGCTGGAGACGCCTCCCGAGATCCGGCTGATCGAGGGGGAACCACTGGCCGCCACTGCGCTTCGATTGATCCCGGTTTGGAATTCCGACCTCCTGATCCATCCCCTCTACTCGCGTCCGCCCTCGATTACACAGCCCCGTCCGCGCAACCTGTCATAAGATCAGGGGGATGCAAGCCCTGAAGCCTGTCCTCTCCATCCGCCAGGCCAGCGCGGAGGACTTGCCGCGCATTGCCTGGCTGGAAGATGCCGCTTTCGTCGATCCCTGGCCCTTCGACCTCCTCGCCTACGAATTCGGCCACCCGCGGGGATTCCTGCTGGTGGCGAGCTGGGACGACGGCCCCCCCTCGGGGTACGTGGCCTTCCGCCACGGCGGCGGCGAGTCCGAACTGCTGCGCCTCGCGGTCGATCCGGCGGAACAACGGCGCGGCGTGGCCCGGACCCTCGTCGAGCACGGCCTCCAGAGGCTGCGGGAAGAAGGGAAGATCGACTCCTGCCACCTGGAAGTCCGCATGGACAACGAAGGGGCGATCGCCTTCTACCAGGCCCTCGGCTTCGTGCGCGCCGGCCGCCGCAAGAGCTACTACCGGGACGGCACCGACGCCGCCATCTACTCGCTGGCAATTTGATCCCATCCCCCCTCTCCCCAGCCCTCTCCCCCGTGCCGGGGGAGAGGGAGCCTGTCGGTCCTGCCTGTGCTATCCTCGAATCGACCCGGCATGACGACACGTCAAACACCCCCCGCTCCGTCCGCTTCACCACATCCCCACATTTCTGCAGTCAAGGAGGCTATTGCCATGCCCAACCGCGACGAGCTGAAGGAGGAGTTGATTCAAACCGATGGCGAGTTCCGCCGCCTGTTCGAAGAGCACCAGGAGTACGAGCGGCGGCTTCACGACATCCAACAGAAGTCCCTCCTCTCCGAAGACGACGAGGCCGAGGAGAAGCGCATCAAGCTGCACAAGCTGGTGCTGAAGGACCACATGGAGGCCATCCTGCGCACCCACCGGGAGAGCCGGGTCTCCGCCTGACGGGGGATCCGGAGCGCCGATGACGTTCGCCAAAGAGGCTTGGCCCTTCGTCCTGCCGTTCGTCTTCGGAGCGGCAATCCTCTACTGGTTCGACCAACCGGGCTGGGCCCTCGCGGCTCTCGTCGTCGGCCTCCTCGTCCTCCTCTTCTTCCGCGACCCGACCCGCGGCTACGAGGGCGAGGTCGGGGCCATCCTGGCCGCGGCCGACGGCCTGATCACCCGCATCGACACCATCGAAGACCCACAGATCGGCCCCGGCAGATACCACAGGATCGTCACCTTCCTCTCCGTGTTCGACGTCCACGTGCAGAAAGTCCCGGCCGCGGGCGAGGTGATCTCCTCTCTCTATGCCGTCGGTAAAAAGGTCGCGGCCTTCCGCGAGGATGCGGGTGACGTCAACGAAAAGCACCTCACCGTGATCCGCCGCCAGAACGGCGACACGATCGGGGTCCGGCAGATCGCCGGCCTGCTTGCTCGGCGGGTGGTCTGTTATTTGAAAGAAGGAGATCACGTGCACCGTGGTCAGCCGATGGGGCTGATCAAGTTCAGCTCGCGGGTCGATCTCCTGGTGCCGGAGAGCTACGAGCTGAAGGTGAAGAAGGGGGACCGAGTGAAGAACGGTGCAACGCCGATGGCGCTCCCCCCGGGGGAACCAGCCAAATGATCCAGGACGTTCCCCACAGCCGCCCGCAGAGGCCCGCCGTCTCCCAGAGGCTGCAACGGGGCGCTTACCTGCTGCCGAGCCTGTTCACGGTCGGCAACATGCTGCTTGGCTTCTACGCCGTGATCTGCGGGCTGCGGGGGCAGTTCCGGCTGGCGGCGATCCTGGTCTTCGTCGCCGCCATCGTGGACACGTTCGACGGCCTCATCGCCCGGGTGACCAACACCGAAAGCGACTTCGGCAAGGAGTACGACTCGCTCGCCGACGTGATCACCTTCGGCGCCGTGCCCGCCATCCTGACCTGGCTCTGGGGGCTCGACGAGCTCCACCGCGACGCCTGGCTGCTGTCCGCGTTCTTCATGATCTGCACCGCGACCCGGCTCGCCCGCTTCAACGTGCAGCACAAGGTGGTGGACAAGCGCTGGTTCGTGGGCCTGCCCACGCCGGCCGCGGCCGGCACGATCTGCTCGCTCCTCTTCTACGCTCCCGACCGGGAGTGGAAGTCCTGGATGATCGCGCTGGTGGCCGTCTCGCTGCTGCTGGTCGGCCTGCTCATGGTCTCGACCTTCCGCTACCGCAGCGTCAAGGGATTCGACCCGCGGCAGCGGATGAGCTACCGGGTAGCCGTGCCCATCGCGGCGCTGCTCCTGGTCATCTACTACCAGCCCTACGCCTTCTTCCTGATCCTGGCGGTCGCCTACACCCTCTCCGGACCGGCACTCTGGCTGTTCGGCCAAGTCCGCGGACGCGGCCGGCAGCAGCCGCCCGAGGGTCCTCCCGAGATCCACGTGGAGCCGGCCGACCGGGACGACCTGCCCCCGCTTCGCCGATGAGCCTCTGAATGAGCACAATCGCGATCCTTCACCCCGCGAGCTTGGTCGGCAAGGAGCTGCGCGAGGGCCTTGAAGGCCGTATGAAGGAGTGGCGGGAGGTCCGCCTGCTCAGCACCGATCCCGAGGAGGCCGGCACCCTGACCGAGGTGCTGGGCGCCGCGGCTCTCGTGCAGCACTACGAGCCCGAGAGCCTGAAGAACGTCTCGACCGTCTACTTCTGCGGTCCCATCGAGAAGAACCGTCCGCTCTTCACCGACGTGCCTCCCGGCGCGATCGTCGTGGTGCTCTCTCCCGACGCGACTCCCGCCGACGGAGAGCCGGTGGTGGCCGGGGTGAACTCCGATGCCGTGCGCGGGGGAACGCGCCTGCTTTCGCCGCACCCGGCACTGGTGCTGCTCGCCCACGTGATCGCCCCGCTGCGCGCCTTCCAGCCCGTGGACATGGTGGCCACGCTGATCCAGCCGGCCTCGGTGCAGGGAGACGCCGGCGTCCAGGAGCTGTTCGAGCAGACGCGGGAGATCGTGGCCATGATCGGCCGCAAAGCCACGTCGGTCTACGGCGCGCAGCTCTCGTTCAACCTGCTGCCCACGGCCTCCGAGACCCTGCCGCTCTCCGAGCTGCTGCAGAAGATCGTGCCCGAGACGCCGCCGATCCCGTTGCAGGTGCTCCAGGGAGGCATCTTCCACGGCCTGGCCGCGAGCCTCTACGTCCGTTTCGGGGGAAGCGCGAATCCAAAGGCGATCCACAAGGCCCTCAAGGCCAACCCCTACATCGAGCTCGCGAAGGACCCTGGCCACCTCGGTCCCATCGACTCGGCCGCCAGCGACAAGGTCATCGTCGGCGCCGTCCGCGAGGACGCCTCCGGAGGTTTCTGGTTCTGGGCCGTGATGGACAACCTCACCCGCGGCATGGCCTTGAATGCTATTGAGATTGCGGAGGCGGTGGGGGGATAGGTGCTTGAATCGGCGACCCGGATCTCGTAGACTCACAACCGGAGATCGTCATGAAACGTCATCCGGTCCGAACTGCCCAAGCCAAACCGAAGCAGGCCCTCCTCCAGAAGCGAGCGCCTGAGCCTCCGCACGGCAATCGTTTGAAAAGCTGGCTCGCCGATGCCGAGCAGCTGGCAAACGAGATCCGTTCCAGGCTGGGGCACGATCTGGACGTGGACAATCTCCTGGAGCAAAGCCGCAAGGATCTGGAACAGCGCGGCGAATGAGGGTCGCGGTTATTGATGCGAACGTGGTCCTCAAGACCTTTCTCCCCGATCCCCTGAGCACTTCCTGTCGTGCCCTCCTGGAGCATCTTGAAGAAGAACGCTTCGAGCTTTTGGCCCCGGACTTGTGGGCCTATGAAACGACATCCTCGCTGACGAAGGCCGTTCGCCACGGACAGATCACTCCCGAGCAGGGCCGCTGGGCCCTGAACAAGATTCATAGCCTGCCGATCCGTCTCTGCCCTCCAGACTCGGCGCAGGCTACGGATGCCTTCGAATGGACTCTGCGATTGAGCAGAGCCGCCGCATACGACAGCTTCTATCTCGCCTTGGCTGAATCGCTGCAATGCGACCTCTGGACGACGGACCAGCGCCTCGTCAACTCGGTCGCCGCGGAACATCCGTGGGTACGTCCGGTGCCAGAGCAGGCCTGAAGCGCGTTATAATCCAGGTGCCATGGCAGAGCCCCTGAAGAAGCTTTTTACCGTCTCGGAGTACCACTCGATGGCCGAAACAGGTATCCTCTCCGAGGATAGCCGGTTCGAGCTGATCGAGGGGGAAATCTACCGGATGGCGCCGATCGGGAGCCGGCATGCGGGGTGTGTCAACCGTCTGAACTACCTGCTGAAGGGAGCCGAGGCCATCCTGGCGCCTCAGAATCCCGCCTACATGAACGAACACTCCGAGCCGCAGCCCGACATAGCACTGCTGCGGTGGAGAGACGACTTTTACGCAAGCTCCCATCCGAGCCCGGAGGACGCCCTTCTCCTGATCGAGGTTGCGGACACCAGCATCGGGTTCGATCGCCGGAAGAAGATCCCCCTCTATGCCAGCAGCGGCGTTCCCGATTTCTGGCTGGTGGACCTGATCAAGAGCACGATAGAGATCTACCGGGAGCCCTCAACGAGCGGCTTCCGCGACATCCGGAAGCTCCGGAAGGGCGACCGGATCTCGCCCCTGGCCTTCCCGGAACTCGAGCTGAACGTCGGCGACATCCTCGGCTGAGCGCAGAGTCCTCCCCCAAAACCCGAGCACCCTCTCCTCGTACTCGCGCCCCGCGAAGCGGTAGAGGTCCACGTGCGCGGCCCCCTCGATCAGCCACAGCTCCTTGGGCTCTTTCGCCGCCGCGAACAGCCGCCGGGTTTCGGCCGGGGTGGTATGCCGGTCCTTCGTCCCCGCGATGACCAGGACGGGCGCACCGAGGTCCTGGATGTGGTCCACGGGCCGCAGGTCCTGGGGTGATATCCCCAGCCATAGCCGGAACTGGAGGAGCAGCAAGGGCGCGAGCGGACTGCCCATCGGCCCCAGATAGATGCGGAGGCGATTCCGGACCGCGTCCTCCACGTCGGGGTAGACGGCTTCCAGGATGACGGCGTCGGCGCCGAGCGGCTCCTCGCCAAGGATCGCGGAGGCCCCGCCCAGCGAGCTTCCGATCACGCCCAAGGCCTCCCCGGGACAGCGCGATCGGGCGTAGCGCACGGTGGCGCGGGCGTCCCGGCTCTCCAGCCAGCCAAAGGTGAGGTGCTTCCCTGGACTCTCCCCGTGCGCCTGGAAATCAAAGAGCAGGACCGAGTAGCCGGCCCGCGACAGGAATCCGGCCCGATCCAGCATGGTCAGCCGGCTCTCCCGCACCGAGTGCATCAGGACGATCACGCCGCGTCCGCGCTGCCCCGGCCGGAACCATCCTGCCAGCATGCTCCCGGAGCCGCTCTGGATGTGGACCTCCTCGAACCCCGGCGGAGTGGGTCCGACCGAGGACGGCACGGACGCGGCCAGCAGTCTCCCTACCAGGAGCGTCCCGGCGGCGAGGGTCAGAAGCCCCCCGCTCAGGAGGATGGCAGGTCGGCGGACGTTTGAGGTCATGGCAGCTATCACTATGATCTTAAGCCTTCCCATGAGACAACGCCTCCGGGTCTACGCCGAGCGACTCAGGGGTCTACCCGAGTGACTCGGGGAAAGCCCCGAGCGACTCAGGGAAGGCCTTGAGCGACTCAGGGAAGGCCTTGAGCGACTCGGGGAAGGCCTTGAGCGACTCGGGGAAGGCCTTGAGCGACTCGGGGAGAGCCCCGAGCGACTCAGGGAGAGCCCCGAGCGACTCAGGGAAAGCCCCGAGCGACTCAGGGAAAGCCCCGAGCGACTCAGGGAAAGCCCCGAGCGACTCAGGGAAGGCCTTGAGCGACTCGGGGATCGCCCCGAGTGACTCGGGGATGTCCCCGAGCGACTCAGGGATGTCCCCGAGTGACTCAGGGAGAGCCCCGAGCGACTCGGGGAAGCCCCCGAGAGGCTCAGGGACGAGCTACTGAGGGAGCTGCGCGAGCAGCTCGGGGTCCACGCGACTCTTTACAGTCCGCCGATCCAGCTCTAGACGCCGCGCCGCCTCCTCGTAACTGCCCGCCTGAGCGTAGACGATCGTGCAGTAGCGCTTCAGGACCTCATCCGCAGTCAGCTCGCCGGAGAGGAACTCCTCCGATAGCCGCTCCCTTACGCCGGAGACCCCGCCATTCCCCGCCGGGTGGTACTCGCCGCGGATCAGGACGTTGTTCACGCACTGCGCCAGCTCGCGCACGTTCCCGGGCCACGAGTAGTCCAGCCCCATGTGATCCCGGATCCAGGTCTCCACCTCCCGCGCGATCTCCTCAGCCAGATCGTCTCCCACGGCCCGCTCGACCAGGGCGAGCAGGAGGTCGGACAGCTCCCGCGGCGAGTCGGCGATCCGCTCCTTCAGGGACGGGGTGACGAGCAAATCCGAGCAGAGGCGGTAGTAGAGGTCGTCCCGGAAGCGGCCGGCGCGCATCTCGGCGGCGAGGTCGCGGTTCGTCGCGGCCACCACCTTGCCCTGGAAACGCCGGGTCTGGCTCTCCCCCAGACGCTGGAACGTGCGCGTCTCCAGCACCCGCAGCAGCTTCACCTGGATCGCGGGCTCGACCTCGCCGATCTCATCGAGAAAGACAGTACCCAGCGGCGGGCAGACCTCCAGCCAGCCGGAATGGTCCGCCACCGCGCCCGTGAACGCGCCGCGCCGATGGCCGAACAGCTCGGATTCGATCAGCGTCGGCGACAGCGCCGACAGGTTCAGGGGGAAGAACGACTCCGCCCAGCTCTCGCGGAATGTCCCAGCGTCCGGATCGAAGGGGATGTAGCGCGACCAGGCGATCGAACGGGCCACCAGCTCCTTGCCCGTTCCCGACGGGCCGGTGACCAGGGTCGTCACGTCTCCCAGGGTGCGGTAGAGGGAGCGTTGATAGCGCCGCAGGTCGTGCGTGAAAATCGACTGCCAGACCTGCGCCCGCAGCCGCGCCGCCGGCAGCGAGCCCCCCACGATCGAGCGGAAGGTGAAGTGGAACGCCCGCCGGATCTGGAAGAAGCAGGCGAAGAGGTGCGCGGCGTCGAGCGGCTCATCCGTGAACCACGCGAGATCCTCGGCGAACTCCCGGTAGAAATTGAATGCCGCGCGCCGCTCCCCCGCCTTCGGGTCAATGATGAGGGTCAAGAAGCGCTCCTGGTAACGGCCGTAGAGCACGTAGGAGACCAGGTCGCGGTAGAGCCCAAGCTCTTCCCGCGGGGCGCGCTTTCCGGCCAGCCGCTCCCTCAGCGAGATGGCCAGCTCCTCGGCCTTGGGCGCGATCCGCAGCAGGTTCGGGTTGACCTCGTCGCCCCGCGAGTGCCAGACCACGTCGAACGGGGTGAATTCGTCGCCCAGCGCCTGGCGCTCCCAGGTCAGGCGCTCCGTCCCGAAGGGATTGCCATAGGCCAGCCGGGAGATCGCCTCGGCCAGGGTTCTTTCGCGGTCGGAGAGCTTGGTCGCGTGCATGGGATGCACGGGCACTCTACACCAGGTGTCGGGGAAAGGGGAAAGGACCAAAAGGACTCAAAGGACTAAAGGACGGAAAGGACAGGGGTTGCAGAGAATTCGGCAGGTGGGCACGGGGCTGGCTCTAAGGGGTCTGCCGAAAGGGGATCACAAATGAGGAGACTGGCCTTTATCTTGATGACACTGTGCGCACCGGCAGCTCACGCGGCGGGGCTGCTGATCGCCGATGGCGGCTTTGGCGGCGTGCTGGAGATCAGCGAGCAGGAGGTGCGGGTCACGATCAACAACGGCGTGGCCGTGACGCAGGTCGAGCAGGTCTTCCGCAACACGGAGGACCGGACGCTGGAGGCGCTCTACACCTTCCCGGTGCCCAAGGGAGCCTCGGTGGCCAACTTCAGCATGTGGATCAACGGCAGGGAGATAGTGGGCGAGGTCGTCGAGAAGGAGCGCGCCCGCCAGATCTACGAGAGCTACAAGCAGCCGCAGAACCGCAAGGACCCCGGCCTGCTCGAACAGGTCGACTTCAAGACGTTCGAGATGCGCGTCTTCCCCATCGCGGCCCGCGCCGAGCAGCGCGTGCGGATCACCTACTACCAGGAGCTCGACTTCGACCACGACTGGGCCACGTACGTCTATCCCCTCGCGACCGACAGCCGCCCCGATGTCGACTCCCGGACGCGCGGCCGGTTCGCGCTCACCCTGGACGTGAAGTCCGAAATCCCGATCACCGCGATGGAGAGCCCCAGCCATAAAGACGACTTCGTGGTGGTCCATCACGACGACAACCATGCCCAGGCGAGCCTGGAGGCCGCGCAGGGGGATCTGAACCGCGACGTGGTGCTCGCCTTTCACCTTCAGCGCCCGCATACCGGATTCGACCTGATCGCGTCAAAGGAGGACGGGGAGGACGGCTACTTCCAACTCACTCTCACCGCGGGCGAGGAGTTGGCCAGTTCTTTGGAAAAAGCGGATCAGGGCATGGACTACGTCTTCCTCCTCGACGTCTCCGGGAGCATGGACGAGGACGGCAAGCTCGACCTCTCCCGCGGCTCGCTGGGCGCGTTCATCCGCGCGCTTGGACCTCACGACCGCTTCGAGGTGCTGACCTTCAACGTGACCGCGCAGGAGCTGTTCCAGAAACTGGAAGCCGCGGACGAACCGGGCAAGGCCACGGCGGTCGAGTTCCTGAATGACCAGCGTGCCCGCGGCGGCACGGTCCTGGAGCCGGCGCTGCGCGCTGCCTACCGCTACAAGGATGCGGCCCGGCCGCTGAATGTCGTCCTCCTTTCGGACGGCATGACCGACCAGGGGGAACGCACCACCCTGCTCCGGCTGATCGGCGAGCGGCCGGAGGGCACGCGGGTCTTCTGCATCGGCGTGGGCAACGAGGTGAACCGGTCGCTCCTGGAGCAGCTCGCCGAGGACGCGGGCGGCCTCGCGGCCTTCGTGTCGCGCGGCGACAGCTTCGAGCGCCAGGCCCAGGCGTTCCGCCGCAAGCTCGTACGCCCCACCGCCACCGGCCTGGAGATCAGGTTGGAGGGTGCGGACGTCTACGACCTGGAACCGCAGCGCCTCCCGAACCTCTACCACGGCATGCCGGTGCGGCTCTACGGCCGCTACCGCAACGCCGGCCCGGTGAAGCTCCACGTCAAGGCCGACGTGGCCGGCCAGCCGCTGGAGCAGACGATCGACCTGGAGATCCCCGAAGAGGCGGACAACCCGGAGATCGAGAGGATGTGGGCCTGGCACCGGGTGCAGCAGCTTCTCAAGGACGCGGACCGCAAGGGCTCGCGGGCGGGCGTGATCGACGAGATCGTGCGGCTGGGCGAGGGCTTCTCCATCGTCACCGAGTACACCTCCTTCCTGGTGCTGGAGAACGACGCCGAGTACAAGCGCTGGCAGATCCAGCGGCGCAACGCCCTGCGGATCGAGCGCGACCGCCGGGCCCAGGAGAGGGTGCGCGAGGAGCTGGACCGCATCCGTGACAAGACCCTGGCCGGACTCGGCCCCGTGGAGGCCGAAAAGCGGGCGTCAGTCGCGCCGACCCTCCCTTCGCCGGCCAGCCCGCAGCCGGCTCCCGCTCCCACGCCCGAGCCGCAGCGCAACCGGGGCGACGTCAATTTCGGCGGCGGCGGCGCGCTGGATGGCTTCGCTGTGGCCCTCGCTTTGCTCCTGGCCTTGGCAGCAGTCCTGCAATCACACAGGCCATGAGATCGAAGAAGCGCAGAGTCGTCGTCGTCACCGGAGCCTCGGCGGGCGTGGGGCGGGCTACGGTCCGCGCTTTTGCCGAGCGGGGGGACTCCATCGGGCTCATCGCCCGCGGCATCGATGGACTGGAAGCCGCGCGCCGCGAGGTCGAGGAGCTGGGAGGCAAGGCCCTCGTGCTGCCTCTCGACGTCTCCGACGCGGACAAGGTCGAAGAGGCCGCGGCGCGCGTCGAGCGCGAGCTCGGACCCATCGACGTCTGGGTCAACAACGCCATGGTGTCGGTCTTCTCCCCGGTCGAGGAGACGGAGCCCGAGGAGTACAGGCGGGTCACGGAGGTCACCTACCTCGGCTACGTCTATGGCACGCTGGCAGCCCTGAAGCGCATGCTGCCCCGCGACGAGGGCGTGATCATCCAGGTGGGCTCGGCGCTCGCCTACCGCGGCATCCCGCTCCAGTCCGCCTACTGCGGCGCCAAGCACGCGATCCAGGGCTTCTGCGACTCCCTGCGCTCCGAGTTGCTCCACGACAAGAGCGGCGTCCAGGTCACCATGGTCCAGATGCCGGCGCTCAACACGCCTCAGTTCGGCTGGGTGAAGAGCCGCCTTCCCCGGAAGCCGCAGCCGGTGCCACCCATCTACCAGCCCGAGGTCGCGGCCCGCGCCATCGTATGGGCCTCCGACCACCCGCGGCGGGAGGTCTGGGTGGGCAGGCCCACGGTCGTCGGCATCCTCGGCGACAAGATCGCACCCGGCATAGCGGACCGCTACCTGGCCCGGAACGGCTACGAAGCCCAGCAGTACAACGGCCTGGACGACCGGCACCGCGCCAACAACCTCTGGGAGCCGGTGCCGGGCGACCACGGGGCGCACGGGGATTTCGACGAGCGCGCCACGGACAGCAGTCCGCAGCTCTGGGCCACCAAACACAAGCGCGGCCTTCTCGCCCTCGCTGCAGTCGGCGGGGCCGGCCTCGCTTGGGCTCTGCGGCCCTCTACCAGATGATCTTCGCCGAGTGGCCGATGCCGAGCAGGGCCACGGCCACGCAGGTCCCCGCCAAAGCGAGCGTGCTCCAGCGCGGCCGATATCCCAAGAGCGCTCCCAGGCCGAACAGGCTGGCATAGAGATTGGGCAGGAACATGAGCGGCGACGCCCCCACGGTTGCCAGCCAGGTCTCGTTGAACGGGTTCGGGCAGTTGTCGTTGGGCACCAGGAGCACGAATCCCAGCGCCATCAATCCCAGGAGCGCCTCCTGCCGCCGGCCGGAGCGGTAGAGCACGGCCAGCGCCGACGCGGCCAGGAAGCCGATCCCGGTCAGGGCGAGGTTGAAGCCGAGCATGGGCCCGACCTCGCGAAAGGCCTCAGGCGCCGAGAGCCGGAAGGGGTAGAGCTGGTGCACGGTCGAGGTGCAGACGAAGGAAAGCGGCAGCAGGATCCAGACGAACGATGCGAGCCTTCCGCCTGCCGGAGCCGAGCGCCGGGCTCGCCAGATCCCCAGAGTCACGACGCCAGCGGCCAGGGCGAGAACGGCCGTCCCGGCTATGAAGGCCGGTACGAACCAGGAAGGAAAGCTCCGCGCCCGGGGGAGAAGGTCCCAGGCCGTCTTCGCCGTGAGCGTGGCGGCTGCGGCGAAGAGGACCACGGCGAGGGCCGCGATCCGCGGCATGAGGTCCCGCTCCCCGGACGGAGCGTTCACCTCAGTCGGGCACGCAACGGCAGCAGTTCGGCGGCGTCAGGGCCGGGTGCTGCCCCTCGGGGCAGGCCGCGCAGCGGACGTTCGAACAGTCCTTGATGTTCTGGTCGAGGGCCACGCACGCGCAGCAGTCCGGGGGATGCAGAGCCGGGGTCTGACCTTCCGGGCATGAGGCGCAACGGACGTTCGAGCAGGGTCCGCCGGGGCCGCCCTGCGCCGCCGCGGCGGCCGTGCCCACGGCGGCGGTCGAGCCTTCCGCGCCCATGCCGGTGCCCATGCTGCCCGTGCCGCTCTCGCCAGCGTTCGTCTCGGTGGTGGCCGTCCCCGCGGTGGTAGCCGCGCCGGCCGCGGTCGAAGTGTCGCCCTGCTGGGTGCCCGCACAGGCGCCGAGGGCCAGGACGACGGTCAGAACCATCATCAGCAGCAACAATCTCTTCATGAAGCCTCCCTTCCGGTGATGCCACGCCCAAGGGGAGAGACAAGCAAGGCCCGCGCCTGTTTCTAGCGCCGGGTGGCCTGGAGGATCGCTTCCTGGAGCATCTGGAGGGTGACGGGCTTGGTCAGGTGGTCGGTGAAGCCGGCTTCGCGGCTGCGCTGGATGTCCTCGTCCATGCCGTACCCGCTCAGCGCGATGCCGCGCAGACCGTGGGCCGCCAGCTCGCGCATCAGGTCCAGGCCGGTGCCGTCGGGCAGGCCGAGGTCGCTGATGACCAGGTCGAGCTCCAGCTCGCGGCCCTGCGCGGCCTCGCGAGCGCCGGCCACGCTTCCCGCGACCGTCACCTCGTGCCCCAGGGTGCCCAACAACTCGGCCATGGCCTTGGCGGTGTCGGCGTGGTCTTCCACGAGGAGGAGGCGCAGCCCCCGGTCGAGGCGCGCCTCCGATTCGCGGGGGAAAGTCACGACGGTCTCGTCGAGGTCCCTCTCCGGCACCCCGGCGGGCAGGCGGACGGTGAACATGGCGCCGCAGCCGGTGCCTTCGCTCGCCGCCGTCAGATCGCCGCCGTGCAGACGCATCAGCGCCCGGCTGACGGCGAGACCCAGGCCGAGTCCGCCGAAACGGCGGGTGATGCGCGGGTCGGCCTGCTCGAAGGCCCCGAAGATGCGCGGCAGCACCTCGGGATCGATGCCGATGCCGGTGTCGCAGACCTCTACCGTGACCGAGCTGCCCTCAAGGCGCGAGCGGACGGTGATCGTGCCCCCCTCGGGCGTGAACTTGAGCGCGTTGCTGAGCAGGTTCCAGAAGACCTGGGTGAGGCGCGCGGGGTCGGCCCAGGCGAGGAGCCTCCCTTCCGCGAGATCGACGGCGAGGCGGACGCCCTTGGACGCCATCTGGTCGCGGACGCTGCGCAGGGCATGGGCCAGCACCTCGGCCACGTCGGCGGCCTGGCGGTGGAGCACGAGCTTGCCCCGGGCCACCCGCGTCAGGTCGAGGAGATCGTCGATGAGGCGCGCCTCCAGCTCGACGTTGCGCCGGATCACGACAAGCTGGGAGCGCAGGTCCGGGGGGAAGCGGTCGTCTTCCTGGAAGCTCGAAACCAGCGCCAGGATCGGCGTCAGGGGGGTGCGCAGCTCGTGGCTCAGGGTCGCGAGGAAGCGGTCCTTGGCCTCGTTGGCGGCCCTGAGCTCCTCCTCGGTGTCCCGCAGCGCCGCTTCGGCCCGCCGGCTGCGCTCCAGGGCTTCGGCGGCCATCTGGGCTTCGGCGAGGAGCTCACGCTCGCGCTCGGCGGCCCGGCGCTTTTCCTGTCCCTGCTCCAGCCGGACGCGGACACGGCAGCAGAGCTCCTGGGGATCGAAGGAGTCGGAGAGGAAGTCGTCGGCCCCGCCTTCCAGAGCTTCGACACATTCGTCCGGATCGCCGGCATGGCCGAGGAGGACCACGGGCACATCCCTTTCGCCCAGCCGGTCAAGCCCGGCCTGCCGCAAGTCCGCGACCACCAGATCCGGATGGCGCTCCTGGATTGCGTCCCAACCCTCGGCCTCGTCGACACGGAAGCCGTGCAGCGCCGAGCGCACCCGCTCCCGGCGGGACGCATCCGGATCGACGATCAGGACGAGGGGCTGCTCAAATGGCACTCCCCTAGTCCCCCGCGGAGGCCAGAATGGCGGCCTTGAGCGCCTGCATGTCGACCGGCTTGGTCAGGTGTTTCGAAAAGCCCGCCTCGCGGCTGCGCAGCACGTCTTCCTCCATCCCGTAACCGCTGAGCGCAATACCCTTCAGGCCGTAACGGCCGGAAAGCTCGCGCATCAAATCGAGACCGGTGCCGTCGGGGAGCCCCAGATCGCTGATGACCAGATCGAAACGCCCTCCCTGCGCCTCGGCGGCGCTCAGGGCGGATCCGAGCGACTCCGCCACGGTGACCTCGTGCCCCAAGGCACGCAAGAGGTCTGCCATGGCTTCGCGCGTGTCGGCGTGGTCCTCGACCAGCAACAATCTTAGCGGAGAGGCGGTCTTCGCCTCGACCGGCCGCTCCAAGGTCGGCTCGGGAGCCGACGCGGGAACGTCGCCGGCCGGCAGCCGCAGGGTGAGCTCGGAGCCCTGGTTCGTGCCGGCGCTCGACGCTTCGAGGGTGCCGCCGTGCATCGCGACGATGGCCCGGCTCAGGGAGAGCCCCAGCCCGAGACCGCCGAAGCGCCGCGTGATCCGCCGGTCGGTCTGCTCGAAGGCGTTGAAGATGCGCGGCAGCAGCTCGGGATCGATGCCGATGCCGTTGTCGGCGATCTCGACGGCCAGAATGCCGCCGTCGTCCTCTTCCCAGGAGCGCACGCGGATCTCCCCGCGCTCGGGGGTGAACTTGACGGCGTTGTTGAGGAGGTTCCAGAGCACCTGGGTCAGGCGTGGGGCATCGGCCCACAGCCGGTGCTCGCGGGCGCCGAGGTCCAGAGCGAGCCGGATCCGGCCCGAGGCGAGCTCGACGCCGCAGCAGACCTCGATGGCATGGGCGAGGAGCTGGCGGACATCCACGACCTCGCGGCGGAGCTCGAGCTTGCCGCGCGAAATGCGTGTCAGGTCGAGCAGGTCGTCGATGAGCCGCGCCTCCAGCTCGACGTTGCGGCGGATGACGGCCAGGGCCTGCCGGACCCGGTTGGGCAGGGTCGCGTCCTCTTCCAGGCTGGAAACGAGGGCGAGCACCGGGGTCAGCGGCGTGCGCAACTCGTGGGAAAGAGTGGCCAGGAAATGGTCCTTGGCGCGATTGGCGGCCTCGGCCGCCTCCTTGGCCCGGCGCAGCTCGTCCTCGACGCGCCTGCGCTCCGCAGCTCCCTCGACGGCTTCGAGGGCGAAGGCGGCGAGGTCGGCGACCGAGGCGGCGAAGCCCTGCTCCTCGGGGCTCCACTCCCGCGCCCCGCCCACGTGCTCGTGGCAGACCACGCCGGCCATGCGGCCGCGGACGCGGATGGGCGCATCGAGCATGGCGCCGATGCCGAGGGGGGTGAGGTAGGAGGCGGAGAACTCGCGCGTCGTAGGGTTGCGGTGGGCGTCGTGGGCCACGATGGCCCGCTCCTCTTCCAAGCCCCGGAAGTAGGAGGGGAAGTCGGCCGCGGCGATGGCCATGCCGCGGGAGTGCCGGTGGGGGGTCTGCTCGTAGAGCTCCACGCAATCGATGCGGGTGTGGGCCTCGTCGAAAAGCCAGACGCTGGC
The DNA here is from genome assembly GCA_034667225.1 of Acidobacteriota bacterium. Taxonomy (GTDB): domain Bacteria; phylum Acidobacteriota; class Thermoanaerobaculia; order Multivoradales; family UBA5704; genus DATMER01. Next base: position 234,041 of record JAXDKG010000008.1, read on the forward strand.
GCGCTCGACCTGCAGGGTCTCGGCCGCGGCCTCGGCGAGCTCGCGCAGGGCCGCGTCCAGATCGCCCGAGGCGGCGGCCTCGCTCTTCGCCAGGCGCACCAACACCCGGTTCTGCTCGCGCAGCAGGTCGGACGGCGACAGGCTCAGCTCCCCGAGGACTCGTTCCCGGCGGCCACCTGCTGGATGGCCATCTCAAGAGCTTCCAGGTTGACCGGCTTGGTCAGGTGGCGCTCGAAGCCGGCTTCGCGGCTCCGGCGCAAATCCTCCTCCATGCCGTAGCCGGAGAGAGCGATACCGCGCAGCCCGAACCTCTCGGCGAGCTGCCGCATGAGGTCCTGGCCGTTGCCGTCGGGCAGGCCGAGGTCGCTGATCACCAAGTCGATCCTGCTCTCCTCTGCCGCCGCCGACAGCGCCTGCGCGACCGTGCCCGCGATCCGGACGTCGTGGCCGTGGAGGCGCATCAGGTCGGCCAGCGCGGCTGCCGTGTCGGAGTGGTCCTCCACCAGCAGGACGCGCAGGCGGGCGGGCGGCGTCTCGTCAACCTGGCTGGCCGGCGCCGCCTCGGCTTCGAACGGCCGCGGCTCGGCCGGCAGCCCGACGGAGAAGGTCGTGCCCCGGTCCCGGCCATCGCTGCGCACGCTGATGGAGCCGCCGTGCAGCTCCACGATCGCCTTGGAGATCGCGAGGCCCAGTCCGAGGCCGCCGTAGCGGCGCGTCACACCGGGCTCGCCCTGCTCGAAGGCGTCGAAGATGCGCGGCAGCACGTCCGGGTCGATTCCCATGCCGGTGTCGGTGATCTCGACCGCGACCTGCTGCGGCGAATCGTTCCGGGTGCGCACCGTGATGGTGCCGCCCTCGGGGGTGAACTTGACGGCATTGTTGAGCAGGTTCCAGAAGACCTGGGTCAGGCGCGGCGAATCGCCCCACAGGTGATGCCCTTCGGCCTCGAGCTCGACCTCGACGTTGCGTCGGCCCGTGGCCAGCTCGCCGGCGCAGGAGGTCTGGACGGCGTGCTCGATCACTTCGTGCAGGTCGATGGTCCGGCGGTCGAGCTGGATCTTGCCGCTGGAGACCCGCGTCAGGTCGAGCAGGTCGTCAATGAGGCGCGCCTCCAGCTCCACGTTGCGCCGCACCATGCTGATCTCGCGGCGGAAGTGGGCGGGCAACCGGTCGTCCCCCTGCATGGAGGAGATCACGGCGAGCACGGGCGTGAGCGGAGTGCGCAGCTCGTGGGAGAGCGTGGCGAGGAAGTGGTCCTTGGCCTGGTTCATGGCCTCGGCCGTGGTCCAGGCCCGCTCCAGGCGCTCGCTGCGCTTCTGCTCGGTGAGGTCGGTGACCACCATGCACAGCACCGGCTCCCCCGGCTCCTCCAGCGGCAGCTCGCTGAAGGCGACGTAGACCGGCAGCGGATCGCCCTCGGCTGCCTTGAGCAGGATCTCACCCTGCCCGTTCTCCTCCTGCCGCAGGAGCGCCGCGAAAAAGTCGAGGCTGGACGGCTCGACGAGGCGCTGCACCTCGGAGCCGATAATGTGCTGGAGCGGCATCCCGAGCATCCCGGAGAAGCTGGCGTTGCAGTAGAGCACCATGCCCTCGGCGGTGAGCGTCACGGCACCCTGGCGCATGCACTCGATCATCAGGCGGTACGGCCGGTCCGCGCTCTTGAGGGTGTAGACCTTCTCCGTGGAGCGCTCGGTCACCACCAGCGCGTCGACCTCGCCGTTACGGATGGCGCGCAGCGTCTCCTCCGCCTCCTCCAACTGCGCGCGCAGCTCTTCGATCTCTGAATCCTGCCGTTGCGAAATCATAGGGAGATCCCCAAACTTGCCTGGAGTCGCTGGGGATCGGAAAGGTTGCCGACGATGCGGCGGAAGGGGAGCGGCGACATCCTGACGAGCGTCGGCGTTGCGAAGATCCTCTCCTCGTCGGCCAGCGTGGGCTGCTGGTACACGTCCACGACCTCGAGAAGATACCTGCCCTTCAGGAACTGCTCGCAGAACGCCTTGATGAAGGCGATGGCGCGGCTGGAGCCGGGGGTGGCGCCGGTCACGTAGAGCCGGAACGAGTACCGGTCCCTCCCGTCGTCCGTGTGTTCTTGAGCCATGCCAGACATCGGCGATCAGCTCCGGGCGTGGATTTCGAGCCCCACCAGCACACGCTCCGAATTGGAAAGGTCACCGATGATCTTGCGGATCGGCTCCGGCAGCCGGCGGACCAGCGTCGGGATGGCCAGGATCTGGTCGCTGCGCGCCAGCTTCGGGTTCTCGACCAGGTCCACCACCTCGATCTTGTACTTGCCCGCCAGGTGCTCTTCGCAGAACCGTTTCAGATTGGCCAGAGCCGCCACCGACTTGGGCGTCTGGCCGGCGACGTAGAGGCGCAGATCGTAGAAGTTCGGGTCCGGGGGCCCCTGCGCCATCGTGCTCATGCTCATCATTCTACCTCCGTGGCCGGCCGTCCATTGGCCGCCACTTTACGGACTCTGGCCATGTCCGTCCTGTCCTCCAGGAGCCGCACCTCGCGGGCCTCCTCCTGGGCGATGATCCTCTCGGTCTCTTCCTGCTCGGCCTCGAACTCCAGGCGGAGGGCCTCCAGACGTGCCTCCAGCGCCTCCCGCTTGCGCTCCAGCTCGCGCCGGCGGCGCTCGACCTCCTGCTGCCGCGCCATGGCCGCGGCCTTCTCCCTCGCCTCCTGCGCCAGCCGCGCCGCGCCGGTGAGCGCCCCCTCGGAACCGAGGTAGGGGTCCACCAGCCGGATACCCTGCCCAGTGAGGAGCACCTCGCGGAGCTGATTCGAGTGCGCCATGCCGCGCGACTTGAGGACGTAGATCGTGCGGTTGCGCTCGCCGCTGACCTCGTTCTCCCGCAGCAGCAGCCACGCATCCATGAGCGAGGAGACTCCCACTTCCGTCTGCTCCGTGAACTCGCCGTGGATCAGGCTGTTGAAGAGCGCCGTCACCTGGTGCAGCTTGAGGAAGTCGATCAGGCGCATCAGCATGCTCTTGACCTCCTCCTCGCCGCCCACGGCCAGGAAGTTCGTGATCGGGTCCACGACAACGACCCGCGGCCGGAAATCGCGAATGATCTTGTACATGGTGACCAGGTGCCGCTCCAGCCCGTGGAGCGTCGGCCGGGAGGCGTGGAACAGGAGCAGCCCCTTGTCCACCCAGGGCTGGAGGTCCACGCCGATGGAGCGCATGTTGCGCACCACCTGGCTGCGCGATTCCTCGAAGGCAAAGTAGACGCAGCGCTCGCCGCGGCGGCAGGCGGCATCCACGAAATGGGCGCCGATGCTGGTCTTGCCCGTGCCTGCCTTGCCTGAGACCAGCACGCTGCTGCCGCGGTAGAAGCCCTGCCCGTCCAGCATGTCGTCGAGCCCCGGCACCCCCGAGGAGATGCGCTCGGTCGAGGCCTCGTGAGTGAGCGAGAGCGAGGTGACGGGCAGCACTTCAATACCGCGCTCGTCGATCAGGAACGGGTACTCGTTCGTGCCATGGATGCTGCCGCGGTACTTGACCACGCGCAACCGGCGGGTGGCGAGCTGGTCGTGGAGCCGGTGATCGAGGAGGATCACGCAGTCGGAGACGTACTCTTCCAGGCCGTGGCGGGTCAGGGCGCCCTCGCCGCGCTCGCCGGTGATCACCGCCGTGACCCCCCGTTCCTTGAGCCAGCGGAAGAGCCGCCGCAGCTCGGCGCGCAGGATCGACTCGTTCTGCAGGCCGCCGAAGAGGACTTCCAGTGTGTCGAGCACGACCCGCTTGGCGCCGATCGAGTCGATGGCGAAGCCCAGGCGGATGAACAGCCCTTCCAGGTCGTACTCGCCCGTCTCCTCGATCTCGCTGCGCTCGACGTGGACGTAGTCCATGACGAGCTTCTCCTGCTCCACGAGCTCGTCGATGTCGAAGCCTAACGAGCGGACGTTCTCGGTCAGCTCCTGGATCCCTTCCTCGAAGCTCATGAAGACGCCGGGCTCGCCGTACTCGGTCGCGCCGCGGACGAGGAACTCCATGGCCATGAGGGTCTTGCCGCAGCCGGCGCTGCCGCAGATGAGCGTGGGGCGCCCGGCGGGCAGGCCGCCGGCCGTGATCTCGTCCAGCCCAGGGATGCCGGTGGGAGCCTTCAGGATGCCCAGAGGCGCGGACACATCGCGATAGTGTTCGATCGGTCGAGCCATCTTTCCCAATGCAGAAGAAACCGTGGAGCTCGGTCTCGGGACCGATTCGTATTGTACGGGAAAACAGCTCCGTCGTGATGTGACCTGCTTGACCTCGGCATGTTCCGTAATTCCGCGACGTAATTCGCCAAAACAGCTATGCTACGGCCGTGCGAATGTTCGGGAACCTGGGCAGGACGCTCGCCCTGCTGCGCGAGATGCGGGGATACAGCCAGATCGCGCTCTCCCGCGAGGCGCGCATCGGCAAGAGCCAGCTCTCCAAATACGAGAACGGGCGGGAGCTGCCCAAGCTGGAGACGCTGGAACGGGTATTGAGCGTCCTCGACGTCCAGCCGATCAGCTTCTTCTACACGGTGGCTATGCTAGACAGCCTGACGGGCCGGCTCGATGATCCCCTTCCGCCGCTGCCCTTGCCGCTCACCCTGCTGCAGCCGAACCTGGACGAGCTCTTCTCTGTCACCGTGGGGCAATTCTTGCGCATGTACCGTCTGCAGACCGAGGTGCAGGCGAGGCTGGAGGCCCTCATGCCGGCCGCGCGCACGCGGTCTCGTGGATGACGGCTTCGAGCGCTTTGAAGTTGACCGGCTTGGTGAGATGGCAGGAAAAGCCGGCCTCCAGGCTGCGGCGCACGTCGTCCTCGGTGCCGTAGCCGCTCAGGGCGATGCCGCGCAGGCCGTATTGCGAGACCAGCTGGCGCATCAGGTCCATGCCCGTGCCGTCCGGCAGGCCGAGGTCGCTGATGACGAGGTCGATCCCGGCGCCGGAGCCCATCTCCGCGGCGGCGGCCTCCAACCCGGCGGCCACGCACATCGCGACCCGGACCTCGTGCCCGATGGAACGCAGCAGCTCGGCCATGGCCTCGGCGGTGTCGGGGTGGTCTTCGACCAGGAGCAGCCGCAGGGGGCGGCGGGCCGGCGGCTCCGGGGCCTGGCGCGGCGCGGGCTCGGCCTCGGCAGGCCAGCCCCCCGTGGGTAGCTGGACGCGAAAGGTCGCGCCCAGGCCGTAGCCCGGGCTCAAAGCCGTGATCCGCCCGCCGTGCAGGTCGGCGACGGCCTTGCTGATGGAGAGCCCCAGGCCCAGCCCGCCGCGGGCGGGGGACCCCTGGGAGAAGGCCTCGAAGATGTGCGGGATCGAGCCCGGCTCGATGCCCACCCCGGTGTCCGTGATCTCCACGACGAGAGTGCTCCCTTCATTCTCATCGTCGTTCCAGGTGCGGACCACGATCGTGCCGCCCTCGGGCGTGAACTTGACCGAGTTGCGCAGGAGGTTCCAGAAGATCTGCATCAGGCGCGAGCCATCCCCCCAGACCCGGTGCTCTGCAGCCGCGAGCTCGGTGACGACCTTGAGCCGGCCGGCATCGCAGCTCTCGGCGCAGCAGATCTGGATGGCATGGTCGATCAGGGCGCGGACGTCGCACACGGAGCGCTGGAGCTCCAGCTTGCCGCGGGCGATGCGCGTCAGGTCGAGGAGGTCGTCGATCAAGCGGGCCTCGAGCTCGACGTTGCGGCGGATCATGGCAAGGTGGTCGGCCACGTCGCGCAGGCGGCCGTCCCCCTCGAGGCCGGTGATCAGGGCGAGCACCGGGGTCAGCGGCGTGCGCAGCTCGTGCGAGAGGGTGGCGAGGAACTGGTCCTTGGCGCGGTTCGCGGCCTCGGCCTCCTCCTTGGCCTGGCGCAGCTCCTCCTCGGCCTGCTTGCGCTCGGTCACGTCCATGGCCGTGCCGATGAAGCGGGTGGCGTGGCGGTCCGCCCCTTCGCCGCGGAAGGAGGTGCGGCCGCGGGAGGTGACCCAGCGGACCGCGCCTTCCGGAGCCACGGCGCGGTATTCGACCTCATAACCGCCCTGGCTCGCCGGCTCCAGCGCCTCCTGCATTGCCTGGTGAACCCGGTCCCAGTCCTCTGGATGGATGCGGACCAGGTACTCGCCGTAGTCGATCTCGGCGTCCGGGGGAAGGCCGTGGATCTCCTTGCAGCGCTCCGACCAGGTCATCCGGCCGGTGACCGGGTTGAAGTCCCAGGTGCCCAGGCCCGTTCCCTCGACGGCCATGCGCAGCCGCTCCTGACTGTCGTGGAGGGCTTCCTCCGCCTGCCGGCGCTCCGTCACGTCGGTGGCCATGGTGACCAAAAAGAGACGGCCGTCCGGCAGCCGGCCGGGCTCGCCCGCGGTGAAGGTCCAGATGCGGCTCTCGCCGTCACGGGTGCGGATGACGAGCTCCGCCTCCGTCCCCCCCGTCCCGCCCTCGAAGGAACGGCGGATGCGCTCCTCGACCTGCCCGGCGGCCGGACCGTAGGCCTGTTCCAGCCAGCGGCTCAGTGTCGGGATGTCCTCGCGGGAGTAGCCGGAGAGGCGGGTCCAGGCGTGGCTGAGGACCAGGACCTCGCCGTCCTCCGCGTGCATGAGGATCGGAATCGGGGCATCCACGATCGCCCGCCGGAACTGCTCCTCGCTGCGCCGCAGCGCCTCCTCGGCGGCGCGGCGGGCGCGATGGGTCAGCCCGGCGGCGAAGATCAGCAGGGCCAACCCGCCGGCGCCGAGCGCCAGCGAGACCGGCACGGCGACCCCGGCCGCAGCAAGTGCCAGCACCACCAAAGTGGCGCCGAGACCCCAGACAGCGAGGCGGACTGCACGCGGGATCATTTTTTCTGCCTTCGACGCGACAAATATTAGCAGATTGAAGAAGAGGGCGCTCAGGTCCGCAGCCGCCGCCCGAAACGGCCGAGCCAGAACCCCAGCTCCTCGGCTCCGGTCACCCGCGCCAGGAGCAGGTACCCGAGGGCATAGACCCCCACCACGGCCAGCGCCTGGAGCGCGACGTGGAGCGGCGGCAGCGCCCACCAGACCAGGGCCGCGGGCACGGCCGCCGCCAGGGCGAGCAGGGTCATCCGCCCCAGATCCCGCCAGGGCACGAGCGCCCCCGGAGCGCTGCGGGCCGCGGCGCGGCGCAGGAGCAGCAGCTCGAGCCAGGATGCCACGCCCGAGCCCAGCGCCAGGCCGACGGCCCCCAGGTGGAACGGCTCGCCTTCGGCGCGCACCAGGTCGGTCACCGCCACCCTGTCGAGGAGGAACATCAGCGGCACGGCGATCACCGTCGAGAGCGCCACCCGCCAGACCGCGATGCGGGCCGGCGTGCGCGCCTCCCCGAGGGCGTAGAAGGTGTTCTGAAGCAGCCGCGAGGAGGTGGTCGCCACCAGGCCTATCGTGTAGCCGCAGAGGGCCAGGTAGACGATCCAGTTGTTCGTCTCCTGGAATTTGCCGGTGCGCAGCAGCAGGCCGATGATCAGATAGCCGAACGCCAGGTAGCCAATGCAGGTGGGCACGTTGAGGAAGGCCATCTTGCGCAGCGAACCCCTCACCCGTGCCAGAAGCGCGTCCGTCCCCCCTCCCCGCCCCAGCCGGGAGAGCTCCGGCAGCTCCGCCGCGGCCACCGACATCCCGAACAGGCTGACCGGCAGCATGTACGGCGTCTGGGCGTAGGGCAGGATGCTGGGCGCTCCGACGATCAGCCACGAGGCCAGGAAGACATCCAGGTAGCCGGAGAGCTGCACCACGCCGCGGCCGGCCAACACCGGAGCGAAGGCCGAGAGCGCCTCCCGCACTCCGGGAACCCGGGTGGAGAACGACAGCCGGAAGCCGCGTATCTCCCGCGCCACGGCCGGGAGTTGGACCAGGAACTGGAGAAGGCCGCCCAGGAGGCCGCCCCAGCAGACCGCGAACAGCAATCTGTTGCTTTGCTCCAAGCCGTGACCCGAGCCCGCCCAGACCATCGCGGCGATGATCGCGGCATTCCAGACGATCGGCGCGAAGTAGGGCAGGAAGAACTTCCGGTGGCTGTTGAGCACGCCCAGCGCCCACGCCGAGAGGACGAGGAAGCCGGTCATGGGGAAGACGATCCGGGCCGCTGTCACCGCGAGCTCGAAGCGGTCCACCGGGCCCGTATCGCGCACGAACCCGGCCGCCAGGAACGCCACAAGGGGCCGGGCGAAGAGCACGCCCAGGAGCGAGAACGCGGAGGCGGCAGCCAGGAGCAGCCCGAATACCGCGCCCGCGAACCGGCCCGCCTCTTCCTTCCTCCCCTCCTCCAGCATGCGGGAGTAGATGGGGATGAAGGCGGCCGAGAGGGTCCCCTCGCCGAGCAGGTTCTGGATCACGTTGGGGGCGCGAAAGGCGACGCGCAGCACGTCCATGTGCGGCCCCACGCCCAGGAAGTGGGCGTAGGCTCGCTCGCGCACGAAGCCGATCAAACGCGAGGAGAGGATGCCGAGGGCGACCGCGGCGGCGCCGCCAGAGCGGGGGGGCGGCGGCGGCGTCTCCGGCGGAAGCGGCTCGGTCATTGGAGCGGCATTCTAAGCGTAAAATCCTGCGTATGCCCTACGGATGGGAAGGTGAAAAGGTCCGCCTGGTCCCTCTGGACAAGGCACGCCACCTGGACAACGCGATGGCCTGGCTCAACGATCCCGAGATCACGGCCTGGACCTTGGTCGGCGACTGGCCCGTGGGCCGCCTGGCCGAGGAGGCCTGGTTCGACACCAATGCACGGCAGCCGCCGATCGGCCTGGAGGACAAAGTGACCTTCGCGGTCGAGACGCTGGCCGGCGAGCACATCGGGTTCTCCGGCTTGCACGCCATCGACTGGCGCAACCGGGTGGCCACGACCGGCACGATCCTGGGCCGCCGCGACCTCTGGGGCCAGGGCTACGGCTCGGACGCGGCGAAGGTCCGCAACCGCTTCGCCTTCGAGGTTCTGGGCCTGCGCATGCTCCTCTCCGAGGTCATGGCCGACAACGCCGGCTCGATCCGCATGCTCAAGAAGGCTGGCTACACAGAGGTGGGGCGCATTCCCAGGAGGATCTGGAAGCGCGGCGATTGGCGGGATGTGGTGATGCTTTGCCAGGAGGCTCCCTGACGGGAGCGGCGCGCTCCCCGGCGTCCGCGGGCCGCCAGCGCGGGGGAGAGGCTCCTCCCCGAGAGGGAGAGGCTCATCCCCATGGGGGAGGGGCTCATCCCCGCAGGGGAGAGGCTCATCCCCGTAGGGGAGAGGTTCATCCCCGCGAGGGAGAGGCTCATCCCCGCGAGGGAGAGGCTCATCCCCGCGAGGGAGAGGCTCATCCCCGCGGGGGAGAACACCGCTCCCCTACGCGCGCAAGCCGCCAGCGCGGGGGATGGCGCGCTCCCCTCCGTGCGCGCTCCGCCCGCCCGAGCCCCTCACCCCTGCCACCCTCTCCCATCCCCTCCCTTCCACCAGGAGCCCCGAAAGGGGCGCAGGCATAAAGCCTGGGGTTTCAACCCCAGGAAAGAACGCCAAAACATCCCAAGTCCCGAAGGGACGCAGGCATTGGCCCTGGGCGCCAGCCCGGGAGCCCGCCCCCGCCACGGGGCTCGCGCCCCTGGCCCATGCCTGCGCCCCTTCAGGGCTCTGACGGTTTTTGGGGATGCTACCTGGGGTTGAAACCCCAGGCTTTATGCCTACGCCCCTTCGGGGCTACATCAAGGCAGGTCGTTCCAGTTCAGCAGTACGTTGTATACCAGCCGGAAGTCCGACAGGTTCAGATACCGGTGGAGCGGGTTGAAGGCATAGAGAATCACCCTTCCCTTCCCCACCGGCACGTCGAGAATGGCGGGCTTGCCGTTCACCTGCTCCTCGCCCTGGATGAAGCCCGAGAGCACCAGGCGCTTGTCCTCCGGAGTCTCCGGCTTCTTCTCCTGCGGCTTGGGCTCCACGTCGACGTCCTCGACGTCCTCGACCTGGACCGTCTCCTCGGCCGGCTCTACCTTCTTCTCCTCCTCCTCGGGGACCTGCTTGGTACCGAACTGGAGCACGGCCCAGCCGCGGTCGCGGTCGTCCACATCCCACAGCGGACCGTTGCCGCGGAAGACGCTGGTCCGCTCTTCATAGCCGTAGACGATCGGGTGCTCCGGCCGCAGCACCTTGGCGCGCAGCTCCGAGCCCGGGGTGTTGGGACCTTCCACGTTGCGCACCCGGCGCACCAGGCCGCCCTGCACGGGCAGCACTCCGGAGTTGCCCAGGGCCACCAGGACCCCGCCGCTCTCCACGAAACGCTGCAGGTTGAGCAGCCCCGCAAATCCCATCCCGCCGGTGATGTCGTCCGAGGCGTTCGGGATGCCGTGGCTCGGGTACTCGTCCGTCTTCGTATAGGCGAGCGGACCCCACTTGGGATCGATCCCGTGGACCAGGCGCGCGAAGTCGCCGAAGGCCTGCGGGAAGAGGATCACGTCGAAACGGTCTTCCAGGCCGCCGCGCCGGAGATCGCCGTCGGCGATCAGGGTGTACTCGAAGCCCTCGCGGTCCAGCGTGTAGCGCGCCCAGCCCGCGTCCTGGGTGGAGACCCAGTTCTGCAGCAGGGCCATCCGCGGCAGGTCCACCACGTGCCGCTGGACATCTGGCATCGACGCGACAGCCGTGAAGACGAGCCCCAGGCGCAGGGCCACATCGTCCACCGCCTCCCGCGGGGCCTGCACGATCCAGCTCCCGGGTGGATAGCTGATGCCGCCCACCTCGAAGGCCTTCTCGGCTGCATCCACCTGATGGCTCCCCAGGAGCTGGCGGGCCCGCAACAGAGAGGTCTGCCCCGTGTCGCGAAGGAGGAAGATGTCGCCCGAGCCTTCAATTCTGCCGCTCAGGGGAGCCTCCCCGGAGAGCGGCTCCATGGCCGCGTCGAGCACCTTGCGATCCGCGACCGACGCGCCCTCGACCCCGTAGAGGAGCGGCCACGTCCAGGCTACGTCGTCATAAGGCTCGTTCGGCTCGTCGGCCGGGAACTTCTGCTCCTCCAGGAAGTTGATCGCCGTGTTCCGGTACGGCTGGTCCAGGCGCACCACATAGGTGCCGGCCGGCCAGGCACGCTTGCCAATCGTCAGGTCCGCGGTCAGACGATGGACCTCGATGCGATGCAGACGGAGCTGGTTGATCAGATGAGCCAGGCGGCCGGCATCCCGCTGCTCCGCCGGGAACATCCAGGCGTACGGCGCCTCGGTCCGGCCCTTCTCCAGCGCGCGGTTGGCCTTGCCCCAGAAGCTCTCCAGTAGCTCCTGCCGGTGGAGGGCCGCGTACTCCAGCGCCTCCAGCACGGCCGACTCCATGTAATTGGTGTTGTTGCGCAGCGACCAGCGGACCTTCTTGTCCGGCGGCCAGGGCCGGTACCACTGCACGTCGGTCACCGGCTTGCCGGCGTAGCTCGACTTGACCTCGCGGTCGAAAGTGCCGGCGTGGGAGTTGCCGAAAGTCTCGTAGAAGCGCCCGATCGCGTGATGGGTATTGGCCACCGAGGTCAGATAGCCGGGCCACCAGCCATCCCAGAAGCCCCAGGTCCAGACGCCAGGGAGGCCCATCGACGACAGCGCGCCGGCCTCGTGGACGCCGAGCTCCGTCCACTCGCTGATCGTGACCGGATCGACTCCCCGGTTGTAGGGACCGTGGCCCGTCGAGATGTAGAGGAACGGCACCGACTCGTGCAGGTCGTGCATCACCTGCGGATGCCAGGCGAACCAGGACTCGTGGAGCGCCTTGGAGAGCGCCTGGGTGACCTGCATGCCGTCCCGGTTGTTGTCGTGAAAGACGTAATGGCCCCAGTAAGGGGGCGACATGATCTCCCGGATCTCGTCGTAGGAGCCCTTGCGGTCGCGCAGGTGGCGGTAGAACCACTCGACCACGCGGTCGCGGCCATCGGGCTCGACCACCGGCGTGATCAGGACGACGGAGTTGCGCCGGATCTCCTGAATCGAAGGCCGCTCGGACACGGCCAGCCGATAGGCCAGCTCCATCAGCATCTCGGGGCTGCCGGTCTCGCCGGAATGCAGGCCGCCGAGCAGGTGATAGATCACCTTGCCCTCCGCGGCCAGGCGCCTTGCTTCCTCGCGAGAGGTGGCGCGCGGATCGGCAAGCCGGGCGGTGATCTCCTTCCAATGGTCGAGCTGCGCGAGGCTCTCGGCGTCGGAGATCGCCACCAGCAGGATCTCCCGCCCCTCCTCGGTGCGGCCGATCGTCTCCACCTGCACCCGGTCGCTGGCCTCGTCGAGCCGGCGGTAGTAGCCGTAGATCTCGGAGACCCGGCTCAGCTCGTTCGGGGTGCCCACGATGCGGCCCAGGACGTCGCCCGGCGACGGCACGGTCTCCGACTCGGGCACGTAGGCCACCGTTTCAGCAAGAAACCGCGGCTCGGTCGTGTACTCGCGGATCTTCTCGACGCTCCCGGGCTCGGGGACGTCGGGCGCCCAATCCTGGGCACAAACTGGCAGAGCAAGGAGCAGGACGAGGGGCAGGAGACGGTTCATGGGCGGGAAAGATAGCAGGCCCTACTTCACCCGGGCCACTACCACCGTGATGTCGTCGAGCTGCTCCGAATCCCCCTTGAAGTGGGAGAGGTCACCGAGGATGGCGTCGCGGATCTCGCGCACCGAGTGGGTGCCGGCTGCCGCGCGGCCCACGGTCTTCTGCAGACGGGGGTAGCCGTAGTCCTGCCCGAGGCCGTTGCGCGTCTCGACCAGGCCGTCGGTATAGAGCACCAGGACGTCGCCGCGCCGCACCTTGTGCCGCTCCTGGCGGTATTCGGCGTTCAGGCGGGTGCCGAGCGGCGGCGCACCCTCCCCCACCTCGGCGAACTTCCCGGTCTGGGCATCCCAACAGAGCAGCGGCGGATGGCCGGCGCTCGCGACCGTGACCTCGACCCCGGAGCCGTCCGCCGCCCGGTCGAGCACGGCGCACAGCAGGGTGACGTAGGTCCGCCGGTCCGTAGTCTTGCGCACCATCGGGTTCAGCCGGTCCAGCACCGCGACCGGCACGGCCAGGTCCTTCTCCAGGAGATAAAGGCAGCTCCGTATGCCGGAGAGCAGCAGCCCGCTGGCCAGGCCGTGCCCGGAAACGTCGCCGATCACCAGCGCGAGCTGCGAGCCCGACAGGCGGAAGTAGTCGTAGTAATCCCCGCCGACCTCGGTCGCGGGGAGGGAGGCCGCGGCCAGCTCGACCCAGCCAATGTTGGGGGGGAGCTGGGGCAGCATGCTGAGCTGGATCTTGCGCGCGTACTCGATCTCCTCGCGCATGCGCAGCCGCTCCCGGGAGCGGGAGTGCTCCGTCCGCCACACTCCGAGGAAGCGCTTTCTCTCCAATTGGGTGATGAAGGCCGATACGACCAGGCAGATCACGCCCACGATGCTGACGGAGATAAAGCGGTCCGACGTCGCCAGGGCATCGGCGGACGGGAGGCCCGACGCGGACAGGGGGAAGACCGCGGTCAGCCAGAGCAGCACGTAGACCATCAAATGCTCGATGAAGCGCAGCCGGAATCCCAGCAACGCGAACATCATGGGGATGAAAGGGGACGTCGAGTCGTCGCCGGGCAGGTTTGCCACCTTGATCGCCACGGCCTGGAGAGCCAGGAACCCGAGCAGGATCTGCCGGAAGTAGAGCCCGTAGAAGCGCTCGCGCCGCAGGAGCACCAGGAGGACCGCCGCGATCAGGTCCGCCACCATCAAGGCCATCAACCCAAACCGTTGTGCCTTCGCCGCTCCCGCGATGGCGACGAGGCACAGGAGGAGCACCAGCCCCAGGATCAGGCGGAAATAGCGGTAATTCTTGGCGTCGAAGTGACGCTGGAGCGCGAGCGGCTCGGGGAGCTGGACGAGCTCGTCGATGGAGGGGGCTTTCATAGGCGGGACTGATCCCATTCAGGGGTCGGGCCGGCGCAATGCTATCCTGACCGGGCCGCCCGCGTCAGTCCTCACTCATACCGCAACGCCTCCAGCGGATCGACCCGCGTCGCTCGCAGGGCTGGTACCAGGTTCGCCACGAGGGCCACGGCGAGCAGCACCAGCGGGACGACCGCGAACGTCACCGGGTCCGTGGCGCTTACGCCATAGACCTGCTCGCGCAGGAACCGGGTCGCGAAAAAGGCCGCGCCGAGCCCGATGGCAGCGCTGATCAGCACGACCCGCATGCCCTGGACCAGGACCATCCAGCGTACCTGGTCGGGGCTCGCGCCCAGGGCCATGCGGATGCCCATCTCGTGCGTCCGCTGCGCCACCGAGTAGCTGACCACGCCGTAAACCCCCACCGCGGCCAGGCCGAGGGCGAGCGCGGCGAAGAGGCCGAGCAGCAGCGTCTTGAAGCGGCTTTGCGCCAGCGCCTCGGATACCACCTGCTCCATGGGCTGGATCCGCTCGAGGGGCAGGTCGCGGTCGATCCTCTTCACCGCCTCGCGCAACGGCCCGGCGAGCTGGACAGGATCTCCCGAGGTGCTCAGCACCAGCACGGTATCGGTCGAGGGCCCCTGCGCCTGCGGCCAGTACGCCTCCGACGCCTTCTCCTGGTCCAGTGTGTCGTGCCGCACGTCCGCCACTACCCCCACGACCGTGCGCCACCCCGGCTCCTCCGGATCCGCCGGGTCGCCGAAGGTGAAGCGCTTGCCGAGCGGGCTCTCGCCGGGCCAGATCTTGGCTGCCATCGTCTGGTTGACGATCGCGACCTGCTCGGCGCCGAGGCGGTCCTTGTCTTCGAAGGCCCTCCCCTGGACCACGGGAATGCCCATCACACGAAAGTAATCGGGGCTGATCATCCGGACGTTGGTGCTGGGCGTCTCGGCCGGCGGCGGCACCGGCCGCCCCTCCACCACGAAGGCGAGGATCATGTTGGAGCCGCTGAGCGGCAGCGGATAGATCGAGGCGGCCGCCTCCACTCCCGGCATCGCGGCGAGCCGCTCCAGGAGTTGATCGTAGAAGAGCGCCTGCCGCTCCTCGTCCGGGTACTTGAACTCGGGGATCGAGATGCGGGCGGTCAGCACCCCTTCGGGCTTGAACCCGGGGTCCACCCCGCTCAGCCGCGCGAAGCTCTGGATCAACAGGCCCGCGCACACCAGGAGGACCAGCGCGACCGCCACCTCGAAGCCCACCAGCAGGTTGCGCACCAGCCGGCCGTGGGCTCCGCCCGCCATGGAGCGCCCCCCCTCCTTGAGCGCCTCGTAGAGCCTCCGGCCGGTGGCCGAGAGCGCCGGCACCAGGCCGAACAGCAGGCCGGTCGCCAGCGAGACGAAAAAGGTGAAGGCGAGCACCCGGCCGTCCACCCCGATCTCCTGGGCCCTTGGAATACCCTCCGGATCGAGGGCGATGAGCGCCTTCACGCCCCAGTGCGCGAGCAGTAGGCCGAGAGCCCCGCCCGCCACGAAGAGGAGCGCGGTCTCGATGAGCATCTGCCGCACCAGGCGCATCCGGCTCGCCCCGAGCGCCGCGCGCACCGCGAGCTCCCGCTCCCGCGACGCCACCCGCGCCAGCAGCAGGTTGGCCACGTTGGCGCAGGCGATCAGCAGCACGAACGCGACCGCCACCAGGAGGATCATCAGGATGGGCCGGATGTCCTCCACCACGATCTCCTGCAGACGGATCAGGTCCACCGTCCATGCGGTGTTGCTGTCCGGGTACTGCTTCTCCAGCCGGGCGGCGATGCCGATCATCTCGGTCTCCGCCTTCTCCAGGCTGACGCCGTCCTTGAGCCGGCCGATCGCGCCCAGGTAGTGCCCACCCCGGCTCTCGTTGGCGAGATCGAGCGCCAGGGGCACCCAGATCTCCGTCCGCCGCGGCAGCTCGAAGCCGCGAGGGGTGACGCCCACGACCGTGTAGCTCTCGCCGTTCAAGGTGATCGGCCGCCCGACGATCTTCGGATCGGCGCCGAACAGCCGCTGCCACAGGCCATACGAGAGGACCGCCACCCGCGCCTGGCCGGGGCGGCCCTCCTCCTGCCGGAACCCGCGGCCCGGCGCGGGGTCGACCCTGAGCATCTGGAAGAAATCGGGCGACACCTGGGCGCCGAGGATGACCTCCGGCTGCTCGCGCCCCGTCAGGTTGAAGCGCGCGCGGCCGTAGGCGGAGAGATGCTCGAACGACTTGTTCTGGCGCCGGAAGTCGTCGAAGTTCGGCGGCGAGACGCTGAAGCGGGGAAAGCCCAGCTTGGGCGCGCTCTCCACGAGCATGATCAGCCGGTCCGGCTGCGGATAGGGCAGCGGATCGAGGAGCACGCGGTTGACCACGCTGAAGATCGCGGAGTTGGCTCCTATGCCCAGGGCCAGGGTCAGCATGGCGAGGAAGGTCGTGGAGGGATTGCGGACGAGGGTGCGCAGCCCGAAGCGTATGTCTTTCCAGACGTTTTCCAAGGAGCCTCCGGCAAAAGCCGGCGCCCTTCGGAGGGCGCCGGCGCGGAACTCGAACAGTATCAGGAGAGCGGCAACAGCTCGGGATAGGTGGGGGGCATGGGCGCAGCGGGCACCTCGAAGCGCCGGCTGCCGAGCATCACCTCGGCCAGCTCGCGCCAGACCCGGCCCAGGCCGTTGAGGAGGTTCAACGACACGAGCAGGCCTATGAGGCCGAAGGCGGCCAGGATCAGCGTCTCGCCGAAGGTGTCCACGTTCCAGAACGGGATATTGAAGTAGATGCCGTCGAACCCCCAGGCGATCGGCGCGAGGAGGAACGCGGCCGGAATCACCAGCAGGGCCAGGGTGAGGACGAAGCTCATGATCCCCAACGGGAACTTGAGGAAGAGGAAGCCCAGGCCCTTCCAGGTCACGGGATTCCCCAGGAACGCCTGCACCCGCTTCCAGAAGTCCTGAGGCTGGCCGGTGGCCGGCGGCGTCATCGGGGGCACTTCGGCGCCGAGCAGCAGGATGGCGAGCCGCCGTTCCAGGGCGGCCATGCCCCAACTCGCCGCGAGCACCACGGCCAGGATGGGCAGGCCGACCCAGATGATGGTCAGGCCGAAGCCCACGGCCAGCCCGGTGAGCAGGAAGATGAAGTAGAACAGGCCCAGCGGAAACGCCAGAGCCAGGTAGAACAGGTTCGTATAGGTGCGCACCTCGACCGGCGCCGTGAAGAAGCGCATCACCAGGTTCAGGTGCTTCTCCGACTCGTCCATCGGTTGCGTCTGGATCTCGGTATTCATTGGGGTCCCTCCCATTTCCTGGTGGAGACTACGCAGGAGGGAGGGGGAGGGTTTCGGGAGGTCGATTGGTTCCCACATTCCGTGTCGATTGAGCTAGAATCCCGCGAAAAGTTATGCCGTCCCTCCGGGACTGGTGGTTTGGAACTCCCTGAGCCCGGCACTCACGTGCCGGGCTATTTCATGTCGCCCCAGGGGGCTTAGGAAAGACAAATACCCGTACCGGGAGAGAGGGAGGACATTCCAGACCATGTCCGATACCTACACCAAGCTCCAATACCATCTCGTCTTCAGCACCAAAAATCGAGGCGCTCTCATTCATCCCCCTCTTCGGGACGAGCTCTACGCCTATCTTGGAGGCATCCTGCGGGGGCAGGGCGGCATCCTCCTTGTGGCCGGAGGTATGCCGGACCACGTTCATCTTCTTGCCGGAATCCGTCCCGACATGGCAATCGCCAAGATGCTCCAACTCCTGAAGACAAACTCCTCGAAATGGATGAACGAGCGGACCGGATGGTTTGCTTGGCAGGTTGGATACGGAGCCTTCTCCGTGAGCGAGTCCAAGGTTCCGGAGGTTCGTGCCTACATCATGGGCCAGGAGGAGCATCATCGGACAATTTCTTCCGAGGAGGAGTTTCGGACGCTGTTGCGCAGGCACGGCCTCTCCATTGACGACTAGATGCCGCCCCTCCGATAGCCCGTAAGGGCGACGGTCTCCAAGGGCCGCCTCCTCCGGGAGCCCGTAAGGGCGACATGAAATAGCCCGGCACGTGAGTGCCGGGAAAGAGGGACGGCCCCCCAACCGTCCCCAGTCCCGTAGGGACGGCATAGGGTCAGATGAGGCCGTCGCAATGCCGCCCTCTCCGGGGCTGGGACCTTTCCGGGGATCACCTTTTCCCGGCACTCACGTGCCGGGCTATTTCATGTCGCCCCTGACGGGGCTGGGCTCGGTGCCGGTCAATGGGAGACGGTCAGCCTCCCGCCGGCCGCTCCCGCACATACAGCGCCTCGTGGTGCGGCTTCCCGCGTCTTACCTGGTGGATCCGCCCCCGCCGTGCCTGGCGGCGGAGCGTCAGGGCGACCTGGCGCTGGGTGGCGGGCCGCCGGAGGATGCCGGTGAAACGGCGGTTGACCTCCGCGGTCACCGGCGCCGCCCCGAAACGCTCGTCACCCGCCTTGCCGTCGATCACCCGGCTCACCAGTCGGCTCAGGATGCGCTCGAGACCGGTATCCATGTCCTTGTCGCGCGCTTCCATCGCCAGGGAAGGCGACACCAGCCCGAGCGCCGTGGTCAGGCTCGCGCGGAGCGAGTCCGCGGTCTGGGCGATCTTGGCGGCCTCCTGCGCGTGGCTCTCCCGCTGATTGCGGTGAGCGCTCTCCTGCTCGGAGTGGAACGCCTCGCGCTCCCGGTGATGAGCGAGCTGCTTGTCCAGCTCCGCCAGCAGCCTCTCTGGAGGCATTCCTACCGTCATGACTCTCTCCTTCGCGCAAGTTTGGAGCATCGACAGGCTCTACGGCTCTCCGCCCACGTGCGGATGCTCCGAAACCCGTCGGGTTTGCGTCTGTACCTAAAGATTATGCTCCCAAAGCAGTCAATTTAGGAGCAAAACCCTAAACCTGAAGGGCCGCTCATCTTGTTTTTGTAGCATCCAGGATCTATTTGGGAGCAAAAGCCTGAGTTTCGGCGCCTCCAATCCATTAATTCGGAGCATAACCCTCTGCTGCCACGCTCGACGCTCACCATTTTGCTCCCAAAACGGTCCACGGCATCGCTCAGGGATTTGCTTTTGCTCCAAAATCAAATGGGGCTGGAGCATCCCTTTTTGGGGGAGTGCCTGGGAAGGAAGTTTTCGGAGCTTATTCGGGAGGGAGCATCGCTTCCCCCGCGGGCTCGCGGAGGTTGTAGCGGGAGCTCATGACGCGGCCGTAGGCGCCGCCGTTTGCGATCAGGAGGACGTCTCCCTCCTGCGCGGGGGCCAAGCGGCGGGAACGACCGAGGATGTCCCCGGTCTCGCAGATCGGTCCCACGACGTGCGCCAGCATCGTGGCGGGCTCGCCGAGACGGCTCAGGTTCACGATCGGATGGTACGCGCCGTAGAGCGCGGGACGGATCAGGGAGTTCATGCCCGTCTCGACGCCGACGTAGGTCATCCCTCCCTTGCGCTTCACCTGCACCACCCTTGCGAGGAGCACGCCTGCCTGGGCCACCAGGAACCGACCGGGCTCGATCCAGAGCTCGAAACGGGGATTGGCGGCGCGGAACAGGCGCAGCGACTCCCCCAGTTCCTCCAGGTCGAGCGGACCCTGGCCGGGCTGCTCCGGCACGCCGAGGCCGCCGCCCACGTCGATCACCCGCACCTCGGGGAAGCGCTCGGCCTCCTCAGCCAGGAAGAGCGCGACCTCGCGCCAGCTCCGGGAGTCCCGGATGCCGCTGCCCGAGTGGGCATGGAGGCCGATGACCCGCACCCCGAGCCCCGCGGCCAGCTCGCGCAGCTCGCCCAGGTTCTCGGGGTCCACCCCGAACTTGGACTGCGCGCCCGCCGTCCGCACGTGGGCATGGTGTCCCCTCCCCCGCCCGGGATCCACCCGCACCAGGATCTCCCGTCCGCGGAACACGTCCGGCCAGGCCCGCAGCGGATGCAGGCTGTCGATCGTCACCCAGGCCCCGAGCTCGTAGGCGCGCCGGTATTCGGCGGCCGGCGCGAAGTTCGGCGTGAAGAGCAGGCGGGCCGGCTCGATCCCCGGGAAGACGGACGCCACATGCTCCAGCTCGGGCGCGGACACGCACTCGAAGCCGAGCCCGGCTGCTTCCAGGCGGGCCAGCACTCCGGCATGGGCGTTCGCCTTGACCGAGTAGAAGACCCGGTCGAAGACCCCGAGGGAGCGCACCGAGTCCGCCGCCCGGTCCAGGGACTCCTCGTCGTAGACGTAGACCGGCCCGCGCTCGGCGGCCAGGGCGAGAAGCTCGTCCCGGCGAGCGCGCCACCAGTCTCCCTCAGGCTCGGCCGCGGCCTCCGCCGATGTCTCCTCATCCTCGAACATCCCTGCCCAGGTGGGACCGAAGACGGCGTTCTCGGTCTGGTGCCCGAAAAGCAGGGCATGGAGCTGCTTGACCAGACGGTCGCACTGGTCCTCGTCCACCACGAAGGTGAGGTTGAGGTCATTGGCCGCCTGGGTTACCAGGTGGACCTTCATCTCCTCGAAGACCTCCAGGACCGGGCTCAGCTCGTGGAGGATGCCACGGATGCCGCGGCCGACCAGCGAGAGCGCCGCGGTCGGGGAGATCACCCGCGGCTCGCAGAGAGTCTCGAGATCGCGTGAGACGGCGGCGAGGGCCGTCTCTTCGAGGACGTTCGCGCCGGGATCGAGGGAGACGGTCACGTTCGTCTCCGAGGTGGAGACCTGGTCGATGGACAGCCCGTGGCGGGCGAACGTGGTGAAGGCTTCGGCCAGGAAGCCGACGCGCTGCCACATGCCCAGAGTCTCCATGGCGACCAGGGTCATGCCCTTGCGCGCCAGGATCGCCTTGACCGCCGGCCCCGCATCCGGCCCCGCGGCCGAGACCACCGTGCCCGGCAGCTCAGGATGGTCCGTGCAGCGCACGTGGAGCGGGATGCGGTGGCGGCGCAGCGGCGGGATGCAGCGCGGATGGAGCACCTTGCCGCCCGTGATGGCGATCTCCTGCGCCTCTTCGTAGTCGAGGGCGCGCAGCAGCCGGGCCGAGGGGAGCAGCGACGGGTTGGCCGTGAACATGCCGGGCACGTCGGTCCAGATCTCGCACCGCTCGGCGCCCAGCCGGGCGGCGAACAGGGAGGCCGAGGTATCCGAGCCGCCGCGGCCGAGGAGGACGGTTTCCCCCGCCGGGTTGCGTGCGATGAAGCCCTGAGTGACGACGACACCCGGCTCCGCGTCCAGACGGCGGCGCAGCTCGTCGTCCCGCTCGTGATCGCAGCTCGCGGAGAGGTAGGTGCGGGCCTCGCCCAGGCGGGATTCGTCGAGGGAGGTGAGCCCCTGGCGGGCGTCGAACCAGGTGGCCTTCAGGAAGGCCGCGCCCAGGCGGGTGGACAGCAGCTCGCCGAAGGCCATGATCCGCGCCTTGAGGCGGGGACCGGCCTCGCCCAGCAGCGAGGCGGCGAGCGCGAGGCGCGTGAGCTCGTCAAGGTCATCCCGGAGCAGGGTTTCCGCATCCACCCCGAGCCCCGCGCCCAGCTCCAGATGGCGCGCCGTAATGGCCTGAAGCGCCTCCTCGTGCTCGCCGCGCACCGCTAGCCCCAGCATTTGCTCCAGCTCGCTGGTGACCCGCGAAAGCGCCGAGCAGACCACGAGAGGGCGCAGGCCTTCCGCGATGCGCTCTTCGGCGAGCGCGGCGATGGTCGCCCAGCGCTCCGGCGAGGAGACGCTGGTGCCTCCGAACTTGAGGATTACCCAGGGAGCGCTCACGGAAAGGCCGGCTGCTTACCCCTTGGCCGCCTTGACCGCCTCGGTCAGCGCCGGCAGCACTTCATGCAGATCACCAACGATGCCGTAGTGCGCGACATTGAAGATCGGCGCTCCCGGGTCCTTGTTGATGGCTACGATCACCGACGAAGCCTTCATCCCCACCAGGTGCTGGATCGCGCCCGAGATGCCGACAGCCATGTACAGCTTCGGCGCCACGGTCTGACCCGAGGAGCCGATCTGCCGGTCGCGTGGCAGCCAGCCGTTGTCGATCACCGGACGGCTGGCGCCGATCTCGGCCCCGAGCGCCTGGGCGAGGGCGGTGACCACCCCCATCTTGTCCGCGCCGCCGACTCCGCGGCCCACGGCCAGGATGATGTCCGCCTTGGTCAGGTCCACCTGGTCGCCGCCGACCTCCTCGTAGCCGAGGACCTCGCGGTCCGGCTTGATCGCCGAGAGATCGGCGTCGAGCACCTTGACCTCCGCCTCTCCCCCTTTTACGACGGCATCCGCCTGGAAGGCGCCGGCCTGGACCGAGACGAAGACCGTGCCCTCGCCCTTGACCCGCACGCGGGCCTGGAGCTTGCCGCCGAGCACGGGACGCTTCCAGAGCAGCCCACCGTCCCCGGATTCGAAGCCCGTGGCATCGGTGATCAGCCCGGCGTTCACCGCCTGGGCGAGCCGGGGGACGTAGTCCACCGATTGATAGGTATGAGGGAAGACCACGTAATCCGGCTTCGCGGCCTGGATCGCGGGCACCAGCGCCCCCAGGTACGCGCCCGGCGTGTAGCTGCGGAGAGCCGCGTGATCAGCCACGTGCACCGCGGCCAGATCGTTCTTGGCGACCTCGGCCGCGGCGAGCCCGACGCCCTCGCCGAGCACGACCGCTTCAGCCTTGCCGCCAAGAGTGGCGGCCAGCTTCTGCCCGGCCCCGAGGGCTTCCAGGGAGATGCGAGGAAGCTGTCCCCCCTCGCGGAGTTGCAGGACCACCCAGACCTTCGCCATCAGAGCACCCTCGCTTCCGTGCGGAGCTTGTCCACCAGCGTCTTCGCCGCCGCCTCGGGCGTGCCCTCGATCATCTGCGCGCCCGTCCCGCTCTCGGGGAAGGCGACCGAGACGATCTCGATGCGCGAGCCCGCCGCGCCCACCTGGCCCGCGTCGAGCCCGAGATCGGCCGGTGCGACGTTGGCGATCTCCTTCTTCTTGGCCGCCATAATCCCCTTCAGGGAGGCGTAACGCGGATGGTTGATGCCGGCCTGGATCTCCAGCACGGCCGGCAGCGCTATGCGCGAGATCTCGTTGACGCCGCTCTCCATCTCCCTCGTCACTTTCAGGGACTTGCTGCCTTCCTCGAGCTCGACTCCCATCACCAGCCAGACGTGCGGCCAGCCGAGATGGCCGGCGATCACCGAGCCGGTACCGCCCCAGCGCACGTCGTCCGACTGCGAGCCGGTGAGGATCAGGTCGAACGACTCGCGGCCGAGCGCAGAGGCCAGGGCGCGACCGGTCGCCAGGGCGTCGCCGCCCGTGAAAGCCGCGTCATTGAGATGGACGGCGCGCGCCGCGCCCACGGCGAGGGCTTTCCGGAGAGCCTCCTTGACCCGCTCGGGCCCGAGGCTGAAGACCACGACCTCGCCGCCGGTCTTCTCGGCCAGGGAAAGGCCCTCCTCCAGGGCGTAGAGATCGCTCTCGTTGGTGACAAAGGGCAGGTCCTCCTCCTCCACCCACTTGCCGTCGCGGCTCACGCGCAGCCGGGCCTCGGTGTTGGGGACCTGCTTGATGCACACCGCTATCCTCATGAAACGGTTTCTCCTCGCTGGACGACGCCGTTCAACAGGCGCCGCAGCAGGGGCGGGTCGGGGTTGAAGGCCCACACGCGGTCATCGAACTTGAGGGTGGGCACGACGCGGCGGCCGCCGCTGCGCTCCAAGATCATGGCCTCGGCCTGCGCATCGCGGTCGACGTCCACCTCCTCGAACGCGGCGCCCGCCTCTTCCAGGACGCGCTT
Source organism: Acidobacteriota bacterium (assembly GCA_034667225.1). Classification (GTDB taxonomy): domain Bacteria; phylum Acidobacteriota; class Thermoanaerobaculia; order Multivoradales; family UBA5704; genus DATMER01. The sequence goes on from JAXDKG010000008.1 coordinate 257,587, forward strand.
GGCGCGCCGGCAGTCACCGCACCAGGACGAGCTGTAGACGAGCACTCGCGAAGCCGGCACGCCGCCGCCCGTGGCGAGGATCGCGGTCTCGTCCGGAGAAAGCCGCACGCCCACGATGCGGATCTTGCCGCCGGGCTCGGTGAGGAGCACGGCCGGCAAGTCGGCTCGCGGCGAGATGCCAAGCTTCAGCAGCCGGTCCCCGGCCTCGGGGTCGGCCGAAAGATCGATCCGATCGCTGCACGCCACCGGGGGCACGGGATGCCGGGTCGAATCGAAGAAGACATGACAATCGAGATGGTTCATAAGCTCCGTCCGGGAACCCGAACCGAGGCGCCGTTGATGCCTGCCGCGGCCGGGGTCGTGAGGAAATGGATGGCGGAAGCGACGGCCTCCGTCGTAACCCACTGCAAAGGATCGGCATCGGGCATGGAGGCGCGGTTGGCGGGAGTGTCCATGGTACCTGGGAGAACGGCGTTGGCGCGCCCGCCGAAAGGGGCGATCTCGCGGGCCAGCGACTCGACCATGCGCAGCACGCCGGCCTTGGCCGCGGAGTAGCCTCCAACCCCCGCCTCGCCGAGCAGCGCCGCCGGCGCGGAGACCGCCACCACGGAGCCGCCGCCCGCCCGCTCGAAGCGGCGCGCGCACTCGCGGAACACGCGGAAGGTGGTCTCCAGATTCAGCGTCACCAGATAGTTCCAGTCGCGATCGGTCAGGTCGGCGAAGCGAGCCCAGCGGAACCCGCCCACGAGGTGGACCACTGCAGAAGGGATGCCCGAAGCCCTTTCCGAATCCTCGAACAGAGCCTCGACCTCGCCCGAATCGGCGAGGTTCACGCGCCGCACGGACAGCCGGTCCGATGGAGCGAGCTCGGTCAGCTCGCCCAGGGCGGCCTCGTTGGCGTCGGCGGCGAAGACCCGGTCGCCTCCATCGAGGAAGCGTTGCACCACGCTCCGCCCGAGGGCGCCGGCCGCGCCGGTGATCAGGACTCTTCCGCTCATGGCTCTCCGGGGTTATCGGGAAAATCTCCCGTACAGGCAGTAGAGTGCCTGCTGAGGGAGGAAACGAGCCTATCACGGGCCCGGAGGGGGTCGGAAACAGGATAAGATCCCCCGAAAGAAGGTAACGAGGAGGGTACGATGAACGAGTCCAAGCAGCAGGGAACGCTCAACTTGCGGTCGACGATGATCGCGATCACGGCCACTGACCTTCAGGCCAGCCTGGCCTGGTATCGGGACGTCCTCGGCTTCACCATGGCCGAGGAGTACAAGAACGAAGGCGTCGTCATGGGGGTTCGGATGAATGCCGGTGACGTCCAGCTCATGTTGGGCCAGGACGACTTCGCCAAGGGGCGCGACCGCCAGAAGGGCGCCGGCCTCCGCATCTTCTGCACGACCTCCCAGGACGTGGACCAGCTCGCCGCCGCCATCAAGGAGCGGGGCGGCCAGCTCACCCACGAGCCCACCGACCAGCCCTGGGGCCTGCGCGACTTCGCCGTCGTCGATCCCGACGGCTTCAACATCTCCATCACGACCGAACCGAAATGAGGGGCTAGGAGCCGGCCGGCTGGTCTCTCCTCCAGCATTCCTCCATCATGCGCTCGTTCCGCGACGGGTACCTTCACGGGCTGCAACTGCCGCTCTCCTCGGTCTGGCTGATGACCGACATCGCCGAGGCCAAGGGGCGGCAGCACCTCTTTCTCCGGCAGCCGCCCCATGTCCTCTCCTCCCTCAGGGAGACGGCGGTCGTCCAGAGCGTCGAGTCCTCCAACCGGATCGAGGGGGTCACGGTCGCTCCCGGCCGGCTGGAGCCGCTGGTTCTCGGAGACGCGCCGCCCCGCGACCGTTCGGAGGAGGAGATCCGGGGCTATCGCCGTGCCCTCGACCTGATCCGCACCGACGCGGGGCTCGTCATCGACCCTCCCCTGCTCCAGCGGCTGCACGCGCTCATCCAGGAGGGGGCGGGCGATGCCGGCCAATGGAAGCGGGTGAACAACGACATCGTGGAGATGCGGGCCGGGGCTCCACCCCGGGTCCGCTTCCGGACACTTCCGGCTGCCGAAGCCGAGGCGGCCGTGGACGAGCTCTGCCTCTCCTACCGGCATGCCCTGGACCAGGAGCGGGTGCCGCCGCTCCTCGCGGCCGCCGCCCTGGTCTTCGATTTCCTCTGCATCCATCCTTTCCGCGACGGAAACGGCCGTCTCTCCCGCCTCCTGACGCTGCTCGCTTTGGAGCAGCAGGGCTATGAGGTGGGACGCTACCTCAGCCTGGAACGCCTGATCGAGGAAAGCCGGGAGGACTACTACGATGTCCTCCACCGCAGCTCCGAGGGCTGGCACGAGGGCCGGCACGATTTGCTCCCCTGGCTCAACTACTTCCTCGCGGTCCTCCGCCGCTCCTACTTCGAGCTCGAAAAGCAGGTTGGCTTTACTCCACCACGGCCCTCGGGCTAGATTTCCCGCCATGGGACGCATCTTCGAAACCAGAAAACACACGATGTTCGCTCGCTGGGACCGGATGGCGAAGCAGTTCGCCCGGATCGGCAAGGAAATCACCATCGCCGTCAAGGCGGGCGGGGCCGACCCCGTCAACAACCCCATGTTGCGGCGGGTCGTGCAGAACGCGCGCGCCGTCAACATGCCCAAGGACAAGGTCGAGTCGGCGATCAAGCGCGCGGCTGGCAAGGAAGCGGAAAGCTTCGAGGAGATCGTCTACGAAGGCTACGCCCCGCACGGCGTCGCCGTCATGGTCGAGACCGCCACCAACAACCCCACCCGTACCGTCTCCAACATGCGCACCCATTTCAACAAGGGCGGCGGCACCCTGGGGAACTCCGGCAGCGTCTCGTTCCAGTTCAAGAAGATGGGCACGTTCCGCCTGGACCCCAAGGGGCTCGATCAGGACGAGCTGGAGATGGAGCTCATCGACCACGGGCTCGAGGAGATGGGCGAGTCCACGGGCGAGAAGGGCGAGCCGCAGCTCGTGCTGCGCTGCGCCTTCAACGACTTTGGCACCCTGCAGAAGGCGCTCGAGGACCGCGGCATCACTCCCCTCTCGGCCGAGTCGGAGTACGTCCCCGTGACGCCCGTCGATCTCTCCGAGCCGCAGGCCGAGGAAGTCCTCAAGCTCGTCGACCGGCTGGAACAGGACGACGACGTGCAGAAGGTCTTCCACAGCCTGGCGTAAGCGTTACTGGCTACACAATTGCAATCCAGTACAGCCATGAACTGCCACCGGCTCCTGGTGCACGCCCGCGTCCCGCTCGCCGCCCTGCTCCTGGCCGCGCTGTCTGCGGTCACCGCGATCGGCTGTGCCGGCCGGCACAAGCCGGAGACCGCGCCCGAAGCCCCGCCGCCGGCCAGCGCCGTGGAGCCGTCTCTCCGCGATCTCTGCCGGGAAGGCGAGCCGGTGGAGGAGAACCTGCTCGACAACAGCCGCCGCAGGATCGAAGAAACCTTCTGCGGCGCCACGCTCTGGTTCGACGGGCTTTTCGGCCGGCCCGACGTCGAGAACGCCCGCGCGGTATCCGGCCGCGTCGAGCTGTCCACGATCTACACCGAAGCGGATGGAGCCCAGCCCAGAGCCCGGCTCCGCCTCAAATACGACCTGCCGAACCTCGACAGGCGGGTCAACCTCTTCCTCGGCCGCGACGACCGCGACGATTTCGTGCAAGGACGCCAGGAAGGCTTTGCCATCCGCTCCTCGGTGTTTGGAATCGAAACCGAAGACCGCTGGTTGGCCGGGCTCGGATATTCGCCCCCCGGACGATGGAAGGAACGCCTCGACTTCCGCGTCGGCGCCCGTCTGAGCACGGCTCCCGAAGTTTTCGTGCAGAGCCGCTTGCGGCGCAACGTGTTCCTGGGCGAGCGGTCGGTCTGGCGGTTGCGCGAGACCGTCTTCTACGAAAACCGCGACGGTTTCGGCTCGACGTCGAGCGCCGACTTCGATTACGTCCTGAAGCGGCGGGCGCTTCTCTTTCACTGGGGGACGGTGGGCACGGTCTCGGAAGCCACCGACGGCCTGGACTGGCGTTCGGCGACGGTGCTCTATCAAAACCTCGGATCGAGGTCGGCGCTCGCCTACGAGCTCTTCCTTCGCGGCTCGACCGGCGACGAGGTCGATCTGCGCGAGTACGGCGCCCGCACCGTATACCGGCGGCCCTTGAACCGCGAGTGGCTCTTCGGTGAGCTGATCGGCGGCTACACCTGGCCCCGCGAGTCGCTCGCCGAGCAGCGCGAAGGTTCGGTGCTGATCGGGTTCGGCCTCGAGCTGCTGTTCGGCCGGGATCCCTATTGAAACGTTTTCAAGCTCCCCGCGGATCCCCTGACCTCTTGAAATAATCCCGGAGCGCTTCCGGCCGATACTTCGGGTCGCCGTCCCACTTCGCCCGCACGCTGTCGTGGACTGACTGCGTCGGATCCGCCTGGTTGGGGTCCTGGGCCGCCCTGCCGATGGGCCGATCGAGCCCCGGAGTCACCCGGTACAGTCCTGTCTTCGAGTTGTGAATCTCCTGGAGAGGCTCCGGTCCGAGAGGCAGATTCTGCACGACGGCATTGTCGAAGACGAGGCCGGTCTCCGCCGCCCGATCTATCATCCATTGGAGCGCGATGTCCGAAAGCCCGGGCTCTGCATATCCGCCCCCCACGTCGCTGTGGGCGCCGCAGAACCATACCTGCTCGATCCTCTGCGGAGGCTTCGGCTTGAAGTCCCAGAGCGTCGGCTCGAAAGGAGCGCGGTGCTCGTCGATGGCCAAGGCATGGAAAGCGTTTTGGACCGCTCCGCTCAGCTCCGTGTCATGAAATTGATGCTTCCTGCGCGTCAAGCTGCGCAAACCGCGCAGGGGAATGCCCAGCGATCCGACCGTATCCCAGACGCCGACGCACTGGATCTCGATGTCCTCGACGACCGAGTTCACCTTGCGGAAGCCCACCGCCTGCTGATCGGTCGGCCTGACCTCCGAGTGGTACAGGTTCACCGTGTCGCGGTAGTGCCGGACGCCTTCCCGGCGCAGGATGCCGCACTTGCGGATCATCCCGCCGAGGCTCCGCGCCGTGTACGCCCCGCGGCTGAACCCGAAGAGGAAGATCTGGTCCCCCTCCTCATAGTTCGCCACAAGGAAGCGGTAGGCGTCGAGGATGTTGTCCGAGAGCCCCTCCCCGAAAGCGCCGCCCGACCAGCGGTCGACGACGTTGCCGGTCCCGACCCCCTGGTCATAGAAGGTGATCTGCGGAATCGTGCCGTCGCGCTTGGCGATCCTGTAGGCGATCTTCACCACATTCGTCGGGCACGGGACTCCGCTGCGCTCCTGGTCCGCCCGGTTCCAGGTGCCGTCGCAACAGACGATCAGTCGTTTCATATCGGTGCCTCCATTCCATAGGCGTAACGGGCAGGCGCTTTGCTACAGATCGACCGCATGGCCGCCGAAGTCCAGGACTACTACCACCGCATCCTCCCATTCTATGACGCCGAGCTGAGCGATCGTGGGGACGAGGATTTCTGGGTCCGCATGGCGGGCGAGCCTCCAGGGTGCCGCGTCCTGGAGCTGGGGGCGGGCACCGGCCGGGCCACCCGGCACCTGGCGAAGAAGGCGGCCCGCGTGGTGGCCTCCGAGCTCAGCCCCGAGCTGATCGCCGAGGCCCGCCGCAAGCTGCATCGCCTCCCCAACGTCCATCTCCTCGCCGCCGACATGCGCGAGCTGAGCCTGCAAGAGAAATTCGATCTGATCGCGGCCGTGGACGATCCCTTCGTCCATCTCACCGAAGACGAGGACCGCGACCGCGCCTTCGCTGTGGTAGCCGAGCATCTCGCCCCCGGAGGCCGCTTCGTCCTGGATGCGGCCTGGTTTCCTCCCGAGGACCGGGAAGATGCCGCGGGTGGTCTGCTCAAGGAGCATGCAACCGAGGACGGCAAGCTCTGTGTGCGGGAGATCTGGCACTGCGATCCCGACACCCGCCTCTGCACCGCGCACTACGAGTACCGGCAGGATGGAAAGCTGGCGGCCGAGGCCTCTTTCCCCGGCCGCCTGTGGTCCGTCGAAGAGCTGGAAGACCGCGCTCGTGCTGCCGGCCTCCGGATCTCCCGCCTCTGGGGCGACTACGACCGCCGCACCTGGGACCGTGCCACATCTCCGCGGCTCATCGCGGAGATGACTACTTCTTGAATCCCAGCCGGTCCACATACCCGTCGAGCTGGGAGCTGCCAGCCGGCGGCGCGTTCAGCCGGTAGTAGCGGACCTTCCCCGTCTTCCTCTGCTGGACCCACACCTCGATCGTGGCAGGGGCGAAGCGGGCCATCGCCGGCCAGAAATAGCCGTTGGGCTTGGGACCCGACACGCGGACGAGCAGGTCGGCGAGGCCCTGCACGGCGCCGCTCAGGCAGAAGGTCTCCGCCATGCAGGGCTCCCTGCGCAGGATGCGGCTCTTGCCGTCCGCCGTGAGCCGCGCCTGGACGCGGAAGCCCGGCACCGTCTTGGACTCGATCCATTTGCCCGGCGGCTGAGGAGGCTTGGGAGCCTTGGCCTCTCCGGCAGCAGACTCCAGCGCGCCCGGGATAACCTGAAAGCCGTCGCGGTCCAGGATGCCCGCCAGAATGGAGCCGGCGGGATCGGAGCCCTCTAAGCGGTAGTAACGGAGATGGCCGCCGGCCGTCTGGAGCGCCCAGACCTCGACGGATGACGTCGTGAGCTTGACCAGGGAAGGCCAGAGGCGACCTGCCGGATTGGATTCGGACACCCGCAGAAAGACCTCCGAGCGTCCCGCCAACGCTCCGCTCACGCACAGGGTCCGGGCCGTGCACGCAGCCTCCTGCCGGCCTACGGCCTGACCGTCGATCCGCACCTTGAAGCGGAAGCCGGGCACGCGGGCGGACTCCAGCCAGGGGTCTTGCGGAGCCGGCGGAACCGGCGGAGCCGTCACCGGCAGCGACGAGAACACGATCGGACCGGACGGAATGCGGAGCTGGGAGCTCGCGAAGAAGATCCGGTCGGGGAAGACGACCGATGTCACCGGAGTGTCTATGACGTTCCCAACCGTCCAGGCACCATCCCGGGTCCCGTCGGAGACCCAGATGCTTCTATCGGACATCACCAGCACCAGCCAGCCATGGACCTCCTGGGCATTGGGGAAGGAACCACACTCCCCGGGACAGAAGTCGCCAAGCCGGAACGTGCCGGCGGCCGTGCCATCCGTCAGCCACGGCTCGGGGCCGGAGACGCCGTCGTCGGCCACGAGCACGGCGCGCCCGCCGTAGGTCCCGGCAAAGTAGATGAACGAGTTGCAGGGTCCCGGACAGATGTCGGCGATCCGCCGGGTGCCCTCAGGCGTACCGTCGGACCACCAGGGCTCCAGGCCGTGATCGTCCTCCAGGGAAAAGGCCACATGGTCTCCGACAGGAAACAGGAGCAGATCGGAGAACGTCTCCGTCTCCAGAACCCGGACGGCCTCGCCCTCTCCGCCGTTGACAGCCCACATTTCCTGGCCGCCCGCATCACGGGTCACGAAGAAGAGATGCCGGCCCGCGGCCTGGTAGCGACCGAGGCGCGAGGACAGCTCCAGCACCCGAACGGTCCCGGCCTCCGTGCCGTCGCTGCGCCAGACCTCCAGGCCCGACTCCGAATCCACGAGGACGAAGAGCGCGCCGCCCGCCGCGACCAGGCTGATCCCTGTGCCCGGCTCGTGGAAATCCTGGACCCGCTCCGTCCCTTCCGGGGTGCCATCGCTGCGCCAGAGCTCCCGGCCCTGAGGTGTGTCGGCGAGGAAGAAAAGCCGGCCGGCGAGCGCGGTCATCCAGCGCGGGTTCGAGGCACCTTCCGGATTGATATCCTCGACGAGACGCGTGCCCTCGGGAGTACCGTCCGTGGCCCAGAGCTCGAAGTCGGTGCTCTCGGACCGCGGGCCCGCCGAGAAGAGCTCAAGGCCCCTCTCCGGGATTGACAGGGTGACGGGAAGCTCCACGGCGCCACTGTCCAGTGCAAGGCTCAGCCCCTGGGTGATGGGGAACGTGCCGGCCGCGGTTCCGTCGCTGCGACAGAGCCCGAGGTCTCCGGGAGCCACCGCGCAGGTAAAGAACATGAGATTGCCGTGGCTGTTCGCGAATCGGATTGCCAGCGGCTGGAGCGAGAAGGTCCCCTGAGGGGTGCCGTCGGTGCGCAGGAACCCCGGGATGGGGCCCTGGGGTGGGAAGGCGGACGAGGGGGACAAAGTGATGAGATATGCCAGGGAGCCAGCTCTGGCCGAAGACGTCACGACACTGCCAAATTGGAACTGCTGCAGCGGGCCGATCGAACCCTGGGCCGCGACCGCGGCTGGGAGCAGGCCGAGACAGATCAGGACGAGACTCAGGAAGATCCCTGTTTTTGCGCTCATGTCCTTTTATACGGAATCCTCTGAAGAACTGTTTGCCCCAAGGATCAAGATAGGATGGCTCAGTCCGCAGAATGAAACGGAGCAAAGCATGGAACAGTACATTGAACGCGTCGTGGACCTGACTGACACCGCCGCCAACCGGATCTACAACCTGAGCACGGAGGAGGCGCGTCAGCGCCTCCTCGAAGGCACCGTCGCCGATGTTGCCGGCATTGCCGGCATTGAAGGTTCGTTCGCGCTGGTGGCGAAGGCGGGCAGGACGGTGCGCATGGCGCGCTCGCTCGACCGGCCCCTGCGCTACTTCCTCGCCAAGCGGCAGGAAGGCCCGGCCCTCGTCGCGGCCGACCGTATCGATGCGATCCATGCCTGGCTCGCGGCCGAGGGGCTCGACGGCCAGTTCCATCCCTCCTACACCCGCATGGTGCCGGCCCACCACTTGGTCGAGATCGAGCTGATCGGCTGCCCGGACCCGGCCCCTGTGTACACGCGCTTCTTCACGCCTGAGCGCAACACGCTGGGCACCGACCTCGACGAGATCGGCCGGGCCTACATCGGCGCCCTGGCCGAGGAAACGGCGCGATGGCTCCGCGAGGTGCCCACGCACGAGCCGCTCGGCGTTTGCTTCTCGGGCGGGATCGACAGCGGCGCCGTCTTCCTCGTTACCTATCACGTTATGCGGAAGCTGGGCATGAACCCGGGAAGGCTCAAGGCGTTCACGCTCGACCTGGGAGACGGCCCGGACCGGGAACAGGCGCGCGCCTTTCTCGACCGGCTCGGTCTGGGGCTCTTTCTGGAGGCCGTGGAAGCCGACCCCGCCGATCTCGATGCCGCCGAAGCGATCCGCGTGCTGGAGGACTACAAGCCTCTCGACGTCGAATGCGCAGCCGTGGGCCTGGCCCTGTGCCAGGGCATCCGCCGCCGCTATCCGGAGTGGCGATACCTGATCAATGGCGACGGCGGCGACGAGAACCTCAAGGATTATCCCATCGAAGAGAATGCGGAGCTGACCATCCGCAGCGTGATCCACAACCCGATGCTCTACCAGGAAGGCTGGGGCGTCGGAAAGATGAAACATTCGCTCACCTACAGCGGCGGCTTGAGCCGCGCCTATGCCCGCACCTACGCTCCGGCGCGCCGCTACGGCTTCGAAGGGTTCAGCCCGTTCACCCGCCCCTCCGTGATCGCAGTGGCCGAAGGCATCCCCTTCATCGAGCTGACCGATCACGACGTGGCGCGGCTCTACGCCCTCAAGGGCGAGATCGTGGCACGCGGCGTCCGGGCCATCACCGGGATGGAAATGCCGGTATTTCCCAAGCGGCGCTTCCAGCACGGAGCGCTGCCGACCGAAAAGCTCCGCGAACGGCTGCCTTTCCGGGAGGCCGACTACCGGCGGCAGTTCCATGCCCTCTATGCCTGAGACCGGCTATCCGCAGCGCCCCGCCGAGCGCGACCGCTGGATCCTGGCGCGCCGGGCTGCCCGCAACGAGCTCGATCCGCGGCGGCCTTACGCGTACCTGGTGGAAGACGAGCGCGCCGAGGATGGCACCGTGGTGCCCGTCGCCACCATCTTCCTGACCAACCGGGAATGCCCCTGGCGCTGCCTGATGTGCGATCTCTGGCAGAACACCCTGACCGAAAGGCTTCCGCCCGGGGCCATCCCCGAACAGATCGATCACGCTCTCGCGCACCTCGCTCCCGCGCGCCAGATCAAGCTTTACAACAGCGGCAGCTTCTTCGACTCGCAGGCGATCCCCGTCGAAGATTACGAGGCCATCGCCCGGCGCGTCGCGAGCTTCGAGCGGGTCGTGGTGGAGTCGCACCCGGCTCTAGTGGGATCCCGCTGTGTCCATCTGAGAGACCTGCTGCGCCCAGCACGATTGGAAGTCGCGATGGGCCTGGAGACCGTCCATCCCGAGGCCGGACCGCGCCTCAACAAGCGCATGACGCTCGATCAATTCGCGAGAGCGGCCGACTTTCTTCAACAGCTCGGCGCGGCACTGCGGGTCTTCATCCTGGTCAAGCCTCCCTTCCTCGAAGAGGCAGAGGCCCTGGAATGGGCCGTGCGTTCGCTCGACTTCGCGTTCGATTGCGGTGCCACCGTGGCCATCCTCATTCCGACCCGTTTCGGCAACGGCGCGATGGAAACCCTGGGCGAGCAGGGCCATTTCTCGCCCCCCGCGCTCGCCACGCTCGAAGCCGCCCTGGCTGCCGGCATCGCCAAGGGAAGGGGTCGCGTCTTCGCCGACCTCTGGGATCTGGAAAGGTTTTCCAACTGCCGGCACTGCTTCGCGGTACGGGCCGAACGGCTCCGGATCATGAACCTGCAACAGACCGTTCCGCCGCTCCGCTCTTGTGATCATTGCGGGGGCGGCGCCTGACCTTCGACCTTGCCATCGTAGGCTCCGGGTTCGGAGGCTCGCTGCTGGCGATGATCGCGCGCCGGCTCGGGCGATCCGTAGTGCTGCTGGACCGGGACCGGCACCCGCGCTTTGCCATCGGCGAGTCGTCCACGCCGCTGGCCAACCTGCTGCTGGAAGAGCTGGCCACGCGCTACGATCTGCCCCGCCTCCTGCCACTGACCAAATGGGGAACGTGGCAGAGCAGCCATCCCGAGATCGCCTGCGGCCTCAAGCGCGGGTTCTCCTTCTATCATCACACCTTCGATCGTCCCTTCTCCGGCCGCCGCGACGATCAGCTCCTGGTGGCAGCCAGCCCGCACGACGCGATTGCCGACACGCACTGGTACCGCGCCGATTTCGATCACTTTCTCGTGAACGAAGCGCAACGGTTGGGAGCCGTCCTCTACGATCAGGTTGCGCTCGACCGCCTCACACCTGCCTGGAAGCTCGAAGGCACACGCAATGGCCGAAGGCTGACCATCCGCGCCCGTTTCGTGGTGGATGCAACGGGACCGTGCGGCTTCCTTCACCGCGCCTTGGGCCTGCCCGAAGCCCCCTTTCCCAACCTCCCCGCCACCGAGGGCCTCTACGCGCACTTTCAAGGCGTCCGCCGGCTCGACAGTTTCCTTCCAGCGGACGGAACGCCACCCTACCCGGTGGACGCCGCCGCCCTGCATCACGTCTTCGACGGCGGCTGGATCTGGGTGCTGCGCTTCAACAACGGGATCACGAGCGCCGGGGCCGCGATCACCGCCTCCCTGGCCCGGGAGCTGAACCTGGCCGAGGGAGCCCCGGCTTGGCAGCGGTTGCTCGCGCGCCTGCCCACCGTGGCCGAGCAGTTCGCCGAAGCCGAGGCGGTCACACCATTCGTCCACCGCCGGCCGCTCGCCTTCCGCAGCGCACGCTTCACCGGAGAGCGCTGGGCGATGCTCCCCTCGGCGGCGGGCTTCATCGATCCGCTGCTCTCGACGGGTTTTCCGCTCACCCTCCTCGGGGTGGCCCGGCTGGCGGAAGCCCTCGAGCAAGGCTTCGAAGAGCGGTTGCCAGTCTATGAGGCCGAGACGGCCGAAGCCCTGCAGGCCGCCGAGCGGCTGGTCGCGGCGCTGTATGCCAATCTCGCCGACTTTCCGCGCTTCGCGGCGCTATCCCTCCTCTACTTCGCGGCGGCCTCCTACACCGAGACCGCCCGCCGCCTGGGCCGGCCGCGGCTCGCCGGAGCCTTCCTGCTGAGCGACCATCCCTGGTTCGGGCCGCGGTCGCGCACCTGTTGCGAGCGCGCCCTGAAGTCCCGCGATCCCGAGCTGATCGAGGAGATCCATCGCGTCATCGAGCCGATCGACGTGGCCGGCCTGGGAGATCGTTGCCGCCGCAACTGGTTCCCTGTGGAAGCCGAGGACCTGCTGGCTGCCGCCGGAAAACTCGAAGCTGCGCCCGAGGAAATCGAGGCGCTCCTGCGGCGTTCCGGTTTCCGCCAGGCGTGAGACAAGCCATGAAGAGGTGAGCTTCACTTTCAACGTAGAATGGACGCCGAGCCGCTCCTCAGGTATCCTTGAGGACAGTCAACCCCGACTTTTCAACGTAGGACCGGCACTTCGTGACGCTGGAGGGATTCGGAATGGGCTCGACTCTGTCCATCGCCGCCGCTTCGGCGAAAGGTTCAGTTCATGACCGCCAAGCCCTTTGTTTCACAGACTGAGCCACGATAACGGTGTTTATGCCTGCCCCGCACCAGGATATCCAGAAGATCAGCGTGTCCTGGAGCCTGCCATCGAGACTGTAGCCCGCGAGTTGGAGTAGAAGCTTTGCCAAGCAGACGAGCGGAAGATTCCATGGCAAGCCGACCATACATGCCGAGAGAAAGCCCGCTAAACCGTCAAACCATCCACCTGATGGACTCCATCGGTCGGTGATACCAAGGAGTGCGGCGATCACGACCGCGATCGTGTAGAGGATGATAGACCCACCTCGTGCAAACCGGCCAAGGCGGGGCTTTGCCCTGGCGATTCGCGAGAGGCCGAGCAGAACGAGGATCGACATTGCACAGACCGCGACAACATAGAGAGCGAGATTCTTCAGTATGTCCATTGTGGAGAGTAGGCCACCTCGAAGAGACAGGCTCGCGGCAGGATTGCGGAAGGGCGAACCCACAAGATGGCCGAATTGTGGCAGTTGGGGCTCAGGCAGACCAACTGACTGATTTCAGCGCGGTGCCGGCGATCGGGTCACCGTCGAGCCGGCCAAGCCGAGGCTAGGGGAAGACAAGGCGGCCGTTGGTTCGGGACTGCCCGCCCCTACCCGGCTCCTCTCAGGCTGTGATAAGAATTGACGCGCCTGGAGGAGTGACCGACCAGGCAACGGCTCGACCCTTGACGGAGGAACTTGCGGGTGGCCCACAGCCCAGTGAAGCACGCCTTCACCTTACTCCAATGACCAGCGCCATCGTTGCCAGCCTGGGTTCGAGCCTTCAACGGATCATGGCGTCTCCGACCCCGGATGACGTCTGGAACCTACAAAAAGACCTGCTCATGCTCGGCGGAGAGACAGCCGAGCAAGCACGCAGGATCGCTGGCGAGTTTCACAGTTGTCTGCGAAACATGCAAAGCAAGAAAGCGTCGCGCAGCGCGAGCCGCCAGGGAGCCGCATTGGGTACCGCAGCGGTCGCCAGTGTCAGTCTGCAGGAGACCTTCGCCGCACAGGACGATCCGCTCAGGGGTCTTCTCGCGAGTGGCTTGACGGCTATGCTGGAGGTGGCTTCAGCCCTTCGGAGCGCTAAGGCCTGGGAAGTGGAAGCGTCGCTCATGTACTACGATCTGGCCTGGTATCTCTATGGCGAGCTCTGGGATGTTTCCCTGGCTACACGCCCTGAGCTTTCCCCGGACCAGCGACGGGCCTGTACCGATCTGTTGCTGAAGCCGGTGCTTGACACCGATGTGCCTGACGCGACCAAATCCGCGCTGCTGGTTCGATTGTTCCAGGTGGTCCTGGCGGCGCGGATCTGGCCTCTGCTGAACAGCGAGGTCTCTCCATGACATTGCATCCCTTCCTCTTGGCACTTCTCCTTTTCGCTCATCAGGAGAGCTCACCGGTGGCCGGCTTCTCAAGCTACATCGACCACCAGCGATACGATTTCTCTGTCAGCCCTTCGGCTCTCTCGGACTCTCCTTCCTGGAGCGATACCGAGGCATTTCCTCCGCTCTCGCCCCGAACCGCGATCGCGGCAGCCTGGGAGCAGTTGAAAGCGCTCGGAAAGAATCCCGAGGGTTGGCGCATGAACAACATCTCGCTGACTCCGATAGGCTCGGAAGGCAAATGGGTATACCTCGTAGAGATCGAGGAGCCGCCCCCGAGGCCGGACGGGGGCATTCATGGCAGCATGAGAATCGTGGTGCTGATGGATGGCAAGACCGTGTCGCCATCCGTGACACCCTCGCCCTGAATAAGGAGCCCAGAGGAAGATCCCTCCCATCTCCGGGAGGGATCTCCGTGCGGCCTCAGGACAGCTCGCGGATGAACTCGGCTGATTTCACCACGGTGCCGGCGATCGGGTCACCGATCGAGCCCGGCCAGGCCGAGGCGTAGGGGAAGACAAGGCGGCTGTTGGTTTCCACCTGGATCTCATAGAAGAACCCTCCCTGAGCCGCATTGGCATTGTGCGTGAGCACGCCAGGGCCGACTGTGACTTCCAGTGGGCCGGGAGGCTCCGCTGTCTTGGGAGCCCCGATGTGACATTTGAAGACGGTCACTCGGACCGTCTGCTGCGTGCTGTCGTTGTTGAGGAGCCCCCAATCCAGCGAATGGGTGTTGAGCGGCAGGGTGAACGGACCTGTCGTATAGACGTTCTTGTACTTGAGCTTCTTCCCTCTTCCCTGTCCGGCAAGCTCCGCTCCCAGCGGCAGGGTGTCCGCGGAGCTGACGCCCGGCGCGCCTTGCGCGCCCGTGTCCTTGGCAGCTGTCTTTCCTGGCTTCTTGGTCGCCATAGCCCCTCCAAATGGGTGTGCAGTCATGAAGGAGAGTACGCTCGGGCCAGGCCAACTCCCTCACTCGAGACGCAGCGGTCGGGGATACTAGCCGTCCTGATTGACACCCCCAGGTGACGGGCGTAGACTTGCTAAGTCTATGTTTCTTCGAATCTTGGAGTCGCCCCGTCTGAGGTCGGCAGGCGTCGTGTGGGACACGGAGTCGTGTCCTAGTCACGCGGATGGCGAACGGCGACTCTAAGGTTGGGTACCTGGATTGGGTATGGACTACTCCGAAATTCTGAAGGAACCCTTGTTCTGGCTGTTTACCACGGCCGGCTCGGTCGCGCTGTCAGTAATTGGTAATCTGGTGACCCCTTTTGTGCAGAGACTTTTGGCTCTCTTCTCCGATTCGAGAGGTAGAGCTCTCAGAGCAAAGAACGAAGAAGCTTTGCTTGCAGTTGTGGCAATGCAAGGGTCAGGTGTATTTCGAACATCATGGAAACTGGACGCACTCATGGAGTCCATTCATGGCGTAGGAATAATCCTGGTATCTCTCGCTATCTCGCAACTGGTCTTTGTTCTTCCGTTAGAAAACCTGATCTATGTAGCCTGTCCGCTCTTGGTGCTCGGAATAATCTTCGGTTATAGAAAGGTGCAGCACGGAATATCGAAGTCAAACCTCGCGGCGTTGGCAGATCGACGAACCACTCATATGCTCAAGCTGTTTCGACGACATATGAGCGCATTGCAGACCCTAGAACCTGGTTCTGCCTCGTCGGTCGACCCAACTGACGAAGAAATGAGGAAGTGGGATGAACAACACTTCGGAGTTTCTAGTGAAACCTTAAAGAACAGACCTATTCTGGAGCAGTTTATTACCTATGTATGAGGCGAGAGGAAGCGCCCAATCCACGGCCTCAACCGGGCGTCACCGCTGCGCGGTGCCGCGCGGTTAGGCCCAAGCGTTCGGTGACAAGAGGTCATACTCGCTTGAGTCCATCGCGGCTGAAGGATTGACCGTGCACCGTCACGTTACGACTCTTCTGACGCGGATCAGGAAGGACGCTGCCGCTAGTGGACGGCCGGCTTTACCATCCGTTGAGGGCGTACTGCCCGTACGGCTTCAGTGAGTGCCTCGCTTTAGGCGAGTTGATTGTTGGGCGGGGGCGTTGATTCTCAAACTAGTGCGACCTGAAATCCATGATGGAGGAAGCGTGGCGTGCTTACATTAGCTCAGATCGAAAAGATTCGGACCCACTGGAATGGAAACCATCTCCTATTGGGAGCCCCAGATGCTGAGAAAGACTCCAATATGTGGCCCCATTGGGAATCCTCAATCTTCATGAAGAGGGGCCCACTTAGGGCAATTCATCTTGGCCGCTCACAGTTGGTGATTGGTCGAAAAGGTTCCGGTAAATCGGCGGCTCGAATTGCAGCAGAGCGCGCCTCCGGCGTGGAAGGGATGGAGACTGGTACTGCGCGGCACATTGCAATGGGAGCATCTGCGGAACGTTTGGTCGACTCAGCGATAAGTGATTTCGAGATTCGGCAGAAGGCTGGTGCTGCTGCGGTTTCGGTCTGGTACAAGATCTTCGCAAACGAAATTCTGAAGGGTATCGCGCGCGCGCTCGGAGGTCAGCCGCTCGTCGACCAGGCTGAGGTAGAGATTCGAAGGTGGGCAATCGCCGAAGGTTTTGCTGTCGAAGATTTCGGTGAGCGCTTGGTAGCGGGAATGCGAAGAATTATCCCGCAGGTTCGAGAAAGAACTGAAGACTCGAGGGGCAAGGTTCTCCTGCGCGAGGAGAACGTCGAGAAGCTACTACGCTCAAGCAACTGCACTCTGATTGTCGACGACTTCGACAATACTGCTAATTCATCTGGTAACGAGCGTCTCGGAGTTCCAAACGTCCAAGCGGCAATCGAGGCCGCGGACCTACTCAGCTCTAGGCTCGATGGTCCCAATATATCATTGTTAATTCGTGAAGATCTTTGGCTAAGGTGCCGGATTGGCTGGCACTATCTTGACAAGGTCTCCATACCCATGTGGCTTCAGTGGGACGCCACAGAGCTGAAAGAATTTGTTAAAATCAGATTAGCCGTGGCATGCAGTATCGCGCTCAATGAGGATGAAGGATCCCGGACCGGCGAAGCCTTCAACACCTTTGGAATGTATTCTTTCCGGATACCATATCGCTGGAGAACGGGAACGCATCGGAGGGCTTCACGTATGTCCTGCGACGCACGATGTACACCCCGAGAGATATGCAGACTTTCCTGCAATATGCGTTAATGGAAGGCAAGCGTCTGCCACTGTCAGTGAACGATATTCAACGAGCTGAAGAGAAGTTCTCGACCGAACGGTTGCAATACTTGATCAATGAGTTCGGGGCAATGTGCGATGGGCTGTCTCAATGTCTTCATTCCTTTGCCGGTCACGCGCTGGAGTGGACAACGTCTGATCTGCTGAAGCAGATCAAGGGCCAAATGGGAATGGGGAGTATAAAACCCAACTCGGCAGCCTGCGCGGATCCCAGATCTCCTGCGGACATGCTGCGCTTCCTGTTCCGAATCGGCTTCTTGGAGGTCCGCTTGCCAGCGGACTCGAACGATCGAAGCGGAGAGTATGAGGTTCGAGACGGGCTTCGGCACCCAGATCATTGGTCAGGCGCGCGTGTTGATGACTCGGTGAAGTGGGCGGTTCGTAGCACCTTTTACCAAGCTCTTCAGGCCTATCGCGCCGACCACCGAAAGTCTATTGGCACAGGTCGTAAATTGCGATCCCGGTCCCAGAGATAGCGCCCAGGAATAGGTGACTGGGTCCAAGAAATAAGTTCCGAATACGTTCCAGGGGAGTGTAGAAGAGAACAGGAAATCCGTTCCACACTTTAGCCTCGCGCGGTCCTACTGCGTCTTTCTGCCGGCGTTTTAGGGCACTCGGCACACAGATTCGCCCTCAACAATCGCCCGGTACTTGAGAGGTGCCACCCATCTTCCTGCTGCAGACCTTCGGAGGGGGCGCGCTGAGGCTCGCCCCTTTGCCCTTCTCCCTCTCCTCGATCCTCTTTGCCGTGCCGGCCACGGCCATCAGACTGTTTGCCGGACGCTTCAGAGCTTTCCGGATAGCCATCCGAGCAACCGCCAACTCGTTTGCCGGCTCCTCGATACGTTTCGTCGTTCTGGCTAAATCCTTTGCCGCACGGGCATGGGTTTCGGAGAGTCGGCGTAAAGCATTGGCGAGCCGCCGCAAGGTTTCGGCGTCTCGCCGATAGCCATTGATGCGTTCCCGTAAGCGATCGGCGACCGGCTATGAGATTTGAGGCAGTGACAAAGAGTTTTGGAGGCACGCCGAAACGGTTCGGCGGCGTCCCGATCCGTTGCAGCGGGGCGCCGATGAGTTTTGGCGCGGCGTCGATAAGTTTTGGCGAGCGCCGATGGACTTTGGAGAGACGCCAATAGGTTGCAGGGTGCCGTCTTTAGGTATCGGCGAGGTGGTCATGAGCTTGGCCGAGCTCCCGATGGATATTGGCGAGCCGCGGATACGTTGCGGGGAGCCGCCAACAGGTTGAGCCGAGACGCCGATGAGTTTTGGCGGCAGCCGATAGACCATGGCGAGACGCCGATGGACTTCGGCGAGACCCCGATACGTTGCGGCGAGGCGCCGATAGCTTGAGGCGAGACGGCGATACGTTAAGTCGGCCGCCGCTGGATTTTGGCGAGCTGCCTATAGCTTTGGGCGAGCCTCCGATCGGCTTTGGCAAGGGGTCAATGTCTTCTTGTGGCCTTGCTGCGATGACAATGGAGGCGGCTCCGAATACATCGAAGACGACCCTTCTGGTTATCCGCTGTCATGCCCGGGAGGGGCGACGGCAGGGTAGGGATACTAGCCGTCCTGATTGACACCCCCAGGTGACGGGGCGTAGACTTGCTAAGTTTATGTGTCTTTGAATCTTGGAGTAGCCCGTCGGAGGTCGGCAGGCTAAGGTTATCCCTACATGGCCAGCTTCCTTCGCAAGCTCTTCGGCAAGCCACCCGCGATCGAGCAGCTCGCCCGCCGCGGCGATCGCGAGGCGTTCCTGCGCACGCTCGGGGAGGCGGACATCTTCGTCATCGCCGCGATTGAGGGCGACGGGCTTGATGCCTCCACCATGACCAAGGAGCAGTTGCTGGCGGAGATCGAGCGGGCGGCGAAAGACCTGAACGAGCGGCAGGACGGGTTCGCGCCGTTCGTCTACGAGCGGAACGGGCGTCGCCGCCTGCCGTTCTTCACGAGCAACGCGCATGCGGAAACGTTTGTCGGCAAGTACTCGAAGGAGCGCAATCGCGTCTACCCGTTTCAACTGCTCAGGGTCAAGGGCGCGCTGCTCGCTCAGCTCATGCCGGCATGCGACGATCTCGCGATGGATGATCGCACGGAGGCAGAGGTCGTGTTGTCAGAGCCCGACATGGCAGCCATGCGGCGGATGTGGGGATAACCAGAAAGGAGACGGAGATGAGCTCGAACAGGAGAAGCATCGCAACGTCCCTCGCACTCGCAATCTTCTGCCTCTTGCCCGCGTGCTCTTCACATCGAGGAGGCTATGGCGGGCCAGGCTCCAGGCAGCTCGGAACCGTTGTGTTGGACGCACCCGGCGTAGCCATGGAAGAACCCGATACGCTTCTGGTCGCGGCACAGCTTCGAAATACGAGCAAGACTCCATTCACAGTGACCATCGACTCCATCCAGCTCGATTCCGTTCCTTCCCTGACCCCAGCCCCCGTCTCCAAGTTCGAGATCGAGGCCGGCGGGACCGCGATGGTCCAGGCGAATTTCAACAGCAGCCAACTGAGCCGGGAAAAGCAATACCAACTGGTCGTGCACGGCACCTATCAGGAAGCGCAGGGAGCCAGGCGGCGTGAGCTCCTCGCGACGACCGTGATCGTCCTGCCGCCGGCCACGCCCGGATCTGCGAATGTGAGGACAGTGACGGCGCCGCCGAACAAGGTTGCGAACGCCCCCTATCCTCCCCAGCGGCCCAGCTTCGACAACGAACGGAACCGCTCGCGCTGGACGGTCCCGACAGGGAGGTTCGTTCCCGGAGAACCGACCCGGTCGAGCACTTCGACGGAAAAGGTCGTCATCGGCGATCCGCCCGCCATCGTCTTCAATGTCAACAATGGCATCGGCATAACCAACGGCAGCAGCATCGCCGAGCCGAGCGGCGGCGACACCGGAGGCGGCGTGATCTTCGTCACCTCCAACTGGTTCGCGGCGTTTGCAACGGACGGCGGGACCGCTTTCACCCAGTTGAATCCGACGACGATCTTCCCCGCCGATGTCATCGGGTACTGCTGCGACCAGATAGTCCAATACGTTCCAAGCATCGATCGTTTCATCTGGCTCCTCCAAGGCAACAATGGCTACCGGCTCGCTTCGGCGAGCCCGGCGGACTTGGCGGCCAGCGGCGGCACCGCCTGGACGTATTGGAATCTTCCGTCGGACCTCTTCGGCCAGCCCAACGGCACCGGCGTCGACTATCCCGACCTGTCGGTGGGAAACGGCTCCCTCTACATGAGTTGGGACGTCGGCTGGCCCACCTGTCCGGCCGGCTGCCGCGGCGGATTCCAGGTCACCCGGACATCCCTGGCTGGAATCCAGGCAGGGGGAACCATCTCTCTCGACTACACGAATCCCCCGGATGCCTCCATGGCCTGGGGAGGCCATCTCATGCAGAACACGCTCGACGAGATCTTCTGGGCTGGCCACAACAGCAACAGCCAGATGCGCGTTTTCTCCCTGCAGGAGGGTTCGGGTACCTACTTCTGGCGAGACGTCGGGATCTCGACTTGGGCGAACAACGCTCTCTCTTCCACGACGCCGGATGGTCAGAACTGGCTGGCCGGGAGCGGCGGCTTCCCGGGTAACGCCGTCATCGGCTCCACCCGTGTGCGCAATCAACTCTGGTTTGCGTGGAGCGCGGGGACGGATCAGAATTTCCGGCAGCCCCACGTGGAGATGGTGACGCTCGATCGAAACAACAACTTCAACCGGATCCAGCAGGTGCAGATCTGGAACGAGAGCTACGCATTCGCCTACCCCGCCCTGGCGACCAATGCCTGCACCCAGGAGGTCGGACTTTCGTTCGAGTTCGGAGGCGGCGGCAATTACGAGAACCACGTCGTCGGGTTCTGGGGGGATTTCGTCGCCTACATCACCACGGGAAGCAACGTCGGAACGACCCGTTTCGGAGACTATGTGACGATCCGGCAGACCCCGCGGACGCGACCGGACCCCGGCAACATGTTCAGCGCTTTCGGCTACGGCCTCAACTCGGCGGCGCCGCCCGGAGCCGGCACGCGGACCGACATCCACTACGTCCTGTTCGGCCGGCCAGCCGAGATGTGCAAGGTCGGTGCAGATCGGTAGGTAACTGTCACCGTCCGCCGGTGATTGTCTTTCCTGATCCCTGGTACACTTAAGCTTGAGGTGTACAAATGAAGGCTCAGAGCACGATCCGGCGCAAAAGCTTCCTTGGTCTTGGATTCCTCGTTCTTTGGATCGCGGGGTTGAGCGCAGGCTGCGGCAATGAGGGCTCCGGCTTCTTCCCCGGGGCAGATGACTTCCGGTTTGGAGCCATCGCGGTACGGGTTTTCGATCAGCAGGGCCCGGTTGCGGGTGCAACCCTGGAGCTGCGGGACAATCGCGGCAACCTGCTCTACGGAGACCTGAACACGACCGGCGCCGATGGGAGCATCAACTTCACCGCCCTGACTCCAGGTTTTTATACGATCACGATCAAGCCTCCCGGCGGGTATACCGTCCCGGCGTCGCAGTCGAATCCCATAGGAGTCGAAGTCCCAAACGCCCAGTTCATCACTGTCAGGGTGTTCCTCGTGCGTCTCTGACATGCTGGTGGTCCTCTGCCGGGGCACCCTTGCGTCAGGGTGCCCCGGAGGGCGTGTCAGCGGACGTTGATGCGAGTCGTGAGGCCGAAGGTGCGGGGCTGGTTGACCAGGAAGCCGACGCGGGCGCGCGTACCGCGCTCCTGGTCCAGGGAGAGGAGGGCCTGCTCGTCGAAGAGGTTGTTGACGTACGCGGCAAACTCCCACTTGCCAGTGAGGAAGCCAAGGCGGAGGTTGGCGATGTCGTACGCGGGCAGCTCGGGATTGAAGTTGAACGTGCCCTGGGTGAGCGGGCCGCCGATCGTGTTGGCGCCGAAGGAATTGAGGTTGACGAGGCCGAAGCCCGGCGCCTGATCACCGATCTGGGTGAACCGCGAGCCGATGTACTGCCAGGTGCCGGTGACGTAGGCCAGCCAGGCATTCATCACGGGCCACTGATAGGTGCCAGTGGCCGAGGCCTGGAGCTCGGGCACGGTCGGCAGCCGGTTGCCGGACTCGATTCCGGCCACGACCTGGCGGACGCCGGCGGCGTCGGTCGAGGTCAGAGTGGACCGCAGCTCCGACTTGCCGTAGTTGGCCGAGATCGCGAAATCGAAACGGTTGCTCGGCGCAGCCGCCCACTCGAGCTCGACGCCGGTGCTCCGCGCCTTGGGGACGTTGAAGATCACGCGCGAGGAGCAGGTGCCGGCGGTCACCGTCGCCTGCAGGTTCTTGATGTCCATGTAGTAGGCCGAGACGTTGAACGTGCTGCGGCCTCCGCGCAGCGTCGACTTGGTGCCGACCTCGTAGTTCCAGATCTCCTCATCCTCCCACTCGCCGCGCCCGCCGAAGGTGACCAGGTCCTGGGGCGTGCAGAGCGGGACGTTGAGCGGATCGTTGATGCCGCCGAGCCGGAAGCCCTTCGAAACCTGGGCGTTGAGCTTCGTGTCCTCGCGGAGATCGAAGCTGGCGATGAGGCGCGGGGCGAACCCGCTCGCCGAGGTCGATCCCGCGTTCGTCCCAGGGTCGGCGAAGATGCCGTCGAAGGTCTGCACGCGGTCTTCCTGGAAGTCGTAGTACCGCAGGCCGCCGGTCAGGTCGATGCGGTCGTTGACCATCCAGGTGGCTTCGCCGAAGAGCGCGAACTGATCCATCTCATAGGTCAGGTCCGAGAAATAGAGCACGTCGCGCGGGGCGCCGAAACCTCCCGCGGTCGGAATGCCGGTCAGCGACTCGAAGCCGTTGACGTTGAGTCTCTGGCTGTAGTCGCGGTCCATGGTGCTGTAGAAGATTCCGGTGAGCCAGTTCAGCCGGTCCCCCCGGCTGCCGCCGAGCCGGAGCTCCTGCGTCCACAGCTTGGCCGTCGTGGCATCGTTGAGCGGCGCGTCGAGGGTATAGGCCGGCTCCGGCAGGCCAATGCTGCCGCCGGTGATGCTCGCCGTCAGGGCCGTGGCGTCGCGGACGACCAGGATGTCGCGGTCGGTGTAGGAGGTGATCGAGGTCAGGGCGAGGTCGCCGAAATCGTAGGTGAAGTTCAGGTCGGCGAGCAGGAAATCGTCGGTGAACGGCTCCTCGAACTGCGTGAACTGCTCGCGCTCGTCCAGGTTCACGGCCGGCCTGGTGGTGGTGTACGGATTGGCGAGGATGTTGAAGGCGTCCTCGCGGTTCCACCCATCCATGTCCACCTTCTGGAAGATGATTCTCGGGGTGATCGTCAGGCGGTCGTTCGGCTGCATCCGGAGCGCGAGCCGGCCGCCGGAGCGCGAGCCGGTGTTGACGTCCTCCTCGAGGCTCAGGCCGGGCTGCACGGCGTCGACGAATCCGCCGAAGCTGGTGTAGAAGCCGGTGAAGCGCAGGGCGGACGTGGCGCCGAGCGGCGCATTGACCGCCACCTTGGCACTGCCGCCCGCCTCGCCGTCGGTCAGGGTATTGGCGGTCAGCTCGGCCACGGTCACCTGCTCGCCGATCCGCGGCTGATTGGTGATGTAGCGCATCGTGCCGGACGCTGAGCCGGCGCCGAACAGGGTACCCTGCGGTCCGCGCAGCACCTCGACGCGCGACATGTCGAAGAGGTCGATGTCCGGCGTGAAGAGCGAGAGCGAGATGCCGGAGTCGTCGAGATAGACCCCGACCTGCTCCTTGACGCCCGGCTGGTCGCGGACGATCTGCCCTGAGGAGACGCCGCGCATCGCCACCTGGCTCTGTCCGGGGCCGAGGTTCTGGACGGTGAGGCCCGGGGTGGTCTGGGCGATCCCTTCGATGGAGTCCACGCCCTGCCTGCGCAGCTCCTCTTCGCTGGGCGCCGCCACGGAGAAGGGCACATCCTGGACCTTCTCTTCCCGCAACGTGGCCGTGACGGTGATCTCCTCCGTGACTCTCTCCTCGGGTTCCTGGTTTTCTGCCGGCTCGGAGGGGGGTGCCGGCTCGGAGGGGGGTGGAGGCTCCTGGGCCCCAGCCGCAAGCGCTGGGAGAAAGACCAGAAGGGCAAGGCAGACCAGGACGGCAGCCTTCCCGAGCCGCGGAATACTGCGATCGCTTCTCCTCATGAGACCTCCTCAACAAGAACGCCGCCAGGGGGGATCGCCCGGCAGCCAACGTTCACGTCCAGCGGTCCTTAAAAGAACGAAAGCCTATCCCTTGTACCACAGAGCCCTGTAAGCGGGAAGGGGGGCTGCCTTGAGGACGTATCCGTCCTGACCCGAGGCCGTTTCCGGGGGATTTCTCCCCGGGCGGCCTCCTGGTATATCACTTGCAATTGTACAAAAAATTGAATCGAGCCCGCGGCCAACGGGCTCCGGCCGGATACACCGGCTGAGCGGCACACTCAGGAGGCAAAACCATGCGATTCTCCAGGCTTCTAGCGATATTCCTTCTCGCCTTCGCCCTCGTGGTGCCAAGCGCCATGGCCGACAAGGGCGGCAAGGGCAAAGGCAAGGACAAGACCAAGCACTCCGAAAAGTATAAGGACAAGGATCGGGATCGGGATCGGGACTGGAATGATGACGATGACCGCGGCGGCAACATGCGATTCCAGGGCATGGACCGCAACGGCGACGGCCGGATCAGCCGCAGGGAGTGGCGGGGCAACGACGTCTCGTTCGACAACCACGACTGGAACGACGACGGCATCCTCTCGGGCAACGAGGTCCGTCCGGGCGGCCAGGATCGGGACTGGGATTGGAACGATGACCGGGATGACCGTGGTGACCGGGACGATCGTTGGGAGGACCAGTTCGGCCGGCTCGACCGCAACGACGACCGCTACCTCTCAGAAGCCGAGTGGCCGGGCGATCTGAACCTCTTTGACCGCATCGATCTCAACGAGGACGGCCTGCTGAGCCTGCGCGAGATCGGGCAGTGGCGCGAAGGCCGGCGCTAGCCGCCATCCGGGCAACGATGGCAGAGCGGGAGGCGCTTGTTCTGGCGGACGAGGCGCCGGAACGAGCGGAAGCGCGAGCCGTTCCAGACCTGCAGGAAGGGCGTCTCAAAAACGTTTCCCATGTCCAGCGTGAGGCACGGATAGAGGCGCCCCCGCGGGTCCACGAACGCGTAGCTTTCCATGGTCGTGCAGTTCACCTTGTCGTGCCGCTCATACTCCTGCGAGGCGTAGTACCGCGTCATCTCCTCCACCGAAAGGTCCGGATGGGATTCGATCTCGAACGGATACTGGCGTCCGCGCAGCGTGCGGAGCTGCCTGTCGAGCACCTCCAGGTCCATGTTCGGAACCTTGTCCCGGGAGTAGGACGCATCTTCCGCGCGGAAGAAGGCGGGATCGGGAAGGGCTCCGCGCAGCAGCTCCATGGACGCGTTGAGCTGGTTCGAGGAAAACCAGATCAGATGTTGAAGCCGGAGCTTCGAGATCCCCCACGAGCGCAGCTCCTCCGCCCAGTCCACCAAGTGCGCGTAGGTCCCTTCGTGCACCGTGGTGTAGATCTCGATGCGCGGAGTGTCGGACCCCAGCCGCTTCTTCACCTCGTCCACCGCCGCGAGCCCGCGCCGCACCGTGTCGAGCGTGCCGCGTCCACGCAGCGTGTCGTTGATGGCGCCATCCGTATCCAGCGAGATCCCGATGGCGAGCATGCCGGACCGGACGATCTCTTCCGGCTCCTTGATCAGCCGCATCCCGTTGCTCACCGCCGTGCAGTGGAGGCCGTGCCCGCGGGCGTGGTCCACCACCCGTTTCCACTCGGGGTGAATGAACGGCTCGCCGCCGAAGAGCCGGATCATGGGGCGGAACGGAGCGACGCCGTCGAGGAAGCGGAGAGCGGCGCCGGTGTCCATGAACGCCGCGGGAGCCGGCAGCTTCGAGTCCTCGCCCCAGATCGGACAGTAGCTGCAACGCAGGTTGCAGGCATCGGTGAGGAGGAGGTCGATCCCCCAGGGAGGATTACAGTATCCCTGGCGCCAGCGATAGGATTGGAGAGCCGCTGATTTGGTCATTGACTTATTGTACGCAGCTCCGGGCTCGAGCGTTTGGCCAGGCGACTCAAGTGCCGGCCGCCTGGGAGCCCTCCATCCGAGCCTCCTGCTCTTCGATGAGCCTCAGCAGCAGGTTCGACTTCGTGTAGCGATAAATCTTGGCCTTGATGTCGTTGAGCATCAGCAGCGCTTCTGACTGATGCCCTTTTTCGCGCTCGACCAGCGCCAGGCCGTATTCCGCGTACAGCCTGGCGATAGGGATCTTGTCCAGATCACTGAGCTCCTTGAACTTCCGCTCCGCCTCCGCGATCTCCCCCATCTCGAGATAGGCCAATCCGATGCGCGGCTTGGTCTGGTACCCTCCCCCTTCCTTGCCATAACTGTCGGCTTCCCTCTCCGCATGTTGATAAAATTCGAGCGCGGCTTTCGCGCTGTTCCGGTCGCCTCGCTTCAGCTCGATATCGCCCGCCGCCATGTTTACCCGGAACCGGATCCATGGACTGCACTCGATGGCCAGAGCCTCCTTGATCAACTGGTCGGCACGCTCGAAGTCTCTCTCCCTCCTTTCGACCCTTACCCTGGCCCTCCAAGCCAGGCCGAGAGCCTGGAGGTCTTTTCCCTTCGCCATCTCGTAGCCGCGGTAGATCTGATCGTAAGCCTCGTCGAGCTTCAGCTCTTCCACGCAGGTCCAACCCAGGGCGTCGATGCGCAAGAGCGCCTCCTCCTCGCTCCTGCCCTGCCTGTGAAGCACCGCAACGGCCTTCTGCACGTACTTCAAGCGCTCCAGGTTCTTGAAACGGCTGTCCATGTAGTGCACCAGGAGCATCAGGAGCTCGACCAGGACATCCTCCTGTCCATCCTCGTCCGCCCAGGCCATCACCTGCAGGATGCTCGGCCACTCCGGGTCCAGGTCATCCATCCCATAGCCGACGAGCGCGTTCCAGTAAGGCTGGTCCGGTTGCGGCCGCACGACCTTCTGCCGCACGAGATCGAGGAAGTACCTGGTGCAACGGAGCTTCGCCTCGTCCTTCCAGCCCGACTGCTTGTCCAACTGTTCGCGCGCGAGCTCCCGCGTCTTGGGATGAATGACATAGCCCTTGCGCTCGTCGACTTCTTCCAGCAAGGAGATTTCGCGGCATCGATCCAGGCCCTCCTGGAAATCTGCGAAAGGCGGCCCGGCCACGGCCGCGAGCGCCTCTTCGCGGATCGAGCTCACGCCCACGAAAAGAGGCGTGGCCAGCAGGATCCGGCGGGCAGCCTGGGAGCTCTTCTCCCAAGCCAGAGAGAAGAGCACCTGGAAGGTCTTCTCCGGCTTCCCGCCCGCGGTTTCGAGCAGTTGCACGACCTCCTTCAGATCGGCGACCCTTCCCCGCACCAGCCCCAGGGCCAGCTTGATCGCCTGCGGGTTCCCGTTCGTGACACGGACCAGGTCCTGGCGCGTCTGATCCTCTTCGCCCTCGACCAGAGGCTCGTGCTGCCGCAGGAGCTCGGCCGCCTCCCCGCTGTTCAGACCTCCGAGGTTCACGGACCACGCCGCGATCCGTTCGAGCCTCGACCGGCCGGTTATGATGGCCTTGCTCGGGTAGGGAAGCTGCTCCAGCCAATCGATAAGGTTCTGATCGTCGATCGTTTCGAAGTTGTCGATGATGAGCAGAATCTTGTAACTTCCCAGGAGCTGCGAGACCCGCTTCCCCTTCTCGTCTCTCTCCTCCTGCGTTTCGAACGGAAGCTGCGTCAGGGCGAGATGATCGGTGGTCCTCGCGATCTCGTTGAGCACGTCGTTCAGCCACTTTTTCTGGTCCGGTTTGTCCTTCGCGGTGACCCAGACGACGTATTCGAAGACCACCGCGTCGGCGTCGCAGGCGCCTCGGCTCTGAGAGCAGATGCCGCCGGCCTCGATCGCGAGGCTCGTCTTGCCGACGCCGGCGAACCCTTTGATCGCGATCAATGGGTATCTCAACCGGAGACCGCTCATCAGGCGCTCCCGGTCTGCCGCGCGGTCCAGCAGGCAACGGGGAGGGGGAGGCAGGTTGCTCTTGACGAAATCACGGGCGAAGAGATGGAGGGCCGCATCCTGCTTCTGCGGGCTCTCGCGCACGCGCCGGTTGAACTCCTCGAGCCACTGCTGGAGCGCTCTGTTCCTTTCTTCCCGGGTCGCTCCCCGCAGTCCGATGACCTTGATCCTGCGGCGGTCGAACTCCTTCACCTCCAGCGGCGTTGGATTGAATTGCACGGCAAACAGACTTCTCCCGGAGCCCTCGGTCCTCGTATCCACCTCCGACAGGATCATCCGCATGTCGAAATCGTTGAAGCTGTAGCCCAGAAAGAGCACGGTCCTGGAATGCAGGTCCATCCCCAGGAGATTCGCGAGCCCTGGATGCTTGCTGAAGTAGGTTTCGTACTGCTCGCTGGTCAGGACCCATGACGCCGTCTGGTCGAGATCGCCATGAAGCTTTACAATGGATTTCCTGCCGCTGTCCATCAAGGCCAGGTCGCGGTCGGTCACGATCCGATCGCACCTCAGGCCCCGCTCGCTGAAGGCGCCTTCCAGCAGATGGTCCAGGTTCGTGGTAAAGATCCGCGAAACCGGGAGCTTGATCAGTTCCCTGTGCACTCCGGTCGGAGCAACCCCCGGCCTGCTGAGCTCCTGGCGAATGTGATCCCAGAGGGTGATCTCGTCATGGACGTTGACATAGTACTGCGCGATGTCCAGATAGGAAGTGGACGAGGGACACTTCACCGTCGCGCACAACGGCCGCATCAGATCTTCCCAACTCGGCAGCCCGGCTCCGATGGAGAGCCCCGCGCCTGCGAAGACGCTCCCGTTGCCTCTGGCGAACTGGTTGATCAGTTGCGATTCGTCAGGAATCAGATGGGCGTCCTGCTGCGAAATCATGGACCGTCCTCCTGCGCGTTGATCGATCAGGGCGTGAACAGCTCGAGCCTCGCGGAATAGGCGGACGACTCTCCGGGCTCCAAGATTGCCATGCCTGTATCCACCCGCGGCCCCCACTGCCGCCCGAACGGGTCGGCCAGGTTGAACTGCGGCTCGAGAACGATGAAACCCTTGTCGGGTGGAGCGTAGACCTGGATGGCGCTGACGGGGGGCGAGGCGGCGACCACGCGCAGGCCATAGGAGGCCGCCGGGTCGACGATCTCCGCTGCGATCTCGCCGGCCGCCGACCGATCGAGATCCACGAAGCAGTCGTCCAGGTAGAGATTGCCGATCGCCCTGCCGCCGGGCATCGAAAAGTCGTAGAGGGTGCCGGCCACCGGCTCCACCTCGCCGGTGGGCAGCACCTCGTCGTAGTTGTTCACCAGAGCGCGCCCACGCGCCGGAATGTGGAGGCGCGCCTGCTCTCGCCGGCCGCTGGGGAGCGCAAAGTAGGGATGCCAGCCGATGCCCATAGGCAAGGGCTCGCCGCCCACATTCCTGGCCGTCACCGTCAAAGTGAAGGATTCGTCGGTGAGAACGTTCTCGATCTCGATCTCGGCCGCGGACACCCAGCAGCCTCCGAAGTTGCCGGCCTGAAGGGATGCGCGCAGGATGTCGCGCTCGGGAGTGGTCTCCCGGCGCACCTCCTCCGCCCGCGCCGCGAGGATCAGCCCATGCATCGAAAAGCGCTCCGCGCCCGGCTTCCTGCCGCCGGCGTTGGCCGGCAGGCGGACCGGCTTGCCAAGGATCTCCGCAAGCACGGTCTTGCCATCGGGAGACAGCTCCCCGCGGATACGGTTGGCATAGGGCAGCAGAATGCCCCCTCCGATCAGGTAGGAGCCGTTGCCGGGGAAGCCGTCCTCGCCTCGGTCGAGAAGCTCGCGGGCCTCGTCCAAGGGGGGCGCGAAAAGCAGGTCGACATCCCCCTGCGAGGGGATGCGGGCCCTGACCTGCAGGGTCATCATGCCCCGACCTGGCAGGATCTGTGCGCTCAGGAAGGCAGGTTTTTCAGTATCCGGGGAAGCGGGTCTCTGCAGTGTGACGGCCCGCGCGCCGCCAATCTCGACGGTTTCGTCCACGGGCATATTCGTTTCCAACCTCCTGTCGGGCGCTACAGCGAAGATCAGACAATGAAGCCGGCGCCCTTCGCTTGAGTATATGCACCTCTCAATTATCCAGGCAACATCGTATGTTGCATATGCGCAGACCTCCTGCCGCAGCGACTGCGCCGGCCAATCCTCCTAGCAGGTGGACGAGGGGGACGACCCTGACTCCCTGGGGCAGATCACCCGCGAAGAGCGTCTGTCCTGCCAGGGATTCGAAAGCGGCCTTGGCCAGGAAGAGGGCGACCGCCGACACGGCGAGGGCTCGGGTCCACGGCTCGGAGGAATCCGCCATGCGGAATGCGGCGAGCACGAAGAGAGCCGAGGCCATCCCGGAGCTTCCCCGGTACAAGGAAAGATCCGGAGACAGGTAGACGGCGACGGAGGTAAGGACGGCGCCGAGTGCGAGGGCCGCCGCCGCGAGCCGCCGGTCCCCTCGGATCTCCAGCCACGCCCCGAGCCCGAGCAGCATGCCGAGGTCGAAGAACGCCATCCGCGGCGTCCAGTGGACCATCTGGCCGGTCAGCAAACGCCAAACCTCCCCGGAACGCTCGTATTCCAAGGCGCTTCCATCCGCGACCGCACAGAGCGCGACGAACGCCAGAGTCATCCAGGGAAAACGTTTCATTCCGGCCGCCGGACCAGCAGCGAAAGCCCCAGCAGGGCCACGACGATCAGCTCCGGCATCCCCAATGCCCCACCGCCGCCGGCGGCAGTGACCTGCTGCCCCTTGGCATCGTACATCGCGATCGCCGGCGTCCGCGGACCCTGGATCGTGCCTGTCCTCGCCTGCTCTTCGAACCGCGCCAGCGCGGTGCTCAGGCTGGTAATCAGGCCGCCGGTCGCTTTCTCGAACCCTTCGCCCGCGAAAACCCGACGCTTCCGGGCCACGTTGAGCGGGCTTGAATG
Organism: Acidobacteriota bacterium; assembly: GCA_034667225.1. GTDB lineage: Bacteria > Acidobacteriota > Thermoanaerobaculia > Multivoradales > UBA5704 > DATMER01. The sequence continues at coordinate 288,528 of JAXDKG010000008.1, forward strand.
ACCCTTGACCGTGCTCTCGCCGGCAGCGCGGAAGAGAAGCGTCCGCGATTCGATGTCGTAGACCACGGCGTCAATGACCGTGCGGGTGTCGTTCTTTTCCCCCTCGATCAGGAAGGGTCCGACCACGGTGAGGTAGGTCCACGAGGCGCGCGTCGATTCCGTGAATTGTGATTGGTCGTAGGAGAGCAGAACCATGAGGTCGAGCCCCAGCGAGCCGCGGATCTGATCGAGATTCGCGAAGCCCCCGCCGGCCTGGAGATAGGCGGAGGGCACGACTTCCAGGTGTCCGATCGCCTCGCGTTCCCTGAATGCGGCGGCAACCCGGTTGAGAAGCCTCTGCTTCTGCTCCTCGGTGATGGGATCCATCTGTGGGCTCGGAGCGAACGCAACGCCCACGCGAACCGGCAGGTGCAGCACGACCCCGCGGTCCGTCCGGCCTGGAAGCGATCCTTGCGGGTAAAGGAACTCCAGCGCGCTGTTGACGCGCCGGGAAGCCGGCAGCGTGCCGGTACAACCGGCAGCCACCACCAGCAACGGCAGCCCGATCCAGAGAAGAAACCTGCGATGCCTCATGTGACCTCCTTCATCTAAGACCTTCAAGACAAAGGCGAGGTCCGTGCCAGGGCGGAGCGGAATCGCCAACTCACTGGAAAGATTGAGCTTGGATCAGGCCGCCTCCAAGCGAAACAATCCGCCGGAGACATCTGCTGTACGCCCGCAGTGCACCGGATGTCCTATACTGACTCTCCATGAAGATCCTCCTGTTTGGTGCTACAGGTTCGGCCGGCGGCAGCGTGTTCCGAGTCTGTCTCGAGACGCCGGCTGTCGAAGAAGTCCGTGTGATCGTCCGCCGTCCGCTCGATCTCGCGCACGGCAGGCTGCGCATGTTCGTCCATGGGAACTATCTGGATTTCGCTGCGGTCGAAGAAGCCTTCGCGAATGTCGATGCCTGCCTGTATTGCCTCGGGATCTCAGCCACGCAGGTCTCCGTCGAGAAGGAGTATCGGGTCATCACTCACGATTTTGCCCTGGCTGCCGCGCACGCGCTGAAGGCTCACAGCCCCGGCGCGGCGTTCCACTTCGTCAGCGGACAGGGCACCAGTCTGGACAGCCGCATGATGTGGGCGCGCGTCAAGGCGGAGACCGAGCGCGACCTGAAGGAGGTCGTCGATACGGTCTGCTGGCGGCCGGCGTTCATCGACGGCGAAACCTCCCAGAGCGCGCCCTGGATCCTTCAGGCGACGCGGCCTCTCTTTCGCCTGTTGAGCCCGTTGCGCAGCCTCTACGTGTCTGGCAAGGATCTCGGGCGCGCGATGGTGCAGGCCGCCTCCGAGAACGTGCGCGGCAGGACGATCGAGAACCGGGAGATCCGGAAGATCGCAGATCGAACTTGAACTCGTTCAAAATACCTCTTGACACCCTGAGCTACCGCGCGTACTCTCTTCTTGAACGCGTTCAAATGGAACGCGACGAAGAAGGGAGAGGCGATGAACATCGTAATCCCAGGCGGTACCGGCCAGGTTGGCACCCTGCTCGCCCGAAAGTTCCAGGCGGACGGCCACCAAGTCGTCGTCCTCAACCGCTCGCAGAGAGATTGGCCGAGGGCGATCGATGGATCGGACGTCGTGATCAACCTCGCGGGCCGTTCCGTGAACTGCCGCTACACGAAGAAGAACCGGGATGAGATCCTCGACTCCCGCGTCTCGAGCGTGCGCGCCGTCGGGCAGGCCATCCGGGATGCGAAGCGCCCGCCGGCTGTCTGGCTGCAAGCGAGCACGGCAACCATCTACGCCCATACGTATGATGCCCCCAATGACGAGACATCCGGCCTGATCGGAGGCTCGGAGCCCGACGCGCCCGAAACCTGGCAATTCAGCATCGACGTGGCCACGGCGTGGGAGAAGGCCCTCGACGAGGAAGCAACTCCGAAGACGCGCAAGGTGAAGCTCCGCTCGGCCATGACCATGAGCCCGGACCCCGGCGGCATCTTCGACACCCTGCTGACTCTGGTGCGCCGCGGGTTCGGCGGCAAGGCGGGCGACGGCCGGCAGTATGTCTCCTGGATTCATGAGATCGACTTCATCCGCGCGGTCTACTGGCTCATCGATCGCGAACACCTGGACGGAGCCGTAAACCTCGCCTCCCCGGAGCCCCTGCCCCACAAGGAGTTCATGGCGGCTTTGAGACGGGCCTGGGGCGTTCCCATCGGGCTGCCGGCGACGGAATGGATGCTGGAGATCGGAGCGGTTTTTCTTCGCACCGAGACGGAATTGATACTGAAGAGCCGGCGGGTGGTGCCGGGCCGGCTGCTCGAGGACGGGTTCTATTTCCAATATCCCGAATGGCCTGACGCAGCCAGGGAGCTGTGCAAGCGGTATAAGTCCGATCCGGGACCGTGCTAGGCTGGACGTCCGAAGCGCCCAAGGGAGGATTCACGTATGAGATGCAGAGGATCGGCCGCGGTGTCCCTGCTCGTCCTGCTCGCGGTTCCAGCCCTGCTCACAGGTCAGCAGGAAGACCATCGGAACGCGGCCATCAAGACCGAGAAGGGCTACCTGCTCGTGTGGAACGAGCCCGGCAACTGCTACACGCTCGAAATCAACGGCAAGAACGTCCGCCAGGAATCGGACGAGATGCTCCACTTCTTCGTGGACCAGGGTTTTCTTCAGGTCGTCACCGTCGAGACCAAGGAGTTCCTCGGGAAAGGGAAGCGGCGGAAGATGGACGACCGGGACATCCTGACTGCGCACCGGGATTGGGAAGGGAAATACCTGGAGGAGAGCAACAGGTCCAAGCTGCAGTTCGAGTCCTCCTGGAAGACGCTGGAGAACGGCAGCGAGGCTCTCCTATGGGGATTCAAGCTGCCGGAGAGCATCCGGCAGAACGTCACCGAGCAGATCTACCTCACCCTCGTGAAGCGCGATCACGTGCTGTTGCTCAGCACGCCCCTGACGGATAAAACCGACAGGAATGCTTCCTGGGATCTCCTCTTCAGGGTCGCCTCCAGTCTGAAAATCAGCGACAGGCCGATCGACCTGAAAGCCCTGCAGGAAACCCTCCGGAAACAGGCAGCCGCTCAGTGATGGCTGTCGTGACCGTACTTCTTCAGGGCCTCTTCGAGCGGGAGCTTCCGCACTCGTAGCCGGTTGTCCGCGATCTTCTCGGCGCCGTAGGGGTCGATGTTGTCGACCTCATATTTCTTGCCGGCGAGATCTACGAGCAGCACGTCGTAGGTAAAGGCGGTGTCGGTAGTCGCCCGCAGCCAGTGGATGTTGTTCTTCTCGTCCGAGATCGAGGAGTGGCTGCCGACGCGGGCGAGTTGATCGACCGTCGGCTCGATGACCATGTGCGTGCCGTCTTCCTCGATCTTTTCGTAATGCCGCAGCCGGAGCTCGCCCTTGAGCACGTAGTGGCAGGAGACCATGTTCCGGTGGCCGTGCGGGATGATGGCGCGGTCCTTCCTCATCCCGAAGATCTTGCTGTGAAACGCGAGGGTTTCCGGCACCCCGTCCAGCCGCGGGAACTTCACCCACTTCGTGTTGACGCCCAAATCGGGGAATTCGAAGCCCTGGACGAGCTTGTCGAAGTCGATGCGGGCGAGCAGCTCTTCGAGCCCTACGCGATCGAACAGCTCGTCGATCTTCGTCTGCCACTGGCCGGGGGTGATCTTCCCCGTATCGAGGTCCAGGCTCATCTCGTGGAGGCCCTTGAGCCAGTCGCCGGTGATGGGCTTTACCGAGTCGGCGAAGGCGTCCGTGGTGAAGAGCGTGCGGAAGAGGGCGTAGGAGGCGATGCTGCCGATCAGGGATTTGGAGAACTCTCGCCGGTTCATGTTCAGAATTCTACACCCGTCTGTCACGATTTCGGTCTGGACAGCACCACTATTAAGTAGAGACTTAATGATGAGTCTCACGCCGACAGGAGGATGGGAATGTCTAGAAAGATCAGGCTTTGGTACATCTGCGGGATCATCGCTCTCGGCCTCTTCGTCCCCAGCTTGATGCTCGGACAGGAACTCCCGGGCGCCCTCCAGACCGAGATGAACATCCCGAGTCAGGCGCCCGATCTGAACGTCTCTCAGGACGAGAAGCCGATCACCCTGGAGGAGCTCAAGAAGATGTTCGGGGCCCGTAACGTCTGCGGCGCACCCTGCGGGAGATTTCAGGAGAAATGCTACATCTCGTGTGGTGAAGCGGCACAATGCTGGTCGGGGTTTTGCATCTACTCTAGGTAACAGAGGTGCGGCTACCGAGGCGGCGCAGCCGGGCGCCGCCTCGCCTACCCTCCAACTACGATCTGCCGGAGTAAAGCAATGTTGTCCCGATGCCCGGTCAGGTGGGCCGTCACCTTGCCCCGGATGGGATAGCCCAGGAGATACAGGTCGCCCACGATGTCGAGGATCTTGTGGCGGACGAACTCGTCCGGGAAGCGCAGCTCGGTGTTGATGACCTCGTCCTCGCCCACCAGGATGAAGTTGTCGAGCCTCCCGCCCGAGCCCAGGCCGAGCTCGTTCATCATCTTGAGGTCCTTCATGAAGCCGAAGGTGCGGGCCGGCGCGATCTCTTGCTTGTAGGCCTCGGGCGAGGAGAGCGTGAAGTCGTAGCGCTGCTCCCCCACCGGCGGCGGATAGCGCAGCAGGTAGGAGACCGAGAACTCCTTGGCCGGCTCGATCGCCAGGACCTTGTCCCCCCCACCGCGGACCTCGTAACGCCGGTCGATCACCACCTCCCGCTCGGGCTCTTCCTGCTCCGCGATCCCCACATCTTCGAGGAGCTTGCAGAACTCCAGGGCCGAGCCGTCCAGCACCGGGATCTCGCGGTGGACCTTGATCAGGAGGTTGCCCACCCGGTTCGCGTGCAGCGCGGAGAGCAGGTGCTCGATGGTGCGGATGCTCTCCCCTTCGCCCGAGAGGGTCGTCGCATAGTCGGTCTCGGCCACGGCCTGGACGTGCGCCGGGATCTCGACGCCCGCGGGGAGGGTCACGAAGTGGATGCCGCTGTTCGCGGGCAGCGGCTGGAGGATCAGGCCCGTGCGTTGCCCGGAGTGGAGCCCCAGGCCGTAGATCACGGTGGAGTGCCCGATGGTGCGCTGACGGCGGCCGGTCTCTTTTAGAAGCGGCAGCTCCGGCGCGGCGGTGAAGCGCCGCTCGCCCTGCCGGTCGCGCGGCAGGCCCGGAGCCGAGACGCCGGCTTCCAGGAGGGAGCGCCGGTAGGAGAGGGCCCCGGTCGCGGCGTCCACCGCGCTCTTGTAGGAGAGCGGCTTCTCCAGGTAGTCGAACGCTCCCATCTTGATCGCGCTGACCGCGGTGGACGCGGAGCCGTGGCCCGACATCATGACCACCGCGACCGCGGGATCGGTCTCGCGCAGGGCCTGGAGGGTTTCGAGACCGTCGCGGTCGGCGAGCCAGATGTCGAGGAAGACCACGGCGGGCTGCTTTTCCTGATAGAGGGACAGGGCCTCTTCACCGCTGGTGGTGGTGAGGGTCGAGTAGCCCTCATCCGAAAGGATCCCCCCCAGGGTGGAGAGGATGCCGGGCTCGTCATCCACGATCAGGATCAGGTCGGACACGAATCTTCACCAGGCCACGTCGGGCGACACGGGCGGGTTCTCCGGGTGCTCGCCGGTCTCGATCTCCCGCAGGAGCTGCGCGGGGCTCTCTCTGACTTCGATGCGGTTGCCCGCGGCCAACATGACTTCGCTCCCCTCCCGGGGCTCGCCCGGGACCCGGTCGAGGATGGCGGCGATCTGTGCGGAGTGAAGGTTCGCGTTCCGGCCGTCGAGGGTGGTTGCGCTGATCCAAGCCATGGGGGCAGGGTATCACGGGGCTCTCCTACCGTGAATGACTGACTTTCCGGGGCTATCTGAAGCCGTGCCGGGCGACTGTTGAAGCGTTTCCAGGAATGACATTTCGGACCCGTTTTACGTCTCTACACGCACCCAGGAGTACCGGGCCCGGCTGCGCAAGAAGAAAAAGGACTGGCACCATTCCAGCGCCTGCCCAGAGGCCCGCTATCTCCTCCTCGGGATGCTCATCCCCGATTCGAAAACATTGTTCGGATCGTATTGTTTCTTCACGTCGATCAGCGTGTCCACGTTGATCCCATAATAATATTTCATCAACGCATACCTCTCCGCTTCGGGAACGATCGAAGCGTCCTGGAAGTTGAAGAAGCCGCCGTCGGTGAGGCCTCGCGACGCCAAACTCATGCGCACATTCCGTATCCAGTCGATGTACTGAGGCGTCGAGTCATCCGCCGGATCGCTCCACCATGCCTGGAACTGCAGGAGAAGCATCCGTTCCCGGTAAGGGAAAGCGGTCTCGTTCGGTGCCCTATCGCCAATGGCCCCTCCGAAGCTGTGAAAGCTGATATAGGCGTTGGCGTTGGGGAAAGGCTTGTTGTTGGCGAGCAGGAAGTCAAAGCAGGCTTCCGCCGCTTCCATCTCCCTGCCGTTCTTCACGAAAGCCGAGGAGACCTTGTGCGGCAAGGGACCCGTGTGGCAAGTGCTCTCGGGTCTGGAAGGAGAAGGGTTCATCCTGCTGTCGGCGAAATCATGCAGGCTCCCGTCTCCCGTTGCCATAGGACTCTTTCCCGCTTCCAGCTGCGGAGGATGAGCATGCTCCGCCACCGTGGACGAAGCAGGAGGATGGCCGCCCGTGAGGTCGCGCAGAATCTCGTTTGCCCGCGCCGCGGTTTCCAGCGCCTGGACCGCCATCATGAAAGAGACCTGGCCCGCGTCATCCAGGAAGAGCCTGCACGCCAGCGTCGTCGACCGGGGGATCGAGTTGTTCGCGATGGCTTTCGTCACCGACGTCATCACGTTCCTTGCGTCGGAGCCCGTCCACGTTCCCAACGAGGTCATTATGCTCGACCAGTTCGTCAGCTTGAACAAGAAGTTCGTAACGATGCCGAAATTGCCTGCCCCTCCACCCTGCAGAGCCCAGAAAAGTTTTGAATGACGGGGATCCCTCGCATTCACATTGAGCACAGAGCCGTCCGGCATCACGATCTCCGCTTCCAGAATGTTGTCGCAGGTCAGCCCCAGCGCCCGCGCCGACATCCCCCATCCTCCTCCCAGCGTCAATCCCCCCACGCACACCGTCTCGCATCCGCCGCCGGGAATGATCTGGCCCCGGGCCCGCAGCTCCTGGTACACGCTTTGGAGCTGTTTTCCCGGCGGTATCCATCCATGATTGCTGTCCGTGTAGCGGATCGCATTCATCAGCGAAAGATCGATGATCAGCACCCCGTAGTCGCAGCTCATCCCTTCATGATGATGACCGCCCGAGCGTACCCTGAGGTGGAAAGCATTGTCCCTGCACCACCTCACGCAGAGCTGAACATCTTCCCTCCTCCGACAGAAGGCGATCATGGCAGGACCTGTCTGGAGCCTGCGGTTCCAGATTGTCATGTCCCTCTGATACGAGGCGTCCCAGGGACACGTCACGATGAAACCGTTTTGCTTCGCCAGTCTCACTAGCGACAGATAGCTCACTTGTGCTGTCATTGCAATAAGCTCCCCTGCTGGCGCCATCTCCAGTCCGGAGATGTACCGCGAGCTGGTTGCGGGGCTGGTGAGGAGGTCGAGACCGATGCCGCGGCCGCACCGCCCGCTTCCAGATGGGCGCGGTGCCCACCCTCCGGGCCGAGGGCTCGACGACCTTCCCAGTCTACAGTGATTTCAGTCCGAGCGAGCAGCCGGCGCTCGGCCTCCCCTTGCATGTCCGCCGCGTGCGTCGTATACTGAACCATATGGTTCAGCATCGGCAGGCCCGCCTCGATGACTCGTTCGCCGCGCTCTCGGATGCCACCCGACGCGGCGTTCTGGAGCAGCTCGGCCGTTCCGACGCTTCGATCACGGACCTTGCCGAGAAGTTCCACATGACCCTCACGGGCATGAAGAAGCACGTCGGCGTCTTGGAGGAGGCCGGGCTCGTCACCACGGAGAAGGTCGGGCGCGTGCGGACCTGCAAGCTCGGCCCGCGCCAATTGGAGGAAGAGACGGCATGGCTCGAGAGGTACCGCCAGCTCTGGGATTCACGCTTCACCGAGTTGGACAAGGTTGTCGAGGAACTGAAACGGAAGGAGAAAATCGATGGACACAAGAAGAGAGAGTGAGGCCACACCGATGAAGAACCGCACGACTGTGGAACGGAAGTCCGAGCGTGAGCTCGTCGTCACGCGAACTTTCAACGCTCCGGCGCGCATCGTGTTCGAGGCGTGGACCAAGCCCGAGCTGTTCAAGCAGTGGTGGGTGCCGAAGTCGATGGGCATGTTCCTGCGTTCCTGCGAGATGGATGTTCGTGTCGGGGGCAGGTACCGTTTGGTGTTCGGCCACGATGCCTCAAACACTGACGAGTTCTTCGGTAGGTATATCGAAGTGACACCGCACTCGCGCCTCGTCTGGACCAATGACGAAGGTGGTGACGGTGGGCCCGTCACCACGGTGACCTTCGAGGAAAAAGGTGGCAAGACGCTGCTGGTCATGCACGAGCTCTATCCTTCGAAGGAAGCTCTCGACGCTGCCGGCACCGGGGCGGCGGATATGATGGGCGAGACGTTCACGCAACTGGACGAGCTTCTCGTCGCCCTGGGCGCGAGTTTGGGACGGTCATGAAGTCGTCGATCTCGCGGTCGGCCGCCTGGCTCATTCGTCCCGACCTCGATCCCTCGCGGCACACCATCAGCGAGTGGGCAATCGGTCCTCACGGCTGACCTCGCGGCGCTGCTCGCCCCGGCCGGCCTTACGCACATGCTGGCCGGGGCTACCGGGCGGCGCCGTAAAACTCCTCGGGATCCTGCTTGAAAGACGCCATCGACCGTGACCTTGTCCGCCCAACGGCCCGTCGCTCACCGGCGAGGCCCGCACGCGCAACTCTACCAAGTTACCAGGATCATGACGCGGGCCTCGTCCGGTGCAGCGACCGAGTTAGGTGGCGCCGCCAGGGTCCAAAGCTCTCCT
>JAXDKG010000009.1:0-108402 GCA_034667225.1 Acidobacteriota bacterium
AAGACCGTCGAGTTCCGCCAGCGCCTCGCCAACGGCGAATTGCTCGAGGACCTGCTGCCGGAAGCGTTCGCCGTGGTCCGCGAAGCGGGACGCCGCGTGTTGAACATGCGGCACTTCGACATGCAGCTCATCGGCGGCGCTGTCCTGCACAAAGGCCGGATCGCCGAGATGAAGACCGGCGAGGGCAAGACCCTTGTCGCGACCCTGCCCGCGTATCTGAACGCGCTCGAGGGCAAAGGCGTCCACGTCGTCACCGTGAACGACTACCTCGCCCGCCGCGACTCGGAGTGGATGGGGAAAATCTACCGCTTCCTCGGCATGACGGTCGGCGTGATTCAGCACGACCTCAACGATCAGCAGCGCCAGGTCGCCTACGGCTGCGACATTACCTACGGCACCAACAACGAGTTCGGCTTCGACTACCTGCGCGACAACATGAAGTTCGAGCTCGAGGCCATGGTGCAGCGCCCCCACCACTACGCCATCGTGGACGAGGTGGACTCGATCCTGATCGACGAGGCGCGCACCCCGCTCATCATCTCCGGCCCGTCCGAGGAATCGGTCGACAAGTACTACCGCATCGACCGCATCATCCCGCGCCTGACCAAGGGCGAGGAGATCGACGAGGGCGACGGCCAGAAGAGCACCACCGGCGACTTCCTGGTCGACGAGAAGGGCCACTCGGTCAGCCTCACCGACGACGGCGTCGAGAAGGTCGAGCAGCTCCTCGGCATCCGCAACCTGTACGACCCGGAGAACATGGACGTCCTCCACGGCGTCAACCAGTCGCTGCGGGCCCACCACCTCTACCAGCTCGACGTCGAGTACCTGATCAAGGACGGCAAGATCGTCATCGTCGACGAGTTCACCGGCCGCATGATGCCGGGCCGGCGCTGGTCGGACGGCCTGCACCAGGCGGTCGAGGCCAAGGAGGGGGTCAAGATCGAGCGCGAGAACCAGACCCTCGCCACGATCACCTTCCAGAACTACTTCCGGATGTACAAGAAGCTCGCTGGCATGACCGGCACCGCGGATACCGAGGCCGCCGAGTTCGGGCAGATCTACAACCTGGACGTCACGGTCATCCCCACCAACCGCGACATGATCCGCGAGGACCGCGCCGATCAAGTTTTCCGCACGGCCGAGGAGAAGTGGCGCGCCGTGGTGCAGGACATCCGCGACTGCCACGAGAGGGGCCAACCGGTGCTGGTGGGCACGGTCTCCATCGAGAAGAGCGAGATGGTCTCCAAGCTGCTCAACAAGCCGCCGCGGGTGCCGCACGTGGTGCTCAACGCCAAGTTCCACGAGCGCGAAGCCTCCATCGTGGCCCAGGCCGGCCGCCTCGGCTCGGTGACCATCGCCACCAACATGGCCGGCCGCGGCACGGACATCATCCTGGGCGGCAACCCCGAGGGGCTCGCCCGCGCCGAGGCCGACCCGGAGACCGAGCCCGAGGCGTACCAGCAGGCTTTCGAGCGCTACACGGTCACCTGCGCCGAAGAGCGCGAGAAGGTGCTGGCGGCCGGCGGCCTCCACATCCTCGGCACCGAGCGCCACGAGTCGCGGCGCATCGACAACCAGCTCCGCGGCCGCTCCGGCCGCCAGGGTGACCCCGGCTCCTCGCGCTTCTATCTCTCCCTCGAAGACGACCTGATGCGGATCTTCGGCTCCGACCGCATCCAGGGGATCATGAGCAAGCTCGGCATGGAAGAGGACGAGCCCATCGAGCACAAGTGGGTCACCGGCGCCATCGAGCGCGCGCAGAAGCAGGTCGAGGGCCGGAACTTCGAGACCCGCAAGCACCTGCTCGAGTACGACGACGTGATGAACAAGCAGCGCGAGGCGATCTACAAGCTGCGCCGCGACATCCTCGACGGCCGCGAGGGCCGCGAGTACGTCCTCAAGATCGCGGCGGACGTGGTCGACTCCCTGCTCGAGACCCACGCCGGCGAGAAGCTCGACCCGATGGACTGGGATCTCCCCGGCCTGCGCACGCAGTACCTCTCCTACTTCAACATCAACGCGGGCGAGCTGCGCTTGGAGGAACTGGGCATCGAAGAGCTGCGCGACACCCTCTGGAAGACGGTCGAGCAGGCCTATCTCGAGAAAGAGTCGCGGCACTCGGACGAGGAGATCCGCCACTTCGAGCGCGCCATCATGCTGCACGCGGTCGATGTGGCCTGGAAGGATCACCTGCTCGCGCTCGACCACCTCAAGGAAGGCATCGGCCTCCGCGGCTACGGCCAGCGCGACCCGCTCAACGAGTACAAGCGGGAGAGCTTCGAGCTCTTCGAAGCCATGAAGGAGCGGATCGAGGACGACATCATCCAGAAGCTCTTCCGCTACGAGCCCATGACCGAGGAGCAGATGCTCGAGCAGCGCCGCCGCCAGCAGCGCGCGGCGCCTCCGCGGATCGAGCTCTCCGCTCCGCCCAAGGTCGAAGGGCCGCAGCGGCCGCAGGCCAGCGCGAACAAGGACGTCAAGGTCGGCCGCAACGATCCCTGCCCGTGCGGCTCGGGCAAGAAGTACAAGAAATGCCACGGGGCTCAGGTCACCGTAGGCTGACAACGGAGATCGACGACGATAAAACACGAGGGCGGCCTGCAGGCCGCCCTTTTGATATCCTTCGCCACCCAATTATGAGCGCCATGCACGATCTCGATCCGCGACCGGCCCTCACCTTCGACGACGTGTCGATCGTCCCGGGCTTCTCCGAGGTCCACCCCAACGAGGTGGACCTGCGCACGTTCGCCTGCCGCGGGATCGGCCTGAACATCCCGATCCTCTCGGCGGCCATGGACACGGTTACCGAGTCCCGCCTGGCCATCGCCCTCGCCCAGGAGGGCGGTATGGGCGTCGTCCACAAGAACCTGCCCATCGAGGTGCAGGCGGAAGAGGTGGACAAGGTGAAACGCAGCGAGGCCGGCATGATCGTGGACCCGGTCACCATGCGGCCGGACCAGAGTATCCGCGAAGCCCTGGGGGTCATGGCGAGCTACAAGATCTCGGGCGTGCCCGTCACCTCCGCGGATGGGCAGCTCGTGGGCATCCTCACCAACCGCGACCTCCGCTTCGAGGAGGACCTCGGCAAGCGGATCGACGAGTTGATGACCAGGGAAGACCTGATCACCGTGCCCGAGGGAACGACCCTCGAGCAGGCCAAGCTGCTCCTCCACAAGCACCGGATCGAGAAGGTCCTGGTGGTCGATACCAGCGGCAACCTCAAGGGGCTGATCACGGTCAAGGACATTCAAAAGGCCATCCAGTACCCGATGGCCTGCAAGGACGAGCTTGGCCGGTTGCGGGTGGGCGCGGCCGTGGGTGCCTCGGGCGACTTCCTGGAGCGCGCCGCGGCCCTGGTGCGCGCCAAGGTGGACCTCCTGGTCCTCGACTCCTCCCACGCGCACAGCCGCGGCGTCCTCGACGCCGCGGCCACGCTGCGGGAGCGCTTCCCCGAAATCAAGCTGGTCGTCGGCAACGTGGCCACGGCGGAAGGGACGCTCGCCCTGATCGAGCGCGGGGTCGATGCGGTCAAGGTCGGCATCGGACCGGGCAGCATCTGCACCACCCGGATCGTCACCGGCGCGGGCGTGCCGCAGGTCACCGCGATCCAGGACTGCGCCCGCGCCGCGGCCGAGCACGGCGTGCCGGTCATCGCGGACGGCGGCATCAAGTTCTCCGGCGATCTGACCAAGGCGATTGCGGCCGGCGCCACGGCGGTGATGATCGGCTCGCTCTTTGCCGGCACCGAAGAGAGCCCCGGCGAGACCATCCTCTACCAGGGCCGGACCTTCAAGGCCTACCGCGGGATGGGCTCGCTCTCGGCGATGTCCCGCGGCAGCGCCGACCGCTACTTCCAGGAGGGCGGCCCCGGCGCCGCCACGCTGGGCAAGCTGGTGCCCGAGGGGATCGAGGGCATGGTCCCGTTCAAGGGGAGCGTCCACCAGATGCTGCCGCAGCTCACGGGCGGCCTGCGCGCCGGCATGGGCCTGGGCGGCTGCGCCTCGATCGAGGAGCTGCGCACCAAGGCAAAGTTCATCCGCATCTCCGCCGCCGGCCTCAAGGAGAGCCACGCCCATGACGTGGTCATCACCAAAGAGGCTCCGAACTACTGGGTCGAGCGCTAGTCCACGATCCCTGCCGCGGCTTCCAGCCTGGCCAACCGGCGCTCGATGGACTGCTGCCACTCGGTCAGGACAGGGGGCTCGATCACTGGCGGGTCGGTCACCGGCGGTTTCTCCGGCTCCTGATCGGGAAGCTCCACGGACCAGCCGACCGGCGGCAGCAGATCTGCTCCGGGCGGCGCGTCCGGGAAGCCGAAAGTCAGCTTGAGCTCCTCGCCGGGCTCGGCTGCGAGAAAGGTGCGGCCCGTCAACTCCTTGCCGTTGATGAGCAGCCGCAGGGAGCGCTCTTGCAAGCCTACCGCGACATTGAGCCCGGTCTCCAGGTCGCCGGCGGTCACGCCGGGGCCCTTGATGACCTCCGGAAACTGAGGGTCTTTCTCCCGCATCTTAGCTGCCGCTTCAGGACCGAACCCGGATGTCTCGATCACGAGCCGGTTGTTGGCTGACAGGACGATCTCCATCACCTGGCTCTCCCGGGGCGGACCTTTCTTCGTCTTGCTGACGTTGAAAAGGCGCAGGCGCTGGTTCGCGAGAGGGACGGAGCTTCGCAGCACGAACCGGGTTGTCAGACCCTCCTCGGGAACCTGGTACGGCAAGACGAAGCCTGGTGCCGCTTGCGTGATGTCGCGGGTGCTCATTTCAGCTCCTCTCCTGTCTCTACATATAAGGAGAGTTTATATCAGCCCTCCTCCTCGGCGAGGAGAGACCACACCTCGACCCGCAGCATCTCTTCCTGGTGCCGGGCGACGAGGTCGACGTTGTGCCGCAATGCCGGGGAGGCCGGCGGCTCGGGTGCGGAGCCCCGGAGCTGGGCGATCCTGCGCTCCAGGACCGCCCGGTCTTCGCGATCCCGCAATGTGTCTCTCACCCTCTCCATGCCGTCGAGCATGGCCTGCCGGCTCCCTTCGTCCATGCTCTCCCAGTCGGTCGTGATGCGGATGAGCACGGCTTCCTCTATCCGTCCCTTCACCCACTGGTACTCGGCGGGATCGCGCCCCAGCTCCCGGGCGGCGCGCACGTCGGCGGCCGGGTCTCCGGTCCGGTCTGCGATCTGCTTCTCGCGCGGCCGCACCTTCAGGAAGAGGTCGATCTGTTTTTCACTCAACTTGCCGTCAGGCGGCGGCGTGAACCGCGAGATCCGGGCCGGCACCGCCGCCTTGCGGATAGGCTCGTCGGCCTTCCGGTGGCAGCCCGCCAGAAGCGCGGAGATCAGAATCAGGAAAGGTAGGTACTTCCGCTTCATGGAGAAGCAGGGCTGCAAGAGGCATTCCGGTTCCTCAAGAGAGAAGGAGGTCCAGCACTTCCTTGCGGAAGGCATAGCGATCCTTTTCTTTGAGCTCATCGACCAGCTGCCTGATCTCGTCGCGATTCACGAAACCAGAGGACTTGCACGAGAGCAGGAAGCCTGGAATGTCCGCAACAGCGACCTCGACTCGCTCCGCCGCCTGCCGGGCTTTGTTGTCGCTTGTAAGGAGGAGTGCCTTGAGCTGCTGAGCCAGCCCTATTGCCTCCTGCTCACCAACTCCCAAGCCGGAAAGCACCTCGACGGGTGGAGCAAACCGGTTTGGAGCGATGATGCGGATCCAGGAAAACTGGCTCAGTTCCTGGGCGAGCGATGTTCGGCTCAGTTCCTGGAAGACCGCCGGAGGGACACAGAGAGAGTCGACCCCATAGAACTCCCGAATCAAGGCCAATCGGCCAATCTTCAGGAACGAGCTGAGAAAATCTGTATCCAGGACGACAGCGTTCAACGCGCCTTTCTCCCGGCAGCCTCGAGGGATCGGCGCGCCATCTCCTCGATCTCGGAGATGTCGGCGGAGGACTGCCGGACGATGCCTCTCTGGAAGAGACTTTCCTTCATCTCCTCGATAGAGAGACCCGACCACTCGGCGGCGCGGCCCAGGGAGAACACCTCTTTCTCATAGAGACGGCAGGCCACCGCCTCCCGTATATCTGGTCGAGCCGCAAGCAACGTGTTCACGGCATCGGTGAGAAAGGCCTCCTCGCTCTTGTAGAGACCGGTTTCCGTCACGGCTGCGAGCTCTTCTTCAAGCAATGATCGGCGGGCCATAGTGGAACTCTACTATAGACTCCACTCCGCCCCATGAAACCCCTCTTCCACCCGCGGCTGGTCAACGACCCCTTCGGAGATCCCGCGCTCTACATCGACTTCCTGTTCGAGCGGCGGGCGCTGCTCTTCGACCTGGGAGACCTCTCCCCTCTCTCCGCGCGCCAGCTCCTCAAGGTGGACCACGCTTTCGTCTCTCACACCCACATGGACCACTTCGTGGGATTCGATGCCCTGCTGCGCATCCTCCTGGGGCGGGAGAAGACGCTCAACCTGTTCGGCCCGCCGGGGTTCCTCGACCAGGTCGAGCACCGGCTCGCCTCCTACACGTGGAACCTGGTGGCCAACTACGAGAGCGACTTCGTGATCCGCGCCACCGAGGCGCATTCGGACGGGCGCCGCGTGAGCGCCGAGCTCCGCACGCGGACCGGCTTCCGGCGCGAAGACCTGCCCTCCCGCGAGCTCGCGGACGGCCTGCTCGTCGAGGAGGAGACCTTCCAGGTGCGAACGGCCTTCCTCGACCACGGCATCCCCTGCATGGCGTTCGCGCTGGAGGAGAAGCTCCACGTGAACATCTGGAAGAGCGGACTGGAAGAGCTGGGCCTCCCCACCGGGCCGTGGCTGCGCGAGGTCAAGTACGCCGCCCTGCGCGGCGAGCCGGACGCCACCCTTTTCCGAGCCGGAGACCGCGAGGTGACCCTGGGAGAGCTGAAGGACAAGGTGCTGCGGGTCGTGCCCGGACAGAAGGTAGCCTACGTGACCGACGTCGGCTGGTCGGCCGGCAACGCGGCGGCGATCGTCGATCTCGCCCGGGGGGCGGACGTGCTGTTCATCGAGTCGGCCTTCATCCACGAGGAGGAGCGCCGGGCCGCGGAGAAGCGCCACCTGACTTCACGCCAGGCCGGGCTCCTGGCTCGCGAGGCCGGGGCGAAACGGCTCGTGCCGTTCCACTTCTCGCCCAAGCACCAGGATGACGAGGACCTGCTCATCCGCGAGGCCCTCGAAGCTTTCGAGGACGGGTAGCTACCAGCTCCCTGAAGAGCCGCCGCCGCCGAAGCTGCCGCCGCCCCCCGAGAAGCCCCCTCCTCCCCCGCCGCCCCAGCCTCCTCCTCCACCCCAGCCCCCGCCGCCGCCCATGATGAAGGGGCCGCCCCATCCGCCGCGACGCCTGGTCGGGATGCCCCTGCCGATCCTCCTGCCGAACAGGGCCTTGAGGATCGGGAAAAGCACCGCCCACGCGATCAGCGCCCCGAGGCCGAGCCCCGGGAAGATCATGTTGGGAAACGACGCATAGAAGGGCATCAGGAAAAGGTACATGAACCAGCTCTGGCAGCCCTGCGAGAAGATCGCCATGAGTGAGAAGACACCGATCACGATGAAGAACATCAGGCCGAAGAACGCCTTCTCCCCCGTCTGCATCTGCGGCGCGGTGCTGTCGGCGCCCGGCGCGGGGGTGACCTCCTGCCCGCCGATCGAGGCGATGATCGCATCGACCCCCTTCTCGACCCCGGCGCCGAAGTCCCCGCTCCGGAAGTACGGAGTCACGACGTTGTCGAGGACACGACCGCTCTCCAGGTCCGTCAATTCGCCTTCCAGGCCGTAGCCGACCTCGATCCGCATCTTGCGGTCCTGCTCGGAAATGAGAAACAGGACGCCGTTGTCCGCCTTCTGACCCGCCTGTCCCGGCTGCCTCTTCCGCCCGATCTTCCAGGTCTCGGCCACGCGGAGGCTGTAATCCTCCAGCGCCTCGTCTTCGAGGCTCTCGATGGTGAGCACCGCGATCTGATTGGTGGTCTGCTGCTCGTACGCGGCGAGCTTCTGCTCGATGCGCTGCTGCAAGTCGTCGGGGATCAGATCCGCGCTGTCCACGATTCGGCCGGACAGGTAAGGCACCTCCAAGGCGGCGAGCGGAGAGGCGGCGAGGAGAAGGATGAGGACTGCGGCTCGCATCACCGGTCCCCCTGCCGCAGCTCGTTCGAAAGCTCGTCGCGGTCGTCCGGCTGGATGGCGACTCCGTGCCGCTCCAGCAACTCGCCGCATTGGCGGATGCCCTCAATAAGGGCCTCCCCAGACCGGCCGGCGCGAATACCGGCGGCGACGGTCTTGACGATGCCATCCCACTGTCCCTGCTCGACTTGCTGGTTGATACCGGAGTCGCCGATCACGACCACCCGGTGCTCGAACAGGGAGAGGAAGAGGAGGATGCCGGTGCGGTCGCGGGTGCGGAAGACCTCCTCCTCCAGAAAGGCCATCTCGGCGCGCTGCCTCGTCCTGAGATCCAGCAGGCCGTCCCCGGCCATCCAGAGTTTGACCGCGGGAACGTAGGCGGCGAGGAGGAAGCCCACAGCCCCCCCGGCCGCGGCGGGCAGCGCGATCCAGAGCGGGATCATCCCGCCCCAGAAGTTGCCGAGGAAGTAGATGGCCTCGGCGACGAGGGCGCCCGCGAAGGCGCCCAGAGCCGTGCCCTTCCAGAGCGCCGAAGAATAGCCGTCGCTCTCCTCGACCAGGTACGGCACGATCTCGCCCGAGGTCTTCTGCTCGGCCTCGGCGACAGCGGCGCGGATGGCTTCGAGTTCGGCGGTATTCATGGCTCCCCCTCCCAACCCTGGATCAATCAAGCGAGATCGGTGCCGAGCGCTCCCGCTTGCGCTGGCCCCGGCGCTTCTTCGTATCCACCCGGCGGCGCTTGGCCGCCTTGGACACCCGGGTAGGCTTGCGCGGAATCTCCTCCCGGAGCGCCTCGGCCACCAGCTCCCCCAGGCGGGCCGCCGCGGCCTCCCGGTTCTCCCCCTGGGTGCGGTGCTTCTGGGAGGTGACATGGAGTACGCCCTCCCGGGTGATCCGGGTAGCCAGCCGCTCCATCAGGCGCTGCCGCTGCTCGTCCGTCAGGCTCGGGGAAGCTGCCACGTCGAACCGGGCCGTCACGCGGGTCTCGACCTTGTTGACGTTTTGACCGCCCGGTCCGCTGCTGCGGGAGGTCGTGAAAGAGAGCTCCTCGTCCGGGATCATGGGGCTGAGTGTATTGCAGTACCAGGTCCATCGGGCCCGTCATCGCGCCCAGCGGCGGAACTGAACTTCAAACTCCTTTCCTTCGGGGAGCGGACGGCGCAGGACGAATGCGATCGGGTCGGCGGGATCCGCCACCTCGAAGCGGCGGGAGACGATGCGCCGGCGGCCGCGCAATGGCCCTCCGTTGTCCCATTCGACCGGCTGTCCGTGGATCTCTATCTGGCGCAGGCTGTTGTTCAGCCGCCATCGGGTCGGCAGGACGATCTCCAGGGAGAGCACCTCGCCGGCCCGCACCTGATCCGGAAGCCGCGCCTCGAGGCGCCCGCGCCGGGCGTCCACCGGCACGGCCGCGAGAGGGACCGGCTCGCCGACCTGATGCCAGGGGTGGACGACCAGCAGCAGCTCGGGGCCGCGGGCGCGGAGCGGCGCCGGCTCGAACCGCAGGGTCTCCCCTCCGGAGGAGGACGCCTTCCTGTAGAAATCCCCGTCGCGCCCGGCTTCGAAGAGGATGGCGTCCGCCAGCTCGATCTGCGCGGGCGGCAGCTCGTCGAGGCGCCTGACCGCCTTGACGAACACTCCCGACCGCCCGAGAGGCAGCTCCTCCTCGCTCTCTTCACTGCGCTCGAAGATCACGGTGCGGCCCTGCAGCGGCATGCCCGTCCTCAAATACCGTCTGGCCAACTCGTGCGTGCTCGGCACGACGTTGCGGTACGTATAGCCGTTCACCGTGCTCACGAGAGGAAACGCCAGGATGGTCAGGATCGCTCCCGCCACGGCGGGACGCCGCAGGAGAGGGAGGCGCGCCGCGAGCCATTCCCAGAGTTTGAAGAAGAGCCAGGCGGCCGCGAGGGCGGTGAACGGAGTCAGCGGCAACCAGTTGTGCTTGCTCGGGTTGAGCGTGGCCATGCTGTAGGAAAGCGCGTAGCCAAACACGTAGATCGCCATCATCACCGGCCCGAGCCGCTCCTGCGGAGAGCCCTCCCGCGTTCTCGCTTTTCTTGCCGCCCGGACAAGGAGCAGAACGACCCCCAACAGGCCCGCCGCCGCGATCACCGGTCCGTGAAAGGTCCAGGAGAACAGCGACTGCAGGCCGTGCAGGAGCACGTAGAGGTGCGAGCCGCCCAGCCGCTGCCCCTTCTGCTCGTAGTCGCGCATGGTGCGGCTGAGGTCCTTCTCGTAGATGCTCCAATCCAGCACGGCGAAGGGCGTGCACAGCAGGAAGACGGCCACGGACGCGGCGCCGGCCAGGACGAGCCTTCCCCATGCGCGCCGGTCGCGCCAGCCGCCGCCCGAGAGCGCCGCGAACATCAGCGGGAACGCGATGGGTCCCGCGTTGAACTTGGAGGCCAGCGCCAGGCCGATGGCGACCCCCGCGGCCAGATAACGCTTCCAGGTCGGGCGCACCGCCGCCGCCAGGCTCCGGTCGAAAGCGAAGAGGGAGGCCGCGACCAGTTGGATGTCCGGCTTGAAGATCACGGACTGGCGCAGGTGCCACGGGATCACGGCCAGCAGGAACGCCGCGAGCAGCCCCACACGGGGCGAGAAGACCTGGCGGCCGATGCGGAACGTGAGATAGATGGAAAGGGTGCCGAAGACCGCCTGCAGGAACCGGCAGATCAGGTACCCCGTGGGGGTCATCCTGTGCTCCTCGAACGCGGCGAACACCGGCGCGCCGGTAAGCCGATGGAGCGCCTCGGATCCGGCGAGCAGAGCCGCGTGCGGCAGGTAGGACATCCCGGGATGGCAGCCGTTCGCCGGACGGATCGTCCCCTTCACGAGAAGAGCATGGGCATTCGTGACGCCGTACCGCTCGTCGTAGTACCGGGTCGAGGTGGGATTGGGAGTGCCGAGCCACACACGGAGTGCCAGGCTCCAGGCAAGGAGGGCGAAAAGAGCCAGAGAGAGCCCGCGGGATCGAGCCAGGTCCGTCACGAGGGGCGCATTGTATAGGCGAAGGGCTACGGCAGAAACCCTGGAAAGGACAACAAAAGCACGCCGGCCTTGACGTCCTTGGTGTCCTTGCTGTCCTTTCCGGCCTCTTAGGGAATGACCGGCGGGCTTGGCAGCAGGCTACGGAGAAGAAGTAGCCGCCCGAACGGCGCGCATGCCTCGACGATCCTTCTCGACCTTCCGAGTCTCTCTTCGACGATCCGGCTTGGGGATTCGCTGAGCCCAGAGGGAGTCGAAGTGTCTGCGAAATGCCTCGTAAGCCCCGCCGGGCTTGACCTCGAGCTCCAAGTGCGGGCAGTCATCGCCGCGACAGTTGTTGAGATAGAAGCCGACCAGCATGGAGCTTTCATTCTCTGCGATGAAACAGGCGGGCGCTGCGACGTAGAAGCCGAGCTCAAGGCTTCCCGGCAGATCCGGTTCCAGGTTGTCGATGAACTCTTGATGAGTCGCTGCCCATTGCCGCACTCGCGCTTTGAATGTTTCCTCTTTTCCCTGCGCCTCCTCGCGCGCCCTCTGGTCCAGGGGGGATGAATAGGGATCGAGCAGAAGGAGCTTGATCTTGCAACCCTGGCGGAGCTTCTTGAGGATCAGCTTGTCGCTCACAGTTGCCGGATTCAGGCAAAGGGCCATCAGCCGCACGGTGCTGCCCGGCACCGCGCTGGTCAGCCACTCGACGAACTCTGCCTTGTCTCGGCTGGCGTAGATCTGGCGGACTCCCATTTCCCGAAGGTTGTTGTTCCAGAGGAGATGCCGGATCTCATCGACTCTCGTCGAAGCATCGGCCTGTAAATCCCGCAGTTTCTCGATGGACTCGTCGAAGCCGGCTCGGAACTCCATCTCCATCTCCTTGCGCACGAACCACTCGACACCCAGACCGACCGTGCCGGCCACGAAAAGACCGATGCCGATATCCCGCATCAAATCCCCGGAGTCCGCTTTGCGAATGAGCAGAAGGCCGCTGAAGAAGAAAAACGTCATCATGAGTAGAAAGCGATGTGTAACGACCTTGCCAATCAGTTGACGAATGCCTTCGGGAACTCTGGGCTGTCTTGGAGGCTCCATGGTCATTCTCCTTTGATGAGGCATCCGGAGTTGCCGGAGCTATTGAGGAGTGAAAACAGGGAGGAGAAAGGTACTGCCGCATCGAGACCTACCCTCAGAGGGCAAATCTCAAAGTAGCAGATCAGGAACTCAACAACAACCGAAAGAGTTGAATATGGAGAACGTCAGATGCATCCAAGGGATGGCCGGGTAGTACCAGACCCGCCGGGACCTTGCCCCCTCTGGTTCGGTACTTGCAATGGCCGTTCCTGTAGGTCAACCAAGGGACTGAAAGGGAAAAAACCGATGCTTTGGACGATCCTGGTGATACTGCTGGTGCTGTGGGCGCTCGGCTTCCTGGTATTCCATGTCGCCGGCGGGCTGATTCACCTGCTCCTCGTCGTCGCCGTAGTGGTGCTGGTCATCCGGTTGATCCAGGGGAAACGACCGGTCTGACGGGCTGAGCCCCGGGCGGCTCACGCCCCGGCGTGAACGGCTCGAACCTCGGTGCGGACCGCTGAAACCCCGGCGCGGACGGCTCGAGCCGCTGTTTGAATGGCCCAGGTGGCCGCTTGGCAGGCTCGCACGGCGATATGGACGGTTCCGCCTTCGGTACGAACCCCTCAAATCCTCATGCGGACGGTTCGGCTGGCCGCACGGACGGTTGAAACCCCGGCATGGACGGTTCGGGGACTCGCACGGACGGTTCCAGCGCCGGTTTGGACGGTTCGGGGACGCGCACGGACGGTTCCAACCGAGGTTTGGACGGTTCAGGGATGCGCACGGACGGTTGCAACCGCGGTTTGGACGGTTCAGGCGGAGGTACGGAAGGCTCGGGTATCGCCCTGAACCGTCCGTACCTCCGCTTGAGCCGTCCGTACCGACGCCCGAGAGGCTCCCATGGCGGCCCGAACCATCCGTACCGGCTCCCGACAGGCTGTAGACAGGGTGCGAACCGCTCGGACTTCCGTCTGGATCGCTCGCGCTTCTCTTCGAGCCGCCCGTGCAATTTCCTGAGTCTTCCGTGCCGCCGCTCGCGAGGCTCAATCGGCGCCCCCGAACCATCCGTCGGACTCCCACCCGCCTTGTCGATTTCCAGGATCCTCGTTCGACCATCCACAGAGGCCATCGAACAACCAATCGAAAGGAAGACCATCATGCCTACAGGAACCATCCGACTCCACCGAGTTCTCCGCGCCAAACCGGAGCGCGTCTACCGGGCGTTTCTAGACGCTGATGCCACGGCCAAGTGGCTCCCGCCCTACGGCTTCACCTGCAAGGTTCACCATATGGACGTCAAGGTGGGCGGCACCTACAGAATGTCCTTTACGAACTTTTCAACGGGAAACGGGCACTCGTTCGGCGGCGAGTACCAAGAGCTCGTGCCGTCTGAGAGAATTCGCTACACCGATCGCTTCGACGACCCCAACCTGCCCGGAGAGATGCAGACGACGATCACCCTGAAGCAGGTATCCTGCGGAACGGAACTCAACATCGTCCAGGAAGGACTGCCCGAGGTCATCCCGACCGAGATGTGTTATCTCGGCTGGCAGGAATCGCTGGCACAGCTTGCGAAGCTTGTAGAGCCCGAGATTCCGGACTAGCCAAGCAACGCTGAGCCCTAGTGCCCTGTCACGCCGGAAAGGATGGATCATCCCTCTGTAGGGGCACCTCTTGTGGGTGCCCTTCCGGAGGGCGGCCACAAGAGCCGCCCCTACATGAAACGCTATCCATCACTCGGGCTGTGACGAGGTACTAGGGATCAGGAACGCCGAAGAAGATACGAGGCGCCGCGCCGTTTTCATCCGGGACAGGATGATGGTATCTTGCACCGGTTTCAGCAATCCGCGTATCCAGTTGAGAGAAGCACCGGAAGAAGGAACAATACAGCCATGCCCTCGATGGCCCATGAAATCCTGGTCGACCTCTTCAGGAACCGGCCGGCACTCGCCGCCGAGATCCTGATCGAGGCACTGGGCGTCTCGCTTCCGCCCTATACCGAAGCTCGCCTCGCTTCGACCGACTTGACCGAGATCCAACCCGCCGAGTACCGCGCTGACATCGTCGTGATCCTTCTCGACCGCGACCGGCCCGTGCGGGTGATCATCGTCGAGGTCCAACTGGCGGTCGACCCCAGAAAGCGGCTGAGCTGGCCCGCCTATGTCACCGTCTCGCGCGCCATCCATGGCTGTCCGGCTGATCTCCTGGTCGTCGCGCCCGATCCCCAAGTTTCCGGGTGGTGTGCGGAACCGATCGAGATCGGTGTTCCCGGCTTCGTCTTGCGTCCGCCTGTGCTGCGGCGCACCTCCGTTCCGGTCGTGACGGACCTTGAGGAAGCGGCCCGTCGACCCGAGCTCGGGGTGCTCTCTGCGATGGCGCACGGCGAAACCGAACAGGGAGCGACGATCGCTGCCGCAGTGCTGTCCGCGATCCGGGGACTCGACGACGACAGGGTCAGGCTTTACTACGATCTCGTATACAATTCTCTGAATAAGGCAGCTCGCCGGGAGCTGGAGGGGATGATGAAGGGCTACGAATATCAGAGTGATTTCGCGAAAAAGTACGTCGCCGAGGGACTCACCCAAGGGCGTGCCAAGGAAGCGGCGAGCAACCTGCTGTCCGTGCTTCGGGTCCGTGGCGTCACGGTATCGGATGCCATCCGTGAGCACATCCTTTCCCAGAAGGATCCAGAGCGGCTGGAGCGCTGGTTGGAGAAGGCGGTTGTTGCCACTTCGATTGCCGAAGTCATAGACGAGCCGAACTGAGCCCCAGACGGTAGAGCGGCGGTTCATCCAGTCCCAGAGGTCGCGATCTCCACGGAAACGGCGGGCTTCGCAGCCGAGCCGCTCCAGAGGGACCGCATCCAGGCGGCGAACCCTTTAACACCGAGATAGCGTTTCATGTAGGGGCGGCTCTTGTGGCCGCCCTCCGGAAGGGCACCCACAAGAGGCCCACAAGAGGTGCCCCTACAGAGGGATGATCCATCTTTTCCGACGTGACAGAGTACCAGCAGTGTGGCAAGTGTTGAAGCGGTTAGGGCTCAAGAAGAGCGACGCAGGACTTTCTGCCAGACCTCCTCCAAGCCGAGCTTGGAGACCCAGTCCTCAACGTAGGAGCGGTCGATCTGATCTCCGCTGACCTTGAGGACGCCCGCGATGTCGCGTAGGTGCTTCTCGGAGTGACCCTCCTGGAAGAACTCCATCTTCTTCAGGATCACGTCCTCGGGGGAGGAGAAGTAGGCCTGAAAGTCCGGTCCCGGGCTCAGCCGGCGCGCCCGGAGGAAGCGGCTGCGGTCGAGGGGCGAGTCCCCCGGCACCATGAAGTCGACCTTCAGCCCGGACCGTGGATGGATGAGGTTGAACTGCCCGCGGCGAGCCACGGCCCTCCGGGCAGACTCCTCGCTCAGGTAGAAGTCCTCCTCGGGAAACTCGGCGCAGAAGGCGGCGATCTTGCCCGGAGGAAGGTCCACGACGATGTCGATGTCGTTCGTGAAGCGCGGCTCGCCGAAGAAGATGGTGGCCATCGAGCCCGTCACGAAGTAGCGGATCCCGAGCTTCTCCAAGGAGCCGGCCACGAAACGGAGGAGCTCAGACTGCTCCATGGGAGATCCTTCTGGCGGTCTCCTGCTCGATGCGGTCCTGGTCCCAATCCGGGTGCTCGGCGGCGAGATGGCTGGCGAGCATGCGGCGGGCGGACACGAACATACCGTTCGCGATCTTCAGGCGCTCCGCGCCCGTCATGCCGCGCAGGATGCACGCCATCTCGTTATCGACGACATCGGAATCCCCTATTTCTGCCATCAGGCCCCCTCGGGACCATAGTACAAAAAGAAACGCGACGCCCGCCGTCGTGGGGACGGCGGACGCCGCTTCGAGAATATGCCGCTAGGCTTCGACAGTCTCCACCGGAACAACCGGCTTCGCAGCCGAGCCGCTCCAGAGAGACCGCATCCAGGCGGCGAACCCTTCAACACCGAGAGTGATGTACGGCAGCACCAGCAAAGTAAGAACGGACGAAGACATCAGGCCCCCCATTACCGTGCGGGCCAGCGGGTAATAGAAGAGATCCCCCACCGCCGCTCCACCCCAGGCCAGCGGCAGCAGGCCGAGGACCGTGGTCGCGGCGGTCATGAGCACCGGACGCAGACGGTCGCGTCCCGCCTGGATGATCGCCTCGTCCCGCGGCACCCCGGCAGCGCGGAGCTGGTTCAGGTGGTCCAGCAGCACGATGCCGTTGTTCACCACGACTCCCATCAGGATCAACAGGCCGATCTGGGCCATCATGTTGAACGGCGTGCGCGTCGCGGCCAGCAGCCAGACCGCTCCCGGCAGCGCGAAGGGGATCGAGAACAGGATCGCGAAAGGCTGCGCCAGCGACTCGAAGAGCGACGCCATCACGAGGTAGACAAGGGCCAGCGCCAGGAGGAAGTTGACCGCCATCTGCTGTCCCTGGCCGTCCTGCTCCAGGATGCGGTCGTCCCAGGACCAGGAATAGCCCGGCGGCAGGTCGAAGGCGTCCATCAGCGCGCCGATCCGCTCCTTGGAGCCGTCCCAGTCGTCGCCCTCGTAGACCGCCCGCACCTCGGTTTTGACCTTGCGGTTCTCGCGCTGGATCTCCTGCTCGCGCGTGATCACCTGGAAGCTCGCGATATCGCCCAACAAGACGGGCGTGCCTCCGGCGCTCGTGACCTGCATGCGCTTCAGGTCTTCGAGGCTCGTGCGGTCCTCCTGGCGCAGGGCGAGCCAGGTCTCCACTTCATGGTCGCCGGCGTTGAAGCGCCGCAGGCGCATTCCGCCCAGGGTGAACGAAAACAGGTTGGAGATATCCTGCGCGCTCATGCCGAGCCGCATGGCCTTGTCACGGTCCACCGTGACCTGGACCTCGCGCCGGCCGCGGTGCATCGGCGAGGTGATGTCCTCCACTCCCTTGACCGTGGCGAGCCGGCGCTCCGTCTCCTCGGCGAGCTTGCCCAGCACTTCGCTGTCCTGGCCGAAGAGCTTGACCGCGAAGAAGGTGCTGCTCCCCCCCGCCTCCGCCGAGTCGTCCTCGAACGACAGCCGCACGCCCGGAATCTTGGGCAGGGAATCGCGCAGCTTCGAGCGCAGGTCCTGCATCTCGGTGTCGCTGAGGTCCGGCCGCGCCAGGGTGATCGTCGTGCCCGCCTCGTTCTCGACGAAGAAGCTGTAGAGCCCTTTGACCAGGAAGCGCTCGGCGTTGGCGTTGAGGAAGGACTCCACCTGGTTCACCGCCCGCTCGCTGTCCGACTTGTAGGAGAAGTCCGCGAACTCGTAGTTGATCCGCAGGCGCTCGTTCGTGGTCGCAGAGAACATGCCCGTCTGCACGAGGTCGAGCGCGAAGGGGACGAATCCCGAGGCGATCCCTACCACTACCAGGGCGCCGGTGGCTTTGCGGTGGCGCAGCGTCCAGCCCAGCATGCGGGCGTAGCGCTCTTCCATCCAGGCCACGGACGGCACCGGCTTCGGCGGCTTGACCTTGAGGAAGTGCGCCGAGACCAGGGGGATCAGGGTGAGCGAGGAGAACAGCGAGGCCACCATTGCCAGGCTGAGCGCGATCCCCACCTCCTTGAGGAAGATCGTGAGCTGGTTGCTCGCGCCCAGGATCAGCGGCAGGAAGACGATCAGCGTCGTGCACGTCGAGGCGGTCACCGCCAGCCAGACGTGGCTCGCCCCCGCGAGCGCCGCCTTCTTCGGATCGCGCTCTTCGCGCTGGCTGCAGTCGATGGATTCGAGCACCACGATGGCGTTGTCCACCAGCATGCCGACGCCGAGCATCAACCCCATCATGGAGAGGATGTTGAGCGTCTTGCCCAGGAAGTACATCGCCCCGCAGGCCGCGATCACCGAGAAGGGGATCGAGAGCGAGACGATCAGGGTGGAGTCCAGACGGCGCAGGAAGAAGTAGAGGATCAGCACGGCCAGCAGACCGCCGATCATGCCGGAGCTGGTGAGGCCGTCGATGGCATCGGTGATCTGCTTGGCCTGGTCGTCGAAGACGAACAGCTTCACACCCTTGAGGAGCGGGTCCTTATCAATATCCTCCTCGATCACCTTGCGGACAGCCGTGGCCACTTCGACCGTGTTGGCGGTCGATTCCTTGAACACGTCAAGGGCCACGGCATAGTCGCCGTCGAGGTGGCGGCCGGTGTCGGACGGCGGCTCCTCGTAACGGATCTCGGCGATGTCGCGGAGCCGCAGCCCGCGGTCGTTCACCGGCAGCTCTTCGATGGCCTCGATGGAGGCGAAGGCGCCGAGGGCGCGGGCCGTGTAGCGCAGGCCGCCCGAGTCCACCTGGCCGAGCACCAGGTTCTGCGACGCTCCCTGAAGCCGACCGATGAGCCCGCCGATGTCCACGTTGTGGGCCTTGACCTTGTCGAGGACGAGGTCGATCGAGATCTCCCGCGGCGCCACGCCGTGGAGACCCACCCGCGCCACGCCTTCGACGCGGCGGATGCGGTTGGCGACCCGAGCCTCCAGCAGCTCGAAGTTCTGCGAGAGGTCTACCCCCTCGGCGGCGATGCGCCCTTCGATCACCGGGATGTCGCTGGTGCTGAAGGAGAAGATCAGCACCTGGCCGACGCCTTCCGGAAGGGTGGGCTTGACCTGGTCCATCTTCTCGCCGACCTGCATGCGGACGATGTCAAGGTTCTTGCCCCAGTCGAACTCCATGTTGATCTCGGCGCCGTCGGCCGTGGAGCGCGAGCGCAGCTTCTTGACGCCGGAGAGCGTCGCGAGCGCCTCCTCCACCGGCTTGGTGATCTCCTTCTCGATCTGCGTCGGGTTGGAGTTCGGGTAAGGGATCTGGATGCCGATGAACGGCGCGTCCACATCCGGCAAAAAGGCCAGGGGCAGACGGCTCCAGGCGATGCCGCCGAGGACCAGCACGCTCACCAGCACCATCAGCGTGGTGACCGGACGGCTGACGGCCAGCTTCGGGAGGTTCATGACACCACTCCCTCCGGCAGAGAGGTGATGGTTTCGGCGGCCGGAACCGTTGCTTCTCCCTTGCGGTCGAGCAGCGTGTAGACGACCGGGATGACGACCAGGGTGAGCACGGTGCCGACGGTCAGGCCACCGATCACGGTGATCGCGAGCGGCTGCTGGAGCTCGCCACCCTCGCCCATGCCGAAGGCCATGGGCAGGAGGCCCAGGACCGTGCATGCCGAGGTCATCAGGATCGGGCGCAGGCGGTTGAGGCCACCGTGCAGCAGCGCGTCCGCCTTGCTCATGCCCTGGTCGCGGAGCTGGTTGACGCCGTCGATGAGCACGATGGCGTTGTCCACCACGATGCCCGCGAGCATGACTCCGCCGAGGATCGCCACCACGTCGATCGAGTGGCCGGTGAGCGCCAGCGCGCCGAGCATGCCGATCGCGCCCAGCGGCACCGTGAACATGACCACGAAGGGATGGATCAGCGACTCGAACTCGCAGGCCATCACCAGGTAGACCAGGAAGAGCGCCAGCAGGCCAGCCATCATGAGCGACCGGAAGGAACGCTGCATCTCTTCCTCCTGGCCGGAGAGCGAGGCGGTGACGCTGGCGGGGAGCGTCGCCCGGTCGATTGCGGCGCGGACGTCCGCGGCCACCTCGCCCATGCTCCGTCCCGCCAGGTTGCCCGAGATCACCGCCACCCTTTTCTGGCCGATGCGCCGGATCTCGCTGGGGCCGTCCGCGGCCGTCACGGTCGCCACGGACGAGAGCGGAATGGGCACGCCGTCGCGCTGGCCCACGATCAAGCTGGAAAGGTCGGCCACCGAGGCCTTGCCCATCTCCACGGAGCGCACCCGGATGTCGATCTCCCGGTCCCCTTGCTGGAAGCGGGTCGCAACCGTGCCCTGGACCTTGCTGCGGACCGTTTCAGCTACCTGCGACAGATCGAGCCCGAGGCGCGTGAGCTGCTCGCGGTTGAACGCCACCTGCAGCTCGGGGTTGCCCAGCTCGGCCGTGGTGCGCACGTCCACAAGGCCGGGCACGTGCTCCATGTCCTGCCGCAGCTCGGCGGCGGCGGTGTGGAGCTCGGCCAGGTCGTCGCCGTAGACCTCGGCCTCGATCGGCGTGTGGAAGGTGAAGTAGGTCGGCCTGCCAAGCTCGAAGCGCGCCAGCTCGGAAGTTGCCAGACGCTCGCGGAGCTTGGCGATGACCGCCTCCTCGTCCTCGGTCTTCGTGCCCGGCTTCATCCGTACCTGGATGCGCGCCGCGCTCTCTCCCTCGCTGCCCGTCGAGGAGAGCGAGAGGCCGGTGCCGCCCGACGTGCTGGCGTAGGAGTCGACCCGCGGGTCGCCCGCGAGCACCTCCTGGGCATCGGCAATGAAGCGGTCCGTGGCTTCGAGCGGCGTGCCCTCGGGCAGCTCCACCTTGAAGTAGAACTCGCCCTGCGAGAAGGAGGGCACCAGGTTGACGCCCAGGATCGGGATCAGGAAGAGCGAGGCCAGGAACAGCGCGAGGCCGAGGCCGAGCACCGTCCCTTTGGAACGCAGGGCCCAGCGCAGCATCGGCGGATAGGCCGCGGTGACTGCCGCCAGGGCCGCGTCGAACGTCCGCGTGATGGGCCTGAAGATCCAGCCGAAGGCGCTGCCCATCCAGGACAGACTGCGCCGCAAACCGCCGAGCACCGCACCCGGAGCGCGGTGGAAGACCATCCATCTCGCCCGCTTGCGCCAGGGAGCCGATGCATCCGGCGCCGTGACGGACAGGTGAGGAAGCTTGCCGGCCGCTCCCGCTGCCATCAAGGGGATGAGGGTGAGCGAAATCACCAGGGAGGCCATGAGCGAGATGGAGACGGTCACGGCCTGGTCGCGGAAGAGCTGCGCCGCCATGCCTTCGACGAACACGACCGGCACGAACACGACCACGGTGGTGAGCACCGAGGCGATGACTGCCATGCCCACCTCGGAGGCGCCGTTGCGCGCCGCCTCAATGCCGGACTCGCCCTGCTCGCGGCGCTTGTGGATGGCTTCGAGCACCACGATGGCACCGTCGACCAGCATGCCCACGCCGAGGGCCAGACCGCCGAGGGACATGACGTTGAGCGTCGTCCCGGTCTGGTACATCAGGAAGAAGGTGGCAATGATCGACACCGGGATCGTCACCGCGATGATCAGCGTGCTGCGCAGGTCCTTGAGGAAGAGGAGCAGGACGCCGATGGCGATCAGGCCGCCCATCCAGGCGTTCTGGATCACCTCGTCGATCGAGGCGCGGATGAAACGCGACTGGTCGGCGCCGACTACGACTTCCACGCCTTCGGGGAGCTCCTTCTTCACGTTCTCCAGCCGCTCGTGAACTGCCTTGGCCACCGCGACCGTGTTGGCATCACCCTCCTTGTAGACGGCGAGCTCGACCGCTTCTTTGCCGGCGAAGCGGGTGACGACCTCGCGCCGCTTGTGGGCGCGCGTGACCTCGGCCACGTCGGCCAGGGTGATGTTGCGGCCTTCATGGCCGGCCAGGATGGTGCCGAGGATGTCGTCGAGGTTCTGGAACTCGTTGCGCGCCCGCACCAGGTAGCGCGCCTCGGACTCGTAGAGGCTGCCGCCGGCCTGGTTGATGTTCTCGCGCAGGAGCCGGGCGCGGACGTCGTCGATGGAGAGCCCCAGGAGGGAGAGCTTGCCTTCATCGAGCCGGACTTCTATCTCTTCCTCATAGCCGCCGTTGACCTGGATCGCGGCCACGCCGCCGGTCGACTCCAGGTCGCGCTTGAGCACCTCCTCGCCCACGTAGCGCAGGCGGTAGAGGTCGGTGTCCGCCGATGTGCCGGTGAGATAGATGCGGACGATCGGGTCGTTCGCCGGGTCGAAGCGCAGGATGACCGGCTTCTCGGCCTCGCGGGCCAAGGGAAGAAGGTCGAGCTTCTGGCGCACGTCGAGGGCGGCGAAATCCATGTTCCGCCCCCAG
The DNA here is from genome assembly GCA_034667225.1 of Acidobacteriota bacterium. Lineage (GTDB taxonomy): Bacteria > Acidobacteriota > Thermoanaerobaculia > Multivoradales > UBA5704 > DATMER01. Next base: position 22,098 of record JAXDKG010000009.1, read on the forward strand.
TCGAACTCCAGCGTGACCTGGGAGAGCCCCGGCTTGGAGACCGAGGTGATCTTCTTGACGCCGGCCACCACGCCGGCCGCCTCCTCCACCGGACGGCTGACGAGCGACTCCACTTCAGCCGGAGCCGCGCCCGGGAAGCGGGTCTCGACCGTCAGGGTCGGATAGGAGACGTCTGGCAGCAGGTTAATGGGCAGCCGGGTGAATGCCACCGCGCCGAAGAGAACCAGCGCGACCGCGCACATCGATACCGTGACCCTGCGGCGCAGGGATATTTCGACGATCTTCATGGCCGCCTCCGTTCAGTGAATAGGAGAGGCTTAGCGCGCCGCCTCGGCGGCGCGTTGATCGGCGGATTTGGCTTTCCCAGCCGCGGCGAGGATCTCGACCGGCGAGCCCTGCTTGAGGCTCCCCTGCCCGGCGACGATCACGCGCTCGCCCGGCTTGACGCCTCCGAGGACCTCGACGCGCTCCCCCTCCTCCAGGCCGAGCTGCACGGGCCGCTTTTCGGCGATCCCGTTCCTGGCCACGAATACGTGGGCGCTCTGCAGCTCGCGGAGTACGGCCTGGCGCGGCAAGAGCACGGCGCCGGGGCGCGATTCGCGGATGACGTCGATGGTCACGAAGCCGCCGGGGCGCACCGCCGCGGGCAGCGGGTTCACGGCTTCGACCGTGACTTTGACCGTGCCGGTCGCGGGGTCCACCACCGGGCTGATCTGGCGGATGCGTCCGCGGAACTGCACGGCCTCGTCGGCCTTGAGGGTGATGCGGGTCTCGCGGCCGGCCTTCAAGCCCAGCACCTCGCGCTCGGGCAGGTGGATGTAGGCGACGAGCGGATCGAAGTCGGCCAGGTTGAACAGCTCCTCGCCGGCGCGCAGGTGCTGGCCCTGCTCCACGATGCGGGAGGTGATGCGGCCGGAGAACGGCGCGTGGATGGCGGTCTTGCCGATGCGGTACCGGGCCTCGGCGACCTCCTGGCGGGACATCTCGTTCTCCATGCGCAGCTTCTCGAACGTCTCCTGGCTGATGAGGCCTTCCTTGAGCATGCGCTCGCCGCGCTCGTAGACCAGGCGGGAGTTCTCGGACTTGACCTGCGTCTTGGCGAGGTCGATGCCGGTGTCCTCGCGGTCGAGGGTGGCGAGCGTCTGTCCCTTGGTCACCCAGTCCCCCTCGTCCACGAACAGCCGCGCGATGCGGCCGTCGGACTCGGTGAGGACTTTGACTTCATTGTCGGAGACCAGGTTGGCGGTCGAGCGGATGTAGGAGGAGACCGTGCCCGTCTCCACCGCGGCCACGCTGACCGGGACCGGCGTCTTCTTCTTTTCTTCCGACTTGGTTTCGTCCTTGGCCGCGTTCTTGCCATTCGCGGCGGCGACCTTGACGACGGAGAACCCGCCCACGAGAAGGACGAGCAGGGCGGCGACAATCCAGAGAGTGCGCTTGCCGCGCGCCTTGGTATGCGAAAGGACCTCAGGGGTCTCAGCGTTTGCGTGCATCGGAAATTCCCTCCTTCATTCGGCATTACGTCCGGGGCGGCGGGAATGTTTCGGGGGCAGGTCACACCCCGGTCACATCGATCCGCTAGAATGTCCTTCATCATGACGGGGCCGGCAGGCCGGGCTGGCCCGTTTTCCCTGTTGTTCGGGTGGAGAATCCAATGGCGCAAGACATGTCGGCGTCGCATGTGCGGGCGGCCCTTTTCGTTGACTTCGATAACATCTACCTCGGCCTGCAGAGGGAGGACCCCTCCGCCGCCGAGCAGTTCGCGACCGACCCCGGCCACTGGTTGAAATGGCTGCAGGAGAAGCTGCCGCTCGACTACCTGGGCGACGGCCTGGAGAGATCCAGGCGCAAGATCCTGTTCCGGCGCTGCTACCTGAACCCGTCGCAGTTCGGCCGCTTCCGCCCGTACTTCACCCGCTCGGCCGTGGAGGTGGTGGACTGCCCGCCGCTCACCAGCGGCGGCAAGACGAGCGCCGACATCCAGATGGTCATGGACATCCTGGACGCGCTCGGGCATGCCACGCGCTTCGAGGAGTTCATCATCCTGTCGGGCGACGCCGACTTCACGCCGGTCCTGCTGCGCCTGTCCAAGCACGACCGGCGCAGCGCCGTGCTGGCGGTCGGCCCCGCGTCCGTGGCCTACAAAGCGGCCTGCGACCTCCTGATCGACCAGGACACCTTCCTGGAGGAGGCGATCGGCGTGACGGTCGTAGCGGCGGGCAGCGCCGAGGGGCCGCGCACCACCGTCATGCAGGAGCTGCTGCGCCGCATCGCGGACAAGGTCTACGAGAAGACGAGCGCCTTCGGCGAGCTGGTGGCGACCGACCTCCCCGGCATCTTCCGCGAGTTCTCCGAGTTCACCTCCAGCACGAACTGGCTCGGGTTCAACAGCCTGCGTGGCATGACCAGCGCGGTGATCCAGGCGCGGCGCGACCTGGAGATGCTCGAGGGGGACCCCTGGCGCGTCCGGGTGGGCGAAGGCATCGAGCCCGTCGACGACGGCGAAGAGCCGCCGGTGATCATCTCCCGCGATCGGCCGACGCCGGCCGCGTTCCAGGCCTTGACCGAGGAGATCCTGGAATACGTGCGCACGCTCGTCGAGGAGTCCGAGGTGGCGGTGCCCATGGCGCGGGCCGCGCAGATGGTCATCAGCCGCTTCGGCGAGGAGGTGCTCGACTCGCGCTGGGCCGGAGCGGGCACGTTCCGCGACCTGCTCGAAGGGAGCGACAGCGACGCCTTCGCGGTCTCGGCTCTCAAGCCCGGCTACCTCTACGACCCGCAGCGCCATCAGCTTCCGGCCAACGGCCGCCCTGACGAGCTGCCCGCGACCGATCCCAAGCTGAGCCAGCTCGCCTGGCGCGTCCACCAGCTCACCGACACGCCGTATCTCACCCCGGTCGAGTACGCGCTGATCTTCCACCACATCTCCGAAGAGGTGAGCAAGAACGGCTACTTCCTCACCCGGACCTCGAAGGCCGTGCGCGATCGGTGCATCGAGGAGGGGGCGACCATCGCCCGCGCCAGCGTCAACTTCATCCTGCGCGGCATCACTTTCGGCAGCCACCGCTTCGGCCAGAACGGCGACGATGCTCCGACCCTCGCCCAGGCCTTCTTCCGCAACGTCATCGGCCTGTGCGACAGCGCGGGCCTGCCGCTCACGGACGAGGAGCGCGAGATCCTCGGCCAGTGGATTCAGGGCGCGCCGGGCCAGGAACAGGCGACGGAACCCCTTCCGGAGGCAATACCGGAAGAGACTCCGCAGGAATCCGAGCCCGAGCCGCAGGAGGTCCAGGCCTGATGCGGCCGGTCTGGATCATCCTTCTCCTGCTGTGCGGGGCCTGCGCGAAGGAGCCGGCTACTCCCATCGAATCCGAGCCGCGGGCGGTCCCGCCGGCGCTGCCGGTCCCGGTCGAGATCCCGTCGGAGCCGGGCGAGGCCGGGATCCGCGACTTCGTGACCATGTTCATGGACGTGCGCCTGACCGGCGACGACGTGCGCGCCCGCGACTACCTCTCCCCCACCGCCCTGGAGCAGTACGCCGCGCCCAAGGACATCCTCCCCCTGACCTCCATGTCCTTCACCGGCTGGGACCTGCTGGCCCTGAACGCCGCGGACGCGAATTCGTGGGAGGCGCGGGTACGCATCCGCCGCGAGGACGACCAGATCGAGGAGGTGTTGTTCGTGGGTCCAGGAGCGGATGCCAGCGGAGCGCAGCGGCCCTGGATCATCCGCGGGGCGGCGCGGCCATGACGGAAACCTGGGTGCTGACGGATCAGGAGCGCAGGCAGATCCTCGCCATGCCGGCCCGTGAGCGCTACGGCCTCTTCCTGCAGATCACGGTGGACTGGGAGGAGGCCTGGGGCCTGCACAGCCCGGACGGCTGGGTCCTTTCGAGCGGCGCGGACGGCCGCGACGTCCTCCCCCTCTGGCCCCATGCAGGGTTCGCCGAAGCCTGCGCGCACGGCTCCTGGGAAGGCACCTCCCCCGCGGCTGTGCCGCTCGACGAGCTGCTGGACGACCTCCTCCCTCTCCTGGAAGAGGACGGCATCCGCGTCGCGGTCTTCCCCAGCCCTCAGGGCGACGGCGTCCTGGTCCCGCCCGACGAGCTCCGGCGGGATCTGAAGGCGGAGCTGGAGCTGGGGGAGTAGAATAGAGTGGGAGTAGATACGAAAGGAGACGCGATGAACATTCAGGAGTTCTCGCACCAGTTGGGACGGGAGGACCACCCCTCGCAGCTCATCCGGGCCCTCCGGTCGCTACGCGGTCTGGATGTGGACCGCCTCCGCCGTTTGAGGAACATCGACTGGCACGTCTGGACCGACGACGGGCCGCGCGCCTGCGCGCAGCGGCCCGAGCCGGTGTAATTTCCCTTCCGAAAAAACCTTTCGCTTACCGGAACGCACCTACCGTGCCGCGCGTGGCGTTCAGCACGCGGGTGTTGTCGGCCCGGGTCGTGTTGCCCATGGCCACGCCGTTGTAGAGCTTGTTCGGGTTGGACCAGTAGTTGAGGCGCGGGCAGCCGGACGGGCAGTCGTAGGCCATGATCGTGCGCCAGCTCGGGGAGCCCGTGTAGCGGTAGCCGTGGCCGTAGGCGTAGGGCGACAGGGTGCCGTCGGTATTGATGTCGTGGCGGGCGGATTGGAGGTGCCCGATCTCGTGGCCGAACGAGTAGTAGCCGGTGATGCAGTCCCAGTGCGCGTCGGCGAAGGCCGTGCTCGCGGTGGAGCCGATGCCCGAGGCCAGGCCGCAGGAAGACGCGTTGTTGATGACCAGGAAGGCGACGTCCGCTGCTACCGAGTTGCGGGTCGTGTGGATCGAGTCCATGAAGCCATCGGTCGTCCCGCGGTAGCGGGAGAGGTCGGTGCTGAAGCTGCCGCTCTGGGTGTAGGTGACCTGGGACTTGTGGGCAAGGATCAGGTCGATGAACACGCCGCTGTTCGTGTAGCCCTGGTTGGCTTCGGCGACCGCGAGATCGACCAAAGCGCTGATGTTGCCCGAGGCCGAAGCCGCGGAGGACGTCCAGTTGACCATGACTCTGATCACGGTGTCCGCCTGGGCCGTGAAGGTGGGGGGCATCTTGTACGTCGGCAGGTTGGCGTACTCGGCCGGATGGTCCGGGGGCAGGGAGCTGAAGTCCACGGCCGCGATGGCATGGTCGCCGCTCTTGAGCGGGCGGATCTTGTACAGCTCGCCGCCGTAGTGGACGTTGCCCGTGATCGTCTTGCCGTCGCGGACCAGCATCACCGAGTTGATGGGATCGAATTTGAGCGCCTCGGCCGACCAGGGCACGATCACCGCCGCGCTCTGGTCCTCGATGACGCCGTACCACACCAGGTTGCCGAAGTTGTTGACGTAGGACCTGACCTGGTGAGCCCGGAAGTCGAGGCCATCGCCGAGATTGAGCCGGAGGGTCTGGGCCTTGCGGTTGACCATGTCCGCATTGGCGCGCACGACCTGCAGCGAGGCCGTGGTCGGGTTGTCGAGCAGGGCCTGGAACGAGGTATCCAGACTGAGGGAGGCTCCATGGATGGAGGCGATCTCGAGGGGCGAGAACAGGGCATCGCCCGCCTGAGCGGCGCCGGCCGGTATTGCCAATACCGCTGACAGCGCGAGAACGACAGCCAGACCCACTGCACGCATCCTTTGTGTCCTCATTCCGATCTCCTTGTTGTAAAGAACGGTAGCTTTCCCCCCAGGGCTCCGCAAAGCGGAGCGCTCGGGGTCTTCTCTGCTGAGTACGGTGCGCGGGTGGGAAGAAAACGAGCCGTCGATAGCACAAGGATCTATGCATAGCGTCGCGTCGATATGCTAGAATCGCCAGTGTCAGCAACGGTCCGTTTCTCATAGGTATCAAGCATGGTTGGACGATGCGCTCTCGTTCTCTCGCTCGCGGTCCTTCTGGGCTGCGCGGGCAAGCCTCAACCCAACGTCAAAGTCCGGTACACCGAGATCCAGCCGACGCCCGCTCCTGTCCCGCCTCCGGTTCCCCAAGTGGTTCCGGCGAAGAGCGAGGGCGACCTGCCCACGCTCGGCGCGCCCCTCTCCACCCGCGAGGCCATGGACAAGGCCGTCGCATGGGCGGTCGAAGGGCTCACCTTCTACCAGACCGGCAAGTGGGACGAGGCCCGCAAGAGCTTCAGCGACGCGCGCCTGATCCTGCTGGAAGCCGACCTGCCGGACTTCTGGGAGCGGCAGGGGCTCGAGGCGATCCGTTCCGGACTGCCCGAGAGCCTCCGCCACTACGACCTCGAGGCCGTGTCCCGCGAGTTGGAGCGGACCGACCGGCTCAACCCCGCGGAGCTCGCCGAGCGCGTCGCCATCGAGACCGAGGTGCGCCGCATCCTGCGCCAGTTCGGCGACGTCTCGCCCGAGCAGGCCTACCTGAACGTCGTCGTCCACGAGACCCAGCAATACATTTCGTTCTACCGCGGCAAGTACCGCGAGTTCTTCGAGCGCTCCTTCCTGCGCAAGCACAAGTACTGGCCGACGATCCAGGAGGTGTTCGCCTCCCACAAGCTCCCCGGCGAGCTCGGCTACATCGCGTTCGTGGAGAGCGGCTTCCAGCCCAAGGCGATGAGCCACGCCAACGCCCATGGGCTCTGGCAGTTCATCCCCGAGACCGGCCAGCGCTACGGCCTGATCCAGAAGGAGGACTTCTATGACGTGCGGAAGTCCACGGAGGCCGCGGCGGGCTACCTGGTCGACCTGCTGAATATTTTTGGCGCGCGGTCGTTCCTCCTCTCCACCGCGGCCTACAACGCGGGCGAAGGGAAGATCATGAACTGCCTGCGCCGGACCGACGGCTATGACAAGCGCAGCTTCTGGGACATCCGCAGCTGCCTCGCGGTCGAGACCCAGGAGTACGTGCCCAAGATCCTGGCCGCAGCGGTGATCAGCTCCGATCCGAAGCGCTTCGGGTTCTATCTCCCGAGCGCGGCCGAGATGGCGCAGCGCTACGACGTGGTCGTGGTGCCGCAGGTCATGTCCGTCGCCCGCATCGCCGAGCTCTCCGGAGTCGACGTGGTCGACGTGAGGCTCGCCAACAACGATCTCGATCCCAACCTGTCCACCACCCCCGGCCGCAACTTCCCCCTCTATCTCCCTGTCGGCAAGGGTGTCCAGTTCAGCACGGCCCTCGCGGCAATCCCAGCCATGCCGCCCGACCAGCCGCAGGTGATGCTGGCCTCCAGCTCCGTGCCGGAGATTCGAATCCAGGAGCCCGAGCGCCGCCCCACCGAGAGGCGGACGCACGTGGTCAAGCACGGCGAGACCCTGAGCTCCATCGCCCGCACCTACGACCTCGAGGTGGGGACCCTGGCCAAGGCCAACGACATCCGCAGCCCATACACGCTCAGCATCGGGCAGAGCCTGGTCCTCCCTGGGGACAAGAACGTGACCCGGGTCGTCTACACGGTCAAATCGGGCAACACGCTCGACGAAGTGGCCGAGATCTTCTCGGTGCGGGACGAGGACATCCTGAGCTGGAACAGCCTGCGGAGCCGCAAGATCAAGAGCGGGCAGAAGCTGACCCTCTTCCCGCCGCGCGATTACGAGACCCGCACCTACAAGGTCCGCCGCGGGGACAGCCTCGCCGCGATCGCCCGCCGGTTCGGGGTGTCGATCGAGCACCTTTTGACCGTCAACGGGCTGACCTCGAGGAAGATCCTCCGGCCGGGACAGCGGCTGGTCCTGTACGTTCCTGCCTGACCAAATCTCTAGGGCTTGCCCGAGCTGACGCCCGGGCCGGCCCCCGAGGTCTTGTCCTCGACCGGGCGCTTCTGCTCGGTGCGGCCGTCCGTGACGGACTCGCGCTCCTTCCGGTTGCGTTCGTCCTGCGAGTCGGGGCGGCGGTTCTTGTCGTCTTCCAGTGTGGCCATGCTGATCCTCCCTGCTTCTCCCTGGGGTGCTATCGTCGTGCCATGGTGAAGAAATGTTCGTTGGCAGCCGCGCTCCTCGTCTGCAGCGTGCTGCCGGGTTGCCGGTCGGCACAGCCCTACTTATCTCCCTCCTTGCACCCTGTATCGTGCGGCGGCGGGATCGCGGGGGTGGAGCAGTTGACGGCGCCCCTGGTGCTGGTTGGAGAGATCCACGGAACCAGCGAGATCCCCGCCACATTCGGGCGTCTGGTCTGCCAGGCGGCAGCCGGACGGCGCGGCGAGACGGTCCTCGCCGGCCTGGAGGTCCTGTCGAGCACACAGTCCGCGATCGACGTCTTCCTCGCGAGCGACGGTGGTGCTCCCGCGGCCCAGGCGCTGCTCGCGCAGGAGTTCTGGCAGCGCGAGTATCAGGACGGGCGGAGCAGCAAGGCAATGTTCGCCATGCTCGACGAGATCCGCCGCCTGCGGAAGGCAGGTCTGAAGATCGAAGTGCGGGCGCTCGATCCGGTGGGTTTCGACTCGCCGGGCGGCCGGGATGCCGCGATGGCCGCTGCGCTGGTCGACGCCATCGAGACCCTTCATCCCGCGCAGACCCTGGTCCTGGTCGGCAACGTACACTCGCGGACCTTGAATGGATACCCATGGGATGCGAACGCTGCCTACGTCCCTCTCGGAGCGCACCTGCGGGCCCGGTACGGCGACCTGATCGCCCTCGACATCAAGAACTCGGGTGGATCGGCCTGGATCTGCATGTCTGCCGACGCCAAGGATTGCGGCGCTCGAGATCAGCGCGCCAGCGAAACGCCCGGTATGGTTCCCCGCATCGCGATGGACCCGGAAGCGGCCCCCCGAACCGGGCACGACGGCGCGCTTTTCATCGGCCCGGTGACCGCGTCGCCTCCAGCGCGCCTCGAAAGGCCCTGACTGACGCCATGGTGAGGAAGCTGTCGATCCACATCCCCGGCCAGGGTCTCCACGAGGTTACCCGTGAGGTGGCGGAGGCGGTGCGCGAGAGCGGCGTGCGCGAGGGGCTCTGCACGCTCTTTCTCCAGCACACCTCGGCGAGCCTGACCATTCAGGAGAACGCCGATCCCTCAGCCCGGCGCGATCTCGAGAACTGGCTCAACCGGCTCGTGCCCGAGCGCGATCCCCTCTACACCCACACTCAGGAAGGGCCGGACGACATGCCTTCCCACATCAAGGCCGCGCTCACTGCGGTTTCGCTGTCGGTGCCCATCACCGGCGGCGAGCTTGGCTTGGGCACCTGGCAGGGGATCTATGTCTGGGAGCACCGGAAGCGGTCGGGGGCGCGGCAGCTTCTGGTGCACATCGGGGACTGATCAGGGGTAGTACCCGCTGATCGTCCGAGCCTCCATGCCCTTCTGGGCCACCTCCACCCTCACCGCGCGGAAGCCGTCTTTCGGGCTGTTGTTCGAGGACTGGTACGAGATCCGGTACTGCGACCGCAGCTCGCGCTCGATCTGCTGGTAGACGCCGTCGAGCTGCGCCGTGCTGTCCACGAAGTAGCTCCGCCCTCCAGTCTCGGCGGCCATACGCCGGAGCTTCTCTCCAGCCTCGCCCTTGGCGCCTTCCGGCAGGCCAAGGCCGACTGTATAGACGGCAATCCCGGCCCGGCGCGCGCACTCCATCGACTGTTCGAAGGTGAGGCGGCTCGAACGGTCCATGCCATCGGAGAGCAGCAGCACCGCCCTCTGCCCCTTCACTCCGCTTAGATATTGGAGTCCGTAGGCCAGGCTGTCGTAGAGCGAGGTCTGGTCCTCCGCTAACAGGCCGGTGAGACCCTCGCGCAGCTCTTCCAGGTCGTTGGTGAGGCGCACGGCCACGCGCGGCGTCCGGTTGAAGGTGATCACGGCGGCCTGGTCCACAGGCCGCAGAGTCCTTTGCAGGAACTGGAGCGCGGCCTCGCGGGTCTGCTCCAGCCGTTCGCGCATCGAAAGGGAATTGTCGATCAGGGTCACCACGCGGATGGGCGTCTCCCCCACCGGCTCCACGATCCGGACCTTCTGCGGCACGCCGTCCTCCAGCACGCTGAAGATACCGGGATCGACCGCCTGCACCGGCCGGCCGGAGCCGTCGAGCACGGTTGTAAAGAGCTCGACCAGGCGCACGGCCATCGCATCGGGCATCGCCGCGGTGTTGAGCAGCACCAGGTCTTCCGCGGCGCGGCCATCCGGGAGATAGGCGACCGCCCGCACGTAGCCAACTTCCTTGCCCTTGGGGAGGAGGATCGGCTGCGTGTAGGGCGGCTGGTAGAGCGTGGCGACGCGGCCCTCGTTGAACCAGACCTCCACGCGCTCGACCCTCTCCCCCTGCGGCGGCTCCACCTGGACCCGCGCGCGCAGGCTGTCTCGGTAAGTCTTACCGGGCTGTGGATCGAGCAGGCGCACGGCGAAGCGCTGCGCGCCGGAGTTGAGGAACAGCTCATCCCGCGCCAGCACCTCGCCGTTCGCGCCGAGCCCCTCGACCGACAGCTTCTGGAGCCGCGGCACGTCGCCCAGGTCGAGCGTCACCGCGTAGGGCGGACGCGTGCGGGTGTAGATCCGCCGGCCGTCGAGCAGAAAGGCGACCTGGGAGACCGGGCCCTCGGCCCGCGCCTCGAAGCGCGTGGTGCCGGCGAGCAGCTTGTCGGCCGGGCGCAGCAGGCGGACACCGGGCCGGCTCGCCGTGAGCGCCGCATCCGCCTCTTCGTACAATCTGTCGAGCGAGGCCGCCAGGGATGGATCGTACGCCGGCACGGAAAGCTCGCGCTCGCCCAGGAAAAAGCGCTTGGTGATGAGGTCCACGAGCTTGATCCGCAGCTTGTACAAGCCCGGCCGCAGGTAGCGCTCGAAGACCAGGGGGATGAACGCCTGGGATTCGATCCGGGGATCGACCTGGAAGGTGTAGCGGAAGTCTTCGAGCACGCCCCGGTCCTGCAGCACCTGGCCGGTGACGAGCAGCTCGTGGCTCGGCGGGGACAGCGACTCCGCGGGAACCGTCATCAGCACGCGGACGACGCTGTTGTCCTCGAAGCGCGCCGGGTACTCCACCTCCAGATCGGCGCGCAGGGCGTCCTCGCCGGGCGCCGCTTCGGCAGGTATGTCGGCGGGAAGGGCCACGAGCCGGGTATACCAGTCCCTCGGGTCGGGACGCGGACGGGCGAGGGTCCGCTCCACCAGCGCGCGGTATTGCTCGTCGCCCAGGGAGAAGATCCATTTCGATTCCCGCAAGAGCTCCTTGGAGCACCCCTCGGCCGAGGGTGGATGCAGCTTCGGAGCGTCCGGCCCCGGCTGCCAGAGCTTCGCTGTGCTTCCGAGAGTGAAGACGAGCACAGACCTGTGCTTCACCTGGAAGGTCGGCTCGTAGACCCAGAATTCGTAGATGGGAGCGCCGGGGCAGCTCGCCTCGAAAGAGGTGTCAGGCTCGCCGCGCAGGAGCAGGGCACGCGAGCGGTCGTCGCCGGGTGCCCAGCGCTGCCGCGCCTCGGCCATGCGCGCGGTCCAGGCCTCCTGCAGCTCGTTGCGCCCGGTCTGGGGGAACGGGTCGCGCACTTCCCAGAAGCGGCGGATGAACTCCTGCCTCTCCACCTCGCCCGGCAGTTGGAGGTAGGCCTGGCGTTCGGCGTTGCCTATGAGCAGCGCGACGTCATCCAGCCAGGCTTCTTCAGCTGCCAGGGGAAGGCACAGAAAGAGAGAGAAGAGGCAAAAAGCAAGGACGCTCCGGCTCGGCCTTGGGGTCAGCATGCCCACCTCCACTGCGGCGGTGCCGAGCGCTCCGATATAGGTTCCCCCGACCCGCCACGCGTATTGGCGCGGCAGCAAGAGGCGTGCCGGGAGAGGGGTTAGGGGGCATACGCGTTAACTTTGGTTCTTGACATCAGCGACGGAGTAGCGGAATCTAGGATCATGAAGATCCTGGAACTGCTCGGACCGCAGTGGCAGTACCTTCTTTCCATGTTGCCAGCAGGGTTTGACCTGGAGGCGACAGCTCGGCAAACAGGTGCCTTGGTTCGCAAGCGGGTGATTCGGGAGGCAGAGACCCTGTTGTGGTTGGCCTTGGCTTATAGCTGCGGTGGTTTGTCGTTGCGGCAGACGAGCAGTTGGGCCGAGGCTCAGGGCATCGCAAAGTTGTCTCAAGTGGCTGTGATGAAACGTCTACGGGGCATCTCCACTTGGCTTGGCCTGCTGCTAGGAGCCAAACTCGCAGAGAGGGCAGGCTTTGCAGGTCTTGAGGAGTTTGGTCTTCGTCTGCGCTTGGTCGACGCCACGACAGTGTCGGCTCCGGGCAGTCGAGGCACGGACTGGCGAATCCACCTGGGGTTTCGTTTGGGGGATCAAAGTATTGATTCTGTAGAGTTGACGGGGCCTGAGGGTGGAGAGAGTCTGAAGCGTTTTCGTATCGGTGATCGGGACTTGGTCATTGCAGACGCCGGCTATGGCCATCGTGGTGGTTTAGAGTCGGTCCATCAAGCAGGTGGACTGTTTATTGTTCGGATGAATTGGCAGAACCTTCCGCTGCAGAGCGTGACAGGCGAGCCCTTTGACCTGATGGGAGCCTTGAGGCAGGTACCAGATACCCAGGCGGTGGAGTTTGGGCTTCAGACCGCCCCGACCCGCGAACTCTCTGCTGTGCCGGTGCGCTTGGTGGTGCTGCGAAAGAGCGCGGTGGCCACTGAGCAGGCTCAGAAAAGAGCACGGCAGGAAGCGCAAAAGAAGGGACGTAAGGTGGACTCCAGGACGTTGGAGGCCGCTGGCTACATCCTGCTGCTGAGCTCAGCGCCGGCCGAGCAACTCAGTGCCAGTCAGATCCTGGAGCTTTACCGGTTCCGCTGGCAGGTGGAACTGGCCTTCAAGCGGATGAAGAGTCTTATGCAGTTGGGTGATCTTCCGGTCCGAGACCCTGATTTAGCTCGCACCTATCTGTACGCCAAACTCTTGGCAGTTCTGCTGGTGGAAGACCTTACCAGGAACTTCCTGTCGTTTTCCCCCTGGGGCTTCCGACTCAAAACAGTGCCCCAGCCTGTGGCGAATTCAGGCTGTCCTATATAAGACATTGGTGCTCACCATCTTGGGCCAACTCGGTTTGGCCGATCTGGTCCGGCAAGCCGCTCAGCTCAAACGCCACTTCTTCGAACCCCAGCGCGCGCGAGGCAACCAAGCCGCTGAGGCTCTTTCAACGGCACGGCGCCTGAGACGGGACATAGGTTAACGCCTATGAGTGAAGACCCCCTCCCCGACCCTCCCCCGCTTCGCGGGAGAGGGAGCCCCCTCCCGGCAAGGTCAGCCTCGACCGCACGTTCTTCTCGAACCTCCTCACCTACGGCGGCATCCCGGTGATCGGGGTCGTGCTCACGCAGTTTCCCGCGGTGGGACACGTCTTCGGCGGCTGGCTGGGTCCGCTTCTGCGGGTGGTGGGAGGCGGGGGCTAGGCTGGCTCGGGGACGACATCCGGGCCGGTAGTCTGCTGGCTTTCCCCATTCTCCGGCGGTCGTTCGCTATACTAGGCCCGGGAGGTTTCAACCGATGTACGCACTCTACAAGCTGCGCGCGGACGAGCTCGATCAGCGCTTTCTCGATACCCTGAAGAGCCAGTTCCGGGACCGGGAGATCGAGATTGCGGTCAGTGAAGCGGTGGACAGCACGGAAGATGAGACCGCGTATCTACTGCGGTCTCCAGCCAACCGCGAGCGGTTGCTGCGCGCAATTGACAATGTGGCCCAGGGGCTGGATCTCGAAACCGTCGAGCTCGACGATCTCGACGATCTCCCATGAGGCGGATCGCCTTCGAGAAAAGTGCATTCGAGGACTTCACCGACTGGGCAACCACGGACAAGAAGATCTACAAGAGGATCGCGGCGCTCATCCTCGACACTCTGAGGCAACCCTTTACTGGCCTGGGCAAACCCGAACCTTTGCGGCATGAGCTGCAAGGGTATTGGTCCCGCCGCATCAATGGCGAGCATCGCCTGATCTACAAGGTGGACGACGAAGCCATCACCATCATCGCCTGCAGATATCACTACTGACCTTCAGCCTCCCCCGGCACCACCGCCGTAGCCTCGATCTCCACCAGCGCCCTGTCTTCCAGAAGAGCTGCCACCACCACTAAGGACATCGGCGGGAAGTGGCGGCCGAGAACCTCCCGATAGGCGCGGCCAATCTCGCGGCGGGCGGCGTTGTAGGCGGCCTTGTCGACGAGGTACCAGGTGAGGCGGACCAGATGCTGCGGTTCGGCCCCGGCTTCCTTCAGAACCGCCACGATGTTTTCCAAGGCCTGCCGGACCTGCTCGGCGAGGTCGTCGGTCTCGAACTGGCAGGTGGCGGGGTTCCAGCCTATCTGGCCGGCGATGTAAACCTGACGGCCCTGGACCGCAACTCCGTTCGCATAGCCGACGGGGGCGGCCCAGCCTTCGGGTTGGAGGATCACTCTTCCTGCTCCCTGAGACGGAAGCGCTGGAGCTTGCCGGTGAGCGTGCGGGGGAGACTCTCCGCGAACTCGATCTGGCGTGGGTATTTGTAGGGGGCGATCTGGGACTTCACGTAGTCCTGCAGCTCTTTGATCAGCTCGGGATTTCCCTCATTGCCCGAACGGAGCACGATGAAGGCCTTCACCACGTGGCCCCGCTCCGGGTCCGGCACCCCGATGACTCCACACTCCAGCACCTTGGGATGCTCCAGGAGCACGTTCTCCACCTCTATACCCGAGATGTTGATGCCCGACGAGATGATCATGTCGTCCGTGCGTGCCTGGTACCAGAAATAACCTTCCTCGTCCTGGGTGAACGAGTCGCCGGTCAGGTTCCAGCCGTTCTGCACGTAGCCGGCTTGGCGCTCCGGATCGTCCAGGTAGCGGCAGCCCGTCGGTCCCTTGACCGCCAGCTTGCCGACCGTGCCGATGGGGACCTCGCGGCCGTCGTCGTCCACAATTCGCGCTCGATAGCCGGGGACCGCCCGGCCCGTGGAACCGGGGCGAATGCCATCCCCCGACTCGCTGATGAAAATGTGGAGCATCTCGGTCGAGCCGATGCCGTCGATGATCCCTAGCCCGGTGGCCTCGTGCCAGGCTTCCCAGGTGGGGCGCGGCAGGTGCTCGCCCGCGGAGACACAGGCGCGCAGGCTCGATATGTCATGTTTTTCCAGCAGGCCGAGCATCGCCCGGTAGGCCGTGGGCGCGGTGAACACGATCGTCGCCTGGAAGTCCTGGATGCCCTGGATGAGCTGCGGCGGCGCGGACTGCTCAAGCAGCACCGCGGAGGCGCCGATCCGCATCGGGAAGAGGAGCAAACCACCCAGTCCATACGTGAAGGCGAAGGGCGGCGAGCCCGCGAAGATGTCGTCGCGGTGAGGCTTGAGCACGTACGGCGGGAAACAATCACAGACCGCGATCACGTCGCGGTGCAGGTGGACCGTCCCCTTGGCGTTGCCGGTGGTTCCCGAGGTGAAGCCGATCATGGAGATGTCGTCCGCCGCTGTATCGCAATTGTCGAAGGTGGCGGGCTTGCCCTGCATCAGCTCTTCGAGCTCGGCGTTCTGAAAGGTCACGACGCGCGAGCCTTCCATGGCCTGATCGCAGGCTTCGCGGATGCGCACGTCTGTCAAAGCCAGGTGAATGTTCGCTTTTTCGGCGATGTAGGCCAGCTCGCGCGCGCGCAGCAGCGGCATGGTGCAGACCACGATGCCGCCGGCCTTGAGGATTGCGAACCAGCAGGCCGCCATCATCGGGTTGTTGAAGCCGCGCAGGAGCACGCGGTTGCCCGGGACGAGGCCGAGGTCTTCCACGAGGACATGGGCGATGCGGTTCGCGGTCTCCGTCAGCTCGCGATAGGTCCAGCGTCCGCCGGGGAAGTGGAAGGCGATGCGGTCGCCATCGCCCGCGGCGATCCGGGTATCCAGAAGCTCGGCGGCGCAGTTGATGCGGTCGGGATAGGCGAGCTCGGGAATGCCGCTGTAATCCATCTCGGGCAACAGCTCGGGCGGAGGGAGGAGCTCGCGGCCGAAGGTGTCGACGTGGGCCGTGGCTCCCCCGGGGAGTCTAGGCATCGGGAGTCTCCTTGAGAATCTGGCCGGCGATCACCAACTTCTGGACCTCGCTCGTCCCTTCATAGATGCGCAGGGCGCGGACCTCGCGGTAGAGACGCTCGACCGGCGCGCCCGCGAGCACGCCGCGCCCGCCGAGGAGCTGCACGGCATCGTCGATCACGCGCTGGGCCGTCTCGGTCGCGTACAGCTTGGCCATGGCCGCCTCGCGTGTGACCCGGGTTGCGCCCGCGTCCCTTGTCCAGGCGGCGCGGTAGACCAGGAGCGCGCTCGCATCGACCCCCACCGCCATGTCCGCGATCCGCGCCTGGGTGAGCTGCAAGTCCGCGAGCGGCTTGCCGAAAACCTTTCTTTTGCGGACGTGGCTCACCGCCTCGTCGAGGGCGCGGCGGGCGAAGCCGAGCGCCGCGGCGCCGACGGTCGAGCGGAACACGTCCAGCGTGCCTAGCGCGATGCGCAGGCCCCGGCCGGGCTCGCCCAGCATGGCGGAGGCGGGCACGCGGCAGCGCTCGAAACGGATCGTGCCCAGCGGGTGCGGCGCCATCAGCTCGAGCCGGGCGGTCACGATGAGGCCGGGGTTGGACGCTTCCACCACGAACGCTCCGAAACCTTTTTCGCCCAGCTCGGGCATGCGGCAGAAGACCACGTAGAAGTCCGCCAGGCCGGCGTTGGAGATCCAGGTCTTCTCGCCTTCGATGATGTATCCCGCGCCGTCGCGGTGGGCGGCCGTGGTCATCGCGTTCACGTCGGAGCCGGCGTCGGCCTCGGAGAGCGCGAAGGCGGGGAGCGCCTCGCCGGCTGCGACCTTCGGCAGCCAGGTCCGGCGCAGCTCTTCGGAGCCGAAGAGGGTGATCGGACCGCTGCCCAGACCTTGCATAGCGAAGACGAAGTCGGCGAGGCCGGAGGTGCGGGCCAGGGTCTCGCGGATCAGGCAGAGAGTGCGGACGTCGAGGCGATCGCCGACTGCATGTCTCAGCCAGCCGCCGGAGGCGAGGCGGCGGACGAGCTCGCGGCAGGTGCCGTCGAGGTCCGCGGGCTCGTGCTGGGCGAGCGGGGCTATCTCGCGCTCGGTCCACTCTTCCATTTCCCGCGCGAGGGCGCGGTGCGAGTCCTCAAAGAACGGCCAGGAGAGGAAGGTCGTATCGGTCATCAGTCCCCCTGGAAGACGGGCTTCTCTTTGGCCACGAACGCCCGGTAGGCGCGGGCGAAGTCCTCGGTCTGCATGCAGATGGCTTGGGCCTGGGCCTCGGCCTCGATGGCCTCGTCGACGCCCATGGACCACTCCTGGTGCAGCGCCTTTTTGGTGATGGAGTGGGCGAACGCGGGTCCCCGGGCGAGCGACGCGGCGAGGGCCTGCGCGTCGGCGAGGAGCCGGTCGGGCTCGGCGAGACGGTTGTAGAAACCCCAGCGCTCGGCCTCGGGTCCCTCCATGAAGCGGCCGGTGTAGAGCAGCTCGCTGGCGCGGCCCTGTCCGATGATGCGCGGCAGCATGGCGCAGGCGCCCATGTCCGCTCCCGACAGGCCGACCTTGACGAAAAGGAAGGCGACGCGGCTGCGCGCCGTGCCGAGGCGCATGTCCGCGGCCATGGCGAGGATGGCGCCCGCGCCCACGCACATGCCGTCGATGGCCGCGATGACCGGCTGCGGGCAGGCGCGGATGGTGCGCACCAGCTCGCCGGTCAGGCGGGTGAAGGCGAGGAGCTTGTCCATGCGCTTCTCCTCGCGCCATTGCACCAGCGGGCCGATGATGTCGTGGACGTCGCCCCCCGAGCAGAAATTCTCGCCCGCGCCGGTGATCACGACCGTGCGCACCTCATCCACCCGGCGCAGGCGGTCGAAGGTGTCGGACAGCTCGCGGTAGGACTCGAACGTGAGCGGGTTCTTGCGCTCCGGGCGATTCAGCGTGATGGTGGCGACCCGGTCCTCGACGCTCCAGGCGAAGCTCGTCGGGCGGATGTCTTCGACGGGGATGCGGTCGTGCAAAGTCGACGTCTCCTTGCTCCCGCCTGGGGTTGAAACCCCAGGCTAGAAGAGTATCGCCCCCTCCGGGGGCGAGTCTCCGGCTATCGCGTCAGCCAGCCTCCGGAGGAGGCTGTACTTTTCTAGCCTGGGGTTTCAACCCCAGGCGGCCCGGGGGCTGAAGCTATACCGTGCTCGTCCCCAGCATCTCCTGGGCCTGCTGTTTGGCCCGCGCCAGGTTGCGCTCGAGCTGCTTGGCGCCCGAGTGATATTGCACGGGCCAGAAGTCCTCCCCGAGCCCGTATTCGGCCGCGGCGCGCAGAGTCCATTGCGGATCGGCCAGGTGCGGACGGGCCAGGGCGCAGAGGTCGGCGCGGCCGGCGGCGAGGATCGAGTTCACCTGGTCGGGCTCGGTGATGTTGCCCACCGCGATCGTCGGGATGCCGGTCTCGTTGCGGATGCGGTCCGAGTATGGGGTCTGGAACATCCGCCCGTAGACCGGCTTCGCGTTGATCGAGGTCTGGCCCGCCGAAATGTGGAGGATGTCCGCTCCCGCCGCGTGGAAGGCGCGGGCGATCTCCACGGCCTCGGGGCCGTCGATCCCGTCCTCGACCCAGTCGGTCGCCGAGATGCGCACGGACATCGGCCGGTCCTCCGGCCAGACCGCGCGCATGGCATCGAACACCTCCAGCGGATAGCGCAGGCGGTTTTCGAGAGAGCCGCCGTACTCGTCGGTCCGCCGGTTCGTCAGCGGCGTGATGAAGCTCGACAGGAGATAGCCATGGGCGCAGTGCAGCTCGACCATGTCGAAGCCGGCTTCGATCGCCATCCTGGCGGCGCGCACGAACTGCTCGCGGACGAAGTCCATGTCCTCCCGGGTCATCTCCCGCGGTATCGGATTGCGCGCGGTCCAGGGCACGGGCGAGGGGCCGATGACGTCCCAGCCGTCCGACTCCAGCGGCTCGTCCATCCCCTCCCACATCCGCTTGGTGGAGCCCTTGGGTCCCGAATGGCCGAGTTGTAGGCAGATCTTCGCGCCGCTCCAGGTGTGGACGAAGTCCACCACCCGGCGGTAGGCCTCGACGTGCTCGGGTCTGTACATGCCGGTGCAGCCCAGGCTGATCCGCGCTTCGGGTGAGACGCAGGTCATCTCGGTGACGACAAGCCCGGCCCCGCCCAGGGCGCGGGCGCCCAGGTGGACCAGATGGAAGTCGTTGGGCGTGCCGTCCTCGGCGCTGTACATGTCCATGGGGGCGACCACGATGCGGTTGCGCAGCGTCATCCCCCGCAGCGTGAACGGCGTGAACATGGGAGGGATGGGCTTCACGTCACTGGCAAACCACCGCTCGACGCCTTCGAGGTAGGCACTGTCGCGCAGGCGCAGGTTCTCGTGGCTGACGCGCTGGCTGCGGGTGAGCAGGCTGTAGGCGAACTGCGGCGGGTCGAGCCGGGTGTAGCGCCGGACGTTCTCGAACCACTCCATGGAGTTGCGCGCCGCGTTCTGGAGGCGGAGCGCGTCGGTCATGCGCTCCTCCTGGAAGGCGGCGAGGGCCTTCTCCATGCACGGCTCGGTATGGAGCCAGCGCGAGAGCGCGATCGAATCCTCCATGGCGAGCTTGGTGCCCGAACCAATGGAAAAGTGAGCGGTATGAGCCGCGTCGCCGATGAGCACTGTGTTTCCGTCATACCACTTCTGGCAGCGTACCCGGTTGAAGTTGATCCAGGGATGCTCGCGCATGTGCGGCGGGATGTTCTCGAGCAGCGGATGGCCGCCGAGCCACGGGCCGAACATCTCCTGGCAGGCGGCGAGGGTCTCCTCCGTGTTCATCCGGTCGAAGCCCGCGTTCTGCCAGGAGAGCGGATCGCACTCCACGATGAAGGTGGAGAGCCCCTCCTCGAAGCGGTACGCGTGGGCCTGGAACACGCCGTGCCCGTTCTCGACGATCACGAACGTGAAGGCCTCGAAGGGGAAGGTGGTGCCGAGCCAGATGAACTTGGCGGGCCGCACGTCCACGTCGGGTTGAAACACGTCCGCATGCCGCCGCCGCACCGCGCTGTTGACGCCGTCCGCCCCGACGATCAGGTCGGCACTGAAGTCGGAATCATCCTTGAATTCGGTCTGGAAGCGCAGCTCGACGCCCAGCTCGGCCGCGCGGCGCTGGAGGAGGCCGAGGAGCGCGCGCCGGGCGATGCCGGCGAACCCATGGCCGCCGGACGTGATCGTCGTCCCCTTGTAGTGGATGTCGATGTCGTCCCACCGGGCGAAGTGGGAGGTGATGGCGGCATGGGTCTCGGGATCGGCAGCCTGCAGATTGCCGAGCGTCTGCTCGGAGAAGACCACGCCCCACCCGAACGTGTCGTCGGGCCGGTTGCGCTCGACAACGGTGATCCGGTGCGACGGATCGGCCTTCTTCATGAGGAGAGCGAGATAGAGGCCGGCCGGGCCTCCGCCAAGGATCGCGACATTCACGGCGCGGAGTCTAGCAAACCCTCGGACCCCTCACCCATCCAAGGGGTAGGGGCCGCAAACCACTGCTTGGAAGGCTCCAACCACTGGGTAGCCCGGTAAAACGACTCGTTGGAGGAGTCTACCCATTCGATAGCCGGGTCCAACCAGTGGTTGGAGGGAGTCAGTCAGTCGTTGCCGGACACAACCCAGTGAACGGCGGCCCCCACCCAGTCATTTGCGGACCGCAACCAGCGGGTAGAGGGCGCCAACGACTGGTTGGAGGGGGCTACTCGCTCGTTGGCGGGATTTTTCTCTACTCTTCGTACTTCAAGACAAGAGGAGGTCAATGGCATGAACGTTCCTACGAACTGCGCCGAGCTGCAAGCGGCCGCAAACCTGCCCTTCAACGAGGGCAACGCTCTCATCTCGCAGGCGAACAAGGAGATGATGGTCAAGTGCTTCTCCCAGATCTATCCGAACTTCGGGTTCGGATACCTCCACTCCTCGGACCATTACGCAGCCCTGCAGATCCTCCTGGAGAGGGAGCCGACGTTCCGCGAGGTGTACGACTCGTACCACGCCGGGAGCAGGAACATCGATGCCGCCCGGCAGAAGGCGGGCGGCGGCCTGCGGCCCGCCGAATGGGAGAGCTGGAACGCGGAGACGCGGCGGTTGAACGTCCTGATTCACCTCCATGGGATCGCCAAGGGGTCCAAGATCTTCGACGGCAAGAGGGCGGACCCGACTCCGGACAAGACGCGCGACCTGCTGCTGCTCTGGGGCGGGGTGAGCGATTTGCCGAGCGACCCGCCGTCCCCCCCGCCTCCGATTACCCCCGAGCCGACCAAGCCGCCAGCGAAACCGGCGAAGATCACCGTGAAGGGCGAGGTCGTCATCACCGAGGAAGACGGAACCGAGCGGCGGATCCCATTCACTGGGACGGGTCAGTGACCGGACAGGCATTCGCCTCCGGGAACCAGCGCAGCTCGTCGGCCTCGCGGCCCAGCTCCGTGGAGCCGCAACAGCGGACGAGCTGCTTGTAGAAGCGGTCGGCGGCCTGGGGATCTGCGTGCTCGATCCAGCTTCCGGCGGTCGCGAGCATCCCGGCCTTTTCGTCGCCGGAAGGCAGCAGGCTCGCCGCTTCCCAGGCGAGGTCCGCGGCGCGGTAGCGGTAGTGGAAGCGCTTCCAGGGGCTCACCCGGTTCTCCTTCACCCGGGCGGTCTCGTCGGGGGTCTCGGGAAGGAGGCGGTTCTTCCGGCGCACGTCGCGGGTCTGGAAAGTCCAGGTTTCCACCTGGTATTCGCCTTCCACCAGGGCCCAGTCGGGCTCCACCTCGGTGCCGGTGAGATACATGCCTTTGTGGCGCGTGAGGCAGGCGGCCTGGAAGAGCTCCCGTCCGCGCTCCGCGGCCGGGCGCGTCTTGTCGCTGCCCGCTTCGACATGCCCGGCCAGCCGCTCCAGGATGGGACGGCGATCGGGTAGGACGTACCCGAGCGCGTCCCGCAGCCGCCCTTCGCGGGCCAGGCGCCGCCCCAGGAGGTTGCGCACGTCCCGGGCGAGGCGCTCCGGCGCGGGTGTCGTATAGCCGCCGACGAGGAGCGGCTCCCACTCATCGCCCTTGGGCGGCTCGTACTTCGCGGCCAGCTCCGCCGGCCAGGTGGCGTCCACGTAGGTCTTCAGCTCGTCGAGGGTGAGCACCTGCTCGGCCAGGTAGGCGGCATCCATCCAGTAGCCGGCGTGCAGGAAGCGGTCGAGGGCGCCGGTGTAGTCCTGCTGGGTGACACGGACCACGGCTTCCTCGCCCAGGGCCCGCTGGGGCGCGGCCAGGATCTCTCCCGTCTCGTAGACGATCTGCATAGCTTCGTCCATGTCGATGCCCAGGTCTGGAAGCTCACCGACGGCAGAGGCGAGGAGGCCGCGGGCCTCGTCGAGCTTGCCGTCGCGCAGCAGCAGGCGGGCCCGGACCCATTTTGCGATTGGCGATGGTTCCTGCGCGCGCTCGAGCCAGGCCGAGGCGGCGGCGAAGTCGCCGCTCAGGTAGGCGGCCCAGGCGAGGCGGTCGGCACCCTCCACGTCGCGGACGTCCGCGGCCGCGAGCGCCTGCTCCCAGGCATTCCGGCCCTCGGGGTTGCGGGAGACGATCCAGGCCGTGAAGATCGCCCTGGCCTCGGGGTTCTTCGCGACGCGGATCAGCGCTTCGGGCTTGTCGAGGAGGCCGGCGCACGTGAGCCTCAGCGAGGACAGGGCGGTGGGGTCGCCGGTCCGCAACTGCTGCGCGTAGAGGATGAGGGCGCGGGCGTAGCGTTCCTGGGCGATCTCGGCATGGGCCTCCCAGCCGAGACTGGAAGCCGCGAGGCCCAGCCTGTCTTCGAAGCCTTGCATGGCGAGGTCGCGGGTGAGCTGGAACGACTTCACCGCGCGGTCCCGATCGCCGGGGATGCTGGCCTTGCCGATCATGTAGGCCGCCCAGGTGGAGCGGAAGTGCCGCTCTTCCTGAGGCCGCCGGAGCAGCCTCTCCCAGCCCTGGACCGCGGCGTCGTATCGTCCCTCGTGGTAGGCGATGGCGCCTTCGAGGTAATCGGCGAACTCAGGCAGTAGCGGCTCGGGGACGGTCAGGCCGGAGGAGGTGGCGGGACGGTCCTGCTTGACTCGGGCAAGATCCTCCCGGAGCCGCACGACGTTGTCCATGACCTTCACCCGAAGGATGGTCCAGGTGCCGTGCCGTTCCATCGCCTCCGCCAGGTCCGCGCGCTCGGCCGCGAGGACTTCGGCGTCGAAGCTGTCCTGGCTCGGCACGGCCTTGAACGGCGGCTTGGATCCAAGCTGTTTCAGCTCGTCCTTGAGCCTCCCCATGGGACCCTCGAAGAACGTCTCTTCCGATCCCAGCAGCCAGTTGGGCAGGTAGGGCGCGCAGGCCCAGAGGACCGGGGCGGCGATCAGGAGCGCAACGGCGGTCAGGAGCAGCTTAGGGAGTGGACGGGATCTCAATGTGAACCTCCGCAGGTTCCTGGAATCGCAGCCAGGCGATCGTCTGCCGCTGCCCGGGCCGCAAGGCACGGCTCGATTTGGGGCTCTCCAGCCGGGCCTCGCGTGGACCCGAGCGGAGGAGCCTGTATCCGAATAGGCCGTCGGCTGCGATGAGAGTATCCGAATCCCAGCGCAGATCGACCGGGGAGGGCAGCGGGACCTCGGCTTCGCCGGTGTTGAGGAGGTCGATCTCGGCGAGGGCGGGGCTCGGATGGCGTAGCGCGGTGCGGATCTCCCGCCGGGGAACGCGGCCGGCCATCACGGCCTTCAGCGTGGCCCGCGGCCAGTTGTTGGTGTCGGCCGCGGTGGGAAGCCGGTACCAGACCAGGCCCGCAAGCTCCGCGGGACGGTCGGCGGTCCAGCGCCGCACCAGCTCGGCCATGGCGTCGGGATCGGCCGTGGAATAGGTCGGCAGCGCGACCCGGAAGGGGCGTCCGGCTTGCGCCGCCTCTTCCACGGCCCGGGCCGCCTCGGGAGGATCGACGAGGGAGGGGGGCCGCAGGGAGTGGACCTGGAGGACGACGCCGTCCGCCTTCCGGGAGAGGCTCCGGAAGGCCCTCTGCTGCCGCAGCCAGGAGGGGAGCGCGGTGACGGTGACCGGGGCGGGGGCCACGCTCCGGCGCACCGCTTCGAGGAGGACGGGGTAGTCGGAGAGCTTGGATTCAGGGCAGTCGTAGTCGATCTGGACCTCCCGGACGTCGAGGCCGTGGGAGCGCGCCTGTTTTGCCACCTCTCCGGCGAGATCGGCGAGCCGCCGGACGGTCTCCGGCTCGTCCTCGAAGCGGCCGGTCCCGCCGCCCCAGCCCTGGAAGCGGCCGATGCGCAGCGCCAGTCCCACCGGCCGGCCGGCATCCCGCAGCGCTTGCCAGTCGATCCCCACCCGGAAGACGCGGATGGGGGAGTGGGAGAGGTCGATCTCCGCGGCGAGCACCGTCAGGCCGGCGAAGTCCGAGGCCTGGCTGACCGCCTCGCGCACGGCCGGGGTCCACGCCCGCTGCCAGACGTAGGCTTCCTGGGGGAGCGGGCCGGCGGCGCGCTCGCGCGGTTGGCAGGCGAGGGCCAGGGCCAGGAGGAGCAGGCAATGGCTTGGGCGCACGAACATATTCTCGCTCTGTAGGAGCGAAACCCGTCTAGCCTGGGGTTTCAACCCCAGGCGGAGGCAGGCGCGCCACCAGCCGCCTGGGGTTGAAACCCCAGGCTAGACGGGTACAGCCCCTACAGGGCTGCCCCCCCGCGCCAGCCTCTCCAGCACGACCATCCTCTCTGCCGAGCCGGCCGGCAGCTCTCCCGAGCTGAGACACCGGCCATCCCGCACGGTGAAGGCCCGGTCCGCCAGGGGTGCAAAGGGCTCGATGTCGTGGGAGACCACCACCACGGCGGCGCCCGCGGCCAGGCGGTCTCCGATCCAGGCCAGGATGTCCTCCCGGGCGCCGCGGTCCATGGCCTCCAGCGGCTCGTCGAGGAGGAGGTGGGCCGGCGTGCCGATCCGGGCCGCGGCGAGCACGGCCCGGCGACGCTGGCCCATGGACAGCTCCCGCACCGAGCGGTGCGCCAGGCGGTCGAGCCCGACCAGCGCGAGCGCCTGCTCGGCGGCTTGGCGAGGCTCTCCTCGCAGGCGGCAGACGAGGCCGAGGATCTCCCGCACCGTGGCGTAGGGGGTCAGGTCCGGCTGCTCGGGCACGTAGGCGAGGGTCCGCCGCGCCTCGGCTTCATCGGTCCAGAGATCGCGGCCATCCACCTCGACCCTCCCCTGGTCGGGCTGCTCGACTCCCGCCGCGATCTTGAGGAGCGTGCTCTTGCCGCAGCCGTTCGGCCCCAGAAGGAGGGTGAGGCCGGCGGGAATCTCCACGCTCACCTCCGCGAGGACCGGCTGGCCGTCGCGGTAGGAGAACCCGACCCGCTCGAGACGAATCATCCGGAGCTCCAGGATTGGGGATCGCCCACGGCAAGGTGGTGGATCTCCTGCCAGCGGCTGACCTTCTGACGCTTCTCGCGCTCGGCCGCAGCGCGCACGGCGAAAGGCGTTCCGAGCAGGGCGAGGAGGGAGACCCAGGGGAGGAGGGCCACAGCGGCGGCGAGGAGCATCCCCTCGATCAGGATCTCCCCCGAGGCGCCGGTCCGGCGTTCCGGCGCGCGGCGCACGGCTCCGGCTGTCCGCGCGGCGAGGAACGGGATCACCAGGAGGGCCGCGACAGCCGCGAGCGGCTCGATCCAGGCGGTGAGCAGGACGAGCGGGAAGGCGTGCGCTCCGAGAAAGAGGGTATCGAAGATCACGCGCTGCCGGGCCGTCCAGGGGAGCGAGCGCGACCAGGGCCAGGCCGGGCGGCGGACGGCCAGGCTCTCTCCCAGGCCGGAGAGGAGAAGGACCACGGCGGTGCAGCCGCCGAGGAGAGCTCCCAGCCGGACGTAGACCGGGGCGAGCTCGTTGTTGCGGACGAACAGCGTGGCAGCACCGAGAGGGAGCAGGCTGGTCAGATAAGCGCCCAGGAGCGAGCCGCCGAGGGCGCGCCAGGCGATCCGCGCTTCGAGCCAGCGGCCGGTTCCTTTCCGGGCGAACGAAATCGCCGGCGGGGTTTTCCGGAGAGGGCCGGCGATCGCGTCCGAGGCGATCAGGAGAACGGCTCCGAGGCCGACCGGCAGCCATCCGCCGGAAAAGGGGAGGAAAGCGGCTGTCAAAGCCAGCGGACGGGCCAGAAAGCGGACCGGCATTGCGGCCAGCGCGGCAGCGGGAAGAGCCACGAGCAGGCCGGCGAGGCTGGGCCAGGGATGGGCGCTATTCTTCGCCGCCGCAGCAGCGAAGAAGAGGAGCAGGAGGAGGAGCGAGGCCTGGGCCGCGGCAATGGCGAGCATCGCGGCCCGGCGGTGGGCGAGCCCCGTAACGGGCAGGTGCCGCATCCAGCCGTCGAGCCCCCGGCAGACCCGCGGCGCCGCGATCGAGGCGACTCCGAGGCAGGCGAAGGCGATGATCAGGCCGCCCGAGCTGCCGAAGAGCAGGAGGCCGAAGGAGTTGATGAAGTCGACGCCCAGGAGCATCATGCCGCCAACGACGGCGGCCAAGAGCGGCGCCATCACCCGCAGCGCCAGACGTGCTCCGACGCGGAGATGAAATCGAAGGAGGGCTGTGATCATCCCAACCGATCAATCCGCCCGTTGTCGAGGGCCGAGACCGCCGTGCGTCCGAGCAGCCTCACCGAGGTGATCATGGCGGCAAAGCGGGGGTCCTTGGTGAGGCCCTGCTGGAAGCGGTAATAGATCTGCTGGGCGATGACCGCGATCTTGAACAAGCCGAAGACGTAGGCGAAAACCACGTCTGAAACATCGTGGCCGGTCGCCGCGGCGTAGCGCTGCACCACCTCGATCCGGCTGAGATTGCCGGAGACCGTGGTGGGGCCAGATGGGAGCATCCGCAGCACCGGGTCATCGTCGGGATCGACCCAGTAGCCGAGCGTGGTCCCGAGGTCGAGCAGCGGATCGCCGATGGTGGACATCTCCCAGTCGAGCACGGCCACGATGCGGGAGAGGTCCGGCGCGAAGACCACGTTGTCGTACTTGTAATCGTTGTGGACCAGGACGGCGCCGTGCTCCACGGGCCGGTGGTCGGAGAGCCAGGCCGCGGCGCGCTCGATGTCCGGCATGTCGTCGGTGCGCGAGCCCTCCCACCGTTTGCGCCAGCCGGTCACCTGCCGCTCGACGTAGCCCTCCGGCCGGCCGAAGTCCGCTAGCCCGGCCTCCTGATAGTCCACCGCGTGAAGCTCGGCCAGGCCATCCACCAGCTCCTCGCTCAAGCAGCGCATGTCCTCCGCACCGGAGCGCTGGTCCCTAAAGATCAAGCCGCGGACCCGTTCCATCACGTAAAAGGGGGCGCCGATCACCTCCGGGCCGTCGGAGCAAGCAAGGGTGGCGGGGGCCTTTGGGTAATGTCCCTGCAGGTGAGAGAGCACCCGGTACTCGCGCCCCATGTCGTGGGCCGTCTTCACCTTCGAGCCGAAAGGCGGACGTCTCAAAACCATCTCCCTCTCGCCGAAGCGCAGCAGGTAAGTGAGGTTCGAATGTCCGCCCGGGAACTGCTCGATTTCCAAGGACACCGAAGGGAGATCCGGCAGCCGCTCGCGCAGCCAGGCTTCGAGAGGAACTGCGTCCAGCTCCTCCCCGGCTCGCACGGGACGTGTCTCGCCGCTCATTTCCGCTCCATACCATAGCGGGCGAGGATGCGGCGGGCCACGGAAGTCTTGTGGACCTCGTCGGGTCCGTCGTAGATGCGCGAGGCGCGCTCGTGACGCCACCAGAAGGCGAGGGGCAACTCGTCGAGGAGGCCGTAGCCGCCGTGGACCTGGATTGACCGGTCGAGCACCTCCTGGAGCACGCCGGCCACCTGAAACTTGATCAATGACACATCGTCGCGGGCGGCGCTCGCCCCTTCGTTGTCGATGCGCCACGCCGTGCGCAGAACCATGAGCCGGGCGGCATCGATGGCGGCGCGGCTCTCCGCGACCCAGGCATGGACGATCTGCCGGGTTCCCAGGGGCTCGCCGGGCGCGATCTCCCGCCCGGCGGCGCGGGTGCACATCAGGTCGAAGGCCCGCTCGCAGATGCCGATCCAGCGCATGCAGTGGTGGATGCGGCCGGGGCCGAGGCGCTCCTGGGCAAGGGTGAAGCCGGCCCCCTCCTCGCCGATCCGGTTCGCCACGGGCACACGCACCCCCTGGAGAGCCACCTCGGCATGGCTCATCCACCCCTCGCCCGCCTCGCCCATGACCGGCAGGTTGCGCACGATCTCGAAGCCGGGAGCGTCCATCGGGACCAGGATCATGCTCGCCCGGGAGTGAGGCTTCCCGGAGGGGGAGGTGACCGCCATGACGACGCAGAAGGCGGCGCCCTCGGCCGAGGAGGTGAACCACTTGCGGCCGTCGAGCACGTAGTCGTCGCCCTCGCGGCGGGCGGTAGTGCCCATCCAGACCGGGTTCGAACCCGCGAAGTCGGGCTCGGTCATGCCGAAGCAGCTCCGAATCTCACCGCGCACCAGGGGGCGGAGCCACTGCTCGCGCTGCTCGTCCGACCCGTGCTGAAGGAGCAGCTCCATGTTGCCCGCGTCCGGCGCCTGGCAGTTGAAGACGTAATGGCCGAGAGGACTGCGCCCCAGCACCTCGCTGACGTGGGCGAACTCCAGGAGCGTCAGCCCGCCGCCGCCCCACTCCCTGGGCAGGTGGGGAGAGAAGAGCCCCATCCGCCGCACCTCGTCGCGCAGCCGGTCAAGATCCCCCAAGACCGAGCCGAAGCCGCGGGCGAAGAGCTGGCGCTCCAGGGGAACGACCTCCCTGTCCAGGAAGGAACGGATCGTACCGGCGATCTCCCGCACGCGCTCGGGGATGGAGAAGTCCATGGGCAGCAGCCTCCTGCGGGGATCGTATCGCAGGCGGCGCGATGCTGGCGCTGATGCTGCCGTCGTCGTAACATGGTTTCGATGCCGAAGACGGATTCCATGGCCAGAAGAGAGATTCAGCAGATGGTCCGCCGGATCGTCAGCCGCTTCCATCCGGAGAAGATCATTCTCTTCGGCTCGCATGCACGTGGCGATGCAGGCCCTGACAGCGATGTCGACCTGCTCGTCGTGATGCCGTTGCTCGGGTCCAAGCTGGAGAAGCAGCTCGAGATCCGGCTCGCTTTGCGGAGCATTCAGATTGCGAAGGACATCGTAGTCACGACTCCGGAAGAATTCCAGTGGCGAAAGGAGATCCCCGGTACGATCGAGCGGCCGGCTGCACGGGAGGGTAAGGTTCTGTATGCCCGAGGCTGAGCAGCGGATCGCCGTGTGTAGAGAGTGGTTGTTGAAGGCTGACAACGATCTTGCGAATGCAGCTCACACCCTGAAGCTCGGGGCGAGTTGTCCGACGGATACGGTCTGCTTCCATGCCCAACAATGCGTGGAGAAATACCTGAAAGCAGCTCTCGTTTGGGAAGGGATCGACTTTCCCAAGACGCACGATCTCGAAAGGTTGTTGTCGCTCGTTCCCGCCGAGTCAAGACCGGACCTCACCGATGAGGAGCAAGCGCGACTGACCGAATATGCGACGAGCGCCCGGTATCCAGGCTGGGAAGAGATCTCGCTCGCCGCGGCGCGTCGTGCAGTGGCGGTAGCGCGCCGGGTCCGCAGGCTCGTTCGGCGCGGACTACCCAGAAAGGCTCTGCGCCGCGATATAAAGAAGCCCAGGTGATGCTGAAGCCCCATTCCGGGCGCGACTACGCTCAGCTTCTGGAAGCGATGAACGAACTGCTCGCCGTGCTCTCCAGCGACGGCGACCAGGAAACCGCTTTGAAGGCCTCGTTCGAGGCCGCGGCGCGCGGGTTCGGCGCCCGCAAGGCCCTCCTCCTGCTGGTCGAGGACCGCGATCCCCTGCGCCTGCGCAATATTCACGTGCTGGGCAACCTCACGTCGGAGCAGGTCGAGGCGTGCGAGAGGGGAGAATCGGTCCATGGCGTAAGCCCTTCAGTGATCCATCGGGTGATCGAGAGCGGCCGGACCGAGCTGATCGAAGATCCCAGGCTGCAGGCCGACGCGTCGCGCACCCCTTCGCTGGAGGGCGGCGGATACAGCGTCCTCTGCGCGCCGATCCGCGATCCGCTGCGCGGGGTGGTGCTCGCCGTGGTCTACCTTCAAAGCAGCGGGATCATCGAGGCCTATGGCGAGCAGGACCGCGATTGGCTGGAGCGGTATGCCACGGCGGCCGGCCACGTCTTCGGGTTCACCTTCCGGCACCAGCGCCAGGAGCGCGAGTTGCGGGAGCTTCTGGACTCTCCGGTGCCCGACGATGCGCCGGAGATCCTCGGCGACTCCGCGCATGTCCAGGCACTGCGGCGCGCGCTCCATGAAACCTTTATTCCGTCGCTCGAGGCCGAGAACCCGGAGCCGATCCTGATCCTCGGCGAGCGGGGCACGGGCAAGGACCTCGTGGTCCGCTATCTCCATGCCTACAGTGGACGCCGCCGCAAGCCCCTGGTCGTCGTCAACTGCGCCGAGATCACCGACGAGCTGGCGGCCTCGCGCTTCTTCGGCCACAAGAGGGGCGCCTTCACCGGCGCGCTCACCGACGAGCCCGGGTTCTTCCGCGCCGCGCATGGCGGTATTCTGTTTCTCGACGAGGTGGCGGAGCTGTCGCCGCGGGCGCAGGCTCATCTGCTGCGGGTTTTGGAAAACCATACGGTCGTGCCCGTGGGGCAGACGCGGGAGACCCGGGTCGATGTTGCCGTGATTCTAGCAACCAATCAGGATTTGGACGAAGCGGTGCGCGAACGCTCGCTGCGGGCCGACTTCTATGATCGTTTCCGCAGCTTGACCATTCATCTTCTCCCTCTGCGCGAGCATCCCTGGGACATCCCGCTGCTGCTCGATCATTACCGGCGGCACCACGAGCGCAAACAGCGCAAGCGCACGCTCGGTTTCGCCCGTGAGGCCTTGCGGTCACTGGTCGCCTACAGCTGGCCCGGCAACGTGCGGGAGCTGGCCCGCGCCTGCTCGCTTTTCGTGATCCATGCCCGGCCTGGAGCCTGGATCGACCCGGCGCTCCTCGACGCCTGCCTGCCGGACCTCCGCCACGCGAGCCCCAATCCAAAGGCCGGGCCGTTCCTGGAGGAAGGTGCCACGATGCGCGACGCCGTCAACGCCTTCCAGCGCGAGCTGATCCAGTCGCGCCTGGAGCTGCACGGCGGGAGCGTGAAGGCCACCCGGGAGAGCCTCGGGCTCCCCAAGGTGACCTTCCACCGCTACATGAAGAGGCTGGGGATCACGGCCGCAACGGCCGGATCCGAGGACTGAGGCGCGTCAGTTGATCTGGGTGAGCTTCAGCACCACGTCGAAGTCGTACTTGGGCGACCTGATCTGGCACGGCAGCGGCGAGAAGCCGCCGGTGCAGGTGTTGTCGGCGTTGTAGGTGAGGGTGAACGGCGCCTGCAGGCTTGCCCGGTCCTTGGGCCGGATCCACTCCACCGTGTACGACTTGCCCGGCGTGAGGCTGAGCTGGAGCGTCTCCTGGTATTTGGCCAGGCCGATCTGCGGGCTGTAGCCGTTCAAGGGCAGGTTGCCGGAGGTGCAGCCGGAGAGCGAATCCGTCCCGCTCTGGCACCGCCGCAGGCTGTTGTGGATGTAGAGCACGTACACGCGCGTCGTGGCGGTGCTCGCCGGCTCGAGCGCGGCCCAGAAAATGCGGGCGCTCTTGCCGGTGCGATAGAAGCCCCAGTCCTGGAGGTTGGGGAGCCACGCGGGATGCGTGACGCTGCCGTCGGCCGGGGTGCGCCGGAGGTCGGCCAGGGGCAGGCCGGCGATGAAGGTCCGCAGGTGCCCCATCTGCACGCGCACGTCCTGGCCGACCGCCGAGTCGTGGCGATATCCCCAATGGTCGTACGCAGCGCCCCGGTTCACCATGAACTCCCATCCCTCGGCCCGGCCGGAGTCCGGCCCGCCGACGTCGGTCGAGAGAACGCTGTCGAAGACGGGCGGCAGCGTGACTGCATTGTCGAGGGGGAGCGCAGAGATCTTCGTCTCGTTGAACCCCAGGAGCTTGCCCG
This sequence comes from Acidobacteriota bacterium, assembly GCA_034667225.1. Taxonomy (GTDB): domain Bacteria; phylum Acidobacteriota; class Thermoanaerobaculia; order Multivoradales; family UBA5704; genus DATMER01. The sequence goes on from JAXDKG010000009.1 coordinate 54,006, forward strand.
CGTTGAACGCGCTGATGCCGGAGCCGCGGATGAGCTGCATCGCGCCCATGTTGCCGCGCGGCGAGTAGATCTCGGTGTAGTGGCCGTTGACCACGTCCACGTTCGCCATGGTGAGGTAGTTGGTGGTCGTGTTGCTGGGGTTGACGGCGATGCGGTGGCGGCGGGTGAGGCCCGGAGTCAGGCCCACGCGCGCGTTGTCGAGGGTGGCCGTATGGTTGGCCAGGTCGGCGTGCCACGCCGACACGAGCGAGGGGGTGCCCTCCGGCTCATTGGCGATCTCCCAGTAGACGTTGTCGTAGCACCAGAGGCGGTCGACCGTCCATTTGATCAGGTCTTTCTGCACCTGCCGGGGCCGGTTGCCGTTGACAGGGTCCGCCGCCGTGCGCGCGAAGTAGCTCTGATCGGAGAAGCCCGCGTTCTGGAGCGTGTTGCCGGGCAGGGTGCAGGTCGTGTCGCTGGGCTGGAAGACGCCGGACGAGTTGACGCACACCTTGCCCTTGGCGTTGTCCCAGGGACCGCCGGGGAACGTGCCCTCCCCAGGGGCGAAGAACGTGGCTTCCAATGTGATGTCTTTGCCGCGGGCGAAGTCGACCACGTTCTCGAGCTTGTCGAAGTACACTTCGTTGACGCGGTCCAACCGCCAGTACGCCGGAGTGGGGCCCGAGGCGGGCACCAAAACGAACGGGTAGGCGCTGAAGGTTGTGCCGCTCGTGACCGGACTGGTGCCCGCGAGGGACACCCAGAGGCGCATCTTGTTCAGGTTCTGGTTGTCGATCGAGTTGATGACCTCCTGCGCGTTGGCACGGTTGCAAATGTTCGTGTCCGCAAGCGGGATGTGGCAGGCGGCATCGGCGGAGACTCCCACCAGCGGCCGCAGCGCGGTGGTGCCCATGCAGAAGTATCGCCCGTTCGAGCAGTACCCGATCGGCGTGCTGCTGCCGGTGAAGTTCTCACAGCGCAGGCTCGCTGGCGGCACTTCCGTCGCGAACGCGGCGACCGAGGCGAGCAGACCTGCCGCCAGGAGGATGTGGATTGATCGAAGTCGGTTCATAGCTTGCTCCTTGCAGAAATGAGCCGCTTTCATCGCCGGCTCGACCGCAAGGAAGTGCAGAGCCCGGACCAGCCGGCGGGCGCTTGAAAAGAAAGGATTTTCGAGCGCCGTGGTTCCATCTTTGGAACCCTGCGACGCAGGGGACGGTTCCAGATCCGGACCGTCTATCGCCAGTCGCCGGTGATTTGGAACGCGGCCCAGTGGTACGGGTGGGAGAAGGCCTTGCTCCGGATCAGGTCGGCCTGGGCCGACCGCAGCGCCTCATCCTTGCTCCGGCCCTGGCGCAGGTAGCCGTAGAAGCGCTTCATCAGGTCCGCGGTGGAGTCGTCGGCGACGCTCCAGAGCGAGGCGAGGACAGAGCGCGCACCGGCGTATTGGAATGCACGCGTCAAGCCGAGAAGCCCTTCGCCCCCCATCTCCCTTCCCAGAGCCGTGTCGCAGGCCGAGAGGGTGACCAGGTCGGCGTCGAGGCGCACGCTCTCCAGGATCTCCCAGGCCTGGAGCAGGCCATTGTCCCGGCCCTCCTGTGGACGATCGGGAATCGTCAGGGCGAGGGAGGAGTTCAGCGGAAAGTGCTCGTCGAGCAGGCCGTGGCAGGCGAAGTGGACGAGGCGCGACTCGGGTCCGAGGGACTTTGCCTTCTCCTCCGTGGCTTCCCGGCCGAGGTAGACCCGGGGGTTCGGATACAAGGCGGCGATGGCCTCGACCTCACGGCGCGAAGAAGGGAGGGGATCGAGAGTCAACCCGCGGCGGACGATCTCGCGGATGCCGGGATCGGCGGAGGCATCCGGCGCCGACTGCGGGTAAGCAGGATCGCCGAAGGCCGCGAGCTGCTCCTTCCCGGGGTCTCGCGCGGCCGGGCGCGACCGCACCAGCTCCGCGTAGACCGTGGCGGAGAGCACCGAATGGACCGGCTTCCATTCGATGAGATGGCGGTCACCGCGCATCAGGGCGGTGAAAGGCAATGTGTACAGCGGGCCATCCACGGAGAGGAGGATCCGTTGCGCTCCGGCAATCCGTGCCTCGGCGGGGCGGACGAGCAGGCGGTAGAGATGCCGTGCCCGGGCATCGAGCGCCGCGCGTTCGGAGCTGGGGCGCTGCACGAGCCGGCGGAAGCTCTCCACCTCCTCGCGCAGAGCCTTCGTGCCGGCAGCAATCCGGAAGACCGATAGACCGGGGCCGCCTGCGCCCGCGGATTGAACGACGAAGAGCCAGGTCCTCTCCGGTCCTACGGCATAGGCGAGGAGCACGGTGCCAGGATCGAGGACGGCGCGGGTGCCTGCCAGATCGAGCGGCTCGGGGTCCTGAAGCGCGGCGGCGCGGGGTGACTCCCGCCGGATCCTGGCGAGGATCTCCTCCTGGCGGCTGCGCAGGTCGCGCAGCTCGCCCGTTAGCTGCTCGATCTCGGCGTCGTCCCGGCCTGCGCTCAGGCGGGCAAGCTGCGCCTGGACGCGGTCGTACTCGGCGTCGGCGTGCCGGCGCTCGGCGGCGATCTGCGGCGGCAGGTCCGTGAGGCGGAGGTCCCGTTCGGAGAGAGTGGCCAGGAAAGAGCGGGCGCGGCCGCGCTCCAGGGCGTGGAACGCTTCGGCGGGCCGTCCGAGTTGGATCAGACCTTCCAGGCAGGCTTGATAGTAGTCGGCGATGGAGGCCTCGAACGAGATCCGCGCTTCCGGGGTACCGCCGAGCCTGGTGCGCTGGCGATCGAGGACGTCGATGGCGCGGCAGAGGTCGCGGGTCCCTTCTTCGTGCCGGCCGGCCTGGCGCTCGGCACGGCCCAGGAAATGGAGCGCCTCGGCCTCACCGATCGCCCCCGGAGCGAGCTCGTGCCGGAGCTCCAGGGCGTGGCGGTGGAGCGCGAGGGCTTCCGTCAGGCGCCCGCGCCGGGCGGCGACCTCACCCAGGTCGCGCAGCAGGTCGGAGGTCCAGAGGCTCTCGGGCGCTTTTCCTTCGTAGATCGTGAGCGATCTGCGAAGGTATTCTTGCGCCGTGGCGAGATCGCCGGCGGCCATTTCCAGCCGCCCGAGCTGCTCGAGGATCTCCGCTACGTTGACAGATTCCGGCGAGGCCCTTTCCTCCGCTGCCAGATCGCGCTTCAGGTAGCCCCGCCCCGCGGCGAAGTCGCCTCGCAGAGCCGCCAGGATCCCCAGATTGGTCAGGGCGCCGTAGGACAGCGCGTCCAGGGAGACCTTCTCCTGCATCGCGAGGGCGCGTCGATTGTAGGCCTCGGCCGCGGCCAGGTCGCCGCGGCGCTCGGCCAGGTTGCCCAGATTGATCAGGGTTCTGGAGATCTGTAACTCTTTGGATGCCTTCCGTTCGTCCAATTCCAGGGCGCGCCGGAGCAGGTCGTCGGCCATGGCGAGGTCGCCGCGCTGCATCATGACGTCCGCAAGGCTGTTCAGGCAGTTCGCCACGCTTTCGCCGTCGGGGTCGTCCTTCTCGAAGATCGCGAGCGCCTGCCGGTAAAGGCCTGCCGATCTCTCCAGATCTCCGCGGTCCCGGGCCAGGTCGCCGAGGTTTTGAAGGAAGAGGGCGTGGTCGGCCGTGTTTGCAGCCACACGGCGCTGCAGCACCTCGGCGCGCGTGAGGTAATCCTCTGCCGTGGCGAGATCGCCGCGCAGGCGGGCGAGAAGTCCCAGGTTGTTGAGGCTTCCCGTGACCTCGATCGACCCGGGTGCCAGCTCTTCCCGGATCGCCAGGGCCTGCCGCAGAAGGGTTTCGCCGCCAGGAGGGTCACCCGTGCTCGCGACGGCGACGCCCAGGTGGTTGAGCGTGCGCGCTTCGGCCAGGCTCCGCGGGGCCGCCGCACGATCGAGCGCCAGGGCTTTCTGGAGACGATCGATCGCCGCGTCCCAGTTTCCGAGGCGCCCCAACGTCCACCCCCAATCGTGGAGGAGCTGGGCTGCCGCCGAAGGCTGAGGCTCCTGCTCCAGAAGCTCCACGGCCTCGCCGTAGGCGGCGTCCGCCTCGGGCCTCTTCCCGGCCTCGAAGAGCGTCCTTGCCAGCCGGTCCAGAAACCACGCGGCGAGCCGGCCATCTCCGGCAGTCCGTGCGGATTGCGCCGCGGACCGCCAGCTCCGCTCGGCCGCGGCGAGGTCGCCTGCCGCGATGCTCGTCTTCCCTGCCGAATACAAATCCGCCAGGCCGGCTGGGAGACCGGGCCGCGTTTCGATTCTCCACTCCCCCGCGGTGAGCGTCCAGGCTCTCTCCTCGTCGCCGCGCTTTCCGCGCAAGGTGACGGGGCGCCGCGGGGCCTCTTCGATCTCGAGCGGCAGCAGGTCGTAGGGAGAGCGCACGAGCCCGCTGGCAGCCGCAGAGGACCACGAGAGGATCTCGTCTCCCGGTTGCAGCCCCGCCTTCTCGCCCGGCGAGCGCGGCGCCACGCTTTCGATCACGACGCCGGCTGCTGCCCGCGGGCACCCTTCGTCCACGATCCCCAGCCCGTGGTCCACGGCGGCGAGCAGAGCCCGCAGGCTACCGTCTTCCGCCGCCTCGACGGCCTTCCGCAATCGCTCGCGCGCCTCGGCTTCCTCTCTGGAGAGGGTGACGAAGTCAGCCTCGCCGCGGGCTACCGGTCCAGGCCTGTCCAGCGCCTTGACGGTCCAGTGATAGAGGGCGCCGGGCACAAGGAGCCCGGCCGGGACGCTGATGGCAGGATCTTCTGTCACGGCGCCAAAGACCACCTTCCCGCGGGTGTCCTCGACGTCCACCTGGTGGCGAGCGGCGCCGCTGGCAGGCTGGAAGCGCAGGACGGTGGCGCCGGCGAGGGTCACGGTCCCATCTCGCGGGGAGAGGCAGTCGATCTCGTCGCCCCGGATGCGCACGGCTCCTGCCTTGAGGCCAGGGTGGTCCTCCTTCACGATCGGCAGGAGCCGTGGCAGGGGAGACACCCGGGTGAGCGCCCTCACAGTCCCCGCGCGGGAGGCCAGATCCTTTTTTCCGATCGTCACCCGCGAACGCTCGCCCAGCTCGTAGCGGAGCCCGTTCACGAACGCGAGCGCCACGCGCGAGCCCGGGCTCAGCTCCAGGGCCGTGCCTGCGGGCAGCCGGTCGAACAGACGCAGGGGCCGGTGAACGGGAGTGGTGAGCGAGGCTTCGCCGGCGAGCGAGTAGATGATGGCGACGGGCTCGTCCGCCGCGGCCGGAAGCGCGAGAAGGACGGCGAGACCCAGGATAGAAAGGCTTTTCATGACGCCGGGACCTCCGGAGGAGAAGGAAGGATGCGCCGCAGGGCGAGCGCGGCAAGAAGCCCGAGCAGGAGCAGCAGCAGGGGAGCCGCAACCGGGAGCATCAGGCCGGTCCACCAGAAGACCGGGAACGAGAGCGCCAGGTAGATGCCTGCCGCCGGAACGGACCAGATCGCGGCCCGGCCGCCGCAGAGCACGCCGCCGATGGCGAGGGCTGTTGCACACCACAGGGCGGCGAGGACCGGCATCCTGGCCGGCTCCCGCACCGGCATGCCCGCGAGGATCGTGTCCACCATCAGGGCCTGGAATGTGAGCCCGGACACGGCCGCCCCCGGAATGCGATGGTAGTCGTCCCCGGAGCCGCGCAGCTCCCCGCCCACGAGCACGAGCCGGTCGCGGAACATCCCGGGGCTCCGCTGGAGGGCCATGGGGACCTGGCGCCAGGAGATCCGCGAGTAGCGCGGCCAGTCGATCCGGGTGTCGATCTGGAAGTCCCGCGGCTGCTCTCCGGTCCGGCCCGCCGCCAGCGCGGCCCACGAAGGCCGTGCGTTCCCCGAGCGGTCGCGGAAGCGGAGCCGGCCACGGCGGACGGCGCCGTCCTGGTCCTCGTCCAGGTTGACGAAGCCGAAGAGTTGAGAGGTCTGCGCGCCGAGCGCCGCCGCGGTCAGCCCATCCAGGCACTGCGGACCGATCACGCTGCCGTCGGGAGCGGAGAACGCGGCGAGCGTCAGGGTTTCGGGGTGGCGCAGGACCAGGTCCGAGAAACTTCGCGAGGCGCTCCACTGCGCGGGCAGCAGGAGGTCGATCGCGATGCTGCGCGCGCCGGCATCGAAGATCCTGGACAGGATGCGCCCGACCTCGTCCGCCCGGTCCGCCAGGGAGAGAGCGCTGCTGTCGAGGCTCGCCTCGTCGATGGTGATCAGCAGGATGCGCGGGTCGGGGGCTCTCGCGGGCGACGTGCGGACGCGCAGATCCTGGAGCCGGCGCTCGACGCCCGGCGAGGGTAGGAAGAAGGCCACGGCGGCCAGGGCTGCGGCGAGGCCCACCGCGATCCACGTCCGCCTCGGGACCTCGACGGCCTTCCACCGCGCCAGCTCGGCCCGCGCCATGCCTTCCCGAAGGAGGCGCACGGCCTCGCCCGCGGTGCGGGGACGGCGGGACGGGTCCTTCTGCAGCGCCTCCCGGAGAGCGAGCCAGACTTCCGCGGGCAGGGGGAGCGGAGGCGGCTCCGACTCCAGGTGGCCGGCCAGAACCTCGGCCACCGATCCCCGGAACGGCGGCCTGCCCCCGAGGAGCTCGTACGTGAGCACGCCGAACGAGTAGACGTCCGAGGCGCGGCTGGCTCTCCCGTTGCGGATCAGCTCCGGGGCCGCGTAGAGCGGAGTGCCGATCTCCTCGTCACCGGTCCTGTCCGAGAGCAGCTCCGCGAGGCCGAAGTCGAGGACCTTGACCTGACCCGTCGTGCAGACAAGGACGTTGCCGGGCTTGAGATCGCGGTGAAGGACGCCCGCGCTGTGGGCGGCATCGATCGCATCGGCGATCTGGTCGAGCAGGGGAAGCGCCTGCGCGAAGGCCAGAGGACCCGCGAGGGGCATCCCTTCGAGAAGCTCCGTGACGATGTAGTCGATCCCGGAATCGGTGGCCTCGACGATGTGGGGGTGCCGGAGGCGTCCGAGCGCCACAGCCTCCCTGCGGAAGCGCTCGAGAGCGGCGGGAGCCGGGGGGCCCGCGGTCTTCAGGAGCTTGATCGCGAAGGACTTCTGCAGGCCGGCGTGCACCGCCCGATAGACGGTCCCGGCGGTTCCTTCTCCTAGACGCTCCTCCAGGCGGTACCTGCCGCCGACGAGGGGTGGTTCGAAGGTCGCTTGCGTGGCGCTTCCCGCTCTTGAGCTGCCCATGTCCTGGTCTCTTCCCGCCCTCTTCTACGCATTTCCAGGCAGCGCTGTTCTGGCTCGCGCATAAACCCCTCCAGGAACGGCAAAGAGCCCCCTCGCCAGGAGGGGGCTCACGATCGATGGTCCTTTCCTATTCTACTTCCCGAAGGCGGGATCCATCGACTCGGCGATGGCGCGGAGCGCCGCCGGGTCCGGAGCCGCCACCGAAGGATCGGCGGCGACCCAATAGCGGGCCCCTCCCTTGCCCCTCCAGTGCAGGGACCGCTCGCTAACCTGCATGCCATCGAAGCTCTTGCCGTAGCGGTAGATGCCCCCGCGGATCACTTGGCCCGCGGCATCCTCGAACGTCCAGGTGAAGTCGAGGACCGGGGTGTGTGCCGAGCCCTCGGCGCCGCAGCTCCGCGTCGGGCTCGTGTACTCGGCCTGCTCCGCCGTCCTGGTGTAGCCGGCAGGAGCCTTGGGTGCCGAGAATCCGAGGCGCCGGACCGCGTTCTCATCGGCGTGGACCGTTTCGACGAGGCACGCCCGGTTGAACGAAGCATCCAGGGCAGCCGCCACCGAACGCACGGCCTTCTTGCCGATCGGCAAGCCGTCCCGCATGCCGGAGATCGAGATCTGGAGAGCGCCGCTCGTCCATTCCGCGCCCACGTCGGTGAGGAGCGAGCGGCCGGTGCCCAGGGCCGGTGAGACGACGATGCTGAGCGTGCCTCCCGCCGAGTCGCCGAAGAGAACCGCGGTGTTCATACCGTCGGGAGAGCGCTCCACGGCGAGCTCGCTGAAGCCCGCGGGGACCGCCGAGCTCGGGTCGCCGAGCCCGAGATCCGTCAACGCCGCCCCCGCATCCTCCGTGCCTGCCACGGACGCAGCGAACCCGGTCCCCAGGCAGGACGGGGAATTGTTCGCGTTTTGCACGGCGGGATAGGGCAGGATCTGGAGGTACTGGGTCACGACCGGTTTCGGGCTGGCGTCAGCTCGAAAGATAGTGTTACTGATGGTGTTATTGGGGTCTCTGAGAGTAAAGATGAACGCCCTTCTGACATCCCAGTCGTAGAGGTGGGTGGACTGCGAACTGAGGTATCCCGCGTACGTCTTGTTCACCTCGCACGTCCTCTGGCGTTGAGCGCTCTCTCCCACCGCGTTCGACCTCCACCCGTACTCCGTCACCCACACCGGCCGGTGCCGCAGCGAGGGTGCGTGGTTCCAGACATAGGCGAGGTTCTCGTAGTTGAGGCGCGTCCCCATGGTCAGCGCGGTCTCCGTGCTCCCCGCGTTGTTGTGAACCGAGATGACGTCGATGAAGCTGGTTCCCTGGCCGTCGGAATAGAAGGTCTGCTCGGCCTGCTGCAGGATCCGCCGCTTGCGGTTGTCGGCACCGTCGGCGTCATTCCTGCTCATGAAGGCCGGAGCGACGACCAGGGTTCCCGGCGCCTGGGCCCGGATCTCCACCGCCGCCGCGTGGACGAAGTCAATGAAGAGCGGCGGCTCTTCGATGTTGCGGCCCCATCCGATGCCATCCTTGTTGGTTTCCTTCTGGTCTGGTTCGTTCCAGATCTCGTATGCCGCGATTCTGCCGCGGAACTCCTGGGCCATTCGCCGGACGAAGGCGGACCACTCGGTGGTGCTATAGGGAGGAATGTTGCCATTGCTGCTGAGCCATGCCGGAACGACATGGAGGATGGCCAGCACCTGCTGACCGTTGGCAATGGCGAAATTCACCCGGTCGTTGGTTGGCCCGATGTTCCAGGCACTGGGCGTGGGCTGAATTTCCGCCCAGATGATATCCATCCGGGACCACCCCAGGTTCGCGCTTCTGACCAGATTGTGCTCGTAGTTCGCATTGACGCCGATGCTCACCGGCCGCGTTGGCGGATGGCTGGCAGCCAAGGGCCTGGCCGCCATCGTCGAGAGGACGAGCGCTGTGAGGCTGAGTAGAGCTGCCTTCTTCTGCTGTCGAAGCATTGGAACTCTCCATTTCTTCCTGGGCTCAGCCCAGGAGTCAACCCGATGCCCGGCAGCGAGTGCAGCACCCGGACCTGCCGGAAGGAGAGTCGTAACTGATTGGAAAGGAAAGCATTGGCCGGAGCGGAGCCGTTCTGGGATTCCATCCGTGGAACCCTCCCTGGCAGGGGAGGGTTCCGAATCCGGAACTCACGCTTCTGATATTTCCGTAACTGCCAGCTCAGGTGTGACGGAGCACTAGTACCTTGTCACAGCCCGAGTGATGGATAGTGTTTGATGTAGGGGCGGCTCTTGTGGCCGCCCTCCGGAAGGGCACCCACAAGAGGTGCCCCTACAGTAGCTCGCGCAAACGAGCGGTTTCTGGCTCAAACGAGTGGTTGGGCGGCTCCAACGGCTGGGTAGGCGGTTCAAACGAGCCGTTTGAGGCGTCTACCCACTGGGTCGCTCGCGCAAACGAGTGGATTGCTCGCGCAAACGAGCGGATTGCTCGCGCAAACGAGCGGATTGCTGGCTCAAACGAGTGGATTGCTGGCTCAAACGAGTAGTTGGCGGCTCAAACGAGTCGTTTGAGGCGTCCACCCACTGGGTAGCTCGCTCAAACGAGTGGTTTGAGGGGTCTACCCGTTGGTTAGCCATGTCTACCCGTCCCCCGACCCGCCGCCGAGCGGGCCGGGGGATGCTCCCCTCCTCCAACCCAGCTATTCCTAGTGCACGTCAGGGTCGACGGCACCGACCAGCCAATTCAGGGCGACCTTTTCCCACTCCTGCTCCGTCGAGGCGTCGATGTAGCGGCTGGTGGCGTCGATGCCCGTCTCCTTGCCCAGGCGGCGGGCCTGGAGCGTGGCGATGGCGCTGTTGAGCACCACGGCGTTGCGCTCCATGCCGACCTGCTTGAAGAAGCGGATCGCCTCCTTGAAGATCTCCTGCGCGTCCGCCGGGAAGGCCCGCGAGTGGCGCATGTCCAGGAGCACGGGGAACTTGCGCCCCCGGGAGCGGATCGTCTGCTTCATGTCGTCGAGGAGCGTGCTCAGGTCCTGCTTCTGAAGGAATCCTTCGAACACCAGCTTGTAGCCGTACTGTGTCTGCTCGATCCGGTGCATGTCCAGCCCTCCCTTGAGAAAAGATCCGACGACTGCAAGAACTCCAATTACATTAAGAGTGCAGGAAGACGGGCAATGAGGGACAGAGGGGGGACAGTCGGGACAGGGAAAAAAAGGGGGAGCCTGAAGGGCTCCCCGGTGATGGCTCGTAAGGTTGGAACCTCCGAGCTAAAGGTTGAACGAGAACGTGGCCAGGATGCCGTCGATCGACGTCTCGGTGGTGATGCGCGTGCCCGGGATCGGGCCGGCGACCGGCGAGATGAAGGGGCCCGAGATCGACTCGGCGAAGGCGCGGTAGTAGCCGAGGTTCATGGTCAGGGTCTCCGTCACTCCGACGCCCATGCCCACCGTGGCGTGCGAGCCGAACACGGCCGGGGAGGCGATGTTGAAGATGGTCGCCTCGTCCGGGATGGCGCCCTCGGTCTCGTTCCAGCCGGCGCGCAGCGCGAACCGCGGCGTGGCCTGGAACTGGATGCCCAGGGCGTAGGCCGTGATGTCCTGCCAGCCCAGGGACTCGCTGAAGCCTTCGGCGTCACCGAAGTACATCTGCTTGGCGTCGACGGCGATCTTGAGCCGGTCGGTGGGCGTGAAGCCGATGCCGACCACGATGTTGGCCGGGTTGTTCACCTGCAGCGACAGGTTGCGGGCAGTGCCGAAGGTGGGCAGGTTCGGGTTGGCGACCGTGGAGCTCCACTCGAAGTCCTCGAAGTCCATCTCGCTCTGGTAGGAGACGCCGATGTTGAAGGCGTCGCTCACCTTGTAGAGCAGGCCGATCTGGGCGCCGAAGCCCCAGGCGCTGTCGCTGTCGGCGCTGGGCACGAAGCAGACGCCGCCGGCCGAGCAGTCGGGGGCGGCGAAGCCCGCGGGACGGGCGGTCAGCGAGGCGCGGCCGACCACGAGCGCGCCGCCGAGCGACAGCGAGTCGTTGACCTGGTAGGCGACGACCGTCGGCACCTTCATCAGGGCATAGCTGGAGTAGATGTGGCCGAAGCCGAAGGGCTGCGGCGCGAAGATCGGGTTGGTCGCGTCCTGCGGGAAGTCGGCGCCGAAGCCGGCCATGCCGAGGAAGCCGACGCCGAAGGCGATCTTGGAGCCCGGCTTGTGGGCGGTGAAGCCGAAGGCCGGGATGAGCGCCGGGTCGCCCCTGTGCTCGGTCTTGCCGGTGAACGTGCCGAACGGGGTCGCGACCGAGCTCTCGACAGAGATGTCGTCGTCGGCGAGCTCGGCGCTGAACTCCATCTTGTGGCCGTCGAGCTGGGTGAGCAGTGCGGGGTTCAGGTTCAGGGCACCCAGGGCGTCGTTGGGCAGCGCCACACCGGCGCCTCCCATGGAGCTGTTGACCGCCCCGATCCCGTGCAGCTGGTTGCCGTTGCCCGCCCAGGCCGGGAGCGCGGCGCAGGCGGAGAGGAGGAGAGCGAAGCCTTTGAACTTCCGTGACATGACTGTCTCCCTGATCAGTCTCGCTGATCGTGAATGTGCGGTTCCCCAGCGGCCGGGGGTGCGGCGCCCCACGGCACGGAAACCTTTGCACCTAGGAATAGCTGGAGGAAATCATAGCGGAAGCCGTGGCCCCGTCAAAGGGCATGCTGCGCAAAAGCTTGTCACCTGCGCACTGAAGTGCTCAGAAGGCGCACAGCTCCGCTTGCGGCGAAGGGCTGAAATCCCCTATCCTACGAAGCAAATTCGCTTGACAGTCGAGCGCCGGCGTCCCCGAGGGGGGGCGTCCCGCCGTGCGAGCCGCAGCAGGGTGACTCCCGCCGGCAGGCCGGCAGCGAAAGGAGAGAGACAGGATGCTGGAGCCAGAAGTCATGGGCCGGGTTTCCGATCCGGTTCTGACCGGCCTGCCGGATTGGGCGAACCGTCATACGGACAACGCCCTGGTCGGCTGGATGGTGGTCGTGGCGCTCACGCTGGTGGGCTTCCTCCTCCTCGCCCTCGGCGGCGGTCCGGCGTGGCCGCGCTTTCTATTTCTGGCGATCGGCCTGGCCGCGACCGCGGCCTACGGCGTCTGGGTCTATCCCTTCTTCCGCAACCTGGAGCGCAAGCTGCCCCAGAACGAGGAGCGCTGGAGCCAGCTCGAGGGCAAGCTGGTCGCGTCGTTCGAGCAGCTCGGCGCCGGCGACCTCGTGCGTGCCGGCGAGCACACTGCCAAGCTGCCGGCGCGGCTATCGCGGGTGTCGGCCGCGGCGAGCGGCTCGCTGAGCTCGCTGGCCCAGCAGATCCAGGACAGCTCGATCGAGGTGGCCTCGGCCGCCGATGCCGTGAACCAGGTGGCTTCCGACCTCGCCTCCGGCTCGTCGGAGCAGGCGGCGTCGGTGGTCGAGATCACCGCCGCGATGGAGGAGCTGGCCCGCACCGCTTCGCAGATCGCGGAGAGCGCCACCCGCCAGGCCGAGCTGGCCTCGCGGGCCGAGACCAGCGGCGAGGCCGGCTCGGAGGCCGTGTTCGAGGCGGTCGACGGCGTCGAGGAGGTGCAGAAGCGCATCAGCGCCATCGCCAACCGCGCCGACACGCTGGGCACCCGCTCCAAGGAGATCTACCGGGTGCTCGAGCTGATCAACGAGATCGCCCAGGAGACTCACATCCTGTCGCTCAACGCCGCGATCGAAGCGGTCGCGGCGGGCGCCGAGGGGCGGCGCTTCTCTGTGGTCGCCGAGGAGGTCCGGCATCTCGCCCAGCGCTCGCAGGAGTCGGTCGGGTCGGTGCGCAACCTGCTCGACGAGTTCTCGGGCTCCATCCGCGCGACCATCGTAGCTACCGAGGAGGGGAGCAAGGAAGCCGCCCGGGTGCTGGAGCGCTCGCGCGCCGCGGCTTCCGCTATCGACGAGTTGCGCCAGGCCTCCGGCGACACCTCGCGCGTGGCCCGCCAGATCTCCATGGCCACGCAGCAGCAGAACGCAGCTTCGGATGAGGTGGTCATGACCCTGCGCGAGGTGAGCCTCGTCGTGCAGCGCATGACCGGCGGCCTCAAGAACCTGTCGGGCACGGCCGACAGGCTGAACTCGCTGGGTCTCACCATCCAGCTTCTGGCGCAGTCGTTCCATCTCGACTCGCCGCGCTCGCTCAAGCACCTGGTGGAGGAGTGGGGCAAGGAGCTGGAGCGCGCCGCCACCTCGACGGAGCTGGAGGAGACTCTGGACCGGCTGGTGCAGCAGACGCCGTTCATCGAGCTCGGCTACTTCGCGGACACCACCGGCTACCTGATGGCGCTCTGCTACAACCGCGCCGCCGTGAGCGGCCGGCAGCATCTCCTCACCCTGGTGTCGGCGCGGGAGATCGACATGACTCAGCGCCCCTGGTACCGCACGGTGTCGAGAGAGCGCCGGGCCTCGCTGACGCAGCCCTACGAGTCGCTGCAGCACACGGGGCACGTATTCACCGTGGCCGCGCCGGTGTACGGCCGCGACCGCACGTTCAAGGGCGTGGTGGGGGTGGACATCAACGTGACCGGGTGGACGCGCATATGATCGCATCCGAGTCTCCCTCGAGAAGCGCGAAAGGCTCCAACCGGCTCGGCGGGCTCTCCACCGGCAGCCATCTGCTGGTGCAGGCCGGCGAGTACGTGTGCGCGCTGCCGCTGGTCTCGGTGCGCCGGGTGGTGCGCTCGCTCACCGTCCATCCGCTGCCGGGCTCGGCGCCGGAGCTGGAGGGGCTGGCGGAGTTCGGCGGCGAGCCGCTGCCGGTGCTCAACCTTGCGCGCATGGTCAACGCCGCGCCCGGGGCCAATCCGTCCTACCCGGTGACCGTCGTGGTCTGGGCCGGACCGTCTGATGCTCGCGAGATCATGGGGCTGGCGGTCGATGCGGCCCTGGAGGTCGCGGACGTGCCACCCTCGTCCGTGGTGGCGGGCGGCGGCGGCTTCCTGCTCGGCGAGGCGCCGATCGCGGGACGGGTGGTGCGGGTGCTGAACCTCGAAGCCTTGGGGCGCGAATGAGCGGCGGCTATCTTCTCCTGCGCCGCGGCGGGGTCCTCTGGGGGATCGACAACGCGGTGGTGACGGGGTTGACCCGAAGGGGTGCGTCCTATCGGATTTCGCTCGGAGAGGCGTCCCTCTCCGCCGATGAAGTCCTGTGCGTGGTGGACGATCTGGCCGTCCAGCCGGCCGCCGCGCTGCGCCGGTTCTGGCCCGGGGTCGGCCCCGGCGTGACCGGCCTGGCGGTACACGGCGAGCAGCCGCTCGTGATCGTAGACCCGCTACGGCCGCCTGAGTTGCTCTGGCTCGATGAAGGAGCTGATGGAGGAGATACCGCTGATGGCGAACGGTGACGCGAAGAACCAGGCCCGCATCGGCCTCTACATCGTCTGCGGCTTGGCGCTCGCGGGCCTCGTCCTGCTCATGGCCGCCGAGGCCGGGGGCGGGCGCAACTGGCCGTTCAACCTCTTCCTTCTCTTCGCGGGCGGGTTCCTCTGGCTCTACACCGGGGTGATCTATCGCTCGCAGCAGAACCTCTGGAACCGGGTGGAGGGCTCCGACCGCAGCCAGACCGAGGTGGAAGGCACGCTGGTCCACGCGCTCGACCGGCTGCGCGCCGGCGACCTGGTCAACTGCGCCGAGCATGCGAAGCGCCTTCCCGGCAAGGTGGCGATCACCTTCGGCAATGCCGCCAACGCGCTCGACGTGCTGGCGCAACAGATCCAGCGCAGCTCGATCGAGGTGGCCTCGTCCGCGAACTCGGTCAACGAGATCGCCTCGGAGCTCGCGTCCGGCTCGTCCGAGCAGGCGGCGTCGGTGGTCGAGATCACCGCCGCCATGGAGGAGCTGGCCCGCACCGCCTCGATGATCGCCGAGAACGCCACCGCCCAGGCGGAGCTGGCGCAGCGCGCCGAGGAGAGCGGCAACTCGGGGAAAATTGCGGTCGAGGACGCGGTGCAGGGAGTCGAGGAGGTGCGCAAGCGCATCGCCGGCATCGCCAGCCGCGCCGAGATCCTGGGCACCCGCTCCAAGGAGATCTACCGGGTGCTCGACCTGATCACCGAGATCGCTCAGGAGACCCACATCCTGTCGCTCAACGCCGCCATCGAGGCCGCCGCGGCCGGCGACCACTGGCGCCGCTTTTCCGTGGTCGCCGAGGAGGTCCGCCGCCTGGCGCAGCGCTCCCAGGAGTCGGTGGACTCGGTGCGCAACCTGCTCGACGAGTTCGCGAGCTCGATCCGCGCAACCGTCGTAGCCACCGAGGAGGGGACCAAGGAGGCGACCCGCGTGCTGGAGCGCGCCCGCGCCGCGGCCGATGCCATCGAGGCGCTGCGCGAGGCCTCGGGCGACAGCGCCCGCGTGGCGCGGGAGATCTCGCTCGCCACCCAGCAGCAGAATGCCGCTTCGGACGAGGTCGTGCTCACCCTCAAAGAGGTGAGCCACGTGGTGCAGCGCATGGCCGACGGCCTGAAGTCGTTCTCCGACACGGCCGACCGCCTGAACCGCCTCGGCCTGATCATCCAGATGCTGGCGCAGTCGTTCCACCTGGAGTCGCCCCACTCGCTCAAGCACACCGCCGAGACCTGGGCGCGCGAGGTCCAGCGCCGCCTCGGCAACTGGGAGGCGATCGACCGGCTGCTGCAGGAGCTGATCCTGCGCCAGCCCTACGTGGAGTGCCTGTATTTCTACGACGGCAAGGGCGGGCAGGTCGCTTTGACCGTGAACCGCCACATCGTGGGCGACCGCGAGATCCCGCCGGCGGTCAAGTCGGGAGAGGGCTTCAGCGAGCGTCCCTGGTACAAGGCCGCGACGCTGGAGGAGCACGCGATCCTGACGCCGCTGTTCGAATCGCTGCTCACCGAGAAGCCGATCTTCACCGCCGCCGCCCCGGTCTACGACAAGGGGCAGCTCGCCGGGGTCCTGGGCCTCGACATCAACGTGGATAGCTGGACCAAGATCTAGCCCTCCGGACAGGCCACTGTGAATCCCGAGTTCGCCGACCTCGTCCCTCTCTTTGTGGAGGAAGCGCGGGACCGCATCGAGCGGCTCGCCACGTTCGTTCCTCAGATGGAAGGGAACGCGGAGTCGGTGGTCGAGGTCAAGCGCGAGCTGCACACGCTCAAAGGCGCCGGGCGGATGCTCCAGATCGCAGCGCTGGCCGAGCTCTGCCACGCGGCCGAGGAGGTCCTCCACGCGGCTCCGCCCGGGATGATCCCGCTGCTGACCCGGGTCGTGGACGAGCTGAGCGGCATGGTCGAGACCGTCTCCCGCGGCGACGAGCCGGGGCGCGACATCGACTTTCTGGACGTGCTGATGCGCGCCTCCTCGCCGCCGGCACCTCTTGTCGCTGCTGCCGTCGAGCCCGTGACACTTCCGGCCGACGTACCGGCTGAAATACTGGCCGAGGTACTTCCGGCCGAGCCAGGTCCGGCCGCGGAGCCCATCTCCACTCCTCAATCTTCCGCCCCTGCCAAGCCCACATCCATGGGAGGAGACATCCGGGTCGACACCTCCTCCCTGGACGCGGTCGCCGAGCGGGCCACGCAGGTGCGCATCATGGCCCTCGCCGGCCGGCAGGTGGTGGAGCGGATCTATGAGCTCGCCCGCCTGGCCGAGGAGGGCCTGCACGAGCCGCAGCCCACGCAGGTGCTGGCCGTGCTCTCGACCATGCTCCGGCGCGTGGCGGTCGAGCTCGAAGGCGGTCAGCGGCGGCTGATCCGCGCCTCGGAAGAGCAGCTCGAGAAGATGCTCGGGCTGCAGCTCCAGCCGCTGCGCGGCTCCCTGGTCTCCCTGGCCCGGCATGCCCGCGAGCTGGCGCGGGCGCTCGGCAGGGAAGTCGAAGTCGAGCTGGAGGGGGAGGACACCCGTCTTGATCGACGTATCGCCCGCGAGCTGGACGAGGCCCTCATCCACCTGGTGCGCAATTCGGTGGACCACGGGATCGAGCTCCCCGACGTGCGCGAGGCGGCGGGCAAGCCGCGCGCCGGCCGGCTCCAGATCCGGGCGTCCGCCGAAGGTCCGAAGGTCCGCCTGGTGATCGCCGACGATGGCCGGGGCATCGATTTCGACGCCGTTATTCAGAGGGCGGTGAGCGTCGGCCTGGTGGATGCGGCGAGCGCCAAGAGCATGGGCAAGCAGGAGGCCCTGCGCCTGCTCTTCGCGCCCGGCTTCTCGACCCGCAAGCAGATCACGGATATCTCCGGCCGCGGCATCGGGCTGGATGTGGTCGCCAACGTGGTCAACCGGGTCGGCGGCGAGGTGTTCCTCGACTCCGAGCCCGGCCGCGGCACGACCTTTCGGGTCGAGGTCCCGGTGGCCCGCCGCGGCGAGAGCGTGATGCTGCTCCGGGTGGGGCAGATCCGGCTCGCGCTGCCCTCGTCGGTCGCCCGGCGCGCCACCCGTCTCTCGCCCGAGTCGGTCATCGAGCGCGACGGGCGGACCTTCGCCGTGCTCTCCGAAAGCAAGGGACAGGACCGGCTGGTGCCTTTCGTCCCCCTGGCCCGGCTCTACGGTCAGCCCGCGGAGGAGTTCCAGCTCCTGATCGAGGGCATGGCCTCGGGCCAGCCGCTCGCCCTGGCTGTCGATGACGTCGAGGCGGAGCAGGAGGTGCTGGTGCGGCCGATCACGCGCAAGGTCGCCACGGACCGGCTCCTGGAAGGGGTGGCTCTCCTCGCCTCGGGCGAGCCGGTGGGGGTGCTGTCCCCGGCGGTCCTGGCGCAGCGCGAGTACCTGCGGGCCATGCCCGCCGTCCATACAGGGGTGGCGGCGGTGCGGCGCGTGCGCATCCTCCTGGTGGACGACTCCATGGTCACGCGCGAGATGGAGCGCCGTCTGCTGGAGGATGCCGGCTTCCACGTCTCGGCCGCGAGCGACGCCCAGGAGGGGCTGGCGCTGCTCGGCGAGGAGCCGTTCGACTGCGTGGTCACCGACATCGAGATGCCGGGCATGGACGGCTTCGAGCTGACCGCCCATCTGCGGGGGATGGAGCACTTCGCCCAGCTCCCGATCATCGTGGTCTCGACCCGCGACCGCCCGGACGACCGTCTGCGCGGCTTGAAGGTCGGGGCCGACGCCTATCTCACGAAACAGAGCCTCGACGCGGGCGAGCTGGTGGATCTCGTGCGCCGGCTGAGTGGAAGATGATCAAAGTCCTACTCGTCGACGACTCGCCCTCGGTGCGGGCCGTGCTGCGGCGCTTCTTCGCGAAGACGCCCGATATCCAGGTGGCCGGGGAGGCCGAGGACGGCGAGCAGGCCGTGCGCGCGGTGCTCGACTTCCAGCCGCACGTCGTGGTCATGGACATCCAGATGCCGAACGTGGACGGCTACGCGGCCATCGAGCGGATCATGGGCCTGCGCCCGACCCCGATCATCGTCCTCTCCTCGCGCGCCACCCGCAACCAGATGCAGACCGCGTTCGAGGCGATCCGCCGGGGCGCGCTCGAAGTGCTGCCCAAGCCGGAGGACACGGCGAGCTGGCAGCAGCTCGCCGAGAGCCTGCCCGAGACCGTGCGCGCCGTGGCCGAGGTCCAGGCCCGTCCCAAGCCCCGGCGCCCTCCGCGGACCGATACCCCATCGATGCCGGCGATCCCTCAGGCTCTGCGCTGGGTGGCGATCGGTGCTTCGACGGGCGGCCCCGCCGCGATCCGCGACTTCTTCGAGGAAGTGCCGGCCGATCCGCCGGTCAGCTTCCTGATCGTGCAGCACATCGCCTCCGGCTTCGAGCTGGGCTTCGCGGACTGGCTCAACAAGGAGTTCCCGCTGGACGTTCAGCTCGCCCGGGACGGCGAACGCCCCCGCCCCGGCGCGGTGCGGCTCGCCCCCGGCGGCTCCCACCTGCTCCTGGAGCCCGGCGGGGTGCTGCACCTGGACGCCCACACCCCGGCGCGGCGCGGTCACCGGCCGTCGGCGGACGAGCTGTTCCTCTCCTGCGCCGAGTGCTGCGCGGGCGAGGTGGCCGGCGTCATCATGACCGGCATGGGCTCCGATGGGGTGGAGGGTCTGCTCGCCCTGCGCAACGCGGGCGGCCTCACCCTGGCGCAGGACGAGGCGAGCTCGATCATCTTCGGCATGCCGCGAGTAGCCCTGGAGAAGAAGGCGGCCGACGTGGCCCTGCCGCCCCGCGACCTGGCGCGCGCCCTGGTCCGCGTCTGGGAGAAAGGGGCGAGGAGATGACGGACGAAGCGAAAGTCAATCGGATTCTGGTCGTGGACGACAGCGAGATCACCCGGGCCATCCTCGCCCGCACCCTGCGCGGCGCCGGCTACGAAGTCCTCGAGGCCCGCGACGGCGCGGAGGGCGCCGTCAAGGCCCTGCGCGAGCGGCCTTCAGTCGTGGTCACCGACCTCGAGATGCCGACCATGGACGGCTTCCCGCTCCTGCGGCTGCTCAAGGCCGATCCCCTGAGCTCCCACATCCCGGTCCTGATCCTGACCAGTCACGGCGAGGCGGCCTCGCGCTTCTGGAGCCTGCGCACCGGGGCCGACGCCTACCTGACCAAGGACTATCGGCCGCAGCAACTCGTGGCCACCGTCGCCCGGTTGGTCGCCGCCTCGGAGGCCGCCGCGCCACAAGCTGTCATGGAGGGCAACGGCGCCGATACCAGCACCCTCGGCCCGCTGGAAGTCCTGGCCAGGGTAGCCCGCCAGCTCGATGCGAGCCTGCTGCAGGCGACCCTGATCAACAGTCTCCTGGAGCGCGGCATGGCCGCCGGCGACTTCCACGAGGCGAGCCGCGTCGCCCTGGAAGTCCTCGGCCAGGTGGTGGACGCCCGCTGCCTGGCCGTCGCGGTGGCCGAGCCGGAGGCCGTCACGGTCGAGATCCTCCTCCTGGAGCCCATCCGCCAGCGCGACGTGGACGCCCTGCGCGACCTGGTGGTCGGCAGCCTGGACGCGCCTTCAGGCCATCCGGTCCACATTCAGATGGAAGGTCCCGTCGGCGACGGCCCATCGCTGGACCTGGAGCAGGCCGTGTCGCTGCAGCTTGCCGTGCGCGATGCGCAGGGCGTCCTGGTTCTGGTCCCGCGCGACCGCGAGCGCTTCAGCCGTGCCGCGAGCGGGCTCGTGCACGCCCTGGCCGGGCATCTCACCCTGGTGCTGGACAACGCGCGCCTCTCGCACCGGCTGCACGAGATGTCCACCCGCGACGGCCTGACGCGGCAGCTCAACCACCGCGCCATCTACGAGCAGCTCACCTTCGAGATGGAGCGGGCGCGGCGCTACCGCTACCCGCTGAGCGTGATCCTCTGCGACATGGACCACTTCAAGGAGGTCAACGACACCTACGGCCACGTGGCAGGGGATGCGGTGCTGCGCGAAGGCGCCGAGGTGCTGCGTGCCTCGCTGCGGGCCGGCGACCTGCTCGGCCGCTACGGTGGGGAGGAGTTCCTGGCCGTCCTGCCCCAGATCGATATCGAAGCGGCGCGCGCCGCGGCCGAACGCCTGCGGATCGGCCTGGAAGGGCTGCCGGTGCCGCTCCCCATGGTTCCCGAGGTGCGGATCACCGCCTCGTTCGGGGTCGCCTCCATGGACGAGCTGGGAGCGGGCGCGACCAGCGACCTCCTCGTTTCCCTGGCCGACCGCCGGCTCTACGAGGCCAAGGCGGCGGGCCGCAACTGCATCCGGCCCTGATCCGATGATCGAGGACCTCCCTCCCTCGTCCCCAGCGCTGGAGAAGCTGGTCTCCCTGATCCGGGATACCACCGGCAACGTCATCTCTCCGGCGCGCTACCCCTTCCTGGAAGAGGTGGCGCAGCGGCGGGCCCGTTCGCGGGGGTTGCCGTCGGTCAAGGACTACGTCAATGCCCTGTCGTCGAACGGGCTCGACGGCGAGTGGGAGAGCCTGATCCCGTTGGTGACGATCAAGGAATCCTATTTCTTCCGGGCGCCGCAGCAGTTCGAGATCATCCGCCAGCAGGTCCTGCCGCGGCTCCTCCAGGCCCGTGCCCAGTCCAAGCACCTCCGCATCTGGTCGGCGGCTTGCGCGCGAGGCGAGGAGCCCGCGACCCTGGCCATGATCCTCGACAGCGAGCCCTCCCTGTACGGGTGGGACTGGACGATCGTGGCGACCGATGTCGACGAGGGAGCTCTGGCCGGAGCCCGCCTGGGGCTCTACGGCGAGCGGGCGGTCAACCAAGTGCCGCCCCCCATGCTGGAGCGCTACTTCCGGCCGCGCGGCAAGCTCTTCGAGCTCGATCAGGAGCTGCGCTCGCGCATCCTCTACCGGCCACTCAACCTGGCCCACTCTCCATTCGCGCTGCCTTTCGAGGAGTGCGATCTGGTGCTGCTGCGCAACGTCCTGATCTACTTCCGCCGGCCGCTGCAGCGCTGGGTGATCGCGCAGACCTCGAAGCTGCTGGCGCCCCACGGCTACCTGTTCCTGGGCGCTTCGGAGACGCTTTGGCAGATCCAGGACGACCTGGAAGCCGTGGACCTGGGCTCCTGCTTCTGCTACCGCCACCGGACCGGACCTCCTCCGGCTGCGTCCGTTCTGCCGCCAAAGCCGGCGCAGGTCAAGCCGCCGGCTCCGCGTCCGCAGCCCAAGCCCGTTCCGAAGCCGCGGCCCTTGCCCGTGGTGGAGGAGCCGCTCGCGTCGCCCGTCAACACGCCGTTCGGCGTTTCGGAGACGCTGGCCCGAGCAGCCCGCAGCCTGGCGGAGAACCGCGTCGACGAGGCGGGCCGCATCATCGAGGAGCTGATGGAAACCGACACGTCGGACCCCGAGGCCTATGCGCTGGAGGGATTCCTGCACGACCTCACCGGCCGCTCGGACGACGCGACCGCCTCCTACCGGGCCGCGCTCTACCTCGATCCCGCGCTCTTCCAGGTGCGGGTGATGTTGGCCGACTGCCAGCTCCGGCTGGGCCACCGCGACCTCGCCCGCCACCAGTACCGCGAAGCTCTGGCAACCCTGGAAAGCGGCAGGGATCGAACCCTCACCCTGCTCGCCGACCTCCCCCTGCCTGATCGCGACAAGGCAAGGCGGCGGTGCCAGGAAGTGCTACGGAGGGGGTAGTAGATCAGTCGCCGAAGACGTCCTGAAGAGTCTCAGCCGTGAGAACGCGCTCACCCCACTCCAGGAGACGATCCGCGTCAGCAGACCGCACGCGATCCTCGAGCTCGGGCGCCAGAGCACCGAACTTCAAGCGGAGCTGCCGAAGCACCAGCCGGGCTTCCCCCTCCTGACGACCCTCCTGACGACCCTCTTCTCGGATCTCACGGTTCCATCGGTCGATGCTATCAGCCAGCATGGTTTCAAGTTCCTCCAGAGTGTGCGTGGCGGAGGCTTCCTCCGGAGACAGTCCGAAGCGCGGCAGAATGACCTTCTGCAGCCAAGTCTCGAAAGCCCGCCGCAAGGGAGCTTCGGTCGTCGGAATACTCTGCCCCAGCCGATGAACGCTCGAACGGACCTCCAACCAGTCGCGGCTCTTCTCGATACGGAACAGGTCGGCGACCGGACTGTTCAGCGCCGCCAGCTCCTCGCGAGGGTACGCCGCCTCGTCTACCAGCCGATAGCGCAACTGTGGCCGGTAGATCTCCGCCGAAGGATCCAGCTCGCCGATTAACGAACCGAGGTCCGTCGCGACGTTCCACGGCTCCCATCCATTGTAGACGACGACGGGGATGACCAGCGGCAGCTTTCTCCAACCTGCCGCCGGCTGGCTCGCCATCAAACTCTGGTAGAAGAGGCTCTCGTAGCCCATGAGACGGACCGGCATGGAGGGGTCCGGCCGGGATTGGAACTCCAGGAGGATGTAGACGAAGACCGGTTCTCCCCCATCCTTGCGCCGGAACTTCCAGATGACATCGCTCTCGCGGTTTTCGTGCTTGGGAGAGACGAAGGAAGCATCGACGCGCTCGCCGGAGTCGAATTCGATGCGCTCCACCCACCGCTCGCCCACGATCTCCCGCAGGAGATCCTGGATCATGCGGCGGTGGGAGAAGAACTGGCGGTAGCTGAGGTCGTGTTGTCCCACGATTTTTTCCGCCGAGGACTCTACCACCAGTGGGTACGACCCCATCCAGCGGGTAGACCCCTCCACCCGTTCGTTTGGACCTTCCACCCAGCGGATGAGGGCTGAAATCGCGGTAATCTATCTCCCCGGGACTCGTACCGTCCCCGGAGAGGTCTGTTGATGCCCACCGTCCGCCGCCCCGCCGTTGCCGGGATGTTCTATCCCGGGTCCCCGAGTGAGCTGAGGTCCACGGTCGAGGATCTGCTCCGCGATGTCCCTCCGGATCGGGGACCCGTACCCAAGGCGATCATTGCCCCCCATGCCGGCTACGTCTACTCCGGACCGATCGCTGCCGTCGCCTTTCAGGCTCTGGCTGGCCAGAAGCTGGAGCGAGTGGTCGTGCTCGGGCCCGCGCACCGGGTTCCCGTCCACGGTCTCGCCCTTCCCGGGGCCGATGCCTTCGCCACGCCACTCGGCGAGGTGCCGGTCGATGCCAATGGCGCCGCCGCGCTCTCCCATCTGCCCCAGGTGACCACCTTTCCTCACGCGCACGCGCCCGAGCACTCCCTGGAAGTCGAGCTGCCGTTCCTCCAGGTGCTCTTCCCCGGCGTCCCGGTCCTGCCGATCGTGGTGGGGGATGCGGACGGCGAGGAGGTCGCGGAGGTCCTGGACCGGGTCTGGGGCGGGACCGAGACCGCGATCGTGATCAGCTCCGACCTCTCCCACTACCTCCCCTATGACGTAGCCCGGCGGGTGGACAGGGAGACCGCGGACGAGATCCTCGCCCTCGAAGGGCCGCTCCACTCACGCCAGGCCTGCGGCGCCGGGCCGATCAACGGCCTGATGGTCGCGGCCCGCAGGAGAGGGATGATGCCCCGGCTGCTCGATCTCAGGAATTCAGGGGACACGGCGGGCGACCGCGGCCGGGTCGTGGGCTACGGCGCCTTTGCCTTCTCGGAGGCGGAATGATGGATGAGATGGCTGATGAACGGGGACTGATCCTCCTGGCGATCGCGCGGGAGAGCCTGGGGGCCGCGCTCGGCCTTGGGGAGGAGGCGCCGCGCGACGAGCCCTGGCTGCGCGAGCTGGGGGCGACGTTCATCACCCTGCGCGAGCGCAGCGACCTGCGCGGCTGCGTCGGCTCCGTCCGCGCCTACCGGCCGCTGCTCGACGACGTGCGGAGCAACGCCCGGGCCGCAGCTTTTTCGGATACCCGCTTTCCGCCGGTCCAGGCGTGGGAGTACGGCGAGATCTCCATGGAGGTTTCCCTGCTCTCGCCCTGCGAGCCCTGCGAGTTCGGCTGCGAGGAGGAGGCCCTGGCTCAGCTCCGCCCGGGGATCGACGGCATCATCTTCGAGGTTGGGAGGCGGCGCAGCACGTTCCTGCCCCAGGTCTGGGAGCAGCTCCCGGACCCCTGGGATTTCCTGGCCCACCTCAAGAGCAAGGCAGGGCTGCCTCTCGAGTTCTGGGACCCGGGTGTGAAGCTCTGGCGCTACACGGTCACAAAATGGGCAGAGAGCGCGAGATAATGGGCGCAGGGGAGGGAGGGTTCATGTTCCACAACATCCTGGTCCCGGTCGATTTCACCCTCAAGAACGAGTCGGCGCTCAACACCGCCTTGGAGCTCGTCCGCGGCAAAGCGGCCAAGATCACGCTGCTCCACGTCATCGAGACCATCGAGCACGTTGAATTCGAAGAGATGGCCGACTTCTATCGCAGCCTGGAGACCCGGGCCGCGGCCAAGCTCTACGGCCTGGAGGAGCGCTTCAAGCAGGCGCTGATCCCCGTCTATCACGACATCCTCTGCGGCAAGCGGGCGGAGACGATCGTCCAGTACGCCGAGGAGCGCGAGGTGGACCTGATCGTCCTCTCATCCCACAAGGTGGACCGGGAGCACCCGGCGCTCAGCGTCGGAGCGATCAGCTACCGCATCGCGATCGTGGCCCGCTGTCCGGTCCTGCTGGTCAAATAAAAGGAGGGAGCGATGAGCAAGCCGATCCGCATCGGCATCAACGGTTTCGGCCGCATCGGCCGGTGCACGCTCAAGCAGTTCCTGGATGATGGAAGATGCGAGGTGGTGGGGATCAACGACCTCGCCGACATCGGCGACCTCGCCTACCTGCTCAAGTACGACTCGGTCCACGGCTGGTACCCGCGCAAGGTGTCGGAGGACGGCAAGGCGATCCACGTCGATAGTAGGGCCATCCCGTTCTTCTCCAACAAGAACCCCGCCGAGCTTCCCTGGGGGGACCTGGGCGCCGACATCGTCATCGAGAGCAGCGGCGCCTTCCGCTCCAAGGAGAAAGCCAAGGCTCACCTGGACGGCGGCGCGAAGCGGGTGATCATCTCCGCCCCGTCTGACGACGTGGATGGCACGTTCGCCATGGGGTCGAACTCGGACACCTACGATCCGGGCAAGCACGTGATCGTCTCCATGGGCTCCTGCACCACGAATTGCCTGGCGCCGGTGGCGCGGGTGCTCCACGACACCTTCGGGATCGAGCACCTGATGATGACCACGGTCCACGCCTACACGTCGAGCCAGTCGCTGATGGACACGCCCGTGCGCAAGCGGCGACGGGGGAGGTCGGCGGCGCTGTCGATCATCCCCACGAGCACCGGCGCGGCGCAGGCCACGGAAAAGATCATCCCCGAGCTCGCCGGCCGCATGGATGCCATCGCCATGCGCGTCCCGGTGCCGGACGGCTCCATCTGCGACATCGTGGCCCAGATCCAGCGGGATACGACGGTCGAGGAGGTGAACCGGGTGCTCCGGGAAGCCGCGGACCAGCCGCGCTGGAAAGGCATTCTGCGGGTGACGGACGAGGCCCTGGTCTCCTCCGACATCATCGGGGACACTCACTCCTCGATCGTGGACGCCGAGAGCACCATGGTGCTCCGCGACCGGGTCGTGAAGGTCCTCTCCTGGTACGACAACGAGTGGGGCTACTCGGCGCGGCTCGTGGACTTCGCGCGCTTCATCGGGGAGAGGGGCGTGTAGCCCCTCTCCGGATCGAAGGCCTCAGATCTGCGGCGGGGTCGGGGTCGGAGTCGGGGTCGGCTGGGCCTGCCCCGGCTGACCCTGCTGCTGTTGCTGCTGTTCCAGCGTCGCTCTCGGATTGGCGGAGTAGCCGACGACCTTCCACGTGCCGCTCTCGTCCATCATGGTGATGGTCTCGATGATGTCGGGCTTGTTCTGGAAGTTGGTGGCGAAGCTGACGAGGGCGTACTGGCCTGCCGGCGCGCCGGGGAGGCTCGAACGGATCTCGCTTCCCGCGACTTCCCGGGAAACCACGGTGCCCAGAGGCGTCCGCGCCCCGGTCAAGGTCTGCACCCACTGCGGCTGCTGCATGTTCGACTGGAAGAGGCTGCCGGTGGCCGACCAGCTCTCCGCGTACTGCCCCTGGTCGACAAAGGCAAGCCACTGCTGAGCGACGCCGATCGCCGCCCTGAGCTGAGCGTCGTTGTTCCCGGGTGCCATCGCTCCAGTGCTCCCGGCCGCTCCCATGGAATCCGTGCTGCCGGCAGCTCCGCTCGATCCGGTCGTCGATCCTGTGCCGCCCATCTGGTCCGACGGCATCCCCGGAGCCTCGGCGGTCGCCGGGGCCTGTCTTACCGTGACCTGTCCGCCGGTTGCGTCGGTGCCGGTCCCCGTGCTCGTGGAGCACGCGGCCCAGATGCAAAGCCCCGCTGCGATTCCGACGAGTGCTGTCTTGCGAAGTACGTTCATCCCATCCTCCTCCTGGGCCCGGTACGGTCCGGGCTCCACACAAGCGGAGGAAAGCTAGCAGATTTCGCGCCAACAGGCGTGTCAAACCCGCCGCAGGTGGGGCACGGCGGCCATCGACGGGGCGTCCCGCAGGTCGATGGCGGCCCGGGAGCCGTAGTTGTCGAAACGGTAACGCTTGCCGGTGACCGGCCCCACGACCGTCAGACCGGTGGTGCCTACGTATTCGAACCCGATCGTCAGCAGAGCGCCGGGCTGGCTTTGTCTATTTTTCGGCAGGAATTCCTGCCGTCTCTGACTGCCACAACACATGATCGTCCTCCTCATCTTCGAAATAGGGAGCCGGAGGAACGGCCGGTCGGAGACCGGTCGCCCGCTCCAGCAGGATTGCGCCCGCCGAGAACGCCAGCCAGGAGAGCAACCCCTCCCTCCACCCCTCGGCGAGCAGCAGGGCGAAGGGAACGGCCGTCCAGAGGCTCAGGCAGTAGAAGCAGTCGAGCAGCTGCCCCCAGAAGCCGTCCCCCGCGCTCCGGCGGAGGCGGACCAGGATGTCCCCCGGTCCATCCTCCGCCGACAGCAGATGGGTGATGCGCCACACCGCGAGAACCCCCAGCACCAGGTCGAAGAAGCTCATGGCACCTAGGGACCGCACCTCTCGATGGCGATCGCGCGGATCTGCTCGTCGACCCAGGCGAAGCCCCAGTTGTTCCTCACGTGCGACCAGGCCGACAGGATGAGCGCGAAGGCGCAGGTGGTTTCGAGGCCCACGAGCAGGGCGTCGGCGTTGACGTTCACGTCTACCGGGCTGATCCCCGCGTTGTACACCGCGTCCGCGAGATAGATGCGGGTCGGATTGACTCCCTTCACGTAGTAGAGGTTCCAGGAGTGGACGCGGTGGTTGTCCTGCTCGGCGTGCACGTGGAGCGGAATGGTGAGCGCCGGGCTCCAGGGGATCACACCGCAATCATTGGTTGCGGGCGTGGTCAGCCCGAACGTCACAGGCTTGTTGTCGACATGGAAGTTCAGGTCGAGATGATCGACGCGGATCGGCGGCGGGGCGGGGTCCACGCCGGTGCCGTTCCCGCCGTGATCGGGGAACTGCATGGTCACGATCTTGTTGCCCGCCTCGTCGTACACCTCCATGCGCACGGTGTAGCCTCCCTGATCGGTCTCGAACGAGGTGTCCCAGAGGCCGAGGACCATGCCCGATCCTCCCGGAACGCCGGGCATTAGCCACCAATGCGCCGTGTCCTGCGCTTCGTAGAGGCCCGCGAGGGGGCCGCTCGGCTGGGGGCCCAGCAGGTAGGTTTCAAACACACCTCCGGGGGCGGAGCGCAGGGCGGAGAGCGGCGTTGCGATCGGAGTGAAATCGGTGGTCCCGAGCGGAGCCCAGGAAAGCTTGTAATAACGCTTGGGGCTGCCCGTCAGCAGGTCGGCGGTGAAGTTGCCCCTGAGGTACAGAGCGCCGCCATAAGCGCCGTTACTGTAGGGAGGCGTCTTGAACTTGCCGTCCATCTGATCGACCTGCCACACCGGGTCCGATCCGATCTGGAGCAGAGACGCCTTGGAGCTTCCGGGAAGAGGGTCGGTTGCGCAGCCGCCGCAGACGATCGCCTCGTTGTCGAGGAAGAGATCGATGTGCGTGCTCGCCGAGTTCCAGCGGGTGCTCGTATAAGGGTCCATGTAGATGACGGTCGAGACCCCGTTGATGATCTGCGTGACGCGGATGATGATGTCCGGGCGCAGGTCGAAACGCAGCCGTCCGTTGCGGAAGTGGAAGATCCACCAGGGGAAGCAGCAGTTGAAGTAGCCGTCGCAGTCGGTGTAGGTCTCGCAGACGATGGCCTTGCTGTAGAAGCAGTACGGGAAGTAGATCCAGGGCGCCACGATCGAAGTGAGCGTCAGGTTCTCCACGCGGGACGCGACTTCCGCCGACAGGGACTTCACTTCGCCGACGCGCGCGTCGAGCGCGGCCGGAGCCACATTTGCCATATCGAGCCGTGGGCCTTCCATCGCGGTCCGCGCCGCCCCTCCGGCCGCCTTGATCAGATCGGAAGCCCGCAGGACCCGGGGATTGGAGATCCGATCCAGGTACTTGATGAGGTAGGGCCACCAGCACCCTTCGCGGTCCACGTCGAAGATCTCGACTTTCACGAAGGGGACCGGGCAGATTGAGGTGTCGCCGTTCTGGGTGAAAACCTTTCGCACGTGACCCGAGACGCAGATCTTGAGAGGCAGGAAGAGCGCCGAGATGTCCGGCGTAAGGCGGACGTCTGCTTTCAGGCGGCCGTTGGTCCAGTCCTTCTCGCTGAAACGTTGGCGAGGGAGAGAAGAGCGGCGGATCTCGTGGGGATCGCCGGGAGGACCGACGATGACCTCGACCGGCGAGGGCTGCGCCAGGCGGATGCCGGCCTTGAAGCTGCCGCGCTCGTCCACGTCTCCATCTCCGAGGAAGCGGCCCGCGGGATCGAAAACATAAGCCTTCAGGTCCAGGTCGCGCGAGGCCTCTTCGGCCTGGCTCACCTGCCCTGTCACGGTGAAGCCGCTGCTCGCCTGGGGATACCTCACTCCCTCCGCCGGCGGAGGATTCTGTTCGTCTGCCATGATGCCGTGCTCCTTTTCAGGGGAGCAGGGACATCCTGCTCCCGGTCTTGAAAGGGATTTCGACGGCAATGGTGGATTTCTGACAGAACGCTGGAAACCTATTGGCTGAAGCGTGGCGGTTCGCAGACCGGACACGGCTCGGTCGGAGGTTGGGTTTGGACCCACGGATGGCAGCTGCTCAGCAGTGGAGGAGACGAGGGAAGATTCGCCACCGGCGTCCAAGGTTCGCAGGACAGTTCTCGCATCGGGCAACCGCCACGGCCTCCCAGCTCTTCACAGGCAGCCAGGAGAGCGGGGCAGAGCGAGAGCCGGCGAACCTGGGACCCGGCTCCAAGGCCGGCGGCGCCCGCGCCGGAGCCGAAATCTGCTTGCAGGGGCGGCAGGTCGTCCCCGCTCCTGTAAAGGATATCCATGATCTGGCTCGGGCTGCGGTCGGGCAGGGTATCCCACACGATGGCGGCAATCGAGGAGACGACCGCCGTGGAGACGGAAGTGCCGGTGTACTTCGCCGTGGAATCGCCGGGAGTCAAGGCGGGCACCACGGCGGATGCGCCGTAGGCGGCCCGCGGCGGCATTGCCCTGTCACGGGCGTTGGACAGAGGCTTGCCCTCGGAATCCACTCCGCCGACTGCATACAGCAGCAGCGGTGTTCGTGAACGCTCGCCGCAGACCTCCTCCCGTGGAGCTCCATTCTCCCAGGCGGCAGGCAGCAAGGGTCTCTCCGTCGCGCAAGTGCTCTTGTTGCCTGCCGCCGCCAGGACCAGGACGTCGAAGCCTGAGGCGTAGCGTAGAGCCCAGTAGACAGCCTGTGTTCCCGTGCGCATATTGGCGACCTGGCCTTCGTCGAGGCCGCCGAAGCGGTCTCCGTCCCAGGCCACCGACAGATTGATCACGAGATGCTGCGGTGCATCTTCTTTCTCACGCAGTACCAACCAGTCGTCCACCTCGGCCCGGATCGCTTCGGCGAGATCGCTCTGCAGGCCGATGCGGCCGCCGTGCTTCTCGTCGGTCTTCGTGCCTTTCCGGCTTCTCGAGTCGAACTTTGTGATCGGAAGAGCCAGGCGCGTCGTGATCTGCGCGGCGCAAACGCCGGTGTCCTCAGGGCTGCAAATCAGATTTCGGGCAATGTGGGTGAGGGTGTAGCCATGCTCCGAGGCCAGCTCTCCATGCGGCGGTTCGGTCGGTACAACGTCGCCGGTCGGATGCGTGTCCAGGAAAGCCAGCCGCACGCCGCGCCGGTTCTTGATTTCGAGCGCCGTTCCCGTCTTTCCGGCCTGCTGGAGGAAGCGTTCGGAAAAGGTTTCCCAATCCGTGATCTTGTCCGGATCGCCGGCGACCGAGATGGCAGCGCAGTCCTGATCGATCCGCACCAGCTTGCCGGTCGGGGCGGGCGGAGCCGGGGCCTTGCCCGATTTCCAGGTCGGCTCAAACACGCAGAAGCGTTTGAGCTCCTGGACGACCTCAGGGTCCGGGGCCGCCAGGAATTCCTTGCGGGCGACGTACGCGCCCGCCTCCAGACGTTCGGCTGCCAGCGAGGGAAAGAGGCGTTCTTCCTTCCAGCCCGGGATGGGTGGGCATTCGTCTTCAGCCGATCTGGTGATCCCGATCCAGCGCCATTCGGCGCAGGCCTTCGAGATTGCAGCAGGTGGCTGCACGGTCGCGCAGGCGCCCAGGCCGAGGGCAATCCAGGGAGCGATCCAGAGGAGAAGCTTTCGTCTCATGATGTTGTCTCCTTTGTGAGGACCTTCGCCGTTCGTGCGCGTTTTCTGACAGATCTCAGGGCTCGAACAGCCGGAAGCCCTGCCAATCCGCTCGGGGATTCCGCTTGCGCCAGGAGAGCTGGGCGCGCTGCAGCGCCACGGCGAGATCCGGCTCGCGGTCCCATTCCCGGTAGAACACGGGGAAAAACTCGGACACCTCGCGGTCCTTGGCAGGCCGGATGGAGGCAATGACGGCCCGCGAGCCGGCGAGAAGGAAGGCGTGGGCCAGGCCGAGGCTCTCGACGGGAACCTCGGTGGACGACCGGCCGGTGTCGCAGGCCGAGAGGACGATCCAGGCCGGCACCCGGCGGAGCGCCAGGACGTCGCCGAGGGTCAACCGGGTCTCCTCGGCCAGGAGCAGGCTGCTGTCCCAGCCACCGAACCCGGAGAAGGAGCCGTGGCCGGCGTAGTGCAGGAGGTCGGCGGAAGCCAGCCGCTCGCTGACGGCCTCCGCCGACGCTTCCGTGCTCTTGAGCTCTTCGGTGTTCCAGGGTGGCGAGCCGGAGTGCAGGACCTCGATCACCCTCCTGGACTCGTCGAGCGCTCCCCCCAGATTGTCCCGCGGGTCCGCCACGACGAGGGCGTGCCGCTCCCGCTCTCTTGCAGGCGATGTGGAAACCGGGAGATCAAGCCCGTACACCACCGGAGCCTTCGCCAGGAGGACGTCGCCATCGAACGGCAGCGCGTGGAAGTCGATACCCTGCAAAGGGCCGCTGGGGAGAATCCGGATCTGCCTTGCCCTCTCGATCGAGTCGCGGAACGGGAGCAGCAGAGCGGCAGACAACCGATCGAGGCGGGACAGGTCCGGCGGCAGCTCGAAGCGGTGGACCCGGACGGTCTTCCCGTCGGCGGCGAAGCCGGCCCAGCCGTGGGAGAGCGGATGGTAGGCGAGGATCAGCTCGCCGGGGCGCGGCAAGGACGGCTCCTCTTTCGAGCGCTCCCGGGGAAGGACTTGAAACGCCTGGTCCAGGAGCTTCTTCACTGCCTCCGCCTCGGCCTCCCTCGCGGCCTGCTCCCGGGGGACCTGGTCGGCGGGCAGCCTCCACTCGTCTTTCGCCCGCTCCTCCAGGGTGGCGCGCTTCCTGTGATAATCCGCGAGAAGGCTCTCCAACCGCTCCCGCTGGTCGGGAGAGAGATTCGCCAGGCTGTGGCTGCGCTCCAGTTGCCGGATGAGGCGCGACCGGCCATGCCGGGCCACGTTCAGAGCCTCCGCGTTCCGTCCCTGGTCCAGGATGAGCTCGACGTGCAGGTTTACGACGGCATGGCGCGTGGCCATGAACGTCTCTCTCCCCTCCTGGAGAGGGACCTGGAGGCTCAGCTCGTCCAGCAAGGTCTCGGCGTTCCGAAGACTCTCCAGGGCCGCGGTCCGCTTCCCCAGGTCCTCGTAGGCTTGCGCCTTCCCGAAGACGGCCCGCAACCTGTCCTCGGGGGAGCTGGCGGCGGAGGCGAGCTTCCCGATCTCGTCGAACAGGTGAAACGCCTCCATGGGCCGGCCCTCCCGCAACGAGATCCGCGCCTCCAGGTCGAGCAACCAGAGCAGGAGCGGAAGGGGAGGATCGGGCTCGAGCTCGTGCGCCTGAGCCAGGAGATCCTTCGCCTGGGTGAGGCGGCCCTCCTGCAGATGGGCAAAGGCCAGGTCGATCAGGATGTTGATCCTGTCCGCGGGCGTGAACTTCGCGCAGGTCTCGTAGGTCGACAGCGCCTCTTCGAGCAGGGGCGTGGGGTCCGCGGACCTCTCGCCGGCCTCGCGGGCCATCAGCATGGCCCAGGCCTGATTGGTGGGGACCTGGGCCTCTTCGCAGGGAGTCCACGCATAGGGTTCCCGGCGCAGGCGCTCGAAGAGCTGTACGGACTCGCCGAAGCGGCCGACCCCGATCAGGAGCATGGCCCGTTTGTGTTCGGCCATCCACCGGTAACGGCCCAGCTTCGCCCGTTCCGCGATCTCCTCGGCCTCCTGAACTTCAGCCATCGCCGTGCGGTAATCGCCTTCCTTTTCAGCCAGCAGGCCACGGTAGTAGCTGACTCCGAAGCGGGATTCCGCGGGCGCTCGGGAGGGGAGCTGGATGGTCTCCAGCATCTTCCGGGCGGCGGCGAGCCGTCCGTCCGTGATCTCGTCGTGAATGTCCTCCAGCTTTTTGCTCACGCCGCGAAGCAGGTTGCCTGCCAGGGACAAGGACCATGATGCCTGCCCTGCCGGTGACGAGGCGATCACATCCAACCGTTTCGCCTCGGAGGGCAGGGTCAGAGAGAACGCTTGGCCGTTGCGGATGTGCTCCGCGGCGGTATCGATCCGCTTCTCATCCACCTGGATTTCGATGCCCGCGTCCGGCGGAGCTTCGACCCAGAGCTGGAGCGTGCCGTTCGAATCGAAAACACAGACCGGACCCGGCATCAGCACGGCTTTGCAGCCGGCGTACTCCACTTTCAGAGGAATGGGTTCACGAGGTACACAGGCGGTGATTGCCAGGAACAGGAAGAGAGCGCCGCGGAATCGAGCCATGCCTTTAAGGGCCTCGGGGACGGATCAGGATATCTGTCGAAACCGCGATCCAATCCGCACTCCGCGTATTGCCGTGCGCTGCACGAAACAGCTCCGCCGGGAGCGGCAACTCGCCCGGGCGATGGATGACGGCCCAGAGAGTCCAGTTCCCCGGCTCGAGATCGTGGCGGAGCGTGCCCTTGATTTTCACCGATCCACCGGGATCGATCTCGCTCTCAGCCGACAGGCCGCGCAGCTCCCCCTTGCGCAGGAGGAAGAGGCTCCCTTCCAATGGCTCTGTCCGGGATGTCGTCATGGGGCGGAGGCGCACTTCGATGCGGTCGCCCGGCGCGAAGTCCTCAGGCTGCTCCCCCCTCATCTCGCTGGAAGCGCCGGAGATGGAGGCGATCTGATAATCCGGGAGCGCCGGGAGCGGCGCCGGGGGCCGCAGGAGCACGACGGCAAGAGCCGCAGCGGCAGCAGCAGCGGTCGCCCATCCTGCGAATCGGGCGGTAGGACGAAACGGAAGCAGGCGCCCTCCCTGCCCTTTTGCGATCTTTTCGACCACCCGGGCCTGGAACTCGGGACCGAGCGGACGGAACGCCTCCCAGGCCTCACGGGCTTCGGGGGAGGTCTCGGCGAGGGTGCGCAGCTCGGCCTCTTCCTCCGTGGTGAGGGTCCCCGCGGCCAGTCGGTCCCAGCGTTCGTCGAGGCGGGCTTTTTCTGCCCCTTCCTCTTCTTTTGCCAGGTGGCCCAATTCGCGCAATAGACGATCCTCACTCATCTGTCATCTTCCTCTTGGGTCTTTCGCGCGGGGGAGGGTTTTCCTGACAGCTCGGCGAGCAACTGCTGGGCCAGGCGTCTCAACCGGCTGCGCCAAGCGTACACGGCGTCGGCGGACAGGCCGCTCGCCGCCATCGTCTCCGGAACGGTCATCTCCTGCACGAAGAGGAAGACGAAGAGCTGGTGACCCAGCGGGCTCAGCTTTTCCCGCAGCCGCTCGAGCAGGAGGCTCAACTGCTCGCGGTTGGCCGTGGCCTCCTCGGGCCCCCGGTCCGGAGCGGTGGCATCGAGGTCCTCCGCCGCAGTCGGGTCCTCTTTCCAGGGGTTCCGCTTGCTGCTGCGGAGGAAGGACACCACCTGCCTCTCGGCGATCAGTCCGACGAAGTTTTCGAGAGATAAACCGCGCTCGGCCTGCCAGCTCCGGAGGATGTGGCCGCTCCGGGAGAAGAGGGACAGGAAGACCTCCTGGCTCAAGTCCTCTACTTCCTGGCGGACGTCGCGTCCGCTGCCCAGGCGCGACCGGCGGGCCAGCAGCGTGCGGGCCACGCGCGCCTGGACGACAGGGGTCAGCCCGGCAACAAGTCGGGTCAGGGCGGTCTGATCGCCGGCCAAGGCTCGCTGAACCTGGCTGGCGCTGTCCTCGTGGTCCATGTCTGTTTGACGACCAGGAGGGTCGCTTTACCTCCGATTATAGGGGGAAAATTATAGGGGAGAAGCAGATACTGGCGGCTTGAGGATCACCCCTTCGCCCTTGCGGCCGTCCATCTTCACGAGAATCGGGCTCTCCAGGCGCAGGTGGCGGATGTGGGCGTTCTCGCTCAGGGCCGGCTGCGCGCCGAGCCAGTCCCAGGCCACGAAACCCTCTTGGGAGGCGTTCACCGTAAAGTAGCCGACATTGAACGAGGTCAGGTTCTGGAAAAAGTGGCTCCCCTGGGAAGGCTCCACCCGCACGTCGCGCAGCCCGGCCTCGACGATCACCCGCGCCCCGGCGACCTGGTCCCAGGTGACCGGAATGCCGAGCCAGGGATCGCGCGAGCCCCAGCGGCCCACCCCGATCAGCAGGTAGGGCGCTCCCTGGGACAGCAACGCGCGGTTGAGACGGCCGATCTCGGCCGCGGCATCCCGGCTGCGCGCCCGCTCGAAGCGCTGGAAGTCCACCACCACCAGATCGCGAATCCCCTCGATCCGGCCATGGCCGAGCACGGAGCGGCTCCAGCAGACCGCGCTCTCCGGAGCGAGCTCGCCTACCTCGATCGCCTCGGCTTCCCTCGCCAGGGCCAGCGGACGCATCTGCAGGACTCCGAACACCCGAGCGGGCAGGTCCACGGCGAGCTCGATCTCCACTGGCCCGCCCATGCCCTGCGTCCCCGCCTCGGTCAAGGCGGCAAGGATCTCGGCCAGAGGGAACAGGCCCTGCTTGAGCACCGGTGCGAAGGTGACGAGGCGCGTGCCCTGGCGCGACAGCCCGTCGTAGATCGCGTCGTTCTCCGGCGACCAGGTGGAGCCCACGGCGGCCAGGGTGCCGTCGGCTTCGGCGATATCGAGGCCGTACAGCTCTTCGCGTTCGTCCCCTTCCCCTGTCATTGGAATCGCCCAGAAGGAGCGCTGCGTGCCTTCGAGCGCCTCTTCGACCGAGGAGAGTTGCGGCACGTGCTGCGGGTAGCGCGGGCAGAAGCGCAGGCAGGCCCCGCCTTCGACCACCCCCCGGCCCATGCCCAGGCAGACGGCAGTGATGCCGTCGCCGGCCGTCATGGGCGGACGCGGATAGAAGTCGTAGGACCGGGCAACGCCCGAGATCGTTGGATAGAAGCGGTCCCCGTGCCGGGAGCCGACGATCTTCTGGAGGATGACGGCCATCTTCTCCTCTTCCAGCCGGTAGGGGGTCGCGGCCAGGTAGCTCTTGGCACCCCGCGAGAAGGTCGAGGCGTAGACGCGCTTGATGGCGAGCACCGTCTGCGCCAGCCGGTCCCCCGAGTTGTTGCGCAGCATCAGGGTGTCGTACACGCCGGTGAACGGCAGGTGCTGCGAGTCTTCCAGCAGGCTGGAGGAGCGCACGGCGAGCGGGAAGCGGGCCTTTTCGAGGAATGCCTGCAGGTCGCGCTCCGCCTCCTCGGGAAACGGCGCGGCGCGGAACTGGCGCCAGATCTCCTCCTCGTCCTCGCAGTCGATGGCGAAGCGGCGCAGGTCGTTCGTGTCGAGAAAGCGCTCGAACACGTCGGTCCCGAGGACCACCGCGGGCGGCACGCAGATGTCGACTCCGGGGAAGCGCTTGCGCAGCCCGTTCTGGGCCAGCATCCGGCGGACGAACGCCAACCCGCGCGCCTTGCCGCCGAGCGAGCCGCTGCCGATACGGTAGAAATCCGTGCTGAAGTCAAAGCCGTCGCGCCGGAAGTCGGCCACCACGGACTGCGCCTGCTCGACGCGGTAGTCGCCGATGGCACAGATCAGGTCCTGGCGCAGGGCCTCAGGGGTGGGGTAGTCGTCCACCTTGCGCGGCCGCAGGGCGTGGGCGACGCCGAAATCCGCGCGCGCCCGCAGCCAGCGGGAAAAGTGATTGCGCGCGCCGTGATAAACGATCGATTCCGCGGGCATCGTGGCTAGCCGCTCCTCCAGGCTGCGCAGGTCGCCGGCCCGGCCCACCTGAGTGCCGTCCGGCAGGCGGAAGACGAAGTCGCCGAAGCCGAAGTCCTCGAGCAGGATGCGGCGCAGCTCGTCCAGCACGTGATGCGACCCTTTGCGCAGGAAGCCCGCTCCCACCCTGCGGGCCTGCTCTTCGAACTCCGGCCGCGAGGAGTGGAGGACGATCGGGGTGTCCGGCCAGGCCTCGCGCACCGTGCGCACGAAGTCGAGCCCGGCCGTGGGAGAGCTGCGACCGCCGCGCGGGAACTCCACGTCCGAGATGATCCCGAGCAAGTCTTCGCCGTAGGCCTCGAAAGCCTTCTGCGCCTCTTCGTAATGGGTGCAGAGGAGGATCTTGGGGCGCGCCCGCATGCGCAGGATCTTCTGCGACAGGTTGAGCCCTTCCGCGATCACCTGCTGCGAGTGCTGGAGAAGCTCCGCGTACATCGCCGGCAGGAATGACGAGTAGCGCCGCGGGTCGTCCTCGATGAGCAGGATGACCGGCACGCCCGAGGAACCCGTGTCGTGCTCGACGTTGCGCCAGTCCTCGACCGACTTGACGATGGCGAGCAGGATGCGCGCATCCCCCTGCCAGAGAAAGGCTCTTTCGAAAAGACCGTGAGAGGTCTGGGACGCCTGAGGTAGCAGCTCGCTGGTGTCCCAGGCCAGGAGGACCACGGGCAGGTCGCGACGGATGCCGGACTCGCGCACCCGGCGGGCCAGCTCGGCCGCGTCCATGTCGGCCACGTGGGGAGTGGTCAGGATGAGGTTGATCGATCGCTGGCGCTTGGCGATCTCGATGGCCTCGGTCCCGGTCGAGGCGACGGTCAGGCCCGGGGCATAGTGCACGTCCAGGTTGCGGAACTCGCCCGCCAGGCGCTCGCTCAGCTCGCCCGCTTCCTCCAGGAGGAAGCTGTCGTAGGGCGTGGCCACCAGGAGGATGTCCAGGATGCGGTAGCGCATCAGGTCCTGGTAGGCGGCGTGGCTGCGGTGGCCGTTGGCCATTGTGTTAACTCACACCAACCCCTGATCCATCATCGCATCCGCCACCTTGAGAAACCCCGCGATGTTCGCGCCGTTGACATAGTTCCCGGGTGTCCCGAAGCGGTCCGCGGTCTCCACGCAGGCCTTGTGGATGTCCTTCATGATGCGGTGGAGCTTCTCGTCCACCTCCTCACGCGACCAACTGTAGCGCATGCTGTTCTGACACATCTCCAGCCCCGAAGTGGCCACGCCGCCGGCGTTGGCGGCCTTGCCGGGGCCGAAAAGGATCTGGGCGTCCACGAACTGGTTGACCGCCTCGACCGAGGAGGGCATGTTGGCGCCCTCGGCCACCAGGTAGACGCCGTTGCGCAGGAGGTTCGTGGCGTCCTTGCCGCTGATCTCGTTCTGCGTGGCGCTCGGAAAGGCGCAGTCGGCCTTGTGATCCCAGATCGGGTTGGAATCCTGGTTCGAGTCCGCCGGAAAGTACGTCGCGGTGCTGTACTTGTCCGAGTACTCCTTGATGCGTCCGCGGCGGACGTTCTTGAGATCCATGAGGAAGGCGAGCTTGTCGCGGCCGATGCCGGCATCGTCATGGATATAGCCGTCCGAATCCGAGACGGTCACGGGCCTGGCGCCGAGATCGAGGAGCTTCTCGATCGTGTACTGGGCGACGTTGCCGCTGCCGGAGACCAGGCAGGTCTTGCCGGCCAGGGTCTGGCCGCGGGTGGCGAGCATCTCCTGGGCGAAGTAGACGCAGCCATAGCCGGTGGCCTCCGGGCGGATCAGGGAGCCGCCCCAGTTCATCCCTTTGCCGGTGAGCACGCCGGTGAACTCGTTGCGCAGGCGCTTGTACTGGCCGAAGAGATAGCCGATCTCGCGCCCTCCGACGCCGATGTCGCCGGCCGGGACGTCCGTGTTCGGGCCGATGTGGCGGGCGAGCTCGGTCATGAAGCTCTGGCAGAAGCGCATCACCTCGTTGTCGCTCTTGCCCTTGGGATCGAAATCCGAGCCTCCCTTGCCGCCGCCCATGGGCAGGGTGGTGAGCGAGTTCTTGAACACCTGCTCGAAGGCCAGGAACTTGAGGATGCCGAGGTTGACCGAGGGATGGAAGCGCAGGCCGCCCTTGTAGGGACCGATGCAACTGTTCATCTCGATGCGGAAGCCGCGGTTGACGTGGATCTCGCCGCGGTCGTCCTGCCAGGGGACGCGGAACATGAGGACACGCTCGGGCTCGATGAGGCGCTCGAGGATGCGGGCATGCCCGTACTCGGGGTGCCGCTCGAGGACGAGCGTCAGCGACTCGGCAACTTCCTGGACTGCCTGGTGGAACTCGGGCTCGGCCGGGTTCTTGGCCTTGACGTCGGCCATCAGCGCTGCCACGTGGTCGTTCATGAAGTCTCCTGTGGGCCAGTTTTTCAGTCGTCGGTCAGCCGGGCAGTATAGTCGTTCATGAGGCCCTGCCTCCCGCGGGTACGGACGGTTTTTTCGTACGTAAAAACGCCTTTCTCGTGCGAAAGAACTGTCCTGATGGTCAAAAGAACTGTCCGCACGGCCGAAAAAACTGTCCTCACGGGCGAGTGAACTGTCCTCATGGCCGAAAGAACTGTTCTCTCGCCCGAAAGAACTGTCCTTACGGCCGAGAGAACTGTCCGTACGGCCGAAAAAACTGTCCTCACGGCCATCCAAACTGTTTTTACGGCCGTAAAAACCGTCCGTACGGCTGCCC
This sequence comes from Acidobacteriota bacterium, assembly GCA_034667225.1. Taxonomy (GTDB): domain Bacteria; phylum Acidobacteriota; class Thermoanaerobaculia; order Multivoradales; family UBA5704; genus DATMER01. The sequence continues at coordinate 93,742 of JAXDKG010000009.1, forward strand.
GAGGCTTCCATACCGCTGCCTGAGCTGTTCGCACGACCGTAAAAACCGTCCGTACGGCTGTCCGAGCCGTTCGGTGGCCGGTTTAAATGCGCCGCGCATGCAAGTAAGCTCCGCGCATGGCTGTGACGGTGCAAGTCCGCAACGTGTTAGGGCGACCTGACGGACTACGGCGCGGATCGGCGGATAGATCGGATATCTTTCCCCGGTGCTCACCCCTTGCGTGGTAGTCGTCAAAACCCCGATGCTGGCGCGTCCCGGCAGCGCGGCGCGGCTCGCGAAGAGCGGCCGGCAGGTGGCGCGGACGGTCGCGCCGGCCGCGGCTGAACATGAACGCACGCTCGCCGCTCTGCTCGCCGCCCTGGCGCGCCACGGCGTCGAGCCGCTCGTCGTCGACGTCAATCCCGACGAGGCGGCCCGCGCGGCCCTGGCCCAGGCGCGGTTCGTGGTGAGCGTCGGCGGCGATGGCACGCTCCTCACGGCCTCGCACTTCATCAAGACGGGCACGCTCATGGGCATCAACTCGGCGCCGCGCGACAGCGTCGGCTACCTCGCGCTCGCCCAGCGTGCGACGATCCCGAAGACTCTCGATGCCATCGCCGCCGGCCGGCTGCAACCGGTGCCGGTCACCCGGCTCGCCGTCACCATCGACGGTGTGACGCTGCCCGAGCCCGCGCTCAACGACGTCCTCTTCGCGCACCAGCACCCGGCGGCGACGAGCCGCTATCTGGTGAGACTTGGAAGACAATCCGAGACGCACCGGTCGTCAGGCCTATGGGTCTCGACCGCGGCCGGTTCGACCGCCGGCATCCATTCGTCGGGCGGCTCGATCATGCCGCTGCGCTCGCGGCGGCTGCAGTTCCGGGCGCGCGAGCTCTACCGCCGGGCGGGGGTGGACTTTCGGCTGGCTGGCGGCTTCCTCGCGCCCGGCGCGGAGCTCGTGGTCGAGTCGCAGATGGAGGCGGGCTGGCTCTATATCGACGGCTCGCGAGTGAGCTATCGCTTTCCCTTCGGGGCGCGGGCGGAGCTCCGTGCCCTGCGCGAGCCGCTGCTCCTCTTTGCCGACCCGCGGCGCTGGGCCTCGGCTCAGATCAGGGGGCGGGTGATGATCTCCACGCTGCGCACCGTGCCCCCGCGGGCCACGCCGAGCACGTAGCGGCGGGCGGGCACCAGGAACATCTTCTTGATCCCGGAGAGCGTGAAGCCGGTGGCCGGGCGGCCGTCGATCGAGGTGATCACGTCCCCGATCAGGATGCCCGCCTGCTGCGCCGGGGAATCCGCGATGACGTAGGCCACCACGAACGTCGTGAACCCGGGGCTCCGCGTCACCAGCACCATGCCGCTCATGTTGTACTCGTAGGGCGCGTGGAACGCTTTGCCCGGGGCCACGCGCATCTCGCGCCGCTTGTAGTCGAACGCCACCCGGGTGCGCATCAGGACCTCGGCCCCGAGGAAGCCGTCGAAGTCCGAGCTGCCGAGGGAGCCCGCGCCTGTCGCGGCGAGGTTGACCACCGGATTCACGATCTCCAGCGGGCCGAGCCGGGCCCGGGCGAGCCGGCCCAGCACGTAGGGAATCGAGCCCGCCAGCCCGAAGTCCATCGTCGAGATCTGCGGCGAGACCGTCTTCAGCAGGTGGTGTTTGGCCACGAATGGCTGGTTGAGGATGATGGCCTCCTGGGTGCCGGTGTCGACCATCAGCAACGCCTCGGTCTCGCCGTGCGGCAGGGCGAGCTTCACCCGCACGTAGGGGACGCCCCCGGCGGCGGTCAGCTTGATCTTCACGCTGGCGAAGTCATCCGTGTCCCGGGGATCGCAGAGCTCGACCCAGCCCTCGGGATAGTTGATGTCCACGAGCAGGCTGCTCAGGAGCGTGCCGCCGAGGATGCCGTCAATCGCCTGGCCGATCTTGTTCTGGCTGAGCCCGCGCAGGTCGATGCCCAGGCCTCTGCGGCCGGCCTGCAACTGCCCGACGCGGAGGTCCATCTTCGGGGTCACGCAGGTGTCCGAGGTCTGCGTGCCGCCTCCGAGAAGATTCCTGAAGCGGCAGACGCACTTGATCCCCAGCTTCGTGGCCACAGTCTGATCGATCACGACGACGGAGGTGCCCGTGTCGAGCGCGAAGGCGAGCGCCGCGCTGCCGTTGACCGAGGTGTCCACGAAGACGTTGTTGGTCACGAGGTCGAAGCGCACCCGGGTCCGCGTGCCCCTGCCCTGGAAGTGGATGTCGGGGTCCGGAGGGACCGGCTTGTTGAAGAGCCCGGGAGAGAGCGGCGGATTGACGGCCGCCTCCTGGAACACGACGACCGTCTGCCCGGGCGAGCCGGACCCGGTCATGACGAGCCGCGCCGGGAAGTGGATGCCCCCGGCCTCGAGCCAGCTCTGGACCGCGACCGACACGGTCTGCGCCTCCCGACCTCCGGGTTCCAGACCGGAGAAGGACGGGACGTCCCACCGGCTGCCCGCGATGTGCAGCCGTTGGTGCGGGGAAGGCGCGGGCTTGCTCTCCCGGTCCGGCTCGGCCTGATAGGAGAGCTGCTCCGGCAGCGAGCTCCCGATGCCCAGGCGGACCGTGAACGGCGTCCCGTGCCGGGCCTCGGTCTCGAGCACGTTCTGCCCGGCCTCGCGGTCCTCCCGCAGCAGGCGGACCTTCCCCGGGACGCGGTCCGGGATGCTCCACGAGTAGGTCAGGAGGTACAGGAGGCCGACCAGTCTGCTGATCACGTCCGGCGGCAGGGCCGAAACCTGGTTGTCCGGGTCCAGGAACCATCCCCGGTTTCTGCCCAGGCCGAACACGAGCGTCATGTAGGAGGAGCCCGCCAGGAGCACGTCCACACGGAATTCGCCCTTGTCCGTGTAGTAGACCTCGATCGAGCCGCAGAAGCCGAGCCCCTCCGCGGAGACGAAGTGGATCGTGCCCTGGAGCGCCGCCGAGCGTTGCTCGCGCAGGCGCAGCGGGGTGCCCAGCGCGTCTCTCCAGGCGTTGAGGATCTCTTGCAGCCGTTCGTCGCCGCTCATGTCAGGGCCTCCTCGGCAGAGAGTTGGGGAACGACGCAGAGGTCGAAGAACCGTCCCAGGACCGCCGGACCGGGCGTCCAGGAGCCGAGCGGGATGGCGAGGCTCAGGTAGAGATGGCTGTCCTGCAGCATCAGCCCGGACTCGATGAGCGGCTGCAGCTCGGCTTCGATCTCGGTCACGGGCCCGCCGGTCGAGTCCTGAAGCTGCCGTGCGCTCTGCGCCTTGTCACAGATCGAGTAGAGGACGGCCTGCAGCCCGCGCAGCACGAAGTGGCGGTCGCGGCCCGGCCGCAGATCCCAGACGTGCAGCTCGTCGCCGCGCTCCTGCGAGAACAGCGCGCTCTCGTCGTGCGCGCGCTTCCAGTCCGCGATGCGCTCCGCGACCGGCCTTGTGTAGCCCTCGCACCCGCGGCGGCAGGTGAAATGGTAGGCGAGGTTGCGCACCGCCTCGTCGGGCAGGGGATAGACGTGGTAGTAGGCGGGGAAGGGTCTCACGTCCACGAAGCCGAACCGCTCGGACTGGTCGAAGTGCGGGCTGAAGCGGTCGATCCGGATCGGCCCGTTCTTGAACGGCGGCGGCAGGTGGGTGAGCAGCGGGATCAGCTCGGCCATCCGCGCATAGTCTCCGGCGGTCTCGCCGGGGAAGCCCCAGATGAGGTTCCAGTAGGGCTGGACGTCCAGCTCCTCGCACCACTTCAGGAGCTGGATGTTCTGGATCGTGCCGACGCCCTTGCCCATGAGGGAGAGCACGGCGTCGCTCAGGCTCTCGACGCCCGGCTGGATGCTGCGGATGCCCGCCCGGCGCATCAGCTCGATCTGGTCGCGGCCGAGGTTCGCCTTGGTCTCATAGAACAGGTTCAGGTCCCGGTCCTGGCGGGCGAGCGCCGGGAGGAAGTCCTTGAAGTAGCCCATGTCGAGGATGTTGTCCACGACGTTGACCGTGCAGCCGGGATACCGCTCCACGAGCCCGGTCAGCTCCGCCAGGGCGCGCTCCGCGGACTTGCTGCGGAACGCCATGCCGAGGCCGTTGAGGCCGCAGAACGTGCAGTGGCTCTTCTCGCCCCACCAGCAGCCGCGCGAGGTCTCGAAGAGGATGTTCGCGTGGCCGGCGGGCGCCAGGCCGCTTGCCGCGAGCTGGGCGAAGTAGTCGTCGTAGTCCAGCCAGGGCAGGCTGTCCAGGTCCTCGACCCGCGGCGCGCTCTCGAACCTGCGCTCCGCGAAGCGCTGCGCGAGCTCCTCGCGCACGTAGACGCCGGCCATTCCGGCGAGCGGCCGGCCGGCGAGCACCCGCTCCACCAGCTCCGGAAAGACGAGATCGCCCTCGCCGGAGACCACGGCGTCGACGAAGGGGAACTGCCGCAGGGTCTCGCCCCCCATGACCGACTCGCAGTTCGCGCCGCCCATGACGACGAAGGTCCCGGGCAGCGCGGCCTTGATCCTGCGGGCGAGGGCCAGGGAGGCCACGTGCTGCTGGAAGGTGCTGGTGAAGCCGACGATGCGCGGCCCGCGCCGCGCCACGTCCTCCAGGCAGCGGTCCAGGAACCTGCCGGCGCCAGCGCGCATCGCGGCGACGCTCGCGATGAGCTCCGGCGAGGCGGGCTCGGCATCGCCGCAGCCCGCGAACGAGTCGCCCAGGACGTCGGTCAGGTAGGCGTGATCCGGCAGCGGCTCCGGCAGCGGGTCATCGAACAGCTCGCCGGCGAAGATCCACTCGCCGGGCAGCACCCAGTTGGTGGGCTCGCCGTTGGCGATGCTGGAGTAGGCGTCCTTTCCGACCTGCCCGGCGAGCTCGAGCGTGTAGTAGGCGATCTCGGCGCGGATCCCGCTCGGCGCAAGCGATGCCTTGAGCAGACTGAGGCCGATCGAGGGCTTGAGCAGCAGCCCGAAAGGCATGGACACGAGCAGGACGTCGTGTCTCACGGAATCGAGGGCTTCCGGTTGCGCGCGCTCCAGACGTCCCGCACGCCGGTCTCGAGCCCCAGCCGGGCGATCATGGCGCGGTCGAGGGGGAGATCCGGCAGGGGAGGCACGTACAGCGTCGAGAGCGGGTCGATGTCGGCCTCGGCGAGCCGGCCCAGGGGGATACGCTGGATCGAAGCGTCGCCGATGGGCCACTGTGCCGCCTTGTAGACGACGACGGCATGGTCCGCCCCGTAGGGCTCCGCGAGCACGTCGACGAGGGCCTGCAGCCCTTCCTCGTTGCGGGTGCCCTCCTCCCGCACGCTGAGGTCGGCGATCACTCCGATCTGCCAGAGGACCAGGGGCGTGCAGGGATCGAAACGCCGCTGCCGCACGAGAAAGTGGGTCGCCTCGTAGCTCTGGCACCCCTGGCTGCCGGGATCGACGCCGAGATCGGCGAACAGGCAGTCCTCGGCGGAGACACCCGGGCACATCCAGGCCTCGAACCCCTCCTCCCGCGCTCGCGCGATCGCTTTGTGGGACGGGTACACGAAGACCCCGGGGTGGCCGTAGAACACGGCGCAGACCCGGAGTCCCTGGCGCACGGGAGCGAGGATGGCGTCCACCATCTCCTCGTAGGTCTGGAGCCGTGGCTTGCCGGGCTTGTAGAGCGGGTTGAGCGACTCCGCGGCCGGATTGCAGCGGCGGATCCACTCGACCACCGCCGCGTCCGCGACCACGTAGAGCACCCTGTCGGCGCGCTCGATCCACTGCCGCGCCTCCAGGGTGGCATGGGCCGCGAGCTTGATGCCCGTGCCGACCACGACCAGAGACCCCGCGGCGTCCGGCGTCAGAGGATGTTCACCTGGACGTTGTTGTGCTTGGACAGCACGTTCTTGGGGATCAGCTTCTGGATGTACTTCGGATCGCGCGTCCGCAGCGACTTCTCGACCGCCGCCGTTTCTTCGTCGGAAAGGTGGTAGCGCTTCAGGTAGGCCTCGGGGTCCTTCTTGATGCTCTCCAGGTTCTTGGGGTCGGAGCCCAGGTCCAGGAGAAGGTTGATGAGCTGGCTGGCCATGTTTTCCCTCCGTGAGGTGGCGAGGTTACACCAGGTTCGGCCGGGCATGTCCCGTCGGCACGCGGCCTTCCCTGTAGACAAGAATTTCGTTGATGACCTGCTCGAGGAGCTTCTCCTCGCCCGGCTGCAGGTCGATCCGGATTCGTCTTGCGAGGTTGGCGGCCTCGACGAGGGTGCGTTGCTTGCTGGCCGGATGATGGAGGACCACGCCGACGAGCCTCGCCGCCAGGTCCGCCTCCCGCTGCGGGTCGAGGCACTGGACCAGCTCGAGCAGGGCGTCGAGGATCTCGGGGATGCTCCGGCTCGCCTTGCCGATGCGCAGGGCTTCGAGCAGGCGCTCCCGGGCCGGCGCCGGCGAACCCTGCCGCCGCTCGATGCCGCCGAGCGCCGTGAGGGCGATGGTCTCCCTCCGCCGGTCTTCCAGCTTGCGGGCGATGGCCGTTCCCTCCTCGTAGAGCCGCCGCGCCTCCTCATCGTCCCGCGATTCGACCGCGGCCCGCCCGAGATTGATCAGGCAGGAGACGATCCAGCGCCAGTCCTCCAGCTTGCGGAAGAAGGCGAGGCTCTCCTCCAGGAGCTGCTTCGCCGGCGCGAGCTCCCCCTGCTGCAGCAGCAGCTCGCCGAGGAACATCTGGCAGATCATCCTGCCCCAGACGTCACCCAACTCCTCGCAGGCCCGGATGCTGGTCGTGTACAGCTCCCAGGCCCTCTCCGTCCTGCCGAGCCAGACGCAGAGCTGACCCAGCGCGATGCTCGAGTGAGTCGTGCGGTAGAGGTTTTCGACCCCCTCGAGCTCCGTGATGCTCTCTTCGAGCTGCTGCGTGGCGGTTTCGAAGTGCCCCAGCCCCTGCTCGGCCGCTGCCAGCACGAACAGGCAGTACCCGGTCTCCTCCGCGAGGCCGTGCCGGCGCGCCAGCTCGAGCCCCCTGCCGAGCACGGCGATGGCCTCCTCGTACCGTGCCAGGTAGATCAGGAAGAGCCCCTGGGCCGCGAGCGCCATGCTCCAGACCCGGTGCTTCGTCAGCCGCTCGCCGCCGGAAGCCGGCTCGAGCTCGGCCACGCGGCGGGCGACCTTCTCGAAGAACGCGTGGCCGCCCCGCAGGTCGCTCCGCGTCTCGAAGAAGGTGAGCATCTCCGCGATGGAGCGGTCGAGGGGAGCCAGCCGGCCCTGGTCGAGCGCCCAGTTCCAGCCCTGGCGGATGTTCTCCAGGGAAGCCTGGATCTCCTCTCCGGCCTGCTTGACACTCTTTCCCCTGAGATCCTGGCGCCGGCTGCGGACGAAGCCGGCGTAGAAGTCGCAGTGCGCGGTCCGGACGCGCGCCTGTTCCTCGGAGTCCTCGGCGAGCTTCTCCTCGCCGAATTGCCGCAGGAGCTCGTGGATGGCGTACGCACCGGACGCGTCGCGGCGCAGGAGGGACTTGTCGATGAGCGCGGCGAGGTGGGGGAGCTGTGCGCCCGCGACCGTTTGCGCCGCTTCCCTGCCGAAGCCGTTCTTGAACGCCGACAGCCGGCGGAACGCCGCCCTCTCCTCCTCGTCCATGAGCTTCCAGGAGTAATCGAAGACGGCGCGCAGGCTGCGGTGGCGCTCTGGAACATCGCGCTGCGACGTGGCCAGAAAATCGAGACTGCTCCGGATCTCGGCGGCGATCTCTTCGCAGCCGAGCAGGCGCGTCCAGGTCGCGGCGATCTCGAGACCGAGCGGCATGCCGTCGACGAGCCGGCAGATCTCGATCACGTGGCCCCTGTCGCAGTCCCTCACCTGGAAGTCCGGATCGAGGTGGCGTGCCCGGTCGGCGAACAGGCCGACCGCGCTGTAACGCTCCAGGTCGGCGACCGCCGCGTCCGGGTACCGCATCCCCTCCAGGGCATAGACGCGCTCGCTGCGGTTGCGCATGCGCTCCCGCGACGTGGCCAGGACCTTGAGGCCGGGGGCGCCGGCGAGGAGCGATGTCACGAGGCCGGCGGCTTCCAGGAGGTGCTCGAAGTTGTCGAGGACGAGCAGCACCTGCCGCCGGTCGAGGTATCTGAGGAGCTGGGCCTCGGGGTCTTCCCGGCCATAGAAGTTGAAGCCGATGGCGTTCGCGATGGCCGGAATGACGAGGCTCGGCGAGTCCAGCGGAGCCAGCGGCACGAAATACACGCCATTGCGGAAGGTCGGGAGCAGCCGGCCCGCGCTCTCGACGGCCAAGCGCGATTTTCCCATCCCACCCGGGCCGACCAGCGTGAGCAGGCGGCACCCGGGGTCCTCCAGCAGGCGGCAGATCTCGGCCAGGTCGTCCTCGCGGCCGATGAAGGCGTCGATCTGCGGCGGCAGGTTGTTGGGAGAGCTGGACAGGGAGCGCAGCGCCGGGAACGACCTCAGCTTCAGCGAGGGGTGCACGATCTCGCAGATGAGCTGGGTCTCGCTGACGTCCTTGAGCATGTGCTCGCCAAGATCGTTGACCTCGGCGCCTTCGGGAAGGGGGAAGGCCTCGATCGTCTCCGGCGTGATCAGGATCTGGCCGCCCCAGCCCGTGGCCATGATACGGGCGGTGCGGTTGGCCAGCGTGCCCCGGAAGTCCTCGGTGGAGACGGGCCGCTGCCCGGCGTGGACCGCGATGCGGACCCTCAGCTCGCCGAGCACGCCCCAGTCCTCTTCCTGAAGCCGCTGCTGGATTTCGAGGGCGCAGGCGAGCGGAGCGCCCGATTCGAACGCGGCGAACACTCCGTCGCCCGCGTGGTCGACGACCTTGCCGCCATGGCGATCGATCAGGCCGTCCACGATGCAGTCGTGGCGCAAGATCGCCAATTTCATCTCGGCGGGGTGCTTTTCCCACAGTCGCGTGCTGCCTTCGATGTCGGTGAACATCAAGGCGATCGTAGGGTATGGCCGTTGGGTCATCGAGCCCCGGTACGACTCCTTCAGTGCCAATGGATGTCGATACCGAATTCTAGGTAGGCCGTTCCGGGAAGTCAATCGGCCGCTCACCCGGGCACCCGTGCGATTTTGGATCACTGGAGGGATAGTGTGGCGACGCCCCTCATTCTTTCATGGGTTGTAAAAGCCATCGAAGCGTCAACCCCTGGTTGGCTGAAATTTCGCCGCGGCTCCTCTCACCTTTGAGATATGGGCCTCGCTCTCCGGCGGCTGACCAGCCTGACGCAGGTGGCGGACGACAGTCCGTCCGGCCGGTTTCCCGTGGGCGCCACGGTCTCCCACTTCCGGCTTCTCGAATGGCTCGGCCGCGGGGAACGGGGGTTCGACGTCTACAAGGCGCAGGATCTCGACATCGGGCGCCCCGTGGCCTTGAAGCTGCTCGTCTCCGACCGTCCCCTGCGCGAGGAGGAGCAGCGTCTCCTGCGGCGCGACGCCGAAGCCGTCTCGGCCCTGCGGCATCCCAACCTGTGCCCCGTCCACGAGGTCGGCGAGACCCGGGACGGCATCCTTTTCATCTCCATGGCCTGCAGCGAGGGCGAGTCCCTGGCGGACCGGATCGCCCGCGGCCCTCTCGATCTCCAGACCGCGGTGGACCTCGCGGCCCAGGTGGCCGAGGGCCTCGCGTGCGTCCACGAGGCCGGGATCGTCCATCGCACGCTCAAGCCGGCGGACGTGCTCGTCTCGCCCGAGGGCCGGGTCTGGATCACCGATTTCGGCCTGGGACGGTTCGACGAGCGGACCCTGATCTCGGGCGCCACCGGAGAAGCGATGCCTTCTCGGTACCTCTCCCCGGAGCAGATCCGCGGCGCGGAGGCGGACGCCCGCTCGGATGTCTGGGGTCTGGGTGCGATCCTTTATGAAATGGTGACGGGCCGGCCGGCGTTCCCCGAGGGGCCGGTGTCCGGCGTGGTTCTTCCCTGTCCGATGTCCCAACTGCGCGAGGGGGTTCCTCCCGGCCTGCAGGCGGTCGTGACCCGGGCGCTGGCCTTCCGGCCCTCGGACCGTTATTCGAGCGCCCGGGAGATGAGGTCCGATCTTCTCGACGGGCTGCGGTCCGAGGGTTTGCGGACCATCGAAATCCTCCGCGACTTCGGTCCCTACCGGATCGGCGAGATGCTGGGCGGGGGCGGGATGGGCGTGGTGTACAGGGCCGAGGACAGGCGCCTGGGCCGGAGCGTGGCGATCAAGCTCCTGCCGCCCGAGCTGACGCGCGATCCCGCGGCCAAGGCGCGCTTTCTTCAGGAGGCCCGCGCCGCCTCGGCTCTCGACCATCCCAACCTGTGCACGGTCTACGAGGTGGGGGAGGCGGGCATGGGCCAGCTCTTCATCGCCATGCCCTGCTACGACGGCGAGACCCTGCGGCAGAAGATCGACGCGGGCGGGCCGCTGCCGGTTGCCGAGGCGCTCGATATTGCCCTGCAGGTGCTCAAGGGCCTCGCCAAGGCCCACCGCCACGGCATCGTGCACCGCGACATCAAGCCGGCCAACCTGATGATTACCGCCGACGGCGTGGTCAAGATCCTGGACTTCGGGATCGCCAAGCTGGCCCGTATCGGGGCCGACCTGACCCGGACGGGCGCCCGCATCGGCACTCCGGCCTACATGTCTCCCGAGCAGTCCCGAGGGGAGGAGGTCGACGTGCGCACGGACCTCTGGTCTCTCGGCGTGGTCCTCTACGAGATGCTAGCCGGGGTCCGCCCGGCCTGTGAAAACAATGCGGCCAAGCCCGCCGAGCCCGGCCCTGTGCGCCGCCTGCGCCCGGAGGCGCCTGCCGAGGTGGAAGGCATCCTCCGGCGCCTGCTCTCCAGGGACAGGCAGGGACGGTATGCCTCGGCCGAGGCCGCGCTCTCGGACGTGCGCGTGCTGCTGGGGACCACCTCCGGCACCTCGACGGCGACCGGCGAGCTCGTGCCGGTCGCGCGCCGCGCCCTGCGCCTGTGGGCGGGGGCCGCCCTGGCCCTGGTCGTCCTGGCCATCGCGGCCGGGTACTGGCTGCGATTGGAAGGCGAGGAGCCTCCGTCCTCGACCACCTTCTCCCGGCTCAGCGATCAGGAAGGCCGCGAGATCTTCCCGAGCCTCTCGCCGGACGGCAACTTCTTCGTCTATGCCCGAGTCTCCGGGGGGAGCTCCGACATCCACATGCAGCGGATCGGCGGCGGCAATCCGATCAACCTGACGCCGGACACGCCCTGGGAGGACACCCAGCCCGCGTACTCGCCCGACGGGGAGCAGATCGCCTTCCGCTCCGAGCGCGACGGCGGCGGGCTCTTCCTGATGGGCGCGACCGGGGAATCGGTCCACCGCCTGGCCGACTTCGGCTTCAATCCCTCCTGGTCGCCCGACGGCACGAAGATCGTGTTCGCCACCGAGGGGATCTCGGACCCGACGTCGCGGTTCTCGATCAGCCAGCTCTGGATCGTGGACGTGGCCACCGGCGATCTGAAGCGGATCGTCGATGAGGATGCCGTGCAGCCGAGCTGGTCGCCGGACGGGGGCCGGATCGCCTACTGGGGCGTGCCGGTGCGAGGGGGGAAGCGGACCATTTCGACCGTGGCCGCGTCCGGCGGGGAGCCGGTGCGTGTGACCTCCGACGACTCTCTGAGCTGGAATCCGGTCTGGTCCGCGGATGGCGCCCACCTCTACTTCGCGAGCGACCGCAGCGGCAGCATGAACCTCTGGCGGCTGCGCATCGACGAGGGCTCGGGCCGCGTGCGGGGAGAGCCGGAGCCGGTGACCACGCCGTCGTCCTGGAGCGCGATGCTCAGCCCTTCGCGGGACGGCCGCAGGATGCTCTACGTCAGCGACAGCAGCGAGTCGAACGTGGTGAAGATGGCCTTCGATCCGGCCGCGGGCCGGGTCACCGGTCTGCCGGCCGCCGTGACGCAAGGTTCCCGGATGGTCGGTTCCGTGTCGGTCTCGCCCGATGGGGAATGGATCACATTTCAAGGCGCGGCTCCGCGGGAGGACCTCTTCGTGGCCCGCTCCGACGGCAGCGGCGTGCGCCAGCTCACGAACGACGTCCACAAGGACCGCCTGCCCCGCTGGTCGCCGGACGGCGGAAGCATCGCCTTCTATTCGAACCGCAGCGGCCGTTGGGAGATCTGGACCGTCCGCGCTGACGGCGGCGACCTGCGCCAGGTCACGCGCACGGCGGGGCCCTCCCTGACCAGGCCGATCTGGTCTCCGGACGGCCGGCGGCTGGTCTGCAGCATGAGCGAGATGGGCGCCGGCCTCATCGATCTGTCGCGGCCTCTCGCCGGCCGCGCTCCGCAGCCTCTCCCCCGCATCGGCGACAGCGTCTTCATCGCCACCTCCTGGTCACCCGATGGGAAATGGATCGCCGGCTCGGCGCAGCGGCCGGACAACCTGCCGTCGTCCGGGATCTATCTTTACTCGCTGGAGACGGGGCGCTACCGGAAATTGACCGAAAGCGGCAGCCGCGCCCTCTGGACTCCGGACAACCGCCACCTGCTGGTCTGGGGGCCGCACTCTCTGGAGTGGGTCGACGGGAAGACGGGACAGTCGCGGGACATCGGCATCGCACCGCCCGAGGCGGGAGGGAGTCTCAGCCTCGGGCTCAGCGCGGACCTGCGCACCCTGTATGCTGTGCGCACGGTCGAGAAAAGTGATATTTGGATGTTGAGCACCAACCCATGAACCGGGAGATCCCGGGGGAGGTCGCAATGACGTTCCAGGTACGAGATCTCATGTCCAACGTGTTCCCGATGGAAATGGCGGACCAGCCCTGTAAATTTGATTCCACGGGCAACCACGGTTGCCCGCCTTGCCCTCCACCGAGCAAATGCCAGGGCGCGAGCGATTGCCCGAGTCCGAGCAAGAAGCCTTCCAAGGTGAGGCTGGAGATGCTGAGCGTCCTGCGCGATCAGATGCGCCAGGCCCTGCTCCCCGCCTGACGAGCCAGCCGGCGCGGAGCCGTCGGGCTCCGCGCCGCTTTCCTCTCTACTTCAGATGTTGCCTCAGGAAGGCGAGCGTCCGGGGCCACGCCTGTTGGGTGGCCTTCAGGTTGGCCCCGTCGCGGTCGTTCTGGGCGCGGAGGAAGCCGTGGCCGGCGCCCTCGTAGGTGTGGGGCTCGTAGGTCTTCCCCAACTTCTTCATCTCGGCTTCGGCCGGTCCGACCGTGGCATTGACCCGGGCGTCGTCGCCGCCGTAGTGGCCGAGGACCGGGGCCTTGATCTTGGCCATCTCCGCGGCTTCCGGGGAGACGCCGTAGAAGACGACGGCGGCGTTGAGGCCCGGCTGCGCGGCGGCAAACGCGAAGCTTTGGCCACCACCCCAGCAGAAGCCGAGCGTGGCGCTCTTGCCGTTCGCCGCGGGGAGCTTGATGGCGTAGTCGCGGACGGCGTTGAGCCTGGCGGTCGCGTCTCCCGGGGTGAGCCCGCGCACGAGCTTGACCACGTCGTCGCGGCTCGACACCGAGTCGGTGCCGCCGCCGTTGGGTCCCAGGCCGGAGATCAGGTCCGGGGCAACGGCGATGAAGCCGTCGCGTGCGAGCTGGTCGGCGACGCCGCGCATCCAGTCCGAGAGGCCGTAGATCTCATGGATGAGGATCACGACGCCAGCCTTGTCCTTGCGCTCGGGGTAGACGATCCAGGTGCGGATCGGTGTCCCCCCCGAGGGGAGCTTGATGTCCACGTACTCCCCGTGGCGGGGAGACTTCTCCAGGGCCGCCTTGGCCTGCTCTTCCGCGGGCGGAAGGTTCTCATTGCGGGGGGCAGGGGTAGCCGCCTGTGCGGCCGGCGTTTCAGCGGGATGGACATGGGCGGGCTCCGCGGGCGGGGCCATCAGGATCGCGGTAGTGAGAAACACAGTCCACATAGCTAGACCTCCTCTCTGGCGGTGCCCATTGTAGTCGCTCGAGGTCAGAACGGCCTGGATCGCGAGCGGAATCGTCCGCAACGCGTTCAGAATCGTCCGCAACGCGTGCAAAGTCATTCTGGCCGCGCTCGAAGTCAATTCGGACGCGTTCAAAGTCACTTTGACCGCGGTCGAAACGGTTTGGGACGCGTTCAAAGTCGTTAGGAACGCATTCAAACTCGTTTTGATCGCGTGCAAAGTGATTCTGACCCCGTTCAAAGTCGTTTCGAACGCGTGCAAAGTCATTTTGACCGCGGTCGAAGTCGTTCTGATCGCGTGCAAAGTCATTTTGAACGCGGTGCGGACGGTTCTGACCGCGATGCGGACGGTTCGGAGCACGTTGCGGACGGTTGGAAGGGGGAAGCGAACAGTCCGCGCTGTGGCTGGAACCGTCCGGATCGCGAGTTGAACCGTCCGCGAGACGAAAACAACTGTCCACAACGCCGTCGGAACCGTCCGTACCGCGGGTTGAACCGTCCGCAGCCCGGTTGGAACCGCCCGGATCGCGTCTGGAACCGTCCACATCTGGGTGGCAGCCGTCCAGATCGCGGCTGGAACTGTCCGGACCCTGGTTTGAACCGTCCAGGCTGGGGTCGGACTCCGTCCCTTCGTACCGGACATCGATACGTCACGCCCCGAAGGGGCACAGGCATAAAGCCTGGGGCTTCAGCCCCAGGTAAGAGGCCCAACCAACCTCCAAGTCCCGAAGGGACGCAGGCATAAAGCCTGGGGTTTCAACCCAGGTAAGCGTATCCCCCAAAACCTTCAGAGCCCTGGAAGGGCGTAGGCATGGCCAGGGGCGCCAGCCCCGCGGCGGGGGAGGGGGCTCCCGGGCTCGCGCCCGGGGCCAATGCCTGCGTCCCTTCGGGACTTGGGATGTT
>JAXDKG010000010.1:0-3566 GCA_034667225.1 Acidobacteriota bacterium
GTTCTCCTGCTCCTCCTCACCCGAGCGAAGATCCATGTCTGCCCTCCCTAGATTCCTACTCTGCGGAACAGGAGAACAGACAAAGACCCCGCTTGTCCAGTAAAAGTTGTGTATAAGAGGGTGGGTTGAAACCCCAGGCTAGAAAAGTGCAGCCTCCTCCGGAGGCTGGCCACTCGCCCTCGGAGAGGGCGATACTCTTCTAGCCTGGGGTTTTAACCCCAGGCGGTCGGGCCGCTCAACCGCCTCTACCCCCGCTTCACCTTTTCCGCGACCGGCTCGAGCTCCTCGGCCCGGGCCTGCTGCTGCCCCAGCTCCCTCTTGAGCAGCAGCGCCCGGCGCTTCTCCACCCCTTCCAGCCAGAGCGGGATGAAGGCCACGAGGTCCTGCAGGGCCTTGTCCACGTCCGTCACCAGGGTCGCCAGCCGGCGGCTGAAGGCGGCGTGGCAGTGGAGCAGGTCCTGGACGTTCTGGGTCCGCTCCGCCTGCGATGCGCCCACCGATCCCTTGAGCGCGTCGATCATCTCGGCGGCCACCTCGTGGATCTCCAGGGCCGTGCGGCAGTTGCACGGGATGTCGAAAGCCAGCCGGTCGAGGATCTCCATCTCGTAGAAGCGCACGCCGCGCAGGGCGAGCACTTCTTTGAGCTTGGGGGTGAGCCCGGCGAGGAGGACGTTGAGGAAAGCCCGGGTCTCGGACCAGCCATGCCGGGTGGGGACGGTCTCCTCCTGGCGCATGTGCTCGGCCTGCGCGGTCATGTGGAGGGCGCGGGCCTCGTCGAGCCGGTGCATGTACTCGCCCAATCGCACGAGTGTTGCATGCAGCCACTCGGCCTCCTCGATGTCCTGCGGGAAGCGCCGGGAGAGGAAGTAGTCGGAGTCGTGCAGGCTCCGGGGGTCCTTGGCCATGAACTCGCCGAACGTGTCCACGAGGAAGGCATGGATCTGGCCGATCGAGATGCAGAGCAGCTTGCGGACGTCCATGAGCTGCTCCTCGGGGACGTCCTCGGGGAAGCTTTCCAGCCGGCGCAGCACCTGGTAGTCGAGCATGCCGAGAGAGGTCTCGGCGCTCTGGCGCGCTTCTTCCAGAGCCGGGATCTTGGACGGCGCGTCGAGCAGCGGCGCGATCCGGTGGCGGATCAGGTCGGCCACCTGGCGCACCTTGCGCCAGATGTCGAGCAGCCGCTCGGGCGAGCAGTGCAGGATCGCGTAGTTGCTCTCCATCACGCCATCCAGGAGCCGGATCGACCCGAGGAAGGCGCGGATGCGGGGATTCTGGTAGTTGACGCGCTCCAACGCCCACTCGAGGGCGGTGATGCCCTCGGGCAGAGAGACCATATGGCCCCCCACCTGGATGACCTGCTTCGGCATAGGACGGCTCATGAACGGGAGTCCGACTGATAGGGTACTCCATCTGGGGATGCAGGGGTGTGACGAAGTTCACAGGAGGGAACAGGGGATATGGACGAAGAGAGCACAGTTACGACGCCATCTTTTGCAGACCTGGGACTGTCGGATCCGCTCCTCAGGGTGCTCTCCGAGGTCGGGTACGAGGCGCCGACGCCGATCCAGGCGAAGACCATCCCCGCGCTGCTCCAGGGGCGGGACCTGATCGGGCAGGCGCAGACCGGCACGGGCAAGACCGCGGCCTTCGCGTTGCCCATGCTGCAGCAGCTCGATCCCAAGATCTCCGGCGTGCAGGCGCTCGTCCTCGCTCCCACCCGCGAGCTGGCGATCCAGGTCTCGGAGGCGTTCCACACCTACTCCCGCTACCTGGGCCACATCAACGTGCTCCCGGTCTACGGCGGCCAGCCGATCGACCGCCAGCAGCAGCGGCTCCAGCGCGGGGTCCACGTGGTCGTGGGCACCCCGGGCCGGATCATGGACCACCTGCGGCGCGGCACCCTGCGTCTCGACCAGGTGCGCATGGTCGCCCTCGACGAAGCCGACGAGATGCTCAAGATGGGCTTCCTGGAGGACGTGGAGTGGATCCTCTCCCAGATGCCCGAGGAGCGCCGCACCGCGCTCTTCTCGGCGACGCTGCCGCCGGAGATCCGCCGCGTGGCCTCCCGCCACCTGCGCAATCCCGTGATGGTGGAGATCGAGCGCCGCACCCTCACCGTGCCGGAGACCGAGCAGCGCTACCTGAACGTCCACGGTCCGCAGAAGCTGGAGGCGCTGACGCGCATCCTCGAAACCGAGCCCGTCACGGCCGTGCTCGTATTCACCCGGATGAAGACCGGCGCCGCGGAGCTGGCCGAGAAGCTCGCCGGCCGGGGCTATGCCGCCGAGGCGATGCACGGAGACATGAACCAGGCCCAGCGCGAGACCGTCATCCGCCGGCTGCGCGGCGGGCAGGCGGAGATCGTGGTGGCCACGGATGTGGCGGCCCGCGGCCTCGACGTCGAGCGCATCAGCCACGTGGTGAACTACGACATGCCGCACGATGTCGAGTCGTACGTCCACCGCATCGGCCGCACCGGCCGGGCCGGCCGCACGGGAGTGGCGATCCTCTTCGTGGCGCCGCGCGAGCGCCGGATGCTCCAGGAGATCGAGCGCTTCACCAAGCAGCGCATCGAGCCCATGCGGATGCCCACCCAGGCGGATGTGGCCGCCCGGCGGATGGCCCTGTTCAAGGACAGCATCCGCAAGACGCTCAAGGAGGGGGACCTGGACCTCTACCTCGCCCTGGTCGAGGAGCTGGCCGAGGAGGAGGGGATCGACATGGCGGAGATCGCCGCCGCGGCCGCCCGCCTGGCGCGCGGGGACAAGCCTCTGGACGTGGAGATCGAGCCCGAGGCGCGGACCATGGCTCCGGTGGAGGGGGGGATGGCGCGCCTCTTCCTCTCCGCGGGCCGGCGCAACGGGGTCCGGCCCGCCGACATCGTCGGCGCCATCGCCAACGAGGCCGGCGTGCCGGGCAAGTCGATCGGCTCCATCGACATCTACGACAACTTCACCTTCGTGGAAGTCCCGGAAGAGTATCGGGACCAGGTACTGGAGCGCATGTCCCGGGCGACGATCCGCAACCGTCCAGTGGAGGCCCGGATCGCCCGTCCCGAGGGTCCCGGCAGTCCTAGGCGTCCGGATCGTCCCGGCGAGGGCTCCGGCCCCGACCGCGCGCCTTCCCGCCGTCCTCCGGGAGCGCCGCGCCGCGGGGAGGGGTGGCGGAAGTGATGAGAGTCCCCCCTGCCGAGCACAGCCGCTCGCTCAAAGGCATCCTCTCGAAGTATGTACAAAGGTCCGTTTCGGAAGAGGAGTGGCCGCAGGTCCGCGAGAAGTCTTGGGCCCAATCTGTCCTAGAAGACTGGCTATGTGGTCTCCGGGATGAGACCCCCTCTCCCGCGCGAAAGCGCGGGAGAGGGTAGGGGAGGGGGCACGCCCCGAAAGGGGCACAGGCATAAAGCCTGGGGTTTCAACCCCAGGTAAGAGGCCCACCAACAAACATCCCAAGTCCCGAAGGGACGCAGGCATTGGCCCCGGGCGCGAGCCCGGGAGCCCCCTCCCCCGCCGCGGGGCTGGCGCCCCTGGCCATGCCTACGCCCTTCCAGGGCTCTGAAGGTTTTGGGG
>JAXDKG010000011.1:0-23029 GCA_034667225.1 Acidobacteriota bacterium
CGGGGTCAGCCGATCGTCGTGGTGGTGAAGACCGGGCTGGGGTTGGGGAAGCAGGCGGTCGGGGCGGAGATGTCGAAGATCTGGGTGACCACCGAGGTGAAGGTAAGCCCGGGGTCGCTGTAGCTCGTGCCCGCGAGCTTCGTCTCGATGGTGCCCGACGTGCCGGCCGTCAGGTGGAACGTGATGGTCGGCAGCTCGAACGCGGCGCCGCCGGCGATCGGGCCGGCGAAGCTGAGCGTCGCGACCCCGCCGGTGACCGAGATCGTCGGCGCGGCCGAGCCGAGGCCGGAGCCGCCCGAGAGCGCCGAACCGACGTACGTGGAGTTCGCGGGGACCGGCAGTTTCAGCGCGAAGTTCTTGACCTGCTTGAGCTTGTAGCCCGCGACCGTGGCCGGCACGGTGTTCGGTGCCGGGTCGACCACGATGTCGAACGCCGCGCCCGGGGCGACCGTCGCCGGTGCGGTGACGTCGGTGCCCTGGGTCAGGTTCGCCTGCTGCGGGCCGACGATCGGCGCGTTCGCCTGGCAGTCCAGGTTGACCGGGACGACGGCCGCGGACGCCGGTGCCGCGAGGGCCGCCGCGGCCGCTCCCGCGACCGCCAGCACGCCGAGGGAACGCAGACCTGCGGTGGACTTCGTCATGGGGACCACTCCTTTGTGGATGGTGACGGAATCTTGCGAACGGAGAAACGTCGTGCGGTACGCGCGATTTCGAGCAGTTCGGCGTACTCGACCAGCCGGGTGCGGTCCACCTCGGCGAGGCACTGGTAGAGCCGCAGCAGCCGCGCCGGCTCGGACGGGGACCCGGCCGGCTCCTCGAGGAAGTAACCGACCGGGCGCCGGTAGAGCGCGGCGAGGGCCTTCAGCTCCAGGCTGTCGACCTTGCGCGTGCCCGCCTCGATCCCGGAGATCGCCGACCGCGGCACGCCGAGCCGGACGGCGACGGTGCGCTGGGTCAGCCCGAGGTCTTCCCGGCACACGCGCAGCCGCGCGGCCAGGCCCTGCTGCTGCTCGTCGTGCACGTGACGCCGGTCAGCAGTTGGACGGGGCCGGGTCGCCGGCGAACCGCTTGACGATCCACTGGTGCGCGTCCCCGTTGCCGGCGAAGATGCCGGACAGGTGGTCGGAGACGTAGGTGTTCCACTGCTCCCGGACCCCGGCCGCGCAGTAGGTCTTGTGCAGCGCGTCGGCCTGGGGCGTGTTGACGATCTCGTCGGTGCTCGCGTGGTACTGGAACACCGGCACGCGCGGCGGGTTCGCGCCGAGCTTGTTCTGCGCGAGCCGCGCCTTCCACTGCGGGGTGTCCAGCGGGTTGGACGTCGTGTAGTCGCTGATCTTCTTGAACGGGTAGTTCGTCAGCAGTTCGACGACACAGGCGTTCTGCTTGGCGTCGTTCAGCTGCTGCCGCCCGGTGTCGTTGAGGTAGGAGTCCAGTTGCAGGTCGGGGTACGCGGCGTCCAGCCCGAGCGCGGCGAAGGCGAGGAAACCGAAGCCGATGTAACCGTCGAGGCCCTTGGCGACCTCGGTCAGGTCGGCCGGGACCCCGCCCGCCGCGACGCCGACCAGGTTCAGCTCGGGCGCGTAGGCAGGCTGCTTCTCCCCCGCCCACATGGCACCGCCGCCGCCCTGCGAGTAACCCTGGAAGATCACCTTGGCGGTCTTCGAGAGCTTCGCCGGGGAGAACCGCTGCGCCGCGCGGACCGAGTCGATCACGGCCGGGCCCATGGACTGCCCGGTGATGTAGGTCGGCACGGTCGTCGGCGAGTAACCCTCGTAGTCGGTGACCGCGACGGCGTACCCGCCGGCGAGCGAGTCGTTGATGGCCGGCTGGTCGTACAGGGTCCCGCGTTCGATCGCCTTGGACGGCGTGCACTTGAACGCCGGGCCCTGCGTGCCGACGGCGTAGCCGATGATCGGCGCCTTCGCCGGGTCGACGCCCTTCGGGACCAGGATGGTGCCGGTCACCGCGTCCGGCCTGCCCTGCCCGTTGGTCGAGAGGTACATGACCTCCCAGGCGTCGGCGTTGGCGGCGTTCATCAGCGGCACCGACGGGCGCCAGCGGATCACGTCACCGGGCTGCCCGGCCGGCAGCGGGGCCGGGGCCTTGTAGAAGGAGTCGTCGAGCGGTCCGGGCAGGCCCACCGCGGCCGGCGCGGCGGTCGCCGGGGACCCGGCGATCGCGACACCCACCGCCAGCAACGACAGGCTGAGCAGGGCGAGTAATACTTTGCGTTTCACCGAAACCTCCATCGGGGGAAGGAACTTCAGGCGGGAAGGCCGAGCGCGTTCGCGAGGATCGGCCAGGAGTTGTGCAGGGCGCGCTGCCAGTACGGCCAGCTGTGCGTGCCCGGTCCGTAGTAGTCGACGGTCGCCGGGATCCCCTTCGACTTCAGCTTGTCCGTGAAGCTCTGCGACGTCAGGAGAGCCGACGGTTCCAGCGGATCCGACTGACCCGGCGGGTCCAGCGGGCCGGTCTGCCCGTTGCCGCAGGAGAGGTAGAGCGCGGTACCGCGCAGGTCGTCGATGTGGTCGTAGGGGTTGTGCGACGACCAGATCGGCCAGGTCGCCACCTCGTCGCCCCAGAGGTCGAAGAAGTTGTAGAACCCGGCTCGCGCCAGGATTCCCTTGATGACACCGGCGGTGCCCGGGAAGAGGGTGTTGGGCACCCCGCTGTAGGACGCCGCGGCGCTGAACATCCCCTTGTGCTGGAAGGCGTACGCGAGCGCGCCGTACCCGCCGATCGACACCCCGGCCACCGCGCGGCGCGTGCCGCCGCGGTAGCCCCGCTCGACGATCTGGCGGACCTCGGCGGTGTGGAAGGTGTCCCAGTCCGGCGTGCTCTTCAGGCCGAAGTTCCACCACTTGGTGTACATCCCGGCCGCGCCGTCGGTCGGCAGCACCAGGATGGCGTCCTTGTTCGCGGTGAACGCCTTGACGTCGGTGAACTGGTCCCAGGACTTGTAGTCCACCGGCTCGCAGCAGCCGTGCAGCAGGTAGAGCGTCGGCCAGGTCCGCGCCGGCTGCGCCTGCCACCCGGCCGGCACGATCAGCCGGACCATCCCGGTGGTGCCCAGTGCGGGCGAGCTGATCTTCAGGTCGACGGTGCGCGCGTCCAGCCACGTCTCCTGGGTCACCTTCGCGCCGTCGTCGGCGGTGACCGGGGCCGCGGCGGCCACCGACGCCGTGCTCGCGCCGATCAGCACGGCCGTGAGAAGGGCCGCCAGTCCGGCCCGCTGGAGCTTCATCTGTTCTCCGTTCTCACAGGGGGATGTTCCCGTGCTTCCTGGCCGGCAGGGTCTGCCGTTTGGTCCGGAGCGTGCGCAGCGCGCGGGCCACCTGCAGGCGGGTCCGCGACGGTGCGACGACCTGGTCGACGTAGCCGCGTTCGGCGGCCAGGTAAGGACTCGCGTGGCGCTCGCGGTACTCCTCGGTGAGGCGCCGCCGGGCGGTGGCCTGCTCCGCCGCGGGCAGGGCGGCGAGTGCACGCCGGTGCAGCACCTGCACCGCGCCTTCCGCGCCCATCACCGCGATCTCCGCGGTCGGCCAGGCCATGTTGACGTCGGCGCCGAGGTGCTTGGAGCCCATCACGGCGTAACCGCCGCCGTAGGCCTTGCGGGTCACCACGGTCACCTTCGGCACGGTCGCCTCGGCGTAGGCGTAGATCAGCTTCGCGCCGCGGCGGATGATCCCGCCGCGTTCCTGGTCCACGCCGGGCAGGTAACCGGGGACGTCGGCGAGGGTGAGCAGCGGGATGCCGAACGCGTCGCATAACCGCTCGAACCGCGCGGCCTTTTCGGACGCGTTGATGTCGATCACGCCCGCCTGGTGGCGGGGCTGGTTGGCGACGACGCCGACCGAACGGCCCTGGATCCGGGCGAAGGCGCAGATCATGTTGGGCGCGAAGGCACTGTGGATCTCGGTGAAGTCGCCGTCGTCGACCAGCCGCGCGATCACCTCGGTCATGTCGTAGGCCTGGTTCAGCGAGTCCGGGACCAGCCGGTCGAGCTCCAGGTCCGCCGCGGTGAGCTCGGGATCGGTGTCGTCGGCGTACTCCGGCGCGGGGTCGAGGTTGTTCGAAGGCAGGTAGCCCAGCAGGGTCTGGACCCATTCGATCGCGTCGTGCTCGTCGACGGCCCGGTGGTGGGCGTTGCCGGCGACCTCGCTGTTGGTGGCCGCGCCGCCGAGCTGTTGCGCGGTCACGCGTTCCCCGGTCACGGCGTGCACGACGTCCGGGCCGGTGACGAACATGTGCGAGGTCTCGTCGACCATCACGGTGAAGTCGGTGATCGCCGGCGAGTAGACCGCGCCGCCCGCGCAGGGTCCCATGATCGCGCTGATCTGGGGGACGACACCCGAGGAGAGGGTGTTGCGCAGGAAGATGTCGGCGTAGCCGCCGAGGGAGGCGACCCCCTCCTGGATGCGGGCGCCGCCCGAGTCGTTGAGCCCGATGACCGGCGCGCCGTTCTCGACCGCCAGGTCCATGATCTTGCAGATCTTCTGGGCGTTGGTCTCGGAGAGCGAGCCGCCGAAGACGGTGAAGTCCTGGGCGAAGAGGTAGACCAGCCGGCCCTCGACCGTGCCGTAGCCGCAGATGACCCCGTCGCCCGGGACCTTCTGCTTCTGCATGCCGAAATCGGTGCAGCGGTGGGTGACCAGGGCATCGACCTCGACGAACGAGCCGGCATCGAGCAGGAGCTCGACGCGCTCGCGCGCCGTGAGCTTGCCCGCCTCGTGCTGTTTGCGGATGCGGTCTTCACCGCCGCCGCGCCCGGCCGCCGCAAGCCGGCTCCGGAGCTCGTCGATCGCCTGGGTTGGGGCCATAGGAGGGGGAGTCTATCGCATACAATCGCTTGGATGCCTTTCTCCGAGCTGGACACCGCCGCCGTCGCCCGCACCCTCTCCCAGATCGCCGAGAAGCCCGATGACGTGGTGGATGCCTTCTTCGAGCGGCGCGAGGAGGCCGAGCTGCCTCCCGAGGACGAGGGGCCCGGCCTGCGTGTGCGCCGGGAGGAGGGGTTCGCCATCCGCCTCTCCCGCGAGGGTCATACCTGGCTCGCGGCCCGGGACAACATCGACGCCAAGCCGTTCGCCGAGGCCCTGCGGCAGGTGGCGCGCGCCCTGCCCTCCGCCACCTACCCGGAGCCGGCCTTCCGCATGCCGCCGTTCGAGCCCGATCCCCGCGCCGCGGCCGAGCTGGTCGGCATCCCCGAAGCGCTCTCCCGCGCGGTCCGCTCCCATCACGTCGGGTTCCCCTCCCGCCTGACGGTCCGGCGCCATCGGCGCTGGGTCCAGGTCGTAGGGTCGCGCCTCGTCGCCGGCCAGGAGACCGAGACCTTCTACAGCCTTCAGGCCCAGACCACCTGGGGAGGGCACGGCGCCATCCATCCGCGGCTCGACGCCAATGCCCTGGAAGGGTTCGCCGCCTCCCTCGTCCACCTCTTCCGTGCCCGGCAGGCGTCCTCGCCCGAACCGTACCGGGGGACCGCGATCCTGGCGCCGGCCGCCATGGCTGTCCTTCTTCATGAAGCGGTTGCCCACGCCCTGGAGGCCGACGTCCTCGCCCAAGGGGGAAACCCGGAAGCGGCAGTGGGAGTTTCGATGGCTGCCCCCTCGGTCGACGTGCTCGACGATCCGGCCGCGGCACCGGCCGGGGTCCGGCGGACCACGGATGACGAGGGCTCTGCCGTGTTCCGCCGCTGGCTCCTGCGCGGCGGAGTCGTGGAGCAGCCGCTCGCCGACCTCCTCTGGGCGCGGACTTCTCCCGTGTTCGTGCCGGGAGCGGGACGCCGCGGCACCCGGCACCTCCCTCCGGGACCCCGGTCCACCCACCTGGAGATGCTGCACGGGGATGCCACGGACGACGACCTGCTGACCGATGCGGACGGCGGCCTCTATCTCCAGGAGGCGAGCCGCGGCGCGCTCGATCCGCTCTCGGGCGAGTTCCGTCTCCACCTTCCCTTTGCCCGGCGCATCCGCCGCGGTGCCCTGGGCGACACGGTCGGCCCCTGCGTGCTCCGCGGCCGGGTGGCCGACCTGCTGACCCGCGTCACCGCCGTGGGCCGGGAGGCCCGGCCGGCCGGAGCAGGCTGGTGCGCCAAGGGGGGACAGAAATTGCCGGTCTGGGCCACGGCTCCGACCGTGCGCCTGGAAGGCGTCGAGATCGTTCCCGAGGGGGAGTCGGCTTGACCACCCCCGGCTTGACCAATCCTGGCTCGACCAAAATGACTATGGCGGCGCCACTTCTCGACGAAGTCATGGTCGCGCTGATGCGGCGCGGCATGCCGGACGTGGAGGTCTTCGCCAAGCGGGGCCGCTCCCGCCGTTTGGAAGTCACGCCGCACACCGATTCTTCCGTCTTCAGCCAGGAGCAGGGCTGGGCGGTGCGCGCCGGCGATCCGCGCCGGTCGTTCTTCGCCGCCGGGACGGGGGAGCCGCTCCCGGGATGGCCCTGGCCCGAGGCGACCGGCCGGCCTCTGCGCCTGCCCGAGCCCTCCGCGGAGACGGCGCCGTGGAGCGAGCCTTCCGAGCTCGACGCTCCGCTCGTGGGCGAGCGCGAGGGGCTCAAGCTCCTGGAGAGCCTCGGCCGGGAGCTCGCCTCCGAGCTGCCGGGGGCCCGGCTGCTCCGCGCCGCGCTGGAGGACGGATCGAGCGAGAGCGAGGTCGTCAACAGCCGGGGGGTGCGCGCCCGCATCCGTGCCCGGCTCGCGACCCTCCACCTGGAGGCTGCCGGTCCCGGCCGGTCGTCGGCATCGGTCTACCTCTCGGCCCGGGAGGCGCGCCGGTTCCATCCCACGGCCTTGGCGCGCCGGCTGGCCGACCGCCTCGCCGTCTCCGCCCAGGGCGCTCCCCCGGACCGCGACCATGGCGAGCTCCTGCTCGCGCCCCCGATTGTGGCGCGGCTCCTCTGCGGCCTGCTCCCGATGCTGGTGGGTCCCCGGGCGGGAACCCTCCTCGCCGGCCTGCGCGACCGGCGCGGCAAGATCGGCAGCGAGCGGCTGACTCTGATCGACAACGGCCGACTGCCTGGAGGAGCCCTCGAAGCACAGGTCGACGGCGAAGGCGTGCCCACCCGCGAGATCGTCCTGGTCGAGGAAGGGGTGTTCCGGCAGCCTCTCCTCACCTGGTGGCAGGCGGAGTCGCACCCGGGGATGGGCGCCGCTTCCGGGTGCACGGGCCGGCCGGGATGGCGCGATCTTCCCGCCGCAGGACCCACCCACCTCTATCTCAAGCCGGACCCGCGTATCCCGGTGGCCTCGTTGTTGGGCTCCATGTCCCAGGGCTATTACCTGATCGATGTCACGGGCGGCGGCCGGTTCGACCTCGGCGCGGGCACCTTCGCCCTGCCCGTCTGCGGCTTCGCGGTCGAGGCCGGCCGGGCGAGCGCGCCCGTCGCGCGGGCCTGGCTCTGCGGCGGCATCGGCGACTTTCTTCAGGGGATCGCGGGCGTCGGACGGGACCTCACCTTCCAGCCGCTCGCCGGGATGATCGGAGCTCCGACGATCCTGGTGAGCGGGCTGGAATTGAGAGGTTGATCAGGGCAGAGTGACGAACTGGCCGAGGAAGGCCCTGGCCGACACTGTGTCGAGCCGGTAGGTCACGTTGGTAGCGCGGCAGAACGCATCGCCGGTGACCGTGACTGCGGCGATAATCGATGTCTCATTGTTGCCGGCGCCGAGGAAGTTCGGACCGCCGGAGTCGCCATAGCAGGTCCCGCCGTCGCCGGTCGCGGGGTTCTGCGACAGCCGCAGCCAGGCCTGGGTCAGCGAGTTGAACTCCGACACCGCGCGCCAGCGTTCGTTGTTGTCGTCGAAGGTGTGAGGCCCCCCGCCGGTGCTCGGCTCGTGCAGGCCGTAGCCCACGGCCGTGAACTTCTGCGCATGGAGCGTGTGGTCGGCCGCCATGCGGTCGAACAGCCCGGCCGAGGGCAGGGCGGCCGGCGTGATCCCCTTGACCGCCTTGTTCAGCACGATCACCGCCAGGTCGTGCGGGTCGCTCTGGGATTGCGAGTAGGCCGGATGGACGTGCGGCGTGCCCGCGTAGAGCTTCGAGCTGGCCGTGATCTCCCGGTCGAAGCTGACGAAGTACGGGAGACCGTCGAAGATGCAGTGCGCCGCGGTGAGGACCACCGTCGGGGAGATGAGCGTGCCCGTGCACACGAGGAACTTCTCACCCCCGTCCTCGAGGATCACACCTGCCACGTTCGGATGATCGCCGCCGTCCGGCACGCCATAGGTGATGGCGAACGCCCGGGGAGCCAGCGACAGCGAAGCGAGAGCCAGCGAAGCCAAAACCGATACTGCCAAAGTCTTGCGCGACATTCTTCCTCCTTGAAATTTGCGAGAGAGTCTCACCCAAGAGAGTGCTTCGCGGCGGGAAAGCGGGTACTTCCTCACCCCTGCAACCTGACGAGGTCTGAATCGACCTCTCCGGAGGACATCGGCTCCGCCCTGCTCCGCGCCTCCGCTTCTTCCCCAGAAAGGCTAAACATCGGCCGGACAAGGGTTTTGGGCATTTCCGGAACGCTTCCGCAGAGGCAGGCATCGCAATCGCAATCAGGTGCGAAAGTACAGGTTTCAGGGGGGCACACGACCAGTCTGGAGGACGGAGGATCTGATGCATATCGCGTTTTTGACCCTGTTCCTGGGACTGACTTCCGGAGTCCAGCCGTTCGAGCTCTCCGTGAGCGGACCGGCCGCGTCGATCGAGGTCCTGCTGGATGGCGCCGTGGCGCAGCGCCTGAATGGTCCACCCTGGAAGGGGAACATCGATTTCGGGCCCGACCTCGCCCCGCACGAGCTCGTCGCCCGCGCTCTGGACGCCTCCGGCAAGGAGATCACCCGCACGCGTCAGGGAATCAACATGCCGCGCCCGCCCGCCGAGGTGGAGATCGCCCTCGAAGGTCCCCGCACGGTGCGGCTCTCCTGGGAGCGGCTCACCCATGAGCCGCCGGTCCAGACCACCCTCACCCTCGACGGCCAGGAGCTCCAGCTCGACGGCGACCGCCGGGCGAGCCTCCCCGCCTACGATCCCGGCTCGACGCACGTGCTCACGGCCGAGCTGCGCTTTCCATCCAACATCGTGGCGCGCAAGGACCTGATCTTCGGCGGCGAGGCGGGCGAGACCCATACCGAGCTGACCGCCGTGCCGGTCGAGGGGCTGAAGGCCCGGCAGCGCGCGGCCGACCTCCAGGGCTGGTTCGTCAAGGAGGACGGCGCCCCGCTCGAGGTCGTGGCCGTGGACGACGGGCCCGCCGAGCTCTACCTGGTGCGGGTGCCGGAGGCGGAGCTCGTGAAGGCCCGGCTCAGGCCCACCGCCATCCAGCCCGCGTCCCCCCTGCCCCTTGAAAAGGGCGACCTTCTGCGGATCGTCTCCATCCATCCCAAGGGCTTCCAGGGGGGCGAAACCCGCTCCAGCCTCTTCGACCTGTCTCAGCACTTCCCAGGCCAGGACGGCCTGCGCCGTTATCTCATCGCGGGCTCCTTCCCCCAGGGAAATGGGCCGGCGCGTCCCGGCGATGCCGTGGCCGTGGCCGGCCTCCATGCCATGGGAGGCGCGCATCGGCGCGCGGTCGTGCTCGTCGTGGACGACTCCAAGGACGCCAGCCTCTACGATCCCGCCGCCGTCCGGCGCTACCTCTCCGCCATCCGGGTCCCCCTCTTCGTCTGGACCCTGAACGAGGAGGCCACGCGCCGCAAGGCCTGGGGCGAGACCACCATCATCTACGACACCGCGAGCCTCGAACGCGCCTTCCACAAGGTGCGGACGGCCCTGAACCGGCAGCGCATCGTCTGGATCGAGGGCCGCCACCTGCCGCAGTCCATCCATCTCGCCCCCCGGGCGGCGAAGGGGGTCGAGATCGCCGGAGCCGTGGACGTGCCGGCGCGATGAGCCTCAACAAATTCACCCTTGCATCCGTATAACAGAAGTTGCAAGATCTCACCAAAGGAGACAGCCTGTCATGAACACCTTCAAGAAGCTCTGCGTCGTCGCGGTCCTGACCCTGGGGCTTGCCATTCCGGCGAGCGCGCAATTCGGAAGCCCGACCGGAGACCGGGGCGTCGGCACGAACACCGACTTCGGCGGCAACTACAAGGATCCGCAGGTAAAATCCGCCGACCATCTCGCGAGGGGTCTGCGCTTTAAGGACAAGGCCGACAAGGAGACGGACGCCAAGAAGAAGGCGAAGCTCCTGGACAAGGCCTGGGCCGAGTTCCAGAGCTCCAACGCGCTGCAACCGAACCATGACGCGCTGGTGGCCATCGGCATGATGTCGATCGAGAAGGGCAACCGGAAGGGCGCGATGGATGCCTGCTGGATGGCCCTAGGCCTGAAGAAGGACAGCCCGGCGGCCTCGGCCTGCTACGAAGAGGCGAAGGGCATGACCGTCGCGACGGCGGCTCCCTCCGGCAACTGAGCCGCGAATCTCAAAGGCGGGGGGGCCGGACGGCTCCCCCCGCGCGCGACATGCCTTAGTACTCCTGCACGGAAGTTCGACCATGTATACCGGATACGGACGAGCAACGACAGTGGGTTGCTCAGTTCGCTGCCTCCGCTGCATAGCCCTGCACAGGCGCCTTCCTCTGACTTCCGGGGCATCCGGAGTTACTTACCTGCGTCTCGGAGTCATTTACCTGCACCAGGAAGTCACTTACCCGCGCCCCGGAAATGACTTCCCGGCGTCCGGATCTCACTTCCGACTGCCCGGAAGTCGCTTACCTGCACCCGGAAGTCATTTACCTGTGGCCGGGAACTCACTTTCCTGCGCTCGGAAGTGACTTACCTGCTCCCGGAAGTCGGTTTCCACCGTGCGGAGCTCACTTCCCACCGCCCGGAAGCTCCGGATCGGAATGTCTCGCCCGCGATTTGGATGTCCGCCATCTTGAGCGCGGAGCCGGTACAATAAGCTGGGAGGAGAGCCCGCGATGCCTAGAACGATCACCATCCGAGACTTGGACGAGGCGAGCGCGGCCTGGATCGCTCACGAAGCGAAACGGCGCGGCGTTGAGGAGCAGGCGGTTTTGAAGGATCTCATCCGTCAGAGTATCGGCCATGAGAGGGGCCTTCCTGTCTATCGTGACTTGGACGATCTCGCGGGAACCTGGACCGCGGAGGAAGCCGCGGAGTTTCGGAAAGCCACGGAGCATTTCAGCCGGGTGGACCAGGATCTGTGGCGCTGAAGGGAATTCTCCTCGATACCAACGCGTATGCTGCTTTCCGGGAAGGTCTGCCGGAAGCCGTCGAGATCATCCGGCACGCCCCCTTTGTCGGCCTCAATACGGTCATTCTGGGTGAGCTGCTTGGAGGGTTCGCGGCTGGCACGCGAGAAGCCTCCAACCGCGAGGCCCTGACAGTATTCCTGGGTGCGGACGGGGTTACGGTGTTCTCCGTCGACGAACGGACCTCCGAGAATTACGGCCGGGTCTATGCGAGCCTGAGGCGACGGGGGAAACCGATTCCGACGAACGACATGTGGATCGCTGCCACCGCACTACAGCATGGGTTGGCCGTGTTCACGTACGACCCTCACTTCAAGTACGTAGAGGGGATCGCCGTCGGCAGCCAGATCGCTGACTTCCTCTTCTGACTCCGGACCTACGCCGACACCCGCGCCACCTTCACCAGCGGGCCGTCCATCACATCCGGGTCCCGCAGGTCCACGATTCCCTGCACAGCCCACAAGTTGTCGCCCTGGGGATCGAGGATCGTCTGGGCCACTTCCCAGACGCGCTCGTCCACCTCGCGGATGTGGGTGTGCTGGTGGCGGCGGGCTTCGGGGGTGAAGACCAGCTCGCCGTACTCCTCGTAGAAGGGCTTCATCGACTCTTCGAAACGCTCCGGGGTCCAGGGATCGTCCGGGTCCTGGAGCACCGCCGCGGAGGCGTCCTCCCACTCCTTCTCGGCGAGGGCACGGACCAGCAGGTGCAGCTCGGCCCTCATCCTCGCGGCGAAGGCCTTGGGGTCGGCGAGGAGCTGCTTGAGCCAGAGCGCTTCGGCGGCCTGGTGGCGCTGCAGGCGCATCAGGCGAAGCTCGGGGTGGAGCAGGCTCTCCCACTCTTCCAGGAGGCTCGTGTCCGTGTGGTGGATCAGCGCCCGGAAGTAGCCCAGGGCATCCCAGACCTCGGCCGTCTTCGCGTACTCGGGCACGCTCTGGTCCAGCGTCTTGTAGAGCTGCGAGAGGTAGCGCAGCAGCACCCCCTCGCTGCGCTGGAGGCCGTATTTCTTCACGTAGTCCGCGAACGACATGTACCCCTCGTACATCTCGCGGGCGATCGACTTCGGATGGACGTCGTGCCCGCCCACCCAGGGGTGCTCCCCCCGGAAGCGGTTATAGGTGCCGTAGAGGAAGTCCGAGAGCGGCTTCGGATGCGTGATCTCCTCCAGCCGCTCCATCCGCTCCTCGTACTGGATGCCATCCGCCTTGAGCTGCGCGACCAGCTCCCCCTTGATCTTGTCCACCTGCTTGCGGAGGATGACGTCCGGGTCCTCCAGGATCGACTCGACCAGGGTCATCAGGTCGAGCGCGTAGGTCTCGGAGTCGGCCTCGAGCTGCCCGACCGTCTCCACCAGGTAGAGCGACAGGGCGTGATGGAGGGAGAAGTCCCACTGAAGGTCCTCGGCCACCACCGCCCAGAGGTAGGTGCCCACCTTGTCCCGCTTCATCCGGATGATCCCGGCGCGGTAGAGCGAACGCACCAGGACCGCCGCCTGGGAGAGATGCCGGGCCTTCGACCCCTCCTCCTCATGACAGTGGCTGATGAGGTCGCGCAGGGAGTCGAAGTTGCGCAGGTCCGGGTCGTCGAGCTCGGCATCACGCTGGAGGAGGTCGAGGACCGTGCCGTGAGTGACACGGAAACGGGACTTCAGGGTCTCCGGCGGCCGGGTGATCAGCTTGTCGAAGGTCTCCTGAGTCCAGGTGACCTCCCCCTTGGCGGCTGACTTCGCCTGTCCTTTCTTCCCTTTGCGCTCGGCCAGGCGCTTCTCGATGATGTGCTCCGGCGCCTGAGCGACCACGCTCCCCTCGGTATCGAACCCCTTGCGCCCGGCCCGGCCGGCGATCTGCTTGAAGTCCCGCACCGAGAGGAGAGAGACCTTGCGGCCGTCGAACTTGGCCAGGCGGGTGAAGAGCACCGTGCGGATCGGGATGTTCACCCCGACTCCCAGCGTGTCGGTGCCGGAGATCACCCGCAGCAGACCCTGCTGCGCGAGCTGCTCGACGAGGAGCCGGTACTTGGGCAGGAGGCCCGCGTGGTGCACCCCGATCCCGAAGGAAAGAAAGCGCCGGAACTCCTTGCCGTACGGGGTATCCAGCCGCACGCCCCCCATGGCTTCGCGGATGCGCTCGCGCACCTCGCGGCTGGAGATCTTCATGCTGGTCAGGGACTGGGCCAGCTCGGCGCACTCCCGCTGGGTGAAGTTGACGATGTAGATCGGCGACCTCGCCGTCTCCAGCAGGGACTCGACCGTCTCGTGGAGCGGCGTCTCCCGGTAGTCGAAGTCAAGGGGGACCGGCCGCTGCTCAGAGGTGACGAGGGAGACCTCGATCTCCGTCCGGCGGCGGACGTGCTCGGCGATCCCGCTAACGTCCCCCAGGGTGGCGGACATCAGAAGGAAGCACGTGCGGGGGAGGACGATCAGGGGGATCTGCCAGGCCACGCCCCGCTCCGGGTCGGAGTAGTAGTGGAACTCGTCCATGACCACGTAGGGGGCGTCGAGGCGGTCCCCCCGGCGCAGCGCCATGTTGGACAGCACCTCGGCCGTGCAACAGAGCACCCGGGCATCGGGGTTAATGCTGGCATCCCCGGTGAGCATGCCCACATTCTCGGCCCCAAATTCGTCGCAGAGGGCGAAGAACTTCTCGGAGGCCAGCGCCTTGATCGGGCTCGTATAGAAAGAGGTCCGCCCCTCGCACAGGGCTTTGAAGTGAAGGCCGAGCGCGACCAACGACTTGCCC
This sequence comes from Acidobacteriota bacterium, assembly GCA_034667225.1. Taxonomy (GTDB): domain Bacteria; phylum Acidobacteriota; class Thermoanaerobaculia; order Multivoradales; family UBA5704; genus DATMER01. The sequence goes on from JAXDKG010000011.1 coordinate 13,951, forward strand.
GAGCCGGTCGGGGTGTTCAGGATGACGTGCCGGCCGGCCATGATCTCCAGGAGAGCCTCCTCCTGAGCCGGGTAGAGCTCGAACCCGGCCTCGGAGGCCCAGTCCACGAAGAGATCGAGGATCTCGTCGGGATCGGAAGTGGGCCGCATCCGGGAGCCGAGCGATACCCGCGCCGGGCGCTCAGGCTCGGCCAGGGAAAGAGCGGTGGGCAGGGCGAGGTCGGTCACGGCATGGATTGTCGCATGGTCCTTTAGGTCCTTGTTGTCCTTTAAGTCCTTTCTCCGTGCTACCTTATCGGGCCGGAGAGCGTCAACATGCAGGCACAGCCGGAACATATCGGCCTCTACGAAGAGCGGCCCGCGTACAGCCGGGCCCTCCTGACCCCGGGGCCGATGCCCCCCCTGTCGCATCTCGGGGTGACCCTGCTCCGCCACGGAGTGGGGACGGGCCTGCGCTACGCCCTCTACCACCTGGGGCTCCCCCTGCCCGACGCTCCGCCGGTGAAGACGATCCGGCTGCGGCTCTACCTCTACGGTAAGGATCTCCGCCCCCTGCTGGCCGACGTGGTCGGCGGGCAGGAGGTGCTCGGCGCGCTGCTGGAGCCCGAGGGCGCGGCGCAGTACCCCGCCATCCCCCAGAAGCTGGGCTCGGCGCTGGCGTTCCACCGGGTCCGGCTCCTGCGTTTTCGGCCGCCTCCACGCCGGCCCTCGACCCTGCGCGGGGATGAGACACCCGAGCAGCTCTGGCAGCAGTTCCGCTCGACGCTCACGCGGCTGCTCCCCCGAGTCGGGGACGCCCTGCTCTCCGATCTGATCGCGGGCATCAACCGGCGGGCGGCGCGGGCGGCCGGCGAGGACGTGCCCCCTGTCCTCAGCCGGGCGGCCTGGAATCTGCGGACCCGGGGCCGGGCCGAGCTCTCCCTGTTCGGCCCGCCCGACCTCCTCGAATCCTCCTGGGCCGGGACCCCGGAACGGGCCGAGTCGGCGAGGAGAGCGCTGGAAACCGCGGCGGTCGCCGGGCACGACCGCTACCGGGGCCGGTTCCGGGAGGCCTGGCGCGCCACGCTCGACCGCCTCGCACCCACCTACCACGCCTTCGCCCGCCAAGCCGCGGCCTGCGGCATCCTGGAGCGGCCCGAGGACGCCTTCTTCCTCCCCCTGGATGTGGCCGGAGATCTCGCCGCCGACCAAAAACCCTCCTGGCTTGCCGACGCCGTGCGCAACAACCGGGCCGAGTACGACAGTCTCCGCCGTGCAGCCGAGCCGCTAGACCGGATGACCGAGCGCCAGGAGATGTCCCCTCTCGGAGGACAATGTCCCGAGTGGGACTGGACCCCGCTGCTGCCGCTGCCCTAGAGTGGCAGTCATGAAGACAGCTCTCGCCCTCCTCACCCTGCTCCTTGCCGCCAGCCTCTCCGCTCAAACCCCGCCGCCGCCCCAGAGCGAAGTCGCCGTCCTGGAGACGAGCCTGGGGACCATGGTCTTCCGCTTGTTCGAGAGTGACGCGCCCAAGACCGTGGCCAACTTCAAGGCGCTGGTCAAGGAGGGGTTCTACGACGGCAAGCCCTTCTACCGCGTGGTCGCCGGGCACGTCATCCAGACCGGAGATGGCGGCGAGAGCGGCCGGCCCACCGTGCCGGACGAGTTCAACTCGCACCCGCACGTCGCCGGAGCCCTGGGACTGGCGCACGACAAGGATCCGAACACCGGCAGCACCGAGATCTACGTCTGTCTCGCCCCGCGGCCCCATCTGGATGGCCGGTTCACCGTCTTCGGCCAGGTGATCGAGGGGATGGACGTCCTGGCAAAGATCGGCGCGGTCCCGGTCAACGAGAAGTTCCTGGAGGGGAACGTCGCCTTCCACGAGCCCAAGGAGCCCGTGCTCATCCGCAAGGCGCGCCTGGAGACCCGGCCTGGCCACTGAAGACGAGCTCAGCGTTCCGGTCCGGCTGTTCCTCAAGGGATACCGCTGGCGGCGGATCGATCCGGTCCCCTGGACGCCACTGCGCAAGCCGCTGTCTGAAAGCCGGCTGGCCCTGGTCTCCAGCGCGGGATTCGTGCTCCCCGGGCAGGAGCCCTTCCAGAGGACCCTGGCCGGAGGCGACGGCAGCTTCCGCGAGATCCCGACGGACGCTGACCTCTCCACCCTGATCGACACGCACAAGAGCCAGAGCTTCGACCACGAGGGGATGGACCGGGACCCGAACCTCGCCTTCCCCCTGGACCGGGCGCGGGAGCTGGTGGAGCGGGGCCGGATCGGCGCGCTGAACCACCGCCATCTCTCCTTCATGGGCTCGATCACCGCACCGGGGAGGCTAACCCGCGATCACGCCCCTGAAGCCGCCCGCCGGCTGGTGGAAGACGGGGTGGACGTGGCGCTCCTCGTCCCCGTCTGACCGATGTGCAACCAGACCGTGAGTCTGGTAGCAGCCGAGCTCGAACGCCAGGGGATCTCCACCGTGACCCTGATCCTCCTGAGGAAAGTCGCCGAGGAGGTCCGGCCGCCGCGCGCCCTCTTCGTCCCCTTCCCCCACGGCTATCCGCTCGACCGTCCGAACGATCCGCCGCGCCAGCACGCGGTCATCGAAGCGGCTCTCCGCCTGCTCGAAGATCCAGACGCGAAGCCCCCCGTCCTGGCCGATTACTCTTCGACCACGAACTCGTTCCCCTCGGTGAGCCGGACGACATAGAGGCGGTCGAACCCCTCGCCCTGCTGAGGCTCCTGCAGCCGCTTGGCCGTGCCGAGGAGCCCCGGCACGGGGATGACCTCCCTGCCCGTCCGCTTCTTGTTGCGCGCGATCGAAGCGCGGATGTCCGGAGGAAAGAAGTAGCCCACCACCCGGAACCCGGCCTCCCGCGCCGACTCGATGTACCGCGCCCGCTCCGAGGCCAGCACATTGGTGTTGTCCACCACGAACGGCTGTTTGGCCAGAATGCACGCCTGAACGAGCAGAGCCTCGCGGTACCGCGTCTTCAGCATGTCCCGGTTGATCCGGATGTGGGAGTTGAAGAACTTCTCCCGATAGAAGCTCGACTTGCCCGCGCCCTGGATGCCGACGAGGATGATCGCCTCCATGCCTGGAGAGAGGGGCAAGGAGCGTGCCGTCAGCGCCGGCCGCTCGACCTCCACCACCCCTCGCTCGACCTCCAGCGCGTTTCGCTCAGTCTCGGGCGCTGCCGTTCGACCTCCAGAGCGCTTCGCTCGACTTCCAGAGGGTCCCGCTCAGCCCCCAGCGGGTCTCGCTCGAGCTCCGGCGCGTTCGCTCGACCTCCGTCGAACGCACCCGACCTTCGCGCGTTGCCGCCCGGGGTCCGGCGGTAGCAGCTCGACCTCCGGAGGCTCGTGGCCGACCCTGCGCGGCAGCTGACCGACTCCCCGAGGCAGCCGCTAGCACCCGGTCGCTCGCGCTGGAGCTCGCGGGATCGCCGCTCGACCTCCAGCGCTTGGCGCTGGAGCTTGCGGAACAGCCGCTAGCCCTTCGATGGCTTGCGCTGGAGCTTGCGCGAGGGGTGAAGGCTGCACGATGCCCGCCCGAGTGATTCGAGCACCTGCGTGCGAGCCTCTTCATGAGGAACTCCCTGCCCCTTTGCCAGTTGCTCCTCGGCGAGGCGGATCTCCTGCAGCAGGTCGTCCGTAATCTCTGTCATAGCTCTACCCTCACGCAAAGATCCGGGGAGGCACCTGCGCCGTGGCCGCCTCGCCCGAGGTGAGGACGCTCCCCTCGGCATCCAAGTACTTCCCCTGGCCGAGGTCGAGGAGACAGCGGTTGCGGCCCCGGCGCTTGGACTCGTAGAGCGCCTCGTCCGCGAACAGGATCAGCTCGGCCGCGGACTTCATGTAGAGGTCGGGGAAGCTGGCCACCCCGGCGCTGAAGGTGAGCGGCACCCGCTGGCCTTCCACCTCGAAGGCGAGCTCCTCCACGCTTCGGCGCAGCCGCTCGGCCATGCTCAGAGCGTCCTCGCCACCGATCCCATCCACCAGGAGGAGAAACTCCTCGCCGCCGTAGCGGCAGCAGAGGTCCCCATCCCGCCGGCTCCCCTTGAGCACCTCCGCGACCGCGACGAGTGCCCGGTCGCCCACGGCATGGCCGAAGGTGTCGTTGATCCGCTTGAAGTGGTCGATGTCGCAGAGGATCAGGGACATGGCGCCGCCGTTCTGAAGGACCCGGCTGTACGCCTGGTTGAGCCGGGGCTCCAAGGCGCGGCGCAGGAGCGCGCCGGTGAGCGGGTCCTCCTGGGCCTCCTGATCCGCGAAGCAGCGCTGGACCGACAGGCTCGCCTGGGGGATCAGCAGGTCGAGCAGGTCGATTGCCTTCGGGTCCAGCTTGCGGGGATCACACCAGAAGCGCACCCGGGCCACGATCCGGCCGGAGGACCGGAGCTGGCGCTCCACGATCTGCCACGCGGCGCGGCGGTGGAAGCCGGGGAGGACCGGCGCGTAGTTGCCCGGATCGGGGACCCCCTCCTCCAGATCGCCTTCGGGACGCGACCACCAGCTCCGGAGCTGCGCCCCGGAAGCGAGCGCCTCGAAGTGGTACCAGTGGTACGGCAGGACCTTGGCGCTCTCGTCGCGGATCCGCTTCACGAGTTGGACCAGCTCCGCCTCCTTCACTCCCAGGCGATCGCCGGCACGCCCCAGGCGCTCGAGGTCGGTGATGCGATGGCTGGACCGCTCCAGGAGAAACCCGTTGCGCGCCGCCTCGAGGATGAGAAGGGCCAGTCCGGCGAGCAGGGCACTGGCCAGGCCCCAGCCGCCCGCAGATCCCGCCACGGCCACGAACCCGCCGAGAACCCAGCCCACGGCATCGAGGGCGAAGGCGGGCAGCGGAAGGCGGAGCGGCTGTTGCCGGATCTTGCGGTCGGCGATCTCCAGCCCGATCCAGATGAAGAGATAGAAGAAGGCCGCGACGGTGAAGCTGCCCGCCGGGCCCCAGAGAAAGCGGATTGCGGCCCAGGCCGCGCCCGCGCCGAGGGTCGCCAGAGTGACGCGCCCCGCGCTTTCCAGGATGCGGAGCAGCCCGCGCTTTTCAGTCGCCTTCGGAGCCGACCGGCGCCGCAAGAGCCGCAGGCCGAGCTCGGTCAGTACGAAGCATGAGGCCCCGAGGGCAGCCGTCGGACCCGCCCCGGAAAGCAGCAGGGCGGAGGGGAGCACCATCGTGCCGAGCCCGAGCGACTCCCCCTTGAGCGGACGATGGGAAGCAGCCGCCACGCCGGCCGCGATCAGCACGAGCAGCAGGCCCGGCGAAGGTTGCCCGATCGGGGCAAGCCAGGGCAGCCGGGGCGCGAGCACCAGCAGGAGACCCGCCACCACGATCGGCAGCAGCGATGCCCAAAGGTCGAAACGGCGCTTCATGAAGGTCCCGAAGAAGACTGCGGGCATGGTACACCGGAAAGGGCTAGCCCAGATCCCGAACCGCCGGCAGCACCCCGAACCCATCCGCCTCGCGCACCGCCACCAGAATCGCCTCTGCGACCGCCCGCTCCGCCAAGACACCCACCTGGTGCACGTGGGCTCGCCTCTGGCCCGTCGAGAGAGTCACGATCAAATCGCCGTCGACCATCGAGAGGGCCGGGACCAGCGTCCGGTAGAAGCCTCCGAATGCCATCTGGCAAACCTTGAGGGCCGTGGCCTTGCTCAGGATGGCATCTGTCATCACCACGGCCAGGGTCGTGTTCCCCTCCCAGGGATGGGGCGTCTCCGGCGGGAGGTTGGCCAAGACCCGGTCGGCTTCGGCCAGCTCCATCGAATCCGGCGCCGTGCGGCAGCCGGCGACCATGCGGCCATCCAGTCCGCGCACGTCTCCGAAGGCATTGACCGCCACCGCCGCCGCGACCGTGATCCCGTCCGGGACGGTCAGGCTCACGAAACCGAAGCCCCCCTTCATCGCGTTCTCCCGGCCGAGCACCTTGCCCACCGTGGCCCCCGTGCCTGACCCGACGCTCCCCACCTCCACTTCCCCCTCGGAGGCCGAGGCGAGCGCCTGCTCCACGAGGCTGGGGACCGGCCGGGCTCCCGGATCTCCAAAGCCCAGGTCGAAGAGGATGGCGGTGGGCACCAGCGGCACGGGTGAGACCCCGGTCTGGAAGCCGTACCCCCGGGACGAGAGCCAATCCACCACCGGATCAGCCGCGGACAATCCGAAGGCGCTGCCTCCGGCCAGGACCACGGCGTGCGCCCGGCTGGAGATGTGCTGACCCGTCACCAGCGAATCGAACTGCCGCGTGCCGGTCGCCGTCCCCCGGACCTCGGCCGCGGCGGTCACTCCGTCGGGGCAGAGGATCACCGTGACCCCGGTCATGCCGATCCGGTCCGAGCCGTGGCCAAGGCGGAAACCGGGCAGATCCAGCCGGCGCGAAGGAGAGGGCAGGAGTGGTATCGACACGGATTTCCTCGTTCCGGTAGGATACGCCGTTCGCAGGGACCCGAATCGGACCCCCAGGGAGAGTCAATGCCTCAGAAAGACCCCTCGGCCGTGGTGTGGGATTGGAACCGCACCGCAACCGGGGACGATCAGAACGAGATCCGGAGAAACGCCGCCGCCCGCAAGCGGGGCGTGATCGGCGGCCTCATCGGCCTGCTGATCGCCGCCGTGGTATATCACTACTGGCGGCCAGGGCTGGCCTACGTGATCGCGGGAGTCTCCCTCGCCCTGGCCCTCCTGGCGCTCGTAGCGCCGCCGGCTTACCGCAAGGTGGCCGGCCTGCTCGACCGCTTCGGCCACGCCGTGGGCTCGGTCGTGACCTGGCTCCTCATGACCCTGCTTTACTACATCCTGTTCCTTCCGGTCGGGCTCTTCCTGCGCGCACGCGGGAAGCTCGCCGTCACCCGGCACCCCGACCGGCGGCTGGCCTCCTATTGGACTTCCACCGAAGGGAAGCCCTGGACCGCCGAGTCCTACCGCAAGCAGTTCTGATGAAGCTCCTCGGGATCAGTTGCTACTACCACGACTCCGCGGCCTGCCTGGTCGACGCGGGACGGATCGTCGCCGCGGCGCAGGAAGAGCGGTTCACGCGCAAGAAGCACGATGCCGGGTTCCCCTATAACGCCGTGCGCTACTGCCTGGCCGAAGCCGGCAGTATCGGCGGGAGTATCGACGGCGTCGCCTTCTACGACAAGCCGCTGCTCAAGTTCCACCGCATCCTGGAGACCTACCTCGCGGTCGCTCCCCGGGGCTTGCGCTCGGCGGTCCAGGCCATCCCGCTCTGGCTCAAGGAAAAGCTCTGGATCCCGCCGCAGATCGAGGAAGCCCTGGAGCGCTGCGGCGTCCAGGGTGGTAAAGATATCTACTTCTCCCAGCACCACGAATCGCACGCGGCGAGCGCCTATTACCCGTCCCCTTTCGACGAGGCCGCGGTGCTCACCCTCGACGGCGTTGGCGAGTGGGCCACCACCACGATCGGAGTGGGCGAAGGCAACCGGCTGCGGCTCATCCGCGAGATCGCCTTCCCGCACTCTCTCGGCCTCCTCTATTCGGCCTTCACCTACTTCACCGGCTTCAAGGTCAACTCCGGCGAGTACAAGCTGATGGGGCTCGCCCCCTACGGCGCCCCCGGCGTGTACACCGACCTCATCAAGCGCGAGCTGGTGGACGTCCGCGAGGACGGCTCCTTCCGCCTCAACATGGACTACTTCGGCTACATGGACGGCCTGGAGATGACGAACGGCCGCTTCGCCGAGCTGTTCGGCGGCCCGCCGCGCCAGCCGGAGTCGCCCATCTCCAAGCGGGAGATGGATCTCGCGCGGTCGATCCAGGAGGTCACCGAGGAGATCGTCCTCAAGCTCGCCCGGCATGCCCGCGAGATCACCGGCAAACGCAACCTCTGCCTGGCCGGCGGCGTGGCCCTCAACTGCGTAGCCAACGGCATCCTGCTGCGCGAAGGGATCTTCGACGACATCTGGATCCAGCCCGCGGCCGGCGACGCCGGCGGCGCCCTGGGCGCTCCCCTCGCGGTCTGGCACAATGCCCTGGACAAGCCGCGGACCGTGACTGGCCGCGACTCCATGCGCGGCGCGCTGCTCGGCCCCGAGTTCCCGGACGACACGACCCAGGCCTGGCTGGACAGCCTCGGCTATCCCTACGAGAAGCTCTCCCCGGAAGAGTGGCCGAAGCGGATCGCCGGCCTCATCGCCTCGGAGAACGTGATCGGTCTCTGCCAGGGGCGGATGGAGTTCGGGCCGAGGGCGCTCGGCGGCCGCTCGATCGTCGGCGACGCGCGCTCGCCCAAGATGCAGTCGATCATGAACCTGAAGATCAAGTTCCGGGAGAGCTTCCGGCCGTTCGCGCCGAGCGTCCTGGAAGAGCGGGTCTCGGACTACTTCGAGCTCGACCGTCCATCCCCCTACATGCTGCTGGTTGCCGACGTGGTCGAGCCGCGGCGCGTTCCGAAGATAGGGGACGAGCAGGACCTCCCGCTAGTCGAGTGGGTCAACCGGCCGCGGTCGGACGTGCCCGCGATCACCCACGTGGACTACTCGGCCCGCATCCAGACCGTGAGCCGGGAGGACAGCCCGCGTTACCACGCGATCATCTCGGAGTTCGAGAAGCTGACCGGCTACGGAGTGATCGTGAACACCAGCTTCAACGTGCGCGGCGAGCCGATCGTGTGCACGCCGGAGGACGCGTTCCGCTGCTTCATGGGCAGCGACATCGACCTCCTGGTCGTGGGCAATTGCGTGCTCGAGAAGGAAGCGCAGGACCCGGCGCTGCGGCGCGACTACCGGGACGAATTCGCGCTGGACTAGGGGCTCGCGGCGCAATAGCCAGAGTTCTCCGGATCAGAACGCCGAGACAGGGCCCCACCGGCGATGCGACTTCCGTGACCGACAGCTCCGACAAGCGCCCAGCCGGCCCACGCCGCGCGCCGCGCGACGACCTTCCCCGGGCGGTCCTGTTCATGCTGCTGGTCGCGGTATTCATCCCGGTGCTGAATGCCTCGGCCAAATACCTGACGCCGAACTACCCGATCATGCAGATCGTGTGGGCGCGCTACGCCGGCCACTTCATCTTCATGGTGCTGTTCTTCGCGCCGCGGATCGGGCCAAGCCTCCTGGTCTCGTCGCGGCCGTTGCAGCAGCTCGC
>JAXDKG010000012.1:0-72174 GCA_034667225.1 Acidobacteriota bacterium
CATCTTCAGCCCGCCCTGTCCGGCTCGTATTCCGACGACTCAGCTCTACCTGTTCCTCAGGCGTCAACACCATCGCATTTTTCATGCACACGATTATAGTCTATGATTGCGCGTTACGAGCCACTAGATGCTTATGCAATTGATCTCATAGGCCGATATGGCTGCTTGGCGCCGGTCTGCTCGGTGCCGAAGGGCAACGAATTGCGACGCATCTTCCTGGATGGCTTCTGAGCTGCGACGAAGCGCTTGGCTGGTACAGCAGGCCGGTTCCGGGCTCGGACCTCGCTCCTTGGAAGGGGACGCGTGCAATCTGTGCGAGGTGGGAGGGGAGGGTTTTCGAGGGGGTGTGCACCCTCGTCCCGGCCTCCCCCCGGAGCCGGCCGGTCCTCTCCTCGATTGGAAAGGGACGCGCGGCTTCCCTGGAGACCAGGTCCCCTTCAAGTTGGCGGACGGCGGTGTCCTTGGGCCCGGCGACCGGCCGTCCTCTCAGTTTTCAAAGAGCGTGCTGCTCCATCACATCTGACTGCTGGCACGCCAAAGCTAATTGCCGTGGTTGAAGGGCGGCGACGCTCCGGATCCCGCGGCAAGGGAGGGAAGGGGCAAAAGTTGGCTCAGCCAAGTTGACGTTGGGGCGTCGCAAGTTGACGGCGAGCCGGCGTCAGTTGACGATGGCTCGCCGTCAACAGAGCTGAGGCGTTTTTCCCGGGGATGGGCCAGCTTGAGTTGACGACGGTCATCTGAGTCGACGGCGGCCCGTCGCCGCGGGAGCTGAGGCAATTTCTGCTGACGGCGGGTCAACTCGGGTCGGCGATGAGCCGCCGTCGCTGGCGATGAGCCAGCTCTCCCGGCGTTGCGCCAACTTCCGTTGACAGCGGGCTGTCGTCACCGGAGATGGCGCAACGGGAAACTTGGATGAGGCAACATGAGTCGACGGCGGCCGTCGTCGACTCATGTTGGCCCGATGTGAGTTGACGGCGAGCCGTCGCCAGCCTGTTGCGGGTCTCGTGGGATTCGTGTGTGCCGGGACTACGACAATTCCGGCACGGGGAGCCCCATGGCCCGCAAGGGTCCGGCCAGATCTTCGGGAACGGGAGCGAGGAAGCTGAGGGGCGGGTTCGCCAGCCGCAGCTCCAAGGCATGGAGGGCGAGGCGGTGGAGGCCGAAGCGCTCGCGGAAGAGCCGGTTGTGCTCTCCCTTGCCGTAGCGCACGTCGCCGATCAGCGGATGGCTGATGTGCTTCAGGTGGCGGCGGATCTGGTGCAGCCGTCCGGTGCGGGGGATGACTTCGAGCAGCGAATACCGTTCGAATGTGCCCAGCCTTCGGAACCAGGTGACCGCGGGCACCCGGGGACCGTCCGGAGTGCGGGGGATGGGATGATCGATGGTCCCCTCTTCAGGAGGAATGCCGCGGACGAGCGCCAGATACCGCTTGCGCACCTCGCCGGCCTCGAACTGCGCCTGGAGCGAGCGCGCCGTCCCTGGATCGAGGGCGAGGACGAGCGCGCCGCTGGTGCTCCGGTCGAGCCGGTGGACGGGATAGACATGCCGGCCGAGCTGGTCGCGCAGAACCTGGAGGACCGTGTACCTCTCCTGGGACCACCCGCGGTGGACCGCCATGCCCGAGGGCTTGTCCACGACGACAAGGGAGCCGTCTTGGTGGATGAGGTGAAGGAGGGGGACGGGCATGGGGTGGCAAAAAGCTTGCTTCTACTCTATGCCGGAGGCGGTATGGCAGTACTACCCAAGGAGAGACATCGACCGCCGGAGCCTGAGCCCGAGGAAACGCCGAGGGAGAGCCCCAGGGAGCCGCGAAGCCAGCGAGGCCTGCTCTGGGTCCTGCTCGCCGCAAGCCTCGCCCTGCTGGTCTTTTTCATCGCGAGCCGCTTCGACGAGTACCTCAGGCGGACCCTCGAAGCGAAGATCAACCAGAGGCTCAAGGGCTACACCGTCAGCATCGGGCATGCCCATCTGAGCCCCTTCGGGCTGTCGCTCTCCCTCCAGCGGCTCCTCATCCGGCAGCAGGGCAATCCCCAGCCGCCGGTCGCGGACCTGCCCCGCCTGACGGCCAGCGTCGAGTGGCGGGAGATCCTGCACGGCCATCTCGTGGCCGATGCCGTCTTCGACCGTCCCCGCGTGCACGTCAACCTGGCCCAGCTCCGCAAGGAGGACCGCGACGAGATCGAGGTCGAGGACCGCGGGTGGCAGCAGGCCCTGGAGTCGATCTACCCGCTCAAGTTCAACATGATCCAGGTGCGCAACGGTGACCTGGTCTACATCGACGAGGATCCCGAGTACCCCCTGCACATCTCGCGCTGGAACTTCGCGGCGGCGAACATCCGCAACATCCGCTCGCCGGACCGCGTCTATCCGTCCTCGATTCATTCGGACGGCGTGATCTTCGAGAGCGGCCGCGGCGTCCTCGACGGCCATGCCAACTTCCTGGCCGAGCCGTTCCCCGCGTTCCAGGCGAAATACCGGGTCGAGAGCGTCCCCCTCGAGCGCCTGCGGCAGATCGGCAGCCGGGCGAACCTGACCGTCCGGGGCGGCGCCCTGTCCTCCCATGGGGACTTCGAGTACGGCCCGAAGCACAAGGACGTCCACATCGCCGACGTCACCGTCAACAAGCTCCGGCTCGACTACACCCATAGCCCAGGTACGACCACGGCAGACGAGAAGATCGAGGAGGCTTCCGAGGACCCGACGCCCGAGGTGCCGGTGCGGATCGACCGTGTCGAGGTCGAGGACGGCCGGATCGGCCTGGTCAGCTGGGCGAAGGACCGGCGCTTCCGCGTCTTCGTCGACGACACGGACTTCACGGTGACGAACATCTCCTCCGGTTTCCGCAAGGGGCCGGCCAAGGCGATCGTCACCGGGAAGTTCATGGGGAGCGGCGCCTTGAGCGGTCACGCCACTTTCCGTGACGACAGGAAGGGGCCGGACTTCACCATCACCGCCCAGATCGAAGGCGCGAGCCTGCCGTCGATCAACGAGCTCCTGCTCGCCTACGGCAAGTTCGACGTGGTTTCGGGCACTTTCTCGGTCTACTCCGAGGTGAAGGTGCGCAACAGCCGCATCGACGGCTACGTCAAGCCGCTGTTCAAGGACGTCAAGGTCTACAGCCGGGAGCAGGACAAGAAGAAGCCGGTGCTCAAGAAGCTCTACGAGAAGATCGTGGGCGGGCTCTCCCACGTGCTGGAGAACAAGCCGCGCGACCAGGTCGCCACGGTCGCGGACATCTCGGGCACGATCGAAGACCCTGACACCGGCACCTGGCCGATCATCGTCCGCCTGGTCTCGAACGCGTTCGTGAAGGCCATTCTGCCCGGATTCGAGCGGGAGTATGAAGCGGCGGGCAAGAAGCGCTGATCACAGAGCGGCTCCCCTGGCAACGGTTTTTCCCGAGATCGGTACCTTCGGTAGCGTCTGTCAGCATGGCCGGAGAAAACATCTCACCGTCTGAGGGAACTTGTGTTCCGCTTGCAAACCACTCACCGGAAATGACTTACGCTTGATAAGTACACCGGCTCCGGCTAGATTTCCCGCGTGGACCAATTCGACCTCGTCGGGGAGACGCTCCGCCGCCTGCGGAAGGAGAAGGGCAAGACCCTGGAGCAGCTCGGGGAAGAGGCCGGACTGGGCCGCGGCCAGCTCTCCCGCATCGAGAACGGCAGGCAGGAGGCGACCCTCGGCACGCTGTCGAAGATCCTCGGCTCGCAGGAGGTGACCCGGCGCGAGTTCTTCCGCAGGTACGACCTGGTCGAGGCCGAGGCGCTCGCCAACGAGCGCGCCACCGGGCCGGAGCCTCACGAGAAGGTCCTCGCCGGCCGCTGGCCGGAGGAGATCCAGGAGGTCCTCGGCAAGGTGGAATCCTTCGTGCAGACGACCTTCCATGGACCGAAGCCGGTCGCGCAGGGAGCGGTTGAGATCGGCGACGTGGTGGTCCTCTTCCGGGTAGTGCCGAAGAACCCGCCGGAGGATGCGCCCACTCCTGCTCCCGTCCCGCGTAAGAGGAAGCGGTAGGGGCGGCTCTCGTGGCCGCCCTCCGGAAGGGCACCCACAAGGGGCATGCGCGCTAACTTTGTCTCGGCAACAACCGGCGGGTCTACCCGAGCGACTCGGGGAGAAGATTTAGTGGCTCGGGGACAGCCCCGAGCGACTCGGGGAGAGGATTCAGTGACTCGGGGACAGCCCCGAGCGACTCGGGGAGAGGATTCAGTGGCTCGGGGACAGCCCCGAGCAACTCGGGGAGAGGATTCAGTGGCTCAGGGACAGCCCCGAGCAACTCGGGGAGAGGATTCAGTGACTCGGGGACAGCCCCGAGCAACTCGGGGAGAGGATTCAGTGACTCGGGGACAGCCCCGAGCAACTCGGGGAGAGGATTCAGTGACTCGGGGACAGCCCCGAGCAACTCGGGGAGAGGGTTCAGTGGCTCGGGGACAGCCCCGAGCAACTCGGGGAGAGGATTTGATGGCTTGAGGATGGCCCCGAGCGAGCCCTAGGCTGCGATGTCCATGAGCACCGAAATCGACGAAAAGATGGAAAGGCTGGTGCGCTGGATGGAGGAGCGGCGCCTCGGAGGCGTGCTCCTCTCCAAGCGGCCCAACTTCGCCTGGATCACTGCCGGGCGCGAGAGCGGGATCGACCTCTCGGGTGAAACGGGCGTGGCCACCATCCTGGTCGCCGCGGACGGCCGGCGATTCCTCCTGACCAACAACATCGAGATGCGCCGGTTCCTGGAAGAGGATCTGGCGGGCCAGGGGTATATCCCGGTCGAGCGGCCCTGGACCGACGAGCAAGATGACCTGGAGATTGCCAGCGACTTGCTTGGCTCCGTTCCCCTGGCATCCGATGTTTCCGAATACGGAAAGGAGATTGCGCGGCTCCGCTACCGGCTGACGGCTGAGGAGATCGAGCGCTTCCGCGGATTGGGCCGGGATGCCGGTCAGGCGCTGGGTGAGGTCTGCCGCGGTCTGCGACCCGGCCTGACCGAGAGGGAGATCGGCCGGAGGGCTTCCGAGGCGATGTCTGCCCTGGGAGCCGATCCGATCGTGCTGCTGGTCGCGGCCGGCGAACGGCTCGCCCGCTACCGCCATCCGCCGCCGACGGACCATCGCTGGGAGAAGGACGGCGTCATGGTCGTGGTCTGCGCCCGGCGGGAGGGCCTGATCGTGGCCCTGACGCGGATCGTCTGGGCGGGACCCATGCCGGAGGACATCCGTCGGCGAACCCGGGCCGCGGCCGAGGTCAACGCCCGCCTGCTCGTCGCCACGTGCCCCGGTGTATCGGGCCGGGAGCTCTTCGCCGTGGCTGCCCGCGCCTATGAGGAGCTCGGGTACCCCGGGGAGGAGCGCCTACATCATCAGGGAGGGCCCTGCGGCTATCTCTCCCGCGACTGGATCGCCAACCCCGCCTCCGACGAGGTGGTCCAATCCCCGCAGGCGTTCGCCTGGAACCCCTCGGTCACCGGCACCAAGGTCGAAGAAACCTGGATTGCTTCGGAAGACGTCGAGGCGATTACCGCCACTCCCGGGTGGCCGAGCCTCGAAATCGAAGTGGACGGGAAGATCTGCTCTTTTCCCGACATCGCCGTCCTCGGGAACTTTTGAGCACGTGTCGTGACCGATTCCGGCATGGTTTTGTTCCCGTCCTGGTCTCTGTGGCAAGCGCGCGCTTCCCCTGAGACCAGAAGTGGCCGACCGGGCCTCCGGACTCTTCGGCATAAGTGACGTATAAACAACAACTTAGGCTTGCGCCTCGCACGTCATGTCGATACATTTCCCGCATGGGAATGTTCGTCAACTTGGGGAGGACCCTCAGTCTTCTGAGGGAGCTGAGGGGCAGGAGCCAGGCCTGGGTGGCCCGGGAAGCCGGGATCGGCAAGAGCCAGCTCTCGAAATATGAGAACGGCAAGGAGCTGCCCAAGCTCGATTCGTTGGAGAAAGTCCTGCTCGTGCTCGAGGTCGGTCACTTCGAGTTCTTCTACACGCTGTACCTGGTCGATCGCCGCGCAGCCGACCTCAACCGCGGAAAGGGAGCGGATGCGCACGAGCCCTCTCTCGACGACGAGCCCGTCTACCCGCCGCCGATCTTCAAGGGGCATCCTCTGCTCTCGGAGCCTACGGACCAGGCCTTCACCCGGGTGTTCGCCGACCTGCTGCTGCTGTACCGGCGGGTCTTCGAGCAGGTCGTCCTGACCGGGATGAACGCGCCGACCGACTTCAAGGCGCAACCCTGATGGGCAGCTCCTGCCAGCGGGCGGCGGCCAACTCGCCGCCCAGGTCCGCGTCCCCGCGATAGGCGCGGACCAGAATCCGCCGGCAGGGGATGCGGAACGCGGTGGCCCCGGCCAGAGGGAAGGGGTCCAGGTGGAGCGTGCCTTCCTGAAACCATCCTCTGAAGCCGTAGCGTTCGAACGGCTTGCTCCAGCCGTTGCATACCGCGAGGGAGATCAGGTCTGCCAGGTCGAGCCACCGGTAGTCGGCCTCCACCTGCTCTTCGGGAGCGCCGGTCTCTTCGGCCAGCCCGCGATAGAGCTCGTCGAGGTACTCCCGGAACGCCAGCCACTCCTCCCCTTTGCGCTCCTGGTGCAGCCGGATCGCGTGCCGCGCGATCAGCAGCGAGGCGTAGGGGTGCTCTCCAGCGAAGCGGGCCGTGCCCCGCTGCCAGAGCTCGATGCGCTCCCTCGTCGGCAGGCTGATGAAATCGTGCGGCCGGCCGCGCTCCGCATCGCAGTGCGGGGCCGCGTCGGTCTCCCGCCAGCCGTTGTCGTGCTCCCGCACCGCGAAGAGCAGCTCATCCCGCCGAAGGTGATCGGCAAGGGGGCGCCAGAGCGACAGCAGCTCCGCCGAGAACCGGGCATGGTCGGGCTGGGTGATCAAGAGGTAACAGGAGGAGTCGGCAGCGACGATCATCTTGCGATTATTAGATAAGATCCGGCCCGCCATGACGATGAAAAAAATCAGCCGTGAGGATGCCCTGGAGTACCACGCCCAGGGACGCAAGGGGAAGATCCAGGTCGTTCCGACCAAATCGACCGCCACCCAGGTCGATCTTTCCCTGGCCTACAGTCCCGGGGTCGCGTGGCCCTGCAAGGAAATCGAGAAGGACCCGCTGCTCGCCTACGAGTACACCGCCAAGGGCAACCTGGTGGGCGTCATCAGCAACGGCACGGCCGTGCTCGGCCTCGGCAACATCGGTGCCCTGGCCGGCAAGCCGGTCATGGAAGGCAAAGGGGTCCTCTTCAAGCGCTTCGCCGACATCGACGTGTTCGACCTGGAAATCGCCACCGAGGACATCGAGGAGTTCATCCGCACGGTCAAGCTGCTGGAGCCGACCTTCGGCGGGATCAACCTGGAAGACATCAAGTCCCCGGACTGCTTCGAGATCGAGCGCCGTCTCAAGGCCGAGATGAACATCCCGGTCTTCCACGACGATCAGCACGGCACCGCGATCATCTCCGGTGCCGCGCTCCTGAACGCCCTGGAGGTGGCGGGCAAGCGGATCGGCGAGGTGAAGATTGTTTTCTCGGGCGCCGGCGCCGCGGCCCTCTCCTGCGCGCTCCTCTACGAAAAGCTCGGCGCGCGGCGGGAGAACATGATCCTCAGCGACAGCCACGGCGTGATCTACCGCGGCCGGACCGAGAAGATGGATCCTTACAAAGCCGAGTTCGCGGCCGACACCCCGGCGCGCAGCCTGGGCGAGGCGATCGTTGGGGCGGATGTCTTCATCGGCCTCTCGGCCGCAGGGGTCATGTCCCAGGACATGGTCCGCGCCATGGCCAAGGACCCCATCGTCTTCGCCATGGCCAACCCCGACCCCGAGATCCCCTACGAAGATGCCATCGCCGCCCGGCCGGATGTGATCGTCGCCACCGGCCGCAGCGATTATCCGAACCAGGTCAACAACGTGCTCGGCTTCCCCTTCCTCTTTCGCGGCGCTCTCGACGTGCGGGCGACCGACATCAACGATGCCATGGAGCTGGCCGCCGTCCGCGCCCTGGCCGAATTGGCTCGTGAAGATGTGCCTGACGGGGTGCTCAAGGCCTACGGCCTCGACTCGCTCCGCTTCGGCCGCGAGTACCTGATCCCCAAGCCGTTCGACTACCGGGTGCTCCTCCGCGTGCCCCCGGCCGTGGCCCGGGCGGCCATGGAGAGCGGCGTGGCGCGCATCCCGATCGAGGACTTCGAGGCCTACCGCCGGCGGCTGGAGCACCTCATCTCCCGCCGGCTGGAGCTGATGCGCGGCATCGTCGACCGTGCCAAGCGCGATCCGAAGCGCATCGTCTTCCCCGAGGGGGAGCACGACAAGATCCTGCGCGCCGCCAAGATCCTGGTCGACGAGGGGATCGCCCACCCCATCCTGCTGGCGCGCCGCGAGGTGATCGCCGACAAGCTGCGCGACCTGGACCTGCCCGAGTCCAAGGTCACCATCATCCACAACGAGAGCTCGGACAAGTTCGAGGAGTACGCGCAGAAGCTCCACGAGATGCGGCGCCGCGACGGCATGACCCTCGTCGAGGCGCGCAAGCGCCTTCGTCTACGCAACTACTTCGGCACCATGATGCTCGAGGTGGGGGACGCCGACGGCCTGATCTCGGGCCTCACCCAGGCTTACCCCGAGACCATCCGGCCGGCGCTCCAGATCCTGCGCACGCGCCAAGGGGTGAAGAAAGTTTCCGGCTGCTACATCCTCATCCTCCAGGACCGGATGTTCTTCCTGGCGGATACCACGGTCAACATCGATCCCGATCCCGAGGAGCTGGCCGAGATCGCCCTGCTCACCGTGGAGTTCGCCCGCCGCTTCGGCGTTGTGCCACGGGTGGCCATGCTCTCCTTCTCGAACTTCGGGTCGAACACCCACCCGGCCGCGCGGAAGGTCCGCCGCGCGGTGGAGATCGTCACCGAAAAGGCGCCGGACCTGGAGATCGACGGCGAGATGCAGGCCGACACGGCCGTATTCGAGGGGATCCTGCACGAGAGCTACCCCTGGAGCCGGCTGCGCGGGCCGGCCAACATCCTGATCTTCCCCGAACTGCAGTCGGCGAACATCGCCTACAAGCTGATCTGGCGGCTGGCCAATGCCGAGGCGATCGGGCCGATCCTGCTGGGGCTGGACAAGCCTGTGCACGTGCTCCAGCCGGGGCTGGAGGTGAGCGACATCGTCAACATGGCGGCGATCTGCGTTATGGACGCCCAGGAGGCTTCGGGGTAAACTATACGTTCCTGAACGGATTCTGGGTAAGAAGGAGAAAACCAATGAAGCGGATCGTGTCCCTGGCCCTTTGCGCCGCGCTGCTGTGTGCCCTCTTTGTGACGGTGGCCTCGGCGGCGGACAATTCGACCAAGCCGCGTATCGCGGTGATCGAGTTCAAGAACAAGGCCGACAACCAGTGGTGGTACCACGGCGGTGCGGAGGCCATGCAGGACGTCTTCGTGACGGAGCTGGTCAAGAGCGGCAAGTTCCGGGTGGTGGAGCGCGAGCAGCTCCAGGCTCTGATGCAGGAGAAGAACCTGACCCTCTCCGGCGATCTTGATCCGTCCACCGCGGTCAAGATCGGCAAGATCCTGGGCGTCAACTACCTGCTGACCGGCTCGGTGACCGAGTACGGTGTGACCGACAAGGGCGGCCACGGCAGTGGCATCGGCCGTCTGCCCGGCTTCTCGGCCGGCAAGCGCAGCTTCGTAGCGGCGGTCAACGCCCGCCTGATCGACACCTCCACCGGCGAGATCGTCTGGGCGGACGAGGCTTCGGCCGAGGAGAGCAGCGTGAAGGTGAGCGTCGGCGGCTTCGGCGGCGGCGTGGATGACGACCGGATGTTCGACAAGGTCATGAAGCCGGTCATCCAGCAGCTCACCGCCAGCATCAAGGCGGCGGATCTGTAAAGAGCCGGTAACTACCCGGTTGCGAGAAAGGCCCGGCGGAGACGCCGGGCCTTTTGCTTTGAAGGCCTACCTTCCCGGAGCGAACTTCACCCGCAGCGTGTACCACATCTTCACCCGCACGCCGTCCTTGGTCGCGGGGTTGAACTGCGCCCGGCGGGCGGCTTCGATGGCCGCCTCGTCGAATCCGAAGCCGGCCTTCTGGCCGACCCTCTGGGAGTCGGTCACCCGGCCGTTCTCGTCCACCAGCACCTTGATGTCCACATCGGCGGCCTTGTTGAGCCGCTGGGCGGCCGCCGGGTAGCGCGGTTCGAGCCTGGAGGCCAGCTTGGGCGGGGTGGCTCCGGACGCCCCGAACTGCACCAGGTCGCCGAACTGCGTCTTGCGGACGGGCGCCGGTGCAGGCACCGGCGCCGGGGCCTGCTGCACCGGCTCGGCCTTCTGCGGCTCGGGGGTCGGCTCCGGGATCACCGGGGCGGGCGCCGGGGTCTCGGCCTTGGCCGCAGTCTTGACCTCGGGCTCGGGCGTCTCCTGCACGGGGACCGACGCCGACCGCTCCGGCTGCCGCGCCGCCTGGCGGTCCTGCTCGACCGCGGCCTTGCGGCTCTCCTCGAGCTGCTGCTGGAGCAGCTTGATCCGGTCGTCGTACTGGTCCTTGAGCTTGTCCTCGACCTGCTTGCCCTGGGCCGAGATCATGGACTGGATCTGGGCCTGGAGCTCCTCGGGGGTCGGACCCGCCGGGACCGCGGCCGGCTGGACGCCTCCCAGGCCTCCCGGCATTGCAGCCGGTTGGGCCGCGGGCACGAACGCGGGAGCCGGCTCCACCGCGGCGGTCTTGCTGCCGCCTGACATCATGAAATAGCCGCCGACGCCGGCGGCCACCAGCAGGGCGGCGGCGATGCCGATCCAGAGGCCCTTCTTCGACTTCTCCTCGACGAACTGCGAGCGCGTGCCCGACAGCGTCACGTCGCGGACCGAGGTGGCGACCTCGCGGGTCTCGTGCGACACCGGAACCGGCGCCGCGACGGGCTCGGCCGCCTTCTTCGGCAGCTCCAGCTTCTTCTCCGCCTGGATCTCCTGGCTCTCGCGCTCGATCTCGTCGCGGAAGAGGTTGTGCATGAAGAAGGCGAGGTTGAACGTCGTCGGGCTGAAGTGCCCGTCGATCATCAGCTTCGACAGCGTCTTGTGCCAGGTGACCGCGTCGGCGATGCGCTGGTCGCGGCCCGTCAGGCTCTTCTTGAGCAGGGCTGCGATCTCCGCGGGCAGGGGCGTCCCCTCGTTGGCGAGCAGGGCGGAGTCGATGCGGGCCGCGTAGGCATCCGGAGCCGCGACGGTGATCCGCTCGCCGGTCAGCATCTCGAAGAGGATGGCGCCCAGGGAGAAGACGTCGTCCGCCCGGGAAGCCGCGGCGCCTTCGAAGGTCTCGGGGGAGAGGTACGGCCGCAGGTCGGAGTCCTGCCAGCCGGCGGAGGCCAGCGAGCGCAGGCCCGGGGCGGCCTCGAAGCCGAGGAGACGGGTCTCGCCCTCGTTCGAGATCATGATCAGTTGCGGGACCACGAACCCGTGCAGGATGCGCTCGTCCTGGATCCGGGTCTCGTACGCCGCGGCCAGGGCGAGCGCGATGCGCTCGGCGACGAGCAGCGCATGATCGGTCGGGATCGGCGACATCTGCTTGTTCGCCTGGGCGAGCAGCGCCCCCAGGTTCTTGCCCGAAATGTAATCGTACGCCGCGTAGGGGAAGCTGCGGACCCGGCCGAGGTCGACGCCGCTGCCGATGTTGGGGCTCTTCAGAGACTGCTGGATGTTGGCCCGTCCGGAAGCCTTCTGCCAGAGCTTCTCGCCATCGACACCTTTGCCGTTGAAGACGCGCAGGAGCACGACCTGCTCCATGCCCCCCTCCTTGCCGACCTTCCCGGCACGGAAGGTCTCTCCGAGCGGATCTTCAGTTAGTTTCTTGAGAAGTAGATACTTCCCAAACTCCTCCGGGATGTTCATACAGCCTCCTCTGGGGACCTGCCCACGGCGGTACGTCGTTCTTCGCTAGACACGCCTCGCGGCGCTTCATGGTGAATGCTGGAAGACTTGATACACCCAGAGGAGGGCAACTGTCAATGTCTGTATGCTTGTTTACTTCCCGCTGCCCTGCTTCTGGGCCCGTTCCTGGGCCCTTCGCTCCCGCCAGAACTTCCGCTGCCACAGGTTGACGTTGCGGTTGTGCTCGGCCAGGGTCTCCGAGAAGACATGGGAGCCGTCGTTACGGCTCACGAAGTAGAGGTAGGGGGCATCCGCGGGCTCGGAGGCGGCCACGAGGCTGGCGAGGCCCGGGTTGCAGATCGGCCCGGGCGGCAGGCCGGCGTAACGGTAGGTGTTGTAGGGCGAATCCACCCGCAGGTCTTCCTTCCGGATGTTGCCGTTCCAGCGCCCGGCCCGCTTCAGGGCGTAGATCACGGTCGGATCGGCCATGAGCCCGATCCCCTGGTCGAGCCGGTTCTGGTAGACCGCGGCGATGAGCGGGCGCTCGGCGGCGAGCTGCGCCTCTTTCTCCACGATGCTCGCCAGGGTGACGAGCTGGCGCACGGTCTGGCCCCCCTTGAGCCGCGGCCGGACCTCCTTCTCGAAGCGCTCGCGGAAAGTTTTCACCAGGGTCTGGACGATCGTGCGCTCGTCCACGGACCGCGCGAAAGAGTAAGTCTCGGGGAAGAGATAGCCCTCCAGGTCCTGGGCCTCGGGATCGAGGTCGGCCACGAGCTCGGGCGAGCGCATCAGGTCCAGGAAGGCCTCGCGCCGTCCATACCCGAGGCGGTCGAGCTGGCTCGCGATCTCCTCGAAGGTGAGCCCCTCGATCACCGTGATCGAGTGGGTGAGCACCTGGCCCTTCACCAGCATCCGGAGCACCTGCGGCGTCGTGAGCGGGCCGCGGAAGCGGTACTCCCCGGCGCGCATGGCAGGGTCGTCCATGAAATAGATCAGGTAGGAACGGGCGAGCTTGGCGTCGGCCAGGACCCCCTCCCGCTGCAGGCGCTCGAGGATCTGGCCCGCGCCCATGCCGGGCTCGACCTGGACGATTTTCTCCTTGCCCTCGTACCCCTGGTACGGGCGCTGGATCTTGAACCAGGACCAGCCGAGCATCGCCACCGGGATCAGAAGCAGGGCGAGCAGGACGAGCAATCCCAGGAAGATTCTCTTCCAGGTGTCCGCCGGAACGCTTTTGGATTTGCGTCGTGCCACCGCTCCTCTGCTTTCTTTTACTGAGTGCCGACGGGCTCCGAGTCCAGAGCCTCCTGGAGAAGGATCTGGGCGGCGACGGCATCTATCCGTTCGGGCTCGCGACGGGTATCGACGCCGGCCGCGCGCAGCCGCTCCTGGGCTTCGACGGTGGTCAGGGACTCGTTGATCAGCCGCACGGGCAGGCCGGTGATCCCGGCGAGACGGTTGCCGAAGCGGCGCACGCGCTCGGCGGCCTCGCCGCGCTGCCCGTCGAGCCCGACCGGCTCCCCGAGGACGAGCCGGCCGACCTCTTCGCGCCGTGCGATCTCCGCGATCTCCCGGACGGCGGAGCGGTCGTTGCGGCGCTCCAGGGTGGTCAACGGCACGGCGAGTCGGCCCTCGGGGTCCGAGATCGCCAGGCCGATCCGCCTCTCGCCGAAGTCGATGCCCAGAGATCGCATGACGCTGCGCATTGTAGTTGAGGTCGACGGGGTTGAGGTCGACGGGAAATACCGGGGCGACGGCTTTAGTTTAAATGCTGGCAATGCTGAGGATAGCGTATAATCCCCAGACTCTCTGTAAGGAGCACGAAATATGGATGGTGCCCAGACCTTGAATGGTCTCCAGGTCTCCCGGACCCGAACGCGGCTGCTCGTGAGCCGGTTGTTCGGGCTGACCCTCTTGTTCATGCTGGCTTTCGGCACCAGCTACTGGTCCTTTGCCCCCATCTTCGACCAGACGCTCTTCCTCGTCGGAGTCTTTCTGGCGGTCGTGGGCTTCTGCGGACGCCTGTGGTGCCACTCCTACATTGCCGGCCGGAAGAAGAGGGTCCTCGTCATGGAGGGTCCTTACTCCCTGTGCAGGCATCCGCTGTACTTCTTCTCCCTCGTCGGCGGGATCGGCCTCGGCCTCTGCACCGAGACATTCAGCGCGGCCCTCCTCTTCGCGCTCGCTTTTGCCGTGTACTACCCGCAGGCCATCCGCGGCGAGGAGACGTTCCTGAGCGACAACTTCGCGGGGTACGAGGAGTACAAGAAGAGGGTTCCGCTCTTCTTCCCGCGGTGGTCCAACTTCGTCGAAGGCGAAGGTACGGTCAGCGTCTGCGCCTTCCGGCGCGAGATCGTGGCGGCCGGCGGCTTCCTGCTGTGCATCGGGATCTTCGAGATGGTGGAGGCCCTCCATCAGGCGGATATCCTGCCCACCTGGTTCCTGATCCCTTAGAATGGGCCCATGGACCTGACGTGTGAAATCCCCCGTGTACCCCCGCATGAATTTCCAGATCCGGCGCTAGACGCCGCTCAGAAGCCGGGTGAACAGTCCATCGTGCTCGGCGGAGGCTGCTTCTGGTGTGTCGAAGCGGTCTACAAGGAGATGGATGGCGTGCTCTCCGTCCGCTCCGGCTATGCCGGCGGCACGGCCGAGACGGCCGATTATGACTCCGTCTGCACCGGCAGGACGGATCATGCCGAAGTCATCGAGGTGCGCTTCGATCCCGCCCGGGTGAGCCTCGGGCAGATCCTCAAGGTGTTCTTCTCGGTGGCCCACGATCCGACCACGCTCAACCGCCAGGGTGCGGACCGCGGCCGGCAGTACCGCTCCGCCATCTTCACCGCGGACGAAGAACAGGCACGGGTGGCCGAGGCCTACATCCGCCAGCTCGACGAAGGCAACGTGCTCGGCGCGCCGATCGTGACCGAGGTCGCCCCGCTGGAGAAGTTCTACGAGGCCGAGCTGTACCATCAGGACTACGCGGCGAGGAACCCCCGGCAGCCGTACATCCAGTCCACGGCCGCGCCGAAGGTCGCCAAGCTGCGCAAGCACTTCGCGGACAAGCTGAAGCGCTAGCCGGCAGGCGGGGCCGGGTCTTCCTGCTCGATGTGCCCCCTGTGCTGGAGCCGGCGCGCGATCAGCCAGCAGACCAGGGCCCAGATGGCTCCCGCGGTCCAGCCGGCCAGGACGTCCGTCGGCCAGTGCACGCCGAGGTAGACCCGGCTGCACCCGACGATCAGCGTCAGCAGGGTGGCGAACCCGAGCAGGAGGATCTTGAGCCGGCGCCGCGGCTGCACCCGCGCGAGCAGGGCCCCCAGGGTCAGGTAGGTCGCCGCCGACAGCATCGAGTGTCCGCTGGGAAAGCTGGTGGTGTACACGTAGGAGCCGTGCGGAACGAGCTCGGGCCGGGGGCGCTGGAACCCGGACTTCAGGAGAAAGCTCAGGACGAGGGCTCCGCCCACGGCGATCAGCACCAGGATGGCCGTGCGCCCCTTGCGGTCGAGGGCCAGGAAGGCGCTGACCGCGAGCGTCAGGACACTGAGGACGCCCACTCCTCCGAGCGCGGTGAAGTCGCGCTCCATCTCCTCCAGCCAGCGCGGGCCGAGAGGGTCCGAAGCGTCCGCCGGATTGCGCATCGCCATGAGGATCGCCTCGTCGATCTGGCGGGTCTCGCCCTCCTTCACCTCGCCGGCGAGCTCGGCGAACAACCAGACTCCGCCCGCGACCAGCACGATCGCGAGCAACGGCGCCAGCTCGGCCCGTAAAAAGGGCAAGCGTTTCATCCCGGTCTCCTCACGGTGCTCATGATGGAGCTGATTATGGCGCAGGCCGCCTCCGCGAACCGGGCCGGCTCGGGCAGCAGCGAAAGGACGAGGAAATCGTCCGTCTCGAAATCAAAGAAATAGCCGGGGTGGACGAGGACGCCTGTCCGATCGAGGATCTCCAGCGCCAGCTCCTCGTCCGATTGCGGGAGGCAGACGCGGAGCACGGCCGACCAGCCGCCCGCGGGCTCCAGCAGCTCGGCCTTCATCACATCCCTCAGGATCGCGAGATTGCCTCGAATGCGGCCGAGGATTGCGGCGCGGATGCGCGGCGCCAGCTCCAGCACCCCAGGGAGCGCCCGCTGGACCGGCGTTCCCACGGAAAGGTAGCTGTCCGCCACCATCTCCAGGGCCTCCACAGCCCGGCGCCGGAGGCCGGCGGGTCCGCCGACCCGGATCCAGCCCAGCTTCCAGGAAGGCAATCCGGCGCTCTTCGAGAGCCCGCCCAAGGAAAAAGAGAGCGCTTCCCCGGAAGCCGCCGCCGTGGGGCCGGCGCGAGGACCTTCATCGAGCGGATAGTCGGCGAACACCTCGTCCGAGATCAGCGGCAGCCCCCGGGAGGCGCACAGGTCAGAGATCGCGGCCTGCTCCGCTACCGAGAGAAAGGCACCGGTCGGGTTCCCCGGGTGAACCAGGGCGAGGAGGCGCGTTCGGGGGGTGAGGGAGAGCTCCACCCGCTCCACCCCCTCGATACCCAGAGCGAACCGCCGGCCGGGAGCGAGATGGATGTGGGAGAGAGAAAGCCCCTCCAAAGCCGCCAGGCTGTCGAGCAGGGGATAGGAGGGCGCCGTGGTCAGCACCTCTTCCCCAGGATCGCCGAACAGCTTGAAGAGGAAGGAGTAGGACTCGCTCGTCGAAGCCGTCAGGATGAGATCGTCCGGCGAGACCATGTCCCCAGGGGTGGACAGGGAAGCGGCGAGCGCCTCGCGGGCCGCGAGCGTTCCCCGGGGATGCGGCTCGTAGCCTGGATCGGCTGCGCGGCGGAGGATCTCCGCCAGCTCCTCCTCCGGATAGGGGATGCCGACCCGGGTCGGATTCGTCTCGGTGAGATCGAGGATCGGCAGCCCGCGCGCCTTCCGCTCCTCGACCGCCCGGGTCAGGCGGTTCGTAGGGTGCTCCCAAGGGAGCCGGCGAGACCAGCGGATGGGCGGGGAGGCCATGGGGGAAGCCTACACGCCCGGGGCCGTTGCGTTTCAATCTGCTTCGTGCTGCAATCCCCTGCAACGCAAACGGAGGCAACGCATGACAAGGAGCGAGTACGAGGCGCGGCGGCGCCGGCTCGACGAGGAGCTGCACGCGGTTTTGGAAGCGGTCCAGGCGGGCCATCAAGCTCGGATCCAGTTGCTGGACCTGATGTGGGGCATGTCCAGTATGGGGGCGCCGGAGGCCCAGGCTCCTCCTCCGGCAGCGCCGAAGCTGCCGGAGCCGGAGCCTCGCCCGAGGCGCCGCGGGGCCGGCGAGCTTCTGGACGGTGTCGTGGAGATCCTGCCGGGGCTCCCGGAGCTCTTCACCAAGGACGACATCGAGAAGGCGCTGGGAGAGCGGATCGACCGCGCCTCCCTCCTGCGCATCCTGCGCGAGCTCGAGCAGGATGGATGGCTCCGCACCGAGACTCTCGGCCGTGGCCGATATCCGACGGTCTACCGCCGGATGCATTCCGCAGCACCGGCCCCGGATTCAGGAAACGGCGCCGAAACCGCCTGACGCAGGGCGGAGGACGCGGCACCGTTCGCCGTCGTCTCCGCTCGTCGCTCGGATGTTTCCCGTCCCGATGTCGAGCGCTCCGCGAGCCGCCAGATGCCACGCTGCAACGAATTCGCAACGCAAGGGCGGCCTCCGGAGGCGGTTTGCAACGCTCCTTCGCTTTCCGGACGCGCTACGGAAACTCCAGGCAACGCTCCCGCTCTTTCGGCAGCGCTGCCCGTAAACGCGAGAGCGTTGCAATCAATTGCGGGAGCGTTGCAATCAATTGCAGGAGCGCGGCAATCAAACGTGGAAGCGTTGCAATCAATCGCAGTAGCGTTGCCTCCAAATGCAGCAGCGTGGCCCGCGATCACGGCAGCGTTGCCGGCGAACGCGGGAGCGTGTCAAATGTCTTCCGCAGCGTTGCAGGAGAGCTCCATGGCGTTGCCGGAGTCCTCCGTTGCATGGCGGGAGTGTTCCGGAGCGCAGCAGGAGGACTCGGCCGCGTTGCGGGAGAACGGAGCACGGTAGCAGGAGTCCACGGGCCGCCGCCCGGATCGCTCAGGATTCGGGCATGGGTCCACGGGCCGCCTTCATCACGCTCCGCGGGCGTATACTCGGATGGGAGATCACCGCGAATAAGAATTGTGAGGGAAACCTTCCGTTTCCTTCGTCCTTATGTCTGAGGAGCGGTGTCGCTCCGAATCGCCGGGCTCAGCCCGGCAGGAGGTAAGGACATGTTCGCAAAGTTGTATTCGGTTCCCGTCCGGGTTGTCGGCGTCCTGGCCGCGGTGCTCCTGTGCCTGGCCGCCGCGCCGCCGGCCCAGGCTCAGACGTGCCAGCCCTACATCTGTTACGTCGACCTGGGGCCCAGCCCGTCCTTCATCTGTCCCAATTCCGCCGTCTATCCGCCGGCGGGCAGGCGTTCGGATCCGATCGTGAACACGTCGGTCAATCCGGGCTGCGATGTGAACTTCTGGAAGGCCGCGGTCGTCCAGGTGAACGTGCCTCCGGAATGCTCCGGTGTCACGGTCTGGGTCGAATACGCGGGCGCTCCGGAGGGTTTTTCCGTCAACATCGGCGACTCCGAAACCAATGACGGCTTCGCCGGCGACGCGGGATCGCTGCCCATCGGGCAGAACGCGGAGCTGCAGGTCCTCCACGAGAACCTCACGGTCTACAGCAACGCCACCGCGCCTCCGGTCGACACGCTCGCCGTGCAGCACCTGGCTCTCAATGACGGCGCGCTCAAGTTCGTCGTCAAGAACCAGTCCGTGAGCTGGGGCAATCCGTATGCCGTGCTGGCGACGCCGTCGCTCCAGAAGCTGTTCTTCCTGCCCACCGACGGGAGCGGGAACCGCACGATCTACGTCGGCCTGAACCGGACGATCAGTCCGGTCAACGGCCAGAATACGTTCCGCAACGGGTGCGGCGCGCGCCACGCGATCATGTTCGTGCAGTAGAGGTCAGCCGGCCATGGCCGGCACCTGCAGGTCCGCTGTTTCGGCTCCTTCCATGCGACGGCCTTCGCGAAGAAAGGCCGTCGCTGCCGAGACGACCTTCTCGTCCCACAGGATGCGCGTATGCCCGAGCCCCTGGGTGGCGATCAGCCGGGCTCCCGGCCAGGAGCGCGCGAGCGCTTCGCCATCGGCGAACGGCGTCTCGCGGTCCATCCGGTCGTGGATGACGAGCAACGGGATTCTCATGTCCGCCGCCGCCCTTCGGGGATCGAGCTCGCGCATGGTCACCCCGACGTGGCGCTCGATGCGCAGCTTCAGAGCATGGCCCGCGTCGGCCGAAAGCCCGAAGATACGGGCGAATTCGAGCACGTAGCCTTCGAGGTCGACTCCCGGCGCCACGCAGACGAGCCGGTCCACCGCGAGTCCTTGCGAGATGGAGTGGACCGCTCCCACCGTTCCGGCAGAATGGGCGATCACCCCGGCCAGCGGGCCGTAGCGCTCGCCGATCCTGCGCAACGCGCCGGCGATGGCGACGAGCGATGAGCTGCGGCCCGGCGAGTCTCCGTGACCTGGAGCATCGACAGCGACGACACGGAAGCCCGCCGCGACGAGCGGGGCCATGAAAGCTCCCAGTTGAGAGCCCCGTCCCTCCCAGCCATGGAGCAGGGCCACCATGGGAGCCCCTTCCTTTCCCCAGAGCCAGGCGGCGAGCGGCCCGGGATCGCCCGCGAGCTCCACTCGCTCGGCATCCCGGAGGTATGCCTGCTCCCGTGCCGACACGGGATGGCGGCGGGTGCTCAGGAAGAGACGTACGGCGCCGGCGGCGGCAAGCTCAGGAGAAAGCGCACTGGCCGTGGCAAAGCCCGCGCGCAAGCCGCGCAGGGCGAGAGTGCGACCGATCGTGCTTTTTTGCGGCATGGACAGCTCTCCTCTCTCAGATCTCGATCAGGCGCGGCTGACGGCGAGCAGGGCCTCGAAAGCCCGCCGCGCCATTGGCTCGGCCGCGGGGTCTCGCAACAGCCGGCTGTAGTAGTGGTAAGACAGGATGATGGAGTAGAGGTTAAAGGCGAATTGACCGGGGTCGAGATCAGCCCGGAAGTGCTTCTCGTCGATGGCGATGCGGGCAGCCGTGGCGAGCGCCTGCAGCCAGTCGCGCTGATAGCCCACGAGCCGCTCGCGGATCGGACCCGGCCGGTCGTCGAGCTCGCTCGCCATGGCGACGAAGGGGCAGCCGCCCGGCAGGAAAGGGGCGTCCTCCCACTCCAGCCAGTGATCGAACAGCGCCCGCACCCTGGGCTCGCCGCGCCGTTCGCGCAGGGCCGGGGCCATGACCGTCTCGATGAAGCGGGCCACCGCCGTCTCGAGCACGTCGAGCTGAAGCTGCTCCTTGGATTGGAAGTGGGCGAAGAGTCCGCTCTTGGACAGGTTCACTTCCTTGGCGAGGCTGCCCATCGTGAGGCCCTCCAGCCCCGTCTGGGTCGCCATCGACAGCGCCTTGTCCAGAATGGCCTCTCGGGTGGCCTCACCTTTCGCCATGGGAAGAAAATAGCACGATCGGTCGGTCTGTGCAAGTCCCAGGAAGTCAGGGACAGCGAAAAGTGTTCCGGTCCTCCACAGGCTGGAAGGCCTCCCCCGCTTTGCTCTCGTAGACCTTTTCAGCTCCTGTCCTGGTATCGGTCACCGAGATGCGGATCGGCTTGGAGACGGCAGCCTCGGCCGAAACCCAGAAATGACCATCCTCGGCGCAGTGATCGGTCACGGACACCTCCGCAGTGCCATGAGGAGCAGTGGCGGGCGGCCCATACCAGTCAAAAGTGGCTTTCTCCTTGTCATCGGAGGAGGGACCGAACCCAAAGTCCGGAAGGTCCGTGTAGTGGACCATGACCCGGAACCGCATCCGGTTCAGGCAGATGGCGTTCCGGCCCGGCTCGCACGTCAGGCCTTCGCATTTGACGCTCAGAGTGTAGGACCCGCGGGAGCGGCCTTTCTTGCCCCGTGCCATGACGTACCAGATATCCGGGTTCTCGGCGCCGGCCTCCACCCGAGCGTTCTTGCCGCCGCCGCTGTTGTCGTCGTCTCGGATCATGATCTGCAGCGGGGCGTTGCCGAACGCGGGGATGTCCTTCATGGCCTTCTCGTTCCGGACGATCAGGAAGCTGTCAAAGTCTGTCGAGGCCATCTCGACGGTCACGAAGCGCTTGTCCGGAAGCGGCAACGCGTAGATGTCGGCATAGGACCCGTTCGCGATCTTGCAGTCCGTCTCCTCGATCGACCCGGTGACCGAGCCGCCGCAGGCGATGGGCGCGCGCGGACAGGCGGCCTCGGGAGGAGCCGGTGACAGGATGGGCACGCCGGGCTGCTGGCCTGTGAGGGATGAACCTGCCAGCAACCCGGCGAGGAAGAGAGTCGTTGCGCACCGCATGTTTCCACCTCCGGTTGAAGCGTGAGTATATCAATGGGGGCCCTGGGGCTTCGAGGAGTGACGGGCCAGCTGTACCGGTTTCTGGTACACTTCGTCCCATGAGAGTGATGTCTGCCCATGATTTCCGAAGCCACCTTCGAGATGCTGTGGAGAAGGTAGTGGAGGACCACGTTCCTCTCCGCGTCAAGCGGCGTGGAGGCCAGGATTTCATCGTCGTCAGCGCCCAGGACTGGGAGCGGGAGCAGGAGACGCTGTACGTGCTTCAGAACAAGTCGCTCATGGAGCAGATCGAGCGCTCGCTGAAGACCCATCGGGAAGGAACGGGCTATCGTCCCTCCCCGGAGGAGTTGGATGCGCTCGATCGTCTTTGAAGGCGACACCTGGGAGCGTTATGAGGACCTGCGGCGCAGCAATGCCGCGATGCACCGGGTCCTCTGCCGCCAGCTCCGGGAGATGCAGCGGGGAGATCCCGCGACTGGGACCGGCAAGCCCGAGCCTCTGAAGTACGGACTCAAAGGGCTCTGGTCCCGCCGGCTCTCCCACGCCGACCGGCTCATCTACCGCTTCGACGACGACAATCTCTATGTGCTCGCGATCGGCGGGCACTACGAAGGCTAGGGACCAGCTCTGTGCTAGCATCCCGCCGCCTCTGTCCGCCCACCGGCGGACAGCTTCCGCTTCATCTCGCGGTTCAAGCAGGGGATACCCAGGAGATACCATGGACGACGTCGTCATTCTCAGCGCTGCCCGCACGCCCATTGGAGCTTTTCAGGGCGCTCTGGCCGGCTTTCCCGCGCATGCGCTCGGCGCTCGCGCGCTTTCCGCCGCCATCGAGCGGGCGGATCTGAAGCCCGAGGACATCGAGCAGGTCAACCTGGGGTGCGTGCTCACCGCCGGCCAGGGCCAGGCCCCGGCCCGCCAGGCCACGCTCGGTGCCGGATGCCTGCCGGCGACCGGCGCTCTCACCCTGAACAAGGTCTGCGGCTCCGCCATGCGGGCCGTGATGATCGCCGCCAACGATCTGCGCTGCGGTGACTTTCAAGTCGTGGCCGCCGGCGGCATGGAGAGCATGAGCCAGGCGCCGTACCTCGCCGTGGGCGTGCGCGACGGCCTCCGCCTCGGACATGGCAAGCTCATCGACTCCACGATCCACGACGGCCTCTGGGACCCCTACAACGACATCCACATGGGGAACTGCGCCGAGCTCTGCGCTTCCGAGTACAAGATCGGGCGCGAGGCGCAGGACGCGTACTCGCTGGAGAGCTACCGCAGGGCCCGGGAGGCGACCGAGTCCGGAGCCACCCGGGACGAGATCGTGGCCATGCCGGTCCCCCAGAGGAAGGGCGATCCGGTGATGGTGGACAAGGACGAGGAGCCGTTCAAGGTCGACCTCGCCAAGATCGGCTCCCTCAAGCCGGCCTTCCAGAAGGAGGGCGGCACGGTCACCGCGGGCAACGCAAGCAAGATCAACGACGGCGCCGCCGCCCTGGTGCTGACCACGGCTTCCCATGCTCAGAAGCTCGGGAAAAAGCCGATCGCCCGCATCCTGGCCCACTCGTCCCTGGCCCAGCGTCCGGAGTGGTTCACCACGGCGCCGGTCGGGGCCGCGAAGAACGTGCTCGAGCGGGCCGGGCTCAAGGCCGCCGACATTGATCTCTGGGAGGTCAACGAGGCTTTCGCTGTCGTGGCCCTGGCCTTTATCCATGACCTCGGCCTGTCGCCCGACCGGGTCAACGTCCGCGGCGGAGCGGTGGCGCTGGGCCATCCGATCGGCTGTTCCGGCGCACGGATCCTGGTCACCCTGCTGTCTGCCATGAAGGAGCGGAACGCCCGCCTGGGTTGCGCCGCGATCTGCATCGGCGGCGGAGAGGCTACCGCGATGGTGGTGGAGCGCATAGACTAACGCCCATCTCATGCGCGCACGCATCCTGACCCACTCGCTGCTAGCCCTCTGTCTGGCCCTCCCCCTCCTAGCTCAGGAGCCGGCTCCGTCGGCGGTGGAAACAGACCCCGCCGTCCTGCCGACGCAGGATCTGCCGCCGGCCATTCCGAACCAGCCGGCCACGACCACCGGGGAGCCGACCGTTCCGCCTCCGGTCCCCGCTCCGACTCCGGTCCCGGACCAGATCGAGTTCAACCTGAAGTTCCCCGCGGACCAGGGGGGAGGGAGCGCCTCGGGCACCGCCGGGGACCTGGAGTATGTGCGGGACAACTACGCCGTGCTCGTCGGCGCCGTGAAGATCAAGTACCAGGACGTGGATCTCCAGGCGGACCGCGCCGAGATCGACCTCCTGACCAAGATCGTCACGGCCAAGGGCAATGTGATTGTGGACCAGGGGCCGAAGCGCATGGCCGGTGAGACTCTGGAGTACGACCTCGATACCAAGACCGGCACTCTGACCAACGCCACCGCCCATGTGGCCCAGGACTATTTCTTCAGCGGCACGGAGCTGGCGAAGATCTCGGAGACCGAGTACACGGTCAAGAACGGCATTTTCACCTCCTGCAGCCAGGAGACGCCGGACTGGAGCTTCCGGCTGAGCGACGCGGTGGTGGAGGTCGACGGCTATGCCCGCGTGCACAACGCCTCGATGCGGGCCAAGAAGCTGCCGGTCTTCTACACGCCGTACATCCTCTGGCCGGTCAAGAGCGACCGCACCTCGGGCCTCCTGATCCCGAACATCGGTTACTCGGACCGCCGCGGCGCCTCGGTCGGCCTGGCCTACTTCCAGACGATCGGCCGCAGCTACGACACCACGGTCCACCTGGACCTCTACAGCGAGCAGTTCTTCGGCATCGGCAACGACTTCCGCTACCGGCCGACCGAGGGCACCAAGGGCGAGCTGATCGGCTTCGCGATCCGCGATCCCGAGGACCTGGCGGAGGAGGAGTGGCGCTGGAAGGCGGAGTGGAACCACGAGACCACCGACCTGCCCGGGGGCATGCGCGGCGTGGTCAACTTCCTGGACTTCTCGGATTTCAACTTCTTCCGCGACTTCGAGCGCGATTTCGACCGCAACACGCTGCGCTTCATCGACAGCCGTGCCTTTGCGACCGGCAACTGGGGCCCGCACCTGCTCAACATCCTGATCAACAGCCGGGAGACGTTCGTCGGCTCCGGCCTGACCGACATCCGGGTGGAGCAGCGCAAGCTCCCCGAGGTCGAGTACCGGCTGCGCTCGACCCGCATCGGCAAGCTCCCGCTCTACGCGCAGTTCCAGGGCTCGGCATCCTACCTGGACCTCGTCCGTCCCAACTCCTACGCCGGGAAGTACGGCCGCGTCGACGCCTTCCCGCAGCTCACGCTGCCGATCCGGTCGGTGCCCTGGCTCAACCTGTCGCTGACCGCGGGCGAGCGGGTCACCTTTTACGGCGACAGCCTGAACGACACGGGCACCAGCTTCGATGGCGAGGCCCTGACCCGGCTGATCCCCTTCGGCAGCTCGGAGGTCGTGGGTCCGTCGTTCTCGCGCATCTTCAACGGCGGCTTCGGTTTCGACAAGCTCAAGCACGTGGTCGAGCCGCGCTGGACCTACACCTACCTGGGCGAGATCGACGACCGCGGCGAAGTGCCGCTGTTCGACGAGGTGGACAGCCTGAGGTCCACGAACCAGGGGCGGATCGCGCTGGTCAACCGCCTGCTGGCGAAGCCCAAGGGGGAGGGGACCAGCGCCCGCGAGGTGTTCCTGTTCGAGCTCGCCCGGCGCATCAGCTTCGACGACAAGCAGCCGCTCGAGACCTCGAACAACGGCCTGGTGCAATCCACCGAGGGTCCGCTCGAGGCGCTGGTGCGCGTCAACCCGACCGAGCGGACCAGCGTCAAGTTCGAGGCGAATTACAGCACGCTGTTCAGCAATATCGCTTCGACCGAGCTGTCGGGCGAGCTCGGCCTGGGCGCCGGCAACTCGGTCGGCGTGACCTGGTTCACCCGCTACAATCCCGAGACCAACACGGAGCAGAGCAATCAGCTCCGGGTCGGCGGCTCGATCGGCCTCTTCAAGCACATCCGG
Organism: Acidobacteriota bacterium; assembly: GCA_034667225.1. Taxonomy (GTDB): domain Bacteria; phylum Acidobacteriota; class Thermoanaerobaculia; order Multivoradales; family UBA5704; genus DATMER01. Next base: position 25,252 of record JAXDKG010000012.1, read on the forward strand.
GTCGAGAGCCAGATCAACTACGATTTCGAGCAGCAGCTCCTGCAGCAGCAGCGCTGGATCTTCAACTTCACCCAGCAGTGCTACGGCCTGAGGCTGGAGATGCGGGACTTCCGCGCCGGCATCGGCCCCCGGGAGCGTGACAAGGATTTCCGCTTCTCACTGTCCCTGAAGAACGTCGGCACGTTCCTGGACCTGACGAGCCGAAGCTCCGCGGCCGAGCCCTAGGACTTGGAGGAGACATGAAGGGCTTGATCCTTTCGGGCGGCAAGGGCACGCGCCTCCGCCCGCTGACCTACACCTCGGCCAAGCAGCTCGTTCCGGTGGCGAACAAGCCGGTCCTCTTCTATGCGATCGAATCGATCGTGGAGGCCGGCATCACCGAGATCGGCATCGTCGTGGGCGACACCCGCGAGGAGATCAGAGCCGCCGCCGGGGATGGCTCCCGCTTCGGCGCCGAGATCACCTACATCGAGCAGGACGCGCCCCGCGGCCTTGCCCACGCAGTGCTGATCTCCGAGAAGTTCCTCGGCGACTCGCCGTTCGTCATGTACCTCGGGGACAACCTGATCGCCGGCGGGATCACGCCTTTGGTGGAGGAGTTCCGCCAGCTTCAGACCCAGGGCTGCAACTCCGAGATCCTGCTCGCCGAGGTGCCCCATCCGGAGCAGTTCGGCGTGGCCGAGCTCACCGCCGAGGGCAAGGTGCGCCGCCTGGTCGAGAAGCCGAAGGAGCCGAAGAGCAACCTGGCGCTCGTGGGCGTCTACATGTTCGATCCGACGATCTTCGAGTCGGTCCACCGGATCAAGCCGTCCGGCCGCGGCGAGCTGGAGATCACCGACGCGATCCAGGACCTGATCGACCGCGGGCTGGACGTCCATCCCCACATCGTCCGCGGCTGGTGGAAGGACACCGGCAAGCTGGAAGACATGTTGGAGGCGAACCGCATCGTCCTCGAAAACCTGGACGCGAAGCGGGGAGCGATGCTCGGAGCGATCGGCGAGAACAGCCGGATCGAGGGCCGGGTCGAGCTCGGCGAAGGGGTCGTGCTCGTGGACTCGCTGGTGCGCGGACCGGTCGTGATCGGCGACGGCACCCGGCTGGAGCACGCGTTCGTCGGCCCCTACACTTCGATCGGCAACCGCTGCACTCTGGTGCGCTGCGAGATCGAGAACTCGATCATTCTGTCGGACTCGGAGATCCGCGACACGCCGCTGCGCATCGACGGCTCGCTGGTCGGCCGCAATGTAAAGATCACCAAGACCGACTTCAAGCCGAAAGCCTATCGCTTCATGCTCGGCGACAACTCCGAGGTGGGGATCACATGAGGACGTTGGTGCTGGGCGGAACCGGCATGCTGGGCCGGGCCGTGGTGGCCGAGGCGCGCTCCCGTTCCCTGCCCGTGCTCGGGTTGTCCCGCGAGCAGGCGGACATCCGTGACCGGGAGCGCCTGCTCTACTGGATCGACGCCTTCCGCCCCGAGCTGATCGTCAACTGCGCAGCCTACACCAAAGTGGACGCTTGCGAGGGGGAGGGACGGGTTGACGCGTTCGATATCAACGCCGAGGCCCTGGACAGCGTGGTGGCCGCGGCTCGCGAAGTAAACGCCTGGCTCCTCCACGTTTCCACCGATTACGTGTTCGATGGCAAGGGCTCGGAACCCTATCCCGAGGATGGGCCGACTGGGCCGCTCTCTGTCTACGGCCAGACCAAGCTGGACGGCGAGCGCCGGGTTCTGGCTTATGACCGCTCTACCGTGGTGCGGACGAGCTGGCTCTTCGGTCCCGGGGGTTCCAACTTCGTGGCCACCATCGTCCGATTGATCGAAGAAGGAAAGCACCTCCGGGTCGTGCGCGACCAGGAGGGGGCGCCCACCTACACGCTGTTCCTGGCCAGGGCGATCCTCGACCTCGCGCTGCTCCAGGCGAAGGGCGTCGTGCACTACCGCAACCGGGAGCCCGTCTCCTGGTACGCTTTCGCGTCCGAGATCGCCGGCCTCTGGTCCGGCACCCACCGGGTTCCCGAAGTGGTGCCGATCATGACGACGGAATTTCCCCGCCCGGCTCCGCGCCCGGCGTACTCGGTCCTGGACGTATCACGTTTTCAAGAGATCACCGGCCGCCGCGTGGAGCCGTGGGGCTGGGGGCTGGCGGAGTATTTGACAGCCCTGCGCAAGGATAGAAAGGAAGTCAGATGAGGGCTTTGATCACAGGAATGACGGGTTTCGCCGGGTCGCACCTGGCCGAGTACCTCTTGGCCGAGCATCCCGACGTGGAGGTCTACGGCACCCACCGCTGGCGCAGCCGGATGGAAAACGTGGAGCATCTGCGGGACAAGGTGAAGCTCCTGGAGGCCGACCTCCGCGACTACACCTCGATGCACTCGGCCCTGGAGCGTTCGCGCCCGGACGTCATCTTCCACCTGGCGGCGCAGAGCTTCGTGCCGTCGAGCTGGACGGCGCCCAACGACACGCTCACCACGAACGTTTCGGGTCAGACGAACCTGTTCGAAGCGGTGCGCGCCCTGCGCCTCGATCCCGTGATCCAGATCGCCTGCTCCAGCGAGCAGTACGGCCTGGTGCTGCCGGGCGAGACGCCGATCAAGGAGACGAACCCGCTGCGGCCCCTCTCTCCCTACGCGGTTTCCAAGGTCGCGCAGGACTACCTCGGCTATCAATATTTTCAGAGCTACGGCCTCAAGGTCGTGCGTACCCGGGGCTTCAACCACACGGGTCCGCGGCGGGGTCACCCGTTCGTAACCTCCAATTTTTGCAGCCAGGTGGCGGCGATCGAGATGGGTCTGCAGGAGCCGGTCATCCGGGTGGGCAACATCGACGCGATCCGCGACTTCACCGACGTGCGCGACATGGTGCGCGCCTACTGGCTGGCGGTGACCAAGGCAAAGCCGGGCGAGGTCTACAACATCGCCACGGGCAACGGCATCGCCATCCGGGAGATGCTCGAGCGGCTGATCGCGCTCGCCAACGTCGAGGTGAAGATCGAGACCGATCCCGAGCGGCTCCGCCCGTCAGACGTCGAGATCCTGATCGGCGACGCCTCCAAGTTCAAGGCCGACACCGGCTGGGAGCCGCGCATCCCATTCGATCAGACGCTGCGCGACTTGCTCGACTACTGGCGGAATACCCTGCGCCGCCGCCACGCAGCCTGAGCGGATGCACGTCCTCATCACCGGGATCGGCGGCTTCATCGGCCCGCGGCTCGCCCGCAATCTGCTCGAGCACGGGCATCGGGTGAGCGGCACCTGGCTGGAGAACACGCCTCCTCCAAACGTGGAGGGGGCTGATCTCTACCACGCCGACCTCATGGACCGGAGCTCCCTGGACCGGGTGTTCGAGGTTGCGAATCCGGATGCGGTCGTCCATCTCGCCGGGCTCTCCAGCGTCGGCGATTCCTGGAAGCGGCCAGGGGAGTACTTCCGGGTCAACGTGCTGGGGACCGAGAATCTGCTCGCCGCCGCAGGCGAACGCAGGGTGGTGTTCGCCTCCAGCGCCGAGGTCTACGGCCAGGTGCCGGAGGAAGAGCAGCCGATCCACGAGGAGCGCCTGCCCGACCCGCGCAGCCCCTACGCCCTTACTAAAGCCGCGGCCGAGCGGATCGCCCTGGCAAGCGGCGCGGTCGTAGCCCGGGCGTTCAACCTGGTGGGTGCGGGGCAGGCGCCCGGCTTCGTCCTGCCCTCCTTCGCCCGACAGCTCACTGAGCCAGTGCTGAAGGTGGGCAACCTCACGGCGCGGCGCGACTTCATCCATGTCGACGACGGGGCCGACGCCTTCCGCGTCCTGATCGAGAGCGGCCAGCCCGGCCATATCTACAACATCGCCAGCGGGCAGGCACTGTCGATCGCCGAGGTCCTCGACCGCCTTTGCGCCGTCGCCGGGCTCAAACCCCCGGTGGAGGAGGACCCGGACCGGATGCGGCCGGTGGACGTCCCCCTCCTGCGTGGGGACAACGGCCGGCTGCGCAAGCTCGGCTGGGAGCCGCGCCAGACCCTGGATCAGGCCCTTTCGGACCTGTGGGCTGATAGCTTGAGTTACCAGCGATGAAGGTCCTCGTTACCGGCGGAACCGGCTTCCTGGGCCGGCGCATCGTCGCCGAGCTAGCACCCCGGCATGAGCTGCGCCTCCTCGTCCGTCCCAAGGCCTCGCGGGAGCGCTTCCCCGCCGGGGTCGAGTTCGCTCCGGGAGACGTCACCGACCGGGCCAGCCTGGACAAGGCCATGGACGGATGCGACGCGGTCATCCATGCCGCGGCTCTAGTAAAAATCCTGGCCCCGCCGAGCGAGTTCGACCGCATCAACCTCGGCGGAATCGAAAACATCCTGCGCGCGGCCGAGGAGGCCGGCACCGTGGGCAAGGTCGTCTACGTGTCGAGCTTCATCGCCCTGGGTCCCACAGAGAACGGGCCGGGAAGGACGCTCAACGAGACCGCCGAGATCCAGGACCGCGAGTGGATCAACGACTACGAGCGCACCAAGGCGCTGGCCGACCGCCGCGCCCGGCGGGCCATTGCGGAGGGCGCCCCCTTGAACGTGGTCTACCCCGGCGTGATCTACGGACCGGGCGAGATGACCGAGGGCAACATCGTGGTCCGCCACGTGCTCGACCTGATCCGGCGCAAGCTGCCGGCGCTGATTGGTTCGCCCGACCGGCTCTGGAACTATGTGTTCGTGGACGATGTGGCCCGCGGCGTAGGCCTCGTCCTGGAGAAGGGCGGGCCCGGCAGACGGTACGTCCTGGGTGGAGAGAACGTGACGCTCGGCCACTTCTACGGTCTGGTCGAGCGGCTGACCGGCGTGCCCGTGCCCAAGCGGCGGATGCCCGACGGGCTGGCCAAAGCAGCGGGCGCGCTCCAGAAGGGATTTGCGAGCCTGACCGGCGGCACGCCGCAGCTCACGCCGGACCTGGTGGAGATCTACCGGCACGACTGGTCCTATCATTCGGACCGGGCCGAGCGCGAGATCGGCTACACCTGGAGGACTCTGGAGCAGGGGCTCCGCCAGACCCTCGAATGGCTCAGGGAGAGCGGTCAATGGCGTTGAGCCGGAGCGAGCTGCTGCGCAAGGTCACCCACATGAGCATGGGCCTGTTCGCCTTCGCGGTGGGCTGGCTTGGTCCGCTCTGGTCCGCGCTGCTGGCGCTCACGGCCCTGGTCTTCAACCTGTTCCTGTTCCCCCACATTGGAGGGCGCAAGCTCTATCGGGACCACGAGCACGCCGCGGGATCGTCGCTCGGCATCGTCCTCTACCCCCTGGCCGTGCTCATCCTGATCCTGGTCTTCTGGAAGAAGCTGGAGGTCGCCGCCGCCACCTGGGGCATCCTCGCATTCGGCGACGGCATGGCCTCGGTCGTGGGCATGACTCTCGGCGGGACCAAGCTGCCATGGAACCCGCGGAAGAGCTGGGCCGGCACGATCGCCTATGCTTTCTTCGGCACGATGGCCGCCGCTGCCCTCCTGATCTGGACGGCTCCCGGACAGTTCGATTGGCCCTTCGCCTTCGCGGTCTGCGCCGTCGCGGCCGTCGTCGCCGCCCTGCTGGAGTCGCTCCCCCAGGGGCTGGACGACAACATCGGCGTGCCGCTGGTCTCCGGCCTCTTCCTGCTTGGCCTGGTGTTGACCCGGGGGCATTGGGAAGGTTTTCTCGATCAGGACGGTCTGCTTCTGCGGCTCGGCATGGCGGTCCTGGTCAACGCGCTCCTGGCCGGAGCGGCCTATGCGGCGAAGACGGTCAATCCCTCGGGCGTGGCCGCAGGCTTCCTGGTCGGCTTCCTGATCTACTTCTTTCTGGATTGGGAAGGTTATCTGCTGCTCCTCGCCTTCTTCGTGATCGGCAGCGGCGGCACCAAGTTTGGGTACAAGACCAAGGCCGCGCACAAGATCGCGCAGGAAGGGGGAGGCCGGCGCGGCGCCCGCCACGCCCTGGCCAATGCCGGAGTGGCGACCGCCTGCGCGGTGTTCGCTGCCGTGACCGATCATCCCATCCTCTTCGGCCTGGCCTTTGCCGGCGCGTTCGCAACGGCCGCGGCTGATACCGCATCGAGCGAGATCGGCCAGGTGATCGGCCGCCGGACCTTCCTGCTCACCACCTTTCGTCCGGTCCCGAGGGGAACGGAGGGAGCAGTGTCGCTCGAAGGAACTCTGGCAGGAGTGATCGCTTCGCTGGTGATCGCGGCGCTCGGCGCGTCGGTCGGCCTCTATCCCTGGATCGGTGTGCTGCCGATCGTGCTGGCCGCATTCGTCGGCACCACGTTCGAAAGCCTGGTGGGCGCGGCGCTGGAAAAGCGGCAGCTCCTCGACAACGAGGCGCTGAACTTCCTCAACACCCTGGTCGGCGCTCTGGTCGCGGCGGCTTTCATCGGAATCGTCTCATGACCCGGAGCAAGCTCAGCCTCTACATGCAGCTCGCGCGGCCGTTCACGCTGCTGCCCCCGCTGCTCGGAATCATTTCGGGCGCGATCTGCGCCTACGGCTCGGTTCACAACCCGGACCCGTCGCGGCAGATCACCACGTCGATGATCCTGACGATCGTGCTGGGCTCGCTCTGCGCGAGCTTCATGAACGCGGCGTCGAATGCGATCAACCAGATCTACGACCTGGAGATCGACCGGGTGAACAAGCCGAACCGGCCGCTCGTCACGGGCGAGCTGTCGGTCCGGGAGGCTTGGGGATTCACCTGGCTCTTCTACGCGCTGGCCCTGATCCCGACCTGGCTGGTGGTGCCGCACCCCTACGACACGTTCCAGCAGAAGCTCACGGCGCCGCTCGCCGAGCACGCCTGCTTCTTCATCTACCTGATCGGGCTGATCGCCACCTTCGTCTACTCGGCGCCGGAACTGGGGCGCACGAAGGTGCGAGGGATGCTGGCGAACTTCACGATCGCGATCCCGCGCGGCATCCTGCTCAAGGTGGCGGGCTGGGCGATGGTCGCGCGCGTCTGGCACGCCGAGCCCTGGTTCATCGGCTCGATCTTCGGCCTCTACCTGCTGGGCGCCGCGACGACCAAGGACTTCGCCGACATGGAAGGGGACGAGGCGGGCGGGTGCAGGACGCTGCCGATCCTCTACGGTGTGGAGAAGGCGGCCTGGATGATCGCGCCGTTCTTCATCTTCCCCTGGCTGCTGATGCCCCTGGGTGCCTTTCTGGCAGACCCGCAGAACCCCAGCCATCCGATCCTGACGGGCAACGCCTGGTTTCTCACTTCCCTGGGCGTCCTCTTCACACTCTGGGGCTGCTACACGGTCTATCTGCTCCTGCGCGACCCCAAGTCGCTGACGGAGACGGAGAACCATCCCTCCTGGAAGCACATGTACCTGATCATGATGGCGGGTCAGATCGGCTTCGCGTTGGCGTATATTTTGTAAGAGAGATACCCGGAGGGATTTCCATGGCCGACGACGTTACGACCGTCAACGATACCGAACCCCTGACCCGCCCGATCGCGGACGAGCTCTCCGCGGCAGTGGCCGAGGACCTGGAGAGCTTCGACTCCGTCCAGGCCGAGCGCGACTCCGAGCGGGCTTTTGAGAGTGACGAAGAACTGCCGAGCAAGCGGCTGCTCTCGTTCTACGACCGTCTGCGGGAGAAGATCCTCCACGCCGCGGAGAAGCGCGGCGGCAAGATGAGCGAGAACGCGCTCAAGGCGCTGCTGCTGGTGCCGGACGTCTTCATCCTGCTCGTCCGCCTGACGCTGGACAAGAGCGTACCGGGCTCGACGCGGGCCATGGTCGGCGGCGCTCTGGCCTACTTCATCCTGCCGGCCGACCTGCTGCCCGAGATGATCCTCGGCGGAGCCGGCTTCCTGGACGACCTGATCCTGGCCACAGCAGTGCTCTCCCAGGCCTTCGGAGGCGAGCTGGAGCCCTACGCCCGCCGTCACTGGAGCGGCCCGGAAGACCTGCGAGTCGTCCTGCGCGACCTCTCCCAGACCGCGCAGTCGCTGCTCGGGCAGAACCTCTACGACCGTCTGCGGAAGCTGATGGGGCGGCGGGGAATTAGCCTGGATCACTAGGTACTAGGCCCGGCGGCGCCGCAGCTCTTCGAACAGCTCCTGAACCACCGCGAAGCCCCCGTCCGGGAAGTTGTCCGGGTTGTCCCAGAACTCGGCGAGGGCGCCGGTGCCCCAGCGCTCGTAGACAGCCACCTTGAGCATGAGCTGCAATTTGTCGCAAGCTTTGACAAGCCGGGCCTCGGGCGTCGCCCCGTCCTGATACTCGCGATAAAGGTCGAGCGCCCGCTCCGGGAGCGGAGCCAGAACGTCGCCCATTGCGGCCATCTCGGCCGACTTCTTGGCCCCCTCGGGAAAGTACTGAGACGCCGTGCGCGGCAGGTCGCCCACCCGTAGCTCGGCGAGGTCGTGGACCAGGGCGATCTCCACGGCCCGGGAGAGGTCGATGCCCTCGATCCGCGTCCCCAAGGCCCACACCAGGAAGAGCACGTGCCAACTGTGCTCGGTCACACTTTCGGGATCGTGGACCCCGCGCAGCACGTATCCGCTGCGGGGGACCCGGTCCAGGATCTGAAGCTCGAGGAAGAGGTCGAGAATCGTGTCGTTGCGCCGCATGGAGCCGGAAGAGTACTACGGATGCACGACCACGACTCGCGATCCGGACTCCATCGACCGGCCATACACCGGCAGGAACCCGCCTCGGGTGACGAGGAGCGCGTGGTAATCGCCGAGGAAGTAGGCCCCGTTGTGGGACGGAGTCCACTCGAAGCGGTCGATCACGTTGTCCCTCTCCATCGCAACGAGGTGGACATCCATGGGTAGAGCTTCGCCCCGGGCTCCAAGCGCCGGAGTGAAGTAGGTGATGGCCACGCGCCCTTTGGAATCCACCGCCAGGGAGGGGCGCCATGCAGGTTTCTCGGGGTCGGCGTTCACGCGCTGGATCGGGCTCCAGGTGCGGCCACCGTCGTCCGAGGTGGTGAGGGCCACCTGAGCATGACCGCCATCCGTCAGGGCTCCGGTCGTGAGCACCACGTAGAGCCGGCCCGTCTTCGGATCGATCGCCGAGTGCTGGATGTCCTCGGCTACCCGCAGGTTCTTTTCGGTGCCGGGGTATTTCGCGAGCTCGCGCAGGGGCGTCCCCTCGGCCACGAGGACCGGCTCGCTCCAGCTCTCGCCGCCGTCCTCCGACTTCACGAAGGAGATCCGCGAGCCTCGCTGTCCGTGGCCATAGAAGACGAAAAGGTGGCCCGTGCGGGGATCGATCAAGATCTGTGGGGCGCTCACCGAGGGCGATCCCGACGTGATTGTCCGAACCGGGCTCCAGGTCTTGCCGCCGTCGACCGTCTTCGACATCGCCGCGGGTCCGATCTTCATCGCGGGCTCGTAGCGTGTGGTTACGACATAGGCCGTGCCCGGCCGGTTCGGATCGGCCGCGATGGAGGTGTTGTCGTGGAGGTACTCGGGCGTTCGCGTGAGTGAAGCCACGCCGGGCGGGTCCCAGGTGCGGCCGCCGTCCGGAGTCGAGACGACCAGGACCGCGCTCGCTTCATCCATGTCCTCGGTCGGCTTGAAGCCGGTCGCGCTGACATAGGCGCGTCCGTCCGGCCCGAAGGCGACCCAGGGGTCGGAGGCGCTGGGCAGGAAATCGAATGGTCCCCCGGCGCAGGTGTTGATCGGGAGGGTGACGGGAGGCATCCACGACCGGCCGCCGTCGAAGGATACCGCGGCCTGGATCGCGCCGCCGCCCTGGGCCGCGACCACCCAGGAGGTTACGATGTGATCGGGATTCCTGGGATTGACGGCGGCGCGGGGCTCGCGCTCGAAACGCGGCTCCAAATCACCGAGGCAACGGGCCAGGGCCGCATCGCCCGGCCCGCCGGAGCTGACTTGCACCAGATCGGGAGCCGGAGCGCGCGGGATCGTCGCCGGTGTGCAAGCCGCCACGGCGATCAGGAGCGCCCAGACCCTCACCTGATCTGGACTACCTTCACCTTCCCGAAGTACGAGTTGGGGTTGTGATACCCGTACTCGTCCGGGTTGGAGGGCGTGTAGCCCCAGTAGGTTCCGGGTCCCGAGGGGTTGTGGGGCACGGGCTTGTCTTTGAGCTCGAAGTGGAGGTGGACGCCCCAGTAATCGGACTGGCCGTAGCCGGAGCCTCCCATGATCCCGAGCTTCTGCCCCTTGGAGACAATGGCCCCCTTCTTCAGCCCGGGCTCGATCGAGGCCAGGTGCGAATAGGAGCTGTAGATCGCGCGTCCCGATTCCAACCGGTGCTCGACGATGACGTTCGTGCCCATGCCCTGATCGCTTCCGCCCATCTTCTGGATGCGGGCGATCCGGCCGTGATTGGTGGCGACCACGGCTACCGGACCGTCGCCGCGCCGGTAGTCGACCCCGGCGTGATGCCTTTGTTTGTTCGCGCAGGTCTTCACGTTGTAGCCGCACGTGGCGATGGCGGGGGTCGGGGCCGGAGGCCCGAAGGTGAGATCGGAGTCGTCAGTCATCAGAAGCGCCAGGAGGAGAAGGACGAAGCTCATTTTAGCTTGAGCCGGGCATTCGAGGAGTCGGAGATCCCGCTGCCGTTGAGCTTGACGTAGACCCGCCAGTCCCTCGCCGGAGCGAGGCCGACGGGCACGTTCGTCCGGAAGGAGCCGTCGTTCCGTTCCGTCTGGGTGAGCACCGCGTAATTCCGGCCGTCAGGAAGGGCCAGCTTCGAGAACTTGTCCCGCTTCAGGTAGATGGTCACCTCGTCGCCCTCGGCGGCCCCGTCCGTCACCCACTCCACTGAGACGTTGAACCCTCTCTTCAGCTTGCCGCTGTTGGGCGACAGCAGGGCGATCGCGGCGGGGGCGGAGGGCTTGACCTCGATGGTCCCGTAGAGCGAGTTGGGATCGTGATAGCCGAAGTTGTTCGGATTGGACGGCGTGTAGCCCCAGTAAATCCCCGAGCCCGAGGCGTTGTGGGTCACGGCCGCGTCCTTGACCTCAAAGTGGAGGTGGATGGGCCAGAAGTTGCTCTCCCCGTTCCCGGAGCCGCCCATGGTGGCGATCCGCTGCCCCTTCGTGACCACCGTGCCCACCTCGATCCCGGGCTCGATGGCAGACAGGTGGGAGTAGGTGGTGTAGATCAGCCCTCCGGACGCCAGTTCGTGCTGCAAGATGAGGTTCGTTCCCATGCCCATGTCGTCCCAGTTCACGTACTCGACGCGGACGACCTTGCCCCGATTGGATGCGTACACGTACGGGTCGGTCTCGGAATTCCTGTAGTCGACGCCGGTGTGATAGCGGCTCGTATTGGCGCAGGTCTTCGCGTTGTAGGAGCAGCCCCCGATCACGCCCGTAGACGTCGGGTGCCCGAAGGTGAGGTCTTCCTGACCGGTGGCGCTCGCCGCCAGGAGAGTCAGGAGAGTCGCTATCAGGTAGCCCTTTGCCATATGTGGTCCTCCCGTATCTTACTCAGCCGACTTGGACAGGATGAACGAGACCAGGAATCCCAGCACCGTGACCAGTCCGGCAAGGTCGTGAGCCTCGGCGAAGGCTTCCGGAATCATCGTGTCCACGAGCATGGCCATGATCGCTCCGGCCGCCACCGCGCTCGTGCCGGCAATGGCGCCGGCCGGAAAGCCCTTGAAGACCGTGAACCCCACGATCGCGGCCAAGCCCGACATCGCGGCGATGCCTCCCCAGACCCCGAAGATGTAGGTCCGCGAGCGTCCCGACCCCTTCATGCCGGCCGCGCTGGACAGCCCTTCCGGCAGGTTGGAAAGGAAGACCGCGGTGACCGCGACCCAACCGACCGCCCCGCCCTTGAGCAGGCTCAGCCCGATGACGATCGACTCCGGGATGCCGTCGAGGAGGGCCCCGATCGCGATGGCCATCCCACTACCTTGGTGCTCCTGCTCGTCAGGCTGTAGCCCTCCCGAGCGTTTCCGGTGCTTGGCCCCGTACCGGCAGAGCAGCCAGTTTGCCAGAGTGTACACCGCGCCTCCGGCGAGGAATCCGATGGCGGTAGAGACGAAGCCGCCGCGTTCGTAAGCTTCGTCCATGAGTTCGAACGACAGCGCCGAGGTCAGGACGCCGCTGCCGAAAGCCATGATCGCGGCGACGAGCCGCTTCGGGATCTGGAGGAAATAGCCGAGCACGGCGCCGATCAGCAAAGCCGATCCGGCGAGAAGACCCCAAAGCCCCGCGGGCAGCCAGTCGGGCATGGCTCAGTGTGGGAAGTGGATCAGGACTAGGGCGAGGAGCGCCGGGGCGGCCTGGATCCAGAGGATCTTCCGGTTGACCGTGATCGCGCCGTAGATCCCGGCCACGATGACGCAGGTGAGGAAGAACAGCTGGAGGTGAAAGCCCATGTGATGCTCGACGAGCAGGGACCAGATCAGCCCCGCGGCCAGGAAGCCGTTGTAGAGCCCCTGGTTGGCGGCCAGGGCGCGGGAAGCCTGCGCGAATTCGGGAGTGAGCCCGAACGCCCGCCGGCCGGCCGGCTTGGTCCAGAGGAACATCTCCATGACCATAAAGTAGAGGTGCAGCAGGGCGACTACGGCGACGAGGATGTTGCCTGCTGTGTGCATTGCTCGTATCTCCTCGCAAAGGGGCCAAAAGGATCTCGGTAGCCAGGGATCTGGATCTTACACCGGCTGGTTCTACGGAGAGGCTTGCCAGCTTTGCGAACGTCGAGGAAGGGCTCCGCCAAGAGCTAGCCGCCGACTCCGAAGGACTTGGGCCTCGTTCTGAAGCTCTTTGGAGCGGCTCCGAAGCAGTTCGGAGCGACGCTGAAGTCCGTCGGAATGACCCCGAAGGTCTCCGGAGCCTTCCTGAAGTCGTTCCGAGGCACTCTGAAGCTCCTCGGAATGACTCTGAAGCCCTTGGGGGCACTGTCCTAGTTTGAAGGGAACCCGGTTCCCCGCGACCTAACCCCTTGGTTTTCCTGTAGCTTAGCACGCGGAAGGGGGGAATTCTTCCCCCCTTCACATGCACGTGAAGCGGCCCGGCCGAGTGCTAGCACACCCGACCGAGCCTAGCCGAGCACAGGAGGCTAGTCCCATGCCCGACCGCCAGAAGTCTACCCCGCCTGTCCCGCCCATTACCCACGGAGAAGAGGAAGCCCAAAGTGTGTTGAAGCGCATGCTTGGTCTGGTCGCCCTGCTCCAATGGTTCCTGGAGCAGGTCCACTTCCGTCTCCCCGATCCCCTGGACGCGGAAGCCATGGGAACCGGGGAGATCCCCGAGAGTCTCACGTTCTCGCTTCGCGGCTCCATCGAGTGCGCATTGCACGACCACGTCGAGCCCCTGGAAGACCTGCTACGGCAAGCCGTGGCGGAGACTCCCGGGAACCTTGTCCGCGACTGGCACAAGCGCCAGCGGAAGGGCAAGCGCTGACCATGGGAGGGCAACACAGGAACCGGCACCCTCCCGTAGGTCAGGACAAGCCCGAAGCGTTCCGCGTCGTCGTGCGCGACACCTTCTTTCAGCACATGCTCCGCAACGCGGCCCTGGTCATCCGCAACGGCTCGGACGTTCCGGAGTTCCTCATGTTCTGCGCAAGCTACGTCCTCACCCGTCACCGTAGCTTGACGCATCTCCGGAGGATCTACAGGCAGGGGAAGCGGGATATCCAAGCCGCAGTTGACGCGGTCCCGGGTGGCTCTCCGGAGCAAGAGTCAGAACGGAGGCGGACCCGAGGGCAAGCCTTTGACCGCTTCGCTCGATGGGCGGAAAGGGAGCTGCACGAGGACATCACGGGAGAGAAGCTGTGAAGGTCGCGCAGTTCACGCTACGCGGCAGCATGGCGCAGTCGATCCGCTGGAAACAGGCGGCAGAGGGCGATGGCTTCTCTTCCGTGGGGAGCTGGGCCGCTCGCGCCCTGGATGCCTACCTGGAAGGACGTAGGCGGGCCGGTAAGCCGATCCCGCTTGCATGGCACCGTGGGGCTGTCTCCGTCGTCCTGGACGGCCACGCGGTCACGCTGCGGGGGATGGTGTCTTATCCCTTTGGCGTCTACAGGGGACGGGCGGACGGGCCGGGGGTGCGCGCCTGCCAGCGCTTCACCCTGGTCCACCTTCCAGCCGGGCGCATCGTGGCCACTCTCCGCTCTCTGCGCCAGTGCCAAACGCTCGCTTCCGAGCTGGCGCCCATCCTTGCCCGGGACGAGCAAGCCGGAGCTCCAGTAGTGGCCCGGCACATTTCGGAGCAAGCGTGAGATTCAAGGGGCGGTCTCAATTCCGGGACCGCCCCAAGTGTTACGATAGGAGCATGCCGATGCGCCCCAAACGTTCCCGCGATCCCGTCCAGGCCGCATTCCAGGTCTACCAAGAAATAATCGGGGAATCTCCGCGGCAACTTCCACCAGAACTAGATGACAGCCCTGCCGCAGTCGCGAAGCGGAAAGGCGCATCGGAGGGCGGGGAGAGGCGAGCGCGCAAACTAACGCCAGAGCGGCGCGCAGAGATCTCCCGGAATGCCGTCGTGGCGCGATGGAAGAAGGGCTAAGGCGGCGCCCGAAAAGCCACAGCGAACACAAAGAAGAAGGGCGGCTTCCCGTGAGCCGCCCTTTTCTCGTTCCGCCCTCTAACCTGGGCACCCTACCAGCCAAAATGCTCCTTGGCACACTCCCAAAAGCCGAGGTGCCGCGCCATGCTGCGTACATGGCCGTCCTCGATCTTTGGATTGGTTGCCCCGTGAGTCCCCAGAGGAAGACCCCTGAAGATGCCGCCCCTCGCATCGAGTACCCAGAAGTGATGCTTCTTCCGGACAATCCGGGCACCGGGAGAGCATCCCTCAAGCATAGCCGCGATCTTGTCGAGGGGAATCTGGCCCGATCTCCCCATCTTTAAGCGGCGGCGGCGAAGTCGCCGACTTCGTCTTCGATTTCAGCCTTGTCCTCGAGCGCCAGGACGGTGATTCCCAAGGGGGACTCCGAGGGACGCTTTCCCATCTCGTCATCGAGGGACAGCCTGCCAGCTCGTACCTCAAGCACGGCCTTGTCCCACTCCTCTAGAGCCACCGTGCTTGTATCGGCGAAGAACCGCTTAACCGCTTTCTCGAACCCAACGAACGACGTCTCATCCTCAGCAATGTCGAGCAGAACGTCGTGGTAGCTTGCGCACAAAGCCCTCATCGCCGCCGTTGCTGTCTCTCCCTTGGCGGCTAAGCCGCCGGGATTGATGCCTTCAGCCCAGAACTCTCCGGGCTCGCCTTTGACGAGCACACGGCCAGCTACAATGACGTTGGCTGTGAAGCGCTCGGCTTCAACCACGTCGCGTCGCGAGAAGAGGATTGGATAGTGCTTCATGACCGCTATCTCCTTGGCTCAGGACTCTGCCTGAGCTACTCTCAATGGGGATGCAATAGCTACGCCGCCCCAGAACTGCCTACCTGCTGTGCTGTATCGTGCCATGCCGTGTGGCATCGCGCACTGTATACGATTGGAGAGGCGCGTGGTGAGTTCACCTCGTTACAGGCGCGCCCCCGGGACCCTACAGAGGTATAGACGGACTGTACCGCCTTTTGGTTGCATCGCAGGAGGTACATTCTGTGAACCCTCCTTGGATCTACATCAACAGGTGCGGTTCCCAGATGATTCCGAGACAAAACTATACGCCCGCTTTGGTGCTGTCGTCCAATAGTGGACTGTCTCTATGTCTACCGGTGCGCAGTTCTCTTGCTCACAGCACCGGATGACTGGCGAAGTAAAAAGTCTAGTTCGTTTTGGTTATTGACTTTCCTGTCCATGGCAAGCATAATGTCTAGTATGGCAAACGTGCTCAGCACCGAGAAGCGCTCCGCGATCGTCTCCGCCCTGGTCGAAGGTATGAGCGTCCGCGCTACGGCCCGGATGGTAGACGTATCCAAGGACACGGTTGCCAAGCTCTCCCTGGAACTCGGGGAGGCGTGCATCCGATACATGGACGAGACTCTCCGGGACCTGCCCTGCAAGCGGCTCCAGGTGGACGAGGTCTGGGCCTTCTGCCATGCCAAGGCGAAGAACGTGCCGGAGGCGAAGAAGGGCGTTTTCGGTTACGGCGATCTCTGGGCCTTCACTGCGGTTGACGCTGATACCAAGCTCATCCCCTGCTTCTTGGTCGGCTCGCGGGATGCCGGGTGCGCCACGGAGTTCATGCAGGATCTCGCGGGCCGTCTGGTGAACCGGGTGCAGCTCACGACGGACGGCCACAAGATGTACCTCTCTGCGGTGGAGGATGCCTTTGCCGGGGATATCGACTTCGCGCAGCTCATCAAGGTCTACGGCCCGACGCCTGAAGGCGACCATCGGTACAGCCCGGCTGAGTGCCTGGGAACGCAGAAGCACGCGGTTGTGGGTTGCCCAGACAAGAAGCACGTCTCTACCTCTTACGTCGAGCGCCACAACTTGACCCTGCGCATGGGGATGCGGCGCTACACGCGGCTCACCAATGGCCACAGCAAGAAGCTCCGGAACCACGTCGCCGCGCTCGGGCTCTTCCTCTGCTTCTACAACTTCTGCCGTCTCCACCAGACCATCCGCTGCACGCCTGCCATGGCTGCGGGTGTCAGCGCGCATGTTTGGTCGGTCGCGGAACTGGTCGAGCTGCTGAACCGGCCCACGACCGAGACGGAATCAAACTAGGACAGTGCCCCCTTGGGAGCGGCTCTCAAGTCCTTCGGAATGGCTCCGGAGTAGTTCGGTGCGGCTCTGAAGTCCCTCGGAACGACGCTGAAGGGCTTGGAAGCGATTCTGAACTCCTTCGGAATGACTCCGAAGCAGGTAGTGGGTCAGTTTCAATCCTTTGAATCCGGGAGCAGCCGGACCATGTCCTCGGTGGACCAGCGGCGGGCATCGACGCCTGCCGCCTGAGCCGGCGTCCGACCCTTCAGGCTCATGTGCTGGCGGCAGAAGTTGTAATGAAAGAAGTGGATCGCGACGTGTGCCGTATGGTTCTCCACCTTCTTTGAGAATGCGTTGGTCAAGCGGGTGAAGCGGCGGATGCTCATCCGCATGGTGAGGTTCTGGCGCTCTACGTAGGACGTGCTGACGTGCTTCCGGTCGGGATTGCCGGTAACGACCCGCTTCTCGGCTCCCGTGCAGACTGCGGGGCTGTAGCGCGTCTCTGGGCCGTTCGGCGCAGCGGCGTAAATCTTGTGGAGCTGCGCGAAATCCACGTCACCGCCGAAAGCTTCCTCTACCGCTGAGACGTAAGCCTTCAGGCCGTCCGTGGTGACCTGGACCCGGTTGACCAGCCGGCCCGCGAGATCCTGCATCAGCTCGGTAGCGCACCCCACGTCCCGCGAGCCCACGAGCCAGGAGGGGACCAGCTTGGTATCCGCGTCGATGGCGCAGAACGTCCACACGTCGCCGTAGCCAAAAACGCCCTTCTTGGCTTCAGGGACGTTCTTCGCCTTGCTGTAGCAGAAGGCCCAGATTTCGTCTACCTGGAGCCGCTTGCAGGGCAGGTTCAGGAGATGTTCGTCCACGTAGCTCTGGCAGGCATCGCCCAGCTCCACCAGGAGCTTGACCACCGTGTTCTTTGCCACTCCGGTCATACGCACCGTGGCGCGGATCGAGTTTCCCTCAACCAGGGCAGAGACGACGGCGGCGCGCTTCGCGGTGCTGAGTACGTTTGCCATACTGACCATTATGCTTAGGCGAAAAGGTAAAGTCAAGCATTTTTCCCTCTAGCGGAATAGCTTCGCAGGGGTCAATTTGACCCGAACGAATCGTATGCATAGAATGGAAAAGGACGGAGCGGGGACGACCCCCGGGGGATTGGACCCCGGAAGCCGTCTCTAGCCGCACCAGTCCGACTGGCCGCGCTACCTGCCCCCCGCCAAGGTAAGACAGGTAGCCGGCCGTTCACCCCCTCCGCTTAGAGCCCCCACCAGCGCCGGACACCCGACGAGGGCTTGACCTCCTCCTGCGTTGTGGCATCACAGTCACCTCCTCCCTTATCAATCCTGAGTTCCGGGGACCTTCTCCCAGACAGTCTGCATACCGGGGGACGCGGACACCTGCCGGATCACTCCCTTGCCGTGGTACTTGGCCATGATCGAGGAGACAGAGCCGATCTGATCCTTCTTGAAGACTCCCGGGTATCTCTCGTTCATCAGCGCAAAGACTTTGGCGTTAGTGAACTGCCCTGTCTGGGCTTCGAGGGCTCCTCGGAGAGCACTTGCGAGCGTGACCTCCCCGCTCGGGGTGGTCGCTGTACCCGCGAGCGGCAGCGCGTTGTTGAGCACGGAGAGAGGGAGCTTCAGCATGCTCCGGGCACCAGCGATGGACGTTTCGATGTCCGCGAGTTCCTCACGCTTCGCCTGAGCCTCCCGCTCCAGACTCTCGACCATCCGCTCCAATGTTGCCTTCCACTCTGCGGCATCCATCACAAGCACCTCCATTGCTGGAGTATAAACTGGAGAAGACGCGGTTGACTACCCCCCTACCGCGTCAACCCCGTCACATCGCAACCTTCGCTACCTTTGCGCCCCGTCGAACCTTGCGAACCTTGCAGACCTTGCAGACCTCGTAGACCTTGCACCCCTTGCGCCCTGACTGACCCCGCCTATAATGGGGGCATGCATAGACGCCCAAGCAAACCAGAGCACCCGGAGAACCCACCCAAGAGGCCGCGAGATCCAAATCAGATCGCTTTCCAGGTCGTAGGCGAGTTGACCGGGACGCTCGCGCCGCTCCCGCCGCCGGACGATGCAGGCCTGCCCAAAAACCCCGCCGCTGTAGCCCTGGGAAAGCTTGGAGGATCGAAGGGGGGCAAGGCCCGCGCCGCAAACCTGACGCCCGAGCAACGCCGCGAGATCGCCCAGAAGGCGGCGCGCAAGCGGTGGGGGAAGGAAAAGACGGAGAAGTAGGGCCGGCCCCTCTCGGAGCCGGCCCGGTAGCGGTTACGCCTGTTCGCTGACGTGTCGCTCGACCATGCCCGCCCCGGCGTTCTCATCTCGGGCGAAGATGGGCGCCAGCTCGGAAGCCAACGCCTTGCACTGGAGGATGGTCCGGAGGGTTGCGATAACCCGCCGGGCCGGAATGTGTACGAGGGTGAAGCGCTGGCAGGTCCCCGGCCCTTCAGCCGTACCCCTGAACGCTCCGAACGGGTGGGACACCATGCCACGTACCGGGACCGCGTGGCCGTCCAGGGCGACGCGGAAGCTTCCCCTGTGCCATGCAAGGGGGATAGGCCGCCCGGCCCTGGTACGGGCTTCCAGGTAGGCGTCCAGGGCGCGGCCCGCCCAACTCCCGACACTCGCGAAGCCTTCCCCCTCTGCCGCCTGCTTCCAGCGGATGGACTGCGGCATCGTGGCGCGGACGGTGAACGCGGCAACCTTCACCGCTTCTCCCCCGTGATGTCCTCGTGAAGCTCCCTCTCTGCCCACCGGGCGAAGCGGTCAAAGGCGTGCTCCCGCTCCCTACGCTGGCGGGATTCAAGCTCCGGGTACGGGTCGAGCTTCGAGCCCGGCACCGTGTCAACCGCGGCCTGGATGTCCCGTTTCCCCTTGCGGTAGATCTTCCGGAGGTGCGTCAAGCTACGGTGACGGGTGAGGACGTAGCTTGCGCAGAACATGAGGAACTCAGGCACGTCCGACCCGTTACGGATGACCCGGGCCGCGTTGCGGAACATGTGCTGAAAGAAGGTGTCGTAGACCACGACCCGGTACGCTTCGGGCTTGTCTTGGCCTACGGGGGGATGCCGCCGGTTCCTGCGTTCCCACCCCATGGCCTAGACCTCGTGGAACATGATCCCCTCGGGCTGCAAGGGGTCGGACTGGATACGGACGACTTGCCACGTCCGGGAGAGGGGAAGGTGGTCCTCGTCCTCCGCGTCCAGGTCGCGCCACACGGCGAACCATCGGCCCCAGACGTGGAAGACAACCAACCCGCCGTCGTCCGGGGCGAAGTCCGGGGGGATCTCATCCGGTAGCGGGTGCTTGGGAAAGGCGACGCGGACCACGGCGTCATAGAGCTCGCGGCGGAGCGCTTCGGTAACGGGTGCGTCGTCCAGGTCGGGCGGGATAGACTGCGGGCGGTCACGCATGGGAGTAGGTCTCCTGTGCTTGGCTAGGTCCGGCGGGGTGTCCTACCACTCCGTCGGGCCGCTTCCATGGGCATCGAGAGGGGCGTTCCCTCTCTTCTGAGAGGGGACGCTACCTCAACCTGACGCGCCCGTAAAGCCTTTATTTCCCTGTACTTGAAACTGACCCACTACCCCGAAGCACTTTGGAGCGACTCTCAAGTCCTTCGGAATGGCTCCGGAGTAGTTCGATGCGGCTCTGAAGTTCTTCGGAATGACCCTGAAGTGCTTGGGAGCGGCCCTGAAGTCCTTTGAAATGGCTCCGGAGTACTTCGGAGCGCCTCTGAAGCTCTTCGGAATGCCTCTGAGGCGCTTGGGAGCGGCTCCGAAGTCCTTCAGAATGGCTCCGGAGTAGTTCGGAGCGGCTCTGAAGTTCTTCGGAATGACTCTGAGCGGCGCCGGCCGTCAGACGGAGCCAGTGTGCCGGAGGGGCCGGGTGGTGGCTTCCTCTCCCTCTCCCTCAAAAGCGGGGGAGGATGTCGAGGAGGAGGCTCCGGCGACCTCGTTCGTGAGCTACGGGGTGTGAAGACGACGATGATCTGCACCCACGTGCTGAAGCGTGACGGCCGAGGAGTGCACTCCCTCGACCTAAAGCAACCGCGCCCGCCACCGAAACCGCAGCATGCCCCCCTTTGGGCCTGCCATCGGCGCCGAAACCCAAGGGTTACGCTTGCCGACTCCACCACAACCCGATCGCAGAACCAGAACCTCCGCCCGGAAAGTCTTACCGCATCGATCAGTACGGCGCAGCACTTGCCCCACCCGCCACCCCTTCTGCCGTTTTAGGGAGGTCTACATTTTAGGCGGCGCCTGTCTCGCAGCTCGAGGCCGAGGATGCGGCCCGGGGCAGCTGCTACCGCCCTGCCTCTCCTTCCTCGCCTTCAACATTCGTCTCGATCGACAGGTGCTGGAAGCTGACGGCCTGCTTGCCACGCGCGACGAGGGCGAGCTGGCGAAGGTTTTTAAAGTCGAAATCTTTTCGCTCATACACCACGACCTTTCCGACCGAATAAGTTAACCCCCGAGAGTGAAGAACCAAGGACTGTACCGCATCGTTTTCGGTTGGCCGGAAGCGGGTAATAGGTAGCCGCTTGGGTTCGGAACCCTCTCCGGCCCAGACGCCAGCCTCTCCGCTCCGCGTAACGTAAAAGAACAAGAACCGGTGGGAGTCCTTACCGGAGCCAATAAGTGCGAGCCCGTATTCCCCCGTCTCCTTTCCGGCCCTCCAGGTGCTTTCCAGGCGGAGCTCAACAGAATCTCCACGGAGCGCGAATTGTTTGGGAGATGCCCAGGCCTGGAAGTCTTCACTGTCGACAAAAACATGATACCCGCCGTCGCCGACCCAGGCAGTGGCTTTGTTGTTGCTCTCAACAGGCCACCCTCGCGCGTTACTATCAAAATCTTCAACCACACTACTGGAGTCAGTCACACCCCCGGAGCCAGGCTCTTGTAGAAGCTGAACCTTCCACCAGCAGAGCTTTGGCCCCGTCTTTCCGTTGGCAGCTAGGCCTTTGTACTTCTTTTCAAGAACGATAAATGCTTCATTGCTGAGTTCCTTCCTGGCCAGCTCTAAGGCTGGAAAATCACGCCCCCAATAATTTCTTTGAAGCTTGAGCACGTCTCGGCCATCTATTCGGAGGCCATGTCGGTACTCCGCGACCTCCGGAGCAGCAGGCTCCGGTACTACGGATCCATCATCCAGCAATTTACCTCCGTACAACCATAACGGTGATCCTTTGGGGATGAGCGGCTGCTGTCGACTCGAATAAATCATAAATTTTAAAGCGGTTGGCCAAACCTTACCGGCAGAGTCAATAGGATTACGATGATCTTTCATCCACAGAGAACCCAGCGTAAAGCCTAGTGCCAGGAGAAGAGGCGCAAGGACGGCCTCTCCAATGCTGGGCCAGGAAAAAAGACGTGTGCCAATAGGCTGAGCGGAAGATTTCCGCAAAAGGTGGGGGCGAAGGTCCGGCTTCATTTCTGCAGGGGTGTCATCGGACTGGCATCCCTTTTCTCCAGCGAAATCGGTCCTCTGGTTGATTGGCCTGGATGTGCCCTCGGGCAGGAAATCCTCTGAGCGGCTCTCCATACTGCTTCCATCTTGTCCAACCGGAGCCGATAGGCTGGATACTGCTGCTGCGATTGACGGCCCGCGAATCGACTCGTTCTCCGGTTTAAAGGAGATGAAAGGAGTAAATTCCTCATCGGACTCACTAAGGATCTCCGACTCCGGAAGCAGACGAAGAGCCAGAGGATCCAGGATCTCCGAGTCACGATGAACGGTGCTAAGGGGATGCCCTAACTGCCAGTCGGGGATGTCGATCTCGTAACATCGGCCTCTGATGGCTTCGAGAGCCGATTTCTTGAGATCTCCGATGAGAATCCCTTTAGCCACAGCAAGAGGGTTGACCAACTGAGCAGGCAGAAAAAAGGCCATAAAGCTCACGGTGTTACGGAGCAGCTCTCGGGACACATAAGCCCAGATCAATACCACAGCCTCCTCGGAGGGGAGACCAAAAGCTGCAAGAAAGGACACGAAGGGAAAGTCAGCGCCAGGATTTCGAGGAATGTAGCCAGAGTTCTCCTGAATACGCTCGCGAAAAGTATCGATGGCTTGCCGCGCTAACTGAGAAAATGAAGGCGAGGCGCCAACCTCGCCGTTCAAATTGTCGTACTTTATGCGGATGATCATAGCGTCTCTATGTCTGCCTTAAAAAATTCTCTGAGACGCCTAATCGCCAAGTGTGTGTCCGAATCCGGGGGAATGATTAACAGGTCTTCTCTTTCAGGGCTGACATTCTTCCATCGGTTATTCTCCTCATGAAGTATTTTTCCGACCTGATCAAGCTTACCTCGATAAATAAATCTGTCCAAGAAGCCGAGTTCTTGACGCTGCTGTTCGAAGAAGGAGTGCATATCCTCGATCTTGTCCTGCATGATCGACCGAACGAGAAACAGAAGTGGGCTTTGGGCCTTGAGGTACTGGTTCAAAGTGAACCTGCCCGTTGGACGAAGAACGGGAAGAGCCGTATATTGATCTTCCACGATAAGCTCGCCGGTTACCTCATCCTTTGCAAGCTCAGACCCTCCGAAGGATGAGGTTAGGCACAGCGCTATCGCATGGCGCTTCATTTTGATCAAACTGTGCAGCATGGGGTGTATCTTGCTGTAAATTGCCTGCCTAGCGCCCTCTTCAGATTGACCGAAATGTCGAAAGCCGTCAAATTTGGTGAACGCAATAATGATAGGAATCTGATGATGCTTGAGAAACTCGATTCTATCGAGGAGACCGTTGGTAAGGTCTGTGAACTGGCTAAGGTTACTCTGAAGAACTTGGCCATACTTTATCTCATGAGCCTTGCGGTCGAGCAAGCCATTCTTGCTAGCGCTGTCGAGCAGATCCTCCGCTATAATGCGATAGGAGTCCATGAGCACGATGATGCCATCGACGCGTTTATCATCGGTGAGCTGGGCGAGATCACGAATACTCTGCATCTTGATGCCCGAGTAGTCAAAGAACTTCAGGCGTACCATGTAGCCAGTGGAACGATATTCGATATTGACGTAGATGTCGTTCTTTGACCCTGTAGAAGGGAAGAGCTCGCCACGGTCGAGCTTTTCGTTGTTTCGAGCGAGTTCGATTCGATGCTCTTGGTACTTTGCGAAACGTTCGATTCGGTTCGGTAAGCTCAGAGTCTCGCTATCGCTGGCAAAGACACCAATGTCCGAATTCTGGGAAAGCCCGTACAGCATCCTCTGAATCAAGGACGTCTTGCCCGCTTGAGGATGCCCCAGAACGAGAAAATTGTGGCGCTCCGAGGAGGTAGTGAGCTTAATTGGTTGAGTCAAGAATGGATGATTAGTCAATTCTGCCTGAATGCGCCGCACAGAATCTGGGCTGTCCAGGATACCATCAATATTCGGCAATGAATCGCGATAAATCTCTCGGACGCTGCCCAGCATTTTCCGAAAAGAGGTCTCGTCCGTGAGCAGAGCTTCCTTATCAATTTTCTCGAAACCTGGATGAGCTACGATAAGCTTCGCAAGGGAAGAGGACCGGCGGCGGGAGTTCATAGTCGATTGCAGCGCATGGACCAGAAGTAGTTCTCCAATAACTTTGAAGAGGGCCTCAATGATATGCTCTTCCATGACGTCTCCTTACAAGGGAAGCAAACATCTTCCGCCTATCGGCACACCAACCTCCACGTGGTAGCACAGCGGCAAAAGATTCTGCAACCTCCTAGAAAATACGTCTTCGGGAATATGAAGGTTCCGTTCGCCCAGCCACAGCCGAACGTCATCGGACTTTCACCCTAACTGCTCTCGTAGCCGCTATCGTACCTCTAGCCGTGACCTCCCACTGTACCAGCTTAGATACGGAATACCAAGAGCATTGACTCGTGTTCCTTGTACATTACTCAAAATGCGGGACCAATACCCGTCTGTCTGAACTACGCCTGGGCTGATTCCAGAACCGAAACAGACCTACCTAGACATGTGTCAGGCGAAGTGCGCCAGGGTAAGCCTGGGAAAGGGGGAAGCGATGTAGACAGTTGTCGACAGAGCGGAAACCTTTCAGCTGTGACCCGGCAGGTGAGAACCCTGCCCGGCAAAGGTTGGCCACCAGCCGGAAGCGAGTCTTGCGTGGGCTTATCCCGCGAGGGCGCCTGCGAAGCGTAGACAGCGAGGTCGGAGGCCGTGTGAATGAGCCTCGAAAGGCACGTGTCGTTGGGGTCGTCCACGTTTCGCTAAGGGGCGACAGCACTCCTGCGCCGCAATGGCCTGGCGCGAGGAGCCCGACCGGGGTCAGAGAGCACGGCATACGGCTACCGGGGTCACTCCAGGAACCTGGGAGATCCTGCCATCTCCGCCGAAGAAGCGCCGGTGAGGGTCCCCGGCTGACCAAAGATCCAGGCTTGCGGCCCAGGGCGTCCTCAGGCCGTAAGAGCGAATCGGGGGCGCACAGGCGGTACGTCCAGGACAAGGGCAACCGAGACTGGGCGGACGGGTGGCGGGAAGTCAGAGAGCTCAATAGTACCGTTGAAGCCGGGGAACCGCCCCGAGGGACCCGGTGGAGGGAAGGGAGCTCCGGGGCACGGAACCGAACGGAGGGATAGATGTCGGGATCGCCGAATCTCGGGAGCATCTCAACGCGACTTCGTCGGATAGCACAGTTGGCGAGGGAGGCCCCAGAACGGTCGTTCATGAGCCTGGCTCACTACATCGACGAGTATTGGCTCCAGGAAGCCTATTCCCGGACTCGCAAGGATGGTGCGACTGGTGTAGACGGCACGACGGCCGAGCAGTACGCGGAGCAATTGGGGGACAACCTCCGATCGCTCCTGGACCGCTTCAAGTCTGGCCAGTACCAGGCGCCACCCGTCAAGCGGGTTCACATCCCGAAAGGGAGCGGGTCGCAGACCCGTCCGATCGGCATTCCCACCTTTGAGGACAAGGTGCTTCAACGGGCTGTGGCGATGGTATTGGAGGCCATCTACGAGGAGGACTTCTTGGCCTGCTCGTACGGTTTCCGGCCGGGTCGCTCGGCTCACGACGCATTGCGCGATCTCAGGCGGGAGCTTATGGGGATGGGAGGCGGGTGGGTGCTGGAGGTGGACATCCGGAGCTTCTTTGACGAGTTGGACCACGGCCATCTGAGGACCTTTCTCGACCGCAGGGTGCGCGACGGTGTGATCCGTCGGGCGATCGGCAAGTGGCTGCAGGCGGGGGTGTTGGAAGAGGGGCACTTGAGGCATCCGGTCACAGGGACTCCGCAAGGCGGGGTCATCTCGCCGTTGCTGGCCAACATCTACTTGCACGAAGTGGTGGACCGCTGGTTCGAGGAAGAGGTCAAGCCGCGCCTTGGAGGGCGGGCTGTCCTGATCCGTTACGCGGACGATCTTGTGATCGCCTTCGCCGAGGAGAAGGACGCTCGTCGTGTAGAGGAAGTGCTACCGAAACGACTCGCTCGCTTCGGGCTGCAACTTCATCCCGACAAGACCCGGCTGGTGCGCTTCCAAGTACCACGAGGCGAGGAGGAACTGCCGCGGTCCGAAGGGCCGGGCACCTTCACTTTCCTCGGGTTCACGCACTATTGGGGCAAAAGCCGCAAAGGCAACTGGGCGGTCAAGCGCAAGACAGCCGCGAGCCGCTTCACTCGGTCCTTGAGCAGAGTCCGGCAGTGGTGCCGCCGTTGTCGGCATGAGCCCGTAGCCTGGCAACAGCGCCAGCTGTCGCGCAGTCTGCACGGGCATTACGCCTACTACGGAATCACGGGCAACTTCCGGTCCCTGACCAACTTCCATCGACAGGTTACGCGGGAATGGCGCAAATGGTTGAACCGGAGATCGCAAAAGGCGAAGATGACCTGGGAGCGGTTCAGCCGCCTCCTGGTCGAGCATCCGCTGGAGCGACCTCGGATCTTCCATGCCATCTAAAGTCGCGCAGCGAAGCCGTGTCTCGAAGAGCCGGATGCGGGAAACCCGCACGTCCGGATCCGTGGGGGGCCCGGTCGGGCAACCGGCCGGGTCTACCCGATTGTTCGGTTCTGCCTCTGCCGCCCAGAACCCTGGCGATGGGTGAGGAGTAGCCGGACTGTTCTCAGGTGCCAAGACTTGACGAAATTTGGCGTCTGGCTACCCTGCCAGGGAAGGACAAGAGCGATGACCACCCTCAACATTTCGCTCCCGGAAAGCCTCAAGAGCTTCGTCGAGGAGCAGGTGGCTGTCGGCGGCTACAGCACAGCCAGCGAATACGTCCGTTCGCTCATCCGCGAGGCTCAGGAGCGAAGGGCCAAGGCTGAGCTGGAAGGCAAGCTGCTGGCGGCCCTTGGAGCAGAAGCAACCTCGATGGGAACGGCGGATTGGGACCAATTGCGGGAACGTGTCCGGCGCACGGCGACTGAGACCCGCGAAGCGTGAGCCGGCGAGTCGTCGTCCGACCGCTGGCCAAAGAAGATCTCGACGAGCAGGCCCCGCTACATTGCGCGGGACAGCGCGGCGGCGGCTCTCCGCTTTCTCGATGCCGCCGAATCAGCCTTCAATCGCCTCAACTCCACCGGCGCTGGACTACTTCCCCGCGAAGGGGAACAGCGTCCCGCGGGTCCCGTAGTCGTTCATGGTCAGGAAGATCAGGATCGCCAGCCAGAAGAAGCCGGCGGCCGCGGTCAGCACCGTCACCCGCGTGCTGTAGCGCAGGTGCATGAAGAACCAGAGCACCAGCAGCGCCTTGGTCACCGCGATGCCCAGGGCCACCACGTCGTTCGCCCAACCGAGATCGATAGTGGCCACAAACACGGTGGCGGCGGTCAACACCAGGAGGGCGCCGAAGGTCAGGAAGTAAACCGCGCGGGATGTGGAGTGCTCGGACATATCGACCTCACTTCGCGTGCGCGCCCAGGAGATAGAGGAGTGGGAACAGGAAGATCCATACGATGTCCACGAAGTGCCAGTACAGGCCCGTGCACTCCAGGGGGTTGTGGTACGCCGAGTTGTAGCGGCCCTTCCAGGACGGCCACAGCAGGAAGGCCAGCACGCCGATGCCGCAGATCATGTGCACCGCGTGCAGACCGGTCATGATGAAGTAGAGCGAGAAGAAGATCTGCACGTGCTTCGCGAAATTGTCCTGGAGCGGCGGCGCCTCGGATTGTGCACCCTCCAGCCCCTCGGCGTGCGCCCCCTCGCTCCATACGAACTCCGCACCCGGCACATGATGGTGCTTGAACTTGTCGGCGTACTCGACCGCCTTCACTCCCAGGAACGTCAAGCCAAGGACCATGGTCGCCATCAGGTAGAACACCACCTGCTTGCGCCGGTTCACCTGCGCCGCCCAGATGGAGAGCGCCATGGTCAAGCTGGAGAGGATCAGCACCGCCGTGTTGAACGCCCCGAGCTTCCAGTCCAGCGTGTGGCTGGCCGCCACGAACTCCCGGGGGTAGGAGCTCCGGTAGACGATGTAAGTGGTGAACAGGCCGCCGAAGAACATGATCTCCGTGACCAGGAACAGCCACATCCCGAGCGTCGACGCCTCTTTCTGCTGCTCGAGGGTGTCGAAGTGGTGCTGCAGCGACGGGTGCGCCTCGTGGCTGCCTGCCGCGTGCGAGTCAGTCAAGCTGATAGACAACGGGTTCCTCCTGGGTCGTGCGCCGGTGCACCTCTTCCGAGGTGTAGTCGTACGGTTCGCGAGTGACGACGGGGATCACCGGGAAGTTCTCGGTCGGCGGCGGCGAGGTGGTGTCCCACTCCAGGCCCACCGCGCCCCACGGGTTCTCGCCGGCGCGCTTACCATACTTGAGCGACCAGGCGAAATAGAAGAGGGGCAGGATGTAGCCGACGCCCAGGATCGAAGCGCCGGCCGAGGAGAGCACGTTGAGCACCTGGAACTCCGGCGGATAGGACCAGTAGCGCCGCGGCATGCCGAGGTAGCCCAGGATGAACTGCGGGAAGAAGGTCAGGTTGAAGCCCACGAAGACCAGCAGCGCCGACAGCCGCGACAGGAAGCCCGGATAGAGCCGCCCCGAGATCTTCGGCCACCAGTAGTGAAGGCCGCCCATGTAGGCCATGATCGTGCCGCCCACCATGATGTAGTGGAAGTGCGCCACGATGAAGTAGGTGTCGTGCAGGTGGACGTCGATCCCGAGCGTCGCGATCATCGTGCCGGTCAGGCCACCGAGGGTGAAGAGGCCGATGAAGCCGAGCGCGTAGAGCATCGGCGTCTCGTAGGAGATCGACGCTTCATAGAGCGTCGCCGTCCAGTTGAACACCTTGACCGCCGAGGGCACCGCCACCAGCATGGACATGATCGAGAAGATCGTGACCGCGTACATTGACTGGCCGGCCACGAACATGTGGTGGCCCCAGACCAGGAAGCCGAGCACCGCGATCGCCATGCTGGCGAAGGCCACGAAGCGGTAGCCGAAGATCCGCTTGCGCGAGAAGGCCGCGACGAGCTCGCTGATCACGCCCATGGCCGGCAGGATCATGATGTACACCGCCGGGTGGGAATAGAACCAGAACAGGTGCTGGAACAGGATCGGATCGCCGCCCAGCCGCGGATCGAAGATCCCCAGGTGGAACAGCCGCTCGGCCGCCACCATGAGGATGGTGATGGCGATCACCGGCGTGCCCAGCACGATGATCAGGCTCGTGGCGTACTGCGACCAGATGAACAGCGGCAGGCGGAACCAGGTCATGCCTGGCGCCCGCATGCGGTGGATCGTGACGATGAAGTTGAGGCCCGTGAAGATCGACGAGAAGCCGTTGATGAATACACCCAGGGCCGTCGCGACCACGTAACTGTTCGAGTAGTTGGTGCTGAACGGCGTGTAGAAAGTCCAGCCCGTGTCCACGCCGCCGCTGAAGATCGCCCACAAAGTGAAAATACCGCCCAGGTTGTAGACGTACCAGCTCGCCAGGTTGAGCTTGGGAAAGGCGAGGTCCTTGGCGCCGATCATCAGCGGCACCAGGAAGTTGCCCAGCGTTGCCGGAATCGACGGGATCAGGAAGAAGAAGACCATCACCACGCCGTGCATGGTGAAGACGCGGTTGTAGGTGTCCGGCTGCATCAGGTCGCCCTCGGGCGTCAGCAGCTCGAGACGGATCAGCAGGGCGAACAGGCTGCCCAGGGCGAAGAAGACCGTGACCGAGATCATATACAGGATCGCGATCCGCTTGTGGTCCCGGGTCAGGAGCCACGACTTCAGGCCGTAGGCGACGTTGAGATAGTTGGGCCGGTCGATCAGATCGTCCGGCGGGGGAATCTCGTGCTGAAGGGTGTTGCTCGTATTCATATCTATTGACCTTCCGGCTGGGCCCCCTGGGCCGATCCCGCGGTCTGGGGCTGATCGGACGCTGCTTCCTGCTGGCTGAGGCTTCGGACGTAGGTGAGGAGCTGCGCGAGCTGCTCTTCCGTCACTTGGCCTTGATAGGTCGGCATGATCGGCTGCCAGCCGGCCACGATCTTCACCGCCGGGTTGAGGATCGACTCGCGGATGTACTCGTCGTCGGCGAGGAGCGTGCGGCCATCCATCAGGCGGACCTGGTTGCCGTAGAGGCCCTCCAGGCGCGGCGCCCGGGCCACGACCCCTCCGGCACTCTCCTTATGGCAGGTGTTGCAGGCCAACGTCTGGAAGAGATCCGCGCCCGAGGCCGCCATGGATTTGCCCGCGGGTCCGCCGGCGAGCCAGACCTCGTACTGCTCCGGCTCCAGGGCGATCACGCTTCCGATCATCCGGGAGTGCTCGCCGCCGCAGTACTCGGCGCAGAAGAGGTGGTACACGCCCGGCTTGGTGGCCTCGAAGAAGATCTGGGTCTGGCGGCCGGGCACCGCATCCTGCTTGACCCGGAACGCGGGCACGAAGAAGCTGTGGATCACGTCCTCGGACTGGATGTTCAGCTTGATCGGCTGGCCCACCGGGATGTGCAGCGTGTTGATCTCGCGATGGCCGTCCGGATGCTGGAACTTCCACATCCACTGCTTGCCGACGGTCCAGTACTCGACCGCGTTGCTGGGCGGCCGGTACATGCTGTAGAACACCCGGGCACCCCAGGCAAACATCGCCAGGCTGATCAACAGCGGGATGATCGACCAGCCGACCTCCAGCCAGTTCGGCGCGCGCTCAGGCAGGCCGACCTCGTCAACGCTGCGGCGCCGGTACCGGACCATGAAGTACAGGATCAGCACGGCGATCAGCGCCGTGAAGAAAAGGCTGATCGCCGACCAGACGAAGAACAGGGCGTCGACCT
Source organism: Acidobacteriota bacterium (assembly GCA_034667225.1). Classification (GTDB taxonomy): domain Bacteria; phylum Acidobacteriota; class Thermoanaerobaculia; order Multivoradales; family UBA5704; genus DATMER01. The sequence continues at coordinate 56,005 of JAXDKG010000012.1, forward strand.
GCGGCGCGACGTGCGAGGCGGCTTCGGGAAAAAGTGGAAGTTCTTGTTCCATATCAGGCGGCCCCCACGGGCCGGGCAGCTTGCCGGCTCTCCTTCCGCCGCAGCACGACGACCAGGGTCACGAGCCCGATCAGCGTCGCGCCCGCGGCCAAGCGCAGGATGTTGAACACCACGGTGCTGTAGCGGCCGATCGCCGGGTTGTAGTGATAGCAGTAGAGGAGGAGCGAATCGACCACCGTCCCGAGCTTGTCCTGAGTGGACTCGATCAGCCCCAGCCGGACGTCGCGCGGCGGGAAATCGATGCCGAACAGGTAGCGCGACACCCGGCCTCCCGGAGTCAGTATGACCAGGCCCGCGGGGTGCGCGTACTCGTTGCGCTCCTTTTCATAGACGTAGCGAAAGCCGACGGCGCGGGTCAGGGCGTCGATCGAGGCTTGCGGGCCGGTCAGGAAGTGGAAACCTTCCTTGCCGCCCGCCCGGCCGTAGCGGGCCAGGATTTCCCGCTCCTGTTCGGCGGCCATTTCCGGCGTCTCGTCCGGGTCGATGCTCGCCACCACCACGTCGAACTCTTTGCCCGCGTCGAAGGTCAGAGGCTTGAGGGTGGTGACCACCCCCTGCAGGACCATGTCGCAGAGCATCGGGCAGTGATAGTAGGCGAGCACCAGGATGACCGGCTTCTTGTTGAAATATTCGCCCAGGCGCACGTTGCGGCCGGCCTCGTCGCGGAAGGCGAGACCGAGCGGCACCTGCGTGCCGATGCGCTGGTCGTAGCCGACCTCGCGCAGCGGGCCGGGCATGGTGGTCGTCGGCATGATCGAAGGATTCCGGTCGCCGATCCCGCTGCGGCTCGGCATGGCAAGCACCGAGCTCGCGAGGAGAGCGGCCGAAAGAGTCATCGTCGAGATCGTACGGACCAACTCGTTACCTTCTTTCTTGCGGCGGGGGTGTCTGCCCCGCCTGCGGTTGAGTCGTGGCGCCCGGCGTGCCGCCGACCACCTCGGGCCCCAGGCCCCGGCCGGCGACGATCTCCATGGCGAGGTCGATCGGGATGCGCAGTCGGCTCTGCCTCTGGTCCAGCCACTGCGCCTTGCCGATGAGCCGGTCTTCGTCTTCCCGGAATTGCTTCAAATCCCCTTCCGGAGTGGTCTGGAGGCGCGGCATGGGTGGCGGCGGCTGCTCGTTGGCCGCGGCCAGCGGCGAGGGCCGCGGCTCGCGCTTGTCGTCGTAGCGGTTGAAGCCCACGATCAGGCCATAGATGATCACGTGCACCACGAGCGCAACTCCAACCAAAAGGCCGATCGTCCAGGCGATGGCCTTCAGGTTGATCTCGCGGTCGAACGTCTGCGACGCCGGATGCGGATCCACCTCCTCGTCGTGAGTGTGGGGTCCGATGTGGATCTTGCTCATGGGACCAGCGCCTCCGCGAGATAGGGATCGTTGACCGGCAGCAGCGGCGCCTTGCGGAGCTCGCGCAGGAAGAGGAAGAGCCAGAGGCCGCCGATGCCGATCGGCGCCGCCAGATAGGTCCAGTACATCGCCGGGTTCTGCACGTCGAAGGCGGGCTCCACCTGCCAGAGCAGGTCGACCCAGCGCATGACGAGCATCAGCCCCGCGATCCAGACCAGCCGGCGGGCGTTGCGCTTGAGGTCGCGCGACAGCAGGAACACGAACGGCAGCGCGAAGTGGAACAACACCAGGAGCAGCGCCACCGCGCCCCAGCCATGGCGGAAGCGCGCCAGGAAGAAGCTGGCCTCCTCCGGCAGGTTGCCCGACCAGATGATCAGGTACTGGGAGAAGGAGAAGTAGGCCCACAGCATCACGAAGGCGAAGAAAAGCTTTCCATAGTCGTGGAAGAGCCGTGGGTGGAGCACGCGGTCGAGCGGCTCGCGGCGCGCCAGCCAGAGGCCGAAGGTGATCAGGAACGCCAGCGCGGTCAACGCCTGGCTGCCCATCAGGTAGACGCCGTAGATCGTCGAGTACCACTCCGGCTGGAGCGACATCAGCCAGTCCACGGAAGCGAACGTGACCGCCAGGCAGTAGCCGGCAAGGGCCGGGCCGGCGAGGATCTGCATGCGCCGGGTGATGCCCGGGTCCTCCCCGCGGTCCTGCCGCGCGGACATGCGGCTGATCAGATAGGCCGCGGCGCTCCAGATCAGGAAATAGGCGACCTGCCGACTCAGGAAGAACGGAACGTTCAGGTAAGGCGCCTTGGCCAGGAGCAGCTCGTGCCCCTTGACGTCTTCCGGTCGCGCCCACATGTAGAGATCCGGGAGGCCGGAGACCAGCGGCAGGAAGAGGAGCAGCATCCAGGGCAGGGTGCGCGTGGCCGCCTCCATGACGCGCCGCAGCACGATTCCCCAGTCGCCGTGGGTCAGGTGGTGGAGCAGGGAGAGCGCCAGGCAGCCGAGCGCCACGCCGACCCAATAGACCCAGCCCACGAGCCAGGCGCGGAAGAAGTACCGGGGATCGATCACGAGAGCTGCCAGGGTCACGAGCACGCCGACTCCGCCCACGATCAGGGCGAGGGACTGGAGCCGGTCGGCGCCCGCCGGAAGGTTGATCTCCCCGGCCTCGCGAAGCGTCAAAGGTTCACGTGCTGCTTCGTGCCTCATGGCACCTCCGTCGGATCGGGCCGGCGGTCATAGTCCTGCACGGCGTCGGGGCGGGTGACGCCCCGCGCTCCGGAGCTTGGATTCGTGGAGACCCCCTCGCGGATCTGAGCCTGCAGCTTCTGCAGGCGATCGGCCGGAATCTCTGCGAGGCGGGCATTCTGGCTATACTGGAGCGCGCGCACGTAGGCGGCGATCGCCCAGCGGTCCTGCAGCGAGACCTCCTCGGCGTAGGCCGGCATCACGCCGTAACCCTCCGTCATCACCTGCACGAAGTACGCGGCCGGCATGCTGCGCAGGCGGGCCTCGTGGAACGAGGGAGGCTGCTTGAAGCCGCGCAGCACGATCATGCCCCGGCCGTTGCCCACCCGGTCGTGACAGGGAGAGCAGAAGACGTTGTACCGCTGCTGGCCGCGCTGGACCATCGCCAGGGTCAACCGCGCGGGCATCCCCTGGGGCTGGCCCTGGACGGGCAGGGCCGTCGGCGGCCCGGGCTCGGTCAGCCCGGTGTAGGGCGCGATGTTCTGGCCGTAAACGCCGCGCGGCACGGTTCCCGCCGGAAGCTGGCGCGAGGCCTGGCCGTCCTCGAAGAACGTGCTGGTCTCGTACGGCTCAACTTTGTTCTGGTTGTGCATGTTCTGCCGGCAGCCAACCAGGGCAAGCAGGCAGAGCGCAAGAGTCAGAGTCTTAGTGCTCAACCTCGTTCACCTCGGTCGGGTTCAAATCCGCCAGGAAGCGCCGGGTTCCCTCGCGGTCGAACAGAGGGTCGCGCGCGTCGATCAAAAGGAAATAACGGTCGCGCGACGCCAGGGCGAAGCGCGGCACGTTGAAGACGGGGTGGTACGGCTGCGGCAGCCCATTGAGGAAGAACATGCCGAACACGGCCGAGAGCGCCGCGAACAGGATCGTCATCTCGAAAGCCGGGACGATGAACGCCGGCCAGCTATGGAGCGGCCGGCCGCCGCTGTTGATCGGATACTCGATCACCGACGCCCAGTACTGGAGCCCATAGCCTGCGAGAGCGCCGACGATGCCGCCGATCAGCACGATCAGCGGCAGCTTCGAGTGGTGGTGGCCGGTGGCCTCCGCGACTTCCTCGATCGGATAAGGCGTGTAGGCGTCGAGCCGCGTGTAGCCCGCCTCCCGGACGCGGTACGCCGCCTCGATCAGCTCGTCGGAATCGTGGAACTCGGCCATCAATCCATAGATGGGCGGCCGCTTCTTTCCAGTCAAATGCGTGCTCATGGAACCGCTCCTGCCTCGGGCTCCTGCTCCGGGGCCGTCGTGTACTCGCTGCCTTCGCTGCCGCCGGGAACGATCGTCCGCATCTCGAAGATCGAGATCATCGGCAGGAAGCGGATAAACAGGAAGATCAGCGATAGGAAGAGGCCGATCGTGCCGATGAACGTCCCCCAGTCCCAGAACGTGCCCTGGTACATGCCCCAGGAGGACGGCAGGAAATCGCGGTGCAGGCTGGTGATGACGATGATGAAGCGCTCCAGCCACATGCCCACGCTGACCACGATCGCGATCAGGAACAGCCAGACCGGAGAGGTGCGGAACCGCCGGAACCAGAGGAACTGCGGCACCACGGCGTTGCAGAGCAGCAGGGCGAGCCAGTGCCATCTGTAGGGGCCGGTGGCGCGGTTCAGCAGCATGAAGCGCTCGTAGAGGTTGCCGCTGTACCAGCCGAAGAACAGCTCCATCATGTAGCCGTAGACCACGATCAGCCCGGTCGCGAGCATCACCTTGGCCATGTTCTGGAGATGGCGCGTGGTGATGAAATCCTCGAGGTTGAAGGCGGCGCGCAGCGGGATCGCCAGGGTGAGCACCATGGCGAAGCCGGCGTAGATCGCGCCGGCCACGAAGTAGGGCGGGAAGATCGTGGCGTGCCAGCCGGGAACCACGCCGACGGCGAAGTCGAAGGAGACCACCGTGTGCACCGAGATCACCAGCGGCGTGGCCAGGCCGGCGAGCAGCAGGTAGGCGGTTTCATAATTGTGCCAGTGCGCCGCCGAGCCGCGCCAGCCCATGGCGCCGAAGCCGTAGACGATCTTCATCGCGCGGTTGCGCGTGCGGTCGCGCAGGGTGGCGAGGTCGGGAATCAGGCCGACGTACCAGAACAGGGCCGAGACGGTCGCGTACGTCGAGACGGCGAACACGTCCCAGACCAGCGGGCTGCGGAACTGCGGCCACAATCCCATCGTGTTCGGGTACGGAAACAGCCAATAGGCCAGCCAGGGGCGGCCCAGGTGGAGCACCGGGTACATGCCGGCGCAGGCCACGGCGAAGAGCGTCATGGCCTCGGCGAAGCGGTTGATCGACGTGCGCCATTCCTGGCGCAGCAGCAGGAGGATGGCCGAGATCAGCGTGCCCGCGTGGCCGATGCCGATCCACCAGACGAAGTTGACGATGGCGAAGCCCCAGCCCACCGGCTGGTTGACTCCCCAGATGCCGACCCCCTTCACCAACAGCCAGGTCACGCTGACGAGGAACACCATCAGGATGCTGAACGAGATGCCGAACCCGACGTACCACCACTTCGGCGTCTTGCGCAGCACGACCGAGCTGATCTTGTCGGTGACCGTCCCGGGCGTGTGCCCCGGCGCCACCACCGGCGGCTTGTACGGTTTCGGGAGAGGAGAGTCGATCGTCGCCATCCTACGTCCTTTCCTCGTGCTCCGGGTGTGCGTGCTCGGAAGGCAGCGCGGGGTTCGGATTGGTGATCTTCGCGAGGTACGTGGTGCGCGGCCGGGTGTTGAGAAACTCGAGCAGGCCGTAGTTGAGCGGGTCGGACTTCCACTGCGCCACTTCCGAGTCCCGGTCGTTGATGTCGCCGAACACGATGGCCTGGGTGGGGCACGCCTGCTGGCAGGCGGTCTGGAGCGTGTTGGCCGGGATCGGCCGGTTCTCGACCTTGGACTCGATCTTGGCCTGCTCGATGCGCTGCACGCAGTAGGTGCACTTCTCCATGACGCCGCGCATGCGCACGGTCACGTCCGGGTTCTGGAGCAGGGCGAGCACCGGCGTATCCTTGTCGCTGTAGCGCAGGAAGTTGAACCGCCGCACCTTGTAGGGGCAGTTGTTCGAGCAGTAGCGCGTGCCCACGCAGCGGTTGTAGACCATGTCGTTCAACCCCTCGTCGCTGTGCGCCGTGGCCGCCACCGGGCAGACCACCTCGCAAGGGGCGTTCTCGCAATGCATGCAGGGCACCGGCTGGTTGTGGATGCGCGGATCGTCCATGTCGCCCGCGTAGTAGCGGTCCACCCGGATCCAGTGCATCTCCCGCCCGCGCATCACCTGCTCCTTGCCCACCACGGGGATGTTGTTCTCCGCCTGGCAGGCGATGATGCAGGAGCTGCAACCGGTGCAGACGTTGAGGTCGATCGCCATGCCCCAGGCGTGGCCCTCGTACTTCCAGCGCGGGTAGAGGGTCTCGTCGGGCTCCGGCTCCTCGCGCTCCTTTTTGATGAAGTCCGGATCGCGGCGGAATTCCTCCAGCGTGCCGGTCATCACCAGGTGGCGTTGCTCGGCCTGCTCTCCTGCCAGAGGGATCTCGCCGTCCGGACCCATTCCGCTCTGCCTCTTGCCCTGGGGCAGCACGTGATGGTTCTGGGTGCAGGCGAAGTCGAAGCGGCCGCCCAGGCCGCGGATCTCGGCGCCGGGCAGGGTCCACAGATTCTGCGAGGTGCGCAACTCGTAGGCATTGAAGCCGAGACCGGTGGCGCGGCCCGCCCGGCGCCGGCCGTAGCCCAGGGTCAGCATGGCAGTGCCCGCGGCCATGCCGGGGAGCACCCAGACCGCGGCCTGGACCTTGCGGCCGTTCCACGAGATCTCGGCCGTCTCCTCGTGGCTCACGTTCAGGCGCTCGGCCGTGGCCGGACCGACCATCAGGGCATTGTCCCAGGTCAGCTTGCTCATCGGCTTGGGCAGCTCCTGGAGCCAGACGTTCTGCGCCAGGCTGCCATCCCAGACGGTCGGATCGGGCCGCAGTTTCAAGGTCACTTTGTTACTGGCCTCGGAGCGAGCCTTCTGCAGCGAAGCCGTGATCTCGGCCGCCGCCTGCTGGACCGCGCCGCCGTTGACCGAGGCGCCGGCGGGAGGGAGCTGGGTGGCGGGGACGATCCCGTCGTGCACCACCTTGCGCCAGGCCTCCTCGAAGTTGCCGACCAGTAAAGTCTTCCAATGCTCCTGCACCAGCTCGAAGCTGGTGGTATCGGCGCGGCTCGCGAAAGTGGCGGCAATGACCTCCTGTTCGGTCTTGCCGTCGTAGAGCGGCTCGATCAACGGCTGCATCAGGCTGACCGTGCCGTCGAAGGAGCGGGCGTCGCCCCAGCTCTCCAACTCGTGGGCGGCGGGGATGTGCCACTGGCAATATTCGGAGGTCTCGTTCTCGTAGAGGCCGTGATGAGCGCGCAACGGGACTTTCTGAAGCGCCTGCGCGAAGTTCAGGTCCACCGGGGCCGAGTAGACCGGGTTGACCCCGCCGAGCATCAGGAGCAGCTCGACGCGGCCAGCGTTCATGTCGGTCACGAGCTGGCGCATCGAAGCGACCTGGTCGACAGGAGCGGCTTCGACAGGAGCGGTTTGGAACACCGTCCGCCCTACGTTTCCGAGCGCCTGGTTGATGCCATGGACCAGCACCTGCACCGCGGGCGAGGAGTATTCGTCGGCCGCCACGATCGAGGCCCCGGTGTTGGCGCGCAGATCCTCGGCGATCGCCTTGACGAACTTCCGGGCGCGATCATCGATCAGGACATCCCCCACACCGGCGGTTCCCGCCGGGCCTACGGCTCCGACGGCCTGCGCGAGAGCGAGGGTGAACGCCTCGATCTCGGCGGCGGGCAGGGGGAGGCGGTGGTCCGCGAGGGTGCCGGTGTTCGTCGGAATGCTCTCGACCGCGTAGAGCCGGCTCATCTGGAGGTTGCCCTTGCGCACCCGGCGGGTGCGGGCAAAGTCGCGCTGGTAGCGGACGTTTCCCGGCCCCTGGGTGAGGACGTCCGAGTCGATCGCCAGCACCACGCGCGCCGCGGAAAAGTCATAGCGGGTCTCGAGCGGCTGACCGAAAGCGCGGGTCGCGGCGGCGCGGCCATGATGGCCGCCCGCGGCCTCCCACTGATGCCATCGGGCACGGGGGAAGCGCGTGAGAAGGTCCTGCATCTGGGCCGCGAGCGTCGGGGAGGTCACGGTCCCGGTGAGGATGCGGACCCCTTCGCCGCCGAGCCCCTGGAGAGCGCGCAACCGGTTGCCGAGGTCGGCCACGAAGGCGCCCCAGGTGGAGATGCGCCCGTTGTGGAGGACCGACTGCGAGCGCTCCGGGTCGTACAGGGTCAGCACCGCGGCCTGGGCGAACACGTCGGTGGCGCCGAGGCTCGCCGGATGGTCCGGATTGCCCTCGATCTTGGTCGGCCGGCCCATGTGGCTCTCGGCGAGCACGCCGTGGGCATAGCCGCCGTGAAGGAGCGTGGTGGCGAAGAAGAGCGGGCGGCCCGGGACGATGTACTCCGGCTGCTTGACGTAGGGGACGATCCCCTCGGGTGGCTGCTTCGTGCAGCCGGTCAGTCCGGCGAGGGCGAGGGAGGCGCCGGCGAGCTGCATGAAGCCGCGGCGCGATACGCCATCCATCGTCATCTCGGAAGCCTGGCGCGGGAACTCGCGGTGCAGGAGCTCCTCGAACTCCGGCGTCTCTGCCAGCTCCTCGAGGCTCCGCCAGACCTCCGGCCCGCGCTGCCGGCGCAGCTTCTCGCGCACCTCGGCCAGGTCCAGCCGGACCGGCTGCGGTTGGGAGGAGGCCTCCGCGCCGCACTTGCCTTTGCTGTCGTTCACGCTCTCCATCCTTCCGTGCCCTAGCGGTGGCACGTCGAGCAACTGGTGAGAGATTGGATCTTGTATTCCTTGACCAGCTTGGCCTGGAGGGCCGTGGCCTGCTTCGGGTCGGACGGCGGCTCCCAGTTGAGGTTGAAGACCTCCTCCCGGGGCCGCACGAACTTGCCGGGGTCGCGGTGGCACGACAGGCACCACTCCATCTGCAGCGACGCCTGCTGGAACATCAGCGGCATCCGATCCACCTGGCCATGGCAGGACACGCAGCCGATCCCCTTGGCCACGTGGACGCTGTGATTGAAATAGACGAAGTCCGGCAGGTCGTGAACCCGCTGCCAGACGATGGGGGTGTTGTTGGCGAAGCTCGACCGCACCGGCTCCAGCAGGTCGGCGTTGGTCCAGATCTGCCGGTGGCAGTTCATGCAGGTCTCGGTCGAAGGCATGCCGGCGGAGCTCGACACCTCCACGGCCGTGTGGCAGTACCGGCAATCGATCCCGAGGCCCGCCACGTGATGGTCGTGGCTGAACGGCACCGGCTGCTTGAGGACGATTCCCTGGCCGGTGACGTAGGAGGAGCGCAACAGCGAGGAGAAGATCCACGTGAAGAGGGCGATGAAGAACACCGCGCCGAAGATGCTCACCTTGGCGAGAGTGTTCGTACTGCGGTGGAAGATCTGCATGCGAAGGGCCCCTCCCTCAGCCGCCCAGCTCCGGCGTAGTTGAAACTGTATCCTCGATCTGGGTAGCGGGGGACTTTGTGAAAGTCGTCACAAGCGCGATCCTACCCAAACGGCAGATCGCGTGCAAGCCGGGGACCAGAGGGGCCTCAAACTCGTCGGCATGCCGATTGCTTCTTGGCAGGACATGAACGCCTCGCATGCTCTCACCCTGGTCCAGCCCTTGATCGAGGCCACCCAAGACATGAAGCGCCGGAAGGTCAGCAAGACCCGGTGCGACGAGCTGCTCCTGTCGATCAACGCCATCCCCATCGGCGCGTTCGAAGGCCAGGGCGTGGACTTGGAGCGGCTCTGGATGCAGGCGCTCTCGTCGTTCCGCTACGCGTTGCTGCTCTGGCTCTACGGTGACGTCCAGGCCGCGCGGGAGGAGTCGGAGAAGGCGAACCGGAAGATCGAGCAGATCCGGTTGCAGACGCTCGGCGCCTGGTCCCCTCCGGCCGAGCCGGCTCGCGAGCTGGTCGCTCACTGAGCTCGCCTGGCGTCAAAACTACCCGACCCTCTGTGTAAACTTGGGAAGGCGGCAGCCCCTTCGGGGCGTTGCCATTGGTGAAGGAGGCGAGAAGATGAGCTCGTTCAGTCGCATCTTGCTGGCAGCGTCGATCGCGGGGTTGGGATTCCTGGCGGGGATCTCGTGTCCCCAGATCCCCGAGGATGGAATGGGGCTAGCCCAAGCGACGCCCAACGGGGCGATCCAGCCGGCGGCAGCGCAGCAGGGCCGGCCCGCTCCGGTGCCGAGGCCGGAATTAGCCGAAGAGGAGCGGGCCACGATCTCGCTCTTCGAGCGGGCCTCCCCGTCCGTGGTCTTCGTGACCTCCCTGGCGCGGCAGCGCGACTTCTTCAGCACGAACATCCAGGAGATCCCCCAGGGGAGCGGCTCGGGCTTCCTCTGGGACCGGCAGGGGCACGTGGTCACCAACTTCCATGTGATCGAGGGCGGCAGCAACTGGCAGGTGACCCTCTCCGATCAGTCGAACTGGGACGCCGAGGTAGTGGGGTACGCCCCTGAAAAAGACCTCGCCGTGCTGCGGATCAAGGCCCCGCAGAACCGTCTGCCCCCGCTCCCCCTGGGTAACTCGGACAACCTGCGGGTCGGGCAAGCCGTGTTCGCCATCGGCAACCCCTTCGGCCTGGACCAGACGCTCACGACCGGGGTGGTGAGCGCGCTGGGTAGGGAGATCCAGTCGGTGGCCGGGACGCCGATCCGCGACGTGGTCCAGACGGACGCGGCGATCAACCCCGGCAACTCGGGCGGACCGCTGCTGGACAGCGCCGGCCGCCTGATCGGGGTGAACACGGCGATCTACAGTCCCTCGGGAGCCTACGCGGGGATCGGCTTCGCGATTCCCGAGCATTCGGTGCGCTGGGTGGTGCCCGACCTCATCCGCTATGGCCGCGTGAACCGTCCGACGCTCGGCGTGGAGCTCGCCCCGGAGGGGTGGAACCGTCAGCTCGGGGTCGAGGGGGCAGTGATCATGAGAGTGGAGCCCGGCAGCGGAGCGGACCGGGCGGGCCTGAGGCCGCTGCAGCAGAGCCGTGGCCGGCGCGTCATCCTCGGTGATGTGATCCAGTCCGTAAACGGCAAGCCCGTGACCTCGACGGGGGACCTGCTCCTCGTCCTGGAAGAGAGGAAGGCCGGCGACGTGGTGAGAGTGGGCATCCTCCGCGACGGCCGGAAGCAGGAGGTCCAGGTCCGGCTCGATGCCCCCCCGGCGCGGGGGAGGTAGGGCGTCTCGCAACCTGACCGAAATCGGCCGACCCGCGGCGGGTGCCTTCAAACCCGCGGGTTGGTCGATCGGGCCCGCCGTTTCCAGACAAAAACCGGCCGTTTCCGGACACGAGCCCGCGGGTATCGGACGCGAACCCGTGGGTCGAATGGCCCAACCCGCGGGTTCCACCTCCCAACTCGTGGGTGGGGCCGTTCAACCCGCCGGTTTGGGACAAGAACCCGCCGGTTTAGGACAGGAACCGGCGGGCACCGGACAACAACCCGCGGGCCGAACCGTCCGGCCCGCGGGTTCTTTGTCTCGGCCCTCGGGTTTTGCGGGTCCGGCGAGCCTGTCGGCGGCTCCCTGAGAGCGCCCTGATCCGACCGGCTACCTGAGCCGCAGCTCACGGCAGGCTCAAGTAGAGCGAGCCGTCCGCTGCCGGCTGCCGGACCGCCAAGTCATCGACGGCCGCTTGCCCGAGGCCGCGCACTCCTGAAGATAGTGATTGATGAGCGTCTGGTAAGGGATCCCCAACTCCTCTGACAGCTCTTTGAAGTAGTCGAGGGTCGGAATATCCAGCCGGATGGTCACCTGCTTTTTCAGGCGCTTGGCGTATGGGTTGGGGCGGGCTTCGGTGAAATCGTAGGTCTTCCTCATGAGCGGATTCTCTTTCTGTACTCCTCTCGCTCCTCCAGGTCGTCCGCCGCTCAATCCCGGCCCATCTTCGCCAGCTTCTTCGGCGCCACCAGGCTGTAGCTGCCCACTACGAGCTGGGCCACCTCCTCCCAGTCGACTTCCCCAACGTCCAGCCGGAGCGCGACCCAGCCGCGGTGTGCGAGATAGGCGGGGAGGTAGAACCTCTTCGGATCGTCCCTGACAATCTCCTCGTTCTCCCCCAGGCCCATCTTGCAGCAGACGGAAACGATGCCGTCCCCGTGATGGTCATTGAGGAAGTAGGCGAAGGTCTTCTTGCGGACCAGGAAGGTCGCGTGCTGGCCGCTGTCCGTGCGCGTGGTCTCGGGGAACCCCAGGCAGATGCCCGAGAGCTTCGACAGGCGGGGGTCCTCGGTCGGGCTCATGTCCCTGATTCTAGCCGGGACAGGGGCGCCGGGGGAGGCTCCCGCCCCCGATATTGGCGGCTTGTTCCCACCGGGGAGCGCTCCATCCGCGCCGGGGAGCGGCTCCCGCACCGCGCTGGCGGCTCGCCCCCGTCGGGGAGGGAAGCTCTCCCCCGCGGGGAGCAGCCCCTCCCCCACGGGGAGCAGCCCCTCCCCCGCGTTTGCGGACCGCGGACGTCGGGGAGCACTCCGCCGATGCAGGGGAGCGCTCTTCTCCCTCGCGCCGATGGCCTGTTCATGTCGGGGGAGCGCTCCATCCCCGTGGGGCGCGGGTTCCTCCCCTGCGGGGATGGCGCATTTTATCGGGGGAGCACGCTGCCGACTCGTGGGGGCCGGGCAGGCGCATGGGCTGGCGGCCTGCGGCGGGCCCAGGCGCTCAATCATTGACATATCCAGCCAACTCTTCTTCATTCCCACGCGCTCCACACATAGAATGGGCCGCGTCCGGAAGTCCGAAGTCCCAGGAGGTACCCGATGTTCCCTCAGCTCTGAGGTGCTCGTGCCCGAGACCGGCCCGCGCATCCTCATCATCGACGATGACCCCGACAGCCGTGCTCTCGTACGGTTGGTGCTCAGGCAGGAGCTTCCCCACCTCATTCTGGAAGAGATCGCCGACGCCGTGTCGTTTGCTGAGGCCTTCGGCAGAGCCGATTTCGAGCTGGTGATCCTCGATCCCCGATTGCCGTGGGCCGACGGGCTCGCGGTCCTCCACGCCCTCAAGGGGCGCTGGCCGGCGCTGCCGGTGATCCTGCTCACGGACCGCGGCGGGGAGGAGCTCGGAGTGCGGGCGGCGAAGCTGGGGGCCGACGACTTCCTGGTCAAAAACCCGGGCGGCTTCGTCAACCTGCCGCTGGCCGTCCTCGGGACCCTCTCCCGGACGCCTCCCTCTCCAAAGCAATCCGCCTCCGGAGCTGACTCCGACTTCCAGCAACTTGCCGCGATGGCCGCGCACGAGTTGCAGGAGCCGGTCCGGATGGTCGAGCGGTACACCCGCATCCTGGCCGAGGACTACAAGGGCCGGCTCGACGGCCAGGCCGACGAGCTCCTCGGCTTCGCCCACGAAGGCGCGCGGCGGCTCCAGGACCTGATCGACGGCCTGCTCGTCTTCTCGCGCCTGGATGGCTCGGGCAAACCGTTCCAGCGGGTCGAGAGCGCGGACCTGCTGGAGCGGGTCCTGGCGGACCTCGGGCACTCGATCGCGGAGAGCGGCGCCCGCATCACCCACGATTCCCTGCCGGTGATCGAGGCCGATCCCGGGCAGATCGTCCAACTGCTGCGGAACCTGCTCGGCAACGCCCTGAAATTCCGCGGCGGCGACCCTCCGCGGGTCCACCTCTCGGCCACGCGCATGCGCGGCGAATGGGTCTTCGCCGTGCAGGACAACGGGATCGGCATGGCCCCCGAGGATGCGAAGACGGTGTTCACCCTGTTCGCGCGCCTCCGTCCGGAGGTGCCGGGGAGCGGTGTCGGATTAGCCCTGTGCCGCAAGATCGTGGAGCGGCACGGCGGGCGCATCTGGGTCGAATCGCAACCAGAGCAGGGCTCGACGTTCTTCTTCACCCTCCCTGCGGAAAATTGACTGATCAACGCTCAATAAAGTAAAATCCCCGCGTTGTTCGAAGAAAAATTGCAGTCCACCGGAGCTTCTAGGATGAGCGACAGGGTGATCCGGGTCCTGGTCGTGGAGGACAACCACGGCGACGCCTTGATCTTGCGCCGGCTCCTTGGCGGAGGCGGCTTCCATCTCACAGCGGTAGACCGGGTCGCCAAGGCCCTGGACTGTCTCGAGACCGGTCACGAGATCGACGTCATCCTGCTCGACGTGACGCTGCCGGACAGCCGCGGCCCCGAGCTCGATTCGCTGGCCCGCATCCAGGACCGGGCGCCGAAGGTCCCCGTCATCCTGCTGACCGGCATCGAGGACGAGGAGCTGGCCGTCCGGGCGGTCCGCGAAGGGGCGCAGGACTACCTGATCAAGCGGCAGGTCGAACGCGACCTCCTGGTGCGCTCGATCCGCTATGCCATCGGGCGCAAGCAGGCCGAAGAGGAGCTGCGGGAGAGCGAGGAGCGCTACGCCCTGGCGGTCCGTGGGGCCAACGACGGGCTCTGGGACTGGCGGCTCACGACCGGACAGATCTACTTTTCGCCGCGCTGGAAGACCATGCTCGGCCTCCGCGACGAGGAGATCCGCGAGGACCCCGAGGAGTGGCTCGGCCGGGTCCATCCCGACGACATCCTGGCCGTGCGCGGCGCCCTCGCCGCTCATCTGGAGGGCCGCACGCCGCATTTCGAGAGCGAGCACCGCATCCGGCAGCAGGACGGCAGCTATCGCTGGGTGCAGAACCGGGGCATCGCAGTGCGCGACAGGAGCGGCCAGGCCTATCGCATGGCGGGCTCGCAGTCGGACATCACCACCCGCAAGACGGCCGAGGAGCGGCTGCAGCACAACGCCCTCCACGATGCCTTGACCGGCCTGCCCAACCGCGCGCTCTTCCTGGACAGGCTCGGCCTCGCGATCGCGCACACCTGGCGGCGATCCGATTACATGTTCGCCGTCTTCTTCCTCGATCTCGACCGGTTCAAGAACATCAACGACAGCCTGGGCCACAGCGCCGGAGACGCGCTGCTGATCGCTCTGTCCAAGCGCCTGGAGCTGCTGCTGCGCCCCGGCGACACCGTCGCCCGCCTCGGCGGCGACGAGTTCGCGATCCTCGTCGAGGACGCGCCGGCGATCGCCGAACAGATCGCCGAGCGCGTCGTGCGGGCGTTCGACGAGCCGTTCCAGATGGCCGGTCGCACGGTCTACATGCAACTCAGCATCGGCCTGGCCACGGCGGTCGGAAACGCCGACGTCTCAGGCGACGAACTGTTCAAGCGCGCGGACCTCGCCATGTACTCGGCCAAACGGGCACACGTCGGCGCGCGCACCTTCACCCCCGACATGCGGCGCGACGCCACCGAGTTGAATCTGCCCAGCCAGCAACAGAAGACGGGCCGTCGGGGTGGTGTCGCTCGCATCCAGTTCCTTGGCGACCTCCGACGGGCCATCGACGAACGTGAGCTCGACCTGGTCTACCAACCGAAGTTCAGCCTGGCGACGGGTTCGGCCGTCGGTGTCGAATCACTGATCCGCTGGCCACATCCGGAGTTCGGTCTGCTCGAACCCGCCGACTTCCTTCCGCTGGTCCGTGAGAACGGATTGATGGAGGCCGTCACGGACCTCGTGCTCGAACGTGCCGTTGAGGATGCCGCAGGCTGGCTCGACGCGGGCATCGATCTGCCCGTCGCGATCAACCTGTCGGCACCGTCGTTGAACGACGAGACTCTGCCGGCACGCGTGTTGTCCGTACTCGCCGCCCATGGCATGCCACCGACCTCACTCACCGTCGAGATCACCGAGGATCTGTTGTTGGCCAGCGTCGTTCGGGCCAGAACCATATTGGACCGGCTGCGGGAGTCAGGTATCCGCGTGGCCATCGACGACTTCGGCAGCGGCTACGCCGCCATGACGTATCTCCATGAATTGCCCGTCGACGAGCTGAAGCTCGACCGCCAATTCATCGCACCGATCCTGCACGACGAACGTGCCGCCGCCATCGTCCGTTCCGTGGTCGAACTGGCGATCGAGTTCGGCCTGACCAGCGTCGCCGAAGGCGTCGAGGACAAAGCCACCGCGGAACTGCTCAAGTCATACGGCTGTGGCTTCGGCCAAGGCCACTACTTCAGCCCGCCCGTGCCCGCGCAGGCGATCCGGCTGGGCATCGGGCTTGCGACGCCCGACGACGGCCCCCTCATGCCGACTGAAGCAACTCGGCCATCTTGGGCATGATCACCTGGAGGCCCTTGAAGGGACGCATCATCACCTTGAACGAAACGATCTTCTCATCGTCGTTCCACGCGATCATGTCGATGCCGTTGACGTAGATCCCGTCGATCGTGGCGGCGAACTCCAGCACCGCCGAGCGTTCGCCGACCCACTCCTCGACATAGTGGAAGTCCGTGCCGCCGAAGAGCTTCGCCGCAGCCACCAGGTACGTCGTCGTCTTCTGGCGTCCCTTCTGCGGTGAGAACACCGCCGGTGAGTAGAAGACCGCGTCGTCGTCGAGCAAGGCCTCGAGTACGGCACGGTCATGGTCGCCGTCGATGAACTGGTGCCAACGCTCGATCACAGAGGATG
>JAXDKG010000013.1:0-73480 GCA_034667225.1 Acidobacteriota bacterium
CATCTTCAGCCCGCCCTGTCCGGCTCGTATTCCGACGACTCAGCTCTACCTGTTCCTCAGGCGTCAACACCATCGCATTTTTCATGCACACGATTATAGTCTATGATTGCGCGTTACGAGCCACTAGCGGCGCGCGTTTGTTTTCACCGGCGATCAGCGCGGCCAGAAATCCGGACAGCAGCGAGACTATTGAAGCGAGGACAATGTGCACGAGAAGAAGCGTCGTGTCCGCTGTGAACTGACCGCCATTTTCAATGGCAGCCTGGAACGCGAGTTGATGAGCGCCGTACCCCTCCGGCCAAATGGCCGAAAGAATCTTCTCGCCTCCGAACCACGCTATCGCCCAAGCAAAAAATCCGGCAATAACGCCTGAAACGATTCGTACCATAGATTTCTCCTCGTATAGCACCTTAGCCGCGCTGCTCGGCAAGTGCGACAATGATGCCCTCAGGCCCGCGGATGTAGGCTAGCCGGTACGTGTCCTCGTACTGCATTTCGCCAATGAGCTCGGCCCCATGGGCGCGCATGCGCGCAACGACAGCGTCGATGTCTTCGACGCTGAACATGATGCGGCGGATGCCCAGTGTGTTCACCGGCGCGTCCACGGGCCCAAACCTGATCGCGTTGGGCGTGTGGAACTTGTCCAGCTCAATGCCCTGCCCATCGGGAGTCCGCATCATCGCGAGGGTGGCCCGGACGTCCTTGAGCCCGATCAGGCTCCCGACCAAAGGCCCTTCGACTGTCGACTCGCCCTCGAGCTTGAGGCCCAGTTCGATGAAGAACGCCTTGACGGCTTCGAGATCGTCGACAACGATGAGGACGTTGTCCATCCGTTTAATCGTCATATCCTTCCTCCCTTCGCTTCACTGCTGATGCCCTTGGCGCCGGAGTACAACATGGGTGGCTTTCTCCGACGCAACGAACTGAACGCATTCGTATCCCAGAGCGCGCACGTCAATCCCCTCGAACAGTCGCTCTCCCCCGCCCAGCAGGACCGGCGAGATAGCGACGTGCAACTCATCGATGAGTCCCGTACGAAGGTATTGCTGGATAGTGTCAGGTCCACCGCCAATGCGAACATCCATTCCCTTGGCTGCGTCGCGCGCCCGGTCAAGCGCCTCGTGAATACCGCCCGTGACGAAATAGAATGTCGTTCCGCCTTCCATCTGAATAGGCGGGCGCGCGTGATGAGTCAAGATGAAAGTTGGAACGTGATAGGGTGGGTTGTCCCCCCACCAGCCTTTCCAGTTCATGTCGGGCCAGGAACCGCGAATCGGTCCGAACATGTTTCTTCCGAGAATCCAGGCGCCAACATTCCTGAAGCCCCGCGCAGCGAAGTCGTCATCGATCCCCGTTGTGCCACCGTCGGCGCCAAATAGGGTCCGTTGTACCGTGCGTGTCGGGATCAACCACTGGTGCAACTCTGTCCCGCCCACGCCGAGCGGATTCCCGATGTCCTGATTCGGACCAGCTCCGTATCCGTCAAGCGAGATGGTAAAGCCCTCAACTCGGACGCGTATCATTTTCATGCCTTCCTTTTGATTGACGCTAACGCGTTAGGCGGCGCCGCGCTGACGGTGACGCCCTTCTGCGAGAGCAGGCCGGCAAGGAATTCAACGTCAACTCGCGGATCGAGCAGGATCGAGAAGAGGACCTGGGAGTCCGGACCGACACCGACAACCAAGGGATCGGGAGGCGCCGAAATCTCGCAGCGGACCAGCTTGCTGTAGTCGATCCACTCAACGGTTCGAGGCGTCCCGAGGAAGAGGGAGGACTCGCCGAATCGGATGGAGTGTGGAAGAAACAGTTCCAGGGCTAGCAGCCCGGAGATGGCGGCGCCGATGAGCACGAGGAGTAGCACCAGCTCGAGTCGAATTGGTTCGCCCGTCGCGTGGCACCAGAGTACTAGTAGCGTCCCACCAACAAGTGGAATGACCGCCGCGCGCAGCGCGATGAAGAGCCAGCTTTGTCGAATGTGCTCACGCGCCAAGCGTGCTCGTAAGCCGAAGGGTTCTCGCCATCTGATCCGGTCAGGGTTGCTCATAGTCGTGGGTGTTCCGAGCGCCGCCTCTCGTAGGTGCCTCGTAGGTGCCATCCGATTCTACAGCACACCCCAGAGGAAGGCGCCTGCCAGGGTTCGCGCGGAGCGCCAGATCCCTGGACACGGGCGAAGTCACGTCATCTCAACAGCTTCCGCTCCGGGGGCGCCAGTTCCCTGGACAGCGGGCAGTAAAGCGGCTGCGACTTCGCATAAGAGAACCTGGTAGCCCGCCCCCAGGATTGGCCCGGAGCTCACTGCGTGCAGGCTCTGTTGTCGGGGCAGCCACTTGAAGGGATCTGGTATGACCGCACGAAGGAGTATGCCGCTCGCATGCGCGGCTAAGACCATGCTCCAAGCCGGTTCGCCACCCGCGAGACTCTGGAGCTCGATCCGCTGCCTTGCTGGAAGCATCTGCCGCCCGAGCAGTACCGACAACGGATCGCCGGATTGGTGGACGCCATCGTCGCGGCGGCCGAGCTACGGCGGAAGGAGTCGGGCAAGGAGCCGGCAGGTGCGGCAGCGATGCGTTCGCAGAACCCCTTGGGGCAACCGGCAAGGACGAAGCGGTCTCCAGCTCCCCTGGTGCACGCCGCAACTCGCCGGATGCGCCAGGAGATCTACGCCCTGTATGCGCAGTTCGTGGCGGCCTTCCGCGAAGCCGCGGAGCAGTTGAAGATGGGCGACCGATCGGCAAGATTCCCGGAAGGGAGCTTCCCGCCCGGCCTGCCGTTCGTCAAGACCGGTTTCGTTCCAGCCACATAGATCGAAGGTCGAGGCTCCGCGCAAAGCGGAAGCCACCGCCCATCCATTCCCGCCGTTCAACTTCCCGAGTTGATCGCAGAATCGGTGTGTCTCGGAAGCCGGTTACGCCGGCAGACGAGTCACTTCCCACACCTTGCAAGCCACGAGATCGCAATCCGAAAGACCTCTGCGGGTGCCGTTTGGCCTGGAGAGCCCGGCATCAGGTGCTCGGTGGCCTCCCGAAGCCCTAAGGGCTGGTCTGCTCCTGGAATCGCATGGCGCCTAAAAGGCCGGTTCTGCGTCTCCATACACGCTTCCGCTGAAGCTCGTCTTGACTCTCTTCATCATTCGCCGCAAACGCTGGAAATCCGCCTCTTGCCCAACATGTGGAGTGGCAATAATTAACAGTGCAAGGTTGTAGGAGGGTCCAAAGGATGGCGGCGACTCTGTTCTTGAAAGAAACTGGATAACTCCATAGAATCCTACCACTCTAGGATCGACCCACTCGCTTTGATAACGCTCAACCCTGGCAAGAAGTCTCTTGGCAATGCCTTCGGCAAATTCTGAGGCTGATGAGTGTGTCTGGAACTCTTGGACCACGCGATCCAGGCCGAGCATCTTGTCGAGTGCGACAGCAATTATTCCCCGATCATTTGGCTCGACGAGCTTCGTTCGTAGCTGGCGGTATGCCTTGTCTATATTTTCTACCAACCTTCCCTCGCGAAACGGCCTCTTGCATTCTACGTGGTAGCGAACTCCTTCGAACTCGAAAGCCACATCATCAAAAGCCTTCAACTCGAATCCGGCCGAGGATAAGTATGCAGCTAACTCGAGTTCCACGAATTTGTTGCGTCCATCAGAAGAGGCAGGGGTTTCCTCTTTCGGCACGAGCGGTCCGCTAAGGATATCGCGCAAGGTTCGACGTGGAAGGAGGTTCGAAGATAGAGAGGATAGCTGTTTTGCGATCAAGCCGAAGGCAGCTCCATCGCTGAGCGCATAGTAAGTCTCGGCCCTAGGAGTCAGCGAGTTTAGCTCATGAGCTTCTGGCGTGTCGGTACGCAATAACCTGGTCTCTATATAAGTGCGGATCCTTTCCAGCCTCGACCCCTCGATAGAGATCCCAATCTCGCCGTACCAGTCGCACGCGCGACTGACAGCAAGAAATATATGTCCAAGCCCACGAAATTCAACAGGCAACTTTCCCCTCCCACTGATGCGGCGCTAGGACGCAGAACGAGATCGCACCTCAGCGGCGGCGTCAGCTGTCCGCTGCAGGTGCCGGGTTCGGCGGCATTGAGTGCTCTGATAAAATATCTTCTGCCTTCTTTCCCTCATTAGGAATAGGCTTGACGAAGAGCCGCTTGCGCCATGTATGCCGGGCGAAGAAGTAGGTTATGCCCGCCAAGGCAGCAACCACCATCGCGAGTTCGCCAGCCGTCGCCAGATACAAATGCGTCCAGTGATCACCCAAGATAAACTTTGCAACGTCAAGAACACCTAACACCAGAAGAGACCACAACTCCCACTTGATCACTGAATTATAGAAACCAGTCTCGTCGGCAGTACACCTCGTTTTCTCGAAGAGGTCCCAGCCCAGGTAGAGAAGAATGAACACGGTATAGAAAATGAGAATCAGCAGTACCTTAGGAGGTTGCTCGCCAGCGTCGAGGCCGATGGCGAGAACGGTAGCGTAAAGCGCAATGATGAACACGACATCGAGAAGGAAGAAGCCCAGATTGAAGTCATTCGTGAACAGCAAATAGAGATAATCGCAGCAGTAGAATATAAGCGTCACCCCGAGTAGAAGAAATTTAAGGCTAACAATTAGGCTGACCTCATAGGGCTGCCCGGAGAATACACCCCCAAAGGCCACCACCTGCTCAGTCACTTCGGCTAGAGCAAGATAGATGATGCTGCCCAGGACGGCCGGGTAGATAAGGCCAAGCATCAGGTTCTTCAGCACGTCGCCAGGTTTCATCCAGACCTCGAGAGAGTGACTATCCTTGCCGCCGAACGGCTCTGCCCCTCACCGGCTGCGTCAGCAGTCCGGTGCAGGGGTCGTGTTGGGCGCTAAGCGCTTGCTGCCGCAATCCACCCTCTCAATAGAGGTTCATGCACACGCCTGTGTTCAAATATGACCGCAAACTCAAAGTCCTTCTGAGCACCGCTGATTAGCCGTCGAAGGTGCTGGGCGGTTGCTGTCGGATCAGGTAGGCTCCTCGTGTCGAGGAGTGAAAATATGAGTATTCTACGTGCCACGTTGAAGCAGGAGAGGACCTGGGCCGCCCCCTCTATGCTATCCCAAAATGGCCCAAATTCCCGTCCACCAAACGCCTCTTCCGCTTTGTCTAGCAATGATTGTGCGCTGCGAATGAGATGCGACAAGCCGGAGATGGTAGTTACCTCTGGTACAGACTCTTTGAGGAGCGCTATAAGCAGGTCTAGTTCATGTGACGAAATATCTGGTGCGTCTGCGGCACGACGAAGCAAAATCTCTATCAAGTTCTGTTCAGAGGTCTCCCACAAAGACAAATGCGTCGCCGGGACAATCGTAATTCCACTACTCTCGTAATGCTCTCTGGCGAACCGCCAGATCTCAGTGTAGGACCAAGCTTCAATGGCTCCTCGCTGCCTAATCCGGTCGTACAAGACTTGTAATGTCTCGACAGGGACTGAGTCATCTATTTGTCCGACCACTACAATGATCTGAGGGCGCCAGACCAAGATGCCTTTTTTCCTGAGCCTATTGCGCACTTCAGTATTCTGGTCCAGAAGATCGCGGTAATCAAGAGCTTGGTCTATCGCGACCCCGACCTCCGCACTCAAATGAGGATGATGTCCGTTTGTTCCAACTACGAACGGTTTCCGCGGGTCCTTTAACTCGATAATATCCCAGAAGGACCTGCCAAAAGATCTCCGGAAAAAGTCGACCCGACACGTGGCCCTACCTACTTGATCTAACAGAACCATCTCTCTGCGAAGTTCTGCGCTCCCACCGGTTCCTATGTGTAGGAACTTCGGGTATCTCGCGAAAAATCGCGATGCGTCTAGCTCTGTGGCTCTAGGGTTACCAAGGATCTCCCGCTCGTAGGTAGAAATCTCTGCTGCCGAGAATAGGTGCCGCGGCGCGACCGCCATAAGCCCTGGAAGTTTAAACTCCTTCATTCGTCAACTCGCCTGCTTTCATCTGGGCGCCCAACGCTGTGCCGCCTCAGCGTGCGGCGCAAGCCGTCCGCTGGAGGCGCGTGTTAGCCGCTGGCAACCACCAATGCCCCCGTACGCGCGCTGTGCTGCCAGCCAGTCCGCCGCTTCCCCTCGAGATCTGGTGATGCCGCCATGTATATTCCTTGTGCCCTTTGACTTCAGTAGAGTTGGATGCAGACCGCTATGCAAGCGATCAACCCAAGAACCGCCATAGCTACATACGGAGCAAATTGGTAAACAGGTCGAATCTTCGTCGTCGGAACTAGGCCTAGTGCTTTCTCGACCCTGATCATATGAGCAAGAGCGCGCTTTATAGCCTCTATTGCCCCAAGCATGGCGAGCAGAGTGAGTATGCCCAGAAGAGCGTAGAAGGTGAACAGCCAAAAGATAGGTCTGTTATCGGCTTGCCTCTGCTCCATCAGCGAGAAGGAAATACCCACGACCCCAATATATGAGAACGGCAGTTGCCAGAGCCGATCTGCATGCAATTTAGCTCGAGTATGAACCTCGACGAGTTGCACGCGAAGCGACTCCACAAGCTCAGCTCCAACTGAGTTCTCGGAAGTGTCCTTGATAGCGGCGGCTCTCATAGTTTTCCTTAGCGTGCGACGGCTAACGCGGTTGCGCCTCAGCGTGCGGCGCCAGCCGTCCGCTGGAGGCGCTGGTTGGCCGCCCTACCGATACATGTCGGAGGTACCAAGCAGCAACGCGCAACACGCCTGCCCGAACCCGCAAAACTTGTAGGCGAGGACTTTTCCTTGCCTATGCCTATGTCAAGCATCTACTCAAATTCCTCCATCGGTAAGCTTCTGACAAAAAGGGCGAGTCGTTCCGCTTCCTTAACAGAGAGATCTGCGGGTAGATCAAGCGTGATGGGGAGGTCTGGGCGAAGATTGAAGGTATGGGAGAGAAACTCGTCAGCCTCTTCACTTTCCTCTGCACTATCGGCTGTCACGTCCTCCATCAACGCCACCTCACCTGTGGCGAGGTGACTTGCTGCCAAGGAACTAACGCTCCATACGAAGCGAGAAGGCCACCCGCGCCGGCCGATAACAAACTGCCCGCAACCAACCTCCTCAAGGCCTTTGAATAGCTCGACGACATCGCCTCGAGACAAACCTTCGTTGGCCAGTACTACCAGAACCCGGTCAACCTTGGTCTCCGCTTGATTACGTTTACGCGCCGCCATATGGTCGAAGAAAGCCTTCGCCACATTGTCCTTCGCATAGAGCGTCTTCAGCATCTGCTCATTCATGTGTCACCTTGTCACTCCTATTATGACGGCCAACCTTGGTGTAGCCATCTGTCTCTATCCTGCCTATCGGCCGCACTCGTGAGGCGAAGGCGCCTCACGATTTCTACGCCTCGTCTCCAATAGTCCAGAAGGCAAACGACTTAGTAAGTCTAGGCCCAGTCGAGAGGCGAGTCAATCCAATCAGGGCAGAGGCCGATAGGCAGGGGCGCGCCTCTTGAGCTCATGAAGACTCGGCTGTCTGCTTATTCGAGATGCTTGCACGAGGACATCTCTTTCTCCTGGAAGAAGTTGGCTGCAGAGGAGATAGAAGCCCCGGCCGATAGACATTCTCGCTACAGCGGGAAAGGACGCTTACACGCGTGATCCTGGGCCGATATGGCTGCATGGCAGCGAGCCCGCTCAGGGTAGAGAAGACAAGAACTTACGAGGCATCTCCTGGAAAGCCTTCCAGGCTTGATCTGATTCGGATAAGCCGCGGCGCTTATCCATCACAACAGCGCCACCAGCCCAACTCCGGGCAGGAAACCTCTTCAAGGAACAACAGGCCGGCTCCGGGCTCGGCACCTCGCTGTGGAAGGGGATGTCGTTCTCTCGCGCGAGGTGGGAGGGGAGGATTCGAGGGCAGGCGCCCTCGTCCTGGCCTCCCCCGGAGCCGGCGTGTGCTCTCTTCCCGATGGGAGAGAGCACACGGCTTCCCTGGAGACCAGATCCCCTTCATTTGGGCGGACGGCGGCGTCCTTGGACACGGAGGCCGGCCGTCCTTCTTCAATTGTCAATGAACCGCGCTGTCTCATCCAACCTGACTGCGACATGGAAGAGGGTGCCACAGAACCGGCGGTGAGTCAATAGAAGAGTCATTGTTGACTTACGCTCGGGAATGGTGCACCCTATATGTAATTGCCGTGGCGAGAAGGGCGGCGACGTTCCAGGCCCGTCGACACGGGGTCAGGCGGGCAGAAGTTGGCTCAGCCAAGTTGACGGCGAGCCGCCGTAAGGCGACGGCGGGCCGCCGGAGTTGACGACGGGCCACCGCCAGCGGCGCTGAGGCACTTTTCGTGGAGATGGCCTGTCTCCGGCGACGACGGGCCGCCGCTGTTGGAGATGAGGCAACTTCGGTTGAGGCGAGCCGTCGCCAGTGGAGATGAGCCAACTTCTCCTGACGGCGAGGCAACTTCAATCGAGATGGGCCGTCGTCGCTGGAGATGGCACGACTTGAAGTTGGCTGAGACGTTTTTGCGGGAGACGAGGCAACGCGAGGTGACGGCGGACCGTTGTCAACTCATGTTGGCCCATCGCAAGTTGACGGCGAGCCGTCGCCAGCTTGTTCGGGGCGCGTTCTTTGAAAATTGAACAGGACGGCCGGCTTCCGTGTCCAAGGACGCCGCTGTCCGACCATGAGAAGGGGATCTGGTCTCCAGGGAAGCCGTGTGCCCTCTCCCGCCGCGGGGGAGGGAGGCAGTCGGGCTCCGGGGGGAGGCCGGAAGGAGGGCGCACGCCCTCGAAGGATTCCCCTCGCACCTCGCTGGCGAGCGAGGTGCGAGCCCGGAGTCCGATCTGTCGATTCACCTGCCCGGCAGGGCGGAAGCCGCTGCTCGCGCGGGAGCGCCACGATGAGCTCTCTCACACCGCCGTGCCGAACAAGGCCCCGACTCCGGCGGTCAATGCCATGGCCAGCGCGCCCCAGAACGTGACGCGCAGCGCTCCCGCGGCCACGGGCGCTCCACCGGCACGCGCAGCGACTCCACCCAGGAGAGCGAGAAACGCGAGGGAGGTTCCAGAGACGAAAGGAATCAGGCTCCCCCAGGGAACGAATGCCGTCACCAGGATAGGCAGGATCGCCCCGACCGCGAAGCTGGCGGCCGAAGCCAGGGCGGCCTGGATCGGACGTGCCCTGAGGGCCTCGGAAATCCCGAGCTCGTCGCGGGCATGCGCGCCGAGGGCGTCATGCTCCATCAGTTGCTCGGCGACCTTCTTCGCCAGCTCCGGATCCAGGCCGCGGGCGACGTAGATCGCCGTCAGCTCGGCGCGCTCGCCCGGATCGTCCTCCTGGAGCTCCCTGCGTTCGAGATCCAGGTCCGCCTGTTCGGTGTCTGCCTGGGAATGGACGGACACGTACTCGCCGGCAGCCATCGACACGGCTCCTGCGACCATGCCGGCGACTCCGGCGATCAGGACGTTGCGCGGCGTCGCATTGGCCGCCGCAACCCCCAGCACCAGGCTCGCCGTGGACACGATGCCGTCATTCGCGCCCAGGACCGCGGCGCGGATCCAGCTCACGCGTCCCGTTCGGTGCCGTTCGCGATGAGGAGTTGCTGCCATGGGTGATCAGACATTCAATCATCCAGCCGCGTCCATCAGCGAAAAACCGGCCGGATGCTGGACACCCGTGGGGCGACGTCAGCCTTGATCAGGGCAGATCCTGTGAACGTTTGAGTTGAGCCCACGGGGACTTGGAGATTATACTCGCGGACCTGGTCGAGAACGTAGCCATCGCGATCCAGGAACTGAATCTCCAGATCCTCGATCTGGTCATCTTCGCTCACGTTCTGGACGACGATATTCCAACCGAACCTCCACCAACTGCTGTTCTTCTCGCCTGCTCTGGCAGTTGCGGATACGATCTCAAGGCCTCTGCCGTTTGTAACCCGCGCGGGAGATGCGGTGCCCGCACCTTGCGTAGGAACGCTGGCGGCGCGAGGAGTCTCCCTTCTACTGGCTATCTCTTCACGGGGAGCGGTGCGCAGCTCGTTCAACTCCAAGGCCAGCCGTTCTGACTCGTCACGCAGGTGACCATTTTCATCTCTCAGTGCCTTCAACTCTGCCTGCAGCCGGTCCGCTGTAATTTGAGATTCCTTGGCGTCTTTACGGAGGGTCTCCAACTCAAAGGTCAGAGAACTATCCTCTGCCCGGTTTCTCGTTTGACCGCAGGCCATCATGAGAAGAAGAAGCCCGCTGGCTATGCCGATGTCGATAGCTCTCTGGAAGCTCATATGAAAGACGGAATAGTGCTTTCGCTCATGATTGACCTAGTCTATCAGAGGACTGCTCAGAACAGGAAGGATGGCTCAGGCCTCGGATTCTTTCCCTGGGACCGCTGGCGTCTCGCCGGCCCACACTCCCGGCCCTCGAGAAGGCCGGGCCTTCGGCCCACTGTCTTGATGTGCCGGCGAGACGCCAGCGGTCCCAGGGTATAATGCGCGGGTTAACTTTTCTATTTCTTCTCAGGCTCGCACGCCTTGCCCATGCCGAGTTGCCATCTGAAAAAGCTGAGCTCGTCCACGAGCCTGCGGATCTGCATGTCCACCGGCGCTCCCATGCCGTGGCCCGCTTCGCGCTCGACTTGCAGGAGGATCGGCTCCTGTGCGGGATCGCTCGCGGTTGAAGCCTGGAGCAGCGCCGTCATCTTGCGCGCGTGGAGGGCGTGGACACGCTCGTCCTTCTCGCCCGCGGTGAGGAGCATGGCCGGGTACTTCGTCCCCTTCTTCACGTTGTGATAGGGCGAGTAGCGCAGAAGGTATGGAAACTGTTTCGGGTCGGCGCTCGATCCGTACTCGCTCACCCAGTTTCGGGCGCGCAAAAAGTGATGGAAGCGGAGCATGTCCAGGAGCGGCACGCCGAGGACCGCGGCGGAGAAGAGCTCCGGCCGCTGCGTGACCGCGGCGCCCGTGAGCAGTCCGCCGTTCGAGGCGCCGGTGATGCCGAGCCGCTCCGGCCGCGTGTAGCCGTTCGCGATCAGCCACTCGCCCGCGGCGATGAAATCGTCGAAGGTGTTCTGCTTGCGCTCGAACATCCCGGCCTCATGCCAGGCCTCGCCCCGCTCGCCGCCGCCGCGCAGGTTGGGGTAGGCGTAGACGCCCCCCTCCTCGAACCAGGGGATGTGGCCGGCGTCGAAGTAAGGCGTGATGTTGATGGCGAAGCCGCCGTAGCCGTCCAGGATCGTGGGGTTGCAGCCGTCGAGCTTCAACCCCTTCTTGTGGATCACGAACATGGTGATGCGGGTGCCGTCCTTGGATGGATATTCGACCTGCCTGACCTCCAGGCCCGACGGGTCGAAGGGGACCTCCTCGCGCCACCAGAGCTTCCGTTCTCCCGTGCGCAGGTCCACCCGGTAGATGCCGGCCGGCTCGTTGAAGCTGGTGTAGGCGAGCCAGCCCACCGGGCTCTCGGGGCTGCCGGCAAGATCCGCCGAGCCCAGGCCGGGCAGGGCCAGGGGACCGCGCGGAGTCCCATCAAGCTCGAAGAGCTCGATGCGCGTGGTCGCGTCGTGGAGGTAGATGCCGGCCAGGAGGTCGCCCACCTGCCAGATGTAGACGAGGGCGTCCTTGCGCTCGGGGATCAGCTCGCGCCAGCGCTCCGGCGCCGGGTCCTTCAGGTCCACGGCCACGACCCTGCGGTTGAGCGCGTTGAGGGTGGTGCTCATGTAGAAGGTGTCGCCCACGATCGGGTCCGCGTAGCGGTAGACGTCGGGCAGCCCGGCTATGGCCTTCTGCCCCACGAAGATCGGGCGGTGCTCGGCCTTGCCCGTCTCCAGCCATTGGCGGAAGTCCATGACCCAGAGGTCGTTCGAGTTGCTGCCGGTCCACTGCCCGAGGACGAGCCAGCGGCCGTCGCGGCTCAGGCGTCCGAAAGGACCCCAGGTCGAAGCCGCGGGTCCCTCCTTCGGCTGCTCCAGGAGCACGCGGTCTTCCTTGGCATCGGTCCCGACCTTGTGAAAGCGGATGCGGCGCGAGTACGGGTCCTTCAGCTCTTCGAGATTGTTGTAGACGAAGCCCGAGCCGTCGGGCAGCCAATCCACTTCGCGGACCCGGTTGCGGATCTCGTCCGGCAGCCACTTGCCGCTGCCGGTCTCGACGAGGTGGAGGGTGGCGTTCTCGTCGCCGGACCGGAAGAGCCCGACGGCGACGAGGCGGCCGTCGTGGCTCGGCGTGAACCAGCCAATCGTGGTCAGGCCGCTCGGATCGCGGAGGGTGGGATCGACCAGGGGGCGTGCCTGCGCTTCGCCTTCCGCGGTCATCAAAATGGGCTGTTCCTGCTCCATCCCTCCCTGGAGGAAGAACATCCTGTTGCCGCGCACGACGGGAGCCGTCCGGAACCCCGATGTGCCGGTGAGCGCCTTGATGCGCGACTCCAACTCCTTGCGGCCGGGGATGTTGTCGAGGATGGCGCGGGCCCAGGCGTTCTGCGCGTCGGTCCAGGCGCCGACCTTCGCGTCAAGCGCGGGATCGGCCGTCTTCATCTCCGGCGCCGCGCTCCCTTCGAGCCAGCGGTAGGGGTCCACCACCTCCGTCCCATGGAAAACGTCGCGGACAGGGTTGACCTCCGCGGGCGGGGGAGCCGCCGCAAGGGAAAGGAAGGCGGCGGTAGCGAGTGTTCGGCGCATGCAGGGTTCCTCCATCGGGGTCTGACCTCTTACGAAGAATAGACGAGAAGAGTTTGGCCGTGGTTAGCCGGATGGCGGGGTTGGCGAGCGTTCTGCGTAACCATGATGGGCAGACGTGTACCTTAGGCCAGAACCGGGGGGCTGATGCGGACCATTGTGCCAAAGCAGGATCGACCTCAAGGGCCGGTATCCTCCAGCCTCGCCCGGCCTGACAAGGCAGCGGAGCATCCCGTTCTCCACCTGCAGCACACCCTTGGCAATCAAGCGGTAGGGCGGATCTTGCATTCTGCACAGGCAGGAGCGACCGTCCAGCGCCAGCCCACGCCGGGAACGCCGCCTCCCGGCCCGGCTCCGAAGCGCAGAACGTGGAAGGAGGTCAGGGCCGATCTCAGAGTTTTCCCACACTCGCGCCCGGGCGACGTTCCGGCGATCGTGAAGGAGCTGGTGGAAGTGGCCGAGAGGCAGGAGTTTGACATCGACATCCTGAGCGATGCCATGGGCGTGGTGGCGCTCCTGTCGAAAGAGGGCTACAAGGCGGAGGCGGAGCGCCTGCTCGACGCGGTCCACCTCCACTTCAAGAGTGCGCACGCGAAAGGCCAGGACCTTCCCACGGGTGGTAAGCTGGAAATCGGCGGCACCGTGATGGGCGATCCGGGCGCGCTCATCGCCATGGGCCAGGAGGCGGCGGGGGCTGGCCAACACGGCCGGGCGTTCAAGCTTTTCAAGATGGCGAGCGAAATTCTCTCCTTCATGGCCCTCAGTGTTACGAAAAGAGCCGGCGCGCTCGATCCACGGACGAGGAGCCGCCGCTACGTGCAGCTCCAGGGCATCTACGGCGAGATGCGCGAGATCTATCGCTTCTATTTCGTGCTCGAAGCGGAAGCCCTGGAGGCCGGCGATACCGTCAAAGCGGCCGACGCACGCCAGATGGCGTTGAAGCTGCACGGCGAGCTCAAGACCCAGCTCCAGCCCTTGGAAGCTATCGACGCCGAGATCGCGGAGACCAGCCTGATCAAGACCCCGGGGGGCCGCACGGCCCTCGAATTCGGCGGCGCCAACTATATGCGTACGAATCTCACCGAGCTTCCGGGGCATCCCTTCCCGGCGGAGGTGCTCGCGTCAGACGAGGGCCGGGAGGTGGAGAAGCTCGGGCAGGTCCAGGCCGCGCTCCTGGGGCAGGCCGAATTCCAGGCCGAGATCGCGCGCGAACCCGCAATCCAAAAGGCCTTCGGCAAGGACCCCGTCGATCTCAACGACACCGCGAAACGGCAGAAGGTCTGGAGCATCATGTATGGCGCTTTCAAGGCCCGCGGCACCGGGGCGCTCAGCTCTCTCATGGAGCTCATGGGCCGTTATCTCAAGCACCATACTCATCACACCAGCTTCAACGTCCGCGATTTCGGAGCCAGCTATCTCACCTCGGACATGCCGGCGGACCTGACGGGCAGGCTGGTGCGCGATTGCGGGGTCTACGCGCTCACGGTGGCGTGGGAAGTGTTCCAGACGGTGAAGGCCGGCGATCCCAGGCTGAAGGTCACCTTCACGCTCGCGACCCTGCTCGATCACATCGTTCTGGTCATCAACGACGAGAAGACCCAGGAGACCTACTTCGTCAACAACGATTTGATCACGAAGGTCGCTGCGCCGCCCAGCCCCGGCTCCGGAACACCCCCGAAAGCGCTGAATCTGGAAGAGGAGGTCGCGAAGCAGTACCTCCTGGTCCGCAGCCTTCCGTACCTCGTCTCGCCGGTGAACCTCATGAAGATCGGTTCGACCGCGGACGCCGCGGGCGCTTTCAAGGGGGCCGCGTGGACACGCTATCTCGCGTCCACCCAGCACATGGCGAAGGTGAAGGTGGACTTCACCATGCTGGAGCTGTTTTCGATCCAATCCGAAGCGCTGGACAATGAGGTGAACGCTCTCGCGCCGTCCGCCAACGATCCGGGGGCGATCTCCGCATGGCTCACTCAGAATTGGCTGTCCATCACCTCGATGCTGCGCCGCTTCGAGCAGATCGGCACGGCGGCCTTCAAGGGCCTCGCGCCTCCGGCCGGGTCGCGCAACGCCGTCGCTTTCCGATGGCCGGGCTCCAACCATCCTGTGCTTCGCGTCGCGCTCGTCCTCCTGCGGCTGCGCAAGCTGACCGGGTCGCTCACGGCCGACCAACAGAAATACCTGACATTCTTCGAGGCGGCGTTCAAGGATCTGATGGACAAGAGCCGGGCGGACGCCGAAGCGGGACGCTTCTAGAGCTGGCCTCACAGATGAAGGTGAGCCCACCCATCGAGCTCGATACCGAGCGCTTGCGGCTTCGGCAGTGGCGCTCGTCCGACCTCGCGCCCTTCGCAGAGCTCAATGCCGATCCGCGCGTCATGGAGTACTTTCCTTCCACGCTCACCCCGGAAGAAAGCGACTCCGCCGTCAGCCGGTGGCAGTCGCAGATCGCAGAGCGTGGCTGGGGGCTCTGGGCCGCGGAGGTTCGCGTGACAGGGCAGTTCATCGGGTTCATCGGTCTTCAGGTGCCCCTTGCGCCGCTTCCTTTCGCGCCGTGTGTGGAGATCGGCTGGCGCCTGGCGCACGCGCACTGGGGCAAGGGATACGCAACCGAAGCCGCGAGAGGCGCTCTCCGCGCGGGATTCGAGCGGCTCGGGCTTCAGGAAATCGTTTCGTTCACCGCGGTAAACAATCGCAGGTCCCGAGCTGTCATGGAGCGCCTCGGCATGCTGGAGGATGAGGTCACGTTCCAGCATCCTGGCGTGCCCGAGGGCAGCCCGCTTCGCGAGCATTGCCTGTATAGGCTCAGCCGCGAGCAATGGGAGAGGATGGCGCGCTAGAATCAGGCCGATGACCACACCAGCTCCCTCCCAGCGGGCCGCCGGCCTGACCTTCACGTTCGCTCTGCTCGTACTGCTCGCCGCCGAGGTGCTGCGGGTCTATTGGATCATGCCCATGCCAGGAAGCCAGCAGGGGGACACGCTGGGTGCCGCCTACGCCTTGCACCGCTCGATCCTGGTTGTGCGGATCCTCGCCGGTGGCGCGGTGATCTGGGCAGCGGCCCGGCTGCTGGCGCGCGGCCGGTGGCCGGCCCGGGTGCTCACCGTGCTGAGCCTGGCGTTGGCCGGGTTCGTGATTTATCAGACCAACGGGCCGATGTCGGCTGACGTCATGTTCCGCCAGCCCACCTCGCTGACCTTCGCGCCGATGGGAAAGGGAGCCGTCGCTCCCAACGCTCTGGTGGTAGGCGTCGCGCTCGCCGACCACGACGGCCGTACCCAGGCGCGTGCCTACCCGATTCAATTCATCGGCTATCACCACCAGGTGCGCGACGTGGTCGCCGGACAGCCGGTGATGGTCACCTACTGCACCGTCTGCCGCACCGGTCGAGTGTTCAGCCCGCTGGTGGATGGCTCCGCCGACACCTTCCGGCTGGTCGGCATGGATCATTGGAACGCCATGTTCGAAGACTCGCGCACGGGCAGCTGGTGGCGCCAGGCGACCGGCGAGGCGGTGGCCGGTCCGCTGACGGGCAAGCGCCTGGCCGAGATCCCGTCGCAGCAGATGACCTGGGCGGCCTGGAGCGCGCGCCACCCGGGAAGCTACGTCCTGCAGCCCGATCCGCAGTTCGCGCCCCGCTACGCCAACATGGAGGGTTTCGCGGAAGGCACCAACGAGGGCACCCTCACCGGGCGCGATTCGCGGAGCTGGCAGCGCAAGTCATGGGTGGTGGGTGTGCTCGCCGGAAACGCCGCGCGGGCATTCGACTGGAATGAGCTGGTGCGCGAGCGGGTCATCAACGACCGCGTCGGCGACCAGCCGGTGCTCCTCCTGCTCGGCGCCGACGGCGTCTCCTTCCACGCCTTCGACGCCCGCCCTGGCGGTATTGGCGGCAGTGGCCCGCGGCTCGAGCTCGATCGTACCGCCGACCCCTCCCGCTTCCGAGACCGCGCGACCGGCGCCGCCTGGGACGAGTCGGGTCTCGCCCTCGACGGCCCCCGGGCGGGGACGCGGCTCACCGCTGTCCCCGCCTATCAGGAGTTCTGGCACTCCTGGCAGGACTTCCATCCGGCGACGACGGCCCGCAAGCATTAGCTGAGGAAACAAGATGAGCCGACCAACGACCGATGAATCCGGCAGGATCGGCCCCGGCGATCCGCGGTATCGGGCGGTGGTCGATAAACAGTTCAACAAGCGGTTCAGCGCGAACCCGGACTACGTCCGGCTGGTCAGCTCGACCGAGCAGATGGTGTCGGCGGTAGAGGAGGCGGTGAGGGAAGGGCGGCGTCTCGCCGTGACGAGCGGCGGGCACTGCCTCGAAGGTTTCGTAACGAATCCCGAGGTGCGTGTGATCATCGACATCTCGCCCATGAAGCGCATCTACTATGACGCGGAACGGGGCGCAGTGGCCGTCGAGGCCGGCGCCACGGTGGGCGAGACGTTCCGGACGCTGTTCGAGACCTGGGGAGTCCTGATACCGCTCGGCGAGCATCCGGGGATCGGAATGGGCGGGCATGTGGCCGGGGGCGCCTTCGGCTTCCTCTGCCGCCAGCACGGCCTCGCGGCGGATTACCTGTACGCCGTCGAAGTGGTCACCGTGGATGAGGCCGGACGGGCGAACAGCGTGGTGGCGACCCGGGAGCCGTCCGACCCGAATCGCGACCTCTGGTGGGCGCACACGGGCGGCGGGGCTGGCAACTTCGGCGTCGCCACCCGGTTCTGGTTCCGATCGCCTGGCGCATCCGGCGACGATTCCTCCACGCTCTTGCCCCGCGCGCCGGAATCCATCACCACTTTCAAGGCGGAATGGAACTGGAACGACATCGACCGGCCGTCGTTCCTGCGGCTCTTCAAAAACCATGGGATCTGGTGCGAGCGAAACAGCAGCGCCGATTCCCCGAACGCATCTCTCTGGACCCTCCTCGAGCTCCATCGCAAGCAATTCGGGAAGATCGTCGTCCGCGGTGTGAGCACGGCTGGCGCCTCAGCCGAGCGGCAGATCGATGATCATCTGTCGGCGCTGGGCGAAGGAATCGGCGCGCCGAACGGCCGGGAGCTGGCACGGATGTCCTGGCTCGAGTTCGCCCTGAACCCGCTTCCCGATCTGTTCGCCGCGCCGCCGGGCGGCGTGAGTGTCAAAGTGAAAGACGCGCTCCTCAAGAAACGGTTCACCGATGATCAGATGGGCGTGGCGTACGATCATCTGACCCGCACCAACCTCAACGTGATGGGCGGGATGCTTGGCCTCGCAACCTATGGCGGGCGGATCAACACCGTCTCACCCGATGCGACCGCCTCCGCGCAGCGCGGTTCCATTCTCGACATCGCGTGCACCACCGGCTGGCTGGACCCGCGCGAAGAGGCGGAGAATCTGACCTGGGTGCGGGAGCTCTATCGGGAGCTGTTTGCGGAGAGCGGGGGCGTGCCGGTGCCGGGCGAGAGGTACGATGGGGCCTTCATCAATCATCCCGACACCGACCTCGCGGACCCGGCCCTGAATACCTCGGGCGTGCCCTGGCACACGCTGTATTACAAGACGGGCTACCCGCGCCTGCAGCGGATCAAGGCACGATGGGACCCGCGGGATGTGTTCCGGCACGCATTGTCCATCCAGCCCATTTAGCCCGGCTGCCCCTCGCTCTCGCTGCTGGATGGGCCGAAGCCGAAACGTCCGCGCATCCCTCGTTGGAAGCGCTCCCGCTCCTCAGGAGTCATGTGCTCCCAGCGCTCGGCCATGCGGCGGCGGAAATTGGAGCGGCCGGCACCGCGCAGTCCAAATCCCCCGAAGAGGATCCGGCACAGCGCCAGAAGCCCGAGCGCCTGCCAGAAGGTAATCTGGGGCCAGCCGAAGAGCGGCGGCAGGAGCCAGTTCCACAGGTATTTCACGACTTCGCCACCGAGGGCGATGAAGAGCAGGAATACCAGCAGAATCAGCGGGGCAAATTTGATAAATCGCTTTCTCATGGTCGGTTCCTCACGCCTTTCTGAATTCGTCGTAAATGCTTTGCAATCGCTCGCGCAGATGCAGGACCGCGTAGCGTTTGCGTGAGAGAAGCGTATTCACGCTCACGCCGGTCGCGGCTGCCATCTCCTTGAAGCTGCGCCCTTCCAGCTCGTGGGCAACGAACACCTCGCGCTGCTCCTCCGGCAGCTCGTCCAGCGCCAGGTCGAGCTCCGCGAGAAGCACGCTGCGGGCATAGAGCGCCTCCGGTCCGGCAGCGGGCGAAGGCAGCAGGTCTTCCAGCCGCAGCAGCTCGCCTTCCTCGTTCTCGACAGCGCTATCGCTGAAGCTCTCCGGCTTCTTCCTGCGGAAGAGATCGGTGATGCGGTTGCGCGCCACCCTGAACAACCAGCCTGTGACGTGCTCGATCGGCATCAACAGGCGGTTCGCTTCCACCAGCTCATAGAAGACGTCCTGCAGAATGTCCTCGGCGTCGCGCGGGTCGGGCACGTTCCGGCGGATGAAGCTTCGCAGCCGGAACTGCTCCTGCTTGACCACTTTGGAGATCCGCTGGTCCTGTTCGAGTGCCATTCGCTCCAAGCTCTCCGCGTCCCTCATCTACGGTTGTAGACGAATGAGGGGGTGGGGATATTGTAGGGTCGCGGCGAGCTTCACGACCTGGCAAACGGCCGCTCTTCGCACAAGGAAAGAGAATTTTCGTACGAAGATCCTCTTCTCAAGAGCGTTCAAGAGCTTTCTTCGTACGAAAAAAAAAATCTTCGCACAATGATTTCGGATTCTCGTACGACGAAGAGCTTTTCTTGTGCGAAAGTTGTAAATTCTCGTACGAAAATTTGCTTTCCGCGACCCTGGAAAGAGAATTTTCGTACGAAAATTTATGATTTTCGTACGAAAAAGGAGGATTCACGCCCGCGAATTGCCAAGAAACTAACCCTTGCTTTCATCCGCAACGCCGAAAGTTCCCACGGGAGGCTTGATGTGGAGGTACAGAGGGTCGATGCACGTGATGTGCGCGTCGCCACAGGTTATCAAGTGAAGATGATCGGCATAGCGGTCGATGTTCTTTTGAATGGTGGCACCCACCATCGCGTGGACCTCCGTCCGGAGCGCCATCGCGCGAGTGCCGGCGAACTTCGCGAGGAATACGTCATAATTGGGCAAAGCTTCCATGGGCACCGGGTCCTTGTTCAGCGAGAGCCCCTTCAGGTAATACTCGGTGGCGATATCGGCCTCTTTCCTCAATGGAGCTGTCTTGGCGATCCGGTTGAGGCTGTTGGCGATCTTCCCCATGACATCGAGGTCCACCGTCTCTGAGGACATCGTCTTGAAACAGATTTCCATGACCTGTTGCAGCTCTTTGTAGAAATCAGGCTCCCAGCCGAACGCCTTCCCGTTGTTGAAGACCGATCGTAGAGTGATGGGAATGTCGTCCTTGGTGACGTCATCGCTGTACTTTTCTACGTGGCAGCAGACCTTGTTCATTGCAGCCATTTGGCGAAAGAAGTCCGGCCACACACCTCTCGTCGTCCAGCTGAACGGCGGCTGGCGATGACCGTCTCCGGTCATGAACAACATCGGGGTGTATTCGTCTCCGAACACATCAGCGATAAAGCCCAATGCAGGGCCCGGGTCGAGACCGCTGCACAGGATATTCTTCTTGATATACCAATTTTTCTTCAGCATGTCGCCTCTCCATTTCCGTACCCTGCTCGCCCAATGAAGGAAGGGGGAGGGAGGACCCTCCCGGTGTGCGGGCGCCCCAGGCCCCCACCGCTGAAAGAGAGGTGCAGGCCACACGGCATTCATTTCACCAGAATAGGTCCCCGGGCGGGTGTTGTGGGCTGGCGCTCCAGCTTGGCTGGCATAGGCCGGGGAAAGGCTTCCGCGTCTCACGGAAAGGCTTCCGCGTCTCGCGGAAAGGCTTCCACGTCTCAGGCTTCCACGTCTCACGGAAGGGCTTCCGCGCCTCGCGGAAAGGTCGTGTCCTAACACAATCTGTTGGGACACTACCCGGGGAAAGGCTTCCGCGCCTCACGGAAAGGCTTCCGCGCCTCACGGAAAGGCTTCCGCGTCTCGCGGATAGGTCTCTGCGCCTCGCGAAAATGGTCTCGTGAGGCGATCTGGACGGTCTGCGAGAGGAAGCGGACGGTCCAACTCTCTGGTTTGACCGCCCAAACGTCCGGTCAGCCGTCCGCATCGCGAACGGACGGTTCAACAGGGGAGCGGAACCGTCCGGAAGGCGGGTTGAGCGGTCCTACCCGCGGGTTGAACCGTCCGCAACGGCTCTGTGGCCGCGCACGGAGCGCTCCGGACCGTCCACCTCCGGTCCCGAGGGGCTCGCTCCGCGATCCGGACCATCCGCCTCGGCTGCCCGACCGACTGGCTCGCGGAGCAGAGCGTCGGCCTCTCGTCCCGCTCCGGCCAACCAGTGTTTCCCCGTCGTCCGGCTCCTCCGCAGTGTCGCCCGAGAGGCGGCAAAGCTGACAGGCGGGAGGAGCTAAAGAGGCCTGCCTATGGCCGGCGGAGAACGTTCCTGTCTGACAGGAAGTAGGGGGAGATATTCGTCAATTCCCAGACATGAAAGCATCCGACGACCGGCCTAACCGCCGCTTTCGCCCCGATTGACGGCCGGCCGGGGGTAGGCGTACCCTTCTTAAGTGCAGCAGTGAGATCAGGTTTGGGGAAAAGGTTCGGTGTGGCTGGGAACATTATGAATGCCGGCTAATGCTAGGAAGCCAGCGAGCTTTAGGTTAGCCGCGAATTTGACTGGCGAGGAGGTGATGGACGTGAAATTGATTCCTGATTCAGTGCGACCTGCACCGGCACCCGAGTAGACCGATGGAGGCCAAGAATTGTGGCTCGTCAAGCAGCGCCATTGACTAACAAGGAGTACCGCCATGGAAAAACTACTAACTCTGATTTATCCCTTGCAGTGCTGGCAACTTTTAGCGGATTCGCCACAGCGGCAACTATCGTTAAGTCGTCAGAAAGTTATTCATCAGATCGTGTGGCGATCGACAAAGCCTCTCTCAAGCTGTTGAAGGGCAAGGTGACGGAGGTCAATAATCAGGCCAAGATCTTTACCGTCGCAGTAGTTTTCTCCGCCGCGAAGTTGAGCATGCTTCCCACGGTCGGGGAGATCATTGACATCTCCTATGTTGAGACCCCTGGCGGGCTGGCGGCAACTACGGTTAAGTCGTCAAAAAGCAATTCATCAGATCGTGTGGCGACCGGCAAAGCCTCTGCCAAGCTGTTGAAGGGCAAGGTGACGGAGGTCAATAATCAGGCCAAGACCTTTACCGTCGCGGTAGTTTTCTCCGCCGCGAAGTTGAGCATGCTTCCCACGGTCGGGGAGATTATTGACATCACCTACATTGAGACCCCTGGCGGGGGGCCGATGGAAGCGTCAAACCTTGATTTTTCGAAGAGCAACGTCAATTAGCTGGCGAGGTTCACATTCGGGGGTGGCATCCCGAGTCGGTAGTGTCCTAGTTTGAAATAAGATGCTCCTGGGTAGCGTCAGTTCGCTCAAGCGAGAAGGAGGCCGAGCCATGTGCCGGACCGCGAGCATTCACGGCTTGATTGTGGGAGGGACGGTAGTCTGCTCGATAGCTATAACCGCTGGCACGCCGCCGGCTTATCAAGCGGTTTCAGCGGAGGGCGGAGGCTGGCAGGTTTTGCTGCTCCACGAACGTGAGGGGCGTGAGCTGAAGGACGCCCTAGTATCCGCGGCGCGGGAGCTGTGCGCGAAGCAGGACCCTTGCGTTGTCTCATTCTGGAGAGATGGCGCAAACTTCCCAAAGGGCGCGACACCGAGCGGTCGAGAGTTCGCGGCAATGGTTGCGCAGGCGCGTTTCGCAGGTCTGTACGGTGAACTGACGGTGGATGGCCAGGAGGAGCTACCCGTCACGTTCGACCGGCTGGGAGCAGGTGGATGGACCCAAGTATCCTCCATTCCCTATCCAGAGCCAGATCAGGCGGAATACAATGCCTACCTTGTGCCGGGCGATGCGGAGATCACAGGTCAGGCATTCTTGATGACCCGTGGCGGCGAGGTCCGGAGGTGCTCCGGGCAGGATGTATTCCTTGACCCGGTGACCACCTATAGCCGAATCTGGTACGAGAATGCAGGCTCCACTTCGTTGCAGGCCATCCCGAGCGCAACAGTGTTTCAGAAAGTCCGCATGGTGACGAAATGCGATGCGGACGGACGCTTTCGATTCAAAGGGGTTCCGGCAGGCCGTTACTACCTGAGAACGCAGGTCCGGTGGGAGGCTCCGACGCGCTATGGACTAGAGCCTCAGGGGGGACTGGTCGGAACGGAGATCGAAGTTCGAAGTGGGGCGAGCGGAGAGGTGATTCTGGGGGACGACGCCCTACTCGCTCCCGTAGCGTTCTGAGGACTCTCTCGGGTGCATCCCCGAGTCGCTTGGGAGCTTGCCCGAGCCGTAGGAAACCAGAGGAGCCGGTCGGAACTAGCTATAGCGCGCTCGACAGGTCCTCGGTACAATAAAGCAAGGCAGGGTGACGGAAGCCGTATGCGCCGAGTAGGAAGTGTTGTGTTCCGCCAACCAGACACTGCACAGGACGGCAGGGCTCACGCCATTCACCTGTGAGCTACGCAACATTAGGCGCACCTTAGTTCATTATGATTCGCGAACCATTCCCAGAGCCGACCGAGATCGACGATCCGGTCCGGTCTCGAACTCTGTTTGGGCGCCTCGCGCTTCCTGGAGGTAGCCAGCATCCGGCCTGGGTCGAACTCAGCCATCGAGAGCGTGCGCCGTCGCCGATCACTTGTCGGGTCAGATATCCCGAACCGCTCCCGGAGCGACATGTTGTTCCGTACGGCGAGAACCGGGAGTTGTGGTTTAACCTTGAGACTCCGTACACCGGCAGCTTAAGGCTTCACCTCCTCGGACCCGGCACTTACGGAAGCCACGACGCCAAACTCTCATGCGGCACCTTTGATCTTCTCGATCCTCAGCCCACCGTTCCGGCAGGCTCAAGAGTTCGCGTTAGTGCCTACCTCACTTCGACGGGCTTTCTTCTCTACCGCACAAACCGGCAGGTTAACTTCGATGGGACGATCGAGCGAGTAGGTCAGGAATGGCCGCTTCTTTCCTGGGAGCGCGATGGTGCGCAGCACTGGTTGCAAGTCGGGCACGACACACGCACCGTAATGGACGGTTCACATCCTGGCTTGCTGCTCTCTCAGCGCCCCCTTCTACGCGTCGAAT
Source organism: Acidobacteriota bacterium (assembly GCA_034667225.1). Taxonomy (GTDB): domain Bacteria; phylum Acidobacteriota; class Thermoanaerobaculia; order Multivoradales; family UBA5704; genus DATMER01. The sequence goes on from JAXDKG010000013.1 coordinate 23,818, forward strand.
TTGAGCAGACCAGCGACCAAAGTCTAACTGGCCTCTTGGATCAGGTCGTGGCTTCCCTGGAACTCCCGTTGGTGTTGTTCTCTCTCCTCTCTCGCCGGACCATCGAGTGGTTCGACTTATCCGTACACGTTGCAACTCCGGGAGGTGAATGGATCGAGGCTCGCCGCCGTTCGGACCCACCGTTCTTCGAGCCAACTGGCAGAGATGAGCGGCCCCTCTTCAGGGAGCACGAACTCGTGGATGGCAGATTCGACGAGATGCTAAGAGGCCTTGAGAATTGCATCGGCCAGACGGATATAGTCCGCTCAGTGCGCTATCTCTTGGGCTCCTATCGTAACGACACTGTTGACACCAACTTTCTTCTTGCTGTGTCAGCCTTGGAGACCCTCGTAAATGCTCTTGAGAAAACCAGTCCGATGGGCGATCACCTAGGCATTGATTGGAAGGTTCTAGTGCGTGCTCTGAACCGCGTCGCTCGGTGCTATTGCCGGCGCCGAGGACTGAGCACGAGCGTCAGCGACATGCTGCAGAGCAAAATTGCCGAGCTTAGGCGGCCATCGTTTACCAGCAAAGCCAAGCATCATTTGCAGCGCCTAGGTGTCGATACATCGGGCCTGTGGTTGAACTACCGCACGGCGGTGGACCACTTTTCGGATGGCCTCGCCACCGCTTATAAGACCCGCAGTGCGTTGGTGCACAACACTTCGATCAACGACCTTGGCCGTCTGATATCCGATCTTGCACGGGTACAATGCCTCCTCGAACGCGCGGTCTTACGCGTGCTCGGTGACTACCGGCCGCACATCAGCGAGGCCCTAGTGGCCGCACGGTATCGGTCAAAACGTTCGCCTTCCGGCCTCTGATGAAAAGTAGATGGCCGTGGCTTCGAGCAACGACTGGGGCCTGTAACCGGCGTCGCTGAGTTGGCAAGCGCTGGGGTAGGCATCGGACAACATCTGATGCGGCCACGGCGATCGGCTGCCGGGTCGAACAGATCGCCAAGTCTTTGGTTGGCCTCTGCCGTCGCCCCTGCGGGCTTCGATTGTTTGGATTTGACGACCCGGGATCGTCGCGCCTGCGGCGCTCCTGACCCCGGGCTACACGCCGTCGCCCCGTTGGGGCTCATTGCCCAGGCCAAGATGTATAAGGCTGTGCGGTAGAAGGACGGGGCCTATATTTCCCTGGCGGTCCGTCCCAACACTAATACCGAGCTTTCCGTATACCCTGTTAAATGATAAACAAAATCTGGCTCGCAGCAGTAGCAGTCGGGGCGCTCACGATCGGCGCTCGGCCTCTCGCAGCCGGCACGCAGGAGGACAGCGTGAGCTTCGTGCGCTGGGCGACGGCGCACGCAATGTCGATACAGACCGTCGAGCCCGGAAGCAGCATCGCCGATCTGTCCGATCTGCGCCCGCTCAAGCCTGTCATCGGGGCTGCCCGTGTCGTTGCTCTCGGCGAGCCCGCGCACGGCGCCCATGAGCCGCTCGCGTTCCGAAACCGCCTGTTCCGCTATCTGGTGGAGGAGCTGGGCTTCACGGCCATCGCGCTCGAATCGGGACTTCCGGAATCACGGGCTCTCTTCGACTTCGTCGCGGGCGGGCCGGGGACTGCCGAGCAGGTCGCCCGCGAAAACCTCAGCTTTGGCTTCGGCACCTTTCAGGAGAACGCGGAGCTGGTGCAGTGGATCCGGGAGTACAACGCGGATGCCAGCCATCCGCGCAAAGTCCGGATCTACGGGATCGACCTGAGCCTCGTCGGATGGATGGTGCCGACGCCGATCGCCCTCGAGAAGGCGCTGACCTACCTCACCCGCGTCGACGCTGTGCCCGGCCAGCGCCTGCGCGCTGTTCTCCAGCCGTATATGGAGCGGCTCTCAACGGAGGTCCCCGCGTTTTCCCCGGCGGAGCGCGACGCGCTGAGCGCTGCCATCGATGACCTGATCGGCCAGCTCGAACGTGAACGTATGGCGTACATCGCGGCCACCTCGAAGGACGACTATGAGTGGGCGTGTTGCAATGCCGTCGTCGCTCGTCAGGCGGATCGCGCGTTCCGCGTGCTGCCGCCCCAGCCACCCGGCGGCGGAGTTCCTCCCTCAGGGTGGCAGTGGAGCGATGCCCGGGACGCCGCGATGGCCGAAAACGTTCACTGGGTGCTGGCCCAGGAGGGCCCGACGGGGCGTGTGCTCGTGTTCGCGCACAACGGGCATGTCAAGAGCGCGCCCGCCGAGAAGCAGGATTTCGAGCGAACGACCAATTCGATGGGCCAGTATCTCCGGTCGATACTGGGCGATGACCTGATCACCATCGGCAGCTCCGCGGCCCGGAACGGGCCCGGGTTTCGGGCGTTCTCTCTGGGACCCGATAGTGTCGACGCGGCGCTGGTGCGCACGGGCTTGCCCCAGTTCCTCCTCGATCTGCGTGCATCGCGCGACGATCGCGACGTGGCCGCCTGGCTCGCGAAACGCCGTGTGTTTGCGGGGTATTTGTTGTCTCCGGGGTCCGCTTTCGACATGCTCCTGTTTATCGACACACTCAATCCGGCGCACGCAGCTCCGCCGGCGCCGTAACTTTCCGCCTGAATCCTCGTAGAGAGGTCTATGAATCGAAAGCACCTCATCGGAAACTCCATTCTCTGGGCTGCCGCGATCATCACGTCAGCGCTCGTCGGCGCTCCCACAGTCTTTACACTTGTTCTCTTGCCGGCACTGGCAACGTCCGCTCTGCTGGTGAACCGGCCGAAGTCTCGATCCGCCCGTTGCCACATATAGCCGCTCAACGGCCACGGTGTTTCTTTGGCGGCGCCTTGCAGGCATCCGGCTGGTGCTCGACACAGCGCCGGAGCCTTGCGAGGACGCCCGCGCTGACCGCACCCTCTTCCTCGTCGAGGATCGCGGGATAGAAGCTGTCGGGCACGGAACCAGCGCCGAGAAGCTTCGACAGGCGTTCGGCGCCGTCAAAGCGTCCCCAGACGTAGTCACTCTCGCGGCCCTCAGGGTCCAGGAAAGCCCCGAAGTGAAACAGGCGGCTGCCCGCCAGACGTTCGGCCCCGTTGCGGCTGAGGGAGATGGCGTCCTGCGGGCTCAATCGCACGACGTTCGCATGCGCGAGCTCGCCGGTTCCGGAGAAGGCGGTGTACGGGTAGGCCACGCGGTCCCAATAAGGGAAGCCCAGGTAGCGGGCGAGGACAGCACGGCGGGCCTCGGGCTTGTTCCATGCCTCCGTCTGGGCGACGAACTCCTTGAAGAGCTCGGCGCGGATGCGGTCCTGGTTTTTGAGGAGGCTCGGGGCGAGCAGGCTCCTGAAGGCATCGATGGTCCCTCTGTGCTTGGCGATCACTTCCGCAGCCTGTTCTCCAATCGTCTTTTTCGGATCCGGCGGCACGCACAGCGCGCCGCGCAGACCCTCGCGGGCTGTCCCGCCGCCGGTGAGCTGATCGATGTCCAAGCCCTGCACCAGCTTGCTCACCTCCCTGATTTGTTTCGTCACCGCGTCGTGGGCGGACTGCAACTGCTCAGGGGTCAGGCCGTACGAGTAGGTGGGCTCTCCACCCGGATACTGGCTGTCGATCCAGGCGAGGACGAAGCGGAGGTTGCGTCTCAGGTATCCCAGGTCAAAGGCGGTGAGGAATTCCTTCCGGCGCTCGCGGGCGAGGCTCTCGTTGTCGAGCAGGGAGGGCGGGAGGTCGCCTGACAAGGCTTTTTTCAGGCCGCTCGCTTCGGCCCATTGAAACACGATGGCCCGAGCCAGCGAGGCGCGCGGCCCGACGTAGTCCTCGGGCAGGTTGCACACGCGGGTGCCAGGGGTGCGGGCGAGCTGATCGAGCACGGAGTGCACGCGGAGCCGCACGTAGGCTTCTTCCATGACAGGCTGGCTCGCGGCCGCGTCATCTTCGATCGCCTGCCGCTGGGTGGCTACCGCCTTCTGTTCCAGGAGAGTCGGCGTGGCCGGGTCGGTCTCCTGACGTATTTCTTTGAGGGTGTCGTCGGCGAGCTTGTAGTCGACGGCGTTTTCCACCAGCGTGGCGACCGTCACCTCCTCCGGTTTCGAGGCAAGGCCCAGCAGCCCCTGAACGGACTGCTGCCCGGCCAGGGCAGGAGCTCCCGGGTCAGGAGCCGGGTCCTGTTGCTCCAGGACGGCCTGTTGCTCGTTGCGGGCAAGCACGTCGAGGATCCGGTCGACCCGTTCGTTGTGGCGCGCGAGCTGCCGGAAGTCCTCGGCGATGGGCTCGTTGCCGGGAATGGCGGCGCTGGCTCCCCAGATGATCTGCCAGGAGTTCGGAGCTTCTCTGTCCATCGCGGTATTCCCTGCCGGCGGGGACGACGGATCGGGCTCGAGATAGAGGAAGACGCGCTGCGCCGGCACCGAGGGCATCGTGCGGCTGGTCCGCTGAAACGCGATCCCGAGCGGATAGTTGTCGAGCGCGCCGCCGTCCACGAGGAACAGCCCCTCGGCGAAAGCCTTCGCACAATCCTTCTCCGGCGGGCAATCGCCGCTGTCAAGGAGCTGGTGGCCAAACACCTTGCGCGCCAGCGCAGCACCGTCGCTTCCGGCCTCGGGGATCACCTCGAGCAGATTGGTGATGTTCATCGGGGGGAAGGCCACCGGGAAGGAGGCGCTCGAGCGTCCTGCGAAGGCGAGGGTCGCGTTCCCGGCCGGTCCGGTGAAGCTGTGTTCCTCCGCCTGCTTGTCCGGAAACTCAAAATGAAACACCTGGTTGTGATAGGTGTCGGCGCTGGTTGCCGGGTCGCCGACTTCCACCATTCGCGAGCTGCCGTAGTAGTTGGTGCTCGTGACGAGGAGGTCGAGCTGCGAGCCTGCCGGCAGCAGGCTCTGGCTTGGAGAAGACACATCCCCTCCGTCCATCTTTTTGAACGCTTCGTAGAGCTGGCGCAGCCAGCGGTCGCCGGTGAGGACCGGCCGCTTGCGCAGCAGGCGCCAGACGGCTTTCAGGTGCCAGGGGCGGCCGCCGGCGAGCTTGACGATGTCCGCCTCCTTGAACCAGAGCGTGCGGAGGTCGTCGATGGGTTTGTTCGTAGCGATTGCCTTCGCCAGGATGATGCCGTTGATTCCTCCCGCGGAGGTGCCGCTGATGATGTCGACGACGACTCGCGTGCGGACACCGTCCCTCTTCCATTTGTCGGAGAGAAGCCGGTAGTAGTGGCGGGCGCTCGTGGACAGCATGGCGCCGCGATCTCCGATTTCCCCGGGTTGCACAGAGGGGTTGGCGCGCGCGTCGAGCTCGAGCGCATCCGAGGCGAGCAGCAGATGATGGATCTCGCGTGTCGTGCCATACATGTAGACGGCCAGAGAGATCCCGCCATAGCAAATCACGCCCAATCGCAGCTCCCGGACTCCCTTGCCAACGGGAGCCGGGTCCGGGCTTTGCGGCAGCGCCGTGGCGCGGCCGGTGAGCAGCAGAGCAAAAGAGACTGCGAGAACAATCTGCCTCATGGCTATACCTCCCCTTGCCCGGTGTAGACGGACGCGGAGCTCGGTTCCCAGCCTTGACGGCAGCCTTCCGATGCCATAGGGTTTGCCCATCCGATTCGAGAGGTGCGGCATGGGCCACGGCAAGTGGTCGGACGATGGCTTTCTGGATAGTCTTCGCGCCCAAGGGGATCCCTTGGCGGATGAGGCCGTCCTGCGCCTGATGGCGCACCGCGAGGTGCGGGCCGTCAATGAGATTTTCAAGACGCTGCGGGCGGACGACGATCCCATCCCGGCGGACGCTCCCGAGCCGTTCCGGGAGTTCGTCGAGGCCACGCGGGAGCTGCCGCCGGGGGTCGACCGCGACCGCCTGGCGCGCGGCGGTCATGTCTTCTTCCTGAAACACGCGTGCTCCGCCGCGGTGGCGATGCTCGCCTCCAGCCTGCCGCGCGGCTACGCGGCGCCCTGCCTGTGCGAGATCCTCTCGATCTCCCGCGATCTTCAGAAGCATCCGTTCCAGCGGCTGATGGGCGTGATCCAGCTCCTGGTCAACGTCTCGAACCCGGGCTCCTTCGAGCTGGATGGCAAGGCGATCGTGACGGCTCAAAAGCTCCGGCTTCTCCATGCTGGCGTGCGCACGATGGTGCCGCGGTTCCGCCCGGGGTACGAGGAGAGGCACGGCGTGCCCGTGAACCACGAGGACATGCTCGCCACGATCATGGGCTTCTCCTACCTGGTGATCGAGGGCATCCGCCGGCTCGGCCTGTCGCTCTCCGAGGCCGAGGCGGAGGACTATTACTACCTGTGGAGCGTCTACGCTCGGATGATGGGCATCCCTGCCGAGTACATCCCGGCAAACGTGGCCGAGGCGGGCGAGTTCTATGACTCGTACGTGCGCCGGCAGGACACCGGGCCAGTCGAGAATCCCTACGGTCTCGTGCTGACGCAGGACAACATCGACATGATGCAGAGCCTCATCCCGAAGCCGCTACGCCTCGTGGGGTTCGGGTTCGCGCCGGCGATCGCCATGGCCGAGTTGATGACTCCGCAGGAGCTGGCGCGGGTGGGCGTGCGCCCGATCGCGGGCCATCGCGTGATCCGGACCGTGTTCCACCTCGGGCTGCGGCTGGTTCAGGGAGCCGAGGACCTGCCGTTCTCTTCGCGCCTGGCTGCCTTGATCTTCCAGGACATGATCGATACGAGCCGCGATGGCGAGGTGACGTTCTGCATCCCGGTCACGATGGCCGGGCTGCGCGGCCGGAGCTTGGAGTGAGCCATGATCGACTGGAGCCGACTCGTCAACCTGCAGGACTACACGCCGCTGCAACTGTTTCTGTTCGCGTTCGGCTGCTATCTCTGGGTGGTGGTCTATGCGCTCTACATCCGGAGCATCTTCAAGAAGAAGTTCATCGAGGCGCCGATCTTCGCGGCGTGCGGCAACATCGGCTGGGAGTTCACCTGGAGCTTCCTGGTCTTCACGAACATGGGGCCGCTGCTCCAGTGGTGCTACCGCTTCTGGTTCTTCTTCGACCTCATCATCTTCTACGGCGTTCTGCGCTACGGCTGGGAGCAGGTGAGGACCGAGGCGTTCATCAAGGTCCTGAGGCCGCTGCTCGTGGCTATCGCCCTGTTCCATGGCGCGGCCTTTTACTTCATGGCGACCTCGGGGCTCGACACCCCGATCGGCGCCAACTCGGCGTTCCTCCTGAACTTCACCCTGTCCGTGCTCTACGTGTTCGTGCTCTTCCAGCAGCGCGCGCTTGGCAATCTGAACCGTGTATCGTGGCTCATCGCCTGGCTCAAGATGATCGGTACGGGCACGAACACGATCTTCATGAACATCTATCCGCCCTATGCGGACAACCACTTCCTGCACTACCTGAGCATCGCCACCACGACGGTGGACTGCGTCTACATCTATCTGGTTTGGAAGCTACAGCGTCAGGCGAGTGCAGTAAGCAGCGTGCCGGCCTCGACGACGTCGGCCGTGGCGAGCCCCTCGGTGAACGTGGCGTAGACGCCGGAGAGGAGTGCGCGGGCTTCGTCCCGCCGGCCTTGCCCCTGCCAGAGACGGGCGAGACTGACGGCGGCGCGCAGCTCCAGCGACGCGGCGGAACGGCCGGCGGCGGTGATCAGCGCCTTGCGAAAGGCGGCCTCCGCTTTCTCGGGATTGCCGTTGGCGGCGAGGAGCTCGCCGTCGAGCCGGTGCAGTTCCGGTTCCCAGAAACGTTCGGACCCTTCCGCCAGCGCTTCGTCGAGCGCGGCCCGGCTTTCTTCGAGCCGTCCCAGGCGCAGGCAGGCCGCGGCTAGCTCGCCGAGATAGAAGCTCAGGAAGACGCGGAAGCCGGTCGTGCGGTAGGCCTCGAGGCTTTTCTTCAAGTGCTCGATCCCAGCCTCGGTATTCTCACCGGCGGCCATCGCAAGTCCGAGGAGCACATTCGCGTCGCGCACCTGGAAGAGACCGTGCTCCTCGGAGAGAGCGAGCATCTCCTCGGCGTGGCGGCGCACCTCGGCGTCGTCGCGCCGGAAGCGATGGAGGAAGCCGGAGAGGAGGAGGCCCGTGGTCAGCGTGAAGGGCTGCGGGGTCTCGCGAATCCAGGCGAGGGCCGCGCGGTTCTGCTCGAGCGCCTGGTCGGGAAAGCCCAGTTGCCAGAGGTTCAGGGAGTCGTAGACCCTGGAGGTCTTGCGGTCGTCCGTGCCGAAGGAGAGAGGGAGGAGCCGTCCCAGCTCGGGATCGTCCTGTGAGAAAGCGGCGGCCAGGTGGCGGCGCGATGCCTCGAAGTCGCCCAGGAGGAAGCTCATCGCGCCGAGGCCGTAGCGGCTCTGGACCAGGAACGGCGCGCTCCCCTGGTGCTCCGCGAGCCTGAGCATCTGCTCGCCCAGGAGCAGGGCGCGGTCCGGCCGGGCCTGCACGGCGTAGAAGCTGAACAACCCGTAGAGCAGCTCGAAGCGCTGCGATCCCTCTTCGCCGCACAGCTCCAGGCCGCGCAGGTAGGCGCGCTCCACCTCGGGGGAGGAGAAGCCCTGGGTGGCGATGATGGCTGGCGCGAGCGTGGTCTGGAGCTGAAGCTCCCGCTCGTTCCGCGCCGGTCCCGGCGGCAGGCCGGCGAGCGCGCCGAGGCCGCTGCGCACGTGGGAAAGGGCTTCCAGCTGCGCCGAGCGTCCGAGTGCCTGCCGCGCCGCCTCCAACCATAGGCCCACGGCCTTTTCCGGAAGGTTTCCTTCCGTATAGTGATAGGCCAGGATCTCGGGCCGCGTATCGATCACGTTTTCCAGGGCCTCTGCAACCTGGAGATGGACCTGCTGCCTCTCCTTGCGGAGCAGCGAGTCGTAGGCCGCGTCGCGGATGAGGGCGTGCTTGAACAGGTAGTGGGTGCGCGATCCGAACCCGCGGCGGTGGAGAAGCTCGGCCTGGACCAGCCGCTTCAGCTCTCCTTGGAGAGTGGCCTCGTCGATCGACGAGACCGCCGCGAGCAGCTCGAAGGTGAAGGAGCGGCCGAGCACTGAGGCGAGCTGGGCGACCTCCTTGGCGGGCCCCATGCGGTCGAGCCGCGCCGCGAGCGAGTCGCGCAGCGTGGTCGGAATCTCCCCGGTAGACCCCGCTTCGAGCACGGTCTTGGTCAGCTCTTCCACGAACAGAGGCACGCCGTCGGTCCGCACCAAGATCTGGCGCCGCACCGCCTCGGGCAGGGGCCGGCCTGCCACTCGGTCAATCAGCCGATTGATCAGATTCGCGGCCTCCGCCTCGCTCAGGGGAGTCAGGTTGAGCTGCGTCAGATGGGCGCGGGGACCCCAGACGGCTTCCATGGTGTCCGGCCGGACGGTGATCACCAGGAAGAGCGGCGCGGACACGGCTTGATCCAGGAGCAGGCCGAGCAGGCGTATCGTCGACGGGTCGAGCCAGTGGAGGTCCTCGAAGGCCCAGGCCAGGGGCTGACGATCCGCCATGGCGAGCGCCAGCTCCGCGATGGCTTCGAGCGTCCTCTCCCGCAGCCGGTCGGGCGGCAGCTCGGGTTGTGGATACCGTTCTTCGAGAGGGATCCCGAGAAGAGACGCGAGGAGCGGCACGCGCTCGGCGAGGGGGAGGTCGTAAGGGCGCAGCAGATCCTCCAGCCGATCGAGGGAAGAACCGCCCTCGAGCGTCCGCTGCAACAGGTCGACGACGGGTTGCAAGGGGGAGCTGCTCGCGTAGGGCGAGCCGTAGCAGAACAGCCATTGCGCTGCGCTCCCCACTCTTTGGCGGAGAGCGCGCACGAGGTGGGACTTGCCCATGCCGGCCTCGCCGCTGATGAGGACCACTTGGCCCGTGCCCTGCGCTGCCCTGTTCCAGAGGCCGAGGAGCAGCTCCATCTCCCGCTCGCGGCCGACCAGCGGGGCCGGCGGCTCGCGCGTCTCCGTCACCGGGCCCGCTTCCAGGACCCGATGGATCGCCGTGAATTCGCCCGTGCCCGGGATCTCGACCGGAGGGAGCGCCTCCGTCGGGAAGGCTTCTTTGAGCAGGCGTTGCGTGGCGGTGCTCGCGAGCACCTCGCCGGGCGCGGCCCGGGCCAGGATCCCGGCCGCGACGTCCAGCATGACCCCGAGCGTGAGCTGCTCCGGTTCCGGCAGCACGATGGCCGTGCCGGTGTGGACCGCGGCGCGGAGGGCCATCCGTATGGGATGCCCTGCGCTCAGCCGCCCGATCCGTGCCGCGAGCTCCAGGGCCGCGCGAACGGCGCGCTCCGCCGCGTCCTCGTGCGCCTGCGGATAGCCGAAGTAGAGCGCCAGCCGGTGTCCCATGGAGTCGCCGACCGTGCCGCCGAAGCGCTCCGCGACCCGCGCCGCCGCCTCCCGGACCTCGGGCAGCACCTCGTGGACGGATTCCAGGTCGAGCGCCATGGGGACGGCGAGCCCCTCGGAGATTTTCACGCCGGTCAGCTCGCAATAGGCCAGCGTGACCTGACGCCGCTCGCGGATGGTCCGGCGGCTCTTTGAAGATGTGGCCGGAGCGGACGGCGGCACGGACCCGGATCGGCTGGGAGCCGGCCCTTCCATGAGCGTCGGCGCATTCGTGTCATCCAGCCTGGAGAGGACGGAGCCGGAGGGGCGGACGGAGGCGACAGATGACTGGATCGATGATGATGCGCCGGAGCGCATCCGGTCCATCGCGGCTTCCAGGGCTTCGCTGACCTCGGAGGCGTTCGCGGGCCGCTGGCGCGGGTCTTTGGCGAGCAGCCGGTCGATCAGGCCGGAGACCTCCTCCGGGACCTCCCGTCTCAGCCGCCAGGCCGGCGGCTGGTGATAGCTGCAGATCCGCGCCAGGGTCTCGGTCGCATTGCCGCCGCGGAAGGGCGAGGCCCCGGTGAGCATCTCGTAGAGGAGCGAGCCCAGGGAGAAGAGGTCCGAGCGGTGATCGAGCGGCAGCCCCATGGCTTGCTCGGGCGACATGGCGTGATAGGTGCCGATGATCATCCCCGTCTGTGAGATCTCGGTCTCTTCGTGCTGCCCGGTGGGGAGCTTGGCGATGCCGAAGTCGAGGATCTTGGCCCGGCCGGCCTTCGTGACCATCACGTTGTTCGTTTTGAGGTCGCGATGGATGACGCCCTGGGCATGGGCTTCGGTGAGCCCCTCGGCGATCTCCCGCGCCAGGCGCAGGGCTTGGAGCAGGCTGATCTCCCCCGCGGAGAGCAGACCGGCGAGGGTGTCCCCCTCGACCAGCTCCATGACGATCCAGTCGCCCTCCTTCGATTCGACGATCTCGTAGATATGGACGATGGCGGGATGATTGAGGCGGGCCGCGGCCTGCGCCTCCCTGCGAAAGCGCCGCCGGGCGGTATCGCCGACATCGCCGACATCGCCGGCATCGTCCGACTTGCCCGGCGGGAGATGCTTGACGGCGAGAGGCCGGCGCAGCACCTCGTCCCAGGCGCGGTAGACCACACCCATGCCTCCGGCGCCGAGGCGCTCCTCGATCCTGTAGTTGCCGACCCGCGAGGGGAGGCCGGAATTTGCTCCGGGTGGGGCTCCGGATTGGATGGGGCTCACGGACCGATCCTAGCTCAAAAGGCTTCATCCAGACGCGCATTCCGTCCGTAGAGGAGGGAGAAATGGTTTCTCTTGAAAAGGGAGTAAAAGAATGCTCAACGATCAGACCTTCATTCAGCTGGACACCGACCGCGTCGTCATTGGCCCGCAGGGGCCGCGGATCATCCTCGATCCTCCGATCGTGCAGCCGCCGATCTTCACGCCCGCGGGTCCGTCGATCTTCAGCCTCTCGCCGGTCAGCGGCGCGCGCGGCACGCAGGTCACGATCAACGGCAGCGGCTTCCTCGGCACGCAGTTCGTCCGCTTCGGCGGCTTTGACGCGCGCTCGTTCACGGTCGCCGCGGAGACCCAGATCATCGCCCAGGTGCCGCCGGACGCGGTGACCGGCCCGGTCACGATCTCGGGCCCGAACGGGTCCGCCACCGGCGGCGTCTTCACGGTGCTGGAGAGCAGCGCGCTGCCGATCGTCGATTCGTTCTTCCCGCTCAGCGGCACGTTCGGCACGCGGATCACGATCACCGGGCGCAACCTGCAGCCGGCCACGCAGGTGCTTTTCAACGGCACGCCGGCAGCCTTTGTGATCAACACGCCGACGCAGGTCGTCGTGGATGTGCCGGCGGGCTCGACGAGCGGCCGCATCACGGTCGGCACGCCCGCCGGAATGGCGCAGAGCCAGGGCATCTTCGTGGTGATCCAGCCGGCCCAGCTCCCGGCGATCAGCGGCTTCTCGCCGGCGAGCGGGCCCGCGGGCACGGCGGTGGACATCTTCGGCAACAATTTCCTGGGCACCCAGGAGGTGCGGTTCAACGGCGTGCCCTCCAATCAGCTCACCGTGTCCTCCAACGGGCAGATCCGCGCGCAGGCGCCGTCGGGCGCGGGCACCGGACCGATCACGGTGATCACCAGCAACGGCAGCGCGGCGAGCGCGGCGGTCTTCAGCGTCCAGGCCGCGTCCCCGCTGCCTTCGATCAGCTTTTTCAATCCGATCAGCGGCCAGGCCGGCGCGCAGATCACGATCACCGGGACCAACTTCGCCAACGTGCAGAGCGTGAGGTTCAACGGCGTCTCCGCGGGCTTCTTCGTGAACAGCGCGAGCTCGATCATGGCCACGGTGCCGGCCGGCGCGGCCAGCGGACCGATCACCGTGACCACGGCCGCGGGCACGGCGAGCAGCACGCAGGGGTTCGTCGTGATCGCTCCGAGCCAGCTCCCGAGCATCACCGCATTCAGCCCGGGGAGCGGCCCCGCCGGCACGACCGTGACGATCGACGGCAACAATTTCTTGGGTACAGGTCAGGTGCGCTTCAACGGTGTGACCGCGCCTTCGTTCACCGTGCAGTCCAACACCCGGATCACGGCGCAGGCCCCGTCCAATGCGGGCGCGGGTCCGATCGCCGTCGTCACTCCGGCCGGCACCGCGACGAGCACGGGCGTCTTTTCCGTGACGGTGCCGATGGCGGTTCCGGTCATCGCGAGCTTCTCTCCGGCGAGCGGCGGGCCGGGAACCCTGGTGAGCATCAGCGGCAACAACCTGGCCGGGGCCACGGCGGTGCGCTTCAACGGCGCGCCCGCGACCTTCACGGGACTTTCGAACACTTTCATTCAGGCGATCGTTCCGGCCGGCGCGAGCAGCGGACGGATCAGCGTCACCACGCCGGCCGGAACCGTTCAGAGCAGCGCATTCTTCACGGTCGTCCAGGCCCCGGCGCTCCCCACGATCACCGCGCTGTCGCCCGCGAGCGGCCAGGGCGGGACGGCGGTGATCGTCACGGGCACTCAGCTCGGCGGCGCCACGGCTGTCCGGTTCAACGGCAAGGATGCCGCGACCTTCACGGTCCAGTCCGCGACGCAGATCTCCGCCATGGTGCCGCTCGGCGCGGCCACGGGTCCTGTGAGCGTGGTCACACCGGCGGGCACGGCCGTCAGCCCCGCGCTGTTCACGGTGCTCCCCGGCGCGCTGCCTGGCACGCGGAAGCTGAAGAAGCGGGTGCTGGCCGCGGCCGAGGTCGTGCCGGTGCTGCTGCGCGCCGGAACGGACCCGTTCACCGACGAGATCGTGGCCGAGCGCGTGATCTCCGGCATCCGGATCCGGGACGACGTGGAGCTGTCCGTGGTGGGACGCCTGCCGAAAGGTAATGCGACCGTGCAGCCGACCCGGGTGTTCACCTTCGATACCGTCGCGACCGTGCGGCTGGAGGCGGGCGTCGCGACGCCGCCGGACGTGTACACGATCGAGATCCGCGCCAAGTCGGTGATCGACGGGGAGGTTTACGATCCGATCATCTACTCGGTCGGAGTCGATCCGGCCGTGCGCCTCGACGTCGATCGGTCGAGCGGCAGCGTGCGCGCGGGGAAATCGATCACGTTCAACGTCCTGCTCGACCGCTCGCGGGGCGCGGTGGGGCTGCCGGTGACGCTCTCCGCGGTGGACCTGCCGGCGGACACGAAGCCCGTGTTCGGCGAGGAGACCACCACCGGGACATCCACCACCTTGAAGTTGCGGACCACGCCGAGCACGCCCCTGGGTGAGAAAGAGTTTCGCATCCGCGGCATGGCGACGTTCCAGGGCGCGCCCGTGCAGATCCGCGACCGCAAGGTGAAGCTGACGGTCAAGGAGCCTCGCGTGCAACTGCTCATCGATGAGGCGAAACAGTCGCAGACGGTGGAGGCGGGCAAGGCCGCGGACTATCCCTTCACGATCCGGCGCAACGCCTTTGACGGCCGGCTGTTCGCCGAGTCCGACCGGCCGGATTTCGTGATCGGCGTCACACAGACGCCCGCCAATCCGGTGGAGGGCGACAGCTTCACCCTCACCTTCCTGACGTCGTCCGAGCTGCCGATGGACCGGAGCGAGAACATCGACGTGCGGCTGAAGGACGCGGACGGCACGCTGATGGCCACCGCGACGGTTCAGCTCAAGGCCTTGTCCGTGCTGCGCGTCTCCCTGGAGATCCAGGACAAGGACGACAACCAACTCGTGGCGGGGACCGGCATCTCCTTCCCCGTGTTCATCGACCGCTCCGGAGCCCCCCGGCCGATCGACCTCGTGGTGGCGAACGCCGGCGAGCTGTCGGCGAAGGACATCACCGCGACCGTGAAGCCGTCGCCGAGCACGGGCACCATGGCGACCCTGGAGCTGCAGACGCGCACCAGCACCCCCGTGGACACCTACCGGGTCCGCGTGGAAGCGCGGCTCGACGGCAGGACGCTCTCCTCCGACATGGTAGACATCGCCGTGTTCGGCAGGGTGCGGCTGCAGGTGACCGACCTCAGCCTCTCGGGGGATCCCGGCGCGACGCTCTCCACACGCCTGCAGGTCGCGGAGCGCATCGGCTTCCCGGGGCCCGTGCCGGTGCGGATCGAGGTGAATCAGAGGCCGCTGGACGTGGAGAGCCCGGTCCAGGTGATCTTGAGCGCGAACCCGGTGGCTGGCGAGGCGGTGGTCACGCTGATCATCCGGGGGGACGAACCTTCCGGCGTGGTCAACGACATCACCTTCATCCCGGACGTCCAGGGGATGCTGATGACGTCGAGCGCCTTCCTGGACGTGACCGTCAACTGAGCGGTCCGGCCCCCGTCCTCGGCACAGGCCGAGGCCGGGGGCGGCTCGACTACGGCTGGCTCACGAAATTGAAGAAATCAGTCAGGGCCTGCTCGATCTGCTGCCGCGTCTTGGGATAGGCCTCCGTGCCGTTGCCGTAGGAGGCAATGCATCGGAGCGGGTTTGAGGAGAGCGGGCTCTGCCCGATCCCGATGACCGAGCTCCTCAGCCCTGTGTGGTTGCGGAGGTTGGCGATGTCGGCGCAAAAATTGACCGAGTTGCAGTCCTCCTGGCTGTCCGTGATCACCAGCAGATGGAGCCGGCGGCAACTCCAATCCGGGTCCTCCAGGGCGGCGATGGCTTCCCAGTTCGTTGTGTCGAGGCACTTGTTGCCGCAGTCGCTGAACCAGTCATAAAAATCGCGGATCGACCAGCCGAGGGCGGTCAGGCCGTAGGGGACGATGGGACGGGCCGACTCGTCGTCGAGCCGCAGGAACCCCTCGCCAGGTACCTCATGGTCCTGGAAGTAGGCGGCGGTCCGGAAATCCGGCACGGCAAGGGGATCGACGGCCAGGTTCGGCGCCAGCCGGGCGAGGACGTCCTCCTTGTGCCGGTTGAGCCAGTCGAGCGGGACGACGTCGCCCATCGCAAAGAGCGGACCGCGCGGGTCCGTTGCGTCGGTGGGACGCTTCAGGTTGTAAGGGATCGCGTACCCGGCCGTGTCGGCGGCATCGTCGGCGTTTGGCTCCCAACCTCCGTCGGAGAAGGAGCAGAGAGTGGTGGCCAGGGTGTCCGACGCGTTGGGCTGGTTGAAGAAGCTGTAGGGTTGGGTGCGGCTGGCCGTGCTGGCGGCGTTCTCCCAGGAGAGGAAGTCGCCCACCGGCTCCCAGGAGACGGTCTGGGTGCCGATCAGCGTCGTGGAGGTGCAGGTGGAGTTGGTGCAGCGCCAGGTGGTGACCGCCGTATGGATCGGAGCTCCCAGTGCTCCGCTCACGGGCTGATAGCGCACCTTGTAAACCGTGCTCGACCCGACCCGGACGTAGACGTCGACCGTCTGCGTGAGCGCGTCGCCCCCCTTGGGCAGCCGGCGGACGCGGGTGAGCTCCCAGGAATCGGCCAGGTCGGCCGGGACGGAGACGGAGCAGCCGTCGCCGGCGCCGGAGGTGCAGGGCCATGAGGTGCCGAACACTTCCTGGGCACCGACCGCCGGGAACGTGCCCCAGCCGGAGATCGACGGCCCGGCCGTCGTGGCCTGATAGAGCCAGTGCTTGGCCTTCACCCGCTGGGCATTCTGGTCCGAGAAGGTCGCGAAGCCGAAGCGCACGTCCTCGATCCCGGAGAGGACGTTGTAGAGCGCCTGGCGGGTCTGGAACCATTTCGAGCCAGGGTGGTCTCCCTGCATGGGCGTGTGGCACTGGCTGCCCGAGCAGACATACGCGCACTGACCCGCGTCGTACTCGGCCTGGGTGCAGGGCACGGCGTGGTTCATGCTGCCCGAGATGTCGAGCAGAATGAACACGTAGGGGTCGGGGAGCGGCTGCGTGGTGTCGCATCCGGTTGGCTGGGACTGGGCCGGCCGGGCCAGGAACGCACACAGCAGCACTGCAATAACAGGGAGCTTCCTCATCGAGGCTTCCTCCTGAAAAGGACGGTAAGGCTGTCCGTGGTCTGACAGGAGAGTGTATGCCAGGCGGGAAACGTTTCGCGGGGGAGGCCGGGCTTTCTCTGCTCAGCTCCAACCCATGCGCTGCCGCAGCCCGGTGATGTGGGCCACGTGATGCCGGCCGTGCCAGGCATAGAGCGCTAGCAGGCTGTCGAGCGTCATCGGGCCGTGATCCGGGTGGGTGAACATGCGGGCGAAGCCCTCGGGGCCGAGCGAGCGCAGCAGGATGATCCAGCGGTGATGGACCGCTTCGAGGAGGTCCAGCGAGACCTCGACGGGCGTGCTCCGGCTGTCCTCCAGCTCCGCCCAACGGGCCTCGTCGTACGTCTTGATCGTGGGGTTGTCCTCGGTCAGGGCCAGCTTGAAGCGGACGTAGGCGTTGAGGTGGCTGTCCGGCACGTGATGGAGGAGCTGGCGCACGGTCCAGCCTTCGGGACGGTATGGCGTGTCGAGCTGCTCGGGGGTAAGGCCGAGGATGGCGGCCCGCATGCGGACCGGCGTGGCCGCGATCTCCTCGATCGCCGCCTGCCGCTCCTCGGGGGTCAGCGACGGCACTCTCCGGAAGCGCCCGGTCGGGTATCGCAGGTCGGTCTCGGAATGCGTCAGGGTCTCGGTCATGATCGGCTCTCTCCCTTCAATTCGGTCTTTAGTTCGGCAGGTCAATCCGGTGCTCGGTCACCGGGCCGGAGAGGCTCCGGGCGCTCAGGAACAGATAGAGCTCCCCGCCGCTGACGGAAACGCTCAACGTGGTGCGGCGGTCGAGGAGCGGAATGGCGTCGGCGATCAGCGCGCGGTCGATGGCATAGATGGGGATCTCGGCGGCGCGATGGATGCGGCGGCCCGCGAGCTGGCGCAGCAGGACGAGCGGGTTCTTGTGGGTGTAGACGGCCACGCGGTCGGCGGCCTTGGCAGCCTTGTTGAGCCGGTCTGCGTCGGGCGTGCCGATCTCGATCCAGGTCTTGACGCGGCCGGTGGGATCGACCACCCGGATCGGCGGCTCGTCCGGGTCCGAGACACCGCCGCGGGAGAAGGTGATCCCCTCCTCGTACTCCAGGCAGTAGGCCAGTACACGGGTCAGCATGTACTCCAGGCTCTCGGACGGATGGAGGGCCACGCGCAACGCCAGATCCTCGTAGACGCCGCGGTCGGCATCCGCAAAAGAGACGTCGAGGTTGTAGACCGTCGAGGTCAGCGCCACGTGATGATGATGTCCTTTGTCGGGAGAGCCCAGCGAAGGGCGGGGCTCGCCCGCGAGTATATCCGCTATGCTGCCCGCCGAGGAGGTGAGAATGAGGCCGAAGTGCTGGGTCGCTGGATGGATGATGATGATTCTGGGGATGGTCGCCTGCGGGCAGGGAGCCCCGGCTGCCCCGGCAGCCCCTGCTGCCGAGACCGCTCCTGCCGCCCCGGCTGCCAAGCCTGTCGAGGGCTTGCGGATCGAGAAGAAGACCGAGGTCCTGAAGTGGGAGGACAAGGAGGCAGACGTCCACTACCCGGTTTTCAGCGGATTGCCCCCTGCCATCCTGAAGGAGCTCCAGGCCTCCGCCGGATTGAAGGCGGGAACCGGCAGCTCGCTCGAAGAATGGAAGAAGGAATTCCAGGAGTCGTGGTGGCTCGTCGAGATCGACTATGAGGTGACCTACAACCGCCACGATCTCCTGTGCATGACCTACTCGATCGATGGTATGGGCGCGCATCCGAACACCGACACGAAAGACCTCGCCGCCAACCTGAAGACCGGCCGCCGCCTTGCCGCGAAAGACATGTTCAAGCCCGCTTCCCTGGAAGAGCTGGCCGCGAAGGTGGACCGCCTGCGCTCGGCCGAGGTGGAGAAGGCCATCCAGGAGCACCGCGCGCATCTCGAGGAGTACGAGATGACGGAAGAGTACCTCACGGAGATCATGGAGCCGGCGGTGCAGAGCCGCTTCGGCGTCGAGAATCTCGACACCTTCCGCCTCGACGACAAGGGAATCACCTTCGTCCGTGACTTCGAGTTCCCGCACGCCCATCTGGCGCTGGAGCCCTCAGGAGAATTCTTCCTGACCTATGAAGAGCTGCGGCCCTACATCAACCCTGAAGGCCCGCTCGCCCGGCTGATCACTTCGTCGTGATCAATTGCTCTCCGAGGTCTTCCGGCCATCGCCGCGGCGGTATCTGGTTGACCTCGGGGGAAGTCAGGACCCGGGCCTCCGCTCCGCGGACGGCGACGAAAGTGCTGCGGTCGGCGTGCTTGTAGCGCATGTCCGTCGCCCTGTCATGGAAATCGTAGACGAGCGGGCTCCCGACCTCATACACCGTGGAAAACCCGACCCGGTTCAGAAGGTTCAATAGCGACGGCTTTGTAAACCAGAAGGACGTGATGTTCCCGATCGAGGACCAGAGCGCGTTGTTCATGTCGGCGGCGCTCACGTCGTCCGGATACTCGCGGAAGCTGCGGCCGGAATACGTTTCGCCGCCGAGCTCCTCGCTCCGCTCGTTGACCAGGCTGAAGTGCGTGTCGACCACCGCGATCCGGGAGGAAATCTGGCTGATTCTATCGATCAGGTTGAACGCGGCGGCAGCATCGAGGTGGTACAACAATCCATAGCAGAGCACCAAGTCGAACTTCTTCTCGAAGTCAGGCAGGTTGCGCACGTCCTGGCAAAGGAAAGTGATTCCCTCGATGTCGAGGACCTCGGCGACGAAGCGCGCCTTGGCCACGTTGTGCTCCCGGCCGTCGACATACACGACCGTCGCGCCGTGCCGGGCGAGTTCCAGGGACAGCCCCCCCTCCCCGGCGCCGAGATCGAGCACGCGCAGACCGGAGAGGTCCGGGCCGAAGAAGTCGTGGGCGATCTGGATGGCCCGCCGCGTCTTCTCGTCGAAGTTCACCACGCCTTCCTTGATCGTCCACACAGAGTCGCACAGCCTGGCATTGTGCGCCGTCCACGGGCCGTGGCGCTCGACGATGGCGGCCTTCAAGCGGAGGATTTCTTCCGGCGAAGGCCGGCGCCGGAATCGTCTGCCGAGTCCGAAGAGCTTCATAGGGGCGCTATCCTAGCAGCGCACGCTCCGCGATCAACCGCATCGCCGCCTCGTTCACCCAGGCCCGATCGTGGAACCGCTCGCCCCAGGCCAGCGGCGTGACGTCGCGATATTCGTGCATCGTCTCGTCCTCAACGAACCGCAGCCGCTTCCGCAAGGAGGCGCGGGGGTTCGGTTCGGCACCGTGGTCCAGCAGCAGACGGGCGAAGCCGTCATCCTGCCTCAGCCCGACGCGAAATGGCTGCGAGACCACGCACCCGAACAGCGCCGTGTGCCCGCCGAAGCCCTCGGCATCGATCGCGGCTTTTACATTCACATCGGACCCGTGCGCGATGAGCCAGCGCGCGATCTCAATCTCGTCGTTGTCCACGCAGAGGTGCAGCAGCGCCGTACCCGCCAGAGGCGTCCCGTGCAGCGCCAGCGAGGGGTCGGCACGACACCCCAGCTCGGGAGGATAGATCTCCTCGTGGGAAAAGGTGCGGGACAACAAGCCGGGATCGCGGCGCAGGTGCTCCTCCAAGAGATCAATGCGGCCGCGGTGCACCGCCATCGGTGCCGTGTCCGGCAGATCGATTCCGTGCTCGGCGAAGATTTCGAGGCACCGGTGCTTGCCCTGCGGATTCCGGCTGTAGGTCTGGAGAACCTGGGCCACGGGCGAAAGATCTCCGATCTCCGCGCCGAGATCGATCAGGAACTGGAGACCTTGGCTGTTCAATGTTTCCGTCGGACCCATCACCAGACCGGGCTCGAGACGGGCGCCCATTGCATACAACTGCCGGGCGGTGTCGATCCTCCCTTGGAGGCACGCCCGATCGAACGCGTGCTGCAGGTCCGTCGCGCCGAGACCACGGAGCATCGCGATGATCCGGTCCCGACCGAGGTTCGCGGCATAGGACATCGGCGGACCCCAGTTGCTCTCCACGCCCCGCGCGTTTTCGTGGAGCAGCCGTGGGTGCTTCACCACCAGCTCGCGGACGGTATCGGCATCGTCGCGCCAGATCGCATCGGTCATCCGGCAGGCGAGCACGAGGCGGGGCCAGCTCGGCAGGCCATAGCTTCGGGCGAGCGCGAGCTGCGCATCGGCGAGCTTGGCAGACGGATTGTCCCGCCGGATGGCGCGGAGCAAGTCCTTGGCCTGGTGCTTGAGCTGTTCGAGGTTGGGACGGACGGGAAACTGACGGTCGGCCATAACGGACCTCCTTCGTGGTGCTGCCCGGGGTCCGCTGCATCGGGCGAAAGGAGGTTCGTGTGAACCTTGTCGCGAAATAACGATCAGGTGGACTCGGTCCTGCCCGCGGACGGGTGGCGTCCTGCACGCTCGGCGCAAGGATACCTCTCCTGTACATCCCGCGTACAGACTCCGGTCGGTGGATGTCGCCGTCGATTCAACCGGAGGAGGGATCTCGCCGGTAAGTCCCTTGTTTCAAGCCCGTCGTGGCATGGCACGGACATCGCTCAAGGGAGGTGATGAGAGATTGAAGGAGGTGCGTCATGTTCCTGACACTTCTTGCCGTCACATTCACGATCGCGGTGCTGTGCTCGTTCGGGGTGGCTCGCCTGTTCGACAAGCCGATCGGGGCGATCCTGTCCCGCGTCGTCGCCGAAGAGCTGAGCAGCGCCTGGCACCGCTACATCAAGTTCGCCATCTACGTGGTCGGTGTTTCCGGGGGAGTGCGGATCTGGGAGCTGGAGAAGTACATCACGGCACGCTCGAAGGACGTCGAGGTGCCGGTGCTCAATGCCGATCGCTGGGTTCTCGAGGTCTACCGGACCATCATCGAGACGCTCCAGAGCGTTGCCTGGATGCTCCTGGTCTTCTTCGTCTTCGCGCTCATCGCCTACGTGGTCGTGCGCGGTTTCGAGCTGCGCCGCGTCAGGAAGGAGGAGATGGCCTGAAGGTGCCAAAGACCCGCAGGCGCGTTCCGTCGCTAGCAGCCTGGGAACGCGCCAGTATCCGTCAAAGCATCCGCAGCGTTGATTGGCGCATGGCAGCTCTCCGCGAGGAATGGGAGGAGGGTCTCCACCATTGTACTTGCTATCACCGGGAAGATTTAGATGAAGCCGCTCATATCGTGTAGGACGCGAGGGCGTGCGCTACACCGATCACGCGGCACCGTCCAAGGAGAGCACGGAACTTTTCCACTTTTCTCCTTGCAGCTTCGTTAGTCTGGCTCTGAGCAAGGTCTGTGAGGACTCGATCGGCCGTTGGATGCAGAAGCTCTGGATGCTGTCCCAGGATATGCTGCGTCTCGACCAGAGAACCTGTATTGACTAGCAGCAGCACGGTCTCTGGCAGCGCCACAAAGGCAGCGAGCTCCGAGGAGGACTCAAGCATCTGGTGAATGCGGTCCTCATCCTGCTCGGCGAGCGCCGCTTGAAACTTCTGCAAGGTTTCCAAGGGCACCTCGAAAGACGCCTCCCGTGGAACTGGTATCTTGATCTTACCGTTGGCGAGCTCTTCGAACGCTGCATCGACGCCGATCTCGCGGCTTCGTTGGAGAAGAGGAAGACGCTTCTGTAGGACGTGGGCGCGAGCAGCGTCGTCGACCTGCCGGTCCGCCAGCTCATAATGCATGGTCTTGACATCTCGATGAAGCATCTCAGGGTGCTCCTTCAAGATCTCCCGGCCCTGCCCGGCAGTCGAAGCGTTGATCCAATCAGCGAACACCTCTGAGGGACGGGGGAACCCACTCAGGTTGGCCGCCGTCGCGCATGTCTAGCATCAGATCGGCCATCAAAGCGGAGTAAGGCAAGGCCACATACTCCGCCTCTGTCTCCTCATGTAAAGCAGGGAGGTTGCCAAATTCGGCGGACCTCGACGCGTTCTCTCGCATCATCTCTTCCACCTTGATAGTCGATGGATCGATCGAAGCACGGTTGCGGATCAATTCGGCAATCCTTTGCCATCTTTCTAGCGCTGGAGGGTGGGTGTCTCCGATATCAAAATCGAGCCGTCGTGCGAGAGCTTCCATTGCACCCAAGGTGCTGAACAGCCAACCCAGAGTGGAATAGGCGCCGTTCCAGAAGGCCTTACTGCCTGCGTCGGGACGGATCAGACCGCCCTTGCCTTCTCCCTGGAACATCAGGTCGATTGAGTATTGATCAGCCTCGAACTCCATTTCGTGCGCGGGTTGGAGGATAGCGACTGTCGTGGCACCAGGATGGCTCGGAAAGGCCCCAAACCTCGTCGGCGCATCCACGAAGTGACTTTGCATGACATGCCCCACCTCGTGCCCAAGAAGAAAGACGCTGATCAGCCAGATATCACGATTCGTGAGCTCCCGGTGCACGAAGTCGTCTGGAATCGGCGTTGTGTAGGCGGCCCTGCGGAAGAATACGGAGAGAATGGCAGTGTTGAGTGCGAGAGGAAACTCGTTGGCATCCACCGCCTGGGGCGATTTCAGCAAGGCATGGTACAAGTCCGTGGCGCTGATCATCAAGGTGTCGAAGCTGTAGTCGAAGAGAATGGCGTAACCGTCCAAACAGGGCATCGCGCAGGCATTCGGTTCACGTGTCAGGGCTGCACCGAACGCCACGTTCTCCTCCAGCGCCTGCCGATCCTCAGGTGTGAGCCAGGAGGAGATCGTCACAAAAACCTCGAGCAACTCGGATTCCAACAGATCTTCGAGCAAGCGACCTTCGATCGGAACTCCCTGTTGTTGGAAGTAGGTGAATACGGCGCTGTTCAGTGGCAAAGCTCGGTCCGAGCCTATAGGGCCACGGTGGATGCTCAACTCCGGGGACGAGCGCCAGGGTTGATGGTTTTCCTCAATCCATTTGCGAATAGCCTGATTCATACCGCTGCCCTTCCGGGGTGCGCTGACGATTAGCTCGGAGCCTGCACGAGACCTGAGCCTATGTCGCCTGGATCGAATCCGGGTTTCATCCCCGCGATCGTGGCGGTGCCGAGGAGATGGTCTGCCAGCGACCTCCCATTGAGTTGCCCAGTCGCGGACAGCTTCTGTGCCCACAGCGCCGCGACACCGGCGACATGAGGCGCCGCCATGCTGGTGCCGCTCATGGTGGTGAGACCGCCGCCGAGCTTGGCAGAGGTGATGCTCACGCCGGGTCCCGAAACGCGGGCACCGACGTTGGAGAAAGGGGCGACGATGAGACCCTTAGACGTTTTTCCGAGTGCAGCAACGGAAACGATGCCATCCGCGACGGCGGGAGGGCTGACAGCGATCTCGAAATCAGCTTTCGAATCCCGCCGGCTTTCGTTCCCGGCGGCTGCGACAAGGAGAGTGGTTTGCAGGAAGGCGCTTTGCGCCGCTAGAAACGATGCCAACCTTTCGAACAGCAGTAGGTTCGCCCGATAGCCTTCGAGTGCCATCGACGTCGCCAGCTCCGTTGGGACACCTTTGCCTTCGAGTTCCTTGACATAGCCTGGGAAGTCGATCCCAAGCGACATCGAGATCACGTTCGCGCCGCCGTTGACGGCCCACTGGATCGCTTTGACGATCTGGTCGCTGCCACCGCCGCCTTCACCTAGGACTTTTCCGATCAAGGCCTTTTGTACGCCTGGAGCGACGCCGATCCGGGTCCCTGCAACATCCCGTCCGAAGATGGTGGCCGCGCAGTGCGTTCCATGCCCATCGGTATCGTCAGGGACATCTTCCGTGAAGTTCTTCGTTATGAGGTCGACACCGACGAAGGTTGGATGAGAGCCGTCGATGCCGGTATCGAGGACAGCCACGACGACATCCTGTCCGGTGAAGGGCGATCTGTCCGCACTGACAGCCTGAACACCCCAAGTCACTCCATGCGCAGCCGGAATTTGGACAATCTCACCGCCGACCGGCGCAATGAGCTTCATTGGCATCACGGGCGCCACCGCCATGATGTCGCTCTTCTGGGCGAGATTCGCTGCGCGCACGGGGCGCAGCTCTCCGACTTCCACCTTCGGAAGTGCGGATGGCAAGGCAAGCGCCTTGCGCGCGCGAGGCATAGCTGGCCTTTCAGAGGAGTTGCGGAGAATGACGTACTTGTTGTCCATGAGTGGTCCTCCAGGATCGGAGACTACAACCCGACTCAAGTCAGCGTCAAAGTGATGAAGACATGTGCATTAGCTCAAGCCGTCCCGATCATCCCCTGTTAAGCGGCTGGGTCTTCCTGAACCGCTTCTGCGCCAGCGGAGTCCATTTTACGCCAGCATCCGAACACCCGGCCGAATGTGGCTAGACGAGTGAATTTGTCTCTTCCAGCCCTGAGCGAGCTCGCGGAGCGAGGAAAAGGAAACAGGATACGTGGAAAAGTGAACCCACATTTCAACGTTGGATAGATATTCTTCCACGTAGGATGTGCAGATTTCAACATAGGACGGATATTTTTACGCTGGGTCCTTGGTTTTCAACGTACCGGGTATCCTGCGTTGAAAAGAGAGCCCACATTTCATCGTAATGTGCTCCCATCTCAACGCAGGATCGTTCCTCTTCAACGCAGGCCCGGTACTCTGCGGCCCTCTTCCCTTACGACGGGAGGACCCAGCCCACCAGCTCGACGCGATAGTTCGTGGACATCGAGCCGTTGAAGACCTTGATTCCGTCCATGAACAACGTGCCTCGCAGCACCACCTGCCGGTCGTGCTCCAGCCGGTCGTAGATGATGTCGAGCGACCACTTCTGGCCTTTCACCAGCTTCCCATCTTCTAGCAACAGCTCCTGGATGAAGGGTCTCACCGCTCGGGGGAGCGTGGCGCCGATGCCGCTCGCGTCCAGAAGGTCGTCTTTGCTGCCAGGACGTCCGGCGGGGGTGGCCGTGCCGCGCAGCGACAGGATGGCGCCGATGACGCCCCGCGGGGGTTGGGCGAGCCCCTGCAGTTGGGTCAGGTCGGTCTCTGCGAATTCGGCGTCGGCTTTCAGGGCAGCCCGCGTCACCACCGTGATCGGATCGGGCAGGATCTCGAACCGGTGGGCGTGGGCCCTGGGCGGCGCGGCGGTGGCTCCCACCACGGCCCAGACTTCGTCCACGCGGATCCGGCCGCCGCCGGCCGAGAGGTCCGGAGCCAGCAGGACGCTCACCACGCCGGCCGCCGACCGGTCGACTTCGACGGCCACGGCTGCCACGCGCCACTCGTCTTCAGAAGGCGGGAGGGTATCGTCGTAGAGCGCCTTGTTGTCTCCTGAACCGATCACGAACCGCGGATTGACGCTCGAGATGTTCTTGTAGCGCAGCATGACCGTAATGTAATCGGTGGTCTCGGGCACGGTAAAAAAAGTGATCATCGCGTCATTGGCATCAGAGGCCTGGGTGATGTCGTAGCTGCGGCCTCCGGTGACGAAGTCGTCCTTGTTTTCAGCGAACGCCGGCTCGAAGCTGGGCTTCCAGCCCAACATCGACTTGCCGTCGCCGCGATGGAAGTCGCCGTTCTCGAAGAGGTTGCGCTCCGGCGCCGCCGCGTGGTGGCGCTTGGCGCCGTTGAAGATGTGCGACCGCTCGTCGTTGGTGATGGCATCCTCGAGCGAGCCGCCCAGGACCAGCGACCTGCTGGGGTTGGCAATGCTGTTTTCCATCAGCACGGTCGAGCCCTTCTCGGGGCGGATGTCCATCCAGAAGCCGAGAGGGAACGTGTCGTCAGGATCATTCGGGTCGTCCGCTGTATCCGCCTCGTAATAGATGTCCCGCAGCGAGACGTGCGTACGGCCGGCGATGCGGACTCCCACGTCGAATTCCTCGACCGCGACGTGAGCGATCGCGAGCGCTTCCGCCGATATGAACGGTTCCATTGGATCAGCAGGTTTCGGCGGTGCAATGTCGATTGCCGTCCCCGCGCCGTTGTTGCGGCAGAACCAGATGCGCCCGTTGGCCACCGAGACCTGGTTGCAGTGCATCCAGGCCTTGATGCCGGTATGGCACACGTTGATCTCGAAATCACTCACGTGATTCTGGCCGGCATAGGACGTGACGCCGTCGGACAAGCAGAGGCCGATCTCGAAGTACCACACCTGGAAGTTCCGCAGGCGCAGGAACTGGGCCCCGCTTAGGTCGATGCCTATGCCGTGGGAAGAGGGTTGGGTGCCCCAGATCTGCAGGTTTTCCAAACCTCCGCGGTGCTCACCGGGCGCGAAGCGGATCGCGGCTGAACTTTTACCAGGCATTTTCCTGATGACGGAGAGGTCGCCGAGCCCGCTGAGGATGACATTGGCCGGAATGGTGAGTGTTCCATTCAGGTGATAGATATTCGGGTATGTTGGAGGGACCAGGGCGATCCCTCCTCCCGCGGCGGCGACGGTATCGACGGTGGTCTGGAAAGCGGCGAGTTGGTCGGTTCCGTCGGGGACTGCGCCGTCCTCGGCCACCGAGCGCACCTTCAGGCCGGGTGCGCCGCGGAGGCCGAAGGCAAGCTGGTTGAGGGCCAGCAGCGCCTCGCGCGCCTCGTTGGGGTTGACGGGAGGGAACACCTGGAAATCCATCGGGGGATCGTTGAGAATGTCTACCATCGCGGCCTCCATGAGATGAAAGTGGCGCGCTCGGTGTCCGAGCGCGCCGATCGCTGGAGAGAGGCGTGCCGCGGTAGAGTTTCGTTACAAGGACGCTGGAGAGGAAGGAGGAGACGGCCTGATCTTGCCGAAGAGCTTCTCTGCAGCGAATCCCGTGGCCGCTCCCACCGCCATCAAGGGAAGGCCGAACATCAACGTTCCGGCGATCAGGAAGTACCACAAAGTCTCTCGCAGTCCGCTCGAACGGAACGAATACCAGCCTGCCATCAGCAACCCGAAGGACAGATAGCTGAGCAGCCCCAAGACGCCGCCTCTCAAAAAGCCTGGTACGGTCTGCAGGCGTGGCCGAAGAAAGAGAACCTTCACCCAGGCGATCGCGATGGCGCACGGCACCAGTGCCAGGAGCAAGATCCATGCTCCCACTCCCGTGCCCCAAAGCTCTCTGGACAGGGGCACGGAAACCACATAGCCCACGGCCGCGAACAAGGCGAGCGTCTTGTTTTGGGGACTCATGAGGTCTTCCGCGAGTTGGCCGGGGAGGCGGCTGCGGAGCAGCACAACAGGGCGCAGGCAAGGGCGGCAAGGGTTGGCTTCATGATGCGGGATTGTACTTGCTTCGTCCTGCCCGCGGATGGTGGCGTCCTCTCTGTACATCCCGTGCACAGACCCAGGGCGGCAGATGCCTTCGGATGGGTAAGCAAGGCGGAGGAGCAAGCGTTGCATCACGCGTCGCTCCCAGCCTCGCCAGCCTCCATGCTCACAAGGGCGGCGTTCGACGCACCAGGCGCAGTACCAGGGTGCTCCCCTTGTCTCCCTTGACAGGGACGGGCTTGTCGTACTGCAGCGGTATGTCGAACTTGAATTTCTCTTCCCTCCCGAAGAGACCTGAGGCTTCCATCTCGATTTCAACGCCTGTTCCTCGGCTGGCTTGCGGGACGTCGAAGTAGTACTTTTCCCCGAAAGTCACCATGGATCTCATCGGCAGGTCACCTGCCTCGGCACCTCGCAACAAAAGGGGTCTCTCCTTGTGGCCGAGCAGAGGATCGCCATTGCAGCGTAGGGTGTGAGCTTTTCCACGTAGAAGGCGTTCTATGTGGAAATAAGAGGGCTCATTTCCATGTAGAGCGCGTCCTTTTCCACGAAGAGCGCAGTCTTTTCCGCGCACGATGGCCTCTTTTCAACGTAGAACGCGGCTTGCGGCTCCTGCGGCCCTTCCCGTGGCCCAGGCCCAGGCGAAATTGTGGCCTCCAATGGGGCCGAAGGCGTCCAGGATCTCGCCGCAGAGGAAGAGGCCGGGGTGGAGACGGCTTTCCAGGGTTCGCGGGTCGACTTCGGAGAGCGTGACGCCTCCTCCCGTGACTTCGGCCTTGCGGTAGCCCTCGTCTCCGGTCCAGGGGAGGGGATAGCGGGTGAGGAGATCGACCAGCTTGCGGCGCTCTTCGCGGCGGAGCTGTGGGAGGGGGCGCCCGGGCTCGACTCCGGCCTCGGCGAGGAGCATGTCCGCCAGACGGTCGGGGAGTGCGCGGCGGAGGGGGGTGGCTACCGTGCCCGTTCCCTCCCGGAGGCGACGGTCCCACTCGTCGGAGCTTGCGGGCGTCCACCTCACATGAATTGGCATCTTCGAACGGATGGCGAGATGGGAGACGTCCAGCACCGTAGGGCCGCTGTAGCCCCGGTGGGTGAAGAGGAAGCCTCCGCTCGTCCGGAGCTTCCCGGCTTCCAGGGTGACGTCCAGGGAGATGCCGGCGAGCGGCTTGTGACGGGGAGGATCCGCGGTCAGCGGTGTCAGGGCCGGGTAGGTTTCGTGGATGGTATGCCCCAGGCGGCGGACGATCCGCAGGCCGGTGCCGTCGCTTCCGGTGCCGGGCAGGGAGAGGCCGCCGGTGGCCAGGATCACGGCCGAGGCGCGGATCACCTTGGCATTCTGGAGCCGGATTACCCAGCCGGAATCGGAAGGGATGAGGTCCTCGACGTCGGCGTCGAAGACGGTCTCGACCCCGCGGCGGGCAGCGAGGCGGAGGAGGCCGTCGCGCACTTCCCGGGCCTGGTTAGAGACGGGGAAGAGCTTGCCGGTCTCTTCCTCCAGGGCGAGCGGGATGCCCACGTCCTCCTCGAAGAAGCGACGCTGCTCCGCGAGCGGCCAGGAGAGGAGCATCTTGCGCAGGGTGTTCGGCGAGGATTCGGTCACGAAGCGGGCCGGCGCCAGCTCCGAGGGGAGGACGTTGCAGCGCCCTCCGCCGCTCACTAGGATCTTGCGCCCGCCGTCGCGGGTCCGCTCCAGAAGGAGGACTTTGCGGGGACCTCCGGCGGCGAAGATTGCCGCGACAGTCCCCGCGGCTCCGGCTCCGATGACGGCGATGGGGAGGTGCGTGGGCTCGGTCACCTCCCCTGTGTATCAAAAAGCGCCGATGTCGGCCATGCTCGCCGGTATAAGCTGGCGCCCTCGGAATGGAGAGGAACGGATCATGACGCGCTTTCTCTATCGATCACCCCGGGGGGTGCCCGAGGACCAGTAGGTCCAACCCTCGAAACTGGGCAAAGGCCGCATCCGTCGTCACCATCCGAAAGCAGCCTGCCTTAGCGAAGGCGGCGAGGTAAGCATCCATCCAGAGCTTCGGTGAGGCAGTGTCGCGGACGGCGAGCTCCTTCCACAAGGGCTCCAGGCCTGCCGGCTCTTCCTGAAAGGTAATCCGATCGTCGGTGAAGAACACCTGATAGGCCGACCAAGCCTCGCGATTCGTCAGGGGTAGGTTCCCATAGGGGCGCAGTACCGAGGCATTGGTGAGCAGCCGCAGAAAGGCCTGCTGTGTCGCTCGGCACCAGAGGACCGCCCCCGGCTCCTCCACGGTTTCAAACCACTTGCGTGCGGCGGAGTGATGGACGTGCTTGGAAAGCGCCAGAGCCAGCCAGACGTTGCTATCGCAGAGAATCACGGTGCGATCCGGCCTCTTCGTCAAGCAACACCTCGGCTACCCGTTCCGGGGTCATCTCGTCACCCGGCCGGGCTTCGTGAGCGCACTCGACGAGCGGAAGCTCAAGGCGTCTGCGCACCTTCGGTTTTGGGCCGTGCTCCTGGGCAAGGCCGCGCCTCAGAAGCTCTGCTATCGTGTCCTTGAGCTTCCTGTTCTGCTTGACCGCGCGGATCTTGATAGCGCGTACCAGTTCATCAGGAAGATCCAGCGTCGTCTTCATAGAGCCATTATGCCAGAAAGCTGGTTTTCTGGGCCATGCTTGCAGCCCCGCCCGAGAGTGCTACCATCGCGTTATGCGGCGCTGTCTCCTTGCCCGGCTGTTCTTGGTGCTTCTCACTCTTGGGGTTCTCTGGCCCGTCGTGGCCCAGGCCATCTCCTGCGGCGATTGCTGCGCGACCCGGACGAGCGCCTGCAGCAATCCAGCGAACGGGCCGGCGACCGGGTTTTCCGTCTGCTGCTTCCACGCCGCCTCGACTCTGCCGGATCCGCCCCCGTCGAGCTTCCAGCCGATCGAGAGCTCTCGCCTCGTCTTCGAGGACGAGACGGAAGCTCCGCCTCCCGATTTGCCGGGCATCCTCCACGTCCCCAGACTCTCTCTGATCTGAACCGTCCGCAGCCGCGCCCCGCCTGCTTCCGGGCGGCGGGGGAGAATGACGTTCGACGATCAGGAGATCAGTCATGAAGAGAAAGCTTGCCCGGGCCCTCGCCCTGATGGGGATGGCCCTTGTGATTGCACCTATGACAGGGACCGCCGAGGTCCTGCGCATCGAGCTCGATGTCACCGGCTACCTGTGCGGCATGTGAGTGTACGGAATCAAGGCGGCCGTGCGCCGTCTCGAGTTCGCTCCGGCCCCCAAGGACATGGAGGTGACGGACATCAAGAGCGGCCGCTTCGTCTTCCGGCCGCGCACCGACAAGCCCGTCTCGCTGTCCGAGCTGAGAAAGGCCGTGACCAAGGCCGGGTATGAGATCGAAGGGACCAACATCGAGGTCGCCGGCTCGCTCGGCGCGGACGGCCGACTGCGGGTGCCGGAGACCGGCCAGGTCTTCCTTCTGAAAGGATCGCGGGACAAAGGCGCAGGAGGTCCGGTGACCGTGAAGGGGAAGTGGGAGGTCGTGGACCGCGAGGAAGTCATCGTGCTCGAAGGAGCGGGGCAATGACGCCTTCCAGGACGATTTCCTGCGGCCTTCTGCTATTCGCGCTCTCGGCCGGGGACGCCATGGCGAGCCCGATCCGGGGCAACACCCCGGGCACGGGCGTGTATCAGAGTAGCGGCGTGATGGCCGGCGTATCCGTGGACCAGATGACCGCGGGCGGCGCGGAGCTGCTCCGGCTGACCTCCTTCGCGGAGCTGCGCTACACCCCTTCCACTCACTGGGTGCTCGCCCTGCGGGCACCCCTTTTCGTGGAGAGCCGTTTCGAGCAGCCGGGAGCCGCTGTGGAGACCGCGTCCGGGCCCGGGGACGTCCTGGTCTCGGTCAAGCACCGTTTCTACCGCTGGCTGGGACCCTGGGCCGACCGGCACGCGGCGGTCGAGGTGGGGCTCGAGCTGCCCACGGGGGCGGCGGACCGGCCGCTCGGCGCGCAGGTGCCGGTCGCGCTGGGGCACCGGCTGCAACCGGGCAGCGGGTCCGTGGACGGGCTGATCGACGTCGTCTATCAGCAAGCCCGCGAGCGTTGGGGTTTCAACGCGGACGCCGGCTACCGCTTCAACGGCGAGGGGGACGGCTTTCGCCAGGGAGACGAGGTGCGCCTGAACCTGGGAACGTCGTACGTGCTCTTTCCCCGGGTCTACACCCGGCCGGGGCACGAGGTGTTCGCGGTCCTGGAGGCGACGTTCCTGGATGCGGAGGATGACCGTCTCCGTGGCCTCGACCTCCCCGGGACGGGCCGCTCGGCGCTGCTCCTCGCGCCCGGGTTGCAGTACGTGGCCACGGAGCGGCTCTTCCTCGACCTGTCGGTACAGTTCCCGCTCCGGGAGGAGGTGGGCCGTGGAGATCTCGCGAGCCGTTGGAACGCCCTGTTCCAGCTCCGCTACGCGCTGTGACGTAGGCGGGCAGGTAGGCGGGGACGGACCGCCCACCTACCCAGGGGAGTCAGCAGAAATTGGTCTGACAGGTATGATTATCGCAAGTATTGCAGGTTCGTGCACCCCCGCTGAAGGTGCAGATATCGGGACAACTCGCGCTGCCGCAAGGTGCGTACGATACCCCTCCTGCGATTTGCCCCAGGCTTTGTTCGAGATGAACCAGCGTCTCCCGGTTGAGTACGAGCTTCTTCATTTTCTTCTTCATGAAGTCCTCCCTGGTAGTGCCAGGGAAACCGTCCCCCGGCCTGCAGATTCTAGCGCATCCTCAAGTCCATCTTACGGTTGGTGGTACAGGGGTGTACGTCAGGAGGAGGGAAGAAGCAGGGAGAAGCTCCTCGAAAGCCTCGCCGCGGTCGGCGTGGCGCTGGAGACCGCGGTCGAGCCGGGCGGCAAGAGGATGTGGAGCCTGGTCCGGTAAGGACGCGCCGGAGCCTCTCACCCCGGCGGTTGAACGGTTCAGCCCGCGGATTGTGTCTCACAAGCCGGCGTTTGAGACGCAAAAGCCGCGAGTTCTGTCCCCCACCTCGTCAGTCGGACGGTTTCACCCGCGGGTTTTGTCCCCCAACCCGCCGCGTGGACGGTCCAGCCCGCGGGTTTTGTCTCACAACCGGGGGGCTAAACGTTTCAACCCACCAGTTGAACGTTTCAACCCGCGGTTTTTTTGTTGCAACCCGCCGGTTGAACGTTTCAACCCGTGGGTTTTGCGTTACAACCGGCGGGCCGAACCGTCCGGGCGGCGAGCTCCGCGCCTCCACCCGCCGGTCGAGGATGTGGACTGCCGGGGCGAACCGTCCAACCCGTGGGTTTTGTGTTTCAAGCCGTGGGTTGGCTGGGAGAATCCGCGGGTGGAGCGAGCCGGCCCGCTTTCCCTGGGACCGCTGGCGTCTCGCCGGCATCCATAGACATTGGGCCGAAGGCCCGTCCTTCTTGCAGTGTGGCGCCCATTGCAGGCCGTTCCGGCCGATTCCTCCGGACGAGCCGGCGGGACGCCAGCGTTCCCAGGGAAATCGCGCCTTGGCGAGGCTCAATCCCAATAGTGAAGATGTCTAACTCGGCGTACCAGTGGCCCGTAACGCCGGAAAAGGGGGGTCATCCCTCTGTAGGGGCATCCCTTGTGGGTACCCTTCCGGAGGGCGGCCACAAGGGCCGCCCCTACATGAAACGCTATCCGTCACTCGGGCTGTTCGGCCGCCGCTTCGAAACCGCCGGCCCGCCGCAGCTCACAACCTTCCCGCCGCCTGGACGTATCCATTCTCAGGCTCCCGCTGGGCCATTCCCGGCGGATCCCGGCGGATGGGATACAATTCGCCCCCGGACCGAGCCGTATGCCCAGGCTGCTGTAACCAGCACAGGAGAAGAGAAAATGAAGCTCACCCCCTTGGGGAAGATGATCATCGTCGTGGCACTGCTCGTGGCCGCGTTTTTCAGCGTCCGCCGGTTTGCTCCCGGCCTGAAGACGTGGGCCGTGGGAGACAAAGGTGGCGCAGCGAAGACCGAGACGGTGGAGAAGGGCGATTTCGACGGCCTGGGGGATGCTCCGCCCGATCCCGAGCGCGGCAGGGGTTCGGAGGGGGTCACCGCCGCGGGTGACCTGGGCGGCAGCGGCAAGCTCAACCGTCCGCTGGTGGTGGCCATCAACACCTGGGCCGGCCATGCGCCCGGCATCGTCTACAACAACGGCCTCGATCCCAACGCGGGCTCGAGCTACCAGCGGCAGTACGGGATGGACGTGAAGTTCGTTCTCCTGGAAGATCCGGCGGCCAAGTTCGCGGCCTTCCGCAAGGGCGACGTGGACATCATGTGGGACACGGTCGACAACTGGGCGCGCGAGGCCTCGATCCTCGCCGAGCAGAACCAGAGGAGCAAGTCGATCCTCATGCAGGACTGGTCGCGGGGCGGCGATGGCGTCGTCTCTCTGGCTTCGATCAAGTCCATCGAGGACCTGAAGGGCCGCAAGATCGCCTGCACCCAGTTCACTCCCTCGCACTTCCTGCTGCTCTACCTGCTCGCCCAGTCCGGGCTGTCCCCCGACGACCGGGCGATTGTCGAGAAGAACATCATCTTCACCCAGGACGCTCCGGCCGCGGCGGCCATGTTCACGGCCGGACAGGTCGATGCCGCCGTCACCTGGGAGCCGGATCTGTCGGGCGCCGTGGCGGCGCGCGGCGATCAGGCGCACGTCCTGGTGTCGACCAGCGCGGCGACCAACATCATCGCCGACACCCTGATCGCGCGGCAGGACCTCATCGACAGCGCCCCCGAGACCGTGCGCGACTTCGTCCACGGCTGGCTCGAGGGAATCGAGATGATCAAGACCGACCCGCAGGGCAGCTACGCGGTCGTCGGCAAGGCCCTGAAGCTCGACAGCGACACCATCTCCGGCATGCTCTCGGGCCTGAAGCTCACGCCGTACGCCGACAACGCCCAGTTCTACGGCCTGTCCGGCGGCAAGGCGCACTTCGAGACCCTGTTCGACACCGCCTTCATCATCTGGCGCAAGAAGGGGCTGGTGACCCGGTCCGTCGATGCCAAGGATTGGGCGGATTCCCGCTTCCTCCAGGTGCTGGCCGCGCAATACCCCGGCCAGAAGGTCGAGGAGCCGAAGCTCGCGGCCCAGGCTCCTTCGGAGAAGGACCGCGCGATCATCAACAAGCAGATCCAGATCCATTTCACTCCGGGATCGGACGAGATCATGGCCGGCTCCTTCATCGTCCTGGACGCCCTGGGGGAGAGCATGACCTCGTTCGGCAACACCTACCTGCGGGTCGAGGGGAACACCGACGCGACCGGCTCGGCGAGGACGAACCTGACGCTTTCCGAGAGGCGGGCCCTCGCGGTGAAGGATTACATCCTGAAGACGTTCCCCAACATCGACGCGGCGCGCTTCCAGACCATCGGCCGCGGCTCGGAGAACCCGGTGGCCGACAACACCACGGAGGCGGGACGCCAGTTGAACCGCCGGACCGACATCAAGGTGGTCCTGGCGACTCAATAGACCGCGCAGCATGGCAAGAAAGAAGAGATCCCGTGCGTTCGCCCTGCGCGAGCCGCTGCCCCGGACGACCGCGATGGCGCTGGGGCTGCTCGCCCCGGCGCTCGTCATCGGCGCCTGGTGCCTGTTGAGCTATGGCGGCTTCGCGCCTCCCGACTTCCTGCCGTCCCCGACGGAGACGGTCCGCGGCACCCTGCAGCTCTTCATTCAGTACGACCTGTGGGGGTCGATCCTGGTCTCGACCCGGCGCATCGCGATCGCTTTCCTCCTTGCTTCGGCGGTGGCGCTGCCGCTCGGGATCCTGATGGGGTCCTTCGACGTGATCAACCGCTTCTTCGAGCCGGTCGTGGCCCCCTTGCGCTACATGCCGATCTCGGCGTTCATCCCGCTCCTCATCCTGTGGTTCGGAATCTACGAGGAGCAGAAGATCGCCTTTCTGTTCCTGGGGGTATTCGTCTACCTGCTGCCGGTCGTCGTCACAGCCATCCGGCTGGTGCCGGAGGAGCTGATCCAGACCGCGCTCACGCTGGGCGCCTCCCGCTGGCAGGTGGTCCGCACGGTGCTCGTGCCGGCGGCCCTGCCCGAGATCTTCGACTCGTTCCGGGTGATGAACGCCATTTCCTGGACCTACGTCATCCTCGCCGAGGCGGTGAACCCGGAGCATGGGCTTGGCTACATGGTGGAGCTCGCGCGCACCCACCAGAAAGCTTCCTGGTCGTTCGCCGGCCTGCTGGTGATCGGCGGCATCGGGCTCCTGACCGATACCCTCATCCGCCTGGCCAGCTCGCTTCTCTTCCGCTGGAGGGAGACGGCGTGAGCGGCGAGCCCCCTTCCATCCCGGCCGCGTCAGGCGAGCCGGGGACCGTCGCCGTCACCCCGCCGTCAAGAGACCAGCACGCCGGCAGCTATGTCTACGAGCCGTGCGCGGGGACGGCCAAGCTGAGGGTGTCGGACCTCCACATTTCCTACATCGACCGTACCGGCCGGGCGACCGAAGCGGTGCGGGACGTTTCTTTCGACATTGCCGACAAGCCCGGGACGGGGGAAATCGTCGTCGTGCTCGGCCCCTCGGGCTGTGGCAAGTCGACGATCCTGAAGGCCATCGCCGGCCTGCTCGCTCCCACCCAGGGGGAGATCCTCGTCGACGGCGCGCCGGTCGAGGACGTCGGCCGCGAGCGGGGCATGGTGTTCCAGGCCTACACCTCCTTCGGCTGGCTCACGGTGCGGGAAAATCTGGAATATGGCCTGCGCCTGCAGGGCGTGCCCAAGCAGGAGCGCAACGAGCGCTCGGAGAAGTATCTCCAATCGGTGGGGCTGGCGGAATTCGCCGACCGTTATCCCAAGGACCTCTCCGGCGGCATGAAGCAGCGGGTGGCCATCGCCCGCACGCTGATCAACCGGCCCAAGATCGTGCTCATGGACGAGCCCTTCGGGGCCCTCGACCCGCAGACCCGCTGGGGGATGCAGAGCCTCCTCCTGGACGTCTCGCGCACGGAGGACAACACCATCCTCTTCGTGACCCACGACGTGTCCGAGGCGGTCTACCTGGGCGACACGATCTACGTCCTCTCCTCCCGGCCGGCGCGCATCCTGCACAAGGTGGATGTGCCCTACTTTGCCGTCCGCGACGTGGCGCTCAAGTCGGCGGCCGAGTTCCGGGCGGTCGAGAAGCAGCTCCTGGACCTGCTCTACTCCCCGGCGGACGCGAAAGCCAAGTAGACTCCAGCGCGAGATGGACGCGAAGACCCTCTGGAAGAGAAGCCTCAAGAAGGCGGTGGTTTCGCCGGGGAACATGATCTCCGGCGCGGTGTGCCTGGCTGCCTCCGCGGCTCTCGCCAATCCGCTGCCGCTGATCCTCTGGGGATTGGGCTCGACCGGCTGGACGGTCTTCGCCTCGACGAGCACGTCGCTCCACAAGCAGGTCCTGGACGAGGAGCGGAGGGAGCAGGAAGCCAAGGTCGAAGCGGAGCGCGAGGTCCTGCGCCAGAAGATCGAGGCCCAGCTCCTGGAGCCGCCGGTCGTGAACTGGATCCGCCGCGGAGCGCTGCCGGACTACATGCAGGTCTACCGCCGGCTGGTGGAGCTTCGCGACCGGGTGGCCAAGGTCCTTCAGGAACGGGGCGAGGACTCGGGGGGCATCCTCCAGCAGCTCAACTACATGTTGACCTCCTACCTGTCCTTCGTGCGGGAAAGGGTGATGTATCTCCACATCCTGGCCAACATCCGGCCGGCGGCGCCCGGCGCGGACGAGTCGGGAGTCTCCTTCCCCGCAGCTTCTTCCGCCCCCGGCAAGTTCTCGCCGCCGCCCCCGCCGCCCGCGGGCTTTGCGCAGAACCGCTGGGAGCGGGTCACCAAACCCAAGCAGCAGAAGGGCAAGGAGGCCGATGTCTCGCCAGCCGGTCCGCCGTCCGTGGACTCGCGGTTCGAAGAGATCGACCGTAAGATCGAGCGGCTGCGCGCCCTGGCCCAGAAGGAGCCGGCCACGGCGCGCACGCGGGAGTGGCATGTCAGCATCCTGCAAAAGCAGCGGGAGCTGCTGGTGGAGTGCCAGAAACGCGACCAGACCTGCGTGGCACAGCTCGGGGCCTTCCTGGACGTTTTCGAGGTGATCCTCGGCCGCGTGACGGCGTCGCAGTTCAGCGCCACCGAGGTCGCCGGCTATATGAGCAGCGTGGTCGAGCAGATCGAAGAGACGGAACGTTTCGTCGCGTCCATGCAGCCGGCCATGAACGAGCTGCTGGGCGGCCTCAACCCGTGACGCCCTGAGCCCGAGATGAAGCTCACCCGGCTAGGGCAGCTCATCATCATCGCGGCGCTGCTGGCCGCCGCGTACTTCAGCATCCGGCGCTTCGCTCCCGGGCTGAAAGACGAGATCGCGCCGCTTCTCGAGTCCGACCCCCCCGAGGCCACGCCGGCAGCGGCGGGCTCCGGCGCGGCGGGCGCC
The DNA here is from genome assembly GCA_034667225.1 of Acidobacteriota bacterium. Classification (GTDB taxonomy): domain Bacteria; phylum Acidobacteriota; class Thermoanaerobaculia; order Multivoradales; family UBA5704; genus DATMER01. The sequence continues at coordinate 61,933 of JAXDKG010000013.1, forward strand.
ACGGCAGACTGTTCGGACCTGCCGGAAGTCCGCTTCTTCCATCCAATCTGGAACGCCCAGATGGGGATCCTGTACGCCGTGGGCGGCAAACAGGCGACCAAGGGGAGCCCGATGTGCCGGAGCGGCGTCAACCTCAAGCTGGTCCGCGAGGACGACACCGACATCCTGCGGGCGGCCCTGGTCACCTTCGCGGACAAGCTGGCGAGCGGAGAGCCCGACCCGGCCGAGGGCGCGCCCTTCGTGGCGATCTCGGGCGACGGCGCGGCCGTGTTCCTCAAACAGGTCAACGACGGGATCAGGCGCTTCGGCCCCGGTTATCAGGCCAGAATCGTGGGCTCGGCCGGCTACTCCCGCGGCGAGGACAAGTTCATGGGGCCCCCGGGCTGGAAGGAGGACCCGGCCAGCGCCCGCGGCGGTCTGGTGGCCGGCGTGCTCTACGAAGGCGGCTGGAACCTCGCCCAGAAGTGGCTGCGCGACAACGCCGTGTGCAACAACCCGGACGAGAGGACCTACGACCGCAACTGCCTGAACTGGGCCAGGAATTGGAGCCCCCTCGACGCGGCGAAGAGGTACGTTGACGGCCATTGCGAGCTTCGGGCGGTGATCGACCAGGGGCGGCTCGTGGGCGACAAGCGCAAGGTCTGCGTCGACGCCGTGGTCACCCGGACGCCGGGGGACGTGACCGTCGCCAAGAACAAAGGCGGTCTGGTTCCGATCATTTCGAGCGAGGACGACATTTCGCAGATGCCGAACGTGATCGTCGGCATCGACAGGTGGATGCGTAGCCACCGCGCGACGGTCGAGAGCATGCTCTCGGCCATCTTCGAGGGCTCATATCAGGTGCGGGTCAACGGTGGAGTGTTCCATCGTGCCTCGGAGATCAGCGTCGAGGTCTACGGCGAGCCGGGCGCGGACACGAACTACTGGCTGGGGTACTACATGGGAGTGAACGAGCGCGACCGGACGGGCCTCAACGTGGCGCTTGGCGGCTCGGCCGTGAGCACGCTCAAGGACAACGTGCGGCTCTTCGGCCTGGAGCCCGGCTCGCCGAACCTGTTCGGTGAGACCTACAGGATGTTCGGCGACCTCGCAGTGCAGCAATACCCGGACCTCATCCCCGACTATCCGCCGGTGAGCGAGATCCTGGACACGTCCTATATCGAGGCGATTGCGCGGTCGGCGCCCCTCACCCCCTGACCCCTGCGGAGCAGCACCAGGAGCGCCAGCATCAGCACCAGCACCGCCACCAACCCCGCCACGATCTCCGGCCAGGCCGGCACTTCCAGCACCACCCGGTGCTTTCCGGCGGGCACTACGATCCCCATCAGGTTCAAGTCCACGAGCAGGGTATGAAGCGTTTTTCCTTCGGTGCGGCCGCCGGTGCGCGCCTCGAAGAGCGGCTGCCAGGCGCGGCGCACGATCGCGAGCCCTCCCGGCCCTTCGACCTCCAGCTCGATGCGGTCGGGCTCGTCGGAGAGGAGACGCACGCGGCCGCCCGGCCGATGCTCCACCGGCTCGGAGACGACCACGGATGCGATCGGGTCCGGCATGTTGCTCACCGCCCACAGCGCGGCGGGCGGGCTCTTCGCCACGCGCACCTCGTCGGGCCACCAGGCGCGCGGCGCCGGGGACTCGACCCGGTACAGCCGGCTTTCGACGCCGAAGCGGGTGGCGCGGTCTTCGAGCCGGAGCCCCGGGATGTCCACGTCCTCGAACAGGACGAGAGCGTCCAGCCCGAGCACGCGCAGCCAGTTGACCCGCTGCGGACCCTTCAACCGCGGCAGGTTGTACAGCATCAGGCTGAAGAGCGGGCTCTGCATCCCCTCGAGATCGGGCGCGAAGGGGTAGGTCAGGCCGTGGAGCACGCCGGGCGCGGGATCGAGGTCGAGCGCCGTGGCGCGTTCCAGCGGGATGCGGGTGCCGGACTTCAGCACGTAGGCGGGATCGGGTCCCCAGGGCGGGAACGCGAGCGCCGTGTTGAGCACGGCTGCGCCCGGGCCGAATCGCTTCGCCCAGGGAGCCGGCTCCCTGTAGGGGGCTGTCGCGTCGGTCACCACCAGCGGCCAGAGCTGCGTCAGGAGAGCGAGCTGCGCGCCTATGATTAAGGCTGCGGACCAGCGGGTCTTTCGGGAGATCGCCCAGGCTGCGACCAGGAGCGCCGCGCCGGCAACCAGGAGCGCCACGGTCCAGGACGAGATCTGGAGCGACAGCAGTGCGAGGGCCTCGTCCCGCGCCTGGCCCAGGCGCTGGAATCCCTGCCATGCGCCCGCGAGCACCGCCGGAGCCAGCACGCGGACCACCGCGCCCAGAAGGACGAGGAGGAGGCCGGCGGCCCCGGTGATCTGCATCCACCGCCGCCCGCCCGCGAGCACCCGCTCCAGCCCCCAGGCCGCGAGCAGGGGCACGGCGAGGGCAGGCCAGAAGAGGAACTTCTCCGGGTAACGGAAGAGCCCGAAGCTCAGGCTGGTGAGGAGATCCCCGGCGTACCCGCCCAGGATCGCGAGCGCCAGGCCACCTGCCGCGAGCCCCGCCCAGGCCGGCCGGCTGCGGGAGCCGGGCAGCGCCAGGGCCAGCCCCACGATTCCGGAGTAGAGGGTCAGGAAGAGCGGGATGTTCGGGAAGATGGAGACTGCCCAGATGCCGTACCGGCCGAGCCACGTGGGCCGGCCGTAGGGGAAGGGGACCAGCAGCTCGACCAGCCGGAGCGGATGAAGCGTGAAGCTCGCCGCCTGCTCCGCGGACATGCCGTGGGCGCCCCGGTAGGTGAAGGGGAGCACCCGCAGCATCGCCACCACCTGGGGGAGCGCGATCAGCAGGCCCACCGCGCCGATCGCCACGGCCGTGAGGAAACCCCGCTTCCAGCCGAGGTGCTGGACCGCGACGAGAAGCAGAGGCACCAGGCCGAGCGTCGCCGCCACCGGCTCGCCGCCCAGCAGGGCCAGACCGCAGGCGATCCCTCCCAGGGCGATCCCCCGCCGGCCTCCCCTCACCGCACCCAGGAGCACCAGCGGCCACCAGGCCGCCACGGCGAGCAGGTTGTAGAAAGTCATGGCGGAGAGCATCCAGCCCGAGCCGGCGTAGGTGATCCCGGCGAGCAGCGCGCCGGCTTTCTCCAGCCCGAGCCCCCGGGCCAGCGCGTACATGGTGATCATCGCGATCAGCCAGTGCAGGGCAAAATGGGCTCCGAAGGCGCTCCAGAAGGGGAGGGCGAGGTAGAGGACGTTGCCGGGGTAGAAGGGGAGCGCGTTCGGGTTGCCCCGGAACGGCTGGCCCAGTCCCCAGGTCGGATTGAAAGCGGGTATCTTCCCCTGGCGGAGCTGCTCGGCTCCGAACGCCTTGTAGGGCAGGTGGGTGGTGAAGGCATCGCGCAGGAAGAACGTCCGCGTGCCGGCGATCACGGGAGCGCAGATCCAGGCCCAGAGCAGCAGGGCTGCCGCCAGGACCGCCAGGAGGGGGAGGTCGTCCCTGGAGAGACGCCGGGGTGGCATGACGGTACTATATGGGACGAATGAGATCGGGAACTTCTCTGCCGCTGAAGATACTGACCTACAACATCCACCGCGCGATCGGGGTCGACCGCCGTTTCCGCCCGGAGCGGATCATCAGGGTCCTCCAGCATTACGGGGCCGACGTGGTCCTGCTCCAGGAGGTGGACGAGGGGGCGCCGCGCTCGCGGGAGCTGAACCTCGCCCAGGAGCTGGCTCAGGAGGCCGGCTATCCCCACTTCGCGCTCGGGCACAACGTGAGCCTGCGCAAGGGTCGCTACGGCAACGCCACCCTGAGCCGCTTCCCCATCCTGCGCGAGCGCAATATCGACCTCTCCGTGGCCCAGAGCTGGATCCGGCGCGGCTGCCAGCACACCAGCGTGCAGGTGAACGATGGGATGCAGCTGGAGGTCTTCAACCTCCACCTCGGGCTCTCCGCCCGGGAGCGCCTGCAGCAGATCGAGCTGCTCAGCCGTTCCCACGAGTTCGGCGGGGTGCCCGAGGTCACGCCCATGGTGGTGGGCGGCGACTTCAATGACTGGCGGTCGCTGCTCTGGCCGACGTTCACGAACGGCTTGGGCTTCCGCTGCGCCACGGACAGCAAGACGGGCCGGCGCGGCGCGATCGCCACGTACCCGTCGTTCTCGCCGCAGGGCGGGCTGGACCGGATCTACTTCCGCGGTCCGCTGCGGCTGCTCACGGTGCGGCGCTGCCGCCTGCAGGTCTCCCGGGTGGCGAGCGATCATCTGCCGGTGATCGCCGAGTTCGAGATGGCCTGATATGCTTAGTGCTGCTCATGAGCAGCGAAGGCCGTACGGTCGTCCTTACCGGCGTGACCCGGGGTCTGGGCCGCGCGCTTGCCCTGCGACTCGCGGGGATGGGCCACCGCGTGGCGGGCTGCGGGCGTTCCCGCGCCCGGATCGAGGAGATGCGCGGCCTGCTGGACGCCAACCATCGCTTCGAGGTGGTCAACGTCGCCTCGAACATCCAGGTGCAGACCTGGGCCGAGAAGGTCCTCGAGAGCCACGGCCCCCCCGACCTGCTGATCAACAACGCCGGCGTGATCAATGCGAACGCTCCGCTCTGGGAGGTGCCGGAGGAGGAGTTCGGGCTGGTCGTGGACGTGAACCTGAAGGGGGCCTACTACGTCATCCGCCACCTCCTGCCCTCCATGCTGCAGCGGGGTAGCGGGGTGGTGGTGAACTTCAGCAGCGGCTGGGGCCGCTCGACGGCGGCCGAGGTCGGGCCCTACTGCGCCACCAAGTGGGCGATCGAGGGGCTCACCCGGTCGCTCGCCGAGGAGCTCCCCCGCGGGCTGGCCGCCGTGTCGCTCAACCCCGGGGTGATCCACACCGAGCTGCTGGAGAGCTGCTACGGCCAGTCCGCCAAGAGCTACCCCGGGCCGGAGAAGTGGGCCGAGCGGGCGGCGCCCTTCCTGCTCTCCCTGGGGCCGGAGCACAACGGGAAGAGCGTCACCGTCCCCGGCTTCTAGTTACCAAGCCCCCGCCAGCGGCACCTGTGCCCTTCCCGGTTCCCCGAGCTGGAACACCGTCTCGATCGCCGTGCCTGTCTTCCCGGTCAGGGAGAACTCGGCCGAGCCCACATTGTAAAAACCGGGCGTGTCGATCCCGTCCCCGTCCCAATCTCCGACCACGGGCAGGAGGCTGGCTCCGTCCGGGAAGTCGTAGACCACGGTGGCACCGCCGGCAGTACCGCTCGATAGGCCGTTCAGGAGGCGGAACGTGTTCGTGTCGGGATCGAACAGGCCCACCGAATCGCTGCCGTCACCGTCCCAGTCGCCCGCGAGGGGGATCATCCCCGATTGCCACTCCGCGATGCGCACGGTCAGGCCCATCAGGCGGCCTGAGGTGGGGTCCTGCTTGAACCGGAACGTGCCGTTGCCCGGGTCGTAGAAGCCGATGCCGTCGCGGCCGTCACCGTCCCAGTCGCCCGCGAGGGGGAGCCAGCCGGCCTTGACCCTCCTGATGAAGGGGCGCAGGTCGTCCGCGCCACCGGAGAGCGAGTTCTTGAGGTGGAAGCTCAAGCTCCTCGGGTCCCAGAGCCCGACGGTGTCGCGGCCGTCGCCGTTCCAGTCGCCCGCGACGGGAAGCCAGCCCTTGCGGCGCTTGCCGAAGCGGAAGGTGATGTCGGGCGATCCTGAGTCAGGCCTGATGTGGAAGGTCATGGTTGCCGGATCGAAAAGCCCGACGCTGTCGGCCGCGGCCGGCTCCTCCGGTCCGCCCGAAGCTTCGAGCCTGTAGAGGGCCGAGCTGGTGGCCACGTAGAGCTCGCCCCGGCGGTCCTCGCCGAATGCGATCAGGTTCTGTCCTACCTCGGCGGCCCGCCAGACCTGCCAGGCGCCGGCGCCGTTGGTCTTGGCGGCCCAGATCTGCCCGGAGCAGAGGTCGCCGAAAATGTAATGCCCGGAGAGCTGAGGCACGCCGGTGCCGCGGTAGACGTAGCCGCCGATGACCGAGCAGTTGGCGCCCGAGTTCTGGTACTCCAGGATGGGCAGGGTCAGCGCCGACGAGTTGCAGGTGGGAGTCGTGCCCGGGCAGGACGCGGTGCTGAAGCAGAGCGTCCCCTCCATCACCTTCCAGCCATAGTTCTCGCCGCCGTTGCTGTTCGCGGGCTGGCGGTCGATCTCCTCGCGCTGGCCCTGCCCCACGTCGCCGACGTAGAGGTCGCCGGTGGAGCGGTCGAAGGAGAAGCGCCAGGGATTGCGGAAGCCCGAGGCCCAGACCTCATCCGGAATGCTGTCATTCGAGCCGCGGAACGGGTTGTCCGCCGGGATGCCGTAGAACGGGGCGGAATTCACGTTCTGATCGACGTCGATGCGCAGCATCTTGCCGAGCAGAGTCTCGCCGCGCTGCGCCCGGCAATCGGGATCGTTGGCCGCGCCGCCGTCCCCCATGCCGATGTAAAGATAGCCCTCCGGTCCGAACTGGATCTGCCCGCCGTTGTGGTTGGAGAACGGCTGGTCGATGCGGAGCAGCACCCGGGCGCTCGCCGGGTCGGCCTGGTTGGGATTGCCGGGCGAGACCTGGTAGCGGGCGATGATCGTGTCGAAGCTGGCCTTGTCCGTGTAGTTGACGAACAGGAAGCCATTCTGGGCGAAGCGGGGGTGGAAGGCCGCGGAGAGCAGCCCGCCCTCGCCCTGGGTGTCCACCAGGCTGCGGATGTCGAGGAACGGAGCCGGGAGCACCGCGCCGCCCGAGTAGATGACGATGCGGCCGTCGCGCAGTGTGAGGAACAGCCGGTCGTCTCCTGCATGAATTACAGAGGTGGGGAAGGCGAGGCCGCTCCCGCCGGGCTGAGGCTGGAGCGAAACGCCGGATATATCGCCCACGACCGTGAAGACGGCCTCGTCCGCGATGAAGCGGGGGGAGGTGTCGTCGTCGGACTGGGCAAGAGTTGCAAAGCCGAGAAGAGCGAGGGTTAGGACAGAGAGGCGGATATGTGTTGCGTACACCAGAAGTCCTCCTTCGGGGGGCAGCGTAGCAGAACCCCTGAATACAGAGAGACCCGGATGAGGCTCGCTCATCCGGGTCTCAGGAAGAAGAATGCCAGGTACTAGCGGCCGTCGCGGTCCGCGTCACCAGGCAGCGCACCCTCGACGCGGTGCCAGGCATCGCGGGTCGCGTGCTTGGCCTCGTTCCAGGTCTGCTTGGACGCGCCCTTGGCGGTGTCCCAGCCGCGCTCCAGGTCGTTCTCGGCCTGGTCCCAGGTCTTGTCCGCGTAGCGGCCCTTGGACTCCCAGCCGTACTTGTAGGCGGGCTGATAGTGCTCGTACTCACGGCCGCTGCCCTGGGCGTAAGGCCGCGTGCTGTAGTTGTTCCGCCAGTAGGCGTCCTCCTCGGTGGGATTGACGGCTTCGGCAATACCGTGGCCGACGAGGCCTCCGGCAACCGCTCCGACCGCGGCTCCAACCAGCGTGCCGACGACCGGTCCGCCTACCGCCGTACCAATAGCAGCACCGGTGGCTGCGCCAGCGGCCGCGCCCGTACCACTGCCGACCGGATGTACCTTGTCTTTGTCATCATGCGCCATGAGGTTCTCCTTTGTGAGAGTGAGTGTTGAGACCCGTACTGGCGTCACTCCTCAACTTTGCAAAGGAGGGGCCAACTCAGTCACTTGCTCCGGATTGCCTCGATCGGGTCCGCGTCCATCGCCCTCCGCGCCGGCGCCCAGCAGGCGGCGAGCGCCACAGCCAGGAGGAGGAGCGGAATGGCCAGGAAGCTCGCCGGGTCGGTCGGGCTGACGCCGTAGAGCTGCGCGGCCACCAGGCGGGTGGCGGCGAGCGCCCCCGCCAGGCCGAGGCTGATCCCTGCCAGGGTCAGCGCCATGCCGCGCACCAGCACGAGAGCCACCATGTGGCGGCGCTTCGCTCCGAGCGCGATCCGCACGCCCAACTCGTGCACCCGCTGGCTCACCGAACAGGAGAGCACGCCATGGATCCCGATCGCCGCCAGGAAGAGCGCGATCGCGCCGAAGAGCGCAATCCCTTCGCTGACCGCCCGCTCGACGGCGAGATCCTGGTCCAGGACCTCTTCCATGGTGTGGACGTCGTAGAGCGGCAGGCCCGGGTCGGCAGCGCGCAGCTCCTTCTTGACCCTTTCCACGATGCCGTCGCGGGCGCTCCGGGTGCGGCTCCGTATGCGCAGAACGATACCGATGGCGCGGATCTGCTGGTAGAAGGGAGGCACGTAGATCTGCGGCTCGACCGGCTTCCAGGGGTCCGTCGTCAGGTCGCCGGAAACGCCGACGATCGTCATCCATCCTGCTTCCTCCAGGTCGAGCAGGCGGAGGCGCTTCCCGACCGCGGGCTCACCCGGGAAGAAGCGGCGGGCGAAGGCCTGGTTGACCACGGCGACCGCGGCCCCGCTCACCGACTCCCGGTCCGTGAAGGCCCTGCCGTGCAGGAGGGGCAACCGCAGGGCGCGAAAGTAGCCCGAGGTCACGCCGGAGGTCAGCGGGACGGGCTCCTTTCCGGCGGCGAAGGTCTTCCCTGCGAGCGCGATCCGGCCGCGGGTCCCGGTGTCGTAGAGCGGCACCGCCCCGGCGGCCACGGCGTCGACCTCCGGGATGGCCGCCAGCCGCCGCGCGAGGTCCTCGGCCCGGCTCGCCCGGCTCCTCATCTCGTCGTAGGCCTCCCCCTGGAGCGTCGTCCAGAGGGTGAGGAGGTCGCCCGAGACCAGCCGGGGCTCGCCGTTGCGCAGTTGCACGAAGCTCCGCAGGAAAAGCGACGTGCAGATCAGCAGGACCAGCGCGATCGCGACCTCCCCGACGACGAGCACCGCCCGGAGACTGTTCCCTCTCCTGCGCCGGGTTCCGCCTCCGTCCTTGAAGATGGAGCGCAGCTCGATCCCCGCCGCCTGCAGGGCCGGGACGAGCCCGAAGAGCAGGCCGCAGGCTACCGATGCCGCGAGTGCGAAGAGCAGGACCGGCCCGTCCAGGGTGAAGTGCATCCAGAACGGGATCGGTGCCAGGGCGCGGCTGACGGTGCCGAGCCCCGGAATCGAGAGCAGCACGCCGAGAGTACCGCCGGCCAGGGCCAGGAGCACGTTCTCGGTGAGGAGCTGGCGGATGATCCGGCCGCGGCTGCATCCGAGCGCCGCCCGGATCGCCAGCTCCTTCTGCCGCCCTCCGGCCTGGGCGAGCAGCAGGCTGCTCACGTTGACGGAGGCGAGGAGCAGGAGGCAGGCAGCCGCTCCGGCCAGGACGAAGAAGGGCGGCCGCATCTCGGGCGGAGCGAGCTTCTGCCGCAGCGGCTCCACCGATGCACGCCAGCCGGCGTTGGTCTCCGGATGCAGCTCCTCCAGACGGCGTAGCAGGGTGCTCACCTCGGCCTGCGCCTCCTCAAGGGAGACCCCCGGCCGCAGGCGTGCCTTGACCTGAAGGATGCGCTCGGATCGTGCGCCCTCGGCCCACCGGCTTCCGAGCGGCACCCAGGCCTGGCGGACGTCCGGGTACTCGAAGCCCGGGGGCATGACGCCGACCACCCGGTGTGACTTGCCGCCGGCGATCACCTCGCGCCCGAGAATGCCGGGATCGCCCTTGAAGCGGTGCTGCCAGAGGCCATGGCTGAGGAGGACCACCGGCGGTCCATCCGGCCTGTCCTCCATGAGCGTGAAGCAGCGCCCGAGGACCGGAGCGACGCCGAGGAGAGGAAACAAGTCGGCCGAGACGGCGTCGATCGCGATCTGCTCCGGTCCCTCGGGACCCGCCAGGGTCATGTTCCCGCTGCCGCGGTGGGCGGCCACCCCCTGGAAGACGGTGTTCTCGTTCTGCAGGTCCACGTAGTCCAGGAACGACCAGGAGCCATAGTGGCCCTTGACGAGCGGATGCTCCGTCGAAAGGGCGACGACCCGCTCCGGCTCCACATAGGGGAAGGGCCGGAGGAGCATGCCATGGAGGATGCCGAAGACCGTCACGTTGACCCCGATCCCGAGCGCCATGGAGAGCACGGCAATAGCCGTGAACCCCCGGCTCTTGAGGAGCAGCCGGAGAGCGAAGCGGAGATCCTGGCGCAGCGTGTCCAAGGCACGGCCTCCCGGGGTGTGGCGGTCTACGGATTGGGGCGACGTAGACCTTATTGTAATCGAGGGTATGGCGTAACGGGAAAAGGGTGTGTATAGTTTCTCTACCTTAACAGGACAGAAGAAGCAAAGAAGTGAATCGCAGGGAGTTTCTCAGAGCGGGTCTACTCGCCGGCACGGGAGTCTTGGCCGCCCCCATGGTCAACCGGGGCCGGTTCAATCTCTTCGCTGCCGCCGGCGATACCAAGACCGGCGTTTCCGCCCGGGCCATCGACCTCGTCGGCCGGTCGATGGTGATCGACATGCTCGGACTCCTGACGCTGGACTGGCCGAAGCTGTACGGCTGGCAGCGCGAGCCCGCCACCTTCAGTGAAGCCGACTATCTCAAGCTGCTGAGCACTGGCGTCCGGGTCTTCCATCCGGCGGTGGAGCCCAACGAGGCGAACGCCTACGAGGCGGCGCTGCGCTGGACCACGGGCTGGAACCGCTTCCTCGGCGCCAATCCCCAGTACCTCCTCCGCATGGACTCGGCCGCGGATTTCACGCGGGCCGGAGCGGAAGGAAAGATCGGCATCCTGATCGGTTTTCAGAATGCCGACCATTTCCGCACGGCCGCGGACGTGGAAACCTTCCACAAGGTGGGTCAGCGGGTGTCGCAGCTCACCTACAACTCGCGCAACCGTCTGGGCTGCGGCTGCAAGGAGGTCCAGGACAACGGCCTGACCTCCTACGGAGCGGAAATCGTGGCCGCCATGAACCAGGTAGGCATGGTGGTGGACATCTCGCACACGGCCGAGCGCACGAGCCTGGACGCCATCCGTCTCTCGCGCCAGCCGGTCCTGATCACGCATTCGAACTGCCGGGCGCTGGTGGCCCATCCGCGCTGCAAGTCGGACCGGGTGATCAAGGCGATGGCGGAGCGCGGCGGCGTGATGGGTATCACGGTCATCCCGGCGTTCCTGAAGAGCGGCCAGCCGGCGCGGCTCGACCACGTCCTCGACCATTTCGAGCACGTGATCCGCGTCGCCGGGATCGAGCACGTGGGGCTCGGGAGCGACGCGGACGTCGACGCCATCGATCCGCGCACGAACCGGGTCCGTCCGCGCTACAACGTGGTCGGCCTGAAGCACCCGCGGCGGGTCTTCGAGCTGACCGAGGGCCTGATCCGGAGAGGCTACACGGACCGCCAGATCGAGCTGGTCCTGGGAGGCAACTTCCAGCGCGCGTTGGGCGAGATCTGGGGCAAGCCGGCTCCGGCGCCCCCAAAGCCTAGCCTGAACAGCCCTGTAGGGGCTGAGCCGGTCTAGCCTGGGGGTTTCAACCCAACCTTATACATATCTCCCGTCTTCACGCCCCGAAGGGGCACAGGCATAAAGCCTGGGGTTTCAACCCCAGGTAAGAGGCCCACCAACATCCCAAGTCCCGAAGGGACGCAGGCATTGGCCCCGGGCGCGAGCCCGGGAGCCCCCTCCCCCGCCGCGGGGCTGGCGCCCCTGGCCATGCCTACGCCCTTCCAGGGCTCTG